>NZ_CP032509.1:830000-2030000 GCF_003952725.1 Georhizobium profundi | reverse complement strand
ACCTTCCCGTTACTGGAAAGGCGACCTTTCGCATCCACAGAATTTGAATGAAAAGGACGACCTCCCATGAATGCTCCTCTAAGAGACATCCAACCGACGGTCGCAACGCTCACCTTGTCGATTGAAGGCATGAGTTGCGCTTCATGCGTCGGGCGCGTCGAAAAGGCACTGTTGGCCGTGCCTGGCGTCGCCGCGGCCGCGGTGAACCTGGCGACGGAGAAAGCCGAGATACGTCTCGATCGTCCGGTCGACCGTCACTCCCTTATCGGCGCCTTAGAAAAAGTAGGCTACTCGGTGCCCAACGCTTCTGTCGAGCTGGCGATTCAAGGCATGACCTGCGCATCCTGCGTCGGCCGCGTCGAACGGAAGCTCGCTACGGTTCCGGGCGTCACGTCCGCAGCGGTCAACCTCGCGACCGAACGCGCCGTCGTTCGCGGGACCGCCGACCCAGCGGCCCTCGTCTCGGCCGTGTCGGACGCCGGCTACGAAGCAGAGGTCGTTGGCGACGGGCTGTCGGTCGCCGGCGACGCGCAGATCCGCAAAGATGCCGAACTAACCGCACTCAAGCGGGACTTGATCATCGCGGCTGTCTTAACGCTCCCCGTCTTCGCGCTCGAAATGGGTTCGCACTTGGTGCCGGCAATACACAATTATGTCATGGGCACCATCGGCATGGACCGCGCTTGGTACGCGCAGTTCGCGCTGACGTCGCTCGTGCTTTTCGGACCCGGCTTGCGGTTCTACAATAAGGGTCTACCAGCGCTATTCCGCGCCGCGCCGGATATGAATTCGCTCGTCGCCGTCGGCACGGCAGCAGCCTACGGCTACTCACTGGTCGCAACTTTCGCTCCCAGTCTGCTGCCAGCGGGGACTGTGAACGTCTATTACGAAGCCGCTGCGGTCATCGTAACCCTCATACTATTAGGACGGTTTCTCGAGGCGCGCGCGAAAGGCCGCACGTCGGAAGCGATCAAACGCTTGGTCGGCCTTCAGGCGAAGACCGCGCGCGTGCGCCGCGGCGAACGCGTGCTCGAGCTTGACGTCTCCGAAGTAGTGCCCGGCGACATCGTGGAAGTCCGCCCGGGCGAGCGGGTGCCCGTCGATGGCAAAGTTACGGACGGCCAAAGCTATTTGGATGAGTCGATGATCACCGGAGAACCCATGCCGGTTTCCAAATCCGCCGGCAGCGAAGTCGTCGGCGGCACGGTGAACCAGATTGGCGCGCTGTCGATTAAGGCGACTGCCGTTGGAGGCGGGACAGTGCTCGCCCAGATCATCCGGATGGTCCAGGAAGCGCAAGGCTCCAAACTTCCCATACAGGCGATGGTCGACAAGGTGACGCTGTGGTTCGTACCGGCCGTCATGGCTGTCGCAGCCTCCACGTTCGGTGTCTGGTACATTTTCGGCCCGGACCCTGCGCTGACTTTCGCGCTCGTCAACGCGGTCGCCGTCCTGATCATCGCGTGCCCTTGCGCCATGGGCCTCGCCACGCCTACTTCAATTATGGTTGGCACAGGCCGAGGGGCCGAGCTGGGTGTGCTTTTCCGGAGGGGCGAGGCGCTCCAGATCCTGCGGGAAGCACGCGTCGTCGCGCTCGATAAGACCGGCACTCTGACCGAGGGCAGGCCTTCTCTGACTGACTTCGCGACCGTTGATGGTTTTGACCGGGATGTGGTGCTGGCAACCATTGCGGCCGTCGAAGCCAAGTCGGAACACCCCATCGCGAGGGCGATCGTCGACGCCGCCGAGACGGCCTCGCTTTCTCTTCCGCAAGTCTCGCAGTTCGAGGCCGTAACGGGCCTCGGAGTCACCTCCATGGTGGAAGGGAAGCGCGTTGACATCGGTGCAGACAGGTACATGGCTAAGCTCGGCCTCCCGACCGACCGGTTTCGGCAGGACGCCGGCGGAATGGCGGATGAAGGTAAGTCTCCCATCTACGCGGCGATCGACGGGCGGATCGCGGCCGTTCTAGCGGTCGCCGACCCGGTCAAATCCAGCACTCCCGC
The DNA here is from genome assembly GCF_003952725.1 of Georhizobium profundi. Classification (NCBI taxonomy): domain Bacteria; kingdom Pseudomonadati; phylum Pseudomonadota; class Alphaproteobacteria; order Hyphomicrobiales; family Rhizobiaceae; genus Georhizobium; species Georhizobium profundi. The sequence goes on along the minus strand of NZ_CP032509.1, from coordinate 2,027,994 downwards.
GGCGATTGATGCTTTGCACCGGCTCGGCCTCAAGGTCGCAATGATCACCGGAGACAATCGCCGGACGGCAGAGGCCATCGCCCGCCGCCTCGGTATTGACGAGGTCATCGCCGAAGTCCTCCCCCACGGCAAGGTCGACGCAGTACGTCGCCTGAAGACGGAACACGGGAGGCTGGCCTTCGTCGGCGACGGGATCAACGACGCCCCGGCGCTCGCCGAAGCGGATGTCGGCCTAGCGATCGGAACCGGTACGGACGTTGCGATCGAGGCTGCCGACGTGGTCCTGATGTCCGGCAGTCTCCAGGGCGTGCCTAACGCGATAGCGCTGTCGAAGGCGACGATCGGCAATATCCGGCAGAACCTGTTCTGGGCCTTCGCCTATAACATCGCCCTGATCCCGGTGGCGGCAGGCGCGCTCTTTCCGATTAATGGTATGCTGCTATCGCCCGTTTTCGCCGCTGGAGCAATGGCGTTATCTAGCGTTTTTGTTCTCGGCAACGCGCTTCGGCTTAAGGGCTTTCAGCCGCCGATGCCTTTCGCAGTGTCAATCTCGCCGAACGGATGACTGCGCCCAGAAGCCGCCGAATGACAATGAGGGTCGCCACGGGGGCAACTGCGCCGCGTCGACAAGGTGCTATGGTCGCGCTGTGCATCCGTTGGATGGCAGCCTCAAAGGACAACCGAAATATGTCTAGGAGCATGTCCGACCAGGCTGCGTCGCCGTCACAAGCGGCTAGCCAGGCGTCGGTCCCCATGAATGGATCGGGCCCAACCAACATTCGGGTGGTCGCAATTGGCGCGTCGGCGGGCGGGCTGGAGGCATGTCGAGGTCTTCTTCATGCACTTCCGCCAATGCCAGACACGGCCTGCTTGCTCGTCCAGCATCTCGATCCTTGGCATGAAAGTCTGTTAGCGGACTTGCTCAGAGCACGCTCGTAAGGAATGCGGCGGACACCCGCCAGGCCGGCCTTCCGGAATTCATTGGCGATGCCTTCGATCGCGCCGGTCGTCGTTGCACCCGCCGGTCCACCGTGCGGTGGGATATACTTGATGCCGCCATCCGCCGGCGAATTATGAGACGGTGTTGTGATGACGCCGTCGGCCATGCCGCCCGTGCGGCCTCGATCCAGTCGGGCAGCAAGGCCATGATGGTATCGGCGTCTGGGAGGATGGCGGTCGAGGCGTAGTCCCTTTTCAGTGTTTTGACGAAGGCCTCGGACATGCCGTTACTCTGCGGACTTCGAACCGGGGTGAAGAGCAGATTGATGCCGAGGGCAGCGGCGACCTGCGCGGTCTGCCTGGCAATATAGGCGCTGCCATTGTCCGAGAGCCATTCCAGTCGGCGCGGGACCTTAAGGGTCTTGAAGCGGCGTTCGACCGCCGCGATCATCAAGTCACAGACCATTTCACCGGAGATGCCGGCATTGGCCACGGCTGACCAGGCGATGATCTCCCGGTCGCAGGCATCGATGTCGAACGCAATGCGGACCACCTCGCCATTACGGGAACAGATCTCCAGATGATCTGAGCACCAGCGGATGTTGGAGCTCAGCGCAAGGACGACGCCGTCGTGGGCGCGGGTAGGCCGCAGAGCCGTCTGCTTTGGGAGTGTCAACCCGTTTTGCTGCATGACACTGAGCACGCGCTTGGCGTTGACCGTGGGCAGGCCATCCCGTCGCCTCTGCCGGTTCAGCAATGCCGTCACCCGGCGATATCCATAGGTTGGCCGCTGGTCTATGATCGGCCGCAGTTCCGCCGGAAGAACGATGTCGTCGAGCTTGTGATAAGACCCTCTTGGCTTAGACGGTTTGTTGGTGCGTTCGACCCGGAGACGCCGAGCGTTCTGGCCGATCGCGCTCATTGGGAACCGCCCTGGGAAGAGCAAGTCCCCCCGAGGCTTAATTCCACTCCATGCCCGATCGAATGTTAGACCGCAACGCATGTCCAAGGCGCAATGAAAGCAAGCGCCTCTCTCCCTTTATTCTTGGCTGCGATCACAGCATTGAACGCTGCCAATTTGGTGATTGAAGCCCGTTTGACGATCGTCAGATCGCGGTCCGGGCTGCTTAAGTCACTGAGCGGCCGCAAAGCCGTCAGACGGCTAGCTCACCGTCAAGTCAGAAATCAACGCTTCAACGCGAGCCGGGGTGTTTTCGCTGTTCGAGGAGATGGCCACGGCGACAAGACGTTCGAGTGGTTGACCGAAGACTCTGGGAAAGTCTGCCGCAAGATCGATGTCTTCCATAAAGCGGCCCGTCCCTGCCGGGCGCGTGATCAGGTTGCGAAGACGACCGGGCGCATGAGGGCTCGGCACGACGGTGCCGGGCGCCGTGTTTCCGCCCCAGGTATACATGAGAATCCGGGCCGACCGGTTGGTCATGAGGCTGCGGATGTTGGTTCCTGGACGGACACGTTCGGCACCAGCGGGGTCGAGGCTGACAAAGAACATCCCGAGATTGCGATCGTCCGCGCCTATCGTGGACAGGTCCGATGGCGGTACCGAGCTGTCGACCTGCCATGTCCAGCTTGCCCTTTGCGCTCCATGAAGCGAAGGCTCGAGCATGCGGTAGAAGATCGAAGAACTGCCGTCGGCAACGACGCGCAGTTCGCCGTTGCCCGGTGTGAACTGATTGGGCTCCAGACGGCGGAAGGTCAGATGTTCCCAGGATCCGTCAAACGGCACTTCGGCCGCATGGGCTGCGCCGATTCCGCAAAGCAATGTTCCGGCGGTTGCAACGGCGCCAAGGCCAAAGGCTCGACGTGTCATGTGAAGCGGGTTCGAAGTCATCAATGGCTCCTTGATCGAATGTCGCGATGGTTACAGTTGCGTCGGCCGTAAGCACTGCGTCATAGCGACGGATCGCTCGGCGCCAGTGCGCGCGCTTGCAGCTTTTCGAAGATCACCCGCCGCATGATGTTGCCCGCCAATCCGGGCAGCAGCCGGCCCAACAGCGAGGCGCTGCCGGCCGCCATTCCGGGCACGATCATGAAGCGCGACCGGCTTCGCCAGATGGCGTCGGCGACAAGGGCGGGAGAGACCCTCGATCCGCGGTTGTCCAGCGCCGGCGAGTGCTCCGTCGCATGGTCGGTGTCCATCGGTCCGGGAGCGATCACCTGAACCCGGATGCCCAGTGACCGGCGCAAGGGCCGGCGCAGGCTGCGCGCAAAGACGGTGAGGCCGTCCTTGGTGCCGGCGTAGGTACTGGCGCCGGGGTAGGAGACGAAATGGCAGAGCGAGCCGACGAAAACGAGTCGGCCACCGCGCGCGATCCTGTCGGCCTTAATCAAGGCCGTGGTGAGCAGCATGGGTGCGGTGAGGTTGACGGCGACGACCCTTGCCTGCTGTGCGACCGAAAGCGTTTCGAATGCCCCAGTTGCATTGATACCCGCGTTGATGATGACGACATCAAACGGGTCTGAGGCTTCCAGTCGGTCGACCGCCGCTTTGAGGTCGGCTGCCTCAGCCAGATCGGCGCGAATGACCGCGACGCTCTCCGGCAATTGCGCCAGACCGTCGGCGTCCACATCCAGGACGGTAATTCGGGCTCCGTCGTTCAGCGCAGCGCGCAGGCAGGCATGACCCAGGCCCTTCACCCCGCCTGTGATGAGGACGTGCATCATCGTACCGCTCGCAAAAGCAATCGCGGCAGATACCGGCCGTAGGAAAGCGTCTGGCGATACCCCCGGTTACCTTCAAGCCCGTCGATAATCATCTCCGCAACGGCGTTCGGTGGCAGCATCAGCTTCGATAGCCAGTCTGCTGGACGCCCGGCGCGTTCGGCCATGCCCGTGCTTGTGGGACCGGGGTGCAACACGCGGACGGCGACACGGTCCTGCCATTCCAGTGCAAGCGCCCGCCCGAACCCATCGAGTGCCGCCTTCGTCGCCGCATAGACCGGCATGGCCGCCGCACCCTTGTGTGCGACTGAGCCTACCAGGCCCAGGCGCCCCTGGCGTGCGGCAAGCTTTGCGTAGAGCGCGTGCGCAAGCCGGATCTGTGCAGTGAGGTTGATGGATACGATGTGCTCGACATCGCGCGCGTTTTCTTCTGCAAGGCTGCGATAAAATCCTGCGCCGGCGCAGAGCAGCGCTCGATCGACGCCGTCGACGTGCTGGTCGATGAAGCGCTTTAGCGACGCAGTCTCCGTCAGATCGAGCTTGTGATAGGCAATGTCGGGATAGTCGGCCGGCAAGGACGCGTGCGGTCTGCGGCCCGTCGCGATGACGTCATGGCCCTCCGCCGTGACGCATCTCACGATGGCCAGTCCGATACCGGAACTTGCACCGGTCACCAGATAGGTCTTCGAAAGCCGCTTGGTGGCCCGCCGTTTCTGCACGCAACGTTCCTTCGTTCCAATCCAACATCGGAAGGAACACGGGTGCGCGATCGGGTAAACACCAGCCGGCTGATCTCACGCGGAATTGAGAGACGGTGAGGACGACAGTGGCAGTGTCGATAGAGGCTATCTGCCGTTCTCTTTAGCGCTACAAGCGACCATGCCCAAAGCATTTTGACGCCGAACACTCCGCTTACCGATGGCTCCGGAGCGGATTCAACCTATCGCCTATGACAATTAGAGTGACCGCCACTTTCGCTGCTGGTCCTTTCCATCACCCATGACTGTCCTGCGTCAGCACCGACGATTGACGCGGCTGCTTCGAAGCCAGATCAAGGTGCGCGACCAGACAGCCCAATGGCTTTGCCGCAAACCTTAGCCAAGCGGGGATTCACTCAAAAACTGTGTGTCACCATCTGACCGCGACGCAACCGTTGAGACGCACCGCGCGCTGTCGCGTGACGACATACCTGGAGAGATCCACATCTGCGAACCGCCTCTGTTGTCACCGGTCCGCCACACGGACCACAATCCCCGATTACGTCTTTCACTCGCTTGCCCACGCCACCGCCATTCTACGATCGATTCACTGTTGCCAAGCGGCATTTTCCGGTTCTCTTAATCGTCCCCACCGCGCTTACGGCAGGCGCGAGCTTGTTATCGACGGGGACAGGATGGCAAACTTCAAACGGGACAGCGAGGCGACGTCACGCGGAGCGCGAATGTTGCGCACCGCGATGGGAGCGGCCATCGCCGGCTTCCTCGCAGACCGCCGCGTTGTCGAAATCATGCTCAATCCGGACGGCCGCCTGTGGGTGGATTGTCTCGCCGAGGGGCTGGCCGATACCGGCGAGCGGCTGTCGCCGACCGACGGCGAGCGCATTATTCGTCTAGTGGCGCATCATGTTGGTGCCGAAGTGCATCCGCTTCGCCCGCGCGTGTCGGCCGAGTTACCCGAGACCGGCGAGCGCTTCGAGGGCCTTCTGCCCCCTGTTGTGCCCTCGCCCACCTTCGCTATCCGCAAGCCCGCCGTGGCAATATTCAGCCTTGGCGATTATGTCGCCGCAGGCGTCATGGACGCCGGTCAGGCCGAAACGTTGCGCCTCGCCGTCGCCACTCGGCGCAACATCCTCGTGGCAGGCGGCACCTCAACCGGCAAGACGACGCTCACAAACGCGCTCCTCGCTGAGATGGCGAAGACGGCCGACCGTGTCGTCATGATCGAAGACACCCGCGAACTTCAGTGCAGCGCGCCGAACCTCGTCGCCATGCGGACCAAGGACGGCGTGGCGACGCTCTCCGATCTCGTGCGGTCCTCGCTGCGTCTGCGGCCCGACCGCATCCCGATCGGCGAGGTGCGCGGGGCCGAGGCCCTCGACCTCCTCAAAGCCTGGGGCACGGGCCACCCCGGCGGCGTCGGCACCATCCATGCCGGCTCGGCCATCGGCGCGCTGCGGCGCATGGAGCAGCTCATCCAGGAGGCCGTCGTCACCGTCCCGCGCGCGCTGATCGCCGAAACCATCGACCTCATCGCCGTGCTCTCCGGCCGGGGTGCCGCGCGCCGCCTTACCGAGCTTTCCGCCGTCGAGGGCCTCGGCCCCGACGGCGACTACCGCCTCAGGCTCGCAACCACCAGGAACGAGGACTGACCAGCCATGCCCGCACGACCTATCCGTTTCGACCGCCACGTCCTGACCGTCGGCGCAGTCGCCTTTGCGACGCTCGCGATGACGTCCGCCACCCATGCCGCCGGCTCCTCCATGCCATGGGAAGCGCCGCTGCAATCCATCCTCGAATCCATCGAAGGGCCGGTGGCCAAGATCATCGCAGTCATCATCATCACCGGCCTGACGCTCGCCTTCGGCGACACGTCGGGCGGCTTTCGGCGCCTGATCCAGATCGTCTTCGGCCTGTCGATCGCCTTCGCCGCGTCTAGCTTCTTTCTCTCCTTCTTCTCGTTCGGCGGCGGGGCGCTCGTATGATGGGAGAACCGCTTATGGAAGAGGTCCGCGGCTTCTTCGCGCCGGTCCATCGCTCGCTGACGGAGCCGATCCTGCTCGGCGGCGCGCCGCGCGCCGTCGCCATCGCCAACGGCACCATCGCCGCTGCCATCGCGCTCGGCCTGCGGCTCTGGATCGCCGGCCTCGTCATCTGGGCGATCGGGCATTTCGCCGCCGTCTGGGCGGCGCGGCGCGACGCGCTGTTCATGGACGTGACGCGCCGGCACCTGCGCTACCCGTCCTTCTTCCGCGCGTGAGGGGATCGTCATGCTGAACCTCGCCGAATACCGCAACGGCTCCGTCCGCCTCGCCGACTACCTGCCCTGGGCCGCCCTCGTCGCGCGGGGCGTCGTTCTGAACAAGGACGGTTCGTTTCAGCGCACGGCGCGCTTCCGTGGTCCCGATCTCGACAGCGCCACGCCGGCCGAACTGGTCGGCGCCACCGCGCGGCTCAACAAAGCGCTGCGCCGGCTCGGCTCCGGCTGGGCCATCTTCGTGGAGGCGCAGCGCGTCCAGGCCACGCAGTATCCCGACAGCCGCTTTCCCGACGAGGCTTCCGCGCTGATCGACATCGAACGGCGCGAGCAGTTCGAGGCCGAGGGCGTGCATTTCGAGAGTCGCTACTTCCTGACCTTCCTGTGGATGCCGCCGGCCGAGGAAGCGAGCCGCGCCGAGAGCTGGCTCTACGAGGGCAAGGCGCAGAGCGGCATCAATCCGTGGGAAATGCTCGCCGGTTTCGTCGATCGCACCAGCCGCATCCTCCAACTCGTCGAGGGTTTAGTGCCGGAAGTCGGCTGGCTCGATGACGGCGAGACGCTGACCTATCTCCATTCGACGGTCTCGACGCGCCGCCAGCGCGTGCGCGTGCCCGAGACGCCGATGTATCTCGACGCGATCCTGATCGACGAGCCGCTGACCGGCGGGCTCGAACCTCGTCTGGGCGAGCACCACCTTCGCACGCTCACCGTCACCGGATTCCCCACTGCGACCTTCCCCGGCATCCTCGACGAGCTGAACCGGCTCGCCTTTCCCTATCGCTGGTCCACCCGCGCGATCCTGCTCGACAAGACCGACGCGACGCGGGTGTTGACCCGGATCAGGCGGCAATGGTTCGCCAAGCGCAAGTCGGTCGCGGCCATCGTCAAGGAGGTGATGACCAACGAGGCGTCGACCCTGCTCGACAGCGACGCGGCCAACAAGGCGGCCGACGCCGACATGGCCCTGCAGGAACTCGGCAGCGACGATGTGGGCGAAGCCTTCGTCACCGCCACCGTCACCGTCTGGGACCGCGACCCGGCGCTGGCTGCCGAGAAGCTACGCCTCGTCGAGAAGATCGTCCAGGCCCGCGACTTCACCGCGATCCTCGAGACAGTCAATGCGGTCGAAGCGTGGTTCGGCTCCCTGCCCGGCCACGTCTACGCCAATGTCCGGCAGCCGCCGGTCTCCACCCTCAACCTTGCCCATATGGTCCCCCTCTCAGCCGTATGGGCGGGGCCGGAACGCGACGAGCATTTCGATGCACCCCCGCTGCTTTACGGCCGGACCGAAGGCTCGACACCGTTCCGGCTTTCTCTTCATGTCGGCGACGTCGGCCACACCCTCGTCGTCGGCCCGACCGGCGCCGGCAAGTCGGTGCTGCTGGCGCTTCTGGCGCTCCAGTTCCGCCGCTACGAGAACGCGCAGGTCTTCGCCTTCGACTTCGGCGGTTCGATCCGCGTCGCGGCGCTCGCCATGGGCGGCGACTGGCACGATCTCGGCGGCGGGATGACCGAGGGCGCCGACGCCTCCGTCTCGCTCCAGCCGCTCGCCCGCATCCATGATTCCGGCGAGCGCGCCTGGGCGGCCGAGTGGCTCGCCGCGGTCCTGGCGCGCGAGAGCGTCCAGATCACGCCCGCCGTCAAGGAGCATCTCTGGTCGGCGCTCACCTCGCTCGCGTCGGCGCCGATCGAGGAGCGCACGCTGACCGGGCTGTCCGTGCTCCTGCAATCGAATGATCTCAAGCAGGCGTTGCAGCCCTATTGCGTCGGCGGTCCCTACGGCCGCCTGCTCGACGCCGAGAGCGAGAATCTCGGCACGGCGTCGGTCGTCGCCTTCGAGACGGAGGGGTTGATCGAGAGCGGAGCGGCCCCGGCGACGCTCGCCTATCTCTTCCACCGCATCGCCGGACGCCTCGACGGCCGGCCCACCCTCATCATCGTGGACGAAGGATGGCTGGCGCTGGGCGACCCGGCTTTCTCAAGGCAGATCGCCGAATGGCTCGTCACGCTGCGAAAGAAAAACGCCAGCGTCGTCTTCGCAACGCAGTCCCTCGCGCAGCTCGAAAAGAGCACGATCACGGCCGAGATTGTCGATAGCTGCCACACGCGGCTTCTGCTTCCGAACGATCGGGCCATCGAGCCGCAAATCCTCTCGATCTATCGCCGCTTCGGCCTCAACGACCGCCAGATCGAAATCCTCGCCCGCGCGACACCGAAGCGCGACTACTATTGCCAGTCCCGGCGGGGCAACCGCCTCTTCGAGCTGGGCCTCGGCGAAGTGGCGCTGGCGCTCTGCGCGGCGTCTTCGAAAGAGCACCACGCCCGTATCGAGCGCGTGCTCGCCGCCGCCGGCCGCGAGCACTTTCTCGAAGGCTGGCTCAGGGCGTGTGGCATCGGCTGGGCAGCCGACCTCATCCCCGACCTTCCCAATGTCGCGCCGCAGGACACGGGTCAGGAGCCGACCGCGCCGCGTGAAGCCGTGTCGCCCATCCAGCCCGAAGAGGAAAATGATCAATGACCCGTACGCAGCCCCACCCCCGCCGCCGGCTTGCCGCCGCAACTGTCGTCGCGCTGGCGCTCACGCCCATGATGGCCACGTCCGCTCTTGCGCAGTTCGGGTTCGGCCGGATCGTCTTCGATCCCTCCAACTACGCCGAGAACGTACTGACGGCTGCGCGCTCGCTGGAGCAGATCAACAATCAAATCCAGTCGCTCCAGAACGAAGCGCAGATGCTCATTAACCAGGCGCGGAACCTGACGAGCCTGCCTCATTCCTCGCTCCAGCAGCTCCAGCAGTCCGTCGCTCGCACGCAGCAGCTTCTCGGCGAAGCGCAGCGCATCGCCTTCGACGTGCAGCAGGTCGACCAGATGTTCCAGCAGCAATACGCCAACATCGACCTCTCCGCGACTGACCGGCAGCTTGTCGACCAGGCCCGCGAACGATGGGGAAACACCGTGGGCGGACTTCAGGACGCCATGCGCGTTCAGGCGGGCGTTGTCGGCAATATCGACGGCCAGCGCACCGAGATGACCGCGCTCGTCGGCCAGAGCCAGAACGCGGTCGGCGCGCTCCAGGCGACGCAGGCCGGCAACCAGCTCCTCGCGCTTCAGTCGCAGCAGATCTCCGACCTCACAGCCATGCTCGCCGCCAATAGCCGGGCCGAGGCGCTGGTCGACGCCGAGCGCGCGGCCGCCACTGAGCAAGGGCGCATTCAGCGCCAGCGCTTCCTCGCGCCAGGCGCCGGCTATCAACCCGGCAATGCCCGGATGTTCGGCACCGACTGACAGGCGACGGGAGGAACAGGTCTATGGATGGAAAGATGCTTGCCCGCCTGCTCGCAGTCATTTTCATAGCCTTTGCCGTCACGGCGGCGGCGATTGACATGGCGCGCAAGAACGAGCCTCAACCTCCCCGTCCGATCTCGACGACCAACCCGGTTGCGCCCGTCAATCCGCTTCGCCAAACGCTGGAGCGCTGCCAGAAGATGGGTGACGCCTCCGGTGAAGACGCGGACTGTCTCGCCGCCTGGGATGAGAACCGTCGCCGCTTTCTTGGTCAAGACGGGGATCGTTGAGCATGGGCGACACCGGCGTCATCGACCGCTTCCTCGAAGTCTTCACCTCCTATATCGATTCCGGCTTCGGCTTGCTCGGCGGCGAGGTGGCGTTCATCGCGACGACGCTCATTGTCATCGACGTGACGCTTGCGGCGCTGTTCTGGGCCTGGGTCGCCGATGACGACATCATCGCGCGGCTTGTGAAGAAGACCCTGTTCATCGGCGTATTCGCCTACCTCATCTCGAACTGGACCATGCTCGCCGGGATCGTTTTCGAAAGCTTTGCCGGCCTCGGCCTCATGGCGTCCGGCACAAGCTTTACCGCCGACGATCTGATGCGCCCCGGTCGCGTCGCGCAGACCGGGCTCGACGCCGGCAGGCCGCTTTTGGACTCGATCAGCGATCTTATGGGCTGGGTCGCCTTCTTCGAGAACTTCATCCAGATCGCGTGCCTGTTCTTCGCCTGGGCGCTGGTGATCCTCGCATTCTTCATTCTGGCCGTGCAGCTTTTCGTCACCCTGATCGAGTTCAAACTGACGGTGCTCGCCGGATTCGTCCTAATTCCCTTCGGTCTCTTCGGCAAGACAGCCTTCATGGCGGAGCGGGTACTCGGCAACGTCGTTTCGTCGGGCATCAAGGTTTTGGTTCTCGCCGTCATTATCGGCATCGGCTCGACACTGTTCGGAGAATTCACCGGCGGCTTCGGCGGCGAGCAGCCGACCATCGACGAAGCGATGGCGATCGTCCTCGCGGCACTCTCCCTTCTCGGCCTCGGCATCTTCGGCCCCGGAATCGCAAACGGCATCGTCTCGGGCGGCCCGCAGCTCGGCGCGGGTGCGGCCGTAGGCACCGGCCTTGCCGTCGCCGGCGCAGGCGTTGCTGCCGGCGGCGGCGCCATGCTCGCCGCGCGCGGGGGAGCCGCTGCGCTCTCCGGCGGCGCGGCTGCGGTGCGTGGTGGAGCTTCCGTCGCGGGTGGTGCCTCCTCCGCGTATTCTTTGGCGTCTGTCGCAAAGACTGGCGCTGCCGGCGTCGCCTCCGGTCTCGGCGGGATCGCGCGCGCGGGCGGTTCCGCCGCCATCGCTCCCACCAAGCGCGCGATGTCCCGCGCCGCCGAAAGCATCCGCTCCTCCTATGCCGCCGGCGGCCGCGCGGCGGCTGCCACCACCGGCGGCTCGTCCTCCATGGGAACCATCGACAGCGCGGCCGCATCGTCCCCCTCCGAGACGCCGGGCGGGCCGCCTGCCTGGGCGCAACGGATGCGCCGCAGCCAAGCCATGAGTCACGGCGTCACCGCCGCCGCCCATGCCGTGCGCTCCGGCGACGGCCATGGCGGCGGCTCCTCCATCAGCCTTTCCGAGAGTGACCGCACATGAACATCTTCAAGCGACCCACAACCCGCTACGGCAAGACGCCTGAACCGGAGACTCCGTATCGCCGCGCCAAGCAGATTTGGGACGACCGCATCGGCTCCGCCCGCGTCCAGGCCCGCAACTGGCGGTTCATGGCTTTTGGCTGCCTGATGCTTTCCGCCGGCCTCGCTTCGGCCCTCGTTTGGCAATCGGCGCGCGGGACCGTCGTGCCCTGGGTGGTTGAAGTCGATGGTCGCGGCGAGGCCCGCGCCGTCGAGCCGGCCGTCGCAGACTATCGTCCGACCGATCCGCAGATCGCCTTCCACCTCGCCCGCTTCATCGAGCAGGTCAGGGGCCTCCCCGTCGATCCGATCGTCGTGCGGCAGAACTGGCTGCGCGCCTACGAGTTCACGACCGATCGAGGTGCCGTCGCCCTCAACGACTATGCGCGAGGCAGTGACCCGTTCGCGCGCGTCGGCCGGCAGCAGGTCAGCGTCGAGGTCTCGTCCGTGATCCGGGCGTCACCGAATTCCTTCCGCGTCGCCTGGACCGAGCGCCACTTCGAGAGCGGCCAGCTCGCTGGCACTGAGCGATGGACCGCCATCCTGACGGTGGCGATCCAACCGCCAAGAGACGCCGAGCGTCTGAGAAGCAATCCGCTCGGCGTCTATGTCAACGCTATCAACTGGTCTCGGGAGCTGGGGCAATGAACCGATCGACCGCCGTGCCGGCCGCGCAACCGGCCTTTCGAACCACCGCGCTGATGGCATCGCTTCTGGCCGCGACCGTGCTCGCCGGCTGCGCAACCGCGCATAAGCCCCCGCAGATCAGCTATGACGCCGACGTGCCGCCGCTTCCCGTCGTGGCCGCCGTCGTCACCGACGAGACCCCGAGGCCGGTCCATGTGCCGCCGGGCTGGACGCCGGCGCGCGGCGGGGCGGCGGCCGGCACGCCAACGGCGCGAATCGAGAACGCCAACGCCGCCGCGCGCGTCGAGCCGAGGCGCGACGGTTACTTCAACGCCATCCAGGTCTATCCCTGGAGTGCGGGCGCGCTCTATCAGGTCTACGCTTCGCCGGGACAGATCACGACCATCGCGCTGGAGCCCGGCGAGAGCCTGACCGGCGCCGGCCCGATCGCCGCCGGCGACACGACGCGCTGGATCATCGGCGACACGGAGAGCGGGTCCGGCGTTTCCCGCCGCGTGCACGTGTTGGTCAAGCCGACACGCCCCGACATCATCACCAACCTCGTCATCACCACCGACCGGCGCATCTATATGATTGAGTTGCGGGCTGACGATGGCCCCTACATGCCGTCGATTGCCTGGGCTTATCCTCCGCCGCCCGTCGCGCAGCGCCAGACAGAGCCGATCGCCCCGGTCATCCCGGCCGTCGCTGCGCGGAACTACCGCTACGGCCTCAACGGCGATACGCCGCCATGGCGGCCGGTCTCGGTCTATGACGACGGCCGCCGGGTCTACGTCGAGTTCCCCAGAGGCATCGTCCAGGGCGAGATGCCCCCCATCTTCGTCGTCGGGCCGGAAGGTGAACCCGAGATCGTCAACAGCCGGATCCACGACACGATCCTGATCGTCGACCGCCTGTTCGCCGCCGCCGAACTTCGGCTCGGCAGCGGCGACCGCCAGCAGATTGTGCGAATCGTCAGGACGGACGGGGTGAGAAGCGGTCCCCGGCAAACAACGAACGCCCGTAGCGAAAGCGGAGGGCAGGAGCCATGAGCGTCAACGAGACCAAAAAGGGCGAAGGCGTGGGGGCGATGTCCGAGACGGCGGCGACCATGCGGCTGCGCGCCGAAGCACCAACCGTCACCCGCATCTCGCGCAAGGTGCTGGCGAGCCTCGGCGTCGTCGCTGGCTTCGCGATCGGCGGCGCGCTCATCTACGCGCTCCAGACCAGAGAGCGGGCAGCCGACCAGGAGGAGTTGTTCACCACCGACCGCCGCCAGACGGCCGATGGCTTGCAGGGCCTTCCCAGCGACTATACCGGCGTCCCGCAGCCCGATGTTCCGCAACTGGGCCCGCCGCTGCCGGGCGACCTCGGCGGCCCGATCGTGCGTGCCCGTGAGGAGGGTCGCCCCATTCCGGCCGAAACCATGCCCATGCCGCAGGCGGACCCCGAGGAGCAGCGCCGACTCGCCGAGATGGAGGCGGCGCGCACCAGCCAGCTCTTCTTCCAGACCCGATCGGATACGGGTTCGGGACTGCCGTCTATCCAACAGGCACCCACCGCATCACTGTCCGGCCTGGGTGGCACGCAGGACCGGCATCTCGCCTTCCTCAACGCCGAAGTGGACCGGCGCACCATCGCGCCCGATCGTGTCGCAGCCCCGGCCTCGCCCTATGTGCTTCAAGCGGGATCGGTCATCCCGGCAGCGCTCATCACCGGCATCCGTTCCGACCTTCCCGGCCAGATTACCGCCCAGGTGACGCAGCACATCTATGACAGCCCAACCGGCAGTCTGCTCCTGGTCCCGCAGGGGACGCGCCTCATCGGCCAATACGATGCGGGCGTCACCATCGGACAGCGCCGTGTGTTGCTCGTCTGGAACCGGCTGATCTTTCCAAACGGTCGCTCGATCGTTCTCGAGCGTCAGCCGGGCGCCGACACCGCCGGCCATGCCGGCCTCGAGGATGGCGTCGACTATCACTGGTGGGACCTAGCGAAGGCGGCCGGACTTTCGACCCTGCTCGCCGCAGCCACCGAGCTGACCATGAGCGACGAGGACCGCCTCATCCAGGCGATCCGCAGCGGTGCGGGCGACACCATCAACGACGCCGGTCAGCAGATCATCCAGCGCCAGTTGCAGGTCGCGCCGACGCTCACGATCCGCCACGGATTCCCGGTGCGCGTGATCGTCACCCGCGACCTCGTGCTCGAACCTTACGGAGCCGCAAGATGACCGACCTGAAGCTCGGACCCCTGCCGAAGGTCCGCTACGTTCGCAAGACCGTGCTCCTGCCCGAGCCGCTCGCCGAGGAACTCGACGAATACGCTGCCGAGCACAGCCGTCTCCATGAGCCTGTCGAGGCCGCCGTCCTGATCCCGCACATGCTGAAGGATTTCCTGCGCACAGATCGCGGCTGGAGGGCGCATAGGACCAAGCGCGGGAGGACCACTCCACAGCGCCAAGATCTGCCGGCCGGCACATCTTGCCAGAGAGATCCGGAACACTGAATCACCGACGGCCTGCTTCCTCTGTTAACGACCAAGGGTCGTACTGACGCCTGTCTGCGCCGCTCCGCGGCAGACCGAAGCTGGACCATCGTCCGATCCTACCGGCGCGTTAGCGCGTTTATCCGCATGCGAGACAAAAAGAGAGCGCCGAGTTTTCCTCGGCGAGCCAGCCGACAGAGGACCGATTTTGATCATGATGACGGCCAGGGACGCCTCTCTCCATGCCGTTTCGACCGGCCCCACAGAATGTCGCCGGTATCGCGTCTGAGACTGTTCAGCCCGACAGCTCAAAAATTGATGTCGGCCAGGGCGATCACAGCTGCGCTGCCATGATGCATTGCTTGACGCAGGCGATGCCCCGTGGCGGTGCCAGCGATCGCCTCTTGAAACTGCCCATTGTGAGACGCCACCTCACCGCCTCAATATTTTCAGGGTTCGGCTATCAGAACTGGGCTGAAACGCCCGTGATTACCGACAGTGACTGGCCACCGCCGCAACACCACGGATGGGAACCCAAAAATGCTGTCAATGACGCTGGGTGCGCGACGAAAGCAAACCGGACCAGAACCAGTCGACCGTGAGCAAGCCGATGTCGTTAGGCGATCAAAAACGCGCTGCCGAAACAGCGGATCCATAGCCTAGGCTGGCCGGTGTCACAGCATCCCGTTCCAGCGGCCTGCTGAGATAGTATCCTTGGCCGACATTGATGCCCAGCGCATAGAGTGTCTGCAGCTCGGCATCTGTCTCGATGCCCTCCGCCACGATTTCCGCTCCCGTCTCGTGTGCGAAATACACGAAGGCCGAGGCAAATGCACGGCGCGAGGGATCGCTGTCTATATCGCGGGTGAGCGCCATGTCCAGCTTGATGAAATCAGGCGCCAGCTGAACGATGTGTCGCAGACTGGAAAAGCCCGCGCCCGCGTCGTCGATTGCGATCTTGGCACCTTGAGCCCTCAGATGATTGAGCTGAGCATTCAGGGCCGCGTAGTCTTCCACGGCCGTATGTTCGGTTATCTCAAACACAACCGATGACAGATCTCGACCGTCGACCAACGTCAGGAAACGAGGATCGCACAGAGCCGTTGGGGAAGCATTGAACGCGATGTACGTGTTGGGTGGGCCGTCCACCCAAACCTCGAACGCACGATCGATGATCGCCAGTTCTAGCTCAACCCCAAGACCCGCAGCTTTCGCGTCATTGATCCAGATGTCTGGTGATCGATACGGCAGCGACTCGAACCGACAGAGGGCTTCATAGCCCCGCACTTCTCCTGTGCGAAAGTTGATGATCGGCTGGAAGACCAGTTTGAATTCACGTCCGGCGATGATCCCTGCGATAAGTGCCTTTTTGTCAGCAACCTCATTGCGGTCGGCGACTTGCCGTCCAATCTGATGCGCCGCAACATCAGCGAAAAGCCGCACGACATTCAGATCTCGCGCATTTAACGATGCGTTCGCCTGGGGGCTTAGGCAGCAAAACATCCCATAGGGTTCGCCATTGGGCAGTATGATCGGGATTGAAACGTGCGCGCCGATCGGTACAGCCGCAGTAATTGGCATGGATTGACAGATCGGTTCCTTGGACGTGTCCGGAATCAACTGTGGCAGACGTCCTGCAAGAATATGCTGACAATAAACGTCGTCCAGCGAGCGAGCATCACCGGGTTTAATAAGCTGCTCAAGACCGGGAGCATCAACGACCCGGAAGATTGACTCGTTGCCGACGAACTCCGACAGATAGGCCACTTCCATTCCAAGATGTGTCCGCACGGCCTGGAGTGCTCTTTGAATCGTGCCGGATTCTGCATCGCCCGTTTCGCAGGCAGCGTTGATTGCGTCAGTCAGTATCTGCATGTGCAGTCTCCCCCAAGTCGGGAGGATTGTTTCAAAAGTGTTTTAACAACGGGTTATGCCTGGTGCTCTTTCGACGCGTTGCACTGTCGACGACGCAGTTACGGCCGGTCGATTTTGCCGCGTATAAACATTCATCGGCGAGGGTGATGGCGTGATCGAGCCTCACACCGCGCTGCATCTCGCAAACGCCGGCTGAAAAGGAGCAGCGATAACCTGGCGCATCTGCGAATTGAAGTTCATGAAGATCCTGCTGAACTTGGATCAATCGTGCCTTTGCATCTTCCAAATTGCAATTTGGAAAGAAAATCAGAAACTCCTCCCCTCCCATGCGCCCGAAGAGATCATTGCGGCGGATGCTTTTCACGACAGTTTGGCAAAATCGAACAAGAACCGCATCACCGACGTCATGCCCGAACCTGTCGTTGACATCCTTGAAGTGGTCGAGATCCAGAAGTGCTAAAGCATGGTCGCCAAATGTGATGCTATGATCCTGATGAGACTGCCATTCCTTCATCGTCTTGAGAATATATCGCCGTAAGAAACTACTTTAAAGGTCGGCGCTTTCGGAGGAGCGATCCGAAACGCCCTTCCACCAGAATTGCTCGCGCGAAGACCACGGATGACCAAGCCGCACCACGGCGCCCTCTTCATCGGCCTCACGGTCGCCTTTAACAGGCGTCGACACGCGAAGAGAAAGAAGGTGGCGGTGGAAGATGTCATAGGAGCCGAGGCCGATCGCAACGGCGATAGCACCGGTAGACCACAAGCTGCCACGGAGGCGTTCCCCTCACAGACGGCCTGATGCAACAGGGCCGATTGGCGTTTGCTTTTCCCCCAATCCCACCCGATCGGCAATACCAAGATATCGGCGATGCCTAGTTCAGTGAGCTGCGTCACGATGTCGACTTCGTCTCCCGTCGTACGGAAAATTTTGCCCACACCTAATCCATCGCATTACCCCGAAAACGAAGCCAGCTCGGCAATCGGTTCAGACGGTTGTTGCTCTATTCCTTTCGCTCTCTTTCAGCACCCGGCGTCGCCCTGCGAGGGACTGGGTGATAAGGGCATTGGTTGGAAGACTGCGCATTCAATTTGAGTTGATCAGACAGAGAAAGCACGCCATGCCCCGCGACCGCGAAAGACTGGAGCGCTACGATGCCACCACGTCCAGCTACATGATTATGCAGATAACAGATGAGGACCGCGCGTCGCAGATAACGTTGGAAGATGGCGAGACCTATTTCATGGCTCGTCTGCGGTTCGACCGGGCCCATCGCGAGGTCGATGAAGAAGGACAAGTCCGCTATCGTTTTGAACACATCCCCGACGATGCGGGCGGCGAGGTTCACGTCTTTTCCAAATTCGGAGAGGTAGATACCAACACTTTTCGTGGCGGTGAGTTCTCGGAGATGCTCAAATGGGGGCGCCACATGCTGGTCTTTGATGACCGCACGGGAATCGTCGGCGAGTTGCGCGGCGAAAACCATATGATTATTCCGCGCCAAATGCTGATGACAGGCTCGGGGGACGAAGCCCAGAAAGGCTTCAAGTGCGAATGGGCTACGCTCGTTGGCGACGAACTCATCGTCGGATCCCATGGCAAAGTGCGGCAGGAGGAGTGGATCAAGCGCCTCGGACCAGAAGGCTACGCAGTCGCCAGCGAGGATTGGAGCCATGTCTATCGGCGCATCCGCGAAGCTTGCAAAGTCGGCGACGCAGGGTACATCGTTCACGAAGCTGCAGAATGGCACCCATACCGCGAACGGTGGTATTTTTTTCCACGCAAAGTATCGACGGAGCCATTCCACGAACCGACCGACGAGCGTGAGAAGGGCAATAACCTTCTGATCGAGGCTGATGCGCAGTTCCAGACCATTGAGGTTCGCCAAGTTGGTACACGCGTTCCGGAGCGCGGTCCCTCATCAATCAAGTTGATCCCCGGGCATCCAGACGAATTTCTCTACATGAAGTCCGTCGAGATCGGCGGCAAGACTGAAAGCTGGATAGGTGCCGCAGACATCTCAGGCAATGTTCTCGCCGAAGAGGAGAAGTTGGGCAACTTCAAGTGCGAAGGTATCGAAATCGCGTGAAGCCTCGGTTCAACTGTGTAGCAGTCTCCGTGCCCCGAGACACATCTAATAATCCATAAGGAGTTCCCGTCGAAACTGATGCATCGGATATGACGGCTCCGTCCCGAAGGAGGTCTCATCACGAAGCTGACAGCGTCTGAAGCTTCCTTCCCACCGCTTCGATCACACTCATACGATGCCGAAAGTGTCGTGAACCCATCGCTGGTCGGCAAACGCATGTGCCGAGAACCTAATTTCACCGGAACTTATGTGCCTCTTTGATCTTGTTGGCTCACACCCAACAACGCCCCGTTAAGAAGGGCCTTTTGCAGCTATCGAGATCGTACCGTCCCTTCGGTCTCGATAGCTGCAGTTTTCATCTGGTTTTGACCGGATCAACAAGCGTCCTGCGTGCGGGTCCCGCGAGAATTGAAGATGCCCATAGCCCACCGTCGCGTTCACGAGCTCACGATAGCCACGCAAAGACGGTCAAGGCGTGCCGTCGAGGCGGCGACCATCCGCATGCGCCCATTTTTGTGAAAACATGATGCGGCCCGACACGAGTCGGACAGAACGATGTAAATCCGGCGGCTGTCGTTTCGGCGCGCAGCAACAAAATGGCTTGCCGTCGTCGATCAGCATTTTAGACTGGTCGTAGGTGCCACACGCCCCAACACCCGCCGGTACTCACATCATGCAGCGATCCGGGCCGCAGTCGCGAAGTTATTGGCACTGTCTTAGCCGGTGCCCTATGCGCCCGCGAAACATTGCCCCGCTGTCGCTGATGCTTGCCATCCTGGAACCATGGCTCGTGATGAGATGTCCGCAGACGCGAGCACCGCTTCCTGAAAGATCCAAGCCCCAGCCATCGGTTCATAGCCCAGAGAGCAATGGCAGTTCGCAAGCCTCAGCGCTTAGCAATGGCATGGGGCCCGGATGATCAAGCGCTAGCGAAAATTACACCTTGCCTAGGCAGAAACCTGCTTCCAACTGCTTCCGTGGTGCTTCCGTGAGCTATTAGAGCGAGGTGCGCCGACAAACCGCTGATTGCTAAGCTGTTGTAAAAATGATAGAAAACTGGTGCACCCGACAAGATTCGAACTTGTGACCTCTGCCTTCGGAGGGCAGCGCTCTATCCAGCTGAGCTACGGGTGCCGGCGCGAAGCGTGATCCGCGCGGGATTGGTGATAGACGATGGCGCGCTCCGCTTCAATGGGGAATTGGCGAGCGCGTGGGTTTCGCGAAACCTCACCGCCCGCGCGAGGCAAGCGGCATGTAGATCTCGAGCAGCTGGCGCATATGGTCGTTGCGCTCTTTGGCGGTGTTGCCGCCGAGCACGACGGCAACCACGCTGCGGCCATTGGCCTGGGCGGACGTTGCGAGATTGAAGCCGGATGCGCGGATGTAACCGGTCTTTAAGCCGTCGACACCGGGCATGGAACCGACCAGCTCATTGTGACCGCGGATCGTCGTGCCCCGATAGATGAAGTCCTTGTTGCCGAAATAACGGTAATATTGTGCGAAGTCGCGGCGCATGGCGAGCGAGAGCACCGCCATGTCGCGCGCCGTGGTGATCTGCGCACTGTCCGGCAGCCCATGCGGATTGCGGAAGATCGTACTGGCCATGCCGAGCTGGCGGGCCTTGGCATTCATGACGCCCGCAAAGCCCTCCTCCGAACCGCCCAGATATTCCGCAACGGCGGTGGCGACGTCGTTGGCCGACTTGACGACGAGCGAGAGGATGGCTTCCTCGACCGAAAGCGTCTCCCCTGCCCTGAAGCCGATCTTTGTAGGCGGACGCGCGGCCGCATAGGCCGAGACCGGGATCGGTGTGGTTTCAGCGAAGCGGCGATCGCGCAAACCTTCGAACAACAGGTAAAGCGTCATCATCTTCGTCAGCGAAGCCGGATGGCGCGGCGTATCGGCGCCATATTGATAGAGCACCTGGCCGGAATGCGCATCGACGACGATGGCGGCATATTTTTCCGAAAGTGGCGGCGGGGCGACCGGCGTGGACACCTTTAGCGTCGTGCTGGTACAGCCGGCCAGAAGCACTGCCGCCAAGACGAGCGCGAGGAATCGGCGCAGCGGAACCGGCGCGAAATGAAGGATGGTCTGCAAGCGAACGCCCCGTGCATTAAATCAGAACTGTCGAATATACCGGCGGTGCCTGGCAGATCGACGTGAAGTCGCAGTGTTAGGCCGACAAGATTAAGGCGGCGTTATTCATACTTGCATGAAAAGCTGGAGCGAGGAATTCTTGCGCGAACGAGCTGGCGGATCCCGATGAGCCTCATGCCTTTCTGTCTGCGCGCCCTCATGCTGGCGCTTCTCGTCGTGGTAGCGCCAGCACCGGGCGCGAAGGCGGCCGAACTGTCCGCTCACCATGCTGTGGCCGAAGAGGCACGCTGCGGCTGGCGCCACGCGGTGGCACTGCCGGGCCGCCTGCCGGCTGATATCTGTATCCGCTCCGACCATTTCGCCGAGGACATTTGCCGCACCATCGAGCATCTTTCGGAGAGCCACGATCTTCCAGCCGGCTTTTTCGCGCGGCTGATCTGGCAGGAAAGTCGTTTCGATCCGAATGCGGTCAGTCCCGCCGGCGCGCAGGGTATTGCGCAATTCATTCCTTCGACGGCGCGGCTCAGGGCACTTTCGGACCCCTTCAACCCGGCGGAGGCTCTTGCACGTTCAGCGCACTACCTGGCAGAGATGAAGGACCGCTTCGGCAGCCTGGGGCTTGCCGCGATCGGCTACAATGCGGGTGAGGAGCGCGCGCGCCGGTTTTTGGCGGGTGACACCTTCATGCCGGGCGAAACGCGCGCCTATGTTCACATCATCACCGGCCGCGGCGTCGAGCAGTGGCGCGACGATCCTCCGGCCGATCTCGACTTCGCACTGGCCACCGATGTGCCATTCACGCAAGCCTGCCTGGAGCTCG
Organism: Georhizobium profundi; assembly: GCF_003952725.1. NCBI lineage: Bacteria > Pseudomonadati > Pseudomonadota > Alphaproteobacteria > Hyphomicrobiales > Rhizobiaceae > Georhizobium > Georhizobium profundi. Next base: position 2,006,433 of record NZ_CP032509.1, on the reverse strand, counting down.
CCAAGAACAGCCGCATGAGCGAGATGCGGATGGCTGCGGGGGACTGGAAACCGTGGGGCGTGCAGTTGGGATCGGACTTCTCCCGTGCCAATGCCGAACGCATCTTCACCCGCGTCCAAGCGCGAACACCGGCGCTCGCCGGCGAAACGCCCATTTTCGTGGCCGAGCGCAACCGCTCCTTCGGCAGCCGCAGCCGTACGGCCGTGCGCGTTGGGCGCGATACGCGCGAGGAAAGCCAGGCGCTGTGCGCCGACATCAGGCGCGCCGGTGGCTTCTGCCTGGTCGTGCGCAACTGACGCCACGTTCTTTGGCGCAACGGAAGCTTGCAAGCGTCGCGGTAACGCCGATAGAACCCGTCCAACGAAATTACGAGGAGACGGGATCATGGACATCACTGGAGTAGCGGCAATCGTCACCGGCGGCGCGTCCGGGCTGGGTGCGGCGACGGCGCGAGCACTTGCGAAAGCAGGCGCCAAGGTGGCTTTGATCGATCACAATGAGGCGGGCGCGAAACAGATCGCCGACGAAATCGCTGGCATCGGCATCGGCTGCGACGTCTCGAGCGCCGAGCAGGCCGAAGACGCCGTCAAGCGGGCGGAAGAGGCCCACGGTCCGGCCCGCATCCTCGTCAACTGCGCCGGCATCGCGCCTGCCAAGAAGGTTCTGTCGAAAACAGGCGTCATGCCGCTCGACGAGTTCCGCAAGGCGATCGAGGTCAATCTGATCGGCACGTTCAACTTCCTGCGCCTCGTGGCGGAGCGCGCGGCCAATCTCGATCCGGTGTCGGAAAGCGGCGAGCGTGGTGTCATCATCAACACCGCGTCCGTCGCCGCCTATGAAGGCCAGATCGGCCAGACGGCCTATGCCGCATCGAAGGGTGGCGTGAAGGCGCTGACGCTGCCGGCCGCGCGCGAGTTCGCGCAGATCGGCATCCGCGTCTGCTGCATCGCGCCGGGCATTTTCGAAACGCCGATGCTGCTCGGCCTGCCGGAGCCGGCGCAGAAAAGCCTCGGTGCCTCGGTGCCCTTCCCCTCGCGCCTCGGCAAGCCGGACGAATACGCCAAGCTCGTGCTTGCCATTCTCGACAACGAAATGCTGAACGGCGAGACGATCCGCCTCGACGGCGCGCTTCGCATGGCGCCGAAATAAAGCACACTCTTCGGCTCAGACATCATCCTGGCGATAAGTCTGAGCCGGGCGATCGATCGCGATCGACTTGACGAGCACGAAAACCGGCCTGCCTTCGGCGAGCCCGAGCCCGGCGACGGCCATGCGCGTGACGCGGGCGCGTACGCCGACACCCGCCACATCCACCAGCACTTCCGCATAGGCCGTATCGGCCTCTGCTGCCACTTGGCGCACGGTGCCTGAGAGAACATTGCGGATCGAAAGCCCGCTCGGCCGCTCCGTCGCGAGCGCCACGTCGCGGGCACGCAGCCGGACCTTCACCATCTGGCCGATCGCGCCGTCGATGCGCGGAACGAGGAGCCGCTGGCCGCGATGATCGAGCTTGGTCATCGCCCACTCGGCATCATGGCCGACAATCTGAGCCGTCAACGTGACACCTGCCTCGAAGCGGCCCGTGAGAGGCCCGAGATCAATGCGCGAAAGAACCTCCTCGACTGGCCCCCTAGCGGCGACACAACCGGCTGAGAGCACGATCATCCGGTCGGCCAGTTGCCCGACCTCTTCCACCGAATGGGTGACGTAGACGATCGGGATCGAGAACCGGCGCGGCAGGCTGGCGATATGCGGCAGGATCTCGGCTTTTCGCCTGCCATCGAGCGCCGCGAGCGGCTCATCGAGCAGCAGCAGACGCGGCCGCGAAAGCAGCGTTCGGGCGATGGCGACGCGCTGGCGTTCGCCGCCGGAGAGCGCCGTCACCGACCGGTCGAGCAGCGGTGCGAGATCGAGCGCATCGACAACGTCATCGAAGGTCGGCCTGTCACCGATCTTGCGCGAGCGGCGGTCGGCGAAAGCCAGATTGCCCTTTACCGAAAGATGATCGAAGAGCCGCGCATCCTGGAACACATAGCCGACGCCACGCCGCTCCGTCGGCACGAATTGCCCCGTGGCGCTGTCCTGCCAGATGTCGCGGTCGAAGCGCACATGGCCATTCGCTTCGCGGTCGAGACCCGAGAGAATGCGCAGAAGCGTGCTCTTGCCGCAGCCGGAATGGCCGAAAAGCGCCGTGATGCCGGCAAGCGGGATCGCCTCTTCCACCTTCAGATCGAAGGCGCCGAAGCGGCGCGCGATGCCAATGTCGAGCATCGCCATCGTCAGACCGTCTTCAGCGGAAAGCGGCGGTTGAGCGTATAGACCGTTATCAGCACGACGAAGGAAAAGACCAGCATGATGGCCGAGAGGACATGCGCCTCCGCATAGCGCAGCGTTTCCACATGCTCGTAGATCGCAATCGAGATGACGCGCGTCTCGCCAGGAATGTTGCCGCCGACCATGAGCACCACGCCGAACTCGCCGACCGTATGCGCGAACGTCAGCACGATCGCCGTGAGGAACCCGCGCGCGGCCAGCGGTGCGGCAACGAAGAAGAAGCGGTCGAGCGGCCCCGCCCGCAAGGTTGCAGCCGCTTCGAGCGGCGCCTTTCCAACCGCTTCGAATGCAGCCTGCAGCGGCTGCACCATGAAGGGCAGCGAATAGAAAACGGATGCGATCACGAGACCGATGAAAGAGAAGGTCAACGTTGTGTCGGTCAGGCTCACCCAGAACGCGCCGAGCGGCGCGCGCGGGCTCATTAGAACCAGCAGATAGAATCCGATGACGGTGGGCGGCAGCACCAGCGGCAGTGCCGTCAGTGCCTCCACCACCGGCTTCAGGCGCGCGCGTGTATGCGCCAGCCACCACGCGAGCGGTGTGCCGAGCACGAGCAGCACGAGCGTCGTGACGGCAGCAAGCTGCATCGTGAGAATGAGCGGGCCGGGATCGGGAAGCGGGATTGAAGACAGCATCAGGCCCTATTCTGTGCGTAGCCATAGTCTTCGATAATGGCCTTTGCCGGCGCGCTGGCAAGATATGCGATAAACGCAGTCGCAGCCTCATTGTCCGCGCCGCGCGCGGTGACGACCGCATCCTGGCGGATCGGCTCATAAAACTCCTGGGGCACGTCCCAGCGGCTGCCGGGCTGCTTATTGGAAGGGCTGAGCACGTAGGACAGCGCGACGAAGCCGGCTTCCGCATTACCGGTCGAAACCATCGCGTGGGTCTGACCGATGTTTTCGCCGCGCACGATCTTGGGCTCGAGCGTCTCCCAAAGACCGAGCGCTTCCAGCGTCTGACGCGCTGCCAGCCCATAGGGCGCGACATCGGGATTTGCGATCGCGAGTGCACGGAAGGCGTTGGCTTGAAGGAATGCCGCGCCGTCATCTCCGATCAGCGCGCCGTCAGTGCTCCACAGCGTCAGCTTGCCGATCGCATAGGTGAAACGCGTTCCCTCGGCCGCACCCCCTTCGGCTTCCAGCTGCGCGACGGTGCGCTGGTCTGCGGAAAGAAACACGTCGAACGGCGCACCGTTGATGATCTGCGCATAAAGCTGCCCGGTCGACCCTGCGGAGATCCTCAACGTGTGATCGGTTTCTGCTTCAAACGCATCGACGAGAACCTCGGCCACCTCGGCAAAATTCGCGGCAACAGCAAGTGTCGCTTCCGCCGCGCGCGCGGACTGTGCGCCTATCACCGCAGCATACGCGAGCGCGCCGACGGTGAAACGGCGGAGCATGGCAGGCGATGTCAGCATGGGAAAAGTTGCCCGATAGGTTTTCACGAACATATCGGCAGGGAACCAGAGATAAAGCGGCCGCGCAACCGTTATTTCCGTTCGGACATATCGGAGAGCATCGCCTTCAGTTGCTTGACCTCTGCGACGCTCTCGGCGACCAGCCGCGCCTCCATCTGTCGGTAGAGCGCAAGCGCCGCCTCCCCGGCTTCAGTCAGCACGGCGCCGCCGCGCTCTGAGCCGCCCTTGGATGTTTCGACCAGTGGCTTGGAGAAGTTTCGATTGAGCGTTTCAATCAGCGTCCAGGCGCGCTTGTAGCTCATACCCATGCGCCGGCCCGCCGCTGCGATCGAACCAGTCTCGCGGATCCCATCGAGCAGGTCCGCCTTGCCGGGCCCGAACGCGATGTCGGGGCCGAGCACGATGCGCAGCCTGACGGTCGGATCGCTCTTCGAATGGGTCATCGACAAAACCTAGCCAGCGGTGATGCCGCCGTCGACATTGAATGTCTGGCCGGTGATGAAGCTCGATGCAGGTGACGCCGCATAGAGCACGGCTTCGACCACGTCCTCGACGCTCGCCAGCCGCCGCATCGGGATGCCTTTTGCCAGAAGATCCACGTCCGGGCCGCCTTTCGTGATCGTCTCGGTCACCATCGCGGTTGGGGAAAATGTCGGGCAGATCGCGTTGACCCGCACGCCATGGCGGGCATTCTCGAGCGCCGCCGATTTCGTCAGTCCGACGACGCCGTGCTTCGCCGCCGCGTAGACCGCGAGCCCATTGGCGCCGATGACGCCGGCAATGGAAGCGATGTTGACGATGGCGGAGGGCCGGCCCGTCTCGGCAAAGCGCAGGCGCATCGGCGGGAGTTGATGCCGCATGCCATGGATGACGCCCATAAGATTGACGGCGATCAACTGCTCTGCTTCCGCTGCCGTCACCTCATGCAGCGGCTTGAAGGCCGTCGCGATCCCGGCATTGTTGATGGCGACATCGATGGCGCCGAACCGGTCGAGCGCCGCAGCGACAAGACATGCCGATGTCTCTTCGTGAATGATGTCGCCGCTAAGCAGCACCGTTTCGCAATCCAGCCCGGCTGCGCTTTCGGCAAGCAGCGCCTCGTCGCGATCGGCAAGAACGAGACGCGCTCCCGCATCGCCAAAGCGCTTCGCCATCGCCTGCCCGAACCCGCCGGCCGCCCCGGTGATGAGGACGACAGCGCCTGCGAACGGTCCGCACCGCTCACCCATTGCGGATCACGTCGATCGCCTCAGAAGCGATCAGCGGGATCGCGCGGCCCATTTCGCGCGCGCGTTCCGGATTGGACGCATTGCCGTCGACAGCGCGCCTCAGCACGCCCTGCAGGATCGCGCCGAGGCGAAAGAAGGCGAAGGCCAGATAGAAGCGCCAATTGTCGATGCGATCGATGCCGCGCAGCCGGCAATAGGTCGTAACGTACTCCTCTTCGCTCGGGATGCCGAGTGCGGCGCGATCCAGCCCACCCAGCCCCTTGAACGTGCTGTCATGCGGCAGCCGCAACTGCATGCACTGGTAGGAGAGATCGGCGTAGGGGTGGCCGAGTGTCGACAGCTCCCAGTCGAGAACGCCGAGGATCGTCGCGCTGTCCCTGGCAAAGATCATGTTGTCCATGCGGAAGTCGCCATGCACCAGCGACACCTGCCCATCATCCTTCGGCAGGTTTTCGGACAACCAATCGATCAGCGCGTCCATGTTGGTAATGGGATCGATGACGCTTGCGCGGTACTGCTCGCTCCAGCGCTTCAGCTGGCGCTCGAAATAATTGCCGGGCCGCCCGAAATCGGAAAGACCGGCAGCGTCGATGTCGACATCGTGCAGCGCGGCCAGCGCCTCGACCATCGCGTCATAGATTGCCTGACGTTCGTGCGCGGATAGTTCGGGCAGCGCCGGATCCCACAGGATACGGCCATCCAGATGCTCCATGACGAAGAACATCCGGCCGATGACGGAGTCCTCCGGCGAGAGGTAGTGGACCCTTGGAACCGGCACAGCCGTGCCGCCAAGCGCGCGCATGACGCGGAACTCGCGATCGACCTGATGCGCGGATTTCAAGAGCTGCCCGGGCGGCTTGGCGCGCAGCACGAAGCGGCGGTCCGCGGTGACGATCAGATAGGTCGGGTTCGACTGGCCAGTGTTGAACTTGCGCATTTCGCTGATGCGGTCGAAGCCCGCGATCTCGCCGGCGAGGACCGCTTCCAGCGCATCGATGTCCGGCATGTCCACGATATCCGTCGCCGCCGCCATCACTGGAAGTCCTTGAACAGTCGGTTGCTGTCATGCGCGGACATGCCGCCATCGAGCGGCAGGATTGCGCCCGAGATATACGCGCCCGCCTTCGAGCAGAGATAGAGCGTGGCGCCTGCGATATCGTCCGGCGAACCGATGCGCCCCAGCGGAACGCCCCGACCGACGATGTCGGCCTTCTCATCCGTGCCGGTGGCAAATGCCGTCATCTTGCTCTGGAAAGGCCCAGGCGCGAAGGCGTTGACGGTGATGCGACGTGCCGCGAATTCATTGGCGAGAATGCGCGTGAGGTGATGCACCGCTGCCTTCGACGCCGAATAGGAATAGGCGCCATCGGCGAGCGGCACCGTTCCCATGACCGAGCCGAGATTGATGACACGTGCCGGGTCCGCATCGCTGGCAGCCTTGTCGAGCAGCGGCAGGAGGTCACGCGTCAGCGTGAAAAGACCCGCGACATTGACGTTCATCACTTTCTGCCAGGCGGCATGAGGAAAGGTCTCGAGCGGCTCGCCCCAGGAAATACCGGCATTGTTGACGAGGATATTCAGACGGTCGGTGCGCTGCGCCAGTTCCGCCGCAAGCGCCTTCACGCCCTCCTCGCTGCCGACATCGCCGGCAAAGCCTTCCGCCCGTCCGGGCGCGCCGAGGCCATTGAGCTCTTCCGCGACCGCTTCGCAGTCCGCGCCCTTGCGCGAAGCGATGTAGACATGCGCGCCGCCCTGGACGAGCGCCGTCGCAACCATGCGTCCGATGCCGGTTGCACCACCCGTCACGAGCGCCGTCTTGTCCTTGACCGTAAAGAGGTCCTCCAGATAGGCCATATGCATCCTCCGCCTTGTCCTCATCGATCCTTAGTCGATGGAGACAGCGAAGGACAACCGAGGAGGAAGGATGAGATGGGCGCCATGGACCTTGGAATGACGGAACGGCTCATCCCGATCCACGCTGCGGTGAAGCAGATGATCGAAGAGGAGATCGCCCCGCTCGACGAGGAATTTCTGGCGGAAGTCGGCAACGGTGATCGCTGGACGCACACGCTGCGCCAGAGCGAAATCCTCTCCTCATTGAAGGCGAAGGCGCGCGAGCGCGGCCTCTGGAATTTTTGGCTGACCGACAGCGAGCGCGGCTTCGGCCTGACGACGGTCGAATATGCCTATCTGGCCGAGGAAATGGGCAAGTCGCACCTGGCGGCAGAGATCTTCAACTGCGCTGCGCCTGACACCGGGAACATGGAAGTGCTCGAACGCTACGGCTCGGATATACACAAGGAGCGCTGGCTGAAGCCGCTGCTTGCCGGTGACATCCGCTCGGCCTATCTGATGACGGAGCCGGACGTCGCGTCCTCAGACGCCACCAACATCGCCATGCGCTGCGAACGCGATGGCGACCACTATGTGCTGAACGGCGAGAAATGGTGGGCGTCGGGCGCCGGCGATCCGCGCTGCGCCGTTTACATCGTGATGGTGCGGACCGGTGGCGAAGACGCACCGCGCCACCGCCGCCATTCCATGCTGGTGATCGACGCGAAAACGCCCGGCATAGAGAAGCTGCGGGCCATGGAAGTCTATGGCGATGACGACGCACCACACGGGCATCTGCATCTGCGTTTCAGCGATGTGCGCGTACCGGTCGAGGACCTACTCGTGGACGAAGGACGCGGCTTCGAGATCGCGCAAGGCCGGCTGGGGCCTGGCCGCATCCACCATTGCATGCGTGCCATCGGCCAGGCGGAGCGTGCGCTCGAACTCATGTGCCGACGCGCCGTCGAGCGCGAAGCCTTCGGCAAACGCCTGTCCGATCTCGGCGCCAACCACGACATCATCGCCGAATGCCGCATGGAGATCGAGATGGCGCGGCTTCTCTGCCTGCGCGCCGCCTTTGCCATGGACCAGAAGGATGCAAAAGCTGCAGCGCCCTGGATCAGCCAGATCAAGGTCGTAGCGCCGAATGTCGCGCTCAAGGTCGTCGATCAAGCGGTGCAGATGTTTGGCGGTCAGGGCGTGTCGCAGGACACGCCACTTGCGCGCATGTGGACGCATCTGCGCACGCTGCGTCTTGCCGATGGACCAGATGCTGTCCACCGCCGCCAGGTGGCGCGCAACGAACTCGCCCCTTACCGCGAAGGATCCGCCAAATGACCAGCGCCATCGTCTGCCACGCCTTCGGCCCGCTCGATCAGTTGCGACTGGAGACAGTTAAGCTGAAGGCGTTGGCCGCGGACGAAGTGCAGGTCAAAGCGGAAGCGATCGGCGTGAACTACCCAGACGGGTTGCTGGTGCAGGGCCTCTACCAGATGAAGCCACTAACGCCGTTCACCCCCGGCATGGAAGTCGCCGGCACGATCACGGCCTTGGGCGACAATGTCGACGGCTTTGCGATCGGCGATCGCGTCGCGGCACTGCTCGCCACCGGCGGCTATGCGAGCGAGATCGTGACCGATCCCGCCAATCTGATCGCGCTCCCCGAGCACGTGTCGTTCAATGACGCCTGTGCCCTGCTCTGCGCCTATGGCACGTCGCATCATGCGCTGAAGCAACGTGCGTCACTTCAATCGGGCGAAACGTTGCTGGTGCTGGGTGCTGCAGGCTCCACCGGCATTGCCGCGATCCAGATTGGCAAGGCGATGGGCGCACATGTCATCGCGGTCGCATCGAGCGAGGATAAGCGTGCGCTGGCTGAAGCCAACGGCGCCGACGTCGTGCTCGGCTATGATGGTCTGAAGGACGCGGTGAAGCAGGAGACCGACGGCCGAGGTGTCGATGTCGTCTTCGATCCCGTTGGAGGCGATGCCTTCGACACGGCCACGCGGTTGATGGCGCGGCGCGGCCGACTGCTTGTCGTCGGCTTCGCAGCGGGGCGCATTCCGAGCTTTCCCGTCAACCTCGCACTGGTGAAGGAATTCGCCGTCGTCGGCGTTTTCTGGGGCAACTTCATCGCCAGGGAACGCGCGCTCCATCTGGACAACATGCGCGAGCTTTTCGCCTGGCATGCGGATGGCCGCGTCAAACCGCATATCGGCGACAAGCGCTCGCTCAACGATGCAGCCGCCGTTTTGAGCGAGATCATGCAGCGCGGCGCGCGTGGCAAGACGGTGCTGGTGCCCTGATATTGCCGCGACGCAACCTTACATAAGCAAATGTGGAACAAGTCATCTTCCGTCGCGTTGAGGGGGCAACGAAACGGAGGCGGACGATGCCCACGAAAGCAAGTATTGAGCGCACGGCAAACGAAGTATTCGAGACCGTGGAAGATCAGGTCGGCCGCTTTGCCGGCAAGGCTTACGAGACTGGACGCGCACAGGCTGAAGCCGTCGTCGACGAACAGCGCAATGCATTCAAGAATTTCTGCATGACGATCGTGCGCGCGCTTCGCCGCGGCGGCGACGAGCTGCGCGACGAAGGCTATGCAACCGTTGCCGGCATGGTCGACGATGTCGCCACCAAGGCCGAAGAGATGACGACCAACGTGGACGATCTCGACATGCGCTCCGCCACGCAGCGCGTCGAAGACTTCGTGCGCGAAAAGCCATTGGTCGCTTACGGCGCGCTGGCAATCGCAGGCTTCCTTGTCGCCAACACCCTGCAGTCCGCCGCGCAGCACCGCCAGCAGCGCAACATTGCGGCGCCGCGTCCGGCGAGCCCACGCCCGTCGCAATCGCGCGCGCCACGCCAGACCGCCAGCGCAAAGCGCGCAGGCACGCCCACCCGCAGGCGCACGACGAAATCGACCGCCTGAGGCACATGACGCGTTGCGTACCCGGCAACTTTATTGCCGAGCATTGAGAGAACGATGACCGATCCACAACGACCGATCCAACCGCCGTCGCTGATCCAGAACCTGAGGGCTCTGTTCGAAGATACGATTGATCTCTTCCGCAAAGAGATCGAACTCGCAAAGGCGGAGTTTTCGGAAAAGCTGTCGCAGGCGCAAAGTGGCCTGACGATGATTTTTTGCGGACTGCTGCTGTGTGCTGTCGCAACCTTCCTGCTGGCTCAGGCGTTGGTTGCGTGGCTCGCGATTTACTTCGGCCCGGCCGGCGCAGCACTCGCAATCGGTGCTGCGGTCCTTCTGTTTGGTATCATCGCCCTATGGATCGGGGCCGCCCGGCTTAAGCCGCAAAATCTGAAACCTGTGAGAACCATTCGCGCTACGAGCGAGAATGCGACCCAATTCAAGGAGACCTTCAATGACAAAATCAAGTGAGCGTATCGAAGAAGAAATCGACGGCCTGCGTGAGCGTATGAAAGACCGGATCGACACCACTGCCCGCGAATTCTCGCCGAAGGCATTGGCTGCCCGTGTGACGGGCCAGGAAGATCCTTCTGCCACCGAGATGCTGGATTGGGCCGTGCAGAAGGCACGCAACAATCCGCTTTCGACAGCTTTGGTGGCGCTCGGCCTGCTTGGCCTCGCAACCCAGTCCAGCGAGCGCACGCGCCTTCTGTCGCGTCGTGACGTGGACAAGGGCACGCAGCGGATCCGCGGCTATGCATCCAAGGCGTCCGATACGGCCCGTGGCTACATCCACGATGCCGCCGATGTCGCTGTCGAAGCAGCTGACGACGCCGTGCACTACGCCCGAGAGACCGCCGAGAGCGCGAGCCGCGCCGTAACACGTTCGGCACATGATGCAGAACTCGCAGCACGTCGTGCAGCCCGCTATTCTGCCGACACCACGCAGGAAGGTGTCGAGTGGGTCAAGCGTAACCCGACTGCAACGGGCCTGTTCGCGCTGGCGATCGGCGCTGCGGCAGCTTCCATGTTTGCTGCTCGCCGCAACCAGGACCCGGTTCTCGCTGCCCTTTCCGACGACAGCGATGATGATGCCCCGATCCCTGCACGTCGTGCACCTGTAAAGCGCGCGCCGCGCAGCGCGCCAGTTGCAACAACTTCCGCAGCTGGCACCACACGCAAGTCGACGCGCAAAGCTGCGTCGGATGAGCCGGCAACGCGCAAGCGTTCGGCCTCAGCGTCATCGAAGACGGCAGCCGCTGGCGCTTCGGAAACGGTACGCAAGGCGCGCCAGACCCGAGCCCGCAAGACGCCGGCCGCCGACAAGGCATCGACGTCGACGGCTTCTAGCGGGAATGGCAACAACGCCGCATCGACGACGAACCAGTCGTCCGCTCCGACAACGACGGCTTCGACGACGTCCAACCCGCAGGTACATTGATCGCGGGTTCACCGACGATCAGCTCAGCAGAAAGCCCGGTTTCCACCGGGCTTTTTCTTTGGTCGGAGCGGCCGATTGTCGGAACACCCTCTCGTCTGAGACGTTTTCAAGATGAGGAAGCCGACGACGAGCTTCCGACCAATAAACAAGGAGATGCCTAATGAACTGGGACATCATCGAAGGTAAGTGGAACGAGTTTCGCGGCAAGGCCCAGCAGCAGTGGGGCAAGCTCACGGACGACGATCTTGATCGCGCCAAGGGCAGCCGCACGGAACTCGCAGGCCTCATTCAGCAGCGCTACGGCGTCGCACGCGACGAAGCTGAGCGTCAGGTCGATGAGTGGCGCTCGCGCCACTAGCAGTCATTGGGCTCAGGCCAGTGTGAACGCCGCCCGTCATCACGGGCGGCGTTTTCGTTTTGCTGCAGGTCTTGATGCGGGAATAGAAAAAGCCCGATGCGATCGGCGACCGCATCGGGCTTTGGCAATCCAGGACCTGTCCGAAACGTGTCAGGCCGCGGACTTTTTGTCCGACTGACGATTGAAGAACAGCGCCTGGCTGATAAGTGCGCGAACCATGTCGGGCTGGAACGGCTTGGTGACAAGGAATGCCGGCTCCGGTCGCTTGCCCGTCAGAAGCTGCTCGGGATAGGCCGTGATGAAGATCACCGGAACGTCGGTTTCTTTGAGAATGTCGTTCACGGCATCGATGCCGGAGCTGCCGTCGGCCAGCTGGATATCCGACAGAATGATGCCCGGCTTCTTCTTCGCGAAGAGTGCATTGGCTTCCGCGTGGGTGCGCGCAATGCCAGTGACCGAATGGCCAAGGTCGATGACAAGGTTTTCGATATCCATCGCGATCAGCGGCTCGTCTTCGATGATCATGACATCGGTGGCAACCTGCTGTGCAATGTCACGCGAGGCCTGGACGAGCAGCTCGGAAAAATCGTCTTCGGACATGGAGAGAATTTCGGCGCCTTCCGACTTCGAGAAACCTTCGACCGCGACGAGAAGAAATGCCTGGCGCGGCAGCGGCGCGATCATCTGAAGGTTATGATCGCTCTTTTCCATGCCACCGAGACCGGAATGCGGGGTGACATTGACCTCGATGGACTTCCAGATGGTCGCAAAAGTTTTATAGAGGCCGATCTTGGCGTCATTGCCGCGGGGAAACAGATCGACATCGGCAATAAGCGCCTCGAGCACTGCAGTGACATAGGCGTCGCCGCTGCTCTGGGAACCGGTAAGCGAGCGTGCAAAGCGCCGCAGGAATGGAAGGTGCGGAGCAAGCTCGGCAGCTAAAGACATATGGAACTCCCTCGAATGGGCGCGCTGTGGAAAGTCGAATGTGCGTCGCCGGGTGATAAACAATCGAATGTCAAAAAAAGTTCCCTATAGGTCGGAACAATTTTCAACAAGCTGCGTTGCAGGGCTGCGAGTAGGGGTCGGAAAGGATACCATTGCATATGAATTCTACGAAGAGTGAGGGATCCGGTGGCGCAGCGTCGCAGCGGCCGCTGGATGATCTCTCGTCATCACAAATCGGTAAGCGCCTGAAGTCGATGTACGACGAAGTCGCGCAAGAACCTGTCCCCGATAAGTTCATGGACCTGCTCGCCAGCCTGGAGCGCGCAGAGAAGGACCGCTCGAATGGGTGAGCCTGATCCCGCCGACCTGTCGGCGTTCCGAAAGGATCTTCTGGCCGTTGTCCCCAACCTGCGCGCGTTTGCAATGTCGCTGATCGGCTCGGCCGACAGAGCGGATGACCTCGTGCAGGAAACGCTGATGAAGGCGTGGGCAAAGCAATCGAGCTTCGAGCGCGGCACCAATCTCAAGGCCTGGCTCTTCACCATTCTGCGCAATGAGTTCTACACGCAGATGCGCAAGAAAGGCCGTGAAGTTTCCGACGCCGACGGCATCCATGCCGCCCGCATGGCCGGGCATCCCGAGCAGATGGGTCACCTCGATCTGCAGGACTTTCGCAAGGCACTTGAGCTGCTGCCGGCCGACCAGAAGGAAGCGATCATCCTCGTGGGTGGTTCGGGCTTCTCCTACGAAGAAGCGGCGGAAATCTGCAATTGCGCGATTGGCACGATCAAGAGCCGCGTTAGCCGTGCACGCACGCGCCTTGCCGAGTTGATGAGCGTCGAAGCCGAAGACGAATTCGGTCCTGACGCTGTCACGCGTCAGATCATGACCGGTTCGAGCCGTTCGAACATGTAAAAAGTTCAGCCGGATCAGACGGTCCGGCTGCCACTCCCCTACCGATTTTTCAGAAGATCCTGGATGACCTGCTTGAGCCTGTCGAAATGATAGGGCTTCTCGAGATAAGGCACGTCCGGAAACTCGGTCGCGACCTCTTCCGGCTTGGCGTAGCCCGAGGTGAAGACGAACGGAATGCCGCGCGCCTTGATCGTCTTGGCGAATTCGATTGAATTTCCATCCGACAACGACAGGTCCAAAACGGCCAGATCAAAACGGTCAGACCGGTTGATGGCTTCGACCGCCTCGACCAGATCTTGGAATATCACGACGCTGTTGGCACCCAATTCCAGCAATGCCTGCTCCGCCTCATACGCGATGAGAAACGCGTCTTCCAGTATGAGAGCAGACAAATTGGACAAGGGACCGCCACCTTCCGGGGGCAAATTCATTTATGAAGAACCTATTAACTGGAAATCGTCACCGATGTAACGTGCCGCCCCTTCCCCGGTCTTTTACTTATGACATAGCAATTGCCGGCGCAATTGGGCATCTGGTCTTGAGGAACACGAATTTCGCAGTTGCACACATGCGCGAAGCGGCAACACGAAGCTCGGGACTTTCCGCGACAAAAGAAGTGTGATCGAAAGCCAGGCACATGCTATCAGTGTGCTTGGTAGGGGCACGGGGTGTGCCGCCGGGTTTGGGCAATAGCGGTTTAGAATGGCGACGACCATCAAGAGTGCGACTTCAGCCGCCATGAGCGCGGCTGTCCATCGGCTTGCCAACACCGTTCTCTTGAACGAAGAGGAAGTCGACTTCTTCGAACAGCTCCAGATCAACCGCGTGGCATATCAACGCGGCGAGGATCTGGTGGTGGATGGAGACGATTTCCGCGTCTGCTTCCTGGTACGCCGCGGCTGGGCCATCAAGTACAAGATCACCAAGGCAGGGCGCCGCCAGATTATCGGTGTTGCGCTGCCCGGAGACTTCATCGGCCTCCACATCAATTTCCAGAGGCGCGCGTCCTATTCGGTCGCTGCGCTGACCGAACTGGAAACGGCCGTGATCGAACCGATCCGCCTGCTCGAAGTCTATCAGAAATACCCTGTTCTCGCCTCAGGTCTGGATTGGATGTCGGTCCGCAACTTCAACATTCTCAGCGAACACAATGTCTCGCTTGGTGCCCGACCAGCCAGCCAGCGCATTTTGCATTTCATGCTGGAGCTCTGGTGCCGCCTGCGTGCCATCGGCGAGGCCGACAAGGACGGTTTCAAGCTGATGATGACGCAGGAGCAGATCTCCGACACGATGGGCTTGTCGCTCGTTCACACCAACAAGAATCTGCGCAAGCTTCAGCGCGAAGGCCTGTTGTCTATGAACAACGGTATCGTAGGATTTCCCGATCCTGCGCGATCGATCGAATATGCGGATTTCGACGAGCGTTTTTTGGAGAACTTCCAGGAGAGCCGGCTGGTAGCAAGCGCACTGTCCCGCTGAGACACCGGGCTGCGCCTATTTCCTCAACTGAGCGCATTAAAAAAACGCGCCGCATTTCTGCGGCGCGCTTGAACGTGATCTGAAATCGATATCAGCAAGCAGCTGTATAGCGGCGGCCGTAGCGATCTTCGTAGATGCACTGGTTGTTGTTTTCAGATGCGCGGCCGATCAATGCGCCGCCGACTGCGCCAGCTGCACCACCGATCAGAGCGCCGTCAGTACCACCGACTGCTGCACCGATTGCTGCGCCGCCAACGCCACCCACCACAGCGCCCTGCTGCGTCTGCGTGCATGCTGCGAGCGGGAGGGCGAGAAGGGCGACTGCGAGTGTTTTTTTCATGATTTATGTTCCCAATAACCGAAACTGGAGCGGAGATTTCCGCGGTTGACCGATTGCAAGACCGGGAGCCCACACTCCCCTCCGTCGCCTAGCATCGCACTCGAAACGCGAAAGTCGCCAAATGGTTCCGTGCTTACTGACGCGATGTTTTCGTCAGTGCAACGTCACTCGACGCATAGAGCGAATCGCCTGCTACCACATCGACCAGAAGCTCGCCGCTGGTGTTGAAGTCCCAGGCTACGATCGCGTCCTGTTCGAAATCGGCAGGATCGACGACTGCACACTGACCGTAGACCACGGGATGATCGTTGCTGATACTGCGCAGCACCGGCTCCATATCCTGTTCGCACATCTGCACGGTTTCATAACCGACGGTCGGCGCTGAAAGTTCGCGGCATTCGATGTCGCCGTGACCACATCCGATAAGCACCATAATCGCTGCAATATGTTCCATCGGTCCGTCCTCTCATGGGATCGTTTCGATGGAAAAATGCAGCCGGTGGGACTTGGTTCCGCCGGCTGCACAGAAATCAAACCGATGTCAAGCGCCCATATGCAGGCGCTCGTCTTTTAGAGCTGGTCGGTGACGACGGTCGAGAACGCGCCTTCCGGTTCTGCTGTGATGGCCGGATTGTCTGGCGAAACCGCGTTCAGCAGCGTCTGAACCGTCTGCTCATAGGCAGCCTCGTCCAGTGCTGCACTGTCGCCCACGAGCGCAGCCGCTTCTTCGACCTGGTAGACCTGGCTTTCAAGCGTGAGCGCGCCGGACATGTCGTTCTCCAGAACGATCTCGGCGGCCTCCTGCGGGTTTTCCTTGGCATGTTCCCAGCCGCGCATGGAAGCGCGGACGAAGCGCACCATCTTGTCGACGAAGGCTTCGTCGGCGAGATCTTCCTCCAGCACATAGATGCCGTCTTCCAGCATGCCGACGCCTTCATCGAGGAAGTTGAAGACGGTCAGGCTGTCTTCCGGAATGCCGGCATCGAGGATCTGCTTGTACTCGTTGTAGCGCATGGTGGAGATGCAATCGGCCTGGCCCTGCAGCAGCGGGTCTGCGGAGAAAGCCTGCCGCAGCACTTCGACGCCCTCGTCGCCACCTTCCGTGGAATAGCCGAGCTTCGCCATCCAGGCATAGAACGGATACTCGTTGCCGAAGAACCAGACACCGAGCGTCTTGCCCGGGAAGTCTTCGGTGGTTTCGACACCACTTTCCTCGGAGCAGACCAGCTGCAGTGCCGAGCCCTGGAATGGCTGGGCGATGTTCACCAGTGCCACGCCGCGCTCGCGCGCAGCGAGAGCAGCCGCCATCCAGGTCGTGATCACGTCGGCCCCACCGCCGGCGATCACCTGCTCGGGCGCGATATCCGGGCCACCCGGGTTGATCGTCACGTCGAGGCCTTCCTCTTCGTAATAGCCAAGATCCTTGGCAACCAGATAGCCGGCGAACTGGCCCTGATTGACCCATTTCAGCTGGAAGGTCAGCGGCTCGAGATCCTGGGCATGGGCGCCCGTCATCATCAGGCCGGCGAGTAGCGTGGAGGCGAGAAGTTTCTTCATTGTGCCATTCCCCTTATTGTCCCGTCCGCCCACCACGGACCGACGGATGCCAGAAGGTGACGCGCCTCTCGATGAGCGCGATCAACCCGTAAAAAAGCGAGCCGGCAAGCGCGGCAACCGCGATCTCGGCCCAAACCATATCCACCTGCAGGCGCCCGATGGCGGACGATATGCGGAAGCCCATGCCGACGATCGGCGTGCCGAAGAATTCCGCCACGATCGCGCCAATCAGCGCCAGCGTCGAGTTGATCTTCAGCGCGTTGAAGATGAACGGCCAGGCGGCCGGCAGACGCAACTTGAAAAGCCCCTGCCAGTAGCTCGCCGCATAAGTGTGCATCAGGTCGCGTTCCATCGCGTTCGCGGCGGCCAGTCCGGCGACGGTGTTCACCAGCATCGGGAAGAACGTCATGACCACCACGACGGCTGCCTTCGACTGCCAGTCGAAGCCGAACCACATGACCATGATCGGCGCGATGCCGACGAGCGGTAGCGCCGAGACGAAGCTGCCGATCGGCAACAAACCGCGCTTCAGGAAGGGTGAACGATCGATCGCGATGGCAACCACCAGGCCTGCGGCGCAGCCGATGGCGTAGCCGATGAGAACCGATTTCAGGAAGGTCTGGCGGAAATCAGCCCACAGCGTCGGCACGGAGCTGGTGATCTGCGCCCAGATCGCGCTTGGCGGTGGCAGGAGAACCGGCGGCACGTTGAACCCCCGTACCAGGCCTTCCCACAATGCAAGCAGCGAGACCCCGAAGAGGATTGGCACGACGAGATTGATCGCGCGGCGTGCCCCGGCCTGTCGCGTTTCGACCCGCACGAGATATTCGTTGGCCGCCCAGCAGCCCAGCCACACGACAAGCGCAAATATGATCCAGCCTGCGTTCATGGCCGCACTCCCATGCGCCTCAGCACGATGCGCTCGACGATGCCGATCACGAAGATCAGCGTCGCGGAAAGTGCTGCTGCCATGAAGAGTGCCGCCCAGATCTGCGTGGTCTGGCCATAGTAGCTGCCGGCAAGCAGGCGCGATCCGAGACCACCGGCTGCACCGGTCGGCAATTCGCCAACGATCGCGCCGACGAGACTTGCCGCGACACCAACCTTCATCGAGGTGAAGAGGTAGGGCATGGCGCTTGGCCAGCGCAGCTTGCCGAACACCTGGCCACGCGAGGAATGGTATGTGCGCATGAGATCGAGCTGCAGCGCATCGGGGCTGCGAAAGCCTTTCACCATGCCGACGACGACCGGGAAAAACGAAAGATAGGTAGAGATCAGCGATTTCGGCACGAGACCGGTCAGACCGATCGATGCGAGCACGACGACGATCATCGGCGCGATCGCAAGGATCGGGATTGTCTGCGATGCGATCAGCCACGGCATCAATGATCGGTCGACTGCGCGGTTGTGCACGATCAGAACGGCCAGCGCGATCCCGAGCAATGTCCCCATGACGAAGCCGAGAAGCGTCGCCGACAACGTGATCCAGGCATGGTAGACGAGGCTGCGGCGCGAGGTGACATCCTGCATCGCCACCGAATTCCACAGTTCGACCAGAACCTGGTGCGGCGCCGGCAAGACCGGCCGATCCTGCGCGAATGTACCGGCGACGAACTGCCAGAGCGTCCAATCGGCCTGCCCTGCCCGGTCGAACACCTGCAGCTGCCACCGGGCATTGAGCCAGATGGTGCAGGCATACCAGATGACGAGGATGGCAAGCACCATCGTCGCCACCGGCACAGCGCGGCCTTCGGTCAATCGGCGGCGGGGGGCGGTAGCAGCCGTCATTGCACGCAACGCTCAATCATAGCTGTGCCCTGCCCTCAGCCCATCGCGGACGCGGGCAGCAATGGCGAGGAACTCCGGCGTTTCGCGGATCTCCAGCGGACGATCGGTACCAAGGTCGCAATCGATCACTTCGTGGATCCGGCCCGGCCTTGGGCTCATCACCACGATTTTCGTCGAGAGGAACACGGCCTCGGGGATCGAGTGCGTGACGAAGACAACGGTCTTTTGCGTCTTCGCCCAGAGCTTCAGCAGTTGTTCGTTCAGATGATCGCGCACGATCTCGTCCAATGCGCCGAACGGCTCGTCCATCAGCAGCATGTCTGGATCAAAGGACAGCGCACGCGCGATCGACGCACGTTGCTGCATGCCGCCGGACAGCTGCCAGGGAAACTTGTTTTCGAAGCCGGCGAGATCGACCAGCGCGAGATTGTCGCGGATGCGCGTCTGCCGCTCGGCCGCACTGAAGCCCATGACCTCGAGCGGCAGCGCGATGTTCTTGCCGATCGTGCGCCACGGGTAGAGTGCCGGTGCCTGGAAGACGTAGCCGTAGGCCCGCGCCTTGCGTGCCGCTTCCGGGCTGAGACCATTGACCGAGATGGCGCCGCCGGTCGGCTGTTCCAGATCGGCGATGACGCGCAGAAGCGTGGTTTTGCCACAGCCGGACGGCCCGATGAAGGACACGAACTCACCTTGTCGGACCGTGAGGTTGATCTTCGACAGGGCATGGACTGGCCCGTCGCCGGTTTGGAAGGTGAGATCGAGGTCGCGCGCTTCGATGACCGGCTTGCCGAAGTTCGCCGGCACTGGATCGCTCTTCACTGTCGTCTGTCCGGGCATTGCCACGTTCATCAGACCCCGCTCGCCGGAATGCCGGTGCGTTCGACCTTGCGTGGAGCGGTCAGTTCCTTCCAGGTGGAAAGCGCGCGGTTGACCGGTTGGTCGGGCTTGCGTGCCACGAACCGCCCGTGACCCATGCGTCCTTCGAAATTGCCGTCGCGCACCGCGACATGGCCGCGCGTCAGCACGAAGCGTGGCAGGCCGGTGACTTCGACACCCTCGAACACGTTGTAGTCGATCGCAGAGGCCTGGGTGTCGGCAGCGATCGTCTTCTTCGCCTTGGGGTCGAGCACGAGGATATCGGCATCAGCACCGACGAGGATCGCGCCCTTCTTGGGGTACATGTTCATGATCTTGGCGATGTTGGTGGAGGTGACGGCCACGAATTCGTTCATCGTCAACCGGCCTGTCGCGACACCCTTGGTCCAAAGCACCGGCAACCGGTCTTCAAGCCCTCCCGTGCCATTCGGGATCTTGGTGAAATCGCCGACCCCATAACGCTTCTGCTCGGTCGTGAACGCGCAATGGTCCGTCGCGACCACCTGCAGAGACCCGGCGGCAAGACCAGCCCACAGGCTGTCCTGATGCTGTTTGGACCGAAACGGCGGCGACATGACGCGCCGCGCCGCATGATCCCAATCCGGGTGCTGATACTCGGTCTCATCCAGGACGAGATGCTGGACGAGCGGCTCGCCATAGACACGCTTGCCGAGCTGGCGCGCACGACGGATCGCCTCATGCGCCTCTTCGCAGGAGACGTGCACGATGTAGAGCGGAACGCCGGCCATGTCGGCGATCATGATCGCCCGGTTGGCTGCCTCGCCTTCCACCTGCGGCGGGCGGGAATAGGCATGGGCTTCCGGCCCGTTATTGCCTTCCGCCAGCAATTTCTGCTGAAGCGAAGCGACGACATCGCCGTTCTCGGCATGAACGAGCGGCAGTGCGCCGAGCTCGGCGCAGCGCTGGAACGAGGCGTACATCTCATCGTCATTGACCATGAGAGCGCCCTTGTAGGCCATGAAATGCTTGAAGGTGTTGATGCCCTTCTCGCGAACGACCGTCTCCATCTCGTTGAAGACCTGCTCGCCCCACCAGGTGACCGCCATGTGGAACGAGTAGTCGCACATCGCCTTGGTCGATTTGTTGTCCCAGGCCTGCAGCGCCTCGAGCAGCGACTGCCCCGGCGCCGGCAGGCAGAAATCGACGACCATCGTCGTGCCGCCCGACAGAGCCGCCCGGGTGCCGGTCTCGAAATCATCGGACGAATAGGTGCCCATGAAGGGCATTTCGAGATGCGTGTGTGGGTCGATGCCGCCCGGCATGACATAGCACCCCGTCGCGTCCAGCACCTCGTCCCCCGAAAGGTTGGCCCCGATCTTCGTAATCACCCCGTTCTCGATCAGCACATCGGCTTCATAGGTGAGATCGGCCGTGACGACCGTGCCGTTCTTGATGACTTTGGTGGACATGATTATTCCCCTTCACATCTCTTCGTATCTGCGGCGCCGCCCCCTCACCCGCCGCTGCGCGTCGACCTCTCCCCAAGGGGAGAGGAGGCAGCGCGCTGAGCCGCCGGTGAAAAACGAAGCTCCGAACTTGCCACCACGATTTGCCGCTCCAACACCGATAATATGGTCTCAAGAATAGCTCGTCGTTCTTGGAGGACCTCATGGTTCCAGAACCGCAGAACAGAATATCCTTGAGCATTGAGCCAGTTCGTGCGCAGAACGTCGTGTGCGGAGCCAGCGTGTTGAAAACCGTCCAGTTCGACGACAAGTCGTTTTGCGCGACAAACGAAGTCTGCAAAATACGGGCCGATTGGCATTTGCCGCACGAATTTGTGGCCGTTCAGCTGCCGGTTCCGTAACTCACCCCAACGCCGATATTCCGCCTCGGTCTCATCGGAGCGAAGTCGCCTGGCCGTTATCGTCGCACCCTCACGGCGCCCAGGAAGCGAAGCCCCGCCTCTCCCCTCGGTGGAGAGGGTGGCCGAAGCGTAGCGCAGGTCGGGTGAGGGGCCGTGCATCGCGTTACTCCACGATCTCCGCAGTCTCCACGACCGCATGGAAAAGCACGTCGGCGCCGGCTTTCGCCCATTCTTTTGTAATCTCTTCGTCTTCGTTGTGGCTGAGGCCGTCGACGCAGGGGCACATGACCATCGCGGTTGGCGCAACGCGGTTGATCCAGCAGGCGTCGTGACCGGCGCCCGATACGATGTCGCGGTGGCTGTAGCCGAGACGTTCAGCAGCGCCGCGGATGGCAGAAACGCAACCGGCGTCGAAGGTGACGGGATCGAAATGGCCGACCGCTTCGATGTCGATGCCAAGGCCAAGCTCTGCCGCAATTTTCGGCGCCTCTGCCTCCAGTCGTGCCTTCATCGCATCGAGCGTCGCCTGATCCGGCGAGCGGAAATCGACGGTGAAGACGACCTTTCCAGGGATGACGTTGCGGGAATTCGGAAACACCTCGCAGTGACCGATCGCACCGACGGCGTTCGGCTGGTGATCCATGGCGATGGTGTGCACGAGCTCCGTGATGCGCGCCATGCCGAGGCCGGCATTCCGCCGCATCGGCATCGGCGTAGAGCCGGTATGAGCGTCTTTCCCCGACAGCGTGATCTGCAGCCACCAGAGGCCCTGGCCATGGGTGACGACGCCGATGTCCTTGCCTTCCTTTTCGAGGATCGGGCCCTGCTCGATGTGCAGTTCGAAGAACGCCTTCATCTTGCGCTGACCGATCGGCTCTTCACCCTTCCAGCCGATGCGCTCCAGTTCGTCGCCGAATTTCAAGCCCTTGGCGTCTGTGCGCGAGAGTGCCCAGTCAAGCTCGTGGATTCCGGCAAAGACACCGGAGGCGAGCATCGCGGGGGCGAAGCGCGTGCCCTCCTCGTTCGTCCAGTTGGTGACGACGATCGGATGCCTGGTCTTGATGTCGAGGTCGTTGAGCGTGCGGATGACTTCGAGCCCGCCGAGAACGCCCAGCACGCCATCATATTTGCCGCCGGTCGGCTGCGTGTCGAGGTGGCTGCCCACATAGACCGGAAGCGCGTCCGGATCGGTGCCTTCGCGGCGATGGAACATGTTGCCCATCTCGTCCACGCCCATGGTGAGGCCTGCCTCGTCGCACCAGCGCTTGAAGAGGTGCCGTCCCTCGCCATCCTCGTCGGTCAGGGTCTGGCGGTTGTTGCCGCCGCGCAGGCCAGGGCCGATCTTGGCCATGTCCATCAGGCTGTCCCACAGGCGATCGCCGTCGACGCGCATGTTTCCAGCAAGTGCCATGGCCAGTCCTTTCAGTATGCAAGATAAAGCGGATCGATATCGGCGGGCGCCGTCAGTCCAGCGACGTCAGAATGTCCTTCAGCGTGTCGAAGATGAAGTCGATCTGGCTCTTCTCGATGATGAGCGGCGGTGACAGCGCGATAATGTCACCGGTCGTGCGGATGAGCAGGCCCGCATCATAGGCCTTGAGGAACGCCGAGAAGGCGCGCTTCGTCGGCAGCCCGGCGATCGGCTCCAGCTCGATGGCCCCGATCAGGCCGATCGAGCGTAGGTCGATGACATGCGGCAGGCCTTTCAGCGAATGGAGCGCATCGGCCCAATAGGGTGCGAGTTCGGCAGCCCGCGTGAGCAGCCCCTCTTCCTGATAGGTGTCGAGCGTGCCGAGTGCCGCGGCAGACGCGATCGGATTGCCCGAATAGGTATAGCCGTGGAAGAATTCGATCAGGTGCTCCGGCCCGGTCATGAAGGCATCGTAGATGTCCTTCTTCACGAACACCGCGCCCATCGGAATGACCCCGTTGGTCAGCCCCTTCGCCGTCACCATGATGTCTGGCGTCACGCCGAAATAGTCGGCGGCGAACGGTGTGCCGAGCCGGCCGTACCCGGTGATGACTTCATCGAAGATCAGAAGAATGCCGTGCTGGTCGCAGATTTCTCGCAGCTTTTTCAGGTATCCCTTCGGCGGGACAAGCACGCCGGTGGAACCGGCCACCGGCTCGACGATGACGGCAGCGATGGTCGAGG
The DNA here is from genome assembly GCF_003952725.1 of Georhizobium profundi. NCBI lineage: Bacteria > Pseudomonadati > Pseudomonadota > Alphaproteobacteria > Hyphomicrobiales > Rhizobiaceae > Georhizobium > Georhizobium profundi. The sequence continues at coordinate 1,983,000 of NZ_CP032509.1, read as the reverse complement.
GATCATGCAGGGTCGCGATCCGCAGCAGGTCGTCGGCCAGTTCCGCGCCATGCTCCGGCTCGCCGACCGTATAAGCGTTGCGGTCGAGATCATGCGTGTGGCGCATGTGATCGACGCCCGTGAGCAGCGTTCCGAACATCTTGCGATTGGTAACGATGCCGCCGACGGAAATGCCGCCGAAATTGACGCCGTGATAGCCGCGCTCGCGCCCGATCAGGCGGAAGCGTGAGCCTTGGCCCTTGGCGCGTTGATAGGCAATCGCGATCTTCAGCGCGGTATCGACCGACTCCGAGCCCGAATTGGTGAAGAAGACGTGGTCGAAGCCTTCCGGCGTGATCTGAGTCAGGCGCGAGGCAAGCTCGAACGCCTTTGGGTGGCCCATCTGAAACGCGGGCGCATAATCGAGCTCACCCGCCTGCTGGCGGATGGCCTCCACGATCTTCGGGCGGTTGTGACCGGCATTGCAGCACCAGAGACCAGCCGTACCATCGAGCACCTGGCGGCCATCGGATGTGGTGTAATGCATCCGGTCGGCCGACACGAACATGCGCGGCGCCTGCTTGAACTGCCGATTCGCCGTAAACGGCATCCAGAAGGCTTCAAGATTGTTGGTTCTCACAGGTGCGCTGGCCATGAGCGGCATGCCTCCCGCATGGACGCGGCTGTGCGCCTGCCGCCATGCCTTGAAATGTTGATCCCCTGGCCAATCCGCCCGTCCCGCGCAAGCGGAGGTCTTTCTTTGCGAAGACCTTCAAAAACTTGACTGATTGGTCAAAATGTACGCTAGAAGAGCAGCATAGGCCGGTCAAGCCCGATTTCTGCAAGCCGCCGCTTGAGCCACAGACGCGTGTCTCGGCATGCGCCCGGGGCGTGATATCCGGCCAGAGATCGGCGCTGGTCGACAGCCTTTCGGACGGCTCGGGGGAGTGGCAATGGACGTTCGTGCGAAGCCGAAATCGCGCAAGTCGCGGCTGTCGGAAGACCAGCAGCCGGCTGAAAAGCGCACGCGCATCCAGGCGATCAACCGCGGCCTGATCATCGATGCGGCGCTCGACATTTTCTCCACCTACGGCTTTCGCGGATCGACGATCGACCAGATCGCGGAAAAGGCCGGCATGTCGAAGCCGAACCTCCTCTATTATTTTCCGCGCAAGGACGACATCTACGTCACCGTGCTGGAAAAGACGCTCGAGGAGTGGCTTGATCCCTTCGAGGCGATCGATCCCGATGGCGATCCGATCGAAGAACTGCGCCGCTACATAACGCTGAAGCTCGAAATGTCGGCCCGCAAGCCCGAGGCGTCACGGCTCTTCGCCAACGAGATCCTGCACGGCGCACCGCGCATCGGGCATTTTCTTGAAACCCATTTGAAGAAGCTGGTGCGCGAAAAGGCCGCCGTTCTTTCCCGCTGGACCAGCGAAGGTCGGCTTGCGCCCGTGGATCCCTATCATCTGATTTTCAGCATCTGGGCAATGACGCAACACTACGCGGACTTCGACGTCCAGATCCGCGCCGTGCTCGGCCATCAGGTCGACCAGCCGGGCCACCATGAGCAAACCGCGCAGGCGGTGCTGACGATTCTCCTGAACGGCATTCGCCCGAGAGCCTGAAGACGGGACCCGCACCAAGGTCGCCATTGTTCTGGCTGCCGACCGCTGCAAGAGTGCGTGCGCACCCCAGGGAGGATCCGACCATGGCCAAGCTCATCGCGCTCTACAAGCAGCCTGCAAATACCGAGAAATTCGATGCGTATTATCGGGACACGCATATTCCGCTCGCGAAGACCATTCCAGGGCTGACGAATTACGAGATCAGCACCTCGTCGATCGCGACGCCCGAAGGGCAAGCGCCCTACTACCTGATCGCGATGCTGTCGTTCGATTCGCTCTCGGCGATCAACGAGGGACTGCAGTCTCCGCAGGGACAGGCAACGGCTGCAGATCTGGCCAATTTTGCCGATGCAGGCGTCGATCTCATCTTCTTCGACGACGAAAAAGTCTAATCGGCCGCGACAACGAGCACCACGAGGCCAAGCACGGTCACGAGTGCGCCGGCAAGCACGCTCAAAGTCGTCCACCCTGCCCCGGACAAGCCTTCCAGCACGATGATGATGCTTGGAATCAGGTAGGAATAGCCGAACACCTTCGAGACGGGCAGACGCATCGACGCGTATTGCAGAAGGAAGAAACTCACCCCCGTCGCGAAGATCGCGAGATAGACGACCGTCAGCCACACGATGCCCGGCAAATTCGCCCAGTCGGTGCGCGCGATCTCGCCGGCGCCGTAGATGATAATGCAGAGCGCCGTGCCAAAGAGCGTCCAGAACGTGAAGTAGACGATGGGCTCGCCCCGATTGAACTTCTTGACGAGCGGCGCGTAGATCGCGTGTGCGACGCAGCCGATGAAGAAGATCGCCTCTCCCGTGCCGATCTGGAAACCGAGCAGCGCGTCGAGGCTTCCGCCAAAGATGACCCAGACGGCACCGGCGCCGGCGACCAGCAGGCTGATGAGCACGACTGGACTTGCCTTCTGGCCGAGCAGCAGGAAGCCGAAGCCGGCGCTCATGAAGGGGATGAGCGTGAAGACGGCGCCGCTCGAAACGGGGCTCGTCAGGCCGAGCGAGATGAACATGGTGACGAAATAGATCGCCATCAGGGCGCCCAGCACCAGGTAGCGCCATGGCGCCCGCGGCACGGACAAGAGCCGGTGCGGCGTTCCCCGCAGAAGGAGTGCCGCCGCCACCGCCATGATGGCGACGCCGATGGCGAACCGGATGGCATTGAGAGCCACCGGCCCGATGTGCGGCGCCGCCCGCGAGCCGAGCGAGAACGATATCGCGACGATCAGCGCGAAGCCGACCATTGCGAGATGTCCAAACAGCTTCTCCTGCCCAATGGCGTAGCTGGTGGTGGCCGGCCGAACCGGACTGTCGGAGATCGAGGCCTGCTGGACATCTGTGCGCATGGCTGATCCCTACCCGGCTTCGTGAAGCGATGCCAGATCGTTAGCAGCTGTGCGTGTGGCAAAATGAAAAGAGCCCCGGCGGTCACACCGGGGCTCGAAAGTCTTTTTGAAGGAGAACGACGCGTCCGCTTACTCGGCAGCTTCCTTGACGGCCATCGGGTTGTTCGGGTGCTGCGTCCAGTTGGCGTAATTCGGGTCGATCGGACGACCGGTCCGCGGGTCGGCGCCGGCAACGAGTTGCTCCATCGTAATGCAGTCTTCCACCGGGCAGACATTGACGCAGAGATTGCAGCCGACGCACTCGTCGTCCATCACCTCGAAATGGCGAACGCCATCGACCATCGAAGTGATCGCCTGGTGCGACGTGTCCTCGCAGGCGATGTGGCAGCGGCCACACTTGATGCAGAGATCCTGGTCGATGCGCGCCTTGGTCACATAGTTGAGGTTGAGATACTGCCAGTCGGTGACGTTCGGCACTGCCATGCCCTGGAAGTCCGAGATCGTGCGGTAGCCCTTCTCGTCCATCCAGTCGGAAAGCCCGTCGATCATTTCCTGCACGATCTTGAAGCCGTAGGTCATGGCCGCCGTGCAGACCTGCACGGTGCCGCAGCCGAGCGCGATGAATTCGGCCGCATCGCGCCAGGTGGTGACGCCACCGATGCCCGAGATGGGCAGCCCGCGCGTTTCGCCATCCCGCGCGATTTCCGCCACCATGTTGAGCGCGATCGGCTTTACCGCCGGGCCGCAATAGCCGCCATGCGATCCCTTGCCGTCGATCGATGGTTCCGGCGAGAAGGTGTCGAGATTGACCGACGTGATCGACGAGATCGTGTTGATCAGCGAGACTGCATCCGCACCACCGCGCTTTGCCGCACGGGCCGGATAGCGGATATCCGTGATGTTCGGCGTCAGCTTCACGATGACCGGCAGGCGCGAATACATCTTGCACCACTCGGCGACCATCTGGATGTATTCCGGCACCTGGCCGACGGCCGCACCCATGCCGCGCTCGCTCATGCCGTGCGGGCAACCAAAATTGAGCTCGATCCCGTCGGCGCCCGTATCTTCGACACGCGGCAGGATCGCCTTCCACTCGGCTTCCTCGCAGGGAACCATGATCGAGGCGATCATCGCGCGGTCCGGCCAGCGCCGCTTGACCTCGGCGATCTCGCGCAGGTTCGTCTCAAGGTCGCGGTCGGTGATGAGCTCGATATTGTTCAGACCGAGCAGGCGCCGGTCCGGACCCCAGATCGCGCCATAGCGCGGCCCGTTGACGTTGACGACCGGAGGCCCTTCCGAGCCGAGCGTCTTCCAGACGACCCCGCCCCACCCGGCTTCGAAGGCGCGCTCGACATTGTAGGCCTTGTCGGTCGGCGGCGCCGAAGCCAGCCAGAACGGATTGGGCGACTTGATGCCGAGAAAATTGGTGGAAAGATCAGCCATGATGGGCACTCCCTCTCATTTGAGCAGGACGATGTTCTTTGCTAGGCTGGCGTCGCACCGCATGCGAGCCGAGGAGATTTCTGTGACCGAGCAGGGACGGAGTTTCACGATCAATCTGAACCCTCAGCCGGAAGGCGGTTTCACGGTGCTTGTGCCGGCGCTTCCCGAGGTGGTGACGGAGGGCGAAACGCGCGAAGAGGCTTTGGCCAACGCCCGTGAAGCCATCGAGGCCATGCTTGCCGTGTACCGCGAGGAAGGCTGGCCCATCCCCGCAGACGTTCCAACCGAAGTTGAGCACTTGACTGTCGCTGCCTGAATGATGGCCGACCGCATCCCCGCGTTGAGCGGGCGCGATGTCGTCAGAGCGCTTGAGCGCGCCGGCTTCGTCGTGATCCGCGTTTCGGGCAGCCACCACATCCTGCGGCATGAAGGACCGCCAGTGCGAATTGTGACGGTTCCGGTCCATGGGTCGACGTCGCTGAAGCGAGGCACGCTCGCCGCCATCATTCGTCAGTGCGGGATGAGCCCGGAGTCGTTCACAGCGCTGATCCGCTGAACCTGGCCTCCGGCCGTCGCGACCGGCAGGCATCAGCTGCCGCCCATCAAGGCGGCGTGGATGTCCATGGCGGCGATCTTGCCGTCTTCGACGGAGACGACCGTCAGGTCCTCGCCGCCGAAGATGCAGTCGCCACCGGCCCAGACCTTGGCAAGCGATGTACGCCGCTTCTCGTCGGTTAGGATGCGGCCCTTTTCGAGCCGGATGTCGGTGCCGGCGAGCGGACCGGCATCGAAGGTCTGGCCGATTGCTTTGAAGACCTGGTCGGCCGGCAGGATCATCGTCTCGCCGGTACCGATGAGCTGACCGTTCGGCTGCGCGGTGTATTCCAGTTCGATGCCGACGATCGCGCCGCCCTCGCCGCGCAGGAGCGACTTCGGCTTCAGCCAGTGACGGATCGTAACACCGGCGGTCTTGGCGACTTCCTGCTCGTACTCGGACGCATTCATTGCCTCCTGGCCGCGGCGGTAGCAGATCGTCACGTCTTCCGCGCCGAGCAGCTTGACCTGCGTCGCGACGTCGATCGCCGTCATGCCGCCGCCGATGACGACGACGCGGCGGCCGACCGGCAGCGAGGCAAGATCGTCGGTTTGGCGGAGCTTTGCGATGTAGTCGACCGCATCGATGCAGCCTTCGGCATCCTCGCCTTCGAGGCCCAGATCGTTCACGCCCGGCAAGCCCATTCCGAGGAAGACGGCATCGAAATCGGCCGTCAGATCCGAAAGAGCGATGTCGCGGCCAAGCGCCGTCGAAGCCTTGATCTCGATGCCGCCGAGGCCAAGGATAAAGTCCAGTTCCGCCTGAGCGAAGCCGTCAACCGACTTATAGGCAGCGATCCCGTATTCGTTGAGGCCGCCGGCCTTTTCGCGGGCATCGAAAACCGTCACTTCATGGCCGAGCGCGGCAAGACGGTGAGCGCAGGACAGACCGGCCGGACCGGCGCCGACGACCGCAACGCGCTTGCCGGTCGGCTCGGCGCGCGTGAAGGGATGCGTTGATGCGGTCTCCATCAGATGGTCCGTCGCGTAGCGCTGCAACTGACCGATCTTGACCGGCTTGCCTTCCGCCACTTCGCGCACGCAGACCTCTTCGCACAGCGTCTCAGTCGGACAGACGCGGGCGCACATGCCACCCATGATGTTGGATTTGAGGATGGTCTTGGCCGCGCCCGTAGGATTGTCGGCGGCGATCTGGCGGATGAACAGCGGAATGTCGATCGAGGTCGGACACGCGTTCATGCACGGCGCATCGTAGCAGAAATAGCAACGATCGGCCTCTACGAACGCCTCGTGGCGATCGAGCGGCGGATGCAGGTCGGAGAAATTCGTCGAGTACTCCTCGGGCGCGAGCCGGCCAGGCTTCACGTCCCGTGCGGCTGGCACGGAAATCGTCATTGTTCCACCTCGGGTTCAGCCGGTCGCGCCCTCGGTCATCCGCCCGGTCCCACCCCGATGCGTGCCGATTTTTTGTGGGTCTGCCGATCCGGCGTCTTCTTATTGCGGTGAGAATGAGCGGAAAAATTTAAGGCGTCAATTTTTTTATCATCCGATCAAAAAATTCTTCGCGCCGTGTTGCCGCAAACGAAAACGGAGCCCTTGAAAGGCTCCGTTCAGTGAAGTCTGTATGTGTGATCTGCCTGCCCGTCAGGCGTTCCATTGCCCGTGGTGCGGGCCAGAACCGTCGAGCCGTTCGAAGCCATGCGCACCGAAGAAATCGCGCTGCGCCTGGATGAGATTGGCGGTGCCGCGCGCCTGCCGATAGGTATCGTAATAGGCGAGCGCTGCCGAAAGCGCCGGCGTCGGTATGCCGGAGGTCGCCGACAGAGCGACGATCTTGCGCAGGCCGACGGAAGAGTCCCTCATCATCGCCGAGAACCTCGGCGTGACGAGAAGGTTGGCTGTCCCGCTCTCGGCCTCGAAGGTGGCTGCGATCTCGTCGAGGAATTGCGAGCGGATGATGCAGCCCGCACGCCAGATCCGAGCGATGGTTGCGAGCGGCAGGTCCCAGCCGTGATCGGCGGATGCGCCAGCCATCACCGCGAAGCCTTGCGCATAGGCCGCGATCTTCGCGGCAAGCAAAGCCTGCTCAAGCTGGTCGATGATGCCCGCCCGGTCGATCGACGCATCGAGCAGCTCGATTGGACCGAAGACCTGTTCGGCCGCTTCGCGTTCCGCCTTCATGGCGGACAGGATGCGCGCAGCCACCGCTGATTCGATCGTGGTCGCGGCAACGCCGATCATCTGCGCCTCGATCGCCGCCCAGCGTCCCGTGCCCTTCTGGCCCGCACTGTCGAGAATCTGATCGACGAGCGCGCCGCCTGTCTCCGCGTCCTTGGCCGCGAGTGTCTTCGCCGTCACGTCGATCAGGTAGGAATTGAGCGGTCCCTCGTTCCATCGCGCGAAGATGTCGGCCATCTCGGCCGGGGCCATGCCGAGACCGTCGCGCATGATGCCGTAGATCTCGGCGATCATCTGCATGTCGGCATATTCGATGCCATTGTGGATCGTCTTGACGAAATGGCCGGCGCCGTCGGCTCCGAGATGGGCGACGCAAGGCTCGCCTTCGAAACGGGCAGCGATCGCCTTCAGCATGGGCTCTACGCGCTGATAGGCCTCTGCCGTGCCACCAACCATGATCGAGGGACCGTGACGGGCCCCCTCCTCACCGCCGGACACGCCCATGCCGATGAAGGTGAGGCCGGAATCTTCCAGTTCCTTCGACCGGCGCACCGTATCGTGGAAGTTGGCGTTGCCGGCATCGATGATGATGTCACCGGCTTGAAGCAAAGGCCGCAGCGCCGCGATCTGCTCGTCGACCGCCGCCCCTGCCTTCGTCATGATGATGATTGGCCGCGGCGCACGGATTGCGCCGACAAGAGCTTCCAGCGAGCGGCAAGGAACGATCCGGTCCTTGAGCGCTCCGGCTTCGGCATGGAAGGCATCGACTTTTTCGGTCGTGCGGTTGGCGACTGCGATGGTGCTGGCGTTTTCAGCAATGTTGAGCGCGAGATTGCTGCCCATCACGCCAAGGCCGATGAGGCCGATTTCTGCTTCAGGCATGTCTTCGATCCATTGAAATCCGACCATCTAAATGGATTTAGACCGGCGGATCGCAACCCCGCTTATGCATCTGTGATGAAGAACAAGCTCAGGCGAACAGTTCCACGAACTCGAACTTGCGCACGTCAACCAGACCCAGATCGGAAATGCGCAGTTCGGGGATGACGACAAGCGCCAGCAGCGAATGCTGCATATAGGCATTGTTCAGCGTGCAGCCGCATTCGGCCATGGCATCGACCATGCGCTGCGCTTTCTCGGCCACGATCTCTGCCGGCTCGTCCGACATCAGGCCGGCGATCGGCAGTTCGACGAGCGCGATCTCCTTGCCGTCCTTGAAGACGCAGATGCCGCCGCCGACTGCCGCCAGCCGGTTGGCCGCTTCCGCCATGTTCTCCTTCGACGTGCCGACGACGATCATGTGGTGGCTGTCATGGGCGACGGTGGATGCGACAGCGCAGGCGCCCTTGTAGCCGAAACCGGAAACGAAGCCGTTGACGACGCCGCCGGTCGCCCGGTGCCGCTCCACAAGCGCGATCTGGCAGACATCCCGGTCGCGGTCACCGCGCACGAGACAATCGCGCACCGGCAGTTCCACCTGAAGCGCCCGCGTCGGCGCCTGGTTCTCGACCATGCCGATGACATTGGCGGTGACGATATCCGCGCCCTTCGGCGCATGGATGTCGAAATCGACCGACACAAGCGCCCGGCCGAGCTTGACCGTATCGCGTGCGGTCTTCGGATAGTCGAACGCCACGCGCTCGACCGTGCAGACACCTTGTTCCGCCGCAACGACACCGCGGGCCAGCACCAGCTCCACAGGCAGCGTCTCAAGGTCGGAGGTGAGGATCAGGTCGGCGCGTCGGCCAGGCGTGATCGAGCCGAGTTCACGCTCCAGACCGAAATGGCGCGCGGTGTTGATCGTCGCCATCTGGATCGCCAGCATCGGCGATGCACCGCATTCGATGGCATGACGAACGACCCGGTTCATGTGCCCTTCATTGACCAGCGTTCCGGAATGGCTGTCGTCGGTGCACAGGATGAAATTGGAGGCATCGAGGCCCTTTTCGGTCACGGCCGTGATCTGGCTCTTCACGTCGTACCAGGCCGATCCGAGCCGAAGCATCGCGCGCATGCCCTGCCGAACACGTGCGATCGCGTCCTCTTCCCGCGTCCCCTCGTGATCGTCGGCCGGGCCGCCGGCCACATAAGCGTGGAAGGCGGAACCGAGATCGGGCGAGGCATAGTGGCCGCCGACCGTCTTGCCGGCATTCTGCGTTGCGGCGATCTCGCCCAGCATCTTCGGGTCGGCATTGGCAACGCCCGGAAAATTCATCATCTCGCCAAGCCCGATGATCTGCGGCCAGGCCATCGCTTGCGCCACGTCATCCGGTGTGATCTCGAAGCCCGTGGTTTCGAGCCCAGGCGCCGACGGCGCGCAGGACGGCATCTGGACATAGACGTTGATCGGCTGGAGCACCGCCTCGTCATGCATCAGCTTCACGCCGGCAAGACCGAGAACGTTGGCGATCTCGTGCGGATCGATGAACATCGAGGTCGTGCCGTGCGGCAGAACGGCCCGCACGAATTCACCGACCGTCAGCATGCCCGATTCCACGTGCATGTGCGCATCGCAAAGCCCCGGCACGAGATAGCGCCCGTTGGCATCGATCACCCGCGTGTCGGGCCCGATCATCGCCGAGGCATCAGGACCGCAATAGGCGAATCGTCCCTCGGCGATCGCGATATCCGTCGCCTCTATGATTTCGCCGGAATGGACATTCACCCACCGGCCGTTGCGGATCACCGTGTCGGCAGGTTCGCGACCGGCGGCCACGCCGATCAGGCGGCGGGCGGCTTCAGGCCAAGTCTTGATCGTCATGGGAGCTGTCCTTCCGGCTGACACGTCTTCATCGTCGCTTGAAGCAAGCGATACGCCAGTTCGCATGTGCACGTAAACATGCAGCACGGCGATCCTGTCGCTGTCCGCGAAAGGCCCCGGCGGCCATTGGCAATCCGTCGGCTTTTGCCTATAGCTCCTCCGCAAAACGGCATCAGATGAGGAATTCTTCGTGTCCGCCACCTTCGACAAAGTCGCCGACATCATCGCGGAAACCAGCGAAATCGACCGCGACAAGATCACGCCCGAAAGCCACACGATCGACGATCTGGGCATCGACAGCCTCGACTTCCTCGACATCGTCTTTGCGATCGACAAGGAATTCGGCATCAAGATCCCGCTTGAAAAGTGGACCCAGGAAGTAAATGACGGCCAGGTTTCCACCGAAGAATACTTCGTGCTGAAGAACCTCTGCGCCAAGATCGACGAGCTGCGCGCCGCCAAGGCCGCAAGCTGAACCCTGGGGCGATTTCGCTTTTCTTCGAATCGCTCAATGACTCCAAGTTTTTGATTTGACGCGCTTCCAGGCGGTGAACCGGTATCCACTTTGCCTGGAAACGCTCTAGCGCCTCGAATGGGCGGAGCCGGGATGCTTCTTGAATATTTCCAGATGATCGATCGCGTCGAAATGGTCGATCTCGAAGGCGGCAAGCTCGCTGCCCGCTCCACTACGCCCGAAAGGAGCCCCGTCTTCGAGGGCCATTTTCCAGGCCTGCCCCTCGTGCCGGGCGTGCTCCTGATCGAGACGATGGCGCAGGCGTCCGGCTATCTCATCCTGGCCAAGACCAGTTTTGAATCGATGCCGTTCCTCGTATCCGTGGACAAGGCGAAGCTCCGCACCTTCGTCGAGCCGAACACGCCGCTGTCGGTCGCAGCAACGCTGGTGCACGAAGGCTCTGGCTTTGCCGTGATGAAGGGCACGATCGAACGCGAGGGAAAGCGCATTGCCGATTGCGAGCTGAAGCTGCGCATCCTGCCCGCCGATAATACAGTGCTTGCTGCCGAGGTGAAGAAGCGCGCGCTCGATATCGGCTTGATGGACGCCATCACCGTGGATCGTGCCGCACGCACAGTCTCTGGAGACGCCACATGAACACTACGCCGCAACGGGTCGTGATCACAGGCATCGGCATCGTCACAAGCCTTGGTGTCGGCCGCTCCGCGCATGAAGCACTGCTCGCCGGTACCACATCGCCGGAGCCGGTCGTCGACAGTGCGCGCTATGCGCCCTATTCCGTGCACCCGCTGCCTGAAATCGACTGGTCGGCGCAGATTCCGAAGCGCGGCGACCAGCGCCAGATGGACGACTGGCAGCGCCTCGGCGTCTTCACTGCAGGCCTGGCGCTCGAAGATGCCGGGCTGAAGGACGACGCGGAAGCGACTGCGTCGATGGACATGATCGTCGCGGCCGGCGGCGGCGAGCGTGATCTGACCGTCGACACGCTGATCATCGACGAGGCGGCAAACCACAACGATCGCGAACGGCTTCTCAACGAAAAGCTGATGACGGAACTGCGCCCGACGCTGTTTCTGGCGCAGCTGTCGAACCTGATGGCCGGAAATATCTCGATCGTCCACAAGGTCACGGGCTCGTCCCGCACCTTCATGGGCGAGGAGGCTGCCGGTATTTCGGCCGTCGAAACGGCATTCGCGCGGATCCGGGCGGGCCAATCCACCCACGCGCTCGTCGGCGGCGGACATGTAGCAGAACGTCCCGACATGCACTTCGTGTTCGAAGGCATCCAGGCGCTGGCGCAGGGCGACTGGCAGCCGCTCGTCGCGCGCTCTAATCAAGCCGGCGGCGGTATCGTGCTCGGTTCGGCAGCCTGCTTCCTTGTGCTGGAATCGCTGGACCGGGCAACTGCCCGCGGCGCAACGATCTATGCGGAAATCGAGGCCGTCGAAGGGGACCGTGGCTCGCGCGACGACGAGGGGCTCGAACGCCGATTGCAAAGCATGATCGACGGCGCGGCGACACCTGATCTCATCGTTTCGGGCGCAAGCGGCCTCGTCGGCATCACCGAGCGCGAAGCGTCGGTCTGGCGCAACAGCTTCCCCGATGCGATCCTGCGGCGATACGCCAACGTCGTTGGCCACGCGCTGGAAGCCCAGTTCCCAATTGGCCTCGGCCTTGCAGCGCTCGCTTTGAAGGCAGATGTCGCGATCGCGCCGTTCGAGGCCGACGACAAAGCGCTCGACAAGCCGGTCGACACCGCGCTCGTCACAACGGTCGGCTATGTGCGCGGCGAAGGCGTCGCTCGTCTCTCCCGCGTCGGAGGCAAGGCATGACATCCTATCGCGATCACAAGGGCCGGCCGATCGTTGCCGTCACCGGCATTGGCATCGTATCCTCGCTCGGACGCGGCAAGGCCGACAATTGGCAGAAGCTTTCAGGCGGCGTGTCGGGCATCCACCCGATCTCGCGCTTCCCGACCGACGGATTGTCGACGAAAATCGCGGGAACCGTCGAATTCGTCAACGTGCCGCTGATCAACGCGACCGAGATTTCCTTCGCCATGGCGCGTGAAGCGACCGAGGAAGCACTCGCCGAAGCAGGCTTGTCCGGCGAATTCGGCGGGCCGCTCTTCCTGGCGGCACCACCGATCGAAGCCGAATGGTCGACCCGATTCGGTTATGCCGACATGGCACGCGCGATCGAGGCCGAAGGCAACGCCTATGAGCGCTTCAACGCCGTGCTGCGCGAGCGCGCTGACCCCGATCTGCACCAGGCCGTCCTTTTCGGCACGATCTCCGAGCGGCTCGCCGACAAGTTCGGTACACGCGGCCTGCCGGTCACGCTGTCCACTGCTTGCGCTTCGGGCGCAACGGCGATCCAGCTCGGCGTCGAGGCGATCCGCCAGGGCCGCACCGACCGTGCATTGACGGTTGCAACGGACGGGTCTGTTTCGGCGGAGTCGCTGGTCCGCTTCTCGCTCCTCTCGGCGCTGTCGACCCAAAACGATCCGCCGGAAAAGGCGTCGAAGCCGTTCACCAAGGACCGCGACGGCTTCGTGCTGGCGGAAGGTGCGGCAACGCTGGTGCTCGAATCGCTGGAAAGCGCGATTGCCCGGGGTGCGCGCGTGCTCGGCATCGTCGCCGGCTGTGGCGAGAAGGCCGATCATTTCCACCGCACCCGCTCCTCACCCGATGGTGGGCCGGCAATCGCGACGATCCGTGAAGCCATGGCCGATGCCGGGCTCGACGCGAGCCAGATCGGTTACGTGAACGCCCACGGCACCTCGACGCCAGAAAACGACAAGATGGAATATCTGGCGATCTCGTCGGTCTTCGGCGACCACCTGCCGAACGTGCCGGTCTCGTCGAACAAATCAATGATCGGCCATACGCTGACGGCGGCCGGTGCGATCGAAGCGGTTTTCTCGCTGCTGACGATAGCGAACGGCACGCTGCCGCCCACCATCAATCACGACAATCCGGACCCGGCGATCGATCTCGACGTCGTGCCGAATATCAAGCGCGACAAGGCCGTCACCAGCGTTCTGTCGAACTCCTTCGGCTTTGGCGGGCAGAACGCCTGTCTTGTCATGACGGCAGAACCGGCCTAACTGACCGGCCAATCATCCGAAAGACCGAACAGGCGCCTTGAAAGGCGAAGGTATATCCGCATGCGTGCCCTCCAGCTTATCGAAGACCGCAAGCTCGAAATCGCCGATATCGCACCGCCTCCCCCGCCGACCCATGGCGAAGTGACCGTGCGCATTCGGGCCGTCGCGCTGAACCACATCGATGTCTGGGGCTGGCGCGGCATGGCCTTTGCCAAGCGCAAGATGCCGCTGGTCATCGGCGCGGAAGCCGCCGGCGAAGTCGAAACGGTTGGACCTGGCGTCGGCCATTTGCAGCCGGGCCAGATCGTGGCGATCTATGGTGCGCGCACCTGTGGCCTTTGCCGCCATTGCCGCGCGGGCCGCGACAATCTCTGCGAAAACGTGTCCGGCGTGCATGGCTTCCACCTCGATGGCTTTGCGCAGGAAAAGGTCAATCTTCCCGCACGCCTGCTCGTCCCGGCCCCGCCCGGCGTCGATGCGGTGGCTGCGGCGCTCAGCCCCGTCACCTTCGGCACGGTCGAGCACATGCTCTTCGACAACGCCAAGCTTGAGCCCGGCGAAACGATCCTCGTCCATGCCGGCGGCTCCGGCATCGGCACGGCAGCGATCCAGCTTGCCAAGAAAATGGGCTGCACCGTGATCACCACGGTCGGATCGGACGACAAGATCGAGAAGGCGAAGGCGCTTGGCGCCGATCACGTCATCAACTACCGCGAAGACCGCTTCGAGGGCGTGGTGCGCAAGCTCACGAAGAAAAAGGGCGTCGACGTCGTGTTCGAGCATGTGGGCGCCGACACCTGGGCCGGCTCCATGCTCTGCCTGAAGCGCGGCGGTCGCCTGGTCACCTGCGGCTCGACATCGGGCGTTTCCACCTCGATCAACCTCATGCACGTCTTCCAGCAGCAATTGCGGATCATCGGGTCGTTCGGCTGCCGCATGGAGAACATGGCAGACGCCATGGAGAAGATGGCGCGCGGCATCGCGCATCCCGTGATCGACACGGAAGTTGGCTTTGACGATCTCGACATGGCCCTGAAGCGCATGGAAGGCCGGCAGGTCTTCGGCAAGATCATCCTGAAGATCGATTGACAGGCACGCTCGCTTGAAGCTCTTCATCACCCGCATCGTTCTGGCGCTCAAGAAATTCGGCGACTGGGCAACGGCGCAGCTGATCTTCGGCCTGCTCGGGCTTCTGCAGATGCTGCCGACGGCGAAGGCGATCGATTTCGTCGACCGCATGGCCCGGCGCATCGGCCCGATGACCTCGCGCCACCAGCTTGCGATGGAAAATCTGCGCCGCGCCTACCCGGAAAAGACCGAAGCCGAACGCGAGGAGATCGCGCGCGACATGTGGGGCAACATGGCCCGCCTTGCCGCCGAATACGTGTTTCTCGACGATTTGTTCGACTACGACCCGAATGCGGGCAACACGGGCACCATCGAAGTTTCCGGCACGGACATCTTCCTGGACCTGCGCGACAATCCCCGCCCCTTCATCGTCTTCACCGCACATACGGGCAATTTCGAGCTCTTACCGATCGCGGCTTCGGCCTTCGATCTCGACGTGACGGCGCTCTTCCGGCCGCCGAACAATCGCTATGTCGCCGAGCGCGTCATGAAAGCGCGCCAAAGCCGCATGGGCAAGCTGGTCGCCTCTAACTCAGGCGCCGCCTGGACGCTGGCGCGCACGCTGGAAGAAGGCGGTGCTGTCGGCATGCTCGTCGACCAGAAGTTCCACAAGGGCGTCACCACGCAGTTCTTCGGCCTGCCGGTCAAGACCAACCCGCTGCTCGCCAAGCTGCAGCGGCAATATGATTGCGAGGTTTACCCCGCTCGCTCGATCCGCTTGCCGAACGGTCGGTTTCGCTTGGAAATCGAGCCGGCCGTCACGATCCCCAAGGACGCCAACGGCAATGTCGATGTCGCCGCCACCGCGCAGATGCTGAACGACAAGGTGGAGGCCTGGGTGCGTGAGTATCCCGGCCAGTGGCAGTGGTTTCACGATCGCTGGGCGATCAAGCACGAATTGTAAGCGCGGCAAGCACTGTCAGAACGAGCAGCGCCGAGCACGCGGCGCCGTAAATGCGGATTGCACGATCGATATCGGCCATCGAGCACATCCGGCCGGCGGCATTGAGCATGGGCTCGGCGACACGCTCGCCGCCATAGATCCGGGGCCCGGCAAGCGCGACATCGAGCGCACCCGCCATCGCCGATTCCGGCCAGCCGGCATTGGGCGAGCGGTGCAGCCCGTGATCCATCAGCGCAACTTTCAGCGCGCGCCGCGCCGCACCCAAACCCACTTGGACTAAGGCGCCGGCGGCGATCAATGCGGCTGAGAGCCGCGCTGCCGGCCAGTTCGCCCAATCGTCGGCTATTGCGGAGGCGCGGCCGAAATCGATGTGGCGGGCGGAGCGATGACCGATCATGCTGTCGGCCGTGTTCAGCATCTTGTAGGCGAATATCCCCGGCAGGCCGAGCAGCGCATACCAGAAGGCCGGCGCAACAGTGCCATCGGAGAAGTTCTCAGCAAGGCTCTCGATAGCCGCACGGGCAACGCCATTCTCGTCGAGCGTCGCCGGATTTCGCCCGACGATCATGGAAACCGCAAAACGCGCGCCCTCGAGACCGCCAGTGCGATAGCCGATCGCAACCGCCTGGACATGATCCGAGAGGCTCTTTTGCGCGAGAAGCACCGCAACGACGATCAATTCGAGCAGCACGCCGACGAAGCTGGCATGCGCGAACATCAGCGACAGTGTGGCGCCTACGACGACTGAAGCAGCCAACAGCGTCCCGATGACGAGCCGGCCCGCGAGGCGACGTGACGCAGGCCTCGCCCCCTCGCGATTGAAACGCTTGTCTGCAAAACCGATCGCCTTGCCGAAGATCACGACCGGATGCGGCAAGCGCCGCCACAGCCAGTCGGGGTCGCCGACGATGCGATCGAGAAGGAGTGCTGCGGCAAGGATGAGCAGTTGCCGTTCGAGATCGATGATCATGTCCGGTCAGGATCTCGGTATGGCAGGAAATTTGGAAAGCGCATCGACAAGACGCTGAGCCTCGGAGGCATCCTTCGCCAGCCCGAATCGAAGCCAGTGGCGCGGATAGTCGAAAGCGCGAACGAGGACATGCTGACGGCAGAGATGCGCGTAGATCTCCGAGGCGGCAGGATGCTGGACGAGCAGGAACAGCCCGCCATCGCCGATGATGGGAAGACCAGTCCGGTCGAGGACATCTCGCGTTTCTCGGTGTCGAACTCGGATTGCCTCGCGCACCGCCGCGACCTTGACGCGATCTGGCATCAGATCGGCAGCGATGGAGAGCGCCGGACCCGACACGGGCCAGGGCCCCATTATCGTTTCCATCGCCACAAGGTGCCGTTCGGACGCGATCGCGAAGCCAAGGCGCAAACCAGCCAGGCCGAAGAATTTGCCGAAGGAGCGCAGCACGATCAGATTGTCGCGCGATCCGGCATCGCCAGCCACGCTTTCGATCGGGTCGGTATCGGCGAAAGCCTCGTCGACGACCAGCGTGCAACCCCGCGCGGCCAGCCGGTCGGCAGCGGCAAGAATATCCGCCCGCGACAGAAGCCGCCCATCCGGATTGTTGGGATTGACGACGACGATCACATCCGCGTCCGCTTCCAGCGCATCATCGGCCGGCAGTTCGTCCACCTGCCAGCCGCTCGCGTGAAACACGCGGGCATATTCGTTATAGGTCGGCGCGGCGACGACCATGCGCCGACCACCAGCCAGAAGGCGCGAAAGCATCTGGATCGCGGCCTGCGTTCCGGGCACCGGCAAGGGCTGCGGATGATCGTCCGGCACACCGTAATGCAAGGCAGCAGCGGCGCGCGCGGATGCCGTGAGATCGGCATCCGGAAGGCGCTGCCAGATATCGCCAGGGGGCCAGGAAAATTCCGCCGGCTGCGGATTGATGCCGGTGGAAAGATCCAGCCAGTCGCGCGGCTGGCCGCCGAACAGTCTGCAGGCAGCGGCAAGCCCGCCGCCATGGCGCGGCAAAGCACTCATGCGTCACCCGCAAGATCGATCAGGTGCATGAAGGAGCCGGCCACGCGCCCACGCCGCAATCCCACCTGTCCAAGATCGGCGCCGAGCGCGTCTGTCGCTGTGAAGAGCCGGTCGCCCTCCTCCCGCACGATCGTCGCATAGTGAAACTCATGCGCGGTCAGGCGTGTAGTGAAGGGCGCGCCCGCAAGCGGCGTCAGCACGCGGTAGCCGAGATGGCGCCGTCGCTCCGCAAAGCTCGTCACCAGCGACAGCATGCCGAGCATGGGATGCGCGACGCCGTGGGCATCGATGAGGCCGTCGCCCAGAACCATGTAGCCACCGCATTCTCCAAAGATCGCCGCGCCCCGGTCTCGCGCGGCAATCATTCCGTTACGAAATTGCGTCGCCGCAGCGAGCTCCCCCGCATGCAGCTCGGGATAACCGCCCGGCAGGCAGATGGCGTCGCAATCGGCCGGCGGCGCTTCGTCGGCGAGTGGCGAGAAAAACGAGATCTCCGCGCCGCGCCGCCGCCAGCCGAAGAGCATGTGCGTATAGGCAAAAGCAAAGGCGATATCTTGCGCGACGGCGATGCGCTGGCCCGGTGGCGGCAGGCGAAGAATATTGGCCTCGCTTTCCGGCTGCCGGAAAAGGCCTGCTGCGCGCAGCACGGCATCAAGATCGACGCCGGTCGAAACCGCATCTCCGGCGCGCTCGATGAAGCCTTCGAGCGCCTCGTGCTCCTGCGCCTGGACAAGGCCGAGATGCCGCTCGGGCAGTTTCAACGCCGGATCGCGCATCAAAATACCGAACACGGAAATGCCCGCGCAGCCGAGCGCATCCCGCAGCATCGCCGCATGGCGCTCGCTCGCGACATTGTTGAGGATCACGCCGGCGATCATCACACCCGCGTCGAAGCCGGCAAAGCCTCGCACGAGGGCGGCGATGGAATGCGACATCTTCGATGCGTCGACGACGAAGACGACCGGCAGCCGCATCAGCCGCACGAGATCGCCGGACGAGCCCCGGCCGTCTGCGGCGGCGTCGAAGAGCCCCATCATCGCTTCCACGACGAAGAGCTTCCCGCCCGCCATCTGCAGGCTGGCATTGGCAAGCATGAGTTCCGGCCGCATGGCCCAGGGGTCGTAGTTGAAGCAGGCGGAACCGGCAGCCGCCGCATGAAATGCCGGGTCGATATAATCCGGCCCGGCCTTGCCCGGCGCAAGCGCAATGCCGCGCCGATTCAAAGCACGCAGGAGCCCGAGCGTGACAGTCGTCTTGCCCTGCCCCGAACTCGGTGCTGCGATCAGGAACCCAGCCATCTCAACCGGCGTCCCGTTTCTGGTCGCTGCGGTCGCCCATCGGGTCTGCGGTCAGCGTCTTGCCCTGAAGCGCGCCCAGCCAGTCGAGACCTGCGCGCAGGCGAACCACTTCGCCGAGGACGACGATTGCCGGCGGCGCGAGCCCGGCATCCTCAAGCGCCGGAAGCGCCTGCCCGAGCGTGGTGACGAGAACGCGCTGCTCGGCCGTTGCGGCGTTGCAGACGAACGCCATAGGCTCGTCTGCGCGGCGACCGGCTTCCAAAAGCTTTTCCACGATGACGCCGATATGCTTCATCGCCATGTACATGACGAGCACCGGCGATCCCTTGGCGACAGCGTTCCAGTCGATCCGGTCCGGCACGAGGCCGGAGGAGTCATGGCCGGTGAGAAAGGTCACCGTGTGGTTCGTCTCGCGGTGGGTCACGGGAATGCCCGCATAGGCCAGACCGCCTATGCCCGACGTGATGCCCGGCACGATGCGGAACGGGATCTGTTGTTCGACCAGCGTCAGCGCCTCTTCCCCGCCGCGCCCGAAGACGAACGGATCGCCGCCTTTCAATCTCAGCACCCGCCGCCCGGCGCGCGCCAGTTCGACCAGCCTGAGCGAGATGTCCCGCTGCTTCGGCGAAGGCTTTCCCCCGCGCTTGCCGGCAAAGATCATCTCGGCACCCGGCCGTGCCCATTGCAGGCACGTTTCATCCACCAGCGCATCATGCACGACCACATCGGCCTGCATCAGCGCATGGACTGCAAGCATCGACATCAGGCCGGGATCGCCCGGGCCTGCGCCGACAAGCCAGACATGACCCGGCAGAAGCTCGGGCAGGCCGGCAAAGGGCGATGGTGATTGCCTCAACGGCCGGTCTCCTTTCCTCGTGCCGGGCGCTCGCCTATAAGCGAGCCATGGTCGACGACGCTACAGCCCGCGGCAAAAGAAGCAAGCCAGCCGGCGACGGCGGGACAGCGCCTTTGCGACGTGGCTGGACGACGGGTGCCTGCGCCACCGCCGCGACGAAGGCGGCGCTGACCGCGCTCCTCACCGGCACATTTCCAGATCCCGTGACGATCCGCCTTCCAAAGGGTGAAGAACCCGCCTTCCCGCTCGCTGTCGAGAGTCTCGGCGACGGCGTTGCGTCCGCTGGCATCGTCAAGGACGCGGGCGACGATCCGGATGTGACCCATGGCGCGACCGTGATCGCGTCGGTCCGCTTTCTCCCCCAAGGCGCCGGCATCGTCTTTCGTGCCGGTTCGGGCGTCGGCATGGTCATGAAGGCCGGCCTGCCTGTGCCTGTCGGCGAAGCGGCGATCAACCCGGTCCCCCGCGCCATGATGCGGGCGGAAATCGAGGCTCTCTGCGCCAAACACGGATACGCGCCGGATGTGGAGGTTACGATCTCCGTACCCGGCGGCGAGGCAATTGCTGAAAAGACCTGGAACCCGCGCCTCGGCATCGTCGGCGGGCTTTCGATCCTCGGCACGACGGGTATCGTCCATCCCTTTTCCTGCTCCGCCTGGATCCACTCCATCCATCGCGGCGTGGATGTCGCGCGCGCCGAGGGGCTGACCCATGTGATCGCGGCGACCGGTTCGACCTCGGAAGCCGCCGCTCAGACAATCTATGGACTGCCCGAGATCGCGCTGATCGACATGGGCGACTTTGCGGGCGGCCTGCTCAAATATCTGCGCGTGCACCCGATCGAGCGACTGACGATCGCCGGCGGTTTCGCCAAGCTGACGAAGCTCGCGCAAGGTGCGCTGGATCTGCATTCGGCGCGCAGCCAGGTCGACATGGCATTCCTCGCCGATCTTGCGGGACATGCGGACGCCGAACTTCGCGAGCGGATTCTGAATGCCAATACGGCGCTGGAAGTGTTTGAATTGACCCGGGCTTCCGGCATCGATCTTGCTCCGATGATTGCCGCGCGCGCCCGCCAAACGGCCATTGAAACCTTGCGCGGCGCGGCGGTGAATGTCGAGATTATCGTCACCGATCGCCAGGGAGACATCCTTGCGCGCAGCGCCTGAAACGATCCTGATCCTCGGCGGGACGCGCGAAGCGGCCGAGATTGCGGCAAGGCTCGCCGAGAGCCGCAAGGCCCGCATCGTCACTTCGCTTGCCGGCAGGACGCGCGAACCGAAACCGCTTGCCGGCGAAACCCGGATCGGCGGCTTCGGCGGCGCGGACGGTCTTGCGGCATATCTCAAGGACAATGCCGTCGACCTCCTGATCGACGCGACCCATCCCTTCGCCGGCACGATCTCGGCCAATGCGCGGCAAGCTGCGGCGCTCTTCGCCATCCCGCTCATCAGCCTTGCACGACCCGCCTGGGACGCTGCCGACGGCGATCGCTGGAAGCGCGTCGCGACCATCGCAGATGCCGTTGCCGCCATCCCGAAGGATGCAACGGTGCTTCTGGCACTCGGCCGCCAGCACATTGCACCCTTTGCCGGCCGCGCCGACGTGACCTTCGTCATCCGCATGGTGGACGAACCCGAGGCCGACCTGCCCTTTGCGCGTTTTGTGCTCGTGCTCGGCAAACCCGATCTCGACGTTGCAGCCGAGGAGTCGATGCTGGTCGCCCATGGCATCGACACGATCGTCTGCCGCAACTCCGGAGGCCGGGGCGCATATGCCAAGATCGAAGCCGCCCGTCGGCTCGGCCTCCCCTTGCTCATGATCGACCGTCCGCCGAACCTGGTTGGCCTGCACAGCTATGCGTCCGTCGAGGCGCTGCTCGGAGCGGAACTTTTGCGCGGGCTTGCCGACCCTTCATGAAGTCGCCCGCTGCTTCTTGCCGCGATTGCGCAGCACATGCGCGTAATCGGCGTCGTACAGTGCGGAATCCCGGAACTCCACCTCGCCGAACACCTTGCCGACCATGACGAGCGCCGTCCTGGTGATCTTTGCCTCGCGCACCGCATCCTTCATGCCGGAAAGCGTGGTGCGGATATAAAGCTCGTCCGGCCAGGTGGCGCGGTAGGCGATCACGACCGGGCAATCCGCGCCATAATAGGGCTCCAGCGCCTCACGGATATAGACGAGGTTGCGGATCGAGAGATGGATGGCGAGCGTGGCGCCGGAGCGGCCGAGGATTTCCAGTTGCTCGCCCTCCGGCATGGCGGAGGCCTTCATGCCGGTGCGGGTAACGATCACCGTCTGGGCGATTTCCGGCAGCGTCAGTTCCGTCTTCAGCTTTGCGGCGGCAGCGGCGAAGGCCGGAACGCCGGGCACGATCTCGTAGTCGATGCCGAGTGCATCAAGCCGGCGCATCTGTTCGGCAACGGCGCCGTAGATCGACGGGTCGCCGGAATGAACACGCGCGACATCCTCGCCTCGCCCGTTAGCGGCCTCGATCTCGGCAATGATCTCATCGAGATGCATCGGCGCCGTATCCATGACGCGCGCACCCTCCGGTGCGGCCTTCACGATCTCCTCCGGCACCAGCGAGCCGGCATAGAGGCAGACGGGGCAGCGCTCGATGAGCCTGAGCCCCCGCACGGTGATGAGATCCGGTGCGCCCGGCCCGGCTCCGATGAAATAGACCGTCATGAGGATGATTCCATCGCTGTTCCCGCCTTTCCGGCGTAGCCGCGCGGCGTGTAGACCCACAGGCGCCCGTCGCCCGTTTTGACCGTTCGGGTTTCCGACGAGCCGACGATCACCACCGTCAACATGTCGACATCGTCGATCTGAAGCTCCGCGAGCGGCACGACCCGCACGGTTTCGCCCTCGCGCCCGAGATTGGTGGCGAGCACCACGGGTGTATCCGCCGGCCGATGTCGCAGCAGCACGTCGCGGGCATGCGCAAGCTGCGTGCGCCGGCGCTTCGAGACCGGATTGTAGAAGGCGATCACGAAATCACCCTCCGCCGCTGCCTTCACGCGCCGCTGGATGTCTGCCCAGGGCGTCAGAAGATCCGACAGCGAAATCGTGCAGAAATCATGCCCGAGCGGCGCACCGACGCGCGCGGCTGCCGCCTGCAGAGCGGAAATACCCGGCGACACGACGATCTCGATCCGCCGCGCCGCATCCGTCAGCCCCGCCTCACCGCCGGCCTTGTCCAGAAGCTCGAAGGCAAGCGTCGCCATCGCGTAGATGCCGGCATCGCCCGAACAGACGAGCGCAACGGTCCGCCCGGTGCTAGCAAGCTCCATCGCATGGCGCACGCGCAGTTCCTCCGCGCCGAGATCGAAATCATGCCGCACCTTGCCATCTGCGAGGCGCCCAAGCAGGTCGATATAGAGGCCGTAGCCGACAAGATCGGTCGACTGCTCCACCATGCCGCTCACTTCCGGCGAGCGCCACGCGTCGCTGCCGGGCCCGATGCCGACGATGAAGAGCGTACCCCGCGCCCGCCCGATCGTTTCGGCGTCCAGAGGGGCGATCGCCCGCCCGATGGCGGCCGTGACGGCGCGGGTCTTGCGCTTCGGGACGATGAGCGCGCCTTCCGGACCCACAGCTGCGAGCGCCGCGCCTTCGGCCACGCCGTGACAGCCGACTTCCGCAAAGACGATATCGGATGGATTTTCGAGCCGATGCGCTTCGGCTTCGAGCGTCGCCGCATCGAAAAAGCGCGCCGGCACGCCGAAATGCGCGGCGACGGCGTGGATTGCGGTCTCATCCGCCTTGAGATCGAGCGAGACCACAGCCGCGAGACTTGCGGGAGCAAGGCCAGCAGACGCGAGCGCCTCTTCGGCAAGGGCGGTGGCTTCAGCAGCGGACGCACCGCGCTCGCAACCCATGCCGAAAACGAGCGTCGCAGGGTGATAGACGAGTTCGCTCTGTCCCGGAGCCTTTGCCGCGTCTGTGACCGTCAGCGTGACCGCACCACCGGCGTCGATGGGCAGACGGCTTTCCTCAAGCCACGCAGCCTGCCCTTTAAGGCGCACGGATGCACCAGCAACGAGATCGGCCATCACCCCGCGCGCGTCTTGCGGGTTCGCCAAACGGTATCCCGCGGGCGGATCGTCGAGCGCCACGCCGAAGCGCAGGTCGCCGGCAGTCGAGATCGCCGCATGGGCCGAGAGTGCGGCCGCAATCGCGCGGGCGAGATCGTTCGCGCCATGATGCCCACCGAGCAGCGGCACGACGCTTGCGCCATCTTCGGAAACGGCGACGACCGGCGGCTCGCCATGCTTGTCGGCAAGATGCGGTGCCAGAAGCCGGATAATCGCACCACTCGCCATCACTGCGACAATCGGGAGGCCCTCCCGATAGAGCGCTCCGAAGTGGGCACCCGTATCATCGAACGGCACGTCGACGCCCTCCACCCGGCGTGCAAGCCCATGCACCTCGCCGCCGACCGCGGCGGCGACCCGCTGCGCCAGGGGCACCGCATGGGTCGACAGGATGACGATCGCCGGCTTCATCGTCTCACTCCCGTGAGATCGGCAATCCAGTCTTCCGCACCCTTGTAGACGAGGATCATCGAGAAATAAGGCGCGGCATCCTCGGCGACTGCGCGAAGCGGCAGCACGCGCTCGGATGCAAGCGTCACGCGTTCGAGATAGAGGCTCGCAGCCTCCAGATTCAATGTTTGAAGCAAATGCCTGATCCGGTTGAAATGGCGGCCGATCTTGATGATCGCAAGCGCGTCTGCGGTCTCTATCCGTGCTCGAAGCGCGGCATCGTCGAGCGGCGCCGGCAAGACCGTCAGCACGTCGTTGCGTGCGGCAAGCGGCCGGCCGGCAGCGGCAGCTGCCGCCACCATGGAGGAGACGCCGGGCACGATCTCGGTCCGGTGCGCTCCGGCGAGCCGCTCGAAGAGATACATGAAGGACCCGTAGAAGAACGGATCGCCTTCGCAGAGCACCGCGACATCGTCGCCCGCGGAAAGAGCCGCACCGATCTCGGCGGCCGCCTTGTCGTAGACCGCGCGGGCCGGGAAACGCTCCACGCGCATCGGCACGATGATCGGGATTTCGCGCTGCTCAGGTTTCAGGAACCCAGCGACGATCGAGCGTGCGAAGCTCTCGCCGCTGTCCGGCGCAGGATAGGCGACGACGGGCGCCGATGTGAGGACGCGATACGCCTTCAGTGTCAGGAGTTCAGGGTCGCCGGGGCCGACGCCGAGCCCATAGAGCGTGCCGCTCATCGCTGCCCTCCCCCTGAACCGTCCGTTGCCTTCGTCACGGACCACAACGTCACCGGCATCAGCGGCTTCCACCCCATGAAACGGCCGACGGGCTCGGCCCGCGAGACGGCCATGCGCACGAGATTCCCGCCGAAGCGGGCGTGTAGATCAAGAAGCCGCGCCTCGCTTTCGAGCGTCACCGCACTCGCAACAAGCCGACCGTTGTCTTGAAGCGCTGCCCACGCCGTCTCGAACGTGCCCTCCGTCGAAATTCCGCCACCGATGAAGATAGCGTCGGGCTTGTCCAACCCGGCAAGCCCATCAGGCGCGCGGCCTTCAACGATTGTCAGGTGCGGCACGCCAAACGTCTCGGCATTGCTGCGTATCATGGCGAGCCGGCGCTCGACCGGCTCGATCGCAATTGCTCGCGCGAGCGGCGCAGCCCGCAGCCATTCGACGGCGATCGACCCGCATCCCGCGCCGACATCCCACAGCAGGCGACTGCCGCCTGGACGCAAATGCGCCAGCACGGCTGCCCGGATCTCGCGCTTGGTCATCTGGCCGTCATGTTCGAAGGCATCGTCGGGAAGACCGGACATCGCCCCATCGATCACCACGTCGGCATCGGCGATGCAGGTGATCGCCAGCGTGTTGAAGTCCGCGAAACGATAGCCATCGGCCCCGCTGGCATTCAGGTGAACGATACGCTCTTTCGGTCCGCCCAGATGCTCGAGCACCGTCAGCCGTGACGCACCATAGCCGGCACGGGTGAGAAGCGCCGCCGCCTCATGCACCGTCTGGCCATCGGAGGTGAGCGCCAGAATGCGCTGCCCGTCGGCCAGATGGGCGGCCAGGCGAGCGACAGGGCGTCCGTGCAGCGAGATGCAGGCGACATCCTGCAGCGGCCAGCCAAGCCGGGCAGCCGCCAGCGAAAACGCCGAGGACACGCCGACGATCGCCATTTCGGCAGGTGGGATATGACGTGCGAGCGTCGATCCGATGCCGAAATGCATCGGATCACCCGTTGCAAGGATGACGAGAGGAGAGCCGCGTCGGGCAAGGATGGCGACCATCGTCGGCTCGAAGCCAGCGCTCCAGTCGAGGACCGTCTTACCAGTGAGATCGACGCCCGACAGCGCGTCGAGCACGCGACGCGCGCCAAGAATCGCTTCCGCTCCGGCAATCGCCGCCAACGCCCTCGAAGAAAGGCCCGCCACACCCTCTTCACCGATCCCGATGATGGTGAGCCATGGCGTTGTCCTATCGGCAGGTTTTCCATCCGCTGCGCTCATCGACCGGCCTCCAGCGCGAGGGCATTGACGGCGGCCGAGGCCATGGCGCTGCCGCCACGCCGGCCGTGAACCGTGATGAACGGCACCCCGTGGGGTCGGCTTGCGAGCGCTTCCTTCGATTCCACAGCACCAACGAAACCGACCGGCATTCCGATGATGAGCGCCGGCTTCGGCGCACCCGCCTCGATCAGTTCCAGAAGCCGGAAGAGCGCGGTCGGCGCGTTGCCGATCGCGACGATCGCACCTTCCAGACGCGGCAGCCAGAGATCGACCTGTGCGGCCGACCGTGTCGTCCCCTGCTTCTTCGCCAGGGCGGGTACCGAGGGATCGTTGAGCAGGCAAAGCACCTCATTCTCGGCAGGGAGGCTCCGCGAGATGATGCCGTGACGCACCATTTCCACGTCGCACAGGATCGGCGCTCCCGCTCGAAGCGCAGCCCGCCCAGACGTCGCAGCATCGTTTGAAGCCGCGATACAGTCGACGAGATCGACCATGCCGCAGGCGTGAATCAATCTCACAGCAATCGCGTGCAAATCGCTGGACAGCTTCGAGAAATCGGCCTCGGCCTCGATCGTTACGAAGGAGCGGCGATAGATTTCGTCGGGATCACGGACATAGTCGAGGGGCTGCGAATCTGATGTGGCGTTGGCCGATCTCGGCGCATTGGCGATCGGCGCTGTCGCGACTTGAGGCAGCGCCCGAGCGACCGAAGTCGACCCGGCACGCGCGAATGTCGATCCGACGATCCAGCCCTCCTCTGAGAGAACCGCAGCGCGATCAATTTCGGAAAGGCTGTCGGGTGCGGCAAGGTGCGGCTTTAGCGCGTCCTCGGCGTCGAGCGATGCGAAGGTTTCAACCACGGTGCGCACCTGCGCTGCGTCCAGGCAGGGCTCATCTGGCCTTTGGGTGATGGGCAGAAGCGAAGGATAGATTTCGGTGATGACAATCGGTGCATCCAGGTCGTGCGCAAAGCCGGTCTCGAAGGGCCAGACCCTGATCTTGCCGGCAAGGTCGGGATGCCGCCGCAGGCGTTCCAGCCCCGCAATGCCGACAAGGCTCTGGCTGCCGACGGCGCCAGCGCCGGCGAGCTGCCACAGCGTCTTTGCGCCCGGCAGATGCCGCTCGATCACGCGCCGCTCGGAAATGCTCCCGGCCTGAAAGCCTGCCTTCGTCCGCGAAAGTCCGACATGCTCGGTCTTCGTTCCGTTGCCCCAGAACCGCACGCCGTGTTCCGGCAGAAGCCTGCCGTTGAGACGTGCCGCCACCGCAAGCCGGTTGGAGCCATTGTCGGGGCCATCGATGATCGCATCAGCGAGATGCGCCCAGATCGCGTCCCAGCGCGGGCTCCCAGTCAACTGTTCGGCGGTGCCCTGCGGATAGCCAAAGGCGAAATCGAAGCCGGCCATCAGGCGCAGCCCCGACGTCGCGCAGTCCCGCATGGTCTCCGCAATGCGTTCAAGCGCAGCGTGCCGCGTCGGCAGATTGTTGTTCCAGAGAAGCGTGAAGCCGCCTCCCTCGCGCACGCCATAGGCGATCCAGATCGAATCCTTGCCGAGCCTCGGCACGCCTGCTGCCGACCAGTCGGCCATCAGATAGGCATCGAAGAGCGGCATCAGCGACCGCCCGTCCCCTTCGGCTTCTCCATGGAGCGCGGCCCCAGCGGATGATCCGCATGGGGATAGGGATGGTGATGATGCGCATGCCCGTGGCCATGATCGTGGTCGTGGTCGTGGTCGTGAGAATGGTCATGGCTGTGATCGTGCTCAGACCCATGATGATGATGATGATCATGGTCGTGACCATGATGGTGATGGTGATGATGCTCGTGATCGTGGTGATGGTGGCCGTGCTCATGGACGTGCCCGACAGGCTCCAGAGCGGCCGGTTGCGCATGGCTGTGCACCGGTGTGAACGGCAGGCCGTGGATGCGGCAGAATTCCGGATCGCGGCATGACGCGTCGCAGTCGCCCTTGCAGGGGCAGTTTTCAAGCCCACCGCCAATGCCTTCCACATGGTGGTGGTGGCTCTCCTGCGGCAGGCCGACTTCCGCTTCGAAGCCCAGCACCTGCTCGCGATATTTGCACATCTGGCAATTCATCAGCGCCTGGCCGTCGAGGATTTCCTGAACGCGGTCCTGGAACGTGTCGAGCACGAGCGGGTGGTCGTTCAGATAGGACGCCTTGACGAACTGGATGTCCGGATGCCGTTCCGCAACCGCATCCGTGTAGCTGTAGATCCGCTTCACGAGCACGCCGGTGAAGAGGAAGTAGGGAAAAACGACGATGCGGCGGTAGCCGAGCCGAGCCGCGTGATCGAGGCCGGGCTCCACGAGCGGAAACGTAACGCCCGAATAGCAGGTCTCGCCCCAGCCGAAGCCCATGCCCTCCCAGATCATGCGCATCACCTTGGTGACGTTGGAATTGGCATCAGGATCGGAAGCGCCGCGGCCGACGACCATCAGCAGCGTCTCATGGCGATCGACTGGTCCATGGGCGGCATCCGCCTCGGCAATGGCTTCTGCGATCCTGTCGCCCGCAGCCCGGATCATCTTAAGATCGACCCCGAGCTCGCGCCCATAATGGATGACGACGTCGCGATGCTCCGCCTGATAGGTGTTGAGCACGGAGGGAATGTCATTCTTGGCGTGGCCGGCCGCAAACAGCATGCCGGGCACGGCGAGAATCTTTGTTGCCCCTTGAGCGCGCAGCGAATCAAGCCCGGCCGAGATCACCGGATTGCAAAATTCGAGATAGCCGTATTCGACCGGCACGCCCGGATAGCGCGCGCGCAGACCCTCCGCGACCGTGGAGAATTCCCGCGCCGCATTCTGGTTTCGGCTGCCATGGCCGCAGACCATGATGCCGATCGTTTCTTTGGACGGGTCAGCGCGTAAGGCGGTCATGGGCGGCGGCTCTCGGTTGGAACGCGAATCCGCACGCAACGCCCGCTGCACCGGATGAGGGTGCGGTCTGAAGCTCTGACAGCTTCCGGAATCGACCCCGGATTTCGGTCGGTCTCACCGGATTTTCTCTCAGCCCGCATCCATCGATCGGGCGCCATCGTGCCCCGCGAAGCTAGTCGAGCGCACCTTCCCGGTCAAACGAAAGGCTCAGGCTTTCCGGTGATTTTGTGCAGGTGCCGGCTGCCATTCCTGCGACGAGAGACCGAGGGCCGTCCGGGCATCTGAAATGAATATCTGCGCTTGGCGGTTGAATACGCCGGGCTCCGCCTCTCCATCGCCAGGCACGGACGCGATCTCCGTCATGAGGTCGACGAGACGCCGCCGCTGCTCCATCGGCAATTGGCTCAGCGAGGCGATGTGCGCTTCCGCGTCGTCGCGCCGCTGCCATCGCTCCAGATAGCTGTGCAGCGCTGTCATCTCTTCGGACAGAACGCCGAACTGCCGGCCGCAGATGTCGGAGAAGACGTTCATTTCCTTCTCGCGCACGATCCCGTCCGCCAGGATGGTGCGAAACAGCAGGAGCATCTGCGCCACGATCTGCGGTTTGGGATCGAGCCTGCGAGCGAGTCGATTGCGCCGGCGGCGATGGGTCAGCGCAACTCCCAGATTGCGGAGCAGTTTCATGATCGACCGCGGCCGCCTGCAAAAGCGATCGCGCCCCAATGCGCCGCCACAAACGAACCGGCCTGCGCGCACAAGCCGATTCGGGGCATGCAGACCGACGACACCATTGCCGCCGCGTCCAGGCTCTGCCATAGGCGATCAAAACACACGGGCGCGGCATTCTCCATTGGAAGACATCTTATCCACAGCGACGTTGATCCTCGTGCTCGCCGCATTCCTTGCAGGTTTCATCGATGCCATCGCGGGCGGTGGCGGGCTGATCACCGTGCCGGCCTTGCTGCTGGCGGGCGTTCCGCCGGTTGAATCGCTCGGCACGAACAAGCTGCAATCGCTGTTCGGCTCGGCTTCCGCGACGATCGCCTACTCGAAGAAAGGCCATGTCGACCTGAAGAAGCAGTGGCGTTGGGCGGTCTATTCGTTCGTCGGCGCTTGCGCAGGCGCGCTTCTGGCAACCGTGATGCCCGGAATCGTGCTTGCAACGCTGCTGCCGGTACTGCTGATCCTGATCGCGCTGTACTTCGCCTTCAAGCCGGATCTCAACGACGTCGATCGTGCCGAACGCATGCGCCCAGCTCTCTTCGGCGTGCTTCTCGTTCCGCTGATCGGCTTTTATGACGGCCTGTTTGGACCGGGGACCGGATCGTTCTTCATGCTCGCCTTCGTGGCGCTCGCCGGCTTCGGCGTCCTGAAGGCGACGGCCCACACCAAGCTCTTGAACTTCGCATCCAATCTCGGCGGCTTCGTCGTCTTCGCCCTGATGGGCGTGGTCCATTGGAAGATCGGGCTTTTGATGGGTGTGGCGCAGTTTGCGGGTGCGCGGGTGGGCGCGGGTCTCGCGATGAAGAACGGGGCGAAGCTGATCCGCCCGCTTCTGGTACTTGTGTGCATCGCGCTTGCCGTGCGCCTGCTGATGGATGCCGACCATCCGATCCGGGCGTTGATCGGCTATTGAAATAAGAAGTGCCACCACGCGGACGCGGTGGCACTGATGCTCGGTATTTGCCGTCAGACGATCAGTCGGCAGGCGAAATGCGCAGGATCTGCCCGTTGGCTTCGTCGGTCAGCACATAGATCGACCCATCCGACCCTTCGGCGACGTCACGAATACGCAGGCCCAGATCTTCCAGGTAGCGCGCCTCTTCCGTGGCCGTGTCGCCATCGACAGCGACATGGACGAGCGCCGTCGAGGCCAGACCGCCGACGAAGATGTCGCCCTGCCAGTCAGGGAAGGCGTCGCCCTGATAGAAGATCATGCCGGAGGGCGCAATGACCGGCGTCCAGGTCAGGATCGCATCGGTCACACCTTCCATCGTCGCTTCACCTTCATTGATCGGATCGCCCGAATATTCGACGCCTTCGGTCACCAGCGGCCAACCATAATTGTTGCCGGCCTCGATGATGTTCAGTTCGTCGCCGCCACGCGGGCCATGTTCGATCTCCCAAAGCACGCCGGTTTCGGGGTTGAGCGCTGCGGCCTGCACGTTGCGGTTGCCATAGGAGAAGATTTCCGGAAGCGCTTCGGCCTGATCGACAAACGGGTTGTCCTCCGGCACGCTGCCATCGGTGTTGATGCGCACGACCTTGCCGAGATGGCTGTCGAGATCCTGCGCCTGGCCGCGGAACTCCGCGTCGGATCGTTCGCCGAGCGTGACGTAGAGCAGGCCGTCATTGTCGAAGACCAGACGCGAGCCGTAATGCGCGGTGCTCGGCAGCTTCGGCTGCTGCGAGAAGATGACCTCGCCTTCCTCGAGCGCAGTGCCGTCATCAGACAGACGCGCCTTGAAGACGGCAGTCGAGTTGGTGCCGTCGGGGCCAGGCTCCGCAAAGCTCAGATAGATCAACCGGTTCTCGTCGAAGGCGGGATCGAGCGCAACATCGAGCAAACCGCCCTGGCCGCGGGCATCCACTTCCGGCGCGCCCGAAATCGGCTCCGACGGCGCCCCATCGGCACCGATCAGAAGAAGGTTGCCTTCCTTTTCGGTGACGAGCCAGGTGTCGTCCGGCAACTGAACCATGCCCCACGGCTGACCGAAGCCCGATGCAACCGTTTCGACCTGGATCGAGCCATTGCCCGTGTAATAGGTCTCGTTCACTTGCGCCCAGACCGGAGCGGCGAAAGCGAGAGCCGTCGAAGCTGCGATGGCGCGGATATAGGTGGAACTTTTCATCATCTTCCTCGTCACGATTGAAGTCGAGAACGCAACCGTGACATGCGCCGACCCGTTCCGTGAAAAAGACGACGACGGTTTCACATCTACGTGAAGTGAGGGAACAAACGCTCAGAACTCGATGCCGACCTGCGCTTTGACGCCGGATCGGAACGGGTGCTTGATCATTTCCATTTCGGTGACGAGATCGGCAAATTCGATCAGTTCGTCCTTGGCGTTCCGTCCGGTGATGATCACGTGCTTCATCTCAGGCTTCGCCTTGAGCACGTCGATGATCTCATCGAGCGGGAGATAATCGTAGCGCAGCACGATGTTGAGCTCGTCGCATAAGACCATCTGATGCTCGTCGTCGAGGATCATCGCCTTCGCCTTTTCCCATGCCGCCTGGGCGGCCGCGATGTCGCGTGCGCGGTCCTGCGTTTCCCAGGTGAAGCCCTCGCCCATAGTGGCGAGCGTCACCTGCTCGGGGAACTTGTCGAGCACGTTGCGCTCGCCCGTTCCCCACTTGCCTTTGACGAACTGCACGACGCCGACCTTCATGCCGTTGCCGAGCGCGCGGAAGACGAGGCCGAATGCGGCCGTCGACTTGCCCTTGCCCTTGCCGGTGTGGACGATCGTCAGCCCCTTCTCGATCGTCTTGGTGGCGATGATCTTGTCGCGCGCGGCCTTCTTCTTCTTCATCTTCTCCGCGTGGCGCGCATTGAGCTCTTCTTCGCTCAAACTGGCCAGCTTCTCGGACTTTTCAGCCATCTTCCATCAATCCTCTTTGGGCAACGTGTCGCCGACGACGAGCCAGGGCAGATGCTCGCCATAGAAATCATGCTTCTCGATCTGCCAGTCGTGGTCGTCCTCGAAAGCGGCGAGAAGCAGGTGATAGTCACCGTGAAGATCGTCGTGGCGGTACCAGATGGGTGATCCGCACTGCCCACAAAAGGCACGCTCCACGTCAGGCGAAGAGCGGAAAGTCTGCGGCGCGGCGCCGGTGAAACGCACCTGATCTTCCGAAAACGATGCGAAGGCGGCGACGGGAGCCGAGAGCGCCCGGCGGCAGGATTCGCAATGGCAGAAGGACACCCATTTCGGATCGCCCGATGTTTCGAAGCGCACGGCCCGGCAAAGGCAGCGGCCTTGTCTGGTCTTCGTCACGACGCACCCTCCATGAGTTTGGCCAGATCGAACTTGGCGGAATTGCTTTTCGGCGTCCACATGCCGCGGTCGATCGCTTCCATGAAGCGGGCTGAGGTTTCCTTCAGCGCCTCCGCATTCTTCTCTCGCATGAAGTCCCGAACGTCTTCATCCACCAAGAAGGCGTGATAGGCGAGTTCGAAGTGGTGGTCGCGCACCGCGCCCGTCGTCGCGGCAAAAGCGAACATGTAGTCGACGGTCGCGGCGATCTCGAAAGCGCCCTTGTAGCCATGGCGCATCACGCCGGCGATCCATTTCGGATTGACGACCCGGGCGCGCACGACCCTGCCGATCTCTTCCTCCAGCGAGCGGATCACCGGCTTTTCCGGCCGTGAATGATCGTTGTGATAGACCGCCGGGCGCGCGCCCTTCAGCGCTTCGACCGCCGCCGTCATCCCGCCTTCGAACTGGTAGTAATCGTCCGAATCGAGCAGGTCGTGCTCGCGGTTGTCCTGGTTCTGGACAACCGCCTCCACCGTCCCGAGCCGCTCTTCGAAGAGGCCGCGTTCCGCGATGCCTTCGGCCTGCGCCCCATAGGCATAAGAGCCCCAGACGAGATAGGCTTCGGCGAGATCGGCACGCTCCGCCCAGCCTTTTTCGTCGATGAGCGCTTGCAGCCCCGCGCCATAGGCACCGGGTTTCGACCCGAAGACACGATAGCCGGCGCGCTTCATCGCGGCTTTCTCCTCCATCCCCTGCGCCTTCAGAGCCTCGGCTTCGGCCCGCATCCGGCTCGCGATAGGGTTCTCCGCCGCATCCTCATCCAAAGCGCCCACCGCGCGGACCGCCTTGTCGAAGAGCGCGATCTGGTCAGGAAACGCATCACGGAAGAAGCCGGAGATCCTGAGCGTCACATCGACCCGCGGCCGCCCGAGCATCGCCGGTGGAATGATCTCGTAGCCGGTTACTCGGCGCGACGCGTGGTCCCACACGGGTTTCACGCCGATGAGCGCCAGCGCCTGGGCAATGTCGTCGCCGCCAGTGCGCATGTTGGACGTGCCCCAGGCGGTGATGCCGAGCGAGGTCGGCCAATCGCCATGGTCCTGCGCATAGCGCGTGATCAGGAGCTCCGCCGACTTGCGGCCAAGCTCCCAGGCGGCCGGCGTCGGCACGGCGCGGCTGTCGACCGAATAGAAGTTTCGCCCGGTCGGCAGAACGTCCGGCCGTCCCCGCGTCGGCGCTCCGGATGGTCCGGGCGGCACGAACCGCCCGTCAAGCGCCGCAAGCGTGCCGGCGATTTCGGCCGGCCCCGATGCGACAATGGACGGCTTCAATCTTGTCTCGAGCTCCTGAAGAACGGCTCGGGTCGCCGTCCAATCGGCCAGGCAGTTG
The DNA here is from genome assembly GCF_003952725.1 of Georhizobium profundi. Lineage (NCBI taxonomy): Bacteria > Pseudomonadati > Pseudomonadota > Alphaproteobacteria > Hyphomicrobiales > Rhizobiaceae > Georhizobium > Georhizobium profundi. Next base: position 1,948,546 of record NZ_CP032509.1, on the reverse strand, counting down.
ACTTCACCGCGCACGAGCCTCGCCGCCAGTAGCTCGATGCGCTCGACGGTATCGCCGGCGGTGCGCCAGGGATCGGGCGTTAGATCGGCAAGAATTGTTGGCTTCGAGCCTTTCCAGACTTCGGCCATGTCGCAATCGAGCGGGTCGAATTCGAGAACAGCATCCAACGCGATCGCCCGCTGCAGGCTTTGATCACCGCCTTCACCCTGAGCGCGTGGCACGCGCGCCAGAGCAACCGTCAGGTCCGTCAAAAGCCGACCCTCAGGCGCGACGCCAAACACATGCAGCCCATCCCGGATCTGCATTTCCTTCAGGTCGCACAGATAGGCGTCGAGCTTTTCCAGCGCCGCGTCGTCGCCGTCGCCGTTTGCGATGCCGGCGTCATGGTCGAGGCCGATATCGCGTACGAGATCGAGAATCTGGCGTTTGAGAAGCCTGATCCGGCGTGGATCGGTGCCGAGCGCCTGGTAATATTCGTCGACCAGCGCCTCCAGATCCTTCAACGGCCCGTAACTCTCGGCGCGCGTCAGCGGCGGGGTCAGATGATCGATGATCACCGCAGACGAGCGGCGCTTGGCCTGCGTCCCCTCGCCTGGATCATTGACGATGAACGGGTAGACATGGGGCGTCGGCCCGAACACGGCTTCCGGATAGCACCGGTCCGAAAGCGCCAGCGCCTTGCCGGGCAGCCATTCGAGATTGCCGTGCTTTCCCATGTGGACGATGGCATGGGCGCCATAGACCGTAAGCAGCCAGGCATAGAAGGCGATGTATCCATGCGGCGGCACGAGATCGGGCGCGTGGTAGGTTTCCTTCGGATCGATGTTATAGCCGCGCGCAGGCTGGATGCCGACGACCGTCTCGCCGAACCGCATCAGCGGCAGCGCGAAGCGGTCGCCAAGGATGAACGGGCCCTGCTCCAGTGCACCCCAGCGGGCGACCACCTCTTCCTGAATCGATGCGGGAAGTGTTGCGAAGAACGCCTTGTAATCATTGAGCGCCATCGTCTCGCGAATTTCGCGGGCATCGACGGCGGCATTGGTCGGCCCGGCCATCAGCGCGGTGATCAACGCATCGCCATCGGCAGGCAGATCGTCGACCACATAGCCCGCGCCTTGCATCGCCTTCAGCACTTCGATGGTGCCGGCCGGCGTATCCAGGCCGACGCCGTTGCCCAGCCGCCCGTCACGGTTCGGATAATTGGCGAGCACGATCGCGACGCGGCGGTCGGAGGGTGCAGTTCGGCGCAAGCGCGCCCAGTTCACAGCAAGGTCGGCCACAAAATCGATGCGGTCTGCCAAAGGCTCGTGCGCGACGATATTCGCCTCGACCGTCTCATCGTACCGCTCGGCCGATTTGAACGAGACGGCACGCGACAGGACCCGCCCGTCTACTTCAGGCAACGCCACATGCATTGCAAGATCGCGTGCCGACAGCCCTTGCGCCGACGCTTCCCACGCAGATCGCGCCGACCCGGAGAACACCACCTGAAGCACCGGGGCGCCGGTTGATTCCAGCACGGTCCCTTTGGTTTCACCGCCCGGCGCCGAGACGGCGAAACCGGTGGCATTAATGACGACGTCCGGCGGCGCCTCGGCAAAGCTTCGTTCGACGGCAGCGATCGAAACGGGGTCTTTGAGGCTGGAGACGTAAAGCGGCGTGACGGCGAAGCCTCGAGCTGCCAGCGCGTCGACCAAGGCTTTCACCGGCGCCGTCTGCCCGCTTTGGACAAGTGCGCGGTAAAATACGATGGCCGCGATGCCCCGTTTCCCTGTCCCCTCGACAGGCTCGGGATACGGGGAGACCGGAGCCAGCCACACCCCCGCACGCATGAGCGGAACCGCCTCGCCCGGTCTCGGCGCACCATCCACCATCGCTGCGGCGTAATCGAGCAAGCCGCGTGCGTTATCGGCTCCGCCTTCACTGAGGAACGCCCAGAGCGCGTTCCGGTCCGCCGGGGCAACGGTCGAATAGCGATCGAGACCGGGATCAGCTTTGTCGTCACCCGGCAGAACAACGAGCGCGATGCCCTCGCGCGCCGCCGTCGCCAGCAGTGCATCGAGCACATAGGCGAAATAGCTGGCGCCGCCGAGCGCGCGCACGATGATCAGCCGCGCATGGCGCGCCGTGCGCTCTATATAGGTATCGACCGACATCGGATGCTTCAGCGTCATGAGGCTGGCGACGCGGACCGAGCGGTGAGAGGCCCCGCCGGCGGCCTTGGCAGAAGCGATTGCCGCCAGCTCCGTATCGGCAGCCGACAGGAACAGGATGTCGCCCGGCGTCTGGCCGAGATCGATCGCCTCGTCTGCGTCGGCGATCGATCCCTTCTGGCTCAAAAGGAGGTGCATGGCCGCCGTCGCCTGCAGCCGACACAGCGTGATCGACGTTTTGATGTCATCGCGCGGCATCCTGCAGGGCTGCGGTGATCGCCGCCTCGTCGAGTCCATCGTGAAGTCCGATCACGACGAGGCGTGTCCCGCGCTCCTCTCCTGGCTTCCAGGCGCGGTCGAAATAGCTGTCGACGCGGCTCCCGACCGCCTGCACCACAAGCCGCATGGGCTTACCTGCGACATCTGCGAAGCCTTTGAGCCGCAAAATGTCGTGGGTGGCGATGATGTCCCTCAGCGCTTTCGAAAAGCGATCGGGTGCAGCGACACCGCCCAGATCGACGACGAAGCTTTCGAAATCGTCGTGATCGTGCTCCTCGCCATTCTCATGCTCGATCTCGTGATGGGATCGGCGATTGGCGATATCGCTTTCGGTGCCGACGCCGAGACCGAGCAGGACAGCCGCCGATACCTCGCCACCGGATGCTTCGATCATCTGCGGCTTGCGGCTGGTGCGCGCCGCCACATCGTTGCGCACAGCGCTGAGACCCGCCGCATCGACGAGATCGCTTTTGTTCAGGATGATGAGGTCGGCCGCAGTCAGTTGATCCTCGAAAAGCTCCTCCAGCGGGCTTTCGTGATCGAGGCTCTCGTCGGCGGCACGGAGCGCATCGACGCGGTCCTCGTCATCGGCGAAGCGCCCGGCTGCAACCGCTGCGCTGTCGACGACGGTGACGACGCCATCGACCGTCACCCGCTCCTTGATGCCCGGCCAGTTGAAGGCATTGACGAGCGGTTGCGGCAGCGCGAGGCCGGAGGTTTCGATGACGATGTGATCCGGCAGCCGGTCCCGTTCCAGAAGCTTTTCCATCGTCGGGATGAAATCGTCGGCGACCGTGCAGCAGATGCAGCCATTTGTCAGTTCCACGATGTCGTCTTCGCTACAGGTTTCTGCACCGCAGCCCTTGAGCACGTCGCCATCGACGCCCAGATCGCCGAATTCATTGATGATAAGCGCGATGCGGCGGCCTTGCGCGTTCATCAGCAGGTTGCGAATGATCGTCGTCTTGCCGGCGCCGAGAAAGCCGGTGATCACCGTTGCCGGTATCTTCGATTGCATGGGAGCTAACCCTTCATTTTGAGCGGCAGGCCGGCGGCGACGAAGTAGACTTCGCCTGCGACCGCAGCGATTTTCTGGTGCAGGCGCCCTGCGTGATCGCGAAAGGCGCGCGCCATGGAATTTTCCGGCACGATGCCGAGGCCGACCTCGTTGGAGACGAGGATCACGCGACCGGGCGGGCTGGCGAGGAGCGAGACGAGATCGTCGAAAGCAGCGTCCATCGCGGCATCGCCCTGCTCCTCCATCATCAGATTGGTGACCCAAAGCGTCAGGCAATCCACCAGCACGACGCGGTCCGGCCGGATGTGCTCGCGCAGGACCCCGGTGAGCGAAAGCGGGCAATCATGGGTTACCCAGTCCGCGCCACGATCGACCCTGTGCCGCGCGATCCTCGCCCGCATCTCGTCGTCGAAGGCCTGCGCCGTCGCGACGTAGTGGCGCGGAAGGCCGGTTTCCCGCGCCAGCTTTTCGGCATAGGCCGATTTGCCGGAGCGGGCTCCGCCAAGGACGAAGACCGCCCCGTTGCGCTGTTCCGCCATGTGGTCAGGCAAGACCGATGGCGGCAAGCAGATGCTCGCCGACGAGCAAGGCACCGACGCCTGCAACGACGCCGCCCGAGATCCGCAAGGCGACGTTGTCGGCAGTCCGGCCGGTGGCGAACAGTGCCGTCGCGGCGAGGCCAGCACCGATCGCGATCAGGTACTGCGTGGCTGCAAAGCCGGCGAGATAGGCGAGCACCGGTGTCGTCTCGGCTCCGAACACGGCTTCGCCATAGGCGTGACCATGAAACAGGCCGGCCAGCGCAAAGACGGCAGCGTAGGCGGCCGGAGCATAAGCGCGGCCCGAAAGCAGCATGATGCCGAGCACCGCGACCGACAGCGCGACCATGACTTCCACGAAAGGGAGACCCAGCGCTGCGAGGTGAACAAGCGTGCCGAGAACAGTCGCGCCGATGAAGAAAAGCGGCATGGCAAAGCGATGGCGCGTGAGCGTGGCCGCAATACCGACGGCGATGATGAACGCCAGATGGTCGAGCCCGATGATCGGATGCCCGATGCCGGACAAAAGACCTGCAGAGAAGGTTGAGGGCGTCTCGCCGCCCATTGGATGATGGGCGTAGGCAGACGAGGCAAGCACAGTAAAGAATGCGGCTGCTACGCCGCGCTTGAAGACGATCATGAAGACAACTCCCGTGTCAGATAGGCCATAAAGGCCTCTGAACGGCGTGTTCGCCTGACCGCGCAGTCTCCCCCATAGACCGGTCCCCCGGCAACGAGACTGTTGGCCAAGAGCGGAACACCCCGTCCCTCTAGGTTCGATGTCGACAGGCAGGTCTCCTGGCTCGTGGCTGCAGCACCGGACCCGAAGGTCCGGTGCAACGGCTTGTCCCTCACCTTCCCGGAGCTTGCGGCGGCTGCGCCGGCGGACGATTCGTAGACAGGAGGCGTCCAGCCGTGGTTCTGCGCAGTCGCCACTCCAGTGGCTTTTCCAGTGATTGCCCATCGATGGCCTGCCCTGCACCATGCCGGGCATCGACCAACGAGACGCAATCGCCGGATGGGAAAGCCTCGCCACTCTACAGTCGCGGGGTCGGCTGCGATCAAGGCGCCCGAATTGGGTCCACCCCTCGCATTCCCTTTTCATCCCCGAACGCCAATGGCGCTCAGGAAACCTTTCGATGCACTAGAGATAGGCGTGGCGCCCGATCGGTGTCAATCGCGTTCGAGCCTCCGCGCATCAGACAGACGCGGCCGAACCGAGAAGCCCGTCGACATCGAGTACCTGTTCCAGCCGCGCGGCGATGGCGTCGAGAGCGGCGTCGACGCCTTGCGCATAACTGTCTGCTACGGCTCTAACTCCGAGTGCAGCGAGATAGGCGCGGCGGAACCCGTCGGCTGCGAATAGCCCATGCAGATAGGTGCCCATCACACGCCCATCGGCGGTCGTGGCGCCATCCGGTCGCTCGTCGATCGTGACCGGCGCGCGGGCCGCATCCGGTCCCTCGCTGACGCCGAGATGGATTTCATATCCCTGTAACGGCTCATCGAATACCGTCGAATGAGCGGAGACATTTCGGACGACCTTATCGGGCGCCATCACCGTATCGACGTCGAGCAACCCGAGCCCATCGACGCGCGATGGTGCGCCTTCGAGCCCAAGCGGATCGGCAACGCTGCGACCCAGCATCTGGTATCCGCCGCAAATGCCGACCACGTGCCCGCCGCGGCGCACATGACGCGCAAGATCGAGATCCCACCCGTTTGCCCGGAAAGCGGCCAGATCGCCGATGGTTGATTTCGAGCCGGGGATCACGATCAGGCCGGCATCGTCAGGCAAGCGTTCGCCGTTGCGCACATAGACAAGGTCGATCTCAGGCTCTGCCGCAAGCGGATCGAGATCGTCGAAATTCGCGATCCGCGACAGAACGGGTACGGCAACCTTCAGCGCCCGCGCCGATCCCGCCGCCAATCGCTCGAGCGCCACGGAATCCTCGGCCGGCAATCGGGCCGTCTCGGCCAGCCAAGGGACGACACCGAAGCTTTGCCAGCCGGTGAACCGCGTGATCGCCGCCAGCCCCTCGTCGAAGAGACTGACATCACCGCGAAACTTGTTGATCAGATAGCCGCAGATCATGCGCCGGTCTTCCTCCGGCAGGATGTGATGCGTCCCGACGAGCGAGGCGATCACACCGCCCCGGTCGATGTCGCCGACGAGCACGACCGGCACGCCGGCCTTCGTCGCAAACCCCATATTGGCGATATCGCCGGCGCGCAGATTGATTTCGGCCGGCGAACCAGCGCCTTCGACGAGGACAAGATCGCAATCCTGCTTGAGACGCGCAAAGCTCTCCATCACCTTTTCGAGCAGCCGCGGCTTCAGCGCCTGGTAGTCCCTGCCCCTGGCCTTGCCCACGACACGCCCGTGGACGACCACCTGGCTACCGGTCTCGCTTTCCGGCTTCAAGAGGATCGGGTTCATGTGGATCGAAGGTGGCGTACGGGCGGCCAGCGCCTGCAGCCACTGCGCCCGCCCCATCTCGCCGCCATCCTCCGCGACGGCAGCGTTGTTCGACATGTTCTGCGGCTTGAACGGCCTGACCCGGAGGCCACGGTTTGCTGCAAGCCGGCAAAGCCCCGCCACCAGAACGGTCTTGCCGACATCCGAGCCGGTTCCTTGCAACATCAGCGCTTTTGCCAAACGACTGTCTCCGGTGCATTTGGGCTTCCCTAGCATCGGGCAACGCCGCCGTCATGGTGCAGTTTGGTCGACGAGCCGGGCATTCCCCCAACAATCATTTTTGCGACATTTAGTGGCGCTGGCATGTCGGCGGCGACGCGGCGACAAGCTTATATGCGGTGCACGCGTTTCCAGCCCTCAAGAGTGAATTGCATGCGTGACTTCCTGAACAATCTGCGTCGCCGCTTTGCCGGGGCCAATCGCCCTGCCGCATCTGCACGTCCCCACGATTTTGTGCTGCGTCACCAGATCGAGTGCGGCCCGTTCAACACGAGACGGCACCGCTTCTTCGACATCTGACGGCGACCGGAAGGTCAAACAAAAACAGCCGCGCCTGCTTCGTGCAGGCGCGGCTGTTTTTGTAACTGGAGGCGCTAAAGGGCGGGCCGCTCCGGGACGCGAGACCTTTTCCGGAGCTTCGGCGGCGTTTATCCCCCGCACGTGAAGTCTTACGCGGATATCGTTACCGGAGGGTTATTTAGAGATTAAGCGATTATGAATTGGGCAATTCTTTCGTTAACGACGAACTGCCTCGATTCTCGCCAAGAGCCGCTGTTTCAGTATCCGCAAGGCCTATGCGCGCGGCACAATATTTGAACTCCGGGATTTTGCCGAACGGATCCAACTGCGGATTCGTCAAAACGTTGGCCGGACTTTCGTTGAAGCAGAACGGCATGAAGATCATACCATCTGCGACTTCCCGGTCGGCGCGAAGAAGCGCTTCAACCGTTCCCCGACGCGTCTCCACCTTCACCATTATGCCCTGTCGCATGCCCCGCCGCTCGATTTCGCGCGGGTTCATCGAGGCGATGCCTTCCGGCTCGATCGCATCGAGCACGCCGGCGCGCCGCGTCATGGCACCGGTGTGCCAGTGTTCAAGCAGCCGCCCAGTGGTCAGCACGAGAGGATAGTCCTCGTCTGGAACTTCGTCCGGCGGCAAAAGATCGGCCGGCACGATCTTGCCGCGTCGATCCCTGGTCGGGAAACCGTTGACGAAGATGATCTCGTTGCCAGGAACATCCGGACCATCGGCCGGGTAGGTCACGGAGCCTTCGCGTTCGACACGATCCCAGCTGATGTTCTTAAGCGACGGCATGACGGAAGCCATCTCGGTGTAAACCTCCGAGACATGGCCATAATGCCAGTCGAGACCGCACGCCCTGGCGAGATCCTGGATGATCTCCCAATCCTGCCGCGCGTCGCCCGGCAAAGAAATGGCCGGCCGGCCAAGTTGAACCTGCCGGTTCGTGTTGGTATAGGTGCCGAGCTTCTCGGCATGCGCGGAAGCCGGCAGCACGACATCGGCGTGCCAGGCGGTTTCGGTGAGGAAGATGTCCTGCACCACCAGATGATCGAGCTTGGCGAGCGCCGCGCGTGCATGGATCTGATCCGGGTCCGACATGGCCGGGTTTTCACCCATCACATACATGCCGCTGATCTCGCCATCATGGATCGCGTCCATGATCTCCACGACGGTCAAGCCGCGCTTGGCATCGAGCGGCCGGCCGTAGAGATCTTCGAATTCGGCCCGGATATCGGCATCTTCCACCGAACGGTAATCGGGATAAACCATCGGGATGAGACCGGCGTCGGAGGCGCCCTGCACGTTGTTCTGGCCGCGCAGCGGATGCAGCCCCGTGCCGGGTCGGCCGATCTGGCCGGTGATCAGCGCCATCGCGATCAGGCAGCGCGAGTTGTCGGTGCCGTGCGTGTGCTGCGAGATGCCCATGCCCCAGAAGATGATCGAGCGTTCCGACTTGGCATAAAGCCGCGCCACGTCGCGAATGGTCGCCGCCGGCACCGCGCAGACGGGCTCCATTGCCTCGGGCGTGAAGTCCTTCACCTTCTCCTTCAGCGCTTCGAAGCCACTGACATTGGCTTGGATATATTGCTCGTCATAGAGCCGCTCGGTGATGATGACATTGAGCATCGCGTTGAGAAGCGCGACGTCCGTGCCGGGCTTGAAGACCAGCGAATGGCTCGCATGACGCATCAGGTCCTGCTTGCGCGGATCGATGACGACGAGCTTGCGACCCTGTTTGGCGGCCTGCTTGAAATAGGTCGCGGCAACGGGGTGGTTCGTTGTCGGGCGCGCGCCGATGACGATGATGCAATCGGCTTTCAGCGCGTCGTTGAACGGCGCCGAGACCGCACCTGAGCCGACGCCTTCCATGAGCGCGGCAACCGAGGACGCATGGCAAAGCCGCGTGCAGTGATCGACATTGTTGGTGCCGAAGCCCTGCCGGATGAACTTCTGGAAGAGATAGGCTTCCTCGTTCGAACCCTTGGCCGAGCCGAACCCGGCGATGGCCTGGCCGCCGCGCTCGTCGCGGATCTTCGTAAGCCCGCTAGAAGCGCGCTCGAGCGCCTCTTCCCACGTCGCTTCGCGGAAGACAGTCAGAGGGTCGGCGCCCTTCAGATTGATGTCGCCACACTTCGGCGCATCGTCCCGGCGGATCAGCGGCTTCGTCAGCCGGTCCGGCGAGCGCACATAATCGAAACCGAAACGGCCTTTGACGCAAAGCCGGTTTTCGTTCGCCGGCCCGTCGCGGCCATCGACCTGGACGATCAGGTCGTCCTTGACGCGCACCGTCGTCTGGCAGCCGACGCCGCAGAACGGGCAGACCGAATCCACAACCTTGTCGAACTGCTCGACGGTCCGCGTGCGGGCATCGGCGTCCATCAGGGATTTTTCATAAAGCGCACCCGTCGGACACGCTTCGACGCATTCGCCGCATGTAACGCAGGTGGAAAGCCCCATCGGGTCGTGGATGTCGAAGACAGGAACCATGTGGCTGCCGCGTTCGGCCATGCCGATCACGTCGTTCACCTGCACCTCGCGACAGGCGCGTACGCAGGCGTTGCAGGCAATGCAGGCGTCGAGATTGACCGCGATGGCCGGATTCGACACGTCGTGCAGCAGTTCGGTGGTTTGGTGGTCGAATTTCGAGCGCAGGCGATCAGAGCCGGAGATGCCCATCGATCCCGCCCACTGCCAGAAGGATGACTGGTCGTCTGGGCCGGCATCTTGTGCAGGCATGTCGGCGGCGAGCATTTCGAAAACCATGCGCCTAGCTTTGTCGGCCCTCTCCGTCTGGGTCTTCACCTCCATGCCTTCGGTCGGCTTCCGGATGCAGGACGCGGCAAGCGTGCGCTCGCCATCGATCTCCACCATGCACGCCCGGCAATTGCCGTCCGGCCGGTAGCCGACCTTGTCCAGATGGCAGAGATGGGGGATGCGCGTGCCTTCGCGCTTTGCCACCTGCCAGATCGTCTCGCCTTCGGCGGCCTCAACCGCCTTGCCGTCGAGCATGAACCGGATTGTTTTCGACATGGGACAGGCTCCGTTCGAAAGATCTCAGCGTGACAGAAGCAGTTGTCCGCCAACGAGACAGAAGAATGCGCCGAAGGCGGCTTCGAACCACCGCATCAGTCGCTTGTAGGTGCCCATTAAGGCTTTTGATGAGAAGACGAAGACATAAGCGCCGTAAATGCTGGCGGAGGTGAGCCCCGCCACGATGCAGAAGCCGAGGATCACGCCCTTCGACGCGCCGGACGACAGCACGAATGTTGAGATCGACGCCCAGAAGAGCGCCGATTTCGGGTTGAGCAGGCAAACGGTTAGCCCACGGCGAAACGCTGCGGCGGGCAAAAGCGCTCTGCCATCAGGCCGAATGGCGCCGGGGACATTGCGCCATGCCGCCAACAAACCGCGCACGCCGAGATAAAGAAGATACAGGCCGCCACCGATCTTCAGCACCAGCAGCAAAGGTGGGTAGAGTGCGAAGACCACGGACAACCCGAAACCTGAAGCGAGCGACCAAAGGAAAGACCCCGTCGCAATTCCCACCGCCGTATAGAAGCCGATAGCGCGCCCGTTTCCGAGCGCGGTGGAGGCGGCGGCAACAAGGTTGGGGCCGGGCGCGGCAATAGCCACAGCGAGCGCGGCCCAGGCTGTGAAGAGTATCCTGAAGGCTTCGTCGCTCACCCCAGATCCTCTCGAAAATGCGTCAGAAGATGGTTCACCGGGTTTGGCGCCGCTTGCCCCAGCCCGCAGATGGAGGCATCGCGCATCACGGATTCGAGGTCGCGCAGCGTCTCTTCATCCAGATGGCAGGGACGCTTAAGGAGCTCCACCATCTTCTCCGTGCCGGACCGGCATGGCGTGCACTGGCCGCAGCTCTCGTGCTTGAAAAACTCGAGGAGGTTGATGGTGGCCGCCTTGATGTCGTCCTGGTCGGACAGGATGACGACCGCATGGCTGCCGACGAAACCGCCGAGCTTCGCGAGTGCGCCACCGAAATCCAGAGGCACGTCGTCCATTGAGGCAGGCAGGATGCCGCCGGAGGCGCCACCCGGCAGGTAGGCCTTGAAACGGTGCCCCTCGGCCATGCCGCCGCAATGCTCGTCGATCAGTTCGCGCACGGTTATGCCGGCCGGTGCAAGCTTGACGCCGGGATGCTTGACCCGGCCCGAGACGGACCATGAGCGCAGGCCCGGGTGATCCGGCTTGCCTTGCGCGGCGAACCACTCGCCACCCTTCTCCACGATATCGCGCACCCACCAGAGCGTTTCGACATTGTGGTTGAGCGTCGGGCGGCCGAACAGCCCTTTCTCGGCGATATAGGGCGGCCGGTGCCGCGGCATGCCGCGCTTGCCCTCGATCGATTCGATCATCGCGCTTTCTTCGCCGCAGATGTAGGCGCCGGCACCACGCCTGAGCTCGATGAAACCGCGCTCGATGATCCCCGCCTCCTCGAGCGCGGCGATCTCGCGGCGCAGGATGGCGAGCACCGCCGGATATTCGTCGCGCATGTAAAGATAGATGCGCTCCGCTTCGACGACATGCGCAGCGATCAGTGCGCCCTCGAAAGTGCGATGCGGATCGCTTTCCAGATAGAACCGGTCCTTGAAGGTGCCGGGCTCGCCCTCGTCACCATTGATCGTCATCAGACGCGGGCCGGGATACCCTTTCACGATCGACCATTTCTTGGCCGCCTCGAAACCCGCGCCGCCAAGTCCCCGAAGCTTGGCATCGGCCAATTCGTTCATCACGGCTTCGGCGCTAAGTTCGCGCGAGCGCACCCGCTCCAAAAGGGCATAGCCGCCGAATTCCCGATAGGCGTGAAGGCCGATGTAATCCGGCTGAAGCGCATCGATCGCGCCCTCGTCCGCCATGGTCTTCAGGCCGTCTGCGGTGGCGTGATCCACCTCTCGATCGCCGATGCGAGCGGCGGGCGCCGTCGCGCAGCGCCCCATGCAGGGAGCGCGCACAACCCGCACAAAACGGCCGTCGACCGCCTGTCGCGTCGCCTCAAGTAGCGCTTCCGCGCCGGCCATCATGCAGGAAAGACTGTCGCAGATGCGGATCGTCAGCGGCGCTGGTCGCGGCTCGCCTTCGCGCACCACATCGAAATGGTCGTAGAAGGAGGCGACTTCATAGACCTCAACCTGCGACAGACGCATGAGCTCGGCGAGCGCCTGAATGTGGGACGCCGGCAGACAGCCATGGGCATCCTGGATGACATGCAGATATTCGATGAGCCTATCGCGGACCAGCGTCTGCCCGGCGAGCAGATTTTCCACATCAAGCAGTGCCGCTTCATCCAGCGCCCTGCCCTTCGGCGCATCCGCGCGCCTTTTACCAACAGCCATCGACAGTTCGAACTCCTCGCCAACTCCAATCGCACTTGTCATGCGTCGGGCCGCTCCACGCAACAGCTATGTCGCGAAAAAGGCACAGAGCCGTGCCAAAGTACGTTACAGTGATGAGCAAGGATGCCCTCTAGCGACGTCGATGGAGGCGATCGGAAGCCGGGTAGAAAATGATCCAATGAGACATTTGCGACTGTCCCTGACGCTCACCGTCCTCTTGGTTCCCGCAGCAGCCGTCCAGGCGCAGGAAACCGAGGAGCGGGCAGCCGACGCGCCGACGAGTGCCGTCTGCGGCGAGGTGTCGATCGCAGAGCTCAACTGGCCGTCCGCCGCCTTCTTCGCCCATCTCGATGCGATCATTCTCGCTGACGGCTATGGCTGCGACATCAGCCTGATCAAGGGAGACACCCTGTCGACGCTGACCAGAATGGTCGAAGAGGGCTCACCCGACATTTCGCCGGAAACCTGGATCAATTCGGCCCGAGAGACGCTCGACGAGGCGGTTGCCTCTCGGGACCTCCATTACATGGCGCCAGCCTTCGCCGATGGCGGCGTGGAAGGCTGGTGGATACCCGCCTATGTCGCCGAGGCCCATCCCGACATCAAGACAGTCGCCGACGCGCTGAAGCGCCCCGATCTCTTCCCCTCGCCCGACAATGACGGCATGGGTGCAGTCCACACCTGCCCGGAAGGCTGGAGCTGCGAAGTCACGACGGCCAATCTGTTTCAGGCCTATCAGGCTTCCGACAAGGGCTTCGAACTGCTGCCGTCGGACAATGGCGATGCGTTGGAAGCGTCGATCGCCGAAGCCTTCGCCGAACAGCGCGGCTGGCTCGGATATTACTGGGCGCCCACGGCGGCACTCGGGCGCTATGATATGGTGAAGCTGAATTTCGATGCGCCCTACAACGATGCCGAATGGCATGGCTGTACGACCGATCCGGAATGCCCGGCACCGCGCATCACATCCTGGCCGCGCTCGGAGGTCTACACGGTCGTCACCGACCAGTTCATGCGGCGCGGCAATGGCGCTCTCAACTACTTGCGCACGCGCTCGCTCGGCAACGAGGTCTTGAGCAACGTGCTCGCCTACATGGCCGACAACGATCTCGACGGCGAGGCAACCGCAACGGCCTTTTTGCGCGAGAATGAGGCGATCTGGGCGGATTGGGTCAGCCCGGAAGCGAAAGCCAGGATCGACGCGTCGCTCTCAAAGGCCGATTAGCATCGCGCCGAGATTGACGATTGCAATGACATAAAGACATCTTTATATCGTTACATGTCTTTCGCAAATCGTCAGGATGTCTCCATGCCCGTTGCCAACCCGCTCGCCGATCTCATCGCTGAAAAAGGCGTTCTGCTCGCCGACGGCGCAACCGGCACCAATCTCTTCGCCATGGGCCTGGAAGCAGGAGACGCGCCTGAGCTGTGGAACGAGGACCAGCCGGAGAAGATCCGGAAGCTGCACCGCGACTTCGTTGATGCCGGCTCGGATATCATTCTTACCAATTCCTTCGGCGGCACCCGCCACCGTCTCAAGCTGCACCACGCCCAGGACCGGGTGTTCGACCTGAACAAGCGTGCCGCCGAAATCGCGCGCGAAATCGCCGATGCGGCTCCGCGCAAGGTGATCGTTGCCGGTTCGGTGGGCCCGACGGGCGAACTCCTGATCCCGCTTGGCGCGCTGTCCTACGAAGCAGCCGTCGAAGCCTTCGTCGAGCAGATGGAAGGCTTGAAAGCCGGCGGCGCCGACGTCGCCTGGATCGAGACCATGTCGTCGGGCGACGAAATCAAGGCTGCCTGCGAGGCTGCCAACAAGGTCGGCATGCCCTACACCTACACGGCCTCCTTCGACACGGCCGGCAAGACCATGATGGGCATTCACCCCAAGGACATCCACGGCCTCGAAGGCGATGTCAGCGAAAAGCCCGTTGCCGTCGGTGCCAATTGCGGCGTCGGCGCATCCGACATCCTGTCCTCCCTGCTCGACATGACAGCCGCCAAGCCCGGCGCCGCGATCATCGTCAAAGGCAATTGCGGCATCCCGGAATTCCGCGGCTCGGAAATCTATTACTCGGGTACGCCGCCACTGATGGCCGAATACGCCAGACTGGCCGTCGATGCCGGCGCCACAATCATCGGCGGCTGCTGCGGCACGGCCTGCGATCACTTGAAGGCGATGCGCGAGGCGATCGACACCCACAAGAAGGGCGAGAAGCCGAGCCTGGAAGCAATCGTGGAAAAGGTCGGCCCGTTCCGCAACAAGACCGCCGGCACCGGCGAAGACACACCCCAGCGCGAACGCCGCGGCGGCCGCCGCAAAGGCTGAGTGGCGCGAATTTCCGGGCCTCCTCGTCCTTCGACAGGCTCAAGATGAGGAGGATTGGGGTGCTGCGTGCCACGACGAGCCTCGGCCAATGCAACGGCAGAAGACTCGATGTCCATCGACCATCGGGCAAATGCTCATCCCCCATCCTGGCCCCGTCAATGGACGAAGCCCCGATGCAGCTTTTTCCGCTGAGTTTACCCCTGCATCAAGGATCGCCAGACGGCTTTGTGGATCAGATGACTGACGGTTTCTTGACCACCTTGCTCCCTGGCGACGGGAGCCTTTCAGGTGAAGGCATCGGGCATCGATTCCTTGCGCTGGCGAACGAAGGCGAGCAGTGCCTCGTCGATGCCGGCGTCGAGTTCCGGTGCCTGGTAGTTCTGGAGCCAGGACCGGCAGAGCGCGTTGGCGCGCGTTTCGATCCGCTTCTCGCCCTCGGCCAGCCACTGCTCGTAGGAATTGTTGTCGGCCAGGTTCGATCGGTAGAACGCGGTCTGGAAATTGGCTTGGGTGTGCGCGCAGCCGAGATAGTGGCTGCCTGGGCCAACTTCGCGAATGGCATCCATCGCCTGGCCGCTTTCGGAAAGATCGACGCCTTCGGCCATGCGCTGCATCATGCCGAGCTGGTCGATATCGATCATGAACTTCTCGTAGGACGAGACGAGCCCGCCTTCGAGCCAGCCGGCGGCATGGAGCACGAAATTGGTGCCGGCCAGAAGCGTCGTGTTCAAGGTATTCGCGCTTTCATGCGCAGCCTGCGCGTCGGCGACCTTGGAGCCGCAGAGCGAGCCGCCCGTGCGGAACGGCAGATTGAGCCTGCGCGCCAGCTGGGCCGCACCGTAGGAGACGAGCGACGGTTCCGGCGTTCCGAATGTAGGCGCACCGGACTGCATCGAAATGGACGCGGCGAACGTTCCGAACACGACCGGCGCGCCCGGCCTGATCAGCTGCGTAAAAGCGGCACCGGCGAGAACTTCGGCCAGAACCTGCGTCAACGTGCCGGCAACGGTCACGGGGCTCATGGCGCCAGCCAGGATAAAGGGCGAGATGACCGTCGCCTGGTTGTTGCGCGCGTAGACCTTGGCGGCACCCAGCATCGTCTCGTCAAAGACCATCGGCGAGTTGGCGTTGATCAGATTGATGACGACGCAGTTCTGATCGACGAAATCCGCGCCGAACAGGATCTTGCACATCTCGACCGTGTCTTCCGCCCGTTCGGGCGCAGTGACCGATCCCATGAAGGGTTTGTCGGAATAGCGGATATGGCTGTAGACCATGTCCAGATGGCGCTTGTTGACGGGGATATCGACCGGCTCGCAGACCGTGCCACCCGAATGGTGCAGCGAGGGCGCCATGTAGGCGAGCTTCACGAAATTGCGGAAATCCTCGATCGTCGCATAGCGGCGCACGCCTTCCAGGTCACGCACGAAAGGCGGACCGTAGACCGGTGCGAAGACGGTGGCCTTGCCGCCGATCTGGACCGAGCGCGCGCCGTTGCGGGCATGCTGCGTGAAGGTGGCGGGCGCCGTCTTCAGCAATTCGCGGCACAATCCTTTCGGAAAATGCACGCGCTCGCCGCGGATGTCGCATCCGGCATCCTTCCAGAGCGCGAGCGCCTCCGCGTCATCGCGAAACTCGATGCCGACTTCATCGAGCACGATATCGGCGTTCGATTCGATGAGTGCGAGCCCTTCCTCGTCGAGCACTTCATACTCGCGGATGCGCCGCTGGATGTAGGGGCTCGAGGCACCTGGGCCGCCGCCAGAGCGCATGGCCCGTCGGGCCGCAGCACCGCGTCCCTCGCCGCGCCCGCGCCGGGAAGGAGCCGCGGCATCCTCCGCGCCCGTGCTGCCCATGTCGCCCAGAGGCGCTTCGCTCGACTGGTCCATGACCGGAAGACCCTTGCTCTATCGTATCGCCATGACGGACTGTCCGTCCTGCGGTTGGCGCGATGCTATCCACTTGGCCAGATGCTGCATGTGCAGACTGCGCCAAGCAATGGCGTTTTGAAGACATTCAGGAACGGCACACCCCGTCGCATTTCGCACGGCGCCATGTCGCTCTTGAGGAACCGGATTTTGACCTTTTCCGGCGATATCTGTACCGATCAATCCATGTGCGTCCAACGCGCATTCACGAGGTGAAGGGCCAAGGCTGTAGCAATGTCCGAAGATGATATCATCCTTTCCGAACTGGCCGACGACGAACTCGTGCTTCAGATGCACGACGATCTTTATGACGGCCTCAAGGAAGAAATCGAGGAAGCGACCCGCATCCTGCTCGATCGCGGCTGGCAGCCTTACGAGGTTCTGACGGAAGCGCTGGTCGAAGGCATGCGTATCGTCGGCGAAGACTTCCGCGACGGCATCCTGTTTGTGCCGGAAGTGCTGCTGTCGGCAAACGCCATGAAGGCAGGCATGTTCATTCTCCGCCCCTTGCTCGTCGAGACGGGCGCGCCGAAACTTGGCAAGATGGTCATCGGCACCGTCAAGGGCGACATCCACGACATCGGCAAGAACCTCGTCGGCATGATGATGGAAGGTGCGGGCTTCGACGTAATCGACCTCGGCATCAACAATCCGGTCGAAAACTATCTCGCGGCGATCGAAGAGCACCAGCCGGATATCGTCGGCATGTCGGCGCTTTTGACGACCACGATGCCCTACATGAAGGTCGTGATCGACACGATGAAGGAAAAGGGCATTCGCGACGACTTCGTCGTTCTCGTCGGCGGCGCACCGCTGAACGAGGAGTTCGGCAAGGCTGTCGGCGCTGACGCTTATTGCCGGGATGCGGCAGTGGCTGTCGAAACTGCCAAGGAATACATGAAGCGCCGCCACAACCAGGCTCAGTCGGCCTGATATCGCCGGTCAGACTGAGAGACGCTCAATAAAAAAGGGCCGCACGGTGGAGCGGCCCTTGGCAAGCGAGGCCGGAGCGATCCGGCGCGTCATCTTAGTAGGTTGCAGCAGCGTCGACGTTGGCAGCAGCAGACTGCGTGGCGTCAACCGTGTTGGCCATGTCTGCACCGGCGCCGCGAATCGTGTTGCCACATGCGCTGAGCGAGAAGATCGCTACGAGAAGGATGGCTGCGCGGCCGAGTGTTTTGGAAGTCATTTTCTGTCCCTACTCTCAATGGGCGCCCCCGGCAGGGATGCGCGTCGGTTAAGCAATGACGCAGAAACGCATGAAAGTCGAAAAGGTTCATTTGATTGCGTGCGGGGCGCTCGCTCGTGAGATTATGGTTATCCGCGAGCAATCGGGGCTGACGCATCTCGATGTCCATTGCCTTCCGGCCATCTGGCACAACCATCCCGAAAAGATTGCACCGGGCGTCAAAGATGCCATCGGCAAGGCTCGGAAGGCCGGCTTTACACGAATTTTCGTGGCCTATGCCGATTGCGGCACCGGTGGCGCATTGGACAAGGTGCTCGCGGAAGAAGGCGTGGCGCGGATCGCAGGCCCCCATTGCTATGCGTTCTTCCTGGGCAATGCAGTGTTCGAAGCCCGTGGCGACGAGGATATGACCTCGTTCTTCCTGACGGATTTCCTGGCTCGGCAATTCAAGGCGTTTGTCATCGAGCCGTTGGGGCTCGATCGCCACCCGGAGTTGCGCGACGCCTATTTCGGTCATTACAAGAAGATCGTCTATCTCGCCCAGACCGACGACGCCGAGCTTGACGAAAAAGCCCGGGAGGCCGCCGACTGGCTTGGGCTTGCCTATGAGCGACGTTTGACGGGCTATGGCGAGCTTGCCGATGCGGTGCTGGCGGCCGGCGCACCACCACAATTTGCGTCACGTCGCATTTGATCCATTGCGACGTCGCGGGGCAGCCAGCGGCACGCCCGATTCCCAATCACAGTCATTTTCAAGGAGCATATGCATGGCCGACCGCATCGTCGTCTACTGGCGCGACATCCCGGCGCAAGTCATCGTGAAAAAGGGCCGCAAGGCTGCAAAACGCGAACTTTCGCTGAGATTTACCGAGGCCATCGACATGTGTGCGATGCGCTCGGGCGCCCATGGCACGGACGACTATCTTGCAGATTGGCGTAAGGGCGACCCGCAAGCCGTTTCCGACGATCTCGAAGCCGAGGCCGATAAGGCCGTGGCCGAGCTGGAAGATACATATACGCGGGAGCGGCTGGTCGCTCTCGTCAAAGCAGGCGGTTCGGAAAGCGATACGGCTTCTTGAAGAGCCGATCGACCGCAGCCGCTGGAATAGGGAAAGCAGCATGAACGCGGTCATCGGATTGAAGCAGCATCAAAGTACCCATATCGCCGCCTCGATCGAAGTGGCGCCGAAGCAGGCCATCGAATCCGACGACCTGCCCGGCCTCTTTCCGCATGGCACCCGAGTCTACATCACGGACATCGGGACGGCGACCGACGAGATGGTTGCGGCGGCAATCCGCATCCGCAGTCTCGGCTATGAACCGGTGCCGCATTTGGCCTGCCGGCGCCTGACCACGAGGGTGGCGCTGACAGATCGCGTCGAGCGCCTGTCCCGCGAAGCCGGCGTCAGGGATGCGCTCATCATCGGCGGTGGGCTCGAGCGCCAGGCGGGCGAGTTTTCATCGACCATGGAAGTTCTCGAAACCGGTCTTTTCGACCGCTTCGGCTTCACCGATCTCGGCGTCGCGGGCCATCCTGAAGGCAGTCCCGAGTTCAACGAGGAAGTGGCGCTGCACGCGCTCCGCCTTAAGAAGTCGTTCGCCGAGCGGACCGGCGCGCGCATGCGCATCGTCACGCAGTTCGGTTTTGACGCTGAACGCTTCATCGACTGGAGCGAGGGACTGCGCATGGAAGGCATCGACCTTCCCGTGCATCTCGGTGTCGCCGGGCCTGCCAAGATCACGACGTTGATCAAATATGCCGCGCTTTGCGGCATCGGCAATTCGGTGACGTTCCTCAAGAAGAACGCGCTTGCGCTGACGGCGCTTGCCACGAGCCACTCGCCCGAAACGGTCGTCGGGCCCATCGAGCGCCATGTTGCCGCCACACCTCATTCCGCGATCAAGCAGATCCACGTCTTTCCGTTCGGCGGCCTGAAAAAGTCCGCAGAGTGGCTTGAACAACGTGGCTCATGGGATATAAAGACATCTTTATATCCTTCTATGCCCCTGATTGCGGAACGCTGATTCCCCGCATCTTCGCAAACCAGGCGGCACAGGCCCGACCGAGGAGCTTCCATGTCGCGCACCATCATCGCATCGGCAACCCGTGAGATCATCATGGGCTTCGACCAGCCCTTCTGCGTGATCGGCGAACGCATCAACCCGACCGGACGCAAGAAGCTCGCAGCCGAGATGGTGGCCGGCAATTTCGAGACGGTCATCAAGGACGCGCTCGAACAGGTCGCGGCCGGCGCCACGATGCTCGACATCAATGCCGGCGTCACCGCGGTCGATCCCAACGCGACCGAGCCGGACCTGCTGGTGAAGACCTTGCAGATCGTCCAGGATCTCGTGGACGTCCCCCTGTCCATCGACAGCTCCGTAACGGCTGCAATCGAAGCCGGGCTGAAGGTCGCCAAGGGTCGTCCCCTGGTCAATTCCGTGACCGGTGAAGACGAGAAGCTGGAAGCGATCCTGCCGCTGATCAAGAAATACGACGTACCGGTCGTTGCGATCTCCAATGACGAGACCGGCATTTCCGAAGATCCGGACGTGCGTTTCGCCGTCGCCAAGAAGATCGTCGAACGCGCCGCCGACTATGGCATCAAGCCATACGACATCGTCGTCGATCCGTTGGTCATGCCGATCGGCGCCATGGGCACGGCGGGTCTTCAGGTTTTCAAGCTGGTTCGGCGTCTGCGCGAAGAGCTTGGCGTCAATACCACGTGCGGGCTTTCCAACGTGTCCTTCGGCCTTCCGCATCGCCACGGCATCAACGCGGCCTTCATTCCCATGGTGATCGCGTCCGGCATGACCTCGGCGATCATGAATCCCTGCCGTCCGCAGGAGATGGAAATGGTGCGCGCCGCCAACGTTTTGAACTCCACCGACGCCAATTGCTACAACTGGATCATGAAGTATCGCGATCACACGCCGTCTGCCGCAGCCGACGCTGCATCGGCCGGCAATACTACGGTCGCGGCTTCGGCCGGCGGTCGGCGCCGTGGTGGACGCGCAGCTCGCATGGGAAGTTGAGGCTGTTCTTTTGCTCTGGGAGGAGCTTTAACCGCGTTCGGCCATTGTCGATGTGCCAAGGAAACAGGATCCCTCCCCGATGACGCGCTCTCGCTCACGCAAGACACCAGCAGTTCCGGTCGGTGCCAATGCCGATCTCGCCACGCTTGCGTTCACCGCACCGTTCGTCATTGCATCGCGCATGACGGGCATGTGGATGAATATGCTTTCGCCCACGGCTAAGGGCGACCGCGAAAACTCCATGATGGTCAATGAAAAGGTGCTCGCCGGCTTTGAGAGCATCACGGCGATGAACCTCTCGATTGCCAAGCAGATGACGGATGCCGCGATGGCACCCCTTTCGGGGATGACGCCGCGCCAGTTCGATCCGCAGCTGGTGTTTGCCGCATCGCTTCGACCCTACGCCAAGCGCGTCACCTCCAACGCGCGGAGACTGAGCAGGAAATCGTGAACGCACACGCCAAGCCCGACCACCTCGTTCTCTTCATGCCCTCCGGCCGTCGCGGGCGCTTCGCGCCCGGTACGCCGGTGCTGGAGGCGGCGCGCGAACTCGGCGTCTATGTCGAAAGCGTATGCGGCGGTCGCGGCATTTGCGGCCGTTGCCAGGTGGAGGTCCAGGAAGGCCGGTTCGCCAAGCACGGCATCACCTCCTCCGCCGATCACATCTCGGCCTTCTCGCCGAAGGAAGAGCGCTACGCCGAAAAGCGCGACCTAAAGGAAGGCCGCCGCCTCTCCTGCTCCGCGACGATCCAAGGCGATCTCGTGGTCGACGTTCCGCAGGACGTGGCCATCAACGCCCAAGTCGTGCGCAAGGATTCCGACGGTCGCGTCATCGAGCGCAATCCGGCGATCCACATGTGCTATGTCGAGGTCGAAGAGCCGGACATGCACAAGCCGCTCGGCGACCTCGACAGGTTGAAGGTCGCACTGGAGCGCGACTGGGGGATCAAGGATCCCGACGTCGACACCCATCTGCTCGCAACCGTCCAGAAGACCCTGCGTGAAGGCAACTGGACCGTCACTGCTGCGATTCACCGTGACCAACCGACGGACAGACCGCGCATCATCGCCATCTATCCGGGCCTCAAGAACGAAGCCTACGGCATTGCCTGCGACATCGGTTCGACGACCATCGCGATGCATCTCTCCTCGCTGCTTTCGGGTCGCACGGTTGCGTCGGCAGGCGCTTCAAACCCGCAGATCCGCTTCGGAGAAGATCTGATGAGCCGCGTCTCCTACGTCATGATGAACCCGGAAGGCCGGGAAGCGATGACCACGGCCGTGCGCCAGGCGCTGAACGAGCTTATCGACAAGGTCTGCGCCGATGGCGGCATCGAGCGGTCCGACATCTTGGACGCGGTCTTCGTCGGCAACCCGATCATGCATCACCTTTTCCTCGGCATCGACCCGACCGAGCTCGGCGGCGCGCCGTTTGCGCTGGCCGTTTCCGGCGCGCTATCGCTCAAGGCCTCGGAAATTGACCTGCCGATGAATGCTGGGACGCGCGTCTACGTACTGCCCTGCATCGCCGGCCATGTCGGCGCGGATGCGGCTGCCGCAACGCTCACCGAAGGTCCGCACCGCCAAGACGAGACGATGTTGCTCGTCGATATCGGCACCAATGCGGAAATTGTGCTCGGCTCCGCCGCAAGGGTTGTCGCCGCCTCGTCGCCCACTGGCCCCGCCTTCGAAGGCGCTGAGATCTCCTGCGGCCAGCGCGCCGCTCCCGGCGCGATCGAACGCGTCCGCATCGATCCGGAAACTCTCGAGCCGCGCTTCCGCGTCATCGGCATCGACGCATGGTCCAATGAGCCGGCGTTCGCCGAAGCAGCCGGCGACAAGAAGATCACCGGCGTTTGCGGCTCCGGCATCATCGAAGTCATCGCCGAGATGTATCTCGCGGGCATCATCTCCGAAGACGGCGTGATCGACGGCGCGCTCGCCGCGAAAAGCCCGCGCATCGTCGAAAACGGCCGAACCTTCTCCTACGTGATCCAGGAGGCCGAACCGCGGCTTATGATCACCCAGACCGACGTGCGCGCGATCCAGCTAGCCAAGGCTGCACTCTATGCTGGCGTAAAGCTCTTGATGGACAAGCTCGCCATCACCGAGGTCGACCGCATCGGGCTTGCCGGCGCGTTCGGCTCGTTCATCGATCCGAAATACGCGATGGTGCTCGGCCTCGTGCCGGATTGCGATCTGGACAAGGTGAAGGCCGTCGGCAATGCTGCCGGTACCGGTGCTCGCATGGCCCTGCTCAACCGCGACCATCGCCGCGAGATCGAGCGGACCGTCACGGAGATCGAGAAGATCGAGACCGCGCTCGAGCCCAAGTTCCAGGACCATTTCGTCGCCGCCATGGCCTTGCCGAACAAGGTCGATCGCTTCCCGAAGCTCAGCGCCGCCGTGACGATGCCGCCACGCAAGACGCTGAGTGATGCGGATGGCGACGACGGCGCAACCCGCCGCCGCGGCGGCCGAGCAGGTGGACGCCGTGCGCGGGGTGACGCGTCTTAAAGTTTCTCGTTCAGCGTAGCCAGCGTTGCCCGCAGATGGTCGGCTGCGGCGAGAACCGGGGCGGATGCGTTTGGCGCGACGACCATGATGATGTTGTAAGTGCCGAGCTCGGGTAGCCCGTCCTTGGCACTCAGACAGACCAGATCGTCGGCAACAAAGGATTTGGGCAGCGGCGCGATCGCCAGATCGGCGAGAATCGCGGAGCGTTGGCCGGCGGTGTGCGCGCTCATATAGGCGATCCGGTACTTGCGGCCCTCGCGGCTCAGCGCGTCGAGCGCGCGCAGGCGCCAGGCGCACCCCTCTTCCCACATCGACACTGGCAGCGGTTCGCGCAGATGGGCCGAACCGCCACGTGCGCCGACCCACACGATGTTTTCGGTGAGCAGCACTTCAGAGCCCGCAGGCGTCTGCACGCTCGAACAGGTCATCAGCGTCAGGTCGAGCGTCCCCTCGTCGAGCCGCTTCTGCAGATTGCCGCTCTGGTCGATCACGACATCGACGGCGATTGCCGGATGGGTTTCGGCAAAACGCTTCAGCACATGGGGCAAGACCCGCTCGCCGTAATCGTCCGGCGAGCCCAAACGCACGACGCCTGAAATATCCGGCGTAATGAACTTGGACACCGCCTCACGGTTGATCGCAAGCAACTGCCGCGCATAGCTGAGCAGGATTTCGCCATCGCCGGTCAGCGTGACGTTGCGCGCATCGCGGATGAACACCGGCCGCTTCAGCGTCTCTTCCAGTTTCTTGATCTGCATGGAAACCGCTGACGGGGTCCGGAAGACGGCACTGGCCGCCGCCGAGAAGCTCTTTGTCTCCGCAATTGCAACGAAGGTACGCAGAACATCGAGCTCGAGAGTTGGCAGTGGATGATTCAGCGGAGCATTCATGATCAATTTCTCTTCACATAGAGATCACTTCATTTCGATTGATTGAACTCCAAGCTACGATCATAGTCAACATCAAGGGTCGCGACCTTTCGAGAATTGAAACCCGAAAGGAACCCAGAAATGGCCTATCATCATCAAAACGACGCCTTTGGTGGCGTCTCCGCCTGGATTTCATCCATCTTCGCCGACATCGCACGCCGGTGGGCCGACAAGCGGGAGCGAGCCCGAAAGGCATGGATGCGGCACCTGACAGAGGTGGAAATTTCCCGTCTGCCGCCGGAAGTGCGCAAGGACATCGGTTGGCCGACGCGGCACTTCGACTGACATGATCGAACCGCCCTTCAGGGCGCACCTAAATTTCGAGGTGCGCCCGCTTCACAGCCATGGGGTGCTATGCCAAATTCTGCGGCGCAACGCCTGATGCGTCGTCGGCTGGCGAGCCGAGGCCGTCGGCCCCACTGGATTGCCGTCATGGCCAGCACACAGAGCCGCATCAAGCGGTCCATCGTCTTCTTTCTCGTTCCCGATTTCTCCATGCTGGCCTTCTCCACCGCGATCGAGCCGCTCCGAATCGCAAACCGCATGCTGGGGTACGAATGCTACCGCTGGCGCCTCGCCTCCACGGAGGGTCAGCCGGTCTGTGCATCGAACGGTGTGGAGGTTGCCGTCAACACGTCGCTCGCCGATGAGCGCCGCCACATGACGGGTGAGATGAAGCCGTCCATGGTGTTCGTCTGCGCCGGCGTGAACGTCGAGAAATTCAACAACAAGACGGTCAATGCCTGGCTGCGCGAGGAATATCACCGCGGCATCGCCGTCGGCGGTCTCTGCACCGGCGCCCATGTGCTGGCGAGTGCCGGCCTGCTTTCCGGCAAGCGCTGCGCCATCCATTGGGAAAACCTGCCTGGCTTTGCCGAGGCGTTCCCGAAGGCCGATGTCTACGCCGATCTCTACGAGGTCGATTCCAACCTCTACACCTGCGCGGGCGGCACCGCCGCGCTCGACATGATGATCAACCTGATCGGCGAGGATCACGACGATACGCTCGTCAATCGCATCTGCGAGCAGGCGCTGACCGATCGGGTGCGCTCTCCACACGATCGCCAGCGGCTGCCGCTTCGGGCACGCCTCGGCGTCCAGAACTCCAAGATCCTCTCCATCATCGAACTGATGGAAGCGAACCTCTCCGAGCCGCTGTCGCTGATCGAGATCGCGCGCTATGCCGGCCTGTCGCGGCGCCAGATCGAGCGGTTGTTCCGTCATGAAATGGGCCGCTCGCCTGCCCGCTATTACCTGGAAATCCGGCTCGACCGCGCCCGCCACCTGCTCGTCCAGTCCACCATGCCGGTCGTGGAAGTGGCCGTCGCATGCGGGTTCGTGTCGGCCTCGCATTTCTCCAAATGCTACCGTGAACTCTATGGCCGCTCGCCGCAGCAGGAGCGTGCGGATCGCAAGCTGCTCTTGAACGCAGCCTGACGGCATATCGGGCGGCGTGATCTCGCACCGCCCGATGCCCATTGACACCTACTCCGCAGGCAGCGGCACCGCATCAACCTGTCGTGCACGACGCCTGCCTGCCCAGTCACCCAGCAAGAGCAGGATCGGCGCTGCGATGAAGATGGAGGATGTGGTGGCCACCACCACGCCGAACACCATCGGTATCGCGAAGTTTGCGACCGAGTTGCCGCCCCAGATCGCCAGCGGAAGGATCGCCAGGAACGTGGTCAGCGAGGTGAACACGCAACGCAGCAGCACCTGGTTGATCGACATGTCGATCACGTCGCGCAGCGGCATCTTCTTGTAGAGCCTGAGGTTCTCGCGCATCCGGTCGTAGACCACTACCTTGTCGTTCACCGAATAGCCGATGATCGTCAAAAGCGCGGCGATCGCCGTCAGGTTGAAGTCGAGCCCCGTCAAAGCGAAGAAACCGACAGTCTTCGTCGTGTCGAGCACGAGCGTCGCGATCGCACCGACCGCGAAGTACCATTCGAACCGCCACCAGATGTAGACGAGCATGGCAAGGCTCGCGAGCACGACGGCGATCACGCCGTTGCGGGCAAGCTCGCCGCTCACCTTAGGTCCAACAACTTCGGTGCGCTCCACGCTCGAGCCCGGATCGAGCTCAGCCATCTTGGCACGCACCTGGTTGATGGCAGAAGTTTGCGCCGCCTCTCCGCCTTCCTGTCGCGGCAGGCGCACGAGCACCGATTGGCCGTCACCCACCGTCTGGAGAGAAACCTCACCCAGTCCGAGCTCGCCAAGGCCCGACCGCAGAGCCGCAAGATCCGTCGACTGCGAGGTCGAGACCTCGGCCTGGATTCCGCCCGTGAAGTCGATGCCGTAGTTGAGGCCCGGCTTCATGAAGAGCACGATCGAGGCGATCGACAGGAAGATCGACATGCCGATGCCGAGATAGCGTGCCTTCATGAAGCGAAAATGCGTTTCGCGCGCCTTGAACCGGAACGGCGAGCGGATCGTCAGCGTTTTCAGCTTCCGCCGGCGAACCACCTCCGTCATGGCGATGCGCACGACGGCGACCGCCGTGAACATGGACAGCACGATCCCGATCAGCATCGTGACCGCAAAGCCGCGCACCGGCCCCGTGCCGAACATGAACAGGAGCAGTGTCGCGATCAGCGATGTCACATTGGCGTCGACGATGGTCGAATAGGCACGGTTGAAGCCCTGGTCGAGCGCCGCGAAAGCGCTTTTGCCTCGCGCAGCCTCCTCTTTGATGCGTTCGTTGATCAGGATGTTCGCATCGACCGCGATGCCGATGCCGAGGATGATGCCGGCGAGGCCAGGCAACGTCAGTGTCGCGCCGAGAAAGCCGAGAACGCCGAGCGTCAGGATGACGTTGAGCAGGAGTGCGCCGCTCGCGATCAGGCCCCAGCCGCCATAGAGCCCCACCATGAGGCCGACGACCAGCACGAAGCCGGCGATGCCGCTGATGATCCCAGTGCGAATGACATCCGCCCCGAGATCCGGCCCCACGGTGCGTTCTTCGATGACGGTCAGCGGTGCGGGCAGCGCACCGGCCCTCAGCAGCGCGGAAAGCACGACCGTATCTTCCACCGTGAAGGAGCCGCTGATCTGGCCGGAGCCGCCGGTGATCGGCTCGCGGATGACAGGAGCGCTCAGCACCTTGCCATCGAGCACAATGGCGAAGGGCCGGCCGACGTTCTTCTGCGTGATCTCCGCAAAGCGTTGCGTGCCAACGCTGTCGAAGCGGAAGGAGACGAGTGGTTCATGCGTCCGCTGGTCGAAACCGGCGCGGGCATCGACGAGCCGTTCGCCGCTGAGCGCCACGCTGTCTTCGATCGGATAGGAGTTGCCCTCCTCATCCTGAAGCGTGCTGATGCCCGGGCCGCCCTGCGAACCAGCGACCATGTGGAAGGACATCTGCGCGGTCGAGCCGAGTAGTTCGCGCAGCCGCGTCGGATCCTGAAGGCCGGGCAGCTGAACCATGATGCGGTCGCTGCCGACGCGCTGGATCGTCGGCTCGGCGACACCCACCTGGTCGACGCGCTGGCGCACGATCTCGAGGCTCTGGTCGATCGCCTGGTTGATGCGATCGTCAAGGCCAGCCTGGCTGAGTGTCAAGGTAAGCTGCGTTCCGTCGCGGGCGACGAGGATGTCGTTCGTCGGCGTGAAGCCGCCTGTCTGGACAGGAGTGGCGAGGCCCGAGACGAGGGCTTCGACCCGGCCGGCCATTTCGGCATCCGGTGTTTCGATCACGACAGCAGCACCCTGCAGGCGGGGCGTTATGCCGGAGACCTGTTCCTGGCGCAGCAGGCGGCGCGTTTCGTCCTGAAGCCAGGTCAGGCGGTCGTGTTTCAACACCGGCGCATCGACTTCCAGAACGAGATGCGATCCGCCCTGCAGGTCGAGGCCGAGCGTCACGTGCTGGTTCTGCAGCCAGTTGGGAAGCATGCCGAGCTTGTTCGGCGGCACGAAATTGGGAAGCGCGGCGATCAACCCGCAGATGATGATCAGAGAATAGATGGCGAGTTGCCATTTGGGCGTACGCATGGATGGATCCTTGCATGCACCGTCATCGCCGCAGGGCAAATAGCCCGCAGCGAGATCGTTCGGTGCAATTCCGTCAAAGGGTGGCGGAGGTCAGGATCGTGGCAGGTGGCGCCCGCGCATCGGCGTGAAACGCAAGCCGAGGACGGATGACCGACGCAAGCATCGCTGCGCCGACCGCATGGCGGAAAATCGCAAAATGCTGATCGGGCAGCGTGGCCGATGCAAGGTCGGGCGGAGAGCCGTCCTTGCCATGGTCGTTGCTGCGCGGCTGGATCGCATAATGCGACGTGGCGAGCAGCGGATCGAATTCAAAGGGTGTTCCCGGCGCTGCCTCGGAGCCAATCGCTGCGAGGCGGGGCAGCGGATCGATACGCGACTGCTCGACCGCAAGCAGCGAGAAGGCGAGCGCAAGCGTCGCTGCGAAAAACGCACCGACGGCAGTCGTCCAGCCCTGCTTGCGAGGAGTCTCGTTCATTTCAAACGTCGCGCTTCGTCGGAACACGCATCACATAGCGCTTCGCAAGCCCGCTGCCAAGGAAGCACCTCACTCAGGGCACGCTCCATATCTGCCTGCGATCATTCCAGATCCGCTCCCCGATCAGGCAATCGACGTCGCTGGCCGCCGGATTGGACGCCTGGGCAGAAATGACAGGCGGGACATCCCTCGCCTGCCGCAGGTTCGTGAACCCAACGGGATCGATCGGATCGCCGGGCATCGCTCCAGCGAGTTCCAGCACCAGCTTGCGCCGCACCGCCTGCGGAAATTCCTGCCAGGAGGTCACGGGGATAACGAAGGCACCGCCTCCGCCGATGACACACTCGGCGAAATAGCCATCGAGATTGTCGATCGCATAGCCCATCGTCTCGCCTGGCGCGTTGGTCATCAGGGGCAAGCCGTTGATGGTGATGCCGGCTTCGACCGCTCGATCACGGGCAAGTGTCACCGGAGCGCCCTGATTGTTCGGCCCATCGCCGGAAATATCGATCACCTTGCGCAGGCCTTCGAACGCATTCTCGTCGAAGAGCTGCGACGAGAAGCTGATCGCTCCGGAAATGGACGTGCGGCGGAAATGGCGCGGTGTCCCGCGCTCCAGCGCATCGGCAAAGGCATGGGCGGCTTCGGCGCTGTCGATCAGCGTCCATGGGACGACGATTTCCTGCGAGCCCATGCCGGCCCATTCGACATAGGTCACGGCCACGCGACCGTAGCCGCCATAGATGATCGCCTCGATCACCTCTTCGGAGCGAAAGGCGCTCGCATAGCCATCGCGCTGGATGATCTGCTCTTCGAAATCCATCGACCAGGACGCGTCGACGGCGAGAACCAATTCGACATCGACGGTGTTGTCTTCCTGCGCGAGTGCAGACGATGGGAGACCCGACCCAAGCGTGTGAAAACCCAGCGTCAGCGGAAGGGCCCACAACCAGCCTCTGATTGTGCCCGGCATGCCTTTCTGTGATTGGACAGACAAGCGCATGCCGGAAGCATGCCTGAAGGCGCGGTCACCGCAAAGGGTGCAACCCGCTTATCCTCAGGCCCGCAGTTTCACATTCTCGGCATCATAGGGGCTCTCGGCGATCACGCGCGCCTGATGAATCCGACCCAAGATCTTGATTTCAAGAGCGGTTCCCTCAGCCGCACAGTCGGGCCTGACCATGGCGAGCGCGATCGACTTTCCGATGCGGAAACCGAAGGCGCCATGGGTCGCGCGGCCGACGAGCTCGCCGTTCCGGTAGATCGCTTCGTTGCCGCGCGCATCGGCATCGGTCACGCCATCCACCTCAAGCGTCACGAAGGTCCATTTGAGGCCGGCATCCTTCGCCTTCACCACGGCATCGCGGCCGATGAAATCACCCTTCTCCGGCTTAATGAAGCGATCGAGCCCGGACTCGTAAGCATTGTATTCGATAGACAATTCCCGCGGGATCAGACGGTAGGATTTCTCCACCGCCATGGCGGTCATCGCGCGGATGCCGAATGGCTTGATGCCGAATTCGGCGCCCGCCTCCATCAGCCGGTCGAAGATGGCGACCTGCTGCTCGATCGGGTGATGCAGTTCCCAGCCGAGTTCACCGACGAAGTTGACGCGGAGCGCATGCGCGGTCGCCGGTCCGACATTGATCGCCTTGCCGGACAACCAGGAGAAATCGGCGTTGGCAAGGCTCGCGCGGGTCAGCTTCTGCAGCACGTCGCGCGAGCGCGGGCCGGCGAGGACCAGCACGCCCCACTGCGTCGTCATCGGCATCATCTGCACCGAGCCATCGGCCGGCAGGAGCTTCATCAGGATATCGTGATCGTGCGCCTCATAGGCGCCGGCCGAGACGAGATAGAAGCCCTGCGGCTGGCGATAAACGGTGAATTCGGAACGAACGCCACCGTGCTTCGTCAACAGATGGCAAAGCGCGATACGGCCGATCTTCTTCGGCACAGCATTGGCGAGAATCGCATTCAGCCACGCCTCCGCGCCGGGGCCGGAAATCCAGCACTTTGCAAAAGCCGACATGTCGAGAACGCCGACATTCTCGGCGACGTTCTTCACCTCGTTGCCGACATGCTCGAAATAGTTTGACCGGCGGAAAGACCAGCGCTCCACGATCCGTCCGTCTTCAAGGGGTGCGGCGTGATTGTGGTTGGTGAGGACATCGACGCCAACACCGATCTCTTCGGCAGGCACCGCATAGCCTTCCGGCGCGAACCAGTTCGCCCGCTCCCAGCCATAGACGGACCCGAAGACCCCGCCGAGGCTCTTCAGCCGGTCATAGACGGGCGTCGTCTTCAGCGGACGTGCGGCACCGCGCTCCTCGTCGGGATAGTGCATGGTGAAGACGTTGGCATAGGCTTCCTCGTTCTTTTCCTTGAGGTAGCCTTCGGTCGCATAGGGACCGAACCGGCGCGGGTCGACGCCCATCATGTCGATGGTCGGTTCGCCGTCGACGATCCATTCGGCGAGCTGCCAGCCGGCACCGCCCGCGGCCGTGATGCCGAAGGAATGGCCCTCGTTCAGCCAGAAATTCTTGAGACCGGGCGCCGGGCCGACAATGGGCGAACCGTCCGGTGTATAGGCGATAGCGCCGTTATAGACCTTCTTGATACCGACTTCGCCGAAGGCCGGAACGCGCGTGATTGCCGTCTCGATATGCGGCATCAGTCGGTCGAGGTCTTCCTGGAAGAGTTCATATTCGCTGTCCGCACTCGGGCCGTCGACATAGCAGACCGGCGCGCCCTGCTCGTAAGGTCCAAGCAGCAGGCCGCCATTTTCCTCGCGCATGTACCAGGAACTGTCGCTCTCGCGCAGCACGCCCATTTCGGGCAAGCCCTGCTTGCGCCGCTCGACGATCGCTGGGTGCGGCTCGGTCACGATGTACTGATGCTCGACGGGAATGACCGGCACGTTGAGGCCGACCATGGCACCGGTGTTGCGCGCGAAGTTCCCCGTCGCCGAAACGACATGATCGGCGACGATGTCGCCCTTGTCGGTGCGCACGAGCCAGGTGCCGTCCGGCTGGCTTTCGATCGCGGTGACCGTCGTGTTGCGATAGATCGTGGCGCCCCGGTCGCGGGCGCCCTTGGCCAGCGCCTGCGTCAGGTCGGCCGGCTGGATGTAGCCGTCATCGGGATGCTGGATCGCGCCCAGAATGCCGTCGGTCTCGCAAAGCGGCCAGATCTCCTTGACCTCTTCGGGCGTCAGAATGTTGAGCGGCACGCCGATCGTTTCGGCAATGCCCGCATAATACATAAACTCGTCCCAGCGGTCCTTCGTGCGCGCAAGGCGGATGTTGGACACTTTGGAGAAGCCGACATTCATGCCGGTTTCCTCCTGAAGCTCCTGGTAGAACTTGACCGAGTATTTGTGGATCTGGCCGACCGAATAGCTCATGTTGAAGAGCGGCAGCAGGCCTGCCGCATGCCAGGTCGAGCCGGACGTCAGCTCCTTGCGCTCGATTAGAACGCTGTCTGCCCAACCCTTCTTGGCGAGATGGTAGAGCGTCGACACCCCGACGACGCCGCCCCCGATGACCACCGCGCGCGCTCTGTCCTTCATTGATTCTGAACCCCGATATCCGAATTGTCGTCACGCCTGGAGGCGATGGATCGTGCGCGCAAGTGGGCCACACGTTTGGCCGAATATGCAAGGGCTCCGCGCCGCGCAACAGCCTGTTTGCGACACGCCGATCGATACGCGCGACGGTCTTGCGACAAAGGTCCGTTGCCGGGCTCTCCGTTGCCGCCTTTAATTCTGAAGTGGCGGATGTGGGCCCATTCGGAGAGGCATTATGCAACGGCGCACGTTCTTGGCGACGAAGGCTTGGGCTGATGTCGACTGCACTTTTGTGGCCGCAAGGCGGCTAGCCGGTTTGGTCGCAGCGATGATGAGCCTCTGCGCATTGCTCACGCCCGCCACCGCTCAGGCGCAAGCAGATGCGGGCCCAGCAACTCTTAACGGGCGTTGGAGCGGCACGTACACCTGCTTACAGGCCGAAAGCTCCACCTTCGAGTTGACCTTATCCACTGGCGACACCGGCCCGACGGGCCTCTTCACGTTCACCTTGCCCGACGGCCGAGAGGGCTCTTACGCGGTGCTTGGCAGACAGGCGGCCGATGGACGTTTCATGCTTCTCCCATCTGACTGGGTGGAACGACCGAGCGGCATCCAGGCGCTGACGCTCCAGGGCAGCATGCACGACAACGGCCTGGTGATCAGCGGCACAATGCCGGGATGCGGCGGAACCGAGAATTTCGTGGTACGTCGTCTCGACGAAAGCGGAGCGCAGACCCAAGCTTCGGTCGACTTCGATTTCGCGCCGGTGTCGGGTGGCGCGGCGGCCGGCACGTGGCGCGGCGAAATCGTGTGCGGTCCCAGGCAGCGCCCGGAAACCGTGCCGCTTACCGCAACGATCTTGCAGGACGGCGAAGGTCTGGTCGCCAAACTTGCCTATGACGGCCCAGTCTTCCCGCCCTCCCCCGTGATCATGACAGGCAACGTCATCGGCACAACGATCGCCCTGCAGCAATTGATGAAGCTCGACAATTCGAACCGCAGCCTGAAGACCGTATCAGCGCGCCTTGATGCCGCAGGCCAGACGCTTGCGGGGACCGTGGGCCAGAACGGTGCACGATGCCGCGACTTCCAACTCACGCGAACCGGCGATCCGCAGATGCCGGATGTTGGTGCGGCGCTTGCCGGCAATTGGGCGGGCGCGACGGACATTCCGCCGATGGACCGCCTGGAATCGAGCTACGTCCTCGTCCTCGCCCATGACGGCAAAGCTCTCCAGGGCGAACTGCGGCTGGGGCATCCGGCAAACCGCCCGGTCGCCGAGCAGGACAAGCTCGTCATTTCTCTTGCCCCGATCCACGCCGAGGGCGCTAAGATCGTCATGGCGCCGATCGGCGCGCGGCTCGCCGAGGGTATTCACCGCCCTCAGAATTCCCAAAGCGCGGTGCATCGCCACTGGCTGATCGTGATGCCGGAAACAGTCGGCGAGGAACTTGGCGTTCGTGTCGTGCAGGGAGGCCGTTTTTCGGAAGAGATCAATCGCGTTGCCGAATTAGGCGATCGACATGCGCGGTTTTTCCGGAGAGTGGATGCTGCTGTACAATCCGCCATGACAAGCGGAGAAACGCCTCCGAAGCGGTTCGGACCGGGTATCGGCGGCGCCTTTGCAGCGGCCTCGTCAATGGAGCGCCAATGCCAAATGCTCGCCGATTGGGCCGCACCGTTCAATGGCGACGACCTGGACCGGCAGAGCGTCGAAAATGCGCTGAAAGCCATGCTGCCGATCTTCGAAGACAGCGTCTTCGAACCAGTTTTCGGCCTGCCCTATATGTTCATGACCGATCCGGTGGAACGCCGGGAGATCGGCTTCTTCCTGCAGCGCGATTGCCCGCGACGGTTCGGCATCAAGATCGCGAACGTCGCCTCCATTGCTCATGCCTTCACGCTGCAGAACGCTTATGCAGGCATCACCACGGCGATGATCGACCGTCGGGAGTCGGTCGCCTGGATCGACGCCACGGTCGAGGAATTGAGCGCCATGGGCGAAGATACGGCGGCAGAGACGCGTCTTGCTACAATTCGCCTCGACGCCGCAGATCGGCTGGACGACGTGACCGCCGAGGAAGCGGCGCGCTTCGAGACCGCCTATGCGGCGCGCAGGGACCGTATCGAAATAGGCCTGTTGTTCGATCGCATCGCCCGCGCCGAAGCCATGACGGACGGTGAAGCGACGCTCGCGGAATTCGCCGAAATCGTCGAGGCCGTTGCACAATCTCCAATGGAAGGTGACGAGCATCGATCGGCAATGGAGAGGATCGGCACAAAGGCTGCCCAGATCGCCGCGCCCTTGATCGCCGCCATACGCAGCGAGGAGGCGGAATTGGGCATGAACCTGGCTGCGCTCTCGGCGTTGAACGGGCTGGAGCAACGCACGACCTTCCTGACCGATCTGCGTAACCGCGGGTTGCCGATCGCCGGTGTCTCGGAACTGTCGATGGAGCTTTATCAGACGCGGAATAGCCTGCTGGACAGCATGGAGGTTGCCGGGGAATTCCAAGCCTATCTGACTACGATCGAGCCGGGCGACAATGCCCGCATGCGCGTGACCAACGCGGCCTATCTCTACCTGACGCCGGAAGAACTGGCCGGCGGCGCGCCGTTTTACGCCCAGATACTGGAAACGACGATCTTCTCGCTGGAACAGGCATCGATGGAAATCGTCGACTCAAGCGGCCCAACGGCGGTTGATGCGGTCGGCTCCAGCAATTCGGGTGAACCGAGCGCCAAGGACATGGCGATGGCCATCCTTGCCTACTACCGGCAGGGAACAGCCAACTTCAATGGGATGGGAAGCATGTTTCCCGACGATCCTTTCGGTCAGCCCAACCCGTTGAACATGATCGGTGAAGCGATGAACCAAGTGATAGGCGAAGTGAACCTGACGCTTGCCTATTTTGAGAAACTGGGCTGCGCGTCGGCAAGTGGAGCCGGCCAGGCGGGCTACAATTGCGATTACATTGCAGAGATCAGAACCGACAACGCGATGCTTGGTATGGTTCTGCCACAGGCGGGGATACGCAATTCCGGGCGATTTACCGCCGCGCGCGGTGGCTGGATGTACCTGCCAGACCTCGAATAGACGCGCAGCTTCAAAAACCGGAGCCGGGCTTTTCCAGGTAACGTTGCTCCGCCGGCGTCGAAGTTCGACCAAGGATCTGATTGCGGTGAGGAAAGCGGCCGAACTCGACGATGACGTCGCGGTGGGCCTCGGCGTATTTCGTGTAGGTCTCGTCGCCGAGCGCGCTGATCAGGCTGACGGCACGGTTCTGGTCGGCAAGGTTTTCCGAGTGTTCGAACGGCATGTAGAAGAACACGCGGCGGTCATCCGCGACGGCCTTGTCGAGCCCGGCATCGACCGCACGGCGCGCTTCCCGCAGCGCGAGGCCGTCCGTCGCAAAGGCAAGCGGCGTTTCGCGGTAGATATTGCGGGGAAACTGGTCCAAGACGATGATCAGCGCTAGCCGCGCATCTGCGTCTACACGCCAGCCATCAAGGATGCGCCGAGCAAGCGACAGATGCGTGGCAGCGAATTTTTCGCGAATGATTGCATCGGTTTGATCGCTTTTCTTGAACCAGTCTTCCGGCGTCAGCGTGTCGAACCAGAAATCGAGGATGTCCACGGGCGTTGCCATCGATCCCGCTTCGTCGCTTGGTGCAGACTTGGCACTCATGCCGGCTTCTCCTCTTCAGCCAACCGGAGAAGCATCGTACCCTCGCTGACCTGTGCACCCTCGCGGTGGAAGATTTCCGCGATCACACCGGCCCGTGGCGCCGCAAGCGTCATCTCCATTTTCATCGCTTCCATCACGACCAGGATATCGCCCTTTTCGACCGGCGCATCCGCACCCTTGAAGATTTGCTTGACCACGCCAGGCATGGGCGCGCGCAGCACGTCCTCGCCCGCACCTTCGTCCTCTCCAGCATGGAGTTCGTCGACGATCGTGAACTCGGCAACCGCATGATCTCGAATGATCGCGATGCGGCCGCTTCCCTGAACCACACGAATGGTCACCGCATGCGCGCCGTCGACCAGCCTGAATACACCCTCCCCCGCTTCGATCAGCTGAAGGTCGACCGGCGGATCGTCCTCGTCGGCAACACGGTAGCGATCCTTGCCGAGTTGCGCGACGCGCAGGCTCCGCTGCTCGCCAGCTTGGGAAAGCACAACGTCCCGTTCGGGCGCGCCCCACAGAAGCCAGGGGCCCAGATCGTCGAAAGGATCGCCGCTCTTTCGAGCCTGCATTCCGGAAGCCAGTATGGCAGCAGCGGCCCGCGCCATCGGCGATGGGCTTGGCGTTGCCGTCAATTCTCCAAGCTCGCGATCGATCAGCCCGGTGTCCACCTCGCCTTCCGCGAAACCAGCGTGGGACGCAAGCGCATGGAGAAAATCGAGATTGGTGACGGTGCCGACGATTTCGGTCTGCACGAGCGCATCCTGCAAACGCGAGAGTGCCTCGGCGCGATCGGCCCCGTGTACGATCAGCTTGGCGATCATCGGGTCGTAGAAGGGCGTGATCGCATCGCCAGCGGCAACACCACTGTCGACCCGCACCGACGCTTCCGGAAACTTCAGATGCGCGATGGTACCGGTGGCCGGCATGAAGTTCCTGGCCGCATCCTCGGCGTAAAGGCGCGCCTCGAATGCCCAGCCATGGATCGACAATTCGTCCTGCTGCTTCGGCAGCGGCTCACCGGCCGCCACACGCAATTGCCATTCGACCAGATCGAGCCCGGTGATCATTTCCGTGACCGGATGCTCCACCTGAAGCCGCGTGTTCATTTCCATGAACCAGAAGCGGTCCGGCCTGAGACCCTCGGACGCATCGACGATGAATTCCACCGTGCCCGCACCGACATAATCGATCGCCTGCGCGGCCTTCACCGCTGCCTCGCCCATGGCGGCGCGCATTTCGGCTGTCATGCCGGGCGCCGGCGCTTCCTCGATCACCTTCTGATGGCGCCGCTGGAGCGAGCAATCGCGCTCGAAAAGGTGCACGACATTGCCATGGCTGTCGCCGAAGACCTGGATCTCGATGTGGCGCGGTTTGGCCACATATTTCTCGACCAGCACGCGATCGTCGCCGAAGGAGGCGCGCGCTTCGCGCTTGGCCGATGACAGGGCATCGGCGAATTCCGCTTGCCGGTCCACGCGCCGCATGCCCTTGCCGCCGCCACCCGCCCGCGCCTTGATCAGCACAGGAAAGCCGATCTCGTTCGCCTTGCCGGCGAGAATCACCAGTTCCTGCGCGTCACCATGGTAACCGGGAACGACCGGCACCTTGGCCCGCTCCATCAGCTGCTTTGCGGCATCCTTGAGCCCCATGGCGCGGATCGCCTTAGCCGATGGCCCGATGAAGGAGAGGCCCGCCGCTTCGACCGCTTCGACGAACTCGGCATTCTCCGACAGGAACCCGTAGCCCGGATGGACCGCTTCGGCGCCGCTTTTGAGCGCGGCCGCTACGATCGCATCCGCCCGCAGATAGCTTTCAGATGATGGCGCCGGGCCGATACGGACCGCCTCGTCGGCCAGCTTGACGTGCAGTGCATCGCGGTCTGCGTCTGAATGAACGGCAACCGTCTTTATGCCGAACCGGCGCGCCGTCTTGATGACCCGGCAGGCGATCTCACCACGATTGGCGATCAGGATTTTTTTGAACATAGCCATACTGAACGCCTCCGTCACATCCGGAACACGCCGAAGCGCGTTTCCTCGATGGGCGCGTTGAGCGCTGCCGAAAGTGAAAGCGCGAGCACGTCTCGCGACTTGGCGGGATCGACGATGCCATCGTCCCAAAGCCGTGCAGAGGCATAGAGCGGGTGCCCCTGCGCCTCGAACTGTTCGATGATGGGGCGCTTGAACTCTGCCTCCTCGTCGGCTGGCCAGTCGCGACCCTGCCGCTCCAGCCCGTCGCGGCGGACCGTTGCGAGCACGCCCGCCGCCTGCTCGCCGCCCATCACGGAGATGCGGCTGTTCGGCCAGGTCCAGAGGAAGCGCGGTGAGTAGGCGCGGCCCGACATGCCGTAATTTCCCGCCCCGAAAGAGCCGCCGACCAGCATGGTGATCTTCGGCACCTTCGTCGTCGCGACGGCGGTGACGAGCTTCGCGCCATCCTTGGCGATGCCGCCCGTTTCGTATTTCTGGCCGACCATGAAACCAGTGATGTTCTGCAGGAAGACCAGCGGAATGCCCCGCGCGGAGCAAAGCTCGACGAAATGCGCGCCCTTCAGCGCGCTTTCGGAAAAGAGCACGCCATTGTTGGCGATGATGCCCACCGGAATGCCGTGGATATGCGCAAAGCCGCAAACGAGCGTTGTGCCGTAGCGCGCCTTGAACTCGTCGAAACGCGAACCGTCGACGATGCGCGCGATCACTTCGCGGATGTCGTAGGGCGTGCGCAGCCCGACCGGCACGATCCCGTGAATTTCCTCGGGATCGTAAAGCGGCGGTTCCGGCGCTTGTAGCGCGACGGTTTGGGGCTTGCGGGCGTTGAGATTTGCGACGGCACGGCGCGCGAGGGCAAGCGCATGCGCATCGTTTTCGGCCAGATGGTCTGCGACGCCCGAGAGCCGCGTGTGAACGTCGCCCCCGCCCAGATCCTCCGCCGACACGATCTCACCGGTTGCGGCCTTTACCAGCGGCGGGCCGGCCAGAAAGATCGTGCCCTGATTGCGCACGATGATGCTTTCGTCCGACATCGCGGGCACGTAAGCACCGCCCGCCGTACAGGAGCCCATGACGACCGCGATCTGGGCGATGCCCTTCGCAGACATGTTCGCCTGATTGAAGAAGATGCGACCGAAATGGTCCCGGTCCGGGAAAACTTCGTCCTGGTTCGGGAGATTGGCCCCACCAGAATCGACGAGGTAGACGCATGGAAGTCCGTTCTGCTCGGCGATCTCCTGTGCCCGCAGATGCTTCTTCACGGTCATCGGGAAATAGGTGCCGCCCTTCACGGTGGCGTCGTTGCAGACCACCATGACCTCGCGGCCTTCGACGCGCCCGATGCCCGTGATGACGCCCGCCGACGCGATGTCGCCGCCATACATGTCGTGCGCCGCGAACCGCCCGATTTCCAGGAAGGGAGAGGATGGATCGAGAAGCCGAGCGATGCGCTCGCGCGGTAGAAGCTTGCCGCGCGCCGTGTGGCGCTCGCGCGCAGCCAGCGGCCCGCCCTCGCTGATGCGCTCGGCAATCTCCGCCGTCTCGGCCACGAGCTCCGCCATGCGCGCCCGGTTATCGCGGAAAGCCTCCGAGGCGGTCGACAACTTCGATTGAATGACGCTCATTGAAACCTCAGCGGATGAGTTCGATGCGGCAGCCGACCTTCAGGTCTGCCCATTTCCGATCGGCGGTGACCGCGGTCGCATTCTCGCGGATTGCAAGCGCCAGGCAGGCACGGTCGCCAAGCGAGAGGCCTTGGTGACGCGTGAGGCTGCGAAGCTCGCCTGCTAGCACAGCGAGGGTATCGTCGAAGGGTACACTCGGAACTTCAAAGTCGCGATAGTTTGCAAGAGCGAGATCTCTGTCCATCCCCCGATCCGCCTGTCGCGCGATAACTTCGACCACGTTGACGGTCGAAATAACTGCACCATTGAGCGCAGCGACAGCCTTCTCGATCCCCGGCTCCTGGAAGATGATGGCCAAGAGACAGGACGAGTCCAAAACCATCATTCGTCTTCGCCCCACATCGCCAGGCGTTCGGCCAGAAACTCGTCGACCACGCTTTCCCCGGGCTTCTTATATGGCGCGGATCGCTCCTGAATGCGCCGAATGTTGTCGAGATAGGAGCGCACACGCAGTTCGCCGTCTACAACATGGCAGATCAGCATTTCACCAGGCTTGATACCCATTTCGTCGCGCATGAATGCCGGAATGACAAAGCGCCCCCCCTCGCCGAGCTTAACGCGTTCGCGCTTGGGCGGCAGCTTCATGAGCTCTTCACGCAACGCCGCGTATTCGGCTTGCTGTTCTTCGGAGCCTCTAGGCGTGTCGCCGTCGGACATCTGCTGCCTCGCTGCTATGGCACGTTGTAATAAATATGCCATAACTCGGCAAACCTGCCAATCACGCCGTTTCCGCAAACATCTCCCTACCGATCAGCATACGGCGGATTTCGCTTGTTCCTGCGCCGATTTCGTAGAGCTTCGCATCGCGCAACAGGCGGCCGGTGGGATAGTCGTTGATGTAGCCGTTGCCGCCGAGCGCCTGGATTGCCTCAAGCGCCACCTGCGTCGCCTTTTCAGCCGCGTAGAGAATGCAGCCGGCGGCGTCCTTTCGGGTCGTCTCGCCGCGATCGCATGAGGCGGCGACAGCATAGACATAGGCACGGCAGGCATTGGTGATGGTGTACATGTCTGCGAGCTTGCCCTGCATCAGCTGAAACTCGCCGATCGCCGTGCCGAACTGCTTGCGCTCGTGGCTGTAGGGAACGACCACGTCGAGCGCCGCCGCCATGATGCCGAGCGGGCCACCGGCAAGCACCACACGTTCATAGTCGAGGCCCGACATCAGGATCCGGACGCCCTGCCCCTCTTCCCCGAGCACGTTCTCGAACGGCACTTCGCAGTCTGCGAAAACGAGTTCGCAGGTGTTGGAGCCGCGCATGCCGAGCTTGTCGAGCTTCTGCGCGGTGGAAAAGCCGCTCATCGTCTTCTCGATCAGGAACGCCGTGATGCCACGCGGGCCGGCGGCAGGATCGGTCTTGGCGTAAACGACGAGCGTATCGGCATCCGGACCATTGGTGATCCACATCTTGTTGCCGTTGAGCACGTAGCGGTCGTTCTTCTTCTCTGCCCTGAGCTTCATCGAGACGACATCCGAGCCCGCACCCGGCTCAGACATCGCGAGCGCGCCGACATGCTCGCCCGAGCAGAGCTTCGGCAGATAGGCTTCCTTCTGCGCAGTCGTGCCCCAGCGGTTGATCTGGTTGACGCAGAGATTGGAGTGCGCGCCGTAGCTCAGGCCGACCGAGGCAGAGGCCCGCGAAATCTCCTCCATCGCGATCACATGGGCGAGATAGCTCATGCCCGTCCCGCCGAAATCCGGATCGGCCGTCATGCCGAGGAGGCCGAGTGCCCCCATCTCCAGCCAGAGATGGGCGGGAAACTCGTTCTTGCGGTCGGTCTCTTCCGCGACCGGCGCGATCCTGTCGCGCGCAAACCGTCTGACCGTCTCGCGAAGCTGGTCGATCTCCTCGCCGAGACCGAAATTCATGCCGCTGTCGAACATCGCCGCATCCTCCCTGATGCGATAAAGGAGTACCCGGCCATCGCCGATGCGGCAATGCGTGATGCCAAAACGCTCCGGTGCATCGCATTGCTGAACGGCTTCATCGATGCGGAATTCTCCTCTTCGCCGCTTAATCCCGTTTTGGGACGCCGGGTTCGATCATCCCCATGCAGAAATGGTTCTGCGTCACCTGCTTGCAGGCGGCAACTCCGAAGTCTCCCGTCGCATCAAAGCGGCGGGAGACGAG
This sequence comes from Georhizobium profundi, assembly GCF_003952725.1. Taxonomy (NCBI): domain Bacteria; kingdom Pseudomonadati; phylum Pseudomonadota; class Alphaproteobacteria; order Hyphomicrobiales; family Rhizobiaceae; genus Georhizobium; species Georhizobium profundi. Next base: position 1,906,749 of record NZ_CP032509.1, on the reverse strand, counting down.
CCAAACGATGGAATTCTGGATCGATGCGCCTGCACCTGACGGCACTGCTGATGGCGACAGTGGCGGGCGGCAGCGGCCTGGCAACGGCGCAGGAACAGACCGTTGTCCACGAAGATGCGGTGACCGGCGCCAAGAGCACCGCGACGATCCTCCAGGAAATGATCGTCACCAACAACGCCTTGGACGGCCCTTTTCCAGTAACCGACACGATCATCCACCTGCGCGGCGCGCTTGCCCATGAGCGGGACACAGCGATCGGCAAACTCGACCTCGGCATCACGCTCGAAACGTTCGAGCATCGAGACGTTGAATTCGAGACCGATCGCAGCGCCAATGTCACCGCTGCATTGACCCGCGTGATCGGCGAGCGGTTCGTGCTGAAGACGTCGCTTGGCTATCTGGCGGAGAGCACCGGAGACGATCTCGATCTCGGCGCCGTCATCATCGGAACGCGCACGTTCGGCCAGACATTCGCCGGCGAGATCGACCTGCGCGGCCAGCTTACACCGCGCACCGCGATGGCCCTCGTGCTTTCCGGCAGCCACGAGGATGTTTCCGATGCGAAGCTCGACGCAGGGCTCGGCACACTGAGGCTTTCGCCAGACGTGAACCGCGCACGTGCCGGCCTGATCGTCACCCATGCCTTGCCGACCATGGTGTTGCGGCTCACCGGGCGGTTCGACGTCGTCGACATACCTGAAGACGACGCCTTCGCGGTCGGCTCACGCGCTGTCACGCTGATAACCGGAGCCACTCTTCCAGATGTTCTGGGCCTTGCCGTCGATGGCGAAGCTGGCTTCACCCATGTCTCCGACGCGCTCAGCTTCACGGATCGCATCTATCCCGTCTACGCACTCACAGTCGAACGGCAGCTTTACGGAATATCGGCAAGCTTCAGCCTCAAGGGCTCGATCGACACCGTCGACACGGACGATCCGCTGGGTTCCTACGTGCATCGCGCCGAACTGGAACTGTCGCGACCGTTGATCGCGCGATTGACCGGCAGCATCGGCATCTTCGGCGAGTTGCGCGACAATCTGGCGATCGGCAACGAGGAAGAGGCGTCGGGCATCTACGTGGCTCTTGCCTTCGACCCCACCTCCCGCATCTCGTTTCTCATGCGGGTCGATGTCAGTGAGATCAATCGGACGGTTTTCGACATCCGCGAGAACACGGTATCGGGCACATTCGGCCTGCGCGTCAGCCTTTGAGCTGTGGAAACGGCAAGGTCCGGACGCGAAGCTTGTCTCGCTTCGCGTCCGGCTTTCTTCAGTGGGTAACGTGTCCCCGTCGAAAACTATCGATGCCGCTGTCCGGCCCGGCGATGGAGACGCATTGCCCGCTCAGGCGATGAGGCCTAGCGGCGCAGAAGCCGCTTGACCGGGCCGTTCTGCGAGCCCTTCTGCAGGATCCCGTTGTCACCGCCGAGGATGTTGACGCCGGAAAGGATGCCGTTGCCGTTGAGCAGGCCGTTGCCGTTTAGGATCGAGTTGCGGCTGAGGTCGTTGCCGCTCGCGATCGCTGCACCATTGAGGATGCCGCCGTTCAGCACACCGCCGACATCGACGCTGGGCGAGACGTTCAGCAGCTGCTTGTTGGACGAGGTGTAGCTCTGGCTGCCATAGCCGCCGCCCTTGCCCCAGCCGCCGGCATGGGCAGCCGTGGCAGTGGTGGCAGCCAGCAGCGATACGACAACGAGCTTGATTGCACTGTTCATGGATACTCTCCTCACTCAAGGTTGAATTACTTGCAGACAACAACTCCTGATGTGAGAACGCCACGATGACGCAGATCTGGCAACCGACAACAGCAGAACAGCGTGCATAACGGAATATTAAGCATAATCTTCGTGCTTAATATTATGCATTCAGCAAAGAGAACCTCTGAGTTCACGCATGAATACAAGCAATTCGATTAAATATTGAAATATCTGGCAAAGATCGGCGCAGCGATCAGGCTGCGCCGAAGGTGGCCGTGGGGCGGGGAATATCGGCTGACGATTGAGAAGTGGCGCAGCTCGCGGTCAGCGCGCTGCGGCGTATCGGGCGGCACGCATGTGCAGCTTCAATGCCGAAGCTTCGTTGGCGGCGGAAAGCAGCGAACCGACGGTCAGATCGGCGATGCCGCCCGTCTCGGTCGGGCGGCAATAGACCGTGATCGCGGCACAGGCCTCGCCGCGCGCATCGAGAACGGGGGCAGCGATCGTCGCAGTCATGCTGCCTGGCGCTGGCGGAAGCGCTGCATAGCCACGGGTGCGGACCCCCATCGCGATCGCATTGGCGTCAATTGCGCTGCCGGTCTGCACCATGGCCGTTTCGCGGGCGACCAGATCGCGTGTCGCGTGCATCGGCAGGAAGGCCATGAAGACCTGTCCCGCGGCCGAGGCTGTGAGTGGTTGCGTTGCGCCGAGGCGAACCGGTGAAACCAGCCGGGTAACGGGTTGCTCCGCCCAGATGCAGATCGGCCCGGCAGGCCCCATCACATCAATGCTCACGGCCACATCGAGCCGTTCGGCCAACGCCCGAACCGTGTCGCAGGCCCGCACGACGGGATCGGTGTTCTCGAGTGCTTCAAGCCCGAGCGCGATCGCCGTTGCGCCCAGACCGTAAAGCCGCGTGCGTGGATCCTGCACGATCATCCCCTCCTGGATGAGACTGCGCAGATAGCGATGCGCCTTGCTCGGCGGCAGTTTCGATTGATATGCGATCTCCTTCAGCGTCAACGCCGCTCGTCGACCGACGAAGGCCTGAAGAATCGAGAATGTGACGCCCACTGACTTGATCACCATGACATGCCCCTCAAATTGTGCCGCGCTCGCAATACAACCATTAACTGCATTTCAAGTTAATGCAACCTTAGCGGATGCTGACCTGCCGATTCAACCATTCGGAATGCATGGCTTCATGCGCGACAGTCTGCAATTTTCGGTAGAATAATGGTTTCCTACAACTGCCATCATGGGCCCGTTCAATGGATGGGACCGTCATGCTCTACAAAGGACTGTTTTTGCGCTGCCGAAGGGGTGGTGCCGCGATCGAATTCGCCATCGTCGCGCCGCTGTTTATCCTGACGCTCCTGACGCTGGTGGCCTACGCCATCTATCTCAACACCGCTCATGCCGTTCAGCAGATCGCCGCAGATTCGGCCCGCATCGCCGTTGCCGGCCTGAACGAGGAGGAAAGGCTGCACCTTGCACGCAGCTACGTATCCTCCGCAGCGATTTCCTATCCGTTCATCGATGCAGCGATGATGGACGTGGATGTCGGGGATGACCCGGAGCCGGGCCAGTTCACGGTGCGCCTTTCCTATGATTCCGCCGGCCTGCCGATCTGGAACCTCTTCACCTTCACCATGCCCGAGACGCGGATAGAACGGTACGCGACGATCCGGATCGGAGGCATCTGAGATGGCTGCAGGGAAGACGTTTCTGGCGCGTCTTGCAGCGAACCGGCGCGGTAACGTGGCGATGATCGCGGCAGGTGCCCTGCCGCTCGTTGCCGGATCGCTGGCTCTTGCCGTCGATTACGGCAAACTCACGCTGGAGCGGCGCACGCTGCAACAGCATGCCGACCTCGCGGCGATCATCGCCGCATCCAACGCGGCAGACCGTATGGGCGCCGTGCGTCACTATCTTGCTTCAAACAGTCTCGACTACGTCATCGCCATCGAGAACGGCTTTGTCGACACCGAAGGGAAGCATCTGGCAACCGTGCCCGACGATCGGCAGGGCATCCTGCGGATCGAGCCAGGCGTGTATCTACCTTCATCCGAACTGGAGGTCGGTGCACGCTTTCGTGCGGTGGATGCCACCGCAACATCGAACGCCGCGCGCGTCGAGATAAGCCGCCCGGGCACCTTGCATTTTGCGGCGCTCTTTTCCGAGCCGCCGCGGCTGAGCGCAGTGGGCACAGCACATGCCTCCGCACAGGCTGCGTTCTCCATCGGGTCACGGCTCGCCAGCCTCAACGATGGCATCGCGAACCAGGTGCTGGGCGCCATGTTCGGGTCGCGCATCGACCTTAAGCTGATGGATTATAACGCGCTTGCCAGCGCCGACATCTCTCTTCTCGCCTTCATGGATGCCCTTGCGACCAATCTCTCACTGGATGCGGTCACTTACGACGAGCTTTTGAATCGTTCTGTCAGCATCGGTCGCATGGCGACGGTCCTTTCCTCGCTCGAAGGTCTGTCGCCACAGGCATCTGCCGCACTGCGGTCCCTGGTGACGGCGCTCGGCACCAAGGAGACACCAATCGCGCTTTCGGCGTTTCTGGATGCAGGACCGGTGGGCCGCGCAGCTGTCGGCGCAGCGCAAGGCCTGGCCGTGAAGGCCAATGCCCTCGACTTCCTGTCCGCCATGGCCTCCATCGCCGGCGCAGGCCGCCAGATCGCACTCCATCTCGACCAGACGCTGCCGGGGCTTGCCTCCGTTTCGCTGAAGCTCGCCGTCGGCCAGCCACCGGCAGGCAGCGCCTGGATCGCCATCGGCGAGCGGGGCGCAACGGTCCGAACCGCGCAGACGCGCCTTGCCCTCGATGTGAAGGTGCTCGGCACGGGCGCCATATCGGCCTTGCATGTGCCGCTCTACCTCGAAGTCGCCTATGGCGAGGCGACGCTGTCGGCTATCGACTGCGGTGCCACCCGCTTGCCGCGCAGCGTCACCCTCGACGCTCGTCCCGGCGTCCTCGAAGCGGCGATTGGCAAAGTCACCGCATCATCCTTCACGGATTTCACCCGCGCCCCGACGGTTGCCAAGGCCTCTCTCGTCGATTTGCTGCTGCTCAAGGTGAAGGCGTCCGCCCATCTCGAAGTCGCCAACATCGACACGACGGCGCTTCGCTTCTCGGGCGACGATATCGCCAGGGGCGCGACGAGGACCGTCGATACGCGCGATCTCACCCGCTCACTGACACTATCCCTCTTGGAGCGGCTGCAACTGGAGGTCGACATTCTCGGCCTGGGTCTCGGTATCGGCAACGTTCAAGCCGTCACGAAGCTCGTCACATCCCTGCTCGAAGGGGTGAGCGCGCCGCTCGATGAGGTTCTGCATTCCACGCTGCGGTCTGTCGGCGTTTCGGTTGGCGAAGCGGATGTCCGCGTGACGGGCGCCGAGTGCAATCGCGCCGTGCTCGTTCAATAAGGTCTACGCGTTGAGTGCGCGGCTGGCGGCTTCCACGTTCTGGGCAAGATGGTGCGGGTCGATCGTCCCGACGACCAGCGACGACACGCCGCGATGACCAAGAATCATCCGGAAGCTTTCGGCAACCGGATCGTCGCTTTGCGAAACGGCATGGCCGGAAGCGAGCGGCTTCTTGATGAGAACACCCTTGCCGCTGGTCGCTGCCGCGTCGATGACCGGCAATTCGTCCTGATAGGCGAGATTGTGCGTGACCATCACACAGTCGCTTGCCGCAAGCGCACGCAGCCCGCCCTCGATGGTTTTCGTCGACATGCCCGTCGCGCGGATCTTTCCCTGCGCCTTCAGGCGTTCCAGCGTATCCAGCGCGCCGAACCGGTCGATTCCATCGAGATCGTCGCCGTTGGAGTGAATGAGCACGATGTCGAGCCGATCCGTTCCAAGCCGCTTCAGGCTCCGCTCGACGCTCAGCGTGATGTGTTCGCGCGAAAAGACATAGTGGCTCTGCCCGCTGGCAGCGTCGAATTCCTCGCCGGCCTTGGAGCAGATCAGCCATTTGTCGCGCTGTCCTTTGAGCAGCGCACCGAGCCGCTCTTCAGACGTGCCATAGGCCGGCGCAGTATCGATGAGGTTGATGCCGAGATCGGCGGCGAGCGCCAGAAGCGACGCCGCCTCCGCATCGCTGGGCAACTGGAACGGCTTCGGCAGTTTCAGCCCTGCCGTACGGCCGAACTTGACTGTGCCGAGCGCGATTGGGCTGACGCGCAGCCCCGTGGTGCCGAAGTCTCTCAAGTCCATTTGATCGTCTCTTCCCAAGGCAAGCGCGCGACTTCGGGACGCGGCAGATCGGCAAGGCGGGACCAATCGACCGAGGCTTGCGCGCCCTCGCCCAACCGCGGACGAAGTTTACCGAGCGCCAGTCGCGCGAGTTCCGGCGCCAGCGCCAGTTTCGTCGGCCAGGCGACGAGGCAATTGCCGACTTCTTCGACAAACGCGCCATCCGGACGCGCACCGCCTGGCTGCAGCGGTTCGGCGCGATCGATGCGCAGCGTCGCCCATTCGGCTTGGAACGGCCGAAGCTGCGGCAGGAGCCGGTCGATCGTCTCACGGGCCGCAGCGATCTGCTCATCTTCCGTTCTCTCCACGCCCGTTTCGGCGAGCCCGCCGCCGAGATACCAGACGACACGGCCATCGCTCGACGGATGGCTCGTCACGGTGAGGAGCGGGCTGCTGGACATGCCGATGCAGTGGCCGAAAAGCGGAAGATCGACCGTGTGGCGTGCCACCACCATGTGCAGCGGCCGCCGCTGCAATTGCGGGCGCACGATGTTGAGGCGTGCTGCAAGGTCCTCATGGCCCGCACCGGATGTCAGGACGAGGGCACGCGACTTGAGAACGAGCCCGTCCTCAAGGTTGATGCTGCTGACATTGCCGGCATCATTGAAACCATATGACATCGTCTCGGCGGCAGCGTGGATGATGCGATCCTTAAGCGGTGCTGCCAGAGTTTCAACCAGCGACGGCATGTCGAGCACGAACTCGTTGAGACGATAGACTGACCCACTCGCACCCGGCAGCTGGAAGATAGAGGGTTTGTCATGGTCGTCGACGCGGTCGACGCGGGAGCGCATTGCCTTGCTCGCGAAGAACGACGTCACCTGCGATGTCAGCGATCCGGCAGACCAGAGATAGGTGGCATCTGAAAGCTCCCGCACGCCTTGGAGATCAAGCTCGCCTTGACCCTTCAGGCAATCGCGCCAGAGGTTCGGCATCCGGCCGATCGCATCGGCAGCAGGCGTCATCGCACCGCTCAGCGCGTATTTCGTGCCCCCATGGATGATGCCCTGGGCGTATCGGGTCTGCCCACCACCAAGCGCGGTCTTCTCGATCAACAGCGCGTTGAAGCCGTCCTGCGTCGCCCGGTTGAGCAGCCACAGACCGGCGACGCCGCCGCCGATGATGACCAGATCGAGTTCCATCGGTTCCCTCATGCGCCGCCCTCCGCGATGATGTGTTCGGCGAAACGGGCCAGATCGTCGAAAATCAGCGTGTTTTCCGGGAGGCTCGACCGGTCCATTTCCGTTTTCACGCCTTTGCCGGTTCGCACAAGTACCGGCCGGAACCCGCGCGAGACGCCTGCCTGCAGGTCGCGCAGGCTATCACCGACGAGCCAGCGCTCTTCGATATGCTGCGCGCCGAGCCGATCAAGTATCTCGTCGATCATTCCCGGCAGCGGCTTGCGGCACGCGCAGCCGTCGCCTGGCCCATGCGGGCAAAAGGCGATGTGTGCGATCGCGCCGCCCGCCTCTGTCACCGCCTCCTCCATGCGCCGATGGATGGCCTGAAGCGTCTCGAGCGAAAGATAGCCCCGCGCGATGCCGGACTGGTTCGTGGCAACCGCGATGGTGTAGCCGGCCTGTGCCAACCTGGCGATTGCATCGATGCTGCCTTCGATCGGCCGCCACTCGTCGACGGACCGGATGAAGGCATCCGAATCGTAGTTGATGACGCCGTCGCGATCGAGGATGACGAGCTTCATGACGTGGCAAACCGCCGGTCCATGTCTTCGCAGATCCAGTGCCCGATGAAGAGATGCGCTTCCTGCACGCGCGCCGTCTCACTTTCCGGCACGGCGAGAACATGATCGCCAGTTTCAGCAAGCTTGCCGCCGCCCCTGCCCGTCCATGCCCACCCCGCAGCACCAACGGATCTGGCCGCAGCGAGACCGGCGATGATGTTTGCGCTGTTGCCCGACGTGGAAATTCCGATCACCGTGTCGGAGGGGCCGCACAACGCCTCCACCTGACGGGCAAACACCGTTTCGAAGGCGTAGTCGTTCGTATGCGCCGTCAGGATCGAGGTGTCGACCGTCAGCGCGAGAGCCGGCAGCGGCCGTCGCTCAGCGCGGTAGCGCACGACGAATTCTGCCACCAGATGCTGGCTGTCGGCGGCACTTCCGCCATTGCCGAAGAACACGACCTTGCCGCCCGCGCGGATCGAGCGCTCGATCTGGTCGGCCAGAGCCACGACTTGGGCCTCCAGCGCGCCCAGTTCCGCAAACAGGCGCCGATGCCGTTCCAGCGCGTCCAGAAATGACATGAATGGCTCCCGATGATGCCGCCTTTTGAGCGCGCGAGACAGTTAACTGCCGCGCGAAGTCGGTGCAAGCCGCGCTGCTTGCGTTGCGATTGCCGCGACACTGGTGCTATCGAGTGTTTCGGGCATAGATCCAGCGCCATTGTCGCGCCCGTTGCAACTGGTAGAGCCGAGATGCGAACCGTTCAAAGACCACACTGCATCGCCTGCGGCAGCTCGGGGACCGAGCTCTACAAGGATCTTCCCGACAGGCTTTTTTCCGCGCCCGGCACGTGGACGATCAAACGCTGCGACAATACCCAGTGCGAGACCTTGTGGCTCGACCCGGCGCCGGCCCCGGAAGATCTGGGCGAGATTTACGGCGATTACTTTACTCACGGCAAGTCGGACCGGAAGCTTTCGAAAGCGAAGCGGGCTTATCTCGAAACGCGATATGGCGCGAAGCCCACCAGCGCGACCGATCGCCTTCTGGCTGCGCTATTCGCCACCCGGCGCCGGCGCAAGATGGAGATCGACGATCAGGTTTTTCATCTGAAGCGCGATTCACGACCACAGCGCGTGCTGGATGTCGGGTGCGGCAGCGGTGATGCGCTCTGGACGCTCTCGGAGCTCGGCTGGGAAACCGTCGGTGTCGAATTCGATGCGAAGGCGGCAGAGGCGGCTCGCGCCAAAGGCCTGACTGTCCATGTCGGCGATATCACCGAGCAGAATTTCGCTGACGCATCGTTTGATGCTGTGACGCTCAGCCATGTGATCGAGCATCTGCCCGATCCACACACGACGCTGCGAGAATGCCACCGCATTCTCAAGCCCGGTGGCTCGCTGACGATGCTGACGCCAAACGCTGGCGGCCTTGGGCATCGCATCCATAAAGTCGACTGGATGGCGCTCGATCCGCCCCGCCATCTCAACATCTACACCGTCGACAGCATGAAGCGGCTTGTGGCCGATTGCGGCTTCGCCAATGCCGAGGTCACCAGTTCCGCATCGGGATCCGACCGGATCGCCATGACGAGCAGCGCGATCAGGAAAGCCGGCCACGCCGACCTCGGCGCGAAGCCCGGTTTTCTCGTCAAGCGCGTCGCCCGCCTGCAGCATGCGCTCCAGGCGGGATTGGTGAAGGTGAACGGCAAGCTCGGCGATCAACTGGTGGTCAAGGCTTGGAAGACATAGAAGCGCAGCGCGAGCCGCAAACAGTCGAAACGCGCGGTGCCGTCCACCGGCTCGACATTGCGATCGTGATCTTTCGCCTCGAGCCTGCCGGGGGGTTGGAGATCCACGCGCTCCGCCTTGCTGAAGACCTGGCCGCGCGCGGCCACCGCGTGACCCTCGTCACGACCCGAGCCAAACAGGTTCCGTCGGGGATCGAACTGCATCGGATTGAGCCACGCGGCTTCTCCAACCATGGGCGGATCGCTGCTTTCGCGCAGGACATGGCCCGGGAGACGGCGGGGAAGTTCGATCTCGTCATCGGCTTTCAGCGCATGCCTGGGCTCGATGTGCTCTTTTGCGGCGACTGGTGTTTCGCCGACCGGAACCGGCAATGGTGGAAGGCCCTTTCGCCGCGCGCAAGAATGCTCACATCCTTGGAAAAAGCCTGCTTCGAGCGCGGTAGCGACACGCTCCTTCTCATGCTCGCAGAGCCGCAGGCTGAAGCCTACCGGCGCTCTTACGACACCGAGCAGGAGCGCATGATCATCCTGCCGCCGACGCTCGATAAGAACTTGATCCCGCAGGACCTCGATGCCTCGGAACGCGCCACCCTGCGCACGAAGCTCGGCTATCATCCGGACGAAATCATCTGGCTCTGGCTCGGCCTGCACCCCAAACCAAGGGTCTCGACCGGGCGGTGGAAGCCCTTGCGTTCAGTCCGGCAGCGAGGCTGGTCGCCTGCGGCCCCGATCCGGAAGGCCGGAAGATTCAGAATATCAGAAAACAGGCGCAAGCCCTCGGATGCGGTGACCGATTGACCTTGTACGGCCTGACAAAAGGCAACGCTTTGAAGGACCAGTTGCGCGCGGCGGATCTTCTCATGCACCCGGCCAGACTCGACGTGACCGGCATGGTGATCGCCGAAGCGCTCGCCGCCGGCCTTCCCGTCATCGCCACCGCCAACTGCGGCTTCGCGCCACTCGTCGAAGAAGCAGCAGCGGGCATCGTCGTGTCGTCAGAGGCATCACCGCGCGAGCTGGCCGAAGCAGGCTCAGCCGATAAGGCGACACTCACGCGCTGGTCGCAATCGGCCAGAGACTATGTCGCGCGAACCGATTTGAGCACGGGCATGACCGTCGCAGTCGAAGCCATCGAAGCACTTGCACGCCGAAAGCGATCGCAACCGTGAGCGCCGGTTTTTTCATCGTCGAACCGAACAATGTCCCGCAAACGTCCGGGTCCGACGATCTCGCAAAGCTGGCGGCACTTCTGGAGACGAGGCTTGAACAGTTCATCGCGATGCCGGCAGGATCGGCGGTCGCGGCTTGCGCCCAGGCCAAACCGGTCATGCTGGATCGCCTGGCAACGCATCCCGTGGATCTTCTCATAGCCGTCGATGGTGCTGGCCGGCGCGAGAGGCGCATGCTGGCGACGGAGGGACTGCGTTTTCTCGACCCGACGGCGGAACTGCCGATCGTGATGGATCGGCTGTCGGCACTTGCAGCCCTCAGGATGCCGGTCGTGGCCGCTTGCGGTGAGAATTGGCGCTGGGCTCTGGTGCGCGCTATGGCCGAAATGGGCCGGCTTGAAACACTGATCACCGGGCTCAAGCTGCCGAAGCGGCCTCTACCGGTCGTGCCGATGGCCGTGCTCGATCTGTTCGCAAATGGCGGAATGGAAAGCCGGCCAGCTCCGCGCATCCTCGTCGTCGGCCGTATCGAGGCATCCGTCAGCCTCTATTTCGATGGCCTTCCGCCTGAGACTGCGCGCATGCTCCGCTTCATCGAAGCCGAAGCCCTGGTCGCGAATGTCGCGTTGCTCGAAACGGTCGACGCGATCATCATCGTGCGCGATCTCGAACGCTGCCACGACCTTGGCCTTCTCAGCGTGACGGCCCGGCTCGACATTCCGCGGGTCTGGTTCATAGACGACAATCCGTTGGTGCTGGCGCGCGAGGATTATCACTGGGCCTTCTACAGCGAAAAACGCCTTACCCGCCTGCTTGAGGGCTTTACCGGCATCTTCGCCTCGACCGATGCGCTCGCAGACGCCCTACGGCACCTGCACCAACAGGTTTTCATCTTCCCGCCTGTGCTGGATCGCCGTCTCATTCCGCAAGCTCAGCCAGTTTCAGAAGAACTGACGGTCGCGCTCGCCGGCGGCGGGTTTCGTTCGGAAGCGTTTCAGCGAGATATTCTCCCCGCACTGCATGCCGTGCAAGCCGACAAGCCCGTTCACCTGGTAGCGCCAAAGAGTTTTGCCGCCGCGCCGCAACAAATGCCGAAAACAACGTTCCTTGAGCCCAGGCAGTCCTTTCCCCAATTCGTCCGCGCATGGCGACAAGGAAAGCCCAACGTCCTCGTCCACCCCAGATCGGCGACGGAAAACGCGCCCTACAAGACCCCTAATGCCTTGCTTGTCGGGCTTTATCTGGATGCGGTGCCGATCGTTCACGCCGATGAACCAGCTTATGTCGCCTTGCCCGAGCACCCGGGTTTCGTGAAGGCTCGGACCGGAAGGGAGTACCAAGCGGCGTTTGCCGAGCTGATGGACCCAGTCGCACGTCGTACACGCCTTGCAGCACTGCTTGAGCTTTGCGAAAGCCTCTTCGGTGGAAGAACCAATGAAGCGGCGTTGGTGAGGTTCATGGGATCAAGCCGACCGCCCCGACCGATAACCAAGGCCTTGAAGCTCGGTCTTCCCTTCCGCCGCGCAGCGGGACGCATCGACCGCCTTTTCCGTCAGGCGCGGCATAAGCTGCGCCGCTGATCGCATGCTATTTCTTCTTGGCCACGCCGGGGTCGTCAGCATCGAGCGGCCAAGTCGCGTCACCCTCTTCCTTGCCCGAAAAGACACGCGGATCGGCGCTGGCGACGCCGTTATTGTCGGAATGGCGCTTGCCCTTGGCAAACTGCCCGGAAATTTCCTTGCTGCGGGTTTTGGGCTCCGCCCCAGCCGTCTTTGGCGTTTTTGCGCTCGTGGCCATTGTGGTCTCCCTGCTCTGGCTTCGCCAATCGCGCCTGAGGTCAGCGTCCGCCATTCACGCAAACGAAAGGCCGTCCGTAAAGCGGCCGGTTCGCCATCACTTGTGCCAGTGCGTGCAGCGGCGGTTGCGGGCTTTCATCGGGGTTCGGGTTGGGCATCTCGTCCGGCAGCCTGTCGGGTTCCGGCTCCTGGATCGGCGGCTCTTCGGGCAGCAGCGGCTGGTTTGGCTCTTCGTCTGGCCTGGTAGGTCTTGCTGGATCGGACACAAGCGGTCTCCTTTGTCGCTTATGCCTCCAATTGGCGAGCGGCCGAACTGTTCCGGTATGTCCGTTCAAATTTAATGATCGGTCCGGTCAGCTCTGCCCGATCTCCCCGATCAACCACGCGCGAAACGCGGTAACGGCGGGGTTGCTGCGCGAGCGCTCCGGCGAGATCAGCGCATAGGTTTCGCCGGTCACCAGCCGATGGGGTGACGCGGCAACAAGCGTGCCGCGGTCGAGCGCGTCGCGTGCAATGAGTTCCGGAATGAGCCCGACGCCGAGACCAGCGGCGGCGGCATCGAGAATCATGTCGAAATGATCGAAGCGCGCACCACGGGTCATCCGGCGCGGATCGAGCTCCCGTTCGCGAAACCAGTCGAGCCAAAGCGTCGGCCGCGTGGACTGCTGCAGCAGCGGCAGTTGCTGAAGGTCGCGATCATCGAGGCTCGCGCCTTTGGCAAGAAAACGCGGCGATGCGACGATCACCATCTCTTCCCGCAAGAGAGCCACGAGATCGGCGCCCGGCGGCTCGTGCTGGCTGCGCATGATTGCCACGTCGAAAGCTTCCTGTGCGAAATCGACCGGACGAAGCCGCGCCGCGATGTCGAAGTTCACGTCCGGCATGGTAGCGGAAAATGCCGCCAGCCGCGGGATGAGCCAGCTGCGGCCGATGCTCGGCAGCACCGCCAACCGCAGCACGGAAGAAGCGCCGCCGAACGCAATCGCCGAGGCAGACGCGTTGCGCAAATCGTCCAGGAGCGGCTCGGCGCGCTCGAGCAGCACGGCGCCCGCGCGCGAAAGCACGAGCCGGCGCCGCACTCGCTCGAAGAGAAGAACGCCGAGGCGATCTTCCAGAGACGAGAGCGAGCGCGAAATGGCGCTCTGAGTCAGATTGAGATGTTCGGCCGCTTGCACCGTCGTGCCGAACCGCGCGCAGGCAACGAAGGCTTCCAGTTCGCCCACACTCGGCACATAGCCCTTCGACATCGCTCACCCCGCCTTGAACCGCCGATGATCATATTTGCGCATAGGGTTGAGCAACAAGTCGCGCTACGCACCATGCCTGTAAGCACCATAATCGCGAATCGAATGTTTGCGTCACATGGGTTGATGAGAAATCATCATTTTCTTTGGCTTGCCGCATCACTTATAAAAAGTGCGAGATTTGCACGCGATGCATAAGGAGGATTTCCGATGACCGAAGCTTTGAAGGCAAAAGATCGCCCGGACGGCGCTGCTGGGTTCCAGTGGGACGACCCGTTCCTGATTAATGATCAGCTGACCGAAGACGAGCGGATGATCCGCGATGCGGCGGCAGCGTTCGCCGCTGACAAGCTCGCGCCGCGTGTCGAGCAGATGTACATGAACGAGGAAAGCGATCCGTCGATCTTCCGCGAAATGGGTGAGAACGGCCTGCTCGGCGTCACCGTGCCGGAGGAATTCGGCGGTGCGGAAGCCTCCTATGTTGCCTACGGTCTCGTTGCCCGCGAAGTCGAGCGTGTCGATTCCGGCTTCCGCTCCATGATGAGTGTCCAGTCGTCGCTCGTCATGTATCCGATTTACGCCTATGGCGATGACACGCAGCGCCGCAAGTACCTGCCGAAACTCGCCTCGGGCGAATTCATCGGCTGCTTCGGCCTGACCGAGCCCGATGCCGGTTCCGATCCCGGCGGCATGAAGACGCGCGCCAAGAAGATCGATGGCGGCTATCTCCTCTCCGGCTCGAAGATGTGGATTTCCAATTCGCCGATCGCCGACGTCTTCGTCGTCTGGGCGAAATCGGAGGCGCACGACGGCAATATCCGTGGCTTCATTCTCGAGAAAGGCATGAAGGGCCTCTCCGCGCCGAAGATCGGTGGCAAACTCTCCCTGCGCGCGTCGATCACCGGCGAAATCGTCATGGACGGCGTGGAAGTGCCGGAGGAAAACCTGCTGCCGAACGTCTCGGGCCTGAAGGGTCCCTTCGGCTGCCTCAACCGTGCCCGCTACGGCATCTCCTGGGGCGTACTCGGCGCGGCGGAAGATTGCTGGCACCGCGCCCGGCAGTATGGCCTCGATCGCAAGCAGTTCGGCAAGCCGCTCGCCGGCACGCAGCTTTACCAGAAGAAGCTCGCCGACATGCAGACGGAGATCACACTCGGCCTGCAGGCGTCGCTGCGCGTCGGCCGCCTCATGGATGAAGGCCGCATGGCGCCGGAGATGATCTCGATCGTCAAGCGCAACAATTGCGGCAAGGCGCTCGATATCGCCCGCCAGGCACGCGACATGCACGGCGGCAATGGCATCCAGATCGAATATCAGGTCATGCGCCACGCGCAGAACCTCGAAACGGTCAACACCTATGAGGGGACGCACGACGTTCACGCGCTGATCCTTGGCCGCGCCCAGACCGGTATTCAGGCGTTCTTCTGATCATGACCCTAAGCAACGACAACGAAGCGGCCGAAGCTGAAGCCCGGCCGCTTCGAGGCAGCGTGCGCAAGCCGCTCGAAGGCGTCCGCGTCGTCGAACTGGCACGCATCCTTGCCGGCCCCTGGGCCGGCCAGGTGCTCGCCGATCTCGGCGCCGAAGTCATCAAGATCGAGGCGCCGGAAGGCGACGACACGCGCGGCTGGGGCCCGCCCTTCGTCAACCGCGCAGACGGTGCCCGCGAAGCGGCCTATTTCCATGCGGCCAACCGCGGCAAGACGTCGATCACAGCCGATCTGAAGAGCGAAGAGGGTCGCGCCCGCGTGGTCGACCTCGTGCGCAGCGCCGATGTGCTGATCGAAAACTTCAAGGTTGGCGGACTCGCGAAATACGGCCTCGATTACGATAGCTTGAAGGCCGTCAACGAGCGCCTGATCTATTGCTCGATCACCGGCTTTGGCCAGACGGGCCCCTACCGGCACCGCGCCGGGTACGATTTCATGATCCAGGGCATGGCCGGCATCATGGATCTGACCGGCGACCCCGAAGGCGAACCGCAGAAGATGGGCGTCGCCTTCGCCGACATCTTCACCGGGCTTTACAGCGTCATCGGCATCGAGGCCGCTTTACTCGAACGCAGCCGCACCGGCAGCGGCTGCCACATCGACATGGCGCTCTACGATTGCATGGCAGGCGTTCTCGCCAACCAGGCGATGAATTACCTCGTGTCCGGCAAGGCCCCGAGGCGGCTCGGCAATGCCCATCCCAACATCGTGCCCTATCAGGTCTTCCAGGTCGCAGATGGCCACCTCATCGTTGCAGTCGGCAACGACCGCCAGTTCCGGGCGCTCGCCGAGATCATCGGTCTGGCTGCGCTTGGAACCGATCCATCCTACGCCACGAACGAGGCCCGCGTTGCCAATCGGGATGCTCTGATAGCACTGCTTGCACCAGCGATCGCGCGTTTCGAACGGGACGCGCTTCTTGCGCTTCTCGAGAAACGCTCCGTACCGGCAGGCCCGATCAACACGGTCGCCGACGTCTTCGCCGATCCCCAGATTCTCGCGCGACAGATGAAGATTGAGACCGCCGACGACCTGGGCACGTCGATCCCTGGAATGCGTATGCCGATCCTGTTCGACGGTACGCCCGCCATCGCCGGGCGCCCCGCCCCAAGGCTCGGGCAGGACACCTAAGCTTCGCCGCCGCTCGCAGCCGGCGGCCGCCGGTCAGAGCGCGCCCACGAAGCGCACCAGCTTGCCAAGCGTCTGATGGCCGAGCTCGATCGCACCAAAGCCGCGCGCCTCTTGGAACTCGGCTTGCCTCCTGAACACCATGCCGAGCGTCACCAGTGTCGATCCGTCCTGCGCCTCGAACAAGGCCAGTGCGGCCGTGTCTCGGCGTTCATGCAACCATCCAGGACAACGCCTGCGCAGCGCGCGAATTCACCGCGCCAAATGATGCTGTCGATGCATACAGCCTTTCAAGTCGCCGCAAATAGCTAAAATTGTGCGGAAATATAAACGGTATGAAAACCATTCAAATTCACGTCTTTTTAGATGAGAGGTGTCTATACTGCAATTGTAATCAGGGAGAACAAAATGAAAAAAGCACTGATACCAGCATTTGCAGTAATGGCTCTTGCAACCACTGCAAACGCCCAGCCCATCTCATCGCCCGCTTATATTCAGCAGATCAACCCGTCGAGTGCATCCGTGCAGCTGACGACCAGCCAGTTGATGACACCGATCATCAACCTCGTCTCACAGATGCCGGAACTCACACCGCGGGGCCCCGGCAATCTGGGACTCGTCTGGCAGGACGGCACGAACAACAACGCGACGATCGATCAGCGCGGCAGCCAAAATGTTGGTCTTATCCGCCAGATCGGCATGGACAACGTTGCTTCCATCAGTCAGCGCGGCATCGGCCATCAGGCCATGGTCTTCCAACAGGGCCGCAACAACGTCGCGATCATCCGCCAGCGCTAGAAGCGCGTGGCGGATGGTAATCTGCGGTCGATCAGAGCGCTTGGCGTGATCAGTTGGCGCTTGGAATGAGCGGAACTTCTGGAACCGGAACCGGTGTTGGATCTGGCTGCGGGATGCCGCCGAAGTCCGGGAAATCGATGGAGAAGCCGGGCGAGCCGCCGCCGGCAGTTTGGGCAGTAGCCTGCGACAGCAACCAGTTGCCGTTCAGCGGGTCACCGCCGAACGATGGATTTATGGGCCGATAGACCAGCTCGGAGGCATGAACAGCCCCGATGCTGCTCAGCAGAACTGAAGTTCCGACGACTGCAGCAAGAATCTTCATTGTTTAAGTCTCCGAGAAAAACCTGGCGAGCTTGGGTAGCCTTGCCAGCATCGTTCAATATGCTCTTCTATTCGGTAGCACATACATTCTGCCAGGCACAATGACGACGTTGGCGTTGCTGAGACCGTTCAGGCCGCTCGGCATCATGAAATTGCCTGATGACGGCGTCTGGATAGCCACCACATTCGTGTTGACGGAATTGCGGACGTCGAGCACGCCCGCAAGGTTGCTGCCGACTTGGACGTAACCAACATTGTTGTTGTTCCCCGACACGCCAACAAGCTGAAAATTGTTGTCGCCCCGGCTTGCCTGAACAACGCTGTTGTTGGATCCGCCCTGAACGAGAAGCAGCGCCGAATTATGCCCGTCGATTGCTTGAACCGCACGATTGCGCGAACCGCTTTGATCGATCAGCGAGGCGCTGCTGTGCCCCTCGATGGCCGATGTGGCGGCATTGTACGAACCAATTTGTTGGATCGAGGTCGTGTTGCCTGCCTGACCGCTAACGAACGGATTGATCGGCTCCATCAATTGACCGACGATGGCGGGAGTGGGTACCCCGCTCTCGGGAGCTGTCGGCAAGAGTTCCAGCGCAGATGCACCGCTTATACCCATCAGCAACCCTGCAATGGCTCCAGTCAGCGCACTCTTCCAGGTTTTCATGTTCCGTCCCCTTTTCCCCAAGCCTCAAAGCCGGATAGAGTGCTCATCGAGTTCAACGTCAGTCTGTAGGCGACAGAGCGGCGTGCCGTCGTTCGCAATGACTGCCATCTCGATGGCGACCCGCGAGGGTTTGTCGACCGTTATGACGATCGCGCCCAACGAGCCATCCGCAAAGCGATTGGTCTGACTGGTCTGGCTGACACCCGAAGCCGATCGCTTCGTAACCGCAATTTGAACACTGCCTGCCAAGGCCTCAGACGTTTCGATAAAAGGCCGCAATCGAGCAAAGTCGGTTCCATCGATCTCGACGCCACATGCGGCAATGCGAGAATTGAGAATGTCCCCGTCGATGGTCTGGCCGTTTATCGAAGCGCCACTTGCGCCAGTCGAAAGAAGGAGGCCCATCAAGAGCAGCGACATGCCGGTCATCAGAGCCTCCTCTTTGTCGGTCGATACCGGCGCGGGCTGACCGCGCGCGCCGGTATCGTGATTGCTTAGTTCTGGATGACGGCAGCGACGTTGCCGCGACCCTGCTGGAGGACCAGCGAGTTTTGGCCAGTTCCGCGCTGCGTCACCGAAGCCACGTTGGCGTTCGTACCAGCACCAACGCCGTTCTGGAGAATAAGCGAGTTGTTCGACGAACCAGCCTGATCAACCAGTGCGTAGCTGAAATCGCCAGCCTGGATGACCGTCGACGACTGCGCCGTACCCGTCTGCAGAATGCCGGCGCCGGAATTGCTCGCGTTCTGAACGATGAGCGAGGTGCTTCCGAGGCTTGCGATCTGCTGAGTCGATGCGAAGTTCTCCGAACCGTTCTGGAGCGTGAGCGACGCATTGCCGAGACCGCCCGCCTGAGTGGTCACGGCGCCGTTGCCACTGCCATTCTGGATCGTGCCGGCAACCGAAGCAGCCGTCAGCGACTGGCTGGTAATGGCCGCGTTGCCTTCACCAATCTGAACCGTGGCCGCGATGGCACCGATCGTTGCCGTCTGTGCGTTGGAAGCAAAGTTTCCATCGCCGATCTGCGCCACTCCAGCCAGCGAACCGGCAGCGACGAGCTGGCTGTTCAGGCCGGTATTGCCGTCACCCACCTGCACGATACCGGCGGCAGAGGCGACAGTGGGGATCGAAACAGCTGGCAGTTCTGGGATCAAGCCCGCCGGAAGATCAGCGATGTCTCCATCGACTGTTGAGCGGATCTGACCATTCGGGTTCGATGTCCCACCCAAACCGAGAAAGTTGGTGTTGGCATTTCGTCTGGTCACCAGCGAGACTTGACCTGAGATATCAACCTCGGTCGGAACCAAGACCTGACCTACTTGCGTGTTGGATGCGGTATTTCCTGAGCCGATTTGGGCGATTACAGCAACCGAATCTTGAGCCGGAGCCGCGTCAGTACCAGAGGCGGTAATTGGTCCCCATTCGAGATAGAGCGTACGACCCAAAGCGTTGAGAAGCGGCTGCTGTCCGCCATCATCAAGCTCGTAAGTCACCGTCTGGAACTCACCCTGCGTGTTGAACGCACGGTTGTCGTTACCGACCTGGATGATGCCGCCGAGTACGCCCGAGCTGTTGGCCTGCTGGAGGTTACCCGCCACGTTGCCCGAACCGAACTGGCCGATCAGTGCGGTGGAGTCGTCGACGCCATCCTGGATGTTCCAGGCAAGGTTGTCGGAGCCGCCCTGTAGGATCGCTGCCGAGACATTGTTGCCATCTGCCTGGGTATTGGCAGCATCATTGTCCAGGCCGAGCTGAACAATCAAAGCATCCGAATTCGTGATATCGGACTGAGCGTTCAGGCCCGTATTGTCGACGCCACCCTGGACAATGACAGCCGATGTCGGATTGACATCGCTCTGCGCATTCACGGCAGTGTTGTTCACGCCAGCCTGCAGGATGCCTGCCGACGAGCCAGCTTCAGCGCCCGACTGCACGTTCGTCGCCGTGTTGTCGGCACCGAGCTGAATGATGCCGGCTTCTGCACCGGCAGTGCCTGCGAACTGAGTGTTGCTGCCGAAGTTGTTGTCACCTGCCTGAATGATGCCGGCCGAATTGGCGGAACCGGCATCCTGAAGGTTGACGGCTTCGTTGTCAGCACCTGCCTGGATGATGCCAGCTTCATTGCCGTCGCCATCAGCCTGAGCGTTTGTGGCTACGTTTTCTGCGCCTGCCTGGATGATGCCGGCGGAATTCGCCGCACCTGCGTCCTGCAGGTTGACAGCTTCGTTGTCCGCACCCGCCTGGATGATGCCGGCTTCGTTGCCATCACCACCAGCTTGCGCGTTCGTTGCTTCGTTATCTGCACCTGCCTGGATGACGCCAGCTGTATTGTTCGCACCGTCGAGCTGGAGGTTGGATGCCAGATTGTCGGCACCGAGCTGCAAGATCGCTGCATCATTGTCCAGTCCGGCAACCTGAACGTTCGTTGCAGTGTTGTCGGCACCCGCCTGGACCAGCCGAGCGCCCTTACGCGCCCCACCGGTCTGGAGATTCGTACCTTCGTTGCCGACGCCAGTCTGAACAATCGCACCGCTGTTGTCAGCGCCGCCGTCCTGCAGGTTCGTCGCCGTGTTGCTATCGCCAAACTGTGCAATGCCGGCAGTATTGCCTGCTCCGGCACTCTGCGCGTTCAGGCCGGTGTTGGAGACACCTGCCTGCAGAATGTCGGCCTCGTTGTTGCCGCCTTCCACCTGTGCAGATTGGACATTAGTCGCACCATTGTCATTGCCAAGCTGCACGATCGAGGCGTTTGCACCCGTTTCGACAGCCAAATTGGCCGCGCCGACCTGGCTGTTGAGAGCGGTGTTGCCGTTGCCGGCCTGGAGGATCGAAGCCTGATCGCCGAACCCGTCCTGCGAGTTATTGGTCGCCGCGTTGTCATTGCCGATCTGCAGGGTTGCAGCTTCGTTACCCGTGCCATCGCGGCTGACGTTCAACGCCGTGTTGTCATCGCCGAACTGGGCAATCCCTGCAACGTGATCTGTACCACCGGTGTGGAGGTTAAAGCCGTCATTGCCATCGCCGCCCTGGATGATGGTGACGGCTCCATCGGTGCTTGAATTTTGGTTATTAACAGCAAGGTTGCCATCACCAACCTGCAGCGTACCCGCTGCATTACCTTCGCCCATTCTGTAAAAATCAACGACGCCAGCGCCAAGAGGCTCATAGAAGTCGACCGTCTGCGTGTTGAGCGCAACGTTACCCGTGCCGCCTTGGGCAATCGTGGATTCCGAACCGTCCTGGCCCTTCTGAAGAACGGTTGCGACGTTTTGCGAGCCGCCCTGAAGGATGCCCGAGAAGGAATTGGCCGTCGGATTGACCGCACCTGCAACCTGCGTGTTGAACGCAAAATTGCCCACTGCAGCCGCATCAGGATTTACCTGGATGATGCCGGAGTCATTGCCGTTACCGGTCTGCTCGTTCTGAGCGACGTTGGCGAAGCCGCCCTGAAAAATTGCACCGCGGTTGGAGCCGGTCTGAAGGAACCTGTTGACGATGTTGTTGTCGCCGAACTGGGCGATGCCACCGACGTTGGAGTCAACCTGCAGGAACTCACCGCCGATGAAGTTGCCCGTGCCGAGTTGCATCGTGCCGAGATCGTTGTTGCCGCGCTGCGCATCCGAGCCGCCATCCGCGTTCAGCGGGGCAAGATACGGAAGAAAGATGTTGCCGTTACCGTACTGATAGATGAAGGCCCGGTTAGCCTCCTCTTGCGAGAGATAGGCAAGGTTGCTGTTGTTCAGCTGACCGATGAATGCCTGATTGGCTGTCTGCGCATTTGCTGCGCCCATAGCCAATGGCACCATGGCGGCGCTCGCCATGAGTAGCTTCTTAAATGACATGAATGTCTCCCAAATGAATTTTTGACCCGCGGGAACACCCCCCGCCCCGGCTCGCCCATCGCGCTTTTTGGCGAGGGTTAACGATCGGTTAATACCAGAGACAAAGTCCTGACCGCAAGTCGAAACGCTTTCAAAACTGTTAAATGGTAAATTACGACAGGATCTATAAAGCCATAGTGAGACAAAAATAGCACATAGGCTTAGCCTGCTTCGGGTTGAAACACTCTGGGGAAATCGACGCGTCATTTTGGGCCAGCTCGTTCCAGTACAGGCGTAACGGATGCGGATGACGCAATTTTATTGCAGTGCCACAACGCAGAACGGGGCCGCAAAAGGCCCCGTTCTTACTAATTCAATAGAGTATTATTACTTACAGATTTAGGATCCGCGCGGAAGCGTGCGGGCGTAGGTCGTCGTGAAGTCCTGAATCAGCTTTTGCTGCGCAGCACTGTCGCTGAGAGTCCATAGCCCGTTTTGTAGCCCCTCAACGATCAGAGAGTAGACTGCAAGCTCTATGCTTTCTCTCACTGCGAGGTGGCCCGGGTCGTTGTAGGAATTGCCAGCTTCGATCTCGAGCAGCTCTTCCGGGGCCGCGAATTTGTAGGCGCCACCGCGCATCATGTAAGAATAGATTTGCTTCGACGTCGTGGTCGACGCGAGAACTTCGCCCGTCTGGACGCTGACAGCGCGCAAGGAGATCGTCACGAGATCCGAGCGATACTGGACGTCGCCTCCGATGCCGAGGAAGCGCGCACCGGCCCCCCCTGTACGTTCGTTGGAATCGTAGCCGACAATCCCACCCTCGAGGATCAACCCGGCAAATCGCACAGGCGGGAGGTTTGCAGCGCCAGGGCTATAGGCGCGCTGAGTGTTCTCGATCAGCGTGCGCTCCTGAACCAGGTTCTTCAGCCCACCTCGCTCGACAACCCTGAACCATTGCCCATTGCCGGTCGACTTCAGGACGTCGATCAACAAATTGGCGCCGCCCTGGGTTACGGCGCGGCTGTATTCGGCAAAATTGTCGTTGGGCTTGGCCTGACCCGTCAGATCCGGAAACTCATAAATGGCCACATCGACGGGCTGCGCAGGCGCCGGTACCTGCTCGATCTTCAGCGTCGTTTTCGTCAATGACTCAAGCTGTGCCGGTGGCGTTGGAAGCTGTTGACCCGTAGCGCACCCCGCAAGTGCGAGACTCGCCAGCACCAGCGCGCTGGTTATGCTTGCATGACCCATGTGTTCCCCTGCCCCAGTAGTCGCATAACGACGTTCAACACAAAGACTAGCGCCTGGCTCCCCCGGAAAAGCGGGTCTGTTCAATAACACGGACGCAATCTAACTCGTCGCCAATACCGGTTCCGTGCCTACGAAACAAGCTGATCGCCCATGACTCTTTGCAGGTTAGCTTAACGGGAAAGCACTGTTGCACAACAGCAACGGGCGCTTTTGAGTGTGTGACTAAAGGAAGGGCAGCGTCGATCAACACTCAGCGACACAGTCACGTATTGAGTAGAGCGTGCTGGTCGATACTGTATTTCGGTAAGCTCGCGCGCGGCTCAGGGCTATTGGGCACCGACTCCTGCGCCGACATTAGGAAAACGCTCAGCCCCTTGAGGCTGAGACAATGCCAATGCGACGCCTGCACCGACATTGGGGAAGACGGGCCCTCGCAACTGAGGTTCGATTGTCCTCGCAACCCTTGGCGCTGGCGGCTCTCTGCGCACGGCTGGACGTGGGGGCGGCACCGGGCGGGCGCTTTCGGGAAGCTGCATGATATATGCGCCGCCCTGAGCAGGTAGACTATCGATCCGGCCCAATTGGCCGCGCGACGAGGGGTCAACTTGGTTCACATAAGCGTCCGAGACTTGAGCAGCGCTCCCATTCACCGATGCGAAAAAGAGCGCAATCATCGAGACCCTTCGAAACATTTCTGCACTCCAACCCTGCCCCAGTCTTC
Source organism: Georhizobium profundi (assembly GCF_003952725.1). Taxonomy (NCBI): domain Bacteria; kingdom Pseudomonadati; phylum Pseudomonadota; class Alphaproteobacteria; order Hyphomicrobiales; family Rhizobiaceae; genus Georhizobium; species Georhizobium profundi. The sequence goes on along the minus strand of NZ_CP032509.1, from coordinate 1,882,938 downwards.
GGCTAATACCAATGCGTCTCCCCTCAAGCAATGGCTCGAAGTTCTTGCTGTTCAATTTAAAACGATTGCGTATACACCGATTTCGAGTAAATGCTTTTACGTCTCGACTGGGGGTAATGCGTGGTGCGCTTCAAATCTGCAATCAAGTTGACCGTAATGGCCAGCCTTTTGTCGGCTGGCTCGGCAATCGCGCAAATCAACCAGAACGACGGGCCTCTTGTTGCACCTATTCAGCCAGAACCAACCGTCGGGCTTCCCGAACAGGCGCCCGCGCCAGCACAGCCCGTGCCCATAACGCCGGCACCCGCCGCAACACAACCTGCGCGATCCAGCACGCCGCCAGCGGCCCCTCCGGCAGAGACAGCCGAAGCAGATTCATGGCAGCTGGAATGCCTCGAACGCGAGACTGAATCCCGCTTGTGTCAGGCGATACTGCGCTCGCGCGTTGGCGAGCAGATCGCCATGGTGCTTGCTATTGCGAAGAACCCTCAGGACGACGCCGTGAGCCTCCAGATGGCGTTGCCGTTAGGTATCGACATCCAGCGTGGGGCAATCTTGACGGTCGACGACTTCCAAGAGACCTTGATGCCGTCGCGGTGCACAGCTCAGGGCTGCCTTGTAGAGACAATTGCTTCCGCAGAGTTGGTTGACGCGCTTATGTCGGGAAATGCCGGTGGCGTCCGCGTCTTCAGCACAGATGGCCAGACGATTGATCTGCCAATGTCGCTGCGGTCCGCAGCTGCCATCTTCTCGGAAGCCGGACTGGACTAGTTCTCCTACACTCCGGCTACGCAATATCCAGTCTCACGACTGAAGCGGCTTTCTGCACACGCGACTGCGCAGGAAGCGGCGGCCGCCGGTCACAACGCGCCGACGAAGCGTTCGAGTTTGCCAAGCGTCTGATGGCCGAGCTCGATCGCACCGAAGGCGCGAGCCTCTTGGAACTCGGCTTGCGTACTGAAAACCATGCCGAGCGTCACCAGTGTCGATCCATCCTGCTCCTCGAACGAGGCCCAGGCGTCGGCATGCTTCGGTCCATTTTCGCCCCAGAGCAATTCGTAGGAGAAACGCTCCTGCGGCAGGATCTCGCCGTAGCGATGATGGTTGGGATAGATAGTGCCGTCCGGCCCGATCATGTCGAACACCCATTCGCCGCGGGACCTGAGATCGATGCGTGCCGTGCGGCAGGAGAAGCCATCGGGACCCCACCAGAGCGGCAGTGTCTCGGGGTTCATCCACGCGTTCCAGACGACGCTGCGCGGCGCGCGAATACGCTTCTGCAGCACCATGGTGCGCAGGGCGGTGCCGGCGAGATTGTCCAGGCCGGCACTGAACCCCGCGCGGTGGCCGTCTTCCATATCAGCAGCGAGCGACGAGAGCTGCACGGTGACGGTGACACGGCTCGTTTCACCGAGATCGGTGAAATCGGCTGTGACCAGCGCCGCCGACTGCGTTGCGCCCTCGCGCGAGACCACCTCGTAATTCACGCTGCGGACCTCTGTGACGAGGTCCAGCCAGCCGCATTCGCATCGCGTATCCGCCTCCCCCGCCACCTTGCACAGCGAAATCTCGCGCCCGCCGACGCGCGTGTCGGCCTCGACAAATTCGACCGTCACGGATGGCATCGACGCTGCCCAGACCGCACGGGCGGCCGGCGCCGTCCAGGCCTGCCACAAGGTGGCCACCGGCGCGCTCACCACTCGCTCGAAAGTCAGCGTCGCAAACCGGCCGCTACGGTCTTCACTGGGCAAAGTGGGCGTCTCAAGCGTCTTGGACTGTGTCATCGTTCACGCTCCTTCATCACATCCATCACGAAGGCATCGAGCCGATCCAGACGTGCCGCCCAGACCGCCCGCTGTTCCTCCATCCAGGCACGGGCCGGCTCCATGGCCTCCGGCCGGATCGCGCAGGTGCGGATGCGCCCATCTTTCGATGTCGAGATCAGCCCCGCTTCCTCCAGCACGGCAAGATGCCGCATGATGGTCGGCAACCGCAGCCCCGTCGGCTCCGCCAGATCCGTCACCCGCGCCGGCCCCTGCGCCAATCGGGCCAGCATCGAACGACGCGTAGCATCCGCCAGCGCGTGAAAGAGCAGAGAAAGATCCGGATCATGCTTAGCCATACAGCTAACTATCTACGCAAATCGAAGATTGGCAAGCAAAAACTTCGTCGATCGGCTAAGTGACAGCAGGCAGCGCCTGATTGCTCGATAGAGATCGGGTAGAAAAGCATGCCAAACGCGCTGGAAGACAGCGTCTGCGTTTCGGTGCGAGTATCGTTGAAGAAGAGAAAATGGTGGGTGGCGTAGGGATCGACCAGCGCGTCCAATAGTTGAAAAAATCAAATACTTGAGGCGTTGCCTAGAAAATTTGCGTAGCATTTTTGCGTAGCAGATTTTCTTGAAGCCGGTTGCAAAATTCTGGTCTATGTAGCCGGCTCATTGAAGTGCGCCGAGAGTTTCGCACAAACGTAGATTGCAGGCCACGCGGCGACGAACAGGGCCAACGAAACCCACGCCGCCGGGTCGCCCCGCCGGAGACCTTCGACAATCTTTTGTGCGTCTCCGTAGATCGAAATCCATTTCAGGTAGATCGCGCCACCCGCGCCCCATAGCGCTGTCGCCACCGCGATTGCTTGTACGCTCGTCAGTGAAGTGTCTCCCTGTTGAGAAAAATGAACCGGTAGGCATGGACCAGCGCTTCGTCGAAGAAGTCGCCGTCGCCCTTGCTCTCAAACTGGATACTTTGCGCCATCCGCCAGACGTCGCGTTCTTGCTCGTCGGGTGAAGCGCTCGCGAACACTATGGTCCTTGATATCCCCAAGCGAGCGGATCGATCCGAAGAAGCAAATTGCCCCGACACCAAGGGGCAGCACAAGTAGTTTACAAAAATACATGTAGACTGAAAATTGGTTTCTACATCGTCAAACAAAGTACACTCTCTTAGTAAACAAGCAACGTAGCCCCTAGCGGGCTAGGATTTTCTTCGAGCACGTGAGACAGCTTGGCATCACGTCCAGCGAGGCCGTGACGGGCCGGCAAGCCCGATTGAACCCAACCCGCCGTGTCTGTGTTCTCTCCGGGCACGGCGGGCGGGTCGGGCTCCTGCCAGTCTCTGGCAAGGGCGCCTAGCGTGCGCCTGGAAGGCTCGAACGGGGTGGCTAGCCGCCTATCAGCTTTTCTGAGGACTTCGGAGAAAGCGGACATTGTCAGTTGGGCACAGTTGAGGCCATATCCGGACTGTCGGCTCTTCGTTTCGGTCTCGGAGTAAGCAGACATTGCGCTTACTCTGATTTATGTTCCAGCCATGCGGATTGGGATACATACGCTCGGCACGCGCGGTGATGTTCAACCCTATGTTGCGCTTGCTCGAAGCCTGAAGGCCCGAGGCCATCAGGTCCAACTCGCAGCTCCCGTCCAGTTTTCCGAATTCGCCGCTGATCACGGTGTTAGCTTTAGAGGCCTCCCCGCGGAATTTCTGGCGCTGCTGAACACGGCCGAGGGGAAAGCAGCTGTCGCTGGAGGGAAAGGGTTCAGCGCAGGCTTCAAGCTCTTGAAAGAGATCCGACCGTTGATGAGGAAGCTGCTCGATGGCGAGTGGCAGATGGCGAACGACTTCAGCCCGAATATGATCCTCTATCACCCGAAGTCGATTGCGGCGCCTTATATAGCCAGTGCTCTCGACGTGCCGCATGTGCTGGCGTCCCCCGTCCCCGGCTTGACACCGACCTCGGCCTTCCCGTCGCCTCTGCTTCCCTTCTCGTCACTGGGCCCATTCAATCGGGTCAGTCATTCGCTCGCGATCCATGCGGCCGAACTGCTTTTCGCACGGGAGTTGAAGGCTTGGAGAAAAGGGACGCCTGGGCTTGACGATCAACTCAAGCGCAAGTCACGTGCAGGTACGCTTTACGCTTATAGCCCGGCAGTGCTTCCCAAGCCCGACGATTGGGGGCCGGATGTTCTGGTCACTGGCTACTGGTTTCTCGACGAGCCTGGCTGGCAGCCCGATCCGGATCTGGAGGCGTTTCTCGACGCTGGGCCGCCGCCGGTCTATTTCGGGTTCGGCAGCATGCCGGGGCTCGACCCGGAGAAGATGACCGGGATAATCCTCGATGCCCTCGCCGTGACCGACAAGCGGGGTCTGCTGGCGGTTGGCGGCGGCGCGATAGACCCCGGCAAAATGAGCGATCGCGCCTTTTTCGTCAAAGGTGCACCGCATGATGTGCTTCTCCCCAGAGCATCGGCGGCCGTCCACCACGGCGGTGCCGGGACGACCGCTGCCTCCTTACGGGCGGGCCTGCCGACACAGATCATCCCGTTCTTCGGGGACCAGCCCTTTTGGGGGAGACGGGTTGAATATCTGGGAGCCGGCCCTGCGCCTCTGGACCGAAAGACATTGAACGCACCCCTGCTGGCCCAGGCATTGATCGCGATGGACGACCCGGCGATGCGATCTCGGGCGAACGCGCTCGGTGCTGCGATCAGAACGGACCGTGGGATCGAGACGGCTATCGATTTCCTGGAGCGTGTAGGCTCCCGAGCAAGCAAGGCATCTTGACGCCATTAGATGCCAGCCGGTGGTTCATTGGAGCAACATCGGGGTGCATCGCCTGTCAACACCGCCGAGCTTCAAAAGCGCGGTTTCATAAAACGGGCGAGCCGTCAGCGGCTCATTAGCTCTTCGTGCTCGGGCGCGGGTTGTCATCTGGCCCGATGTGGCGTTATGAGGCGTCATCCATCAGGACCCGGTGAAATTCCGGGTGGCTCTTCCGGCCGCCGATCCGCCGGACAACTAGATCAAATACCGTCTCCCGGTGCGACCCTTCTCTCAGAAGAGGCCGCTGGTTTGGTTCTCTCATCATCTGGATTTTCATGACCTCCTTGTCCGCTTACCGCGCGCAATGGTTCGGCAATGTGCGCGGCGACCTGCTTTCGGGCCTCGTCGTTGCCCTGGCGCTTATTCCCGAAGCCATCGCCTTTTCCATCATCGCTGGCGTCGACCCGCGGGTCGGCCTCTATGCCTCGTTTTCGATCGCCGTGCTCATCGCCTTCGTCGGTGGACGTCCGGGCATGATCTCGGCTGCCACCGCTGCGACTGCGGTGCTCATGGTCACGCTCGTGCGCGACTACGGACTTCAGTATCTGCTGGCCGCCACCGTTCTCGCGGGCCTGCTGCAAATTCTCTTCGGCCTGCTGAAGCTTGGCGCGCTCATGCGGTTCGTCTCGCGCTCGGTGATGACTGGCTTCGTCAACGCACTGGCGATCCTGATCTTCATGGCGCAGATTCCCGAGCTCGTCGGCGTTCCGAACCTGACCTATGTCATGGTCGCCGCCGGTCTCGCCATCATCTATCTGTTTCCGTATCTCACCAAGGCGATCCCATCGCCGCTGGTCTGCATCGTGGTGCTCACGACCTTGACCATCGTCTTCGGCCTCGACGTTCGAACCGTGGGCGACATGGGCAATTTGCCGTCGACCCTGCCGGTCTTCCTGATCCCGGACATTCCGCTGACCTTCGAGACCCTGATGATCATCCTGCCCTATTCGGCGGCAGTTGCGGTGGTCGGCTTGCTGGAGTCCATGATGACGGCGCAGATCGTGGACGATCTGACTGACACGCCATCAGATCGCCATCAGGAATGCATCGGCCAGGGCATTGCCAATACGGCCACCGGCTTCATCGGCGGCATGGCGGGTTGCGCCATGATCGGGCAGTCGATCATCAATGTGAAGTCAGGCGGACGCGGTCGGCTTTCAACCTTCGCAGCCGGCATCCTCCTCTTGTTTATGATCCTCGTGCTCGGCGACCTCGTCAGCCAGATCCCGATGCCGGCGCTCGTCGCCATCATGATCATGGTCTCGATCGGCACCTTCTCCTGGTCCTCCATCGTCAATCTCAAGGATCATCCGCGCTCCTCATCAATCGTCATGCTGGCGACTGTCGTTACCGTCGTCTTCACCCATAATCTTGCCTATGGCGTCCTTATCGGCGTGTTGCTGTCGGGCATCTTCTTCGCCTGGAAGATCGCGCAGCTGTTCCGTGTCTCCTCCACACCCAGTGACGACGGGCGCCACCGGACATATACGGTCGACGGTCAACTCTTCTTTGCTTCAACCGAAGACTTCATGGCGGCCTTCGATTTCAGGGAGGTGCTGGAAAAGGTCACGATCGACGTCTCGCGCGCCCATATCTGGGACATTTCGAGTGTCGCTGCCCTCGACATGGCTGTGCTGAAGTTCCGGCGCGACGGTGCCGACGTCGAGATCGTAGGCATGAACAAGGCAAGCGAGACGATCGCCGATCGCCTTGCCATTCACGGCAAGCCAGGAGATGGCCTGAACTTAAGAAATTAAGAGCTGCGCACGGCTGGTCGAAAAGCGCTACGTCTGCTGCTATCTCCCGCTTCCAACGGCAAGGGAGGCAATTAGGGATTTAGGGAGATACGGATATGACGTCGAAACTGGGCTGGATCCTTCGGCTCTTAACGAGACGATTGTGGTTTCGTAGCACCCTCATTTCATTGCTGGCTGTGGTCTCGGCGCTACTTGCCATATTTGTGGGGCCTTATATTCCCTATGAAATATCCGCATCAATCGGCGCTGACGCGGTTGATAACATCCTGACGATCATCGCCTCGTCGATGCTTGCAGTAACCACGTTCTCTGTCAGTTCAATGGTGGCCGCCTATTCCGCGGCGACGACGAATGTGACACCACGCGCCACCAAGCTTCTGCTTCAGGACGCCACTTCGCAAAATGTCCTTTCGACTTTTGTGGGCTCATTTCTCTTCAGCTTGGTTGCGATCATCACGCTCTCGATGGGGGCTTACGGCGAACAGGGCCGCGTCATCCTATTCGTGGTGACGATATTCGTCGTACTGCTCATCGTCGTCACTCTCTTGCGCTGGATCGACTATCTGACACGCCTCGGGCGTGTCGGCGAAACGACATCGGCAGTCGAAAAAGACACGGCAGAGGCTTTGAACAACCGCCATGTCCAGCCCTATCTCGGCGCAATGTTTCTGGGAGACGAAGCCGACATCCCAGCGTCCGCAGAGCCGGTGAATTCCACCGAAATCGGCTATGTTCAGCACATCGACATGGAGAGACTACAAGAGATCGCCAAGGATTGTGAAACCATCCTCTATTCGCTTGCCCTACCCGGTACGTTTGTCGACACGCGACGACCCCTAGCGCGCATTGCATGTGAGGATGAGGCCATTCGCTCAGCCGTCCGCAATTGCTACACGTTGGAAACTGAACGATCTTTCGATCAGGATCCCCGATTTGGGATGTCTGTACTGGCGGAAATCGCGCAGCGCGCACTGTCACCCGCGGTCAATGATCCAGGCACTGCAATTGATGTCATTGGAAGAAGCGTTCGGCTGCTTACAATCTGGAGCGAGCCTACCGATCGCGACGCCGTCCGATATCCAAATGTCCGGATGAATTCTGTGAAGCTTGGAGAGCTGTTCGACGATGTTTTCAGCCCCATCGCACGAGACAGCGCGTCTCTGGTGGAGGTCCATGTCCGATTGCAGAAAGCTTTGGCGGCGCTCGCGGCTCTTCCCGATCCTCGATTTCGTATCGAAGCGGCTCGACACTCCCGGCTGGCTCTTCTCCGGTCTATACCGGCGATGTCTCTGGACGAAGACAGGCAAGCAATCGACCAGGCTGCGGCAGAAGTTGCGCGGTACGCATGACTTTGTCATCGCCCAACAGCGTAGCTGCTGGGCATCAAATGTCCGACCCCCAACCATCGAAATTTCAAATAACAGTTTGATTGTTGAACCTGCGATGGATCTGCCAGTTCAGTCTTTGGATCGACCGTGAAAGCGGCTCGGGGATCATCGGCGAATTGGCGTTGGAGAAGCATTTTAATGGATTGGTCGGAAATGTTTTTTCAGAACTGGTCAGGAATCGTCCGCACGGTTGTGGTCGGCTCGCTGGCATATGCGTCGTTGGTCCTGTTCCTGAGAATTTCAGGAAAGCGGACTCTTGCCAAACTCAACGCATTCGATCTCGTTGTCACAGTCGCGCTCGGTTCAACGCTGTCTGCCATCATTCTTCAGGAGTCCATTGCCCTCGCTGAAGGTGCAATCGCCCTTGCCCTGCTGATCCTCTTGCAATTCCTTGTCACCTTCATGTCCGTCCGATCGGGCCGCTTCGCCTCCGCACTCCGATCTGAGCCTGCCTTGCTTGCGCGGGACGGCCAGTTTTGCTCCTCGGCAATGAAGCAGGAACGCGTCACGCAGGACGAGGCACTGAGTGCTGTGCGGGCTTCCGGCGGCAACGATATCGATGAGGTTGCCATTCTTATTCTCGAAAGCGATGGCACCATGAGCGTTGTCATGCGCTCGAAATGACCTTGGCTTCTTCGTCGTCAATTGTTTCGGTCGCAGAACCACATCTCGCAGAGCAGCTACAAAGAACGGCGACGATGTCTTTTCGATAGTTTTGACCATCGAACCAATATTCTCCCAACCCTTGCCTCTTTGTGGGGAATTTGCGTTAAATTTCTCATCATGCTACGTAAATCCAGCATATTATAATTCGACAATCAAACCAAATTACGGCCTCTCTAGGGCCGGGCTGGGAGATCGTATGACTGCAGCACATCCCGAAAAGGGCTATGTCGCCATTCTTGGATGGAGCCTCAAGGCAATTGAGGCGATCGCGAAATTTGACCGCCGTTATATCGTTGTCGCACCATATTGGGCCGAAGAGTACGCAACCGCCAACGATATCCCGTTCATCAAATGGGATTTCGAGCGACTTAACGACCGCTCGCATGAAATTGCGCAGACGCTCAAAGACATGGGCGTCGACGTTGCCATCCCGCTGTTCGAAGAAACCGTGGAGTGGGCTGGCGCCATCAATTCCGTCCTTCTCGGCAATCCGCGTCTTCTTGGTCAGTCGATGCTGTTTCGTGACAAGTCCTTGATGAAGCGTCGCGCCCAGCTCGGCGGTATCCGAGTGGGCATCTTCGAAGAGGCGATGGACAAGTCCGATGTCATTCGGTTCCTGAAGCGCGTCAACCAAACGCTGCTGAAACTCGAAGGCGACGTGAACGATCCGATCCACATGAAAGCCTTCGACAAAGCGGGCTGTCTCGGGCACCGCGTGATCAGGACTGCCGACGACGTCGATGCGATTTCAGACGACGAGTTTCCCGCTCTCTTGGAATCGCATTTGGACGGCTGGGAATTTGCGGTGGAAGCCTGGATCAAGGACCGAAAAATCCAGTTCCTCAACATATCGGAGTATGTGACGCTTGGTTATTCTGTCTTTGTGCCCGCCACGCCAGAACTGGAAAAGTGGCGCGGCCGCATTACGGAACAGATCGAGAAGCTGATCGAAGTTTTCGATATCGATTTCGGCTTCATTCATCCGGAATACTTCGTGACGAATGACGGCACACTCTATTTCGGTGAAGTGGCCTATCGTCCGCCAGGGTTCAATGCCTTCGAGCTGATGGAACGAGCGTATGGCTTCAACGCCTATCAGGCGTTGGTGCTCGCCTTCGATCCGAAGTCGACACGAGAAGAATTGGATGCTTTCTTCCCCGAGCCTGTGACTGGCGCAAAGGGACATGCTGGCTGTTTTGGCGTCTATCCGCGTCGGCGAGTGGTCAGCGAGCTTCAGATCCCCGATGAAACCGAAAATCATAGCTATTTCGAGTTTCACGAATTGGCGCCGCCGATGGAGCAAAAAGTTACCAAGCGCACAGCATTCGGGACCCATTGGGGGTTGGTCTACTTCTTCGGCAGCGACGCGCACCAAATGCGGGACCTGCTGAAACGACAGGAAGAGCTGGATTTTTACGTCTAGCGATTGCTTCGTTCTCTGGCGCAGGTCGCTATCGATCGAGACTGAGCCCTGCGGCATGCTGGACAAACCGTCCACAGGGCGGAACCGCAAGCCACAGGCACGGAGCGTTGATGAACCACCTGGAAATGACACGGCGACCGCTCGCTGAAACTGTCGGACAGTTCGACCGCATGCTCGAGCAATTGGAGAATGCATCGTCCTTCGCGAAGGCCAACTATCAGGGCCGTTTGCTCGACGTCGCTCGCAGGATCATGGTGAACGATGGTGGACTGGCTGTACTGCGTGACAGAGCGGCCAGAGCGGATGCTGCAGGCTTGTTTGCTGGCTCCGATTGGGACCGTCCGGAAGCTCTCTTGCCCGGTCTGGTCGGCGGTACGTTGAGAGATGGTCCGCTTCAAACCAAGATGCTTGAATGCATGAGCCTCCTGCGTTTCGGCGCAGTCGCCAGCGGTTCATATCGAAAGACCGGACTGACGGCTGAGGCAGCATCGGAATTCTTGGCCAAGGTGTTGGCGCTCAACCTCGCCCGCATATTCGGTACAAGCGACGAAGCCAGCCGGGCGTCCGCCGGGTCTCTCGATCCAGCAATAAACCGCCTCTTCTCGACTTTGCTCGAAATCGTCGGACCGATGACCATCCAGGAGAAGCTCGTGGATGAGGTCCATCGTGTGCTTGCCCAGCGTCCAATCCAGATCGACCACATCAAAGGGATGATTGCCCAAATCGCGGTGACAGGATCGAATGCCAACTTTCCGCAATCGCACCTGTCCGATCGGGCCAAGCGGCTTGTCGAGGCCGCGTTTTCCCCGACCTCTTTATGCGCCGATGACCCCGGCCTAAGCCGCTACGGAGACCGCCTCTCTTCAGCAGACGACGAAACGCTCAAGCTCGAAGCCGAAACGCTCGCCAAGCGCATGCATGAAACAGGCATCGTCTCCGACTATCATCCCGCATTCGTCCGTTGGGCGGTCGACCATCAAAGCGACGAGCTTCTTGGCAGAGCACTTGGATTGAGCAGCACCGGGCTCGATGCAATGCGATGCTATTCGGCGCTCACCCACGACCTTATCCGTACTGCGGTGTTCCCCGAAACCGCGCAGGCGGTGTTGGGTCTGGCGCTCATGTTGGAGCGAGGGATCCTGTATTCACCACCCGTCGCTCCGTCGTTCTGGCGAATGCTCGATCTGAACATTTGCAACTCTGTGCAGACGGTGCTGTCCGAGAGGTTCGGGACAAGGATTGAGCCGAGGGCTTACCTCGTGGCCGGGCTGCTGCAGATGCTTGGCTTGCCGCTCGGCGTGGGTCAGGGCAACAATCCAACCTGTCAATCAGCCCGAGCGCTCTCTCTTTGGGCGTTGAATGATCCGGACTACCTGCTGCATATCGTGGCCCAAACGGCGCTGCACGATAATCTCATCATGCATTTCGAGGGGCAGCGGATCGAAAGCAAGGATCTCGGGCACGGCTTGGTGACGACCCCCGTGCTGGACACCGACCCGATATCTGCCATCCTCGTGCCTCACCTGGATAAGCTTTATGCGGAAATGGGCCGTCGCTGCGGGAACCGAGGTGAGGATCCCCATCGCTGGATCAACCCTGAATTGCATGGTTGGTGGGTGGGGCGCGATTTCCATATCGCCGTCGACGTCAACAGCGGGCATTTAGCGGAGCACCGAAATTTCGTAAGCCGGTTTTGCGCTGCGTATCACCCAACATGGAACGGCAATCAGCAGATCGTTCACCCGCAGCCGATCGGGATAGCTGCGACGACGAACACGGGAACGTTTGTAGGATGGCACGCCATCAGCCTGATCAGGGTTTCGCTGGACCAAGATGGAGTGATGCGCGTTTATTTTTACAACCCCAACAATGATAGTGGCCAGGATTGGGGAAACGGCACCGTCGTGTCGACGGAAGGTCATGGGGAGCGCTTTGGTGAAGCCTCTCTGCCTTTCGAGCGGTTCGCGGCTCATGTGTACATCTTCCACGATGATCCCATTTCAGCCGGGGACTGCTCCATCGTGCCAGCCAGCCTGGTCGATAAAGTAGTCGCATTGACTGCAGCCGGATGGGGGATGTCCCGCCAGCCCGAATAGTCCACCGCTTCGACACCCAGCGCATCAACCGGCCACCGGTCGATCTCATCCCCGCTCACTGCGGAATCCAGAAGGCTCAAAACGAGAGCCATAGGATATGCCAATTTCCGGAACAACTCATATACCCAGCCATTTCCTTTCTATGAGATCAAGGCGAGGCCTCGTCCGATGATGGGCTCGCCCCAAGGGGAGAAGGAAATGGCCAGGTATTTTTTCGACGTCGTGGATGGAACGCGCATCGCCAAGGATGATCAGGGTCTGCAGATGGTCGACCTTCAAGGAGCGCGTGCTGCAGCAATGAATACCGTTGGCCAGATCACACGCGAGATCCTGCCAGACGGTTCGCGGCGTCACGTCGTCGTCAAAGTGAGGGACGAGGAAGGGTCCTACGTCTACGAATGCACCGTCGATTCCCAAGGGGCAGACTGCCGGGCGTTCGACGACGAGTCAGTTCCCTGACGCGATGCTGGTGCGGCGGACACAACATATCCTTCGATGTGAATTCTCGGATTGGCTGGGCATCTTTACCGAGTATCGGCGTCGCCGCGGACTCCCGCGTAAGCCTTCGTAACTTCGGCGCCGAACAGCACGATCTGGGATGAGTAATAGATCCAGAGAAGTATCGTGACGATCGACCCAGCCGCCCCGTATGTCGATGCGACCCCGCTGCTGCCGATATAGAAGGCGATCAGGAACTTGCCGAGCGTGAACATCAGCCCCGTCAGCAGCCCGCCGACCCACGCGTCATGCCACGCTACCGGAACATCCGGCAAAACCTTGAAGATTGCCGTGAACATTGCGCTGGCGCTGGCGAGGGCCAACAGCGAATTGAACGCGAACAGAACCAGTGACCAGCCTGGAAGCTTTTCGCCGAGATAGGTACCGACTGCGGTGAGGCCGGCGTCGATGACCAGCGACACCAGCAGCAAGAATCCGATACCAATAACGAAGGCGAAACTCATCAGCCGGCTGCGGGCCAACGCCAGACCCCAATGGCGAGCAGGCGGGGCTTTCCAGATCAGGTTGAGCGCGTCCTGCAATTGCACGAAGGCGCCCGTCATCAACACGAGAAAAGTCACCGTCCCGACGATAGTCGCAATGATACCGCTTCCTGTGTCGCGCGTATTCGCCAACATGGCCTCGAGCGCCTCCGCGCCCCGAGGACCCAAAAGTCCGCCCAGTTCTCCCACGAGAGCGCCTTGCGCCGCTTCCTGGCCGAACACCAATCCCGCCACGGCAACGGCTGTCAGGAGCATGGGAGCGAGCGCGAAGAGCGTGTAGAACGCGATCGCAGCACCGAGGCTCAACGCTCGATCGTTCAACCAACCCTGCGCGGCCGATACTGCGACTTCTTTGACACCTGACAATCCGATCAAGACCATCCTCCGAGCAAATGTAGGCTGGTACCAGGTCAAACACATTTGCGACCGGTTCGCCCGCCGAGTGCGGGAACGGGCCTCTTTATCCGGCGAACGCTCAAGTGTGTGCGCAAGTTGCGACGCGCCTGAAATCCGAGCTTACCAGTGTTCGTTTCGTTCGCGGATTACCGCACAACGAGAACTGAGATCTTCGCGTGTCGCACGACGCGGGCGGCATTCGGGCCGATGAGGAAATCTTCCGGGCCTGGCGTGGCAGCGGCGAGAATGATCAGGTCTGCCTTAGCGACATCCGCGTAGCGCAAGATCTCTCGATAGATCGACCCATGCCCGACGATATGACGGTGGCGGATGTCGGCCGGCACGTGCGCCTTGGTAAAGGCGTGAAGCAGACCATCCATGTGCTGGATCGCCTGTTGCTCATGCTCCTTCGGGAAGAAGCCGCCGACGATCGCCATCCCGTAGTCAGGCACGACCGTCATCACATGCAGTCGGCAACCGAAGACCTTGGCGTAATCGATCGCCGTGCTCAGTGTTTTCTCGGCCATCACCTTGTCGCCGAGATCGAGAGAAACGAGGATTTCGCGATACATCGTCGTCCCCTCACCTTGCCTGTGGGTTGCCGAAGAGCGTGCCGCCCCGTCGGCGCTGGGTAAAGAACACCAGCCCGAACAGCAGGAAGCCCGGAATGTACATGATCTCGCGCGGGAGACGTTCCGCTGGAACCTCGACCCGGGTGATCTGGACCGGCGGATCGGTATAGAAGTCGAGGCCACCGAGCGTCCTGCCCGCGAGGCTGTTGAGGTCGAGCGGCTCATCCAGCGCCACACGCTCGCCGTCCAGCATCGCCATCAGGCCGATGGCTTCCTCGAAACGCACTTCGCCGGGTGCGCCCGCTTCCCCCAGGCCAAAGGCCATGGTTCGGCTGACGATCGTGTCCGGATTATCGAAATCGGGACCCGATATCTCAAGACGGATTTCGCCACCGTCCGGCGCTGCCTCGACGACTTGGAACACCTGCTGCGGCGGCACGGTGTCGTAAGGTGCCTGCACGAGATCAAGGAAAAAGCCGGGGCGCAGCAGCAGGAACGTGACGAGCAGCAGGATCGCGGATTCCCAGATGCGGCTGCGCGCCATGAAGAATCCTTGCGTCGCAGCCGCGAAGATCAACATAGCAAAGGTTGCCTTGATGAAAATCCAGATGGCGCCTGCAACGCCGACGTCGATCAGCAGCAAATCCGTGTTGAAGACGAAGATGAACGGCAGGAGGACCGTGCGGAGGGAGTAGAAGAACGCCGTAAAGCCCGTCTTGATAGGGTCTCCGCCCGACACGGCGGCCGCCGCAAAGGACGCCAGGCCGACCGGTGGAGTCACATCGGCCATGATGCCGAAATAGAAGACGAACATATGCGCCGCAATCAGCGGGATCAGCACGCCGTTCGCCGCACCGAGTTCGACGATAACCGGCGCCATGAGCGACGACACGACGATGTAGTTCGCCGTGGTTGGCAGGCCCATGCCAAGCACCAGGCTGATGATGGCGGTGAAGACCAGGATCAGGAAGATATTGCCTCCCGACAGGAATTCGACGAACTCGGCCATGACCTGGCCGATGCCGGTCAGCGTGACGGTACCGACGATGATGCCGGCTGCAGCGGTGGCACAGGCGATGCCGATCATGTTGCGGGCGCCGAGGATCATGCCCACAATGAGATCATCGAAGCCTTCCCGCATTGCGCGGCGTGTCTCATCGGACTGCATGCCCCGGAAGAAGGCTTTCAGCGGCTTTTGCGTGACCGTGATAACAATCAGCGTCATGACGGCATAAAACGCCGACAGGCCGGGCGACAGGCGTTCGACCATGAGGAACCATACCAGGACGAAGAGCGGGATCAGGTAATGAAGGCCCGTTTTCAGAACTTCCGATGCGATCGGCAGCTCGACAACTTCTGCATCCGGATCGTCGATTTCCAGTTCCGGCGACTTCGCCGCATACCAGATCAGCGCCACATAGGCGCCGAGCAGGGACAGCAGCAGAACCGGCGCAGAAATGTCCGGAAGCAGCCAGCGCACGAACGTGATGGCGTAATAGATCGCACCAATGATCAGCACGATCGAAAGCATGACGATCAGGGTCCGCAGCAGCGCCTCGCGTCCCGACCGGTCGACGCGCTTCGGCAACGCTGGCATGTCGTTGCGCACGGCTTCCAGATGCACGAGGTAGAGCAGCGCGATGTAGGAAATGAGCGCCGGCAGGAACGCGTGACGGATCACGTCGATGTAGGGAATTCCGACATATTCCACCATGAGGAACGCGGCAGCGCCCATTACCGGTGGCATGATCTGACCGTTGACCGAGCTTGCAACTTCGACCGCGCCGGCTTTTTCGGACGAGAAACCAACCCGCTTCATCAGCGGAATGGTGAATGTGCCGGTGGTCACCACATTGGCGATGGACGAGCCGGAAATGAGACCCGTCATCATCGATGCCAGTACGGCCGCCTTGGCGGGACCTCCACGCAAATGTCCGAGCAGCGCAAAGGCGAGCTTGATGAAGAAATTGCCGGCCCCTGCCCTGTCCAGCATCGAGCCGAACAGGACGAACAGGAACACGAAGGCCGTCGATACGCCAAGTGCGACCCCAAAGACGCCGCCGGTCGACAGCCACATCTGATCCATGGCGCGAGAGAAGGAGGCGCCACCCCAGCGGATGATGTCGGGGACCAGGGTGGACGAGCCGAAGAACACGTAGGCCAGGAAGACGACGGCAACGACGACAAGCGGTGGTCCGAGCGCGCGGCGCGTGGCTTCCAGCAACAGCAGCATGCCGATGCCTGCGGCCACGATGTCCTGCGTAATCGGAAGGCCGGGTCGGCGAGCCAGATCTCGGTAGAAGAGGAAGATGTAGAGCGCGCAGAACGCGGCCGCCAGCGCCAGGACCCAGTCGAGCAGCGGTATGCGATCGCGTGGCGAGCTGGCGAAGGCTGGGAATGCCATGAAGGCCAGAAACACGCCGAAAGCGAGGTGGATCGAGCGGCTTTGGGTGTCGTTCAGCACCACCTGCAAGCCGGTCGCCTGTGCGATCATGAATGGCAAAGGCGACGCAATGTAGATTTGGAAGAGCGACCACAACAGCGCCACGCCGGCTATGACAAAGCCCGCCGTTCCGGCGGGATTGCGTGCACCCGTGTCGGTCGCTGCGACGAGATCCTGGAGTTCGTCATCGTTCATGCTCTTACGGGCGTCGACGTCCCGGGTACCGTCGCTCATGGCGCGTCTTTCATCGTGGAGGCGGCTCTCGCGCCGATAAAGCGAAGCGAACGCGCGACGATTTCGCCGCGCGTCCGAAGGCCCTGACTATTCGATCAGGCCGGCTTCTCGGAAGTACCGCTCGGCGCCGGGGTGCAGGGGAGCCGAATTGCCCTCGTTCGCCATTGCGGATGCTTCGAGGTTCTCAAGCGCCGGGTGCAGGCTCTTGAAGTCTTCGAAATTGTCGAAGACGGCCTTGACCAGCTGGTAGACGACTTCCTCGTCCACGTTGGCCGAAGCGACGAGCGTCGCGCCGACACCCATCGTCATGATGTCCTCGTCATTGCCGCGATACATGCCGCCTGGAATCGTTGCTGCGGTGTAATACGGGTACTGATCGAGCAGTGCCTGCGCTTCTTCGCCATCGACATTGACGATAACGCTGTCGCAGGTCGTGGTGGCTTCCTGTATGGCGCCTGCCGGATGCCCGACGGCATAGGCGAAAGCATCGATGTTGTTGTCACACAACGCTGCGCTCTGCTCGGCAGGCGCAAGCTCAGCCGACACGGCGAGGTTTGCAGTCGTCCAGCCACGCTCTGCCATCAGGAGATCCATCAGCGAACGCGTGCCGGAGCCAGGCTGGCCGACATTGACCCGCTTGCCTTCGATGTCGGCGAAGGATTCGATGCCGGCATCGGCGCGAGCGACGATCGTCAAAGGCTCATTGTGGAGCGAAAAGACTGCCCGCAGATCTTCCTGGGCGCCGAGCTCTTCGAAATCAGCCTCGCCATTATAGGCGTTGTACTGAACGTCCGATTGAGCGACACCGAAATCGAGTTCGCCGCCACGGATGGCATTGACGTTATAGACGGAGGCCGCGGTCGATTCCACCGAACAGCGGATGCCGTGCTCGCGTCGGTTCTGGTTCATCAGGCGGCAGATGGCGCCGCCGACCGGATAGTAGACGCCGGTGACGCCGCCTGTGCCGATCGAGATGAATTGCTGGTCCTGGGCAAGCGCAGTGCCTGCACCCAGCGTCGCGGCAAGAGCGGCGGCAACGCCGGTCATGTGGATCTTGGTGAGGGTCATTCGTGTCTCCCGTTAGTCTGTTCTGCAGCACTTTCAATGCGCGTCTGCTTGGCGCCGGAGCTTTCGAGGTCGTAGACCTCGCCACATAACGGCTTATTTTCAGCCGCATTTCAAGTTTTACGCAACATCAGCGGGTCGGAATGTCAGCTCATCAGTTTCGCTCGTCGTGAACTGCCTTCCGGATCCCAAAAATAGATCAAGGCTAGTCTTTTTTCGTCCTACCGAACGTTGCTGTGTTGGGGGCTGATCCGAAACAATGCGTTTTGGGCGCCGCAGGCCGAATAGCTGCTGACGTGCGGCCGATCTCAACGGCGGCTTGCGAGCCTGTTGCAGCCGCTCCTTCGCGCCAAAACGGGCTGGTTAGGCCCGGACGTCAATCATGTTCCTGATGTGCCCGCCGAATTGCCAGTTGGGCGCACTTCCGATGTTCTTCCTAGGCGCGAAAACCTCGCGGAGGTGGGGATGCAAGCCGGAGGCTGATTGCGTCAAAACCGAAGCATCATTTGGATGTCGGGCGCTCCAGAGGATGTTCGGCGTCGGCGCGTTGCCACGGCCATCGACCTTCGATTTCCACTTCAAGCGAAAGGCTCAAAAACGTCCGTACCAGGATAAGCGCTCCGAGCGTTGCGACTTTCTGCAGGGTCGGTTCAATGGCGACGGTCGCGATGATGTCGGCTGCAACCAAGAATTCCAACCCAAGCAAAATTGAGCGTCCGAGCCGCGCCCGCATGGCCCGGAACGGCTGACCATCCACTCCAGAGAGTAGCGCCATCCCGAAAGCGACAACAGCGTAGAGAGCGCCGACGATGATCACGGCAATTCCTGCATATTCGAGCGCCGCTATAACGATCTCGAGTTGCCCGGCCTTTTCCAACATTCTGCCGCCCCTCTTTCTATGGCGAACAGAGAAGCTCGCGGCATAGTTCCGAATTTTCCACGAAGACAAGTTGGAGCAGCACAAGGTAGATCAAACAACCCAGGTCCAGCGCCCCCCTCAAGGCTGCTCCGGAGCACAGTGCTAGCCGGCGGCGTCCGACAGATATTCTTCGAGGTTCCGAATGATTTCTTCCACGAACTGCCTATCCCCCTCGGCTTGAGGGTCCGCCAATTCCGGACTGGCCGCTAGCGAATTGCCGGCAAGCATCTCGACCGTGTCGTCATCCTGCATCATCCATCTAAGGCAGGCTTCAAGCCGTTCGGTGATCTCGCTCTCGCGCGCTGAACCTGAAAGAAATCGATTTCGATACCAGCCACGAAGCTCGGCTATGTCCATGTCGTCGGGCTCCTGTTCGACTTTCGAACCTATGGTAGCCAAAGGTGTTCCGACGCGCCAAGTGATCATTCCTCGTACAGCACACTCAGTTGCAGGCGTTCTTCAACGATAAGACACGGCGGCGGGTAGCGGAGAGTGCCGAGAAGCTACTCGACCAAAAATTAAATCGCCGCAATGACATCGTTCATGGCGACCTTACTATCGTTGTGGATCAGACCGAGATTGAGGAAACTTTGGCATTCTTCCGCGCGATTATCGCGGCGCTTGATCAGCTGGTGCGTTAACAGTGCCAGGTCATCCCTCCATTCTAGTGGGGGCGCGTTTCAACCCATAGGGCGGAAATCGTGCTGAAAAAACATTCGCGACCGATACTGGCGTTCTGAGCATGGAATGGGTTGATTTGGATCCACTGGCATCAAGATCGATGCCACGCAGAACCTGCACTGGTCCCTTTAAGTCGTGGACTTGGCCGGCCGATTGCAACTGGACAATCAAGCGTCGTCTTCGGACTGACTGATCCTGGAAAACAGCTTGTCGTGATTGACGTCTGATCAGTTCCAGACATCAGCTGCGCGACTTGTGAACGCCCTCTTGGGGGCAACATCCGTCACGAATTCTGACCATAGATTGCCTCCAAGCTTGCGCTTCGCAAAGGCACCAGCCATGCTCAGGTATGCCTTGAGCACTGCAGCCATGTCGTCAGCGAAGCCCGAGAGTATCGTCTCCGTCGCCGAACCATAGGCGAGAAAGAGCGCCTCCCGATAATTCGCTTTTCCTCGATACCGAGATGCCTGATGAATGAAGCCGATGGACTTCTTTTGAAGACGTTCGTCACGAAGCTCTCGAGCGGCCTTTGTCCGGAAATCGGTCACGCCTAAAGCCTTGAACTGGGCAGTTTTGATCAAATCCTCCTTCGCCCGCCACGCATACCAGGCGGCAGAGCCGGAGAGATATTCGGCAGCAGCGCCAAAAGCTTCAGCCGGGGTCGCTGGCTTCCAGAGCAGCTTGCCCGTGCTACCTTGCCTGTAGAATGCGACCTCCGGCTTGTAGGTGACCTCGACTAAGCTGCTTACCCGCCAACTGAAGGGGGACATGGCCAGCTCGCGGTTGGCGATCTGTTCGTCCCACAGCCGAGCCGTCCCAGCGTGATCTTCCTGGAAGGAGCCAGACTGGGCCGCGGTCATGGCGCTGGCAGCATTGGTGATACCATAGTACCAACCGAGGATGCCGACGCGGGCATAATCAGACGCTCTCGATCCACACTGGAATTGCTCGAGAGGGCATCCTCAAACGGATCTGGTAAATGCCCCCACGCTTGTGCAATTACAGCTGTTTTCGTGCCACGCCAGCCCCACTATGTGTATCAGTGTTGTGTAGCACAATTGAAGCGCAACCCCTTGGAGATCAAGGGGTCAGCGCAAAATCAGCAGCTTAGGAGAATGGTGGTGGGTGATGTAGGGATCGAACCTACGACCCGCTGATTAAGAGTCAGCTGCTCTACCAACTGAGCTAATCACCCACGGGCCCAGCCTTTCGGGCCGGAGTTGGGCGCGTATAACGTCGATCCGCGGCCCTGTCCAGCCCCTGTCACACATAAAGCAAACCTTCCGCAACCCGAACGGCGGCTCCGCCCAGGCGAGCGCGGGTGATGCGGCCAGCCGTCACATCCATGTGCAGGTGGATCTTGGAGGGGCGGCCCATCTCGATGCCCTGTTCGACAATACGGGAGTGATGGCCGTCCAGCAGGTCGTCGAACGCGTTGACGGCACCTGCGAGCGCGGCAACCGCCGAACCCGTGGCGGGATCTTCCGGCGTGCCGGAGCATGGAGCGAACATCCGCGCGTGGAAATCGGCAGAATGATCGATCCCGCCTCTGCAATAAACGAAGGCGCTCGCCAGGATGCCTTCGTCGATGGGCGCAAGCGCCTCCCATCGCGCCGGGTCGCACTGGCAATTTTCAGCAATCGTCCGGTCACGCACGGGAATGAGCACATAGGGCACGCCAGCGCTCCAGACGGAAACGACATGGTTCTCGAAGCCGACACTGCCCGGATTGATGCCGAGCGCATCCGCGACCTGGTCCCGCTTGACGATGCAATCCACTTGCCGCGGCAGACGGGGCAGATCGAACTCGGCAAATCCCGCCGGCCGATCATCGACCGCGTGGTTGCGCATGCTGACGACGGCCCGGATATTGCCGGCGCGTTCTTCGAGCATCAGCACCGTATCGCAATGGCCTGCGCCGTTTTCGGTTGAACCCTTGCGCCGATGCGCGAGCGCAACGGCGGCGCCAACCGTCGGGTGGCCGGCAAAGGGCAGTTCCTGCACAGGCGTGAAGATGCGCAGATGCGCCGTGTGATGTGCGTTTTGAGGCGAGAGCACGAACACCGTTTCGGAGAGGTTGAACTCGGCAGCGATCCCCTGCAGCGCCGCGTCGTCCAGCCCGTCCGCCTCGAAGACGACAGCGAGCGGATTGCCCGCGAGCGCCCGGTCGGAAAAGACATCGAAAATCGCATATGGCCGTGCTTGCGACTGCATCCCCACGTCGCGCACCTCCTCTTATCGGCTTCTTACCCTCTCGGTATGGCCATCCTTCAACGTTTTGAACGGAAATGCCAGTGCAGGAGCTCCGCCATGTAGAATTGGTAGTCGGAGCGCGGTGCGTCTTCCGCGCCGACAGAAAAGACGTCATCGATTTCCGGGTCGGCCTCAGCGTCGATATGAGCGCGCACCCGAGCGACCAGTTCTTCGGCCGTCATGTCGAAGAAGAAGCGCCGGACGATGACGACGACGCCGCCGATCTCCACCATGCCGTACGCTGCCTCGGCCTCAGCGCTCGCAAGATCGAGCCCTGTTTCTTCCAGCACCTCACGCCGCATGTTGCCATCGATGTCGACCTTATCCCCAACGACGTCGCTGAGGTCGAGTGAACCGCATGGGCTGTAGACGAGGCCTGCATTGGCGGTCCGCTCTGCCATGCGGCTCAGGATCACGCGATTGTCGCTGGAGACGAGGAGAGCGGAGCCGAAGAGGTGCCAGCAGCCTTCGACTGGCCGCTCCTTGAGAAAAAGCAGCAATGCCGAATAGGGCACGCGATGCGCAACAGTGGTCAGCCGGCCGTCTTGGATGTCCATCGTGGAATGGAGCATGACGGTTCCGTTGAAGAGAGCTGGATTGGCCCGCAGCGTCTGCTGCCAAGCCTCTTCGGCCGCATCTCGATGCGCGATCTCGAATGGGTGCGGCTCGGGAGACATAGGGATGGAAATTTGTGAGAGCGGGATGACCGTGCCGCCCGTCCGCTCGATTGTCATGGATGAAGCTCCTTACCGCCAATCACACGCCTTTGGGCCGCAACGGCGAAGATGCCGGTTGACTGGCAAAAGCATGCACGCCCTCCTTTCCATTGCCACGTTTTTGCTGCAACCTTTTGGAACCGGCTCTCAAAAAAGACGTTCACAAAATCGCCGGACAAGCGAAGGGACTTTCGCAACCGCCTCCTCTCCCATCCCGGCATCGGAAATAGAGGAGCGAATTTGCATTGCTCGGGAGACAAGGCATGCGCGCCTTCCTATCCATTTTGAGTGCAGTCGCGATTGCCGCGACACTACTACTACCCTCGACCGTGACAGCCCGTGCGCAGGACCGGGGCTTCGGTAATCTCGTGACCGAAGTCCAGTATCGCGACGGGCGGCGTTGGCGGGATGATCGCCGTTGGCGTGATGCACGTCGCTGGCATCACCGCGACCGTTATGCGCACCGCCCACGTCATTACGGCCCGCGTTACCGTCGCGGCCCGTCGGTCG
This sequence comes from Georhizobium profundi, assembly GCF_003952725.1. NCBI lineage: Bacteria > Pseudomonadati > Pseudomonadota > Alphaproteobacteria > Hyphomicrobiales > Rhizobiaceae > Georhizobium > Georhizobium profundi. The sequence goes on along the minus strand of NZ_CP032509.1, from coordinate 1,860,223 downwards.
ACATCATCATTGGTGGCGGTGGCTACTACCGCCCTGCTCCGCGCTACATTGCGCCTCCACCCATCCGTCCGGTTCGTCCAGGCTATGGGTTGAACTCGGCTCATATCGATTGGTGCTACGCGCGATACCGGTCCTACCGTGCGTCGGACAACACGTTCCAGCCCTATCACGGCCCGCGGCGCTCCTGCATCTCGCCTTACGGCTGATTATCAAAGCCAGATGTGCTAGGATGAAAGCGGGTCATCGACCCGCTTTCATTTTTTCGAGGAGTGGTCATGGCTTCACTCGCGCGACGGTCGCTTCTGCCTGCGATGTCGCAGGAGACCGCACTGCTCTGGGCGTTTTTCGCAGGGATTCTTCTCTGCGCGATGCTCTATGGCGCGCTTTCCCTCTTGCGCGATGATGGCGTCGACAGGCCCTATCTGAAGATCCTCGGGTCGAGCTTCATTCTGAATTACCGCGTATCCGACATCTATATGGGTTTTTCGGCAGCCGTCGATCGCCCCATCCCCATCGGCACGGTGCTCCAGGCGCGTTTCGAAGATCCCCTCGGCGGACCACCCTATCTGGTGGAAGAAAGGATAGGCGTTCCGGACCGGCGAATTTCGTTGCGCAGCCCCTCATTGTCCGGCGTCGTGGCCGGCAAGCCCTATGGGGTCGATCTGCTTCTGCTGGACCGGGAGACCGGTGAGCCTTTTTGGGAACACCGCTTTACGGTGATGTCCGAGGTCGATGGATCCGTCGTTCCGGACGCGCCGCTGACGATAGGACCCGGCTACCAGCGGCCAGTACCAGCGCGATGAACGATTGGCTCAGTTCTGCGCGGCTGGCGCGATGGAGCAGCAGCCGCTCAGGCCCGTTGCCGTGTCCCCGCTGTCGATCACGATCGTCGTCGCAAGCCCGAACATCCTGTCCGACATGCCATCCGAACAGGCTTGAGGCATCACCACTGCCGTCATCGACTGTGCCTGCCGCTCGCCAAGAATGATCCAATGCGGCGACGGGCTGTTCATGGCCCGCGTCACGTGGCGGATCGAAAACGGCGTACCGTCTGGGTTGTCCGGCGTGTTGTAGGTCATGGAGGTTCCCGCAGCCACCACCGACCAGAACGGCTCGGTTCCGAAGCATGCGAGCCGCTCCGGCAGCACACCGGACTGCGGGGCGCCGGCTTCCCGCTCCAGAAACCGTGCTGCCACCCAGCCGCTGGCCTCGACACTGTTGATCTGCAGCCAGTTGCCCTTTCGGCCGACAACTTCGATGCCAGCCGACTGTGGTGGAAGCCTGCCGATAATGTCGGCATTCGATCGCGGCTCCAGCCGGATGTTGAGTTCGTCTCCGGGTTCGACCCCCGTCACCGCGTAGAGCGCCGGAAGCGACTGATCGTCCTCGAGAACCTCCGCGACACTTGGCGCGGCGAGACACAGTGCCGCGAGCAACAACGACGTTGACGCAAGGTGAACTGGTCGGCGAAAGAAAGTTGGTATCATGGCGGCAAGTCTATCCGCGCGCAGCACCGCAGACAATGCGATGCTTCATCTGCGGAAGGCACCTGCCGCGATTGCGCCTGATTCTCGCCTCAATCGCCGATTTTTGGGACTTAGGTCCCCACTCCGTGTATCGATGACACAGACCAAAGTCCACGGACTGAAGTCGGACATTCGAATATGTTAATGCACGATACCCAAAGTTTCCGCTCTTAAGAAGCTGAAAATACTTCATTCTTTTTGTCAGCGGGATCCTGCCCGGATTTCGCACGTGTTCTGCCTCATCGCATCGTGACAATTGCTGCAACGCACAGGGGGATAACCACGGAGAGACAGAGAATGAACTTGGACAGCCTGTTACTGGCACTGAGCGGCGATGTGGTGCTCGCCGTCAAGAATGCCACCCGCTTCGCGCATTTCATCGGCCTTGCCATCGGATTGGGCGCGGCCACCATGCTTGACCTCATGCTGCTGCGCTTCGTCGGGAGCCGCCGCATCACCTTTCACGATTGGCAGATGATCGATTTCGGCGCGCGGCTGGTCAGCTTCGGTCTGATGCTGCTCTGGATCACCGGCATCGCTTTTCTCATCCAGTACGCATTCTTCGAACCGGCCAAGCTGATGAACGAGAAGATCTGGGCAAAACTGGCGATCGTGTCGATTCTGACTGCGAATGGCATGTTCATCCACTCGATCGTCATGCCCCGCATCCGGGCGCAGATCGGCCAGACGCTCTTTGCGGGCATGGGCAGGGGTGCGCGCAATGCCTTCGTCATCTCCGGAGCGATCTCGGCCACGTCATGGTATGCGCCGGTGGCGCTCGGCGCATTCTCGCAACTGAACAATACCGTGACGGCCATCGGCATTCTGGCCGCCTACGGGGTCGCTCTGGTGGCGATGACCCTGGCGATGCAGGTCGTCATGCGCATCGCCTCGCGGACTGCTCCAGCTGCACCCGCCTTCGCAATGGCGCATCCGGACTACCAGATCCGGCTGACCTACGGGTCTTGAGGCAGCGAGCCCCGATCCTTCTCGGGTCGGGGTTTGTTGATCCATTGTGCGACGAAATGGCGCTTTGTCCCGGGCAAAGGGTTGCCTCTCGCCGAAAAAGTCTGATTGAACCCCTGAACGTCTTCCCAAGACATTTAGCGAAACGCTCAGGGATCATCTCATCACATGTCACAGAACTCCAGCAATGCCGGACCGCGCGCGCCCCAGCCCCGGCCGGACACGTCCACTGAACCGGTGCTGTCAGTCTTCAAGATAGGCTCCATCATCGCCGGACCGTTGGTCGCGTTCCTTCTGCTGGCCCTGCCCGCTCCCGAGGGCATGGCACCGGAAGCATGGCGCATGGTCGCTGTTGCCGCCTGGATGGTCATCTGGTGGTTGACCGAGGCGATCCCAATCCCCGCTACGGCGCTTGTGCCTCTGATTGCCATGCCGCTGTTCGCCATCGGCACCACAGCGGAAATCGCCCGCAGCTACGGCGACCCCATCGTATTCCTGTTCCTCGGCGGATTTCTATTGGCCGGCGCGATGCAGAAGGTCGGCCTGCACCGCCGGCTTGCCCTGATGATCGTGGCGACCATCGGCACCTCGCCGCAAAAGATCATCCTCGGCTTCATGATCGCGACGGCGTTCCTGTCCATGTGGATTTCGAACACGGCCACGGCGGTCATGATGTTTGCTGTCGGCAAGTCGGTGATCGATTTCATCTCCGAGAAGACCGACGACGACACGATCATCCGCAATTTCGGCGTCGCGCTGATGCTGGCCATCGCCTATGCGGCTTCGATCGGCGGCGTCGGCACGCTGATCGGCACACCGCCGAATGCATTTCTCGCCAGCCTGATGCGCGACCAGTACGACATCGAGATCAGCTTCTTCACCTGGATGCTGTTCGGCGTGCCGATCGTCCTCATCATGCTGCCGCTCGCCTGGCTGCTCTTGACCCGCTTCCTCTTTCCCACTCACACGATCGCAATCGACGATGCCGGCGCCGGCATCCGGAAGGAATATCGGGCGCTGCCACCCATGGGCCGCGGCGAAAAGCTCGTCGGCGTTGTGTTCATGCTGGCTGCGCTCGCTTGGATCTTCCGCACGCTGCTTGCCGACATCACCGGTCTCGCACTGGACGACACCGTCATCGGCATCGCCGCGGCGCTGCTGCTGTTTGCCATTCCGGTGAGCCGCCACACAGGCGAGCGCACGCTCGACTGGGAGACCACGAAGAAGGTGCCGTGGGGTATCCTGCTTCTCTTCGGCGGCGGCCTGGCACTTGCCGGCGGCTTCGCCTCGACGGGGTTGGCGGAATGGATCGGCCAATCGGTCGGCGGTTTGGAGATCAGCGTCTTCATCCTGGTGCTCGTCCTGACCACGGCGATGATCTTCCTCACCGAGATCACGTCGAACACGGCCTCCGCAGCCACGTTCCTGCCGATCCTCGGCGCCGTTGCCGTCGGCCTTGGGCTTGATCCGCTGCTCTTGACCGTCCCGGTCGCCGTTGCCGCCAGCATGGCCTTCATGATGCCGGTCGCAACACCGCCGAATGCGATTGCGTTCTCCTACGACCGCATGCGCCTTACCGACATGATGCGCGCAGGAATCTGGATGAACATCCTCGCGATCATCCTGATCTATGGCCTCTTCCTGGCGCTGGGCCCGATCGTCTTCGGCCTGGAGCTCTGACGAATCCACGCGTCGCATATAAAAAAGGGCCGCGGAACTGGGTTCCGCGGCCCTTTTCATGTGTTCAGACCTGAACGGGATCAGAGCGGGAACTGCCACTCCGCCTGCTGATAACGGAACCGATCACCTTCGGCGACGATGTAGCCGAAGCTCGGAAACGCCACATGGGTGGCAGCGACAAGAATGCCGTCGGCCGCGACGCGGTCGAACTGCGCACGACGCGACTGCGCAGCAAGCGCAGCATCGGTGTCGAAGCCGAAGCCCACATCCGGGTAAGCGGTATGGATCGCGGCATTGTGCAGCGTATCGCCGAGGATCAGCATCTCGTCGTCACCGCTGGCGATGTGCAGCACCGAATGTCCCGGCGTGTGGCCCGGTGCATGGATAAGCGTCAGGCCCGGCGCCACTTCACCTGCCTGAACCTGTCGCGTGCGATCGGCGTAAGGCGTTAGCGACCGGCGCGCACTTTCGAACAGGCCCTGCGCTGCTTCCGGCGCCTGCGACATCATCCCGTCATCGAACCAGAAGCCGTACTCGTCTTCATGGATGACCACTTCGGCATTGGCGAAGACGGCGGCGCCGCTGCCATCGACGAGACCTTCGACGTGATCGATATGGGCATGCGTGAGGATCACGCCGTCGATCTGGTCCGGCGTGATGCCTGCGGCTTCAAGATTGGCCACCGTGCGGCCGAGATTGGGCCCGAAAGCCTGCGACGGACCCGAACCCGCATCGATGAGCCAGGTGCCCGCATCGGAATTGACGACAAAGGTGTTCACCGCCGTCGGGATGGTCGTCCCCTGGCGCACGGAAGCGAGTGCAGCCTCGATGTCGGTTGCCGGAACGCCGGAGAAGAGATCGGCGGTCAGCGCGGTGTAGCCATCGTTGATCGCCGTGATCTCGAAGGACCCGACCTTGCGGCGGACGACGCCTGGAACTTGCACGCCGGCAAGCGGCGCTAGCGCCCAAGCAGGCAATGCCAGAGTGGAAGCGGCGGCAAGCGCCCCGAGGCCGAATGAACGTCTGGTGATATTCATGATCTGTCCCTACGCGCGGTTGACGGAAACGGAGATGTTGCCACGTGTGGCGTGCGAGTAAGGGCAGACGACGTGGGCTTTGGCAATCAGATCGTCGGCGACGGCGTCTTCCACGCCCGGCAGCGAAACGGTAAGTGCCACGTCCAGACCGAAGCCGCCCTCGTCTGCGCGTGGACCAATGCCGACATCGGCAGTCACGTTCGCATCGGCCGGAACGCTGACTTTCTCTTTCGAAGCGACGAACTTCAAGGCACCGAGAAAGCAGGCGGCATAGCCGGTCGCGAAAAGCTGCTCGGGATTGACCCCGTCACCGCCAGCGCCTCCAAGCTCCTTGGGGGTGACCAGCTTGACGTCGACGGCACCATCCTTGGTGGCCGAGCGACCGTCGCGACCGCCGGTTGCGGTGGCCTGGGTGCGGTAGAGAACGTTGACCGACATTGCATATCTCCTCTGTTAAAAGTCGAACTCGCTTATATCGTGCACGATACAAATGACAATAGGATGTCGCTATCGATTGCGTTTTGCGCCGTATCGACCTAACTCAGGGGAACGCGAGCCGGACCAGCCATGTCACAGAACAATGCAGAAGCGCCCGAGACGATCGATCCACAGGCTATGCTGTGTTTCAATCTGTATGCGGTCAGCCATGCCTTCAATCGCTTCTACCAGCCGATTCTGGATCCGCTCGGCATCACCTACCCGCAATATCTCGTTCTTCTGGCGTTGCGCCATGAAGACAAGCGTGGCGTGGGATCGCTCGGCCGCGAATTGATGCTCGATACGAACACGCTCTCCCCGCTTCTCAAGCGCATGGAGATCGCGGGCCTCGTCGGCCGCACGCGCCAGGCCGACGACGAGCGCCGCGTACTGGTGCACTTGACCGAGCGTGGTCAGGAGATCGCTGCCCGCGCGGCTCAAATCCCCGATTGCATCCTGTCCTGTCTCGACATGCCCGAGAGCGACTTGCAGCAGGCGACGGAGATCGTCTCGCGGCTGCGCCGGATGCTCGCCGACATCGACCCACCGAAAACACCGGCCTGAGGCAGAGGCATCAGACAACGGCATTTGAGACGGAAAAAGGCCGCGGATTGCTCCGCGGCCGCCTCAGCAATTGTTCGGCGGCCGATTTAACGACCGCCCTCAAGGCAACGAATTAATTGCGTGCCTTGTCGACGAGCGCGTTCGACTTGATCCACGGCATCATGCCACGCAGCTTTTCACCGACTTCTTCGATCTGGTGGCTGTCGTTGACGCGGCGGATGCCCTTGAAGCGCGCGCCGCCCGAACGGTATTCCTGCATCCATTCCGACGTGAAGCGGCCGGACTGGATGTCCTTCAGCACGCGCTTCATCTCGGCCTTCGTCTCATCCGTGATGATGCGCGGACCGGTGACGTACTCGCCCCACTCGGCGGTGTTGGAGATCGAGTAGTTCATGTTCGCGATGCCGCCCTCGTAGATCAGGTCGACGATGAGCTTCACTTCGTGCAGGCACTCGAAATAGGCCATTTCCGGTGCGTAACCGGCTTCGACCAGCGTCTCGAAACCAGCGCGGATCAGTTCGACCAGACCGCCGCAGAGAACGACCTGCTCACCGAAGAGATCGGTTTCGCACTCTTCCTTGAAGTTCGTCTCGATGATGCCCGAGCGGCCGCCGCCGACGCCGCAGGCGTAGGACAGCGCGAGATCAAGCGCATTGCCCGATGGGTTCTGGTGAACGGCGACCAGGCACGGCACGCCGCCGCCCTTCTGGTACTCGCCACGAACCGTATGGCCGGGGCCCTTCGGCGCGACCATGAGAACGTCGACGCTCGACTTCGGCTCGATCAGGCCGAAATGCACGTTGAGGCCGTGCGCGAAGGCAATAGCAGCGCCATCGCGGATGTTGCCGGCGATGTGGTCGCGGTAGATGTCGGCCTGCAGTTCGTCCGGCGTCGCCATCATCATCAGGTCGGCCCAGGCGGCAGCTTCGGCGACCGACTTGACCTGGAAGCCATCGGCTTCGGCTTTCTTGACCGTTGCGGAGCCTTCGCGCAGCGCGATCACGACGTTCTGTGCGCCGGAATCCTTGAGGTTCAGCGCATGTGCGCGGCCCTGGGACCCGTAGCCAATGATGGCGACATTCTTCGACTTGATGAGATTGAGATCGGCGTCGCGATCGTAATAGACACGCATTGGGGTCATCCTTCCCTTGGTTGATCTTTGTAATTGGCAACCCTGTTCGCGGTTCCGAATAGGGCAAGAAACTGATCGACCGCCAAGGCGGCATCCCGCGCGATGCGATCTTCAGTCATGTCGATCCGGTCGCCGAGCAGCAGCCGGATCTGAACGTCGCGGGCAACGAGCCCGAAAAAGGTCTGGAACGCGGCTTCGGCATCGGCAAAGGCAAGCAGGCCGCCTGCCCTTCCGGCCTCCAGCATCGGCTTCATGCGACGGCCGAGCGCGAAGCGGCCGTTTTCTAGCACGATCGCCCCAAGCCGGCTGCGCTCGGAGCCGGCATGGCTGATGGCCACGCGGTTCAAGGCAACGGATCGCGGGCCGGAGATGACCCGAAGCCAGCTTGCTGCGTAGTCAGTCAGGTGCATCTTGAGCGAAGAGGCGTCCAGACCGCCCGCCTCGGCATTGGCGATATGGACGCGCGAGGCCTGACGCTGCACGGCAGCCGTCAGCAGACCGTCCCGGTCGCCGAACCACTTGTAGAGCGTTTCCTTGGAGCAGCTTGCCCGGCGCGCGACGGCGGTCATGGTGACGGCGTCGCCGCTCTGGACGAGCAGCGCAAGCACGGCATCGAGCACGTCGCGTTGCCGCTCCGTCCAGTCCGCCTCCCGCTCCATAACCGCTGCTTGTTGCATAATCCTACCGTACCGTACGTTACGGTTCGGCTCTAAGGCGCTACGGTTGGCGTGTCAAGCGGACGCCGACCATCACCCTCGAATTTTGGAGGAGAGCGCTTAGTCCTGGCGGCCCGAGCGACCGCGGATCGCCTCGACGATGGCGGTCGTGGAACAATTGTCCAGATGAGACAGCACGCGGACCTCGCCTCCATAGGCACGCACGATTTCGCCGCCGACCACCTGATCGAGCGAATAATCGCCGCCCTTCACCAGGATGTCGGGCCGCACCTTCTCGATCAGCGGCGTCGGCGTGTCGTCTTCGAAGGCCACGACCCAGTCGACCGATTCCAGCGCGCTCAACACAACCATGCGCCGATCGAGCGTGTTGACCGGCCGCGACGGGCCCTTGAGCCGCTTGACCGAAGCATCGCTGTTGATCGCGACGACGAGACGGTCGCCGAGCGCGCGCGCCTGTTCGAGATAGCCGACATGACCCGCATGAAGGATGTCGAAACAGCCATTGGTGAAAACGATGCGCTCGCCCGCTGCCTTCGCGTCGGCAATCGCCGCGACCAGTTGCTCCTCGCTGACGGCGCCGCGATCGTGCTCGCGCTGCGCGCTGATCGCGCGGCGCAGTTCCGGGCCGCTGACAGCGGCAGTGCCGAGCTTGCCGACCGCGATACCGGCAGCGACATTCGACAGGCCGACGGCAGCGACGAGGTCCTCGCCGGCGCCAAGTGCTGCGCCGATGGTCGAAATCACCGTGTCGCCTGCGCCGGTCACATCGTAGACCTCGCGCGCCTGCGTGGGGAAATGCACGGGCGCCTCGCCGCGCCTGAGCAAGGTCATTCCGCTCTTGCCGCGGGTAACCAGCAGTGCGCCGAGTTCGAGTTGCTCGACCAGCGCGCGCGCCTTTTCGAGCAGCACCTGCTCGCTGCCGCAATGGCCGACGACAGCCTCGAATTCAGCGAGATTGGGCTTGAGCAGCGAGGCGCCTCGATAACGCTCGAAATCGACGCCCTTTGGATCGACGAGCACGGAGCATCCCTTGGCTCGGGCGGCAGTGATGAGGGCCTGAATGTCGCTGAGCGTCCCCTTCCCATAGTCGGACAGGATGACCACCGAAGCGCTATCCAAGGCATCGCCGAGCGCACCGGCGATCGCGGGAGCATGCACATCGGCAAACCTGTCTTCAAGATCGAGCCGGATCAGCTGCTGGTTGCGCGCGATGACGCGCAGCTTGACGATCGTGCGCTCTTTTTCCACGCCGATGAGCCGGCAGGCGACCCCGGCGGCCTCAAGTTGCCCGGCAAGCGCCTCGCCCGGCTCATCGCGACCGACAAGGCCGATGAGCGAAGCCGCGCCGCCGAGCGCCGCAACGTTGAGCGCCACATTGGCCGCCCCGCCCGGACGGTCTTCCGTCGCGGCGACGCGCACCGCCGGCACCGGCGCCTCCGGCGAGATCCGGGTTGTTTCGCCCATCCAGTAGCGATCGAGCATGACATCGCCAACAATGAGAACGCGGGCGCTGTCGAAGCGCGGCATGGAGAGTTGCATCTTGTAACCGTGACCTTGTTGGCGAATTCGCGCTGGCTGAGCGCTTTAACGCGCTTCTTCGCTCTTTAGAAGCCGATCGAGCGTGGACAGCACGATCTCCGGTGTCAGAGGAGCAAAGATTGCGGGATCGACGTCGCGACCCGAAGGCTGGAAATGTCGGGCTTCAAGGCAGACCTGTCGCTCGCCATAACCGCCGACAAGCCCCGGATCCGTCGGACCGAACAGCACGACATTGGGTCGCCCAAGCGCCGCTGCCAGATGGGAAAGACCCGTATCCACCGACACGATGCCCGCCGCCTGCGACAGGACCTGAGCAATGGTGGTGAGCGATGAGCGCGGCAGGACTTCGACCATCGGACCGGCCGATGCCAGCCGCTCCGCACGCGCTTGCTCCGCAGCATTCCCCCAGACCAGCTTGATCCGAAACCCTTCAGCAAGCGCAAGCGCGATCAGCTCCGCCCAGTAAACCTCCGGCCAGTGTTTCTCGTGGCGCGTGGTGCCGTGCAGGAAGACGAGATAGGGCACACCCTCGGCATCCGCACTGGTCGGCACTTCTATGCCGTAGCGCCCGCGCCCCTCCGGCATCCTGTAGCCGATGGCGCCAGCAAAGAGACGTCGCGTCCGGTCGACTGCATGGACGCCCTTCGGGACTACAATTCCTCGGTCGTAAAAGAGCGCTGCCGCCGGTTCGCGTGCCGACGCCCTGTCCATGCCGAACCGCTTGCCTTTTGCCAGCCTTGTGGCGAGCAGCGTGCTTTTCAGCAAGCCTTGAGCGTCGATGACGGCGTCGTAGCGCTCGGCAGCCAGCGCCGTGCGATAGCGTCCCCATTCGCCCGAACTGAACGCTTTCAGGGGAGCCTTGCGCCAACGCCTGATAGCGACCGGGATGACCTTTCGAACGCTCGGGTGCCAGGCCGGGACTTCATGAAAAGCCTCTTCGACGACCCAATCGAACACGATCCCCGGCAACGCCTCCGCTGCATCGGTGAGCGCCGGGAGCGTATGGATCACATCGCCCATCGAGGATGTCTTGACGACGAGCACCTTCATGAGGCGGTGGCCGAAAGATTGGGCAGCGCGGCAAGCACCCTGTCCGCGCCGAGATCGCGCATGCATCTGTGATGGCCGAGCGGACATTCACGCTTGAAGCACGGGCTGCATTCGATGCCGAGTTGCACAGTGCTGGCCCGCGAACTCAGGGGCGGGGTGAAAAACGGCGAGGTCGAGCCGTAGACCGCAACAAGCGGCCGATCGAGCGCAGCAGCAACATGCATGAGCCCGGAATCGTTGGAGATGACGGCATCCGCAAGGCCGAGCAGATCGATCGCCTGTCCGAGCGTCGTCGCGCCGGCAAGGTTGAAGATCTGCGCGCGCAAGTGTTCCGGCACGGTGGCAATCACCGCCTCACCGACGGCCCGGTCTTTCGCCGAGCCGAAGATCCACACCTGATGGCCCTCTTCCAGCAACCGTGTTGCAGTCTCCGCATAATGCGTTTCGGGCCAGCGCTTCGACGGTCCGAATTCGGCGCCGGGGCAGAGCGCCAGCACGGGCCTCTCGACGGCGAGGCCGAATTGGGCGAGTGCGGCAGCCGGATCTTGCCGGACCAATCGAGGCTCCGGATGCGGCGCGGGAAAATCGGTCGCAGCGCCGATGCGATCCTTGTCGAAAGCGAGCGCATTGAACCGGTCGACCATCAGCGGCAAGGCCGCCTTGTCCAGCCTGCGCATGTCGTTGATCAGGCCATAGCGGCTTTCGCCCCGCCAGCCGGTACGCACCGGGATGCCGGCGAAGAACGGTACGAGCGCGGACTTCAGCGAATTCGGCAGCAGGATCGCCTGATCGTAAGCTTCCTGCGCAAGCGTGCGGCCAAGCTTGAAGCGCGCGCCGACACCGAGCTGGCCATGGGCGAGATCCATGCCGATCGATCGGTCGACTTCGGGCATCCGCGCCAGGAGCGGCTCGCTCCATTTTGGCGCAGCGACATGAAGCTCGACGCCTGGCCGCGTGGCCTTCAGCGTCATGAACAGGCTCTGCGCCATCACCATGTCCCCGACCCAGGCGGGGCCTATGATCAGGATCTTTTCGGGCATGAGCGTTCGGTTCTCCGGCGTCCCGGGCAAAGGACCGGCGACCAGGATGAGGCCGCTGGACCGCAGCCCGCACCGCGTGCAGGCTTTCGTCGGCGCCTCATAGCATTTGGCAGGCGTGAGGCAAATCGAAGCCTTTTCGGCTAGCCCCGGCAAGCCTCAACGAAGCGGCGCACGGTTTCCTTCATGCCGTATTCCAGCGCATCCGCGGTAAGACCGTGACCGATGGAGACCTCGGCCAGATGGGGAATGCGCCGCACAAGAGGCGGCAGGTTGGCGACCGTCAGATCATGCCCGGCATTGACGCCGAGCCCGAGCGCCTTCGCCGCATCGGCAGTTTTTCCAAGCAGTTCCAGCTCCTTGGCAGCGCGATCGGAATCATCGTGGCAACCGCCGTAGGGTCCCGTGTAAAGCTCGATACGCGCAGCGCCTGTTGCCTTGGCCAGCGCCACGCTTTCTTCGTCGCCATCGCCATCGGCAAAGAGCGACACCTGCATGCCCTTGCGATTCAATCTCTCCACGATCGGCGCCAAATCATTGTGCAGCTTGCGAAAATCCCAACCGTGATCGGACGTCGCCTGGCTCGGATCATCCGGAACCAGCGTCACCTGCTCCGGCTCGATCCGCTCGACGAGGTCAAGGAAATCGTCGGTCGGATAGCCTTCAATATTGAACTCGGCTTCCGGAAACTCGTCATCGATCAGCGCGCGCAGATCCGGCAGATCGGAAAAACGGATGTGGCGTTGGTCGGGACGCGGATGAACCGTCAGCCCATGCGCCCCGGCCTGAAGCGCGATGCGACCGAGATGCGTGACGCTCGGCCATGGTAAATCGCGCCGATTGCGCAGCATCGCGACGGCATTGAGATTGACCGAAAGCTTGGTGGACATGGGCTGCTCCGCTGCACTGCTTCTTGGTGTCTTAGTCGGATGATCGCATCCCAACAACCCGCTTGGTTGCCGCACCGTTTCAGCGTATTTTTGCCGGATCGCGGCGGAGGGTGGCGTGCGTGATCTTCGTTTCAAGCAGGAACGGCAGAGAGGGCATCGAGTACCGGGACACGAAACGCCATCTCTGGCTGATTTCGGTCGTCGCGCCCATCGTCCCGGGCTTTGGCGCCGCGATGCTGATGCTCACCGGCAATCTCGCTTGGGCAGCGTTCGCCATCGTCTTCTATTACGTCGTATTGCCCATCGCCGACACGATCGTCGGTGAGGACCCGAACAACCCTCCCAAGGAGATCGTCGAAAAGCTGTCGACGGACAATTTCTACCGCGTCCTGCTCTACCTTTCGATCCCTATCTATTACGCCAGCTTCCTTTTGTCAGCGGTCGCCATCGGCACGATGACCCTACCCTGGTGGGCCTTTCTACTCGTAACGCTCGGCGCTGGCATATCATCGGGCACAGCGCTTACCGTCGGTCATGAGCTCGGTCACAAGAACAGCGGCGCCGATCGGTGGGCTGCGCGGTTCATCACCGCGCTCACCGGTTACGGCCATTTCTGCATCGAGCACATTCGCGGCCACCATGTGCATGTCGCGACATTCGAAGATCCGGCGTCGGCACGGCTTGGCGAAAGCCTTTTCCGCTTTGCGCTGCGCGAACTTCCGGGCACCGCCCGCCGCGGTTGGGCGTTGGAGCGCGAACGGCTGGCGCGCAAGGGCCTTCCGGTGTGGTCGTCGCGAAATGAAGTTCTGCAGGGCTACGCGATCACGGCGCTGACCGCGCTGATCCTGATCGGGCTGTTCGGCTGGATCATGGTGCCGTTTCTCCTGCTCCACCACCCCATCGGCTGGTTTCACCTGACCATGGCGAACTATGTCGAGCACTATGGGCTGCTGCGGCAAAGGCGCCCCGACGGTCGTGTGGAACCGTGCCAGCCGCGTCATTCCTGGAACACGAACCACATCATCTCCAACCTGATGCTGTTCCACCTGCAGCGCCACTCAGACCATCACGCCAACCCGATGCGACCCTATCAGGCACTCCGCGACTACGAGGATCTGCCGCGGCTTCCCGTCGGCTACGCCGGCTGCTTCGTGCTTGCCGCCTGCCCGCCCGTTTGGTTCGCCATCATGGACAAGAAGGCGCTGGCCTGGGCGGATGGTGACCTGACGAGACTGAACGTCGACCCGAAATGGCGCAGCTGGTATGAGCGCAGGCACGCACAACCGGCCGCAGCCTGATCACCGCACGATCGTCAGGCGTTCCGCTGCCCGTGTGATTGCCGTGTAGAGCCAGCGCTCGCGGGTTTCGCGGAAGGCGAAGCTTTCGTCGAACAGCACGACGTTGTTCCACTGCGAGCCCTGCGCCTTGTGCACCGTCAGCGCATAGCCATAGTCGAAATCATCGAAGCGCTTCTTCGTCGACCAGGGGATGTCCGCGTCGGGATCCTCAAAGGCTGCCTTCAGAAGCCGGATCTTGGCGGAGCCACGATCCATATCGTCGTCTTCCGGCTTGATGAGGAGATTGATGCCGGGCTTGGTCGTCTCCTTCGACGACGTCATCACGGCCCAGAGCGAGCCATTGAGCAAGCCCTTGGCCTGGTCGTTGCGCAGGCAGACGAGCTTGTCGCCCGATTGAGGATGAGCCGCCGTGAAGCCTTTCAGTTCCCGGAGCCGCTGATTGTAACGCCGCCGCGTCCGATTGACGCCGAGAAGCACTTGGTCGGCCTCAAGCACGAGATCCGTCGTCACATCGGATTTCGAAATGATCTTCGCAGTACCCCAGTCGCCATGCATCAGTTCGCGGCCTTCGCGCACATGCATGGCGAGCGTGATGATCGGGTTGTCGCGCGCCTGCCGGTGGATTTCCGTCAGCAGAAAATCCGGCTCGTGATCGGTGAAGAACCCACCCCCGGTGATCGGCGGCAACTGGCCGGGATCGCCGAGAACGAGGATCGGCACGCCGAAGCTCATCAGATCCTTGCCGAGCGCCTCGTCGACCATCGAGCATTCGTCCACCACGATCAGCGCGCATTTCGCGATCGGGCTTTGCCGATTGATGGAAAACATCGGCGAGATCGAGGTCTTGCCGGTCTCTTCGTTCTCGACTTCTTCCTCGCCGCGGGGCCGATAAATCAAGGAATGGATGGTCTTGGCATTTGAAGCGCCGCGCGAGCGCAGCACCTGCGCGGCCTTGCCGGTAAACGCGGCGAACTGCACGTCGCCATCCACATGCTCGGCGAAATGGCGCGCGAGCGTCGTCTTGCCGGTGCCCGCATATCCAAAGAGCCGGAAGATCGGCGAGCGGCCTTCCTTCAGCCAGCGCGCGACAGCCTTGAGGGCTTCGTCCTGTTGGGGTGCAAATTCCATCGATCAGGCAAGATCGGTCTGGGCGAAATCATCGCCCTTGTAAAGGAGCGGCATCCCTGCCCGCTTGGCCATCGCGTAAGAAAAGCAATCGCCCATGTTGAGCCGGGCGGGATGGCCAGAGCCTTTTCCAAAACGGCCATGGGCATCCACCAATCCGGGCAACAAAGAGCGATCGACGCTCTCGATGCTCATATTCAGCCGGCTCACAAATTCATCCACCATGGCAATGGCTGTTTCAAGCCCACCCAGCCGTTTGGAAAGGGCGAGAACAGCCTCGAACAGAGCGACCGTCGAGCTGACGCAGCTTACAGCTTGATCAAGCCGCCCCACAAACTCGTCTCGATCCGGTTCGTTTCCCAGTATAGCGACGATGACCGAAGCATCCACGAACATCAGTCGCCCTCCTGGCCCCACAGCTCATCATAAAATGCCTTATCCGGCTCCGGTCCGGTCTTCGGCAGAGCATCAATCTCGTCGAAAAGCGGCTTCAGGCGTTCCATGAGGGGAATTTTCTGACGCTCCCGCTTCAACTCGTTCTCGACGGCCTCGCGCACAGCCTCGGTGATGCCGATGCCGCGTTTCGTGGCCAACTCCCGCACGAGCTGATCGGTTTTCGGATCGCGGATGTGAAAAGCCATGGCATCGCCCTTCGTCTAGACGTTCAGCACTATCATCTAGACAAAAAGAACACAAGAAGAACGATTTTGCGGCTATCTCAGCATCGGCCAGATCGAAAGGGCGAGCAGGATGCCCATGGAAATGTTGAACCATTTCAGGCGGACAGGGTCCGACAAAAACTGCCGTAGCATCTGGCCGAACGCCGTCCACGCCGTCACGCTCGGCACGCTGACGAGCGAAAACACGAACACGACGATCAGCATCGAGAGAAAGGGCGCTTCGATCGTCGTATAGACGGCAACGCCGGAGACCGAGGCAACCCACGCCTTCGGGTTGACCCACTGGAAGGCCGCGGCCTGCAGGAAGGTGAGCGGCTTGGCGGAGCCATCCGCCGTCGCCACGGTGCGGCTGGATGCGATCTTCCAAGCGAGATAGCACAGATAGCCGGCGCCCGCGATTTTGAGTGCCGTGTGCAGCCAAGGGAATATGGTCAGCAGCGTGCCGAGCCCGAGGCCGACCGCCATGATCAGGACCATGAAGCCGACGCAGACCCCGAGCATATGCGGGATCGTGCGGCGAAAGCCGAAATTGACGCCCGACGCCATGAGCATGATGTTGTTCGGCCCAGGCGTCATGGACGAGACGAATGCGAAGGTGGAAAGCGCTATGAACGTCTCGATCGGCATGTCGGCTCCCTGAAAGCGCAAGGCCTAGCGCCCCCTCGCCTCCCACGTCCAATTCCAAGCGGTGAAGCAGCAATCACCTTCCGTGATCGCTGCACCACATTTCAATCGTCCAGACCGCGGTTCATCGCAGCGATCCCGGTGCGGCAGACTTCCATCAGCCCGAGCGGCCGCATGATGGCGATGAACTGCTCGATCTTCGAGACACGCCCGGTGATCTCGAAGATGAAGTGCTCGATATTGGCGTCGATGACACGCGCGCGGAACGCATCGGCAAGGCGCAGTGCCTCCATGCGGTCCTGCTCGCGCCCACGCACCTTCAAAAGCGCCAATTCGCGCTCCAGCGGTTTTTCATGGCCGAGTTCGCGTGCCCGTACCGTCAGGTCCCTGACGCCGTGGACCGGCACGATGCGCTCGAGCTGCGACTTGATCTGCTCCAGCACGTGCGGTGTGCCCCGCGTCACGATCGTGATGCGCGACAGATGAGCCTCATGCTCGGTTTCCGAAACCGTCAGGCTTTCGATGTTGTAGCCCCGGCCGGAAAAGAGCCCGATGACGCGCGCGAGAACGCCCGGCTCGTTGTCCACCAGTACCGAAAGCGTGTGGGTCTCAACCGCCTCGGTCTCCTTCTGGATGAAATAGGCCGAGCCGGTGGGTTGCTGCTGTGCGTTCATTGCGCTGGTCTCTTTGCTGCCGTGCTATTTCTAAAAAAGCGATTACCGATCAAGTCTGTACTAAACCAGCGAGCGCCCTTCCGCGCTGATGGCATTGGCGACGGCCTCGTCGGTGGCTTCGTCCGGCAGAAGCATCTCGTTGTGCGGCTTGCCCGACGGGATCATCGGGAAGCAATTGGCGAGGTTTGCGACACGGCAATCGAAGATGACCGGGCGCTTGACGTCGATCATTTCCTGGATCTTGTCGTCGAGTTCCGCCGGCTTTTCCGCCCGGATGCCGACGCCGCCATACGCTTCAGCAAGCTTCACGAAGTCGGGCAGCGCCTCGGTATAGGAGTTGGACAGGCGGTTGCCATGCAGCAGCTGCTGCCACTGGCGCACCATGCCCATATACTGATTGTTCAGGATGAAGATCTTGATCGGTGCATTGTACTGCACCGCGCAGGACATTTCCTGCATCGTCATCAGAACCGAGGCATCGCCGGCGATGTCGATGACGAGCGCGTCCGGATGCGCGATCTGCACGCCAAGCGCTGCCGGCAGGCCGTAGCCCATCGTGCCGAGACCACCCGACGTCATCCACCGGTTCGGCTTCTCGAAGCCGTAGAACTGCGCCGCCCACATCTGATGCTGGCCTACTTCGGTAGTGATGTAGGTGTCGTGGCTCTTCGTCAGCTCATAGAGCCGCTGAACCGCATATTGCGGCATGATCACGTCGCTGTTCGGCTTGTAGGCCAACGAGTTGCGCGCGCGCCACTTCGTGATCTGCGTCCACCACGACTTCATGGCCTCCGGGTCGTTCTTCTTGGAAGACGCCCGCCACAGCCGCACCATGTCTTCGAGAACTAGCCCGACATCACCAAGGATCGGGATGTCGACATGGACGTTCTTGTTGATCGACGAAGGGTCGATATCGATGTGGATCTTCTTGGAGTTCGGCGCGAATGCATCGAGCCGGCCGGTGATGCGGTCGTCGAACCGGGCACCGACGCAGACCATGACGTCGCAATCATGCATCGCCATGTTGGCCTCATAGGTGCCGTGCATACCAAGCATGCCCATCCAGTTCTCGCCGGACGCGGGATAGGAGCCGAGCCCCATCAGCGTCGACGTGATCGGGAAATTGGTCAGCTTGACCAGTTCGCGCAGGAGATGGCTGGCTTCCGGACCCGAATTGACGACACCGCCGCCCGTGTAGAGCATTGGCTTCTTGGCCGAGGCCATCAGTTCGATCGCCGCCTTGATCTGGTTCAGATCGCCCTGGATGCGCGGCTTGTAGCTCTTCTGCTCGATGACAGGCGAAGGCGCGTGGTAGGTGCCCTTGGCGAACTGGACGTCCTTCGGGATGTCGACGACGACCGGGCCGGGGCGGCCGGTCTTGGCGATGCGGAACGCCTCGTGAAGGACCTTGGCAAGCTCGTTGACGTCTTTGACCAGCCAGTTGTGCTTGGTGCAGGGACGCGTGATGCCAACCGTATCGCATTCCTGGAAAGCGTCCGAACCGATCAGCGTGGTCGGAACCTGGCCGGTGATGCAGACGAGCGGGATCGAATCCATCAGCGCATCCTGAAGCGGCGTCACCGCATTCGTCGCACCCGGACCCGACGTGACCAGCATGACGCCGACCTTGCCGGTCGATCGCGCGTAGCCTTCAGCCGCATGGCCGGCACCCTGCTCGTGACGCACCAGAATGTGCTGAACGTCGTCCTGCTGGAAGATCTCGTCGTAGATCGGGAGGACGGCACCACCCGGATAACCGAAGATGTGCTCGACACCGTTATCGCGCAGCGCCTGCAGCACGATTTCCGCACCGGTCATCTCCTGGCCTGCCGCATCCTGTCGCCGTGTCGCCTGCGCCGGCGCGTCCTTGGTCGTTACGTTCATGGGTCTCGCTCCCGTCCTGTCGTCTGCGTCCGCTTCACCGCCCGCATCCGGGCATAAAAAAAGGCCCCTTGAGGAGCCTCGTTTGCGCATGGGTGGCTGTCGCCGGGTGGTTACACCACCCTGCCCATGCGCCTTCCCACCACGATAAGAATATGTCTGATCATGACCGTCTCGTAACCGTAAACTGCGCGACCGTCAACTGAACGCCGCGGATTTCAAACTGAGACATGCATTCTGTACGAATCGGCACAACCAAATCTTAACAGCCCGTTGTTAGGCTTGCAGTCTTTCGAAGTGGTTGCGGGGCACGATGGATCTCAGTCACACACCCCGGATGGAAGATGCCGCGCTCAAGGATCGACGAGGCCGTGGTGATCCCCGAGAAAGAATGCTCGGCCGTGTCGTCTCGTGCAATGGCGCCCGGGCCACGATTTCTGCCATCGCTGAAAACGGCGAAGTCGCGCTTGCGGAACTCTGGTCGGTCGGCCGGCTGATTTCCATCAGCGTCGGCGAAAGCCGCATCGTCGCGCTCGTCTACTCCATGAATTCGCCCGCCGAATGCTGGCAGTCGGACGCCGACAATATCCTGCATTTCGAAGTCGAACTCGTTGGCGAGATCCGCAACAGCCCCGATCACAAACCGATCTTCATGGCCGGCATCTCCAACTATCCCTATCTCGGCGCGATCGCTCACCGCATCCGTGCTGCCGATCTTGCGGCAATCTACGACAGCGGCCGAAGCGACAGCGTTGTCATCGGCAAGCTGACCCAGGACGAGACGATGGACGCGGCAGTGCACGTGCCCTCGCTTCTCAACCGCCATTTCGCCGTCGTCGGCACTACGGGCGTCGGCAAATCCTCCGCCGTGTCACTGCTGTTGACCAAAGCGATCGAGACGACGCCCGATCTGCGTGTTCTCATTCTCGATCCGCACAATGAGTTCGCCGCAGCGTTCCCCGATACGTCGATCGTCATCGACACCGAGACGCTGGACCTGCCCTTTTGGCTGTTCCGGCTTGATGAATTTACCGAGGTTCTCTTCCGCGGCCGTCCTGGCATTCCGGAGGAAATGGATTTTCTCCGCGAACTCATTCCCGATGCCAAGCGCGCCTTCCGGGGGGGCCCGGACAATGGCCTTTTCCGTCGTGCGACGGACCGCTCGTCGCTGACCGCCGATACGCCCGTGCCTTACCGCATGGCTGATCTTCTCGCGCTGATCGACGAGCGCATAGGGCGGCTCGAAGGTCGAAGCGACAAGCCGCACCTGCGTTCGTTGAAGATGCGCATCATGTCGGCGATCAACGATCCGCGCTTTCATTTCATGTTCTCCACCAACACGATCAACGACACGATCGTGGAGACGATGAGCCATATTTTCCGCATTCCGGGAAATGGCCGGCCAATCAGTTGCTTCCAGCTTGCCGGCATTCCCTCGGAAGTCGTGAATTCCGTCGCATCGGTGCTGTGCCGCATGGCCTTCGAAATCGCGCTCTGGAGCGATGGCGGCATTCGCATCCTGGTCCTGTGCGAAGAAGCCCACCGCTACGTGCCGGCCGATCCCAATCTGGGTTTCGTGCCGACCCGCCAAGCGATCTCCCGCATCGCCAAGGAAGGCCGCAAATACGGCGTCAGCCTCGGCGTCGTGACGCAGCGTCCGGGCGAACTCGACCCGACGATCCTGTCGCAGTGCTCCACCGTCTTCGCAATGCGGCTTGCCAATGATCGCGACCAGGAAATCATCCGCTCGGCCATCGCCGATTCCTCGTCGTCGACAACGAGCTTTCTCTCCTCGATCGGCAATCGCGAGGCGATCGCGTTCGGTGAGGCTGTGGCCGTGCCGATGCGCATGATCTTCGAGCGCATTCCGGAACGCAGCCTGCCCAAGGCCAACGGCTCAACCAAATCTCAGGATGGGCAAGAAGCCGAACTCGATCTGCGCACGATCGTTCAGCGCATGCGCAACCTGTCGACCAATGAGGCAGCCGGCCTGACGGGTGCCCCGGTGCCCGAGTTCTTGCCGCAGGCCGGCGAACCGGCGGCCTATGCCGGCGGCCGGATGAGCCAGCCCGGCGACAATGCGTATGGCACGGCCCGCGCGGCTCCATCGCCCGCTCCTCTCCACCATGGCGAAGTGCAACGACCGGCGCCATCGCTGATGGATGACTCTCGCTACCGGGAACCGCAGCCTTCATTGGGCTCGCAGGATCCGGAAACCGCACCGCCGAGACCGACAAGCGGAGGCATTTCGCTGCGTGCGCAATTGCTGAAGAAGCCGCTGAGCTCTCTGCGCAAATAGGTCGATCGAGGCAGGACGAAACCTGCCTCGCGCTGCACCATCATTTATATTCTAAGAAGATCAGGCGCAGACGCGGTTGCGGCCCTGCCGCTTGGCTTCGTAAAGCTGCGCATCGGCGCGCTTGTAGAGATGCTCGCCGCTTTCCTGGCCATCCCACAATGCGACGCCGGCACTGACCGTAATGCGCAGGGTCACGTTTCCAGTGCCGACCTTCAGCGACCCGATCGCGGTGCGGACACGATCGGCAAGGCCGTAGAGCTGGCTTGAATTGACGTTCGGCGACAGGATAGCGAACTCTTCACCGCCGAGCCTGGCGACCACATCATGGTAGCGCGTGAAATCGGCGAGACATGCCGCGATCTGGCGCAGGACCTCGTCGCCCACATCATGGCCATGGGTGTCATTCACCTGCTTGAAATGATCGATGTCGAGCAGGATCATGCCCATCGGCTTTTCGATATCGCGAAACGCCAGGAGATACTCATTGAGGGCGTCATCGAAATAGCGGCGGTTGTAGAGGCCGGTCAGCGGATCTGTCACCGCCGCATATTCCAGCGTTTGCGACCGCGCGCTGAGAGACGCCGTCATCCGGCGCAGTTCACCTTGCTCGCGCAGGCCGTGCCAGATCATTGGATAGACGAGAAAAACACCGCAAACGATTGCCAGGCCAGCAAAGACGGCGCTGAGAAAGGTGAAGCGGTAGATCAGGTCGATGTCGGCGATCCGCGCCTGAGCGACGAACGAGTCCACATGCCGAAACGCGCTCCAGCTGAAAAACCCGGTCAATCCAATCAGGATGACCAGGAAAAAGAACAGCAGCTCTGCTTTGTGCAGACGCATCGGCCTAACGGACTCCTCTCGTGCCAGCGCTTTTAAAACTAAAGGCTACCGGCAGTTGGTTGTCTTAGGATTAATTACAGATCGACATTGCTAAGTGTCGGGCTGGAATTCCGGTGCCAGTCCTCAGAAAAGCGATTGCGGAACCACGTCGTCTGCCGCTTCGCATAGCGCCGTGTCGCCGCCGCACCCTGATGAATCGCGCTTTCGAGATCGAGGGTGCCACCAAGATGCGCGGCAAGCTCCGGCACGCCGATCGCCTTCATCGCTGGCATCGACGGATCAAGATGCAGGTCGAGCAGTCCTCGCACCTCATCCAGCGCGCCACCCTCGACCATCTGCCTGAACCGGCGATCGATGCGGTCGGTCAGAATGTCGCGCTCGGGCATCAGGAGAATGCGGCGGGTGTCCCCAGCATTGAGAACCGGCTCCCCGCGCGCTGCCTGCAGGACGCTGATCGACTTACCGGTCGCATCCAGAACTTCCAGTGCGCGTGCGATCCGCTGGCCGTCATTAGGCGAAAGGCGTGCCGCCGTCTCTCCATCTCTCAGTGCAAGCTCGCGATGCATGCCTGCCGGGCCGTTTGCCAGCAGCTCGGCGCGACGCGCCGTGCGGATTGGTTCGGGAATGTCCGGCATCGTCGCCAGCCCACCCAGGAGCGCCTCGAAATAAAGGCCCGTGCCGCCAATGACGATCGGGACTTTGCCGCGCGCATGCACATCGGCAATCACTTCGGCGGCCTCGCGCATCCACTCACCGGTCGAATAGGCCTGATCCGCCGGCCGGTGTCCATAGAGGCGGTGCTCCACCTGCTCGGTATCGGCCTGGCTCGGGCGTGCGGTGAGGACATGAAGCGCGCCATAGACCTGCATGGAATCGGCATTCACGACCACGCCGCCGATCCGCTCGGCCAGATCCAGCGCCAGCGCCGACTTGCCGCTGGCCGTCGGCCCCGCTATCAGGATCGCATCCATCTGTCCCCCGGAGTTCTGTATCGATGGCCCTTGTCGCCACGCTGATTGCTGCGCCCTCAAGGCCGGTCCTCACCCCGTCTCTCGCAGAAGCTGCTGCCGAGCGCCTCTCGGCTGCCGGCCTCTATTGGCTTGCCGACGGGATCGCCTGCGATATCGCATTGCGTGACGGACACGACAAGGCCGACGCCGAGTCCATTCTGGCTTCGATGATTGGTGATGCGCCGATCGATGTGGTCGTGCAGATCACCGAAACCCGTCGGAAAAGCCTCCTCCTGGCGGACATGGATTCCACGATGATCGGCCAGGAATGCATCGACGAGCTGGCCGACGAGCTCGGCCTGAAGGACAAGGTCGCGGCCATCACGGCACGTGCCATGAACGGCGAAATCGCGTTCGAGCCGGCACTGCGCGAACGCGTGGCGCTCCTGAAGGGCCTGCCGGTTTCGGTGGTCGAAAAGGTGATCGCCGAGCGTATCACGCTGACGCCCGGCGGCCGGGAACTGATCGCGACGATGAAGCACTATGGTGGCTACGCCGCGCTGGTGTCGGGCGGCTTCACCGCTTTTACCGGCCCCGTCGCCAACATGCTCGGTTTCGATGAGAACCGCGCCAATGTGCTCTTGGATGCCGATGGCCTTCTCGTCGGCGCCGTCCAGGAGCCGATCCTCGGCCAGCAGGCGAAGCTCGATGCACTTCTGGAACTCTGCGAGGCACGCGGCATCGAGACCGAAGATGCGATGGCCGTCGGCGATGGTGCGAACGATCTCGCCATGATCGAGCGGGCCGGCGCAGGCGTAGCACTTCACGCCAAACCCGCGGTCGCCGAGCGCGCGCGCCACCGCATCAACCACGGCGACCTCACCGCCCTCCTCTACATGCAGGGCTATCGGAAGACGGATTTCGTCACATGACGCCCATCGAGACCGACCGCCTCATCCTCCGCAATTGGGTCGACAGCGACCGCGCGCTCTTTCACGAGATCAACTCGGACGAAGCCGTCATGCGGTTCTTCGAGTTTCGGCGCAACCGCGCCGAGGCCGATGCGAAGATGGACGAGATCAGGGCGGAGATCGACGAGCTTGGCTACGGCTTCGGTGCGGTGACCGTGAAGGCGACAGGAGAGCCGATTGGGTTCGCCGGCATCAGGCCGTGCTCCAGCCTGCCCCACTATGCCGAGCAATGCGTTGAAATCGGGTGGCGGCTCGTCGAGCGGTCATGGCGAAAGGGTTATGCCAGCGAGGCGGCGCAGGCCTGGCTGCGATATGGTTTCGAGACCCTGCGCCTCGGCGAGATCATGTCCTACGCCGTCCACGACAATCATGCCTCCACCGGCGTGATGCGCAAGATCGGCATGCAGGCATTGCCGGAATACACGTTCGACTATCCCGGCATTCCGGATGAATTGGCGCATCTGCGCCGATGCGTCGTCTATCGCATCACCAGGGACGAGTGGGCCGAGCGTTGGACTAATTCCGGCTCCTGACGGCAGGCTCCCGTCGATCCTTCCGAACCCGGCTCAGTCCATTCGCAAAGTCACGAAACGCAGCGTTCCATCTGCCTGCGCCACCATCAACAGCGCGTTGCGACGCCCTTCTTCGCGCAGCTCGGAAATGCGCGCCTCGACATCCGCCGGCGTCGCCATAGTTTCCTGGGCGATCTCGACGATCACTTCGCCGGCGACGACACCCTTCTCTTCCGCTTCCGAACCTTCGGACACGTCAGCGATCAGCACACCGTTGACGGCGGCATCGATGCCGAAGGCGTCGCGCTGCTCATCATCCAATGCGCTGAGCGTCAGCCCGAGCACATCGAGCGTGGCGCTCTGCTCCTCCTCGCCATTCTCTTCGCCTTCGGTGCCGAGTTCGGCCTGTTCCTGACCGCTTTCCAGTCGACCCAGCGTAACCTCGACAGTCTGCTCCTCGCCATTGCGCAGGATCAGCACGTCGACCACGTCGCCCACCGGGCTTTCGGCCACGATGCGCGGTAGATCGCGCATGTCGTTGATGGGGCGACCATCAAATTCGAGAATGACGTCGCCGGGTTCAATCGTGCCGTCGTCGACCGGTCCACCGTTGATCACGCCCGCCACGAGGGCGCCGCGCGCGCGGTCCATGTCGAGGCTTTCCGCAATCTCGCTGGTCACTGGCTGGATTCGAACGCCGAGCCAGCCACGGCGAGTCTCGCCGAAATCGCGCAGCTGATTGATAACATTGACGGCAAGATCGGCGGGAACGGAAAAGCCGATGCCGATGGATCCACCGGTTGGCGATATGATCGCCGTGTTGATGCCGATGACTTCGCCGCGCATGTTGAACAGCGGGCCGCCGGAATTGCCCCGGTTGATGGCCGCGTCCGTCTGGATGAAGTCATCGTATGGGCCGGCATTGATGTCGCGGCCGCGTGCTGACACGATGCCGATGGAAACCGACCCGCCGAGACCGAACGGGTTGCCGATCGCCATGACCCAGTCGCCGATGCGCATGGCATCGGAATCGCCGAATTCGACATGGTCGAGCGGCTCGGCCGGCTCGACGCGCAACAGCGCGAGATCGGTTTGCGGATCGGTGCCCACGATTTCAGCCGAAAGCGAAGTGCCGTCGGCGAAATTCACCTCGATGTCGTCGGACTGCTCGATCACGTGATTGTTGGTGACGATCAAGCCGTCAGCGGAAATGACGAAGCCTGATCCGAGGGAATTGACGCGGCGGGAGCGCGGAACCGGCGGCGTCTGCCCGTTTTCCTCACCGAAGAAATCGTTGAAGAAATCCTCGAAGGGAGACCCCTCCGGAATTTGCGGCATCGGCGATGACTCGTCGTCGCTGACGCGCTGCGATGTCGAAATGTTGACGACGGAATCGAGAAGGCCTTCCGCAAGGTCCGCCACCGAGGCAGGGCCATCGACGGGTGCGCGCGGCGGAACGGGGTCCGCCATTTCCTGCGCTGCGACGGGGCTCGCAAGAATCGAGACGGCTGCGAGAAGCGAGAGCGAACGCGCCCATCTCGATGCTACGCTGATCGTGTGGGTCATTGCCGCCTTCTCCCTGCGATTGCATCCGGCGAGCCTGCCGGTTGCATGGGTATAATAGTTCATTCCGCCGCGGCGGAAATAGGGCTTCGTCGCGTCAGCCGCGAACAAGCCAGATCACAAAGACGCCTGCAGCAAGCGCCACAATACCGGAAAGCCGGAGCGTCTGATCAGACAGCTCCGGCAATCGTTCGGCCATTTTACGCATGGCGGTGGGGGCTGCAGCATAGACCAGACCCTCGATGACGAGGACGAGGCCTATGCCGACGAGCAGATCGCTCATTTTGCCCGTTTACTCGGTCGCGCCTGTCGAAGGCTCGATTGCGACCGGCGGTGTCGACGGCTGAGGCGCTGCGGCGGCATCGCCCGCAGCATCCGCACCTTCGTCGGCAGGCTGCGTGACAGGCTGCTGGGCGCCGCTGGCGACGGGAACCGTGCCGCCGGACGCATCGCGGAAGTAGCGGAAGAACTCCGAATCCGGCGACAGCACCATGGTCGTGTCCGAGTCCTGGCTCAGCGAAACCGCATACGCCGACATCGAGCGATAGAAATCGAAGAAGTCTTCGTCGCGCGAATAGGCTTCGGCGTAGATGCGGTTTCGTTCCGCGTCGCCCTCACCTCGAAGGATTTCGGAGTCACGGGTCGCTTCCGAAACGATCTCGACGACCTGACGATCGGCAACGGCACGCAGACGCTGCGCCCCTTCCCGACCGCGGGCGCGGATCAGTTCTGCTTCGGCCAGACGCTCGGCGATCATGCGCTCGTAGGTCTGCTGAGAGACCTGCTGCGTCAGGTCGGTCCGGCGGATACGGACGTCCTCGATGCGAAGACCCAGATTCTCGGCGTCCGTGCGAAGCTGCGAAGCGACTTCGTCCATCATGGATTGCCGCTCTTCGGAAAGAGCCGCTTCGAAGCCGCGGAGACCGTAGGCCCGACGCAGAGCTGAATCGAGACGCGTTCTCAGACGGGCTTCCGCCGAAACGATGTCGGCCGATACTGCCTGGCGGAAACGCTCGGCGTCCTGGATGCGGTAAACGACGAAGGCGTCGACATCGTAGAACGCACCACCGGAGACCTGAACGCGGATGTCGTCCAGATCGAAGCGCATGGCGCGGTCTTCGACGAACTGTACCGTGTCGGCACCGGCGAAAGTGAACGGCAGTTTGAAATACAGACCAGGCTCGGTGTGCACCGCGCGAATTTCACCGAAGCGGGCGACGATGGCCTGCTCGCGCTCGTTCACGACGAAGATGGACGAGAACACCGCGAAAACGACGACCGCCAGGACGATAATGATAGCGGGAAGCTTGTTGCCCATTACTGGTTCCCTCCCTGATTTTGCGACTGCTGTGCCTGGCGATTGACCTCAGGCAGCGGCAGATAAGGAACCACGCCCTGACCACCGGTCTGCTCGACGATGAACTTGTTGGAATCGCGGAACACGTTTTCCATCGTTTCGAGGAACATGCGCTTGCGGGTCACTTCCGGTGCGGCAGCATATTCATTGTAGATCGACACGAAGCGCTGCGCTTCACCTTCTGCAGCATTCACGACCTGATCGCGATAGGCTGCGGCCTCTTCGCGAACCTGGGCGGCCTGACCGCGTGCCTGACCGAGTTGCTGGTTCGCATACTGGTTAGCCTCTTCGACGAAACGATCTTCGTCCTGCTCGGCGCGCTGCACTTCATCGAACGCATCGGCCACTTCACGCGGCGGCGCCGCGTCTTCGATCGAAACGGTGTTGACGGACATGCCGGAGCCATAACGATCCATCGTCACCTGAATGACATCGGTGACTTCCATAGCGATCGCTTCACGATTGTCACGGAAAACGTCTTGTGCAGGACGGCGACCGACGATCTCACGCATGGCGCTTTCGGCAACCTGGCGCAGGGTTTCTTCCGGGCGCTGCAGGTTGAAGAGATAGGCCGCGGGGTCGGTCACCGAATAGAGAACCGAGAACTGGACATCGACGATGTTCTGGTCGCCCGTCAGCATCAGGCCCTGCGTGCTGTTGGCCTGATCGCCACCGCCCACGTTGATCTGGCGCTCGACGATCGTGGCGCGCTCAACCGTTTCGAAAGGCCAGAAATGGAAGTGCAGGCCGGGCATGGACATTTCGTCCTTGGGAGCACCAAAGCGAAGCTCGATGCCGCGCTCATCCGGCTGGACGGTGTAGATCGATTGGAAAAGCCACAGCGCGACGAGACCGACGCCGATCAGACCGAACAGGGCTGGGCTTGGCCCGCCGCCGCCCGGGATCGCGTTCTTCAGTCGATCCTGGCCACGCCGAATAATTTCTTCGAGGTCTGGCGGACGATTGCCGCCACCGCCGCCGCCACCATTGGGACGTTGAGGCCCCTGACCCCATGGGCCCTGGTTGTTGCCTCCTCCTCCACCGCCGCCCCAAGGGCCGCCGCCGCCATTCTGATTACTCCAGGGCATTCAGTCCTCATTCTGTTGGAAGCGTCATGCCGGCTGTTGGGAACAACACGCCGGAACACGCATTTTTATCGTTATGTCTCAAATGCGTTATAGGTGTGACTGGCCGCGCTTTCAACGCGGGGGGCCAACGGCTACAGACGATTTCGGCCGCCAAGCGCAGTGTCTAGCGCTGCTTGCGACGGTAAACCGCATAGCGTGTCGGCTCTGAATCCGACGGCCCGACGGGAATGGAAACCTCTTCCAGACACTCCCAGTCTTCGGCATCGATGTCCGGAAAGTGGGTATCGCCCTCCGGCATCGCTTCCACATGGGTCACATGCAGGCGGTCGACATAGGGCAATGCGTGATCATAGATCTCGCCGCCGCCGATGATGAAGATTTCGTCGGCGCGTTCGGAATGGGCAACCTGGCGGGCAAGGCGCAGAGCCTCGCGCATGTCGCCTGCACGGGTCACACCTTCGGCATGGAACGCGTCGTCCCGCGTCATGACGATATTGGTGCGGCCCGGTAG
This sequence comes from Georhizobium profundi, assembly GCF_003952725.1. NCBI lineage: Bacteria > Pseudomonadati > Pseudomonadota > Alphaproteobacteria > Hyphomicrobiales > Rhizobiaceae > Georhizobium > Georhizobium profundi. Next base: position 1,831,275 of record NZ_CP032509.1, on the reverse strand, counting down.
CGCGCGCCCGATCGTTTCATAGGTGCGACGCCCCATAATGATGGGTTTGCCCATCGTCAGCGATTTGAACCGCTTGAGATCGGTCGACAACCGCCAAGGCATTTCGCCCGAGCGGCCGATGACGCCGTTCGAAGCTACGGCCACGATGATGGAAACGATCGGATCGGTCACACGGCGACCTTTGCGCGGATGTGCGGATGTGGATCGTAGCCCGACAGGGTGAAATCCTCGAAGGTGAAGGCGAAGACATCATCGACGCTCGGATTGAGCTCCATCTTCGGCAATGTCCGCGGCGCCCGCTGCAGCTGCTCGCGCGCCTGCTCGAAATGATCCGAATAAAGATGCGCGTCGCCGAGCGTGTGAATGAAATCGCCGGGCTTCAGTCCGCAGACCTGCGCGATCATCATCGTCAACAGCGCATAGGAAGCGATGTTGAACGGCACACCGAGGAAGATGTCGCCGGACCGTTGATAAAGCTGACAGGACAGCCTGCCCTCCGCCACGTAGAACTGGAACAGGCAGTGACAGGGCGGCAAAGCCATTTCGTCGACTAGCGCCGGATTCCAGGCCGAGACGATCAGGCGGCGCGAATTGGGGTTCGTCTTGATCTGGTGAATGACGTTGGCGATCTGGTCGACATGCCCGCCATCGGGCTTAGGCCAGGAGCGCCACTGATAGCCATAGACCGGGCCAAGATCGCCATTCGCGTCCGCCCAGGCATCCCAGATCGAAACGCCATTTTCCTTGAGGTAGGCGATGTTGGTGTCGCCCTTGAGGAACCAGAGCAGCTCATGGACGATCGATTTCAGATGCAGCTTCTTCGTCGTCAGCAACGGGAAGCCTTCGGCAAGATCGTAGCGCATCTGGTAGCCGAACACGGCACGCGTTCCGGTTCCGGTGCGATCCATGCGATCGACGCCGATCTCCAGCACGTGCTCGAGAAGATCCTGATACTGCTTCATGCCACTCACCGCAGGTCGCTTGTCGGGCGCCGACTATAGAAGCTCAGCGCCTTGAAAGCACGAATTCGCGCGATGCCATCAACAGGAAAGCAAAATCACTTCGAAAGCGTCGGCCAGTTCGTCTGCGCCGAGCGCACATAGCCGGGGATATCGCTCTGCCAGGTCCGCTGAACGCCGCGGCTGTAATTGAGATAGAGCCGCCCATCGACGATGTCCCAGACTTCGGGCTCGCCTTTCGCGGTGTAGCCTTCAGCTACCGCATAAGCACAATAGCCCCCAAATTGCGGTGCATAGCGATCCGGATCGGCGCTGAATGCCTGCCGATTTTCGACAGTCGCGAAGTGGAAGATAGCGCCCTCATGCGTGAGCGCAATCGACGGATCGCCACGTCGGGCCTGGCCTTCGGTGAAATAGGCAACGGGGTCATAGCCGCCGACCGCGACACCGTCGACCAGGCCGGTAAACCAGCGATCGACCTTCTCTGCCTGCGCCTTCGGCATCAGCGGCCACAAGGCAGCGGCGGTCAAAACAGCAAGCAGCATGCGACGCTTCATCAAGACATCCATCCACGACGAAATCCTGGATCATGGATGCCATCTCTTCGCACAATGCGCATCACACGAATTTTCACGAGCGCGTCACGTGCGATCTGCCGGGATGCGAACGCATTCCCTCTTTCAATCGAGCGGCGGAAACCCTATATCTCGACTGTCGTCGCAAGGCGACTATGGCAATAAACGGGCGGTGTAATAAGCTCTTCGGACCCGGGGGCGGTACCCGGCGCCTCCACCATGAACCGACGGTTGCAAGCGCGCTTGCCAGGCCGGTTGATGATGGGGGCGAAATAGGATCGACGGGAGTGTAAAGATCGACTTTTTGCCCGGCATGATACCACCGTTATCGGGTCAAACTTGTAGTTGCAAACGACAACTATGCAGAAGCTCGTCTCGCCGCCTAAGGGCAGCGCGACAGTTTCAATTCAAGCCCTAGTCGGTATGCTCGGCTAGGCGGGGTCCGGAGGCACCTGGCAACAGAAGCCTCCACCTTCTCAATGATTTGGTCTATAGACGGCGCATGCCGACTCGCACGGTCGGCCGAAACAGCGAATAAGAAAGAAATGGCCCCATGGTGCAGGACCACATCCGCTACGACATTCTTGCGCAGGACGCGCTTCGCGGCGTGATCCGCAAAGTGTTATCGGAATGCGCCGCCACGGGGTCCCTCCCCGGCGATCACCATTTCTTCATCACCTTCATGACGAACGCTCCCGGCGTGCGCATTTCGCCGGCGCTGCGCAAGAAGTATCAGGACCAGATGACGATCGTCATCCAGCACCAGTTCTGGGATCTGAAAGTCACCGAGACGCTGTTCGAGATCGGCCTGTCCTTCTCCGATACGCCCGAAAAGCTCGTGATCCCGTTCTCGGCCGTGCGCGGGTTCTATGATCCCTCCGTCAATTTCGAGCTCGAATTCGACAGCGCACCCGGCGAAGTCTCGCTCGTTGGCGAAGACGACACTGCGGAAACCTTCGATCCCGTCGCTTCGCTGACGGAAGAACTGATGGAAGGCCCGCTCGACGACGCGCCTGCCGCATCCGGTGAAGGCGACGACGACAAGCCCAAGGGCGGCAAGAAGTCCGGCGCCGACGTCGTGTCGCTCGACGCATTCCGCAAGAAGAACTGAGCCGACGATGTCCGGCGATATCGTCAATCTGCGCCAGGCTCGAAAGCGCCGCAAACGGGCAGAGGACGAAAGCCGCGCGGCTCAAAACCGCATCACCTTCGGTCGCACGAAAAGCGAAAAGCAGGCGACATCAGCGTTGAACACGCTCGTCGACAGACGCTTGGAGGCCGGCCGCCGTGAAACGACAGAGCCGGTCAAGCTGGACGATGGAAACTGACGCAGCCGCTTCTCGTTCCTCTGCGGGTGTGACGGCATGATCCGTAAGCACTCGATTTCGCTGAGCGGCCATCGCACCTCATTTTCACTGGAAGACGCGTTCTGGACGGAGCTTCAGGCACTCGCCAAAGCGCGCGAATTACCGATCGCGGCTTTGATCGGCGAGATCGACGCGGAACGGGCGCCGGACTGCAATCTATCCTCCGCAATCCGGCTTCACGTATTGGCTGCGCTCAAAGCTTCAGCCGGCCACTGATCCGTTGATCATTCGACAGCGTTGAGATCGACCCCGGGAAGCGTCTGGAAATCAGGCGTTGGAGCGGGTCCGCTAGGCAAGCCATTGGCGGGCACGTCGCCAGGCAGGGACGGATTGATCGCCTGACCATCGAAACTCTGTTCGTCGAAGGGCTGATCCCAGCCTTCGAGCGCCGGCTGTTCGCCCGGCACATCGCTCGGGGGTATCTGGAATGGTGGCGCAGCCGGAAGCGGCACCTCCGGCGGCGGAGCATCGCGCAGCGCATCTTCCGCTGCCTGCGCTTCGGCTGCACGCCGTGCCGCTTCCTCTGCCTGCCGCTCCGCTTCCCGCGCCAACCGCTCGGCTTCGGCTGCAGCGCGCTCTTCGCGCTCCGTTGCCCGTGCGGCGATATCGGCACGCAGAAGCGCTGCTTCACGGCGCAGCCTCTGCTTTTCGAGCACCGCCGCCTGAACCCGTTCGACCCGGCGTCGCTCACGCTCATAGGCGCGCAACGACAAGAAATTGGCGAGATCGATCGCCGTCAGCGAAACCTCCGGCGCCTCCAAGGTGCCGCGCACGGCGACGTCAACGGCCGGCAATGCGCCGGGCATCGCTTCGTCTCCGGCCTCGAAAACAAGATCGAAGCTCGCGTTCAGCGCCATGGTGCGTAGATCCAATGCACCGTCACCCGATAAGGAAGCGCCCTCGCCTTGCATCACGATGCTGGAGGCGCGGGCAACGCCGCCGGCCACGTTGATCGGTACTGCCAGCCTGCTCGAGGTGAAAGCGCCTGCATCCAGGGCTTCGGCGGCGAGATCCGCGACCGTCGCCTCGTCGATGATAAAGCCTTGCGCATCTGCGCCTGCGAGGATTGCAGAAAATGCCTGCTGATCGAGGCCGCCGATGCGGAGGTCGTCGAGCTGCAGTGTCGCTGATCCGCTCAGTGCTCCAACCACCGCCTGCGGACTCTTGCCGGTGCCATCGAGAGCGATGGCGATCCCTGCCCGGCCGGACAGGTTCGCGAGTTCGGGGGTGTCGGCGAAGATCCGCCCGATATCGGCGTCGACCAGCTGTGCCTGCAGCCGCACGACGCCCGTATCGTCGGCAACACCGAAAGCCGTATCGCCCGAGATGCGTCCGCCCAGCCATTCGCCTTCGGTCTGGGACAGCATCAGCGTACCGTCCTGGTAGCCAAGCCGCGTCGAGAGCGTCTGGGCAGGTTCGGCGTGACCCAGTTCCGCCTCATCGGCCGTGACGGCAACATCCAGGACGAACGGATAGGGAGCAGTCTGCAGCAACTCTCGATCGGACCACGCTTCGGCACTGCCGGAACGAAGCGGAGCGCCTGCCAGCGCTTCGGCGAGCCAGGGCAGATCGAGCAAACCGATGTCCAGCGATCCGTCGATGCGGACATCTTCGTCACGACTGACGGTCAAATCGGCCGACAGCGGATTATCCGCAATCTGCCCTTCCAGCCGCTCGATCCTCCAGAGATCGTTCTCGACCGTGACTCTGGCAGTGAGATCGGCGGGCAGACCGCTGCCGAAACCCGGCAGTCCGAGCCCTGTCAGCAGCAGATAAGGATCGAGGTCTTCAGCGGCGAGCACGACATCAAGCTCGCCGGCCGAGAGGCGTGATTGCGCAAACGACGTGGCGCCATCGACCCGCAGGGACAATCCCGGGCTGGCAAGCGTCGCCGCAACCGAAGCGCTGTTGGAAAGAACCCCGTCCACGGTACCGTCGATGCGCATCGGTCCGCCGACATCGAAAGGGAGAACCGGCAATCCGATCTGCGCCAGAAGATGATCGGACCGCGGATGCTCTGCCTCGAACGTCAGATCGAGCGGAACATCAGCGCCGACTGTGGAAACATCACTCGACACGCTGGCGGCGATGGTGCTGCCGCCGCTCGTGCCTTCGATATCCAGCGAATAACCGCTGCTGCCGTTCTGACGCGGCGCATCACGCGCCGAGCCGAGCGTCAGTTCGACAGTCAGATCCGTCTCGCGGAAGAGCGCGGCGTTCTGCCGGAAATGCGACAGGTCGATCACGCCCCGCAACCGGCGCTCGGCCAGAGCCAGCGCCGCAGCCGGATTCTCGGAGGAAATGCGTATGTCTGCCCGCCCCTGCGGTTCGATGCGCAGATCGGAGAAAACGCCGACCGCGGAAATTGCAGCACCTTCGATGTCGCCAACCGACAACCGCTCGATGTCGAGCAGCCCGCTGCCATAGGTAAATGCCGTGTCGACATCGGACATAGCGATGCCGTCGGCCGTGAAATTCTCCGCCCTGAAGCGCGCCGCAAGATCATGCCCTGCGATGCCGGGCTGGCTGTCACCATCGCCGAACAGCCCGACCAGCGCCGAAAGTGCGTCGAGATCGAGCGTGTCGCCGGAAAGATCGACCGCGAGCGACGGCACTTCCGATTGCGTCACGCGCTCGAAGCGGCCCTGAAGGGTCGCCGGACCGATCGCAAGTTCCAGGTTCTCGAAGCGCTGATAGCCCGTCGTCAGCTGCACGTCGGCTTGGAAACCGGCAGCAGTGAGCCCGCGAATGGCCGGCGGTACGGAGCCGCGCAACCATGAAGCAAGGCCGCTCGGCTGGCTCGACGCCACGACGAGATCGCCGGAAAAGCCGAAATCCTCGCCCAAAGCCAAGTCACCCGACGCTTCGATCAGCGTGCGGCCCGGCAGCGATGCGCGGAATCGATCGACCCGCCATGCTTCGCCATTGTCGGGAGCCGCTTCGATGCTGACATCCCGCAGCGTGGTCTCTCCCGCCACGACCGCCGGCAGATTGAGACTGACGCTGCCCGGAAGATCGGGGATCGGAATTTGCGCGATGATGTCGCGGAAAGTGGCGACCCGCTCGGCGGCCGACAGCGCGACCACAGGCTCGTCGATCTCGGCTTCAGTCGCTTGACCGTCGGTGGCCGCCTCATCCCCTGGTGCCGAACCGGCATCGCCGATCCGGTCGACATCGATCTGCTGGCCGTCGGCAATAACGAGAAATTCAGGCTCGGGACCGGTATCGAGCGTCGCCTCGCCGGTGACGACGTAAGGGTCGGTGGCCGCGCCGACCTCAAGGCGATAGTCGGGAATGCGAAGCCGGTCGCTCTCGGCCTCGAACCTTCCGCTGCCGCGCAGCGCCGCCGCTGCAGGCCCGGCTCTCACCGTTTGCGAAGCACCCGGCTCCGCCTGCGCGCGCAACATCTGCACCACGAAATTGCCGGCATAGCGAGGCTGGCCGTCCACGAACCGGGCATCGCCATCAAGCTCGAGCGAGATCGGATGGCGATCGGGCGAAAGCCGCGTTGTCACGCGGATCGTGCCCTGATCGTTCACGGGTCCGGTCGTGATGGAGAAGGCAGCGCTCTCGTCGCCGCGCCGGGCAGTGCCGGTGACGCGCCAGGGTCCGATCAGCGCATCCGCCGAGACGGTCGCCTGGACATCCTCGATTTCATGCACGCGCCCGTTCTGCCCATCCTGGACGGTCAAATGGCCATTGGTGATAGCAACTCGCTCGAGAACGACATTTGCGGTTGGCAGCGCCTGTTCGGTCCTTTGCGCCCAGTCGATGACACCGTTTTCATCGAGCTGTACCGTCAGATGCGGGTCTTCGATGCGCATGTCGAAGATGCGCACTTCACCGCTGAGAAAAGGCGCCAGTTCGGCATCCATCGAGAAGCGCGCGATCCGCATCATCGCGTCTTCGGCAGGAACGCCCTCGCCGGCCGATCCGCCCACTTCCACATCGTTGAAGGTGACAGACGGAAAGGGCAGAAGCCTGGCGTCGGCGCTGCCATGAACGACAACCCGCTGGCCGAGAATACGGCTCGCCTCCCGCTCGAATTCAGCGCGATAGTTGCTCCAATCGACGAAGGGAGGAACGATCAGCGCTGCAAACAGGACGACGACGATCAGGCTGCCGATAAAGACGAACAGACGAGCCAGCGCAAAAGACTCCTTGAACTGCGGGTAGCAACGGCGATCCGTGACGGGCTACCGGCCGGATCCAGCCCCGCACTGATACGGGAGAATCACGTCAAATCAAAGATTTTACCGGGGTTCATGATGTCGTGAGGATCGAGCGAGCGCTTGATGGCCCTCATCACATCCACACTGCCGCCGAGTTCCAAGGGCAGATAGCGCATCTTGCCCTGTCCGATGCCATGCTCGCCGGTGCACGTGCCGTCGAAAGCGAGCGCCCGTGCGTTCAGCCGCCCGATGAAGGCTTCCGCGCGCTCGATCTCAAGGGTATCGGCCATGTCCATCAGCACGAGCACATGGAAATTACCGTCCCCCGCATGGCCGACGATCGGCGCGATCAGGCCTGTCTCGATGATGTCTCGCTGCGTTTCCTCGACGCATTCCGCCAACTTGGAGATGGGAACGCAGACATCGGTTGAGACCGCGCCGGCACCCGGCCGAAGCTGCAGCGCCGCCCAATACGCATTGTGCCGGGCCTTCCAGAGTCGCGCCCGTGCTTCCGGGTCCGTTTCCCAGGAGAAAGTGCCACCGCCGCACTCTTCGGCGATGTCGGCGAAAAGGGCCGCCTGCTCGCGCACGCCCGCTTCCGTACCGTGGAATTCGAGGAACAATGCCGGCGTCTCGGGATAGTTGAGCCCTGAATAGGCGTTGCAGGCCCGGATCTGTAGAGCATCCAGCAGTTCGATGCGGGCGACGGGTATCCCCATCTGGATCGTCATGATGACCGCCGAGCAGGCATCATGGATCGTCTTGAACGCGCACACACCACCGGACACGGCCTGCGGGATGCCGGCAAGCCGCAGCGTCACTGACGTGATCACGCCGAGCGTGCCTTCGGCGCCCACGAAGAGCCGCGTGAGATCATAGCCCGCGGAAGATTTGCGCGCGCGGCGCGCCGTTCGGATCTCTTCCCCGCTTGCCGTGACTGCCGTCACCGCGATGACATTGTCCCGCATCGTGCCGTAGCGCACCGCGTTTGTGCCGGATGCGCGGGTCGATGCCATGCCGCCGATGCTCGCATTGGCGCCCGGATCGATAGGGAAGAAAAGGCCCGTATCGCGCAACTGGGCATTGAGGGCCTCGCGGGTAATGCCTGGCTCGACCGTGCAATCCATGTCTTCGGGATTGACCTCGATGATGCGGTTCATCCGCGACATATCGAGCGAGATCCCGCCATTCGGCGCATTCACATGACCTTCCAGCGAACTGCCGACACCGAACGGAATGATCGGAGTGCGGTGTGCAGCCGCGATCTGAACGACTGTCCGCACATCCTCCGCGCTTTCGGCGAACACCACGCCATCGGGCAGCTGCCCGGCGATATAGGTCGTCGTGTGCGCATGCTGCGCTCGCATCGCCTCGCCTGTCTGCAGCCGATCGCCAAACCGATCGCGCAAGGTCCGGAGCACCTCGCCGATCGCTGTCTCGTCCCGCGCGCCCGATCGGATATCCGCCAAAGCCACTGATCGTCCTCCACCCCAATGCTGTCGCCTGCCTTGCAGGCATGGCCTCGACCGTTAAAGTGTCATTTGCACCTTGATACAATCGAAGCAGCGGGACGATCCATGCTTTTTGATAGTCCGGTCCTCGCTCCGCCCGAGGAAGTGCGCCAGGAATGGATCGACTTCAACGGTCATCTTAACATGGCCTACTACAACGTCCTCTTCGATCACGCGGTCGACCACCTGTTCACAAAGCTCGACTGCGGGCCGGAGTATATAGAGCAGCGCAAGCTGAGCTTCTTCACCGCCGAGGCGCATGTCCGTTATGTCAGGGAAGTGCATGCGGGCGACATGACCCGCTGCTCGCTGCAACTCGTGAACCACGACGCCAAACGGCTTCATCTCTATCAGGAACTGTTCCACACCGATGGCTGGCTGTCGGCCACCAGCGAAACGCTGCTGCTGCACATCGACATGAGCGTCCGAAAGGTGGCGACCATTCCGGATGATATCCGCGAGAAAATCGATGCTCTTGCCGCCGCCCACCAGTCGCTGCCGCAACCAGCCATGGTTGGGCGTGGCATCGCATTGAAGCGACAACAGCCTTGATGACGATGCTTGCGCCAATGGTCTGGTGGAGGAAGCAGTGAAACCTGTGCTGCCGGATTACATTGCCGGACTTCCGCGTCTGCTGAAAAGTTGGATCGCACCGAACTTCAACGCCTTTCGCCGCGATCGACTTTCCCTTCTCTGGCTCCTGTCGCTTCTGATCGGTATCGGGGTTGCGCTTGCTGCCATTGCATTCCGCGAGGCGATCGGCCTCGTCCAGCTGTTGTGGCTCGGCGATCGATCGGAGCGCGTCTTGAGCGCCGCGCGAGAGGTTCCTCCTTACGTCATCTTCCTGGCACCTGTCGTCGGCGGCCTCGTCGTCGGAGCGATGCTGCATTATTTGATGCCCTCGAAACGCACGCAAGGCGTGGCGGACGTGATCGAAGCACGCGCAATGTCGGGGCGGCCGATCGGCTTTCGCGAGGGCCTTCTGTCTTCGATCATCACCGCGATCTCGCTCGGCAGTGGCGGCAGCGCCGGACGCGAGGGACCCGTCGTCCACCTCGGCGCGACCCTTGCAAGCGGCATGGCACGGCATCTTTCGCTGCCGGAGTGGAGCCGCCGCACCTTGCTGGGCGCGGGCGTTGCGGCGGCGGTCTCGGCAAGCTTCAATGCCCCGATCGCAGGCGTCTTGTTTGCTCATGAGGTCATCCTGGGCCACTACGCCATGCGTGCCTTCGTGCCGATCGTCATCTCCTCGACGGTGGCGGGCGTTCTGTCACGCGTCTATTTCGGCGATGCCGCCGCCTTCATGCTGCCGGCCTATGGCATCACATCCTACTGGGAGTTCCCAGCCTTCGCCCTACTCGGGGTCGTCTCGGCCCTTGTCGCCATCGGCTTTCAGTTCACCTTGTTTTCAGCCGATTTCCTCGCGCGGCGGATGACCGTGCCGCTCTGGACGAGACCGGTCATCGGCGGTGCCGCGATCGGCTTGATCGGCATGGTGCTGCCGCATGTGCTCGGCGTCGGCTACGAAGTGACTGATCTCGCGCTGTGGGGGCAGTTGCCACTTATACTGATGCTGGTCCTCATCGTGGCGAAGACGATCACGACCGCAATCACGCTTGCCTCCCGCTTCGGCGGCGGCATTTTCTCGCCTGCTCTTTATCTCGGCACGCTGACCGGCGGAGCGTTCGGCATCGTGGCGGCGGCCCTCTTCCCGGACCTCGCGTCTAGCCGTTCCCTCTACGCCATCCTTGGCATGGGCGCTGTCGCCGGCTCTGTGCTCGGCGCTCCGATCTCGACGACGGTGATCGTCTTCGAACTGACCGGCGGCTATGCGCTGTCAGTCGCGCTGCTGCTGTGCGTCGCGATCGCCCATGGCATCAACCATGCGCTCCACGGCCATTCCTATTTTCAGTGGCAATTGGCGAGCCGTGGAATCTTCGTGCAGGATGGGCCCCACCAGACCTTGCGCCACGCGATCAAGGTCATGGACTTCATGACGCCGATAGAGCCGGACAGCGAAGGCTCGTTCGACCGCGAAAAACAGCCGGATGCCCTGAAATCGTCCGACACGTTGGAGCGCGCTTTACGTCTCTTCGACCAGGGCGGCCACTCCCGCCTCCCGGTCCTCGACGAGAAGAGCGGAACGACCCTCGTCGCATGGGCAAGCCAAGTCCAAGCGCTCGAATATTACAATGCCCGGCTTGTTGCGGCGAGCGAGGAGGAGCACCGCTAGTCGGCGGCGCTCCTGCCGGTCTTGCTAAGTGTTGCGCATGGCCGCGGCCGCATCGAGTTCGCCGAGCAGCTTCACTTCCTCAGCTGCGCGCGGCTTGCTGAACCGGGCCAGCAGCAGATAGGCGACCGGCGTGACGAAGAGCGTCGCTGCAACGGCAAGACCCAGCCCCCCCACGATGATCCAGCCGAGAGCGATGCGCGCTTCCGCGCCCGCGCCTGACGCCGCCACGAGCGGCACACCACCGATAATCGTCGCGATCATCGTCATCATGACCGGACGCAGGCGAATGGCGCAGGCCTGTTCGATGGCCTGGCGCACATTGCGCCCCTGGTCGCGGAGCTGGTCGGCAAATTCCACGATCAAGATGCCGTTCTTGGCCATGATCCCGACCAGCAACACCAGACCGATCTGGCTGTAGATGTTGAGGCTGCCTCCGGTCAGCACCAGCGCAAACACCGCACATGCGAGCCCAAGCGGCACGGTCGCCATGACGATCAGAGCGCTGACGAAGCTTTCGAACTGGGCCGACAGCACCAGGAAGATGATCAGGATGGCAAAGCCGAAGGTGATCAGCATGCCGCTGGAGTTTTCCTGCAGCGTCGCCGCTTCGGCCAAGGGGATGATGCGTTCGCCGGCCGGAAGAATCTCGTCCGCCATCGCCTGAACCTCGCCGAGCGCCTCCCCGAGCGGGAAATCGCCGACTAGCCCCGCGTTGATCGTGATGGAGCGCAGCTGACGCTCGCGGTCGAGCGAAGGCGCGATCGCCCGCTCCTCCACCGTTGCGATGGTGGCCATCGGCACGTTCTTGCCGTCGGCGGTGCGAATGAAGATGTTTTCCAAATCCGTCGGGTCGTTGATCGGGTTCGTGGTCGATTCGATCAGCACCGGCACCGCGCGACCATCGACGAACACATCCGCGAGCTCCCGCCCATCGACCATCGCCTGGATCGTGTCGGAGAGGCCGGTGATGTCGATACCGAGATCGTAGGCGCGATCACGGTCGATCGACACATAAAGCTGCGGCTGCGTCGTCTCGAAGGACTGCCGGACCTGGTTGAACCGTGGATCTTCCTCCAGCCGCCGCACGATCTGATCGGCGGAGTCTGCGAGCGATTCGTAGGTATTGCCGACGATCGCGAACTGAAGGCCATTGCCGGCCCCGCGGATGCCGAGACTATTCGGCTGGATGGCAAAAGCACGCACCGACGGCACCTGCGCGACGGCCGCGTTGATGTCGGCCACGATCATGGCCTGGGAGCGCTCGCGCTCGCTCCAGGGCGCCAGCGTCATCACCACGAACGCGCTGTTCGGTTCGCCTCCCTGCCCTGTATTGGTGAAGATGTTGCGGATTTCGCCGCTGTCCATCAGCGGCTGCAGAGCCTGCTCGATCTTGCGAACCTGCACGCCCATGTAGTCGAGGCTGACACCCTGCGGTGCCGAAACGCGCATCAGCGCGAACGAGCGATCTTCCGCTGGCGTGAGTTCCTGCCGCACGCCACCGAGAGCCAGGAGCGACGCACCGAGGAACAGAACCGACACCAGCACCACGATGAATGGCGCATTGAGGCAGGTCGCCAAGGCCCGATTGTAGAGCTGCGCACCCGCGCCCGCGATGCGCATCTTCAACGATTTGCGACTGCCTTCCATGTGCGGCAGCGAATCCTTCGTCAGAAGCAAGGAAGCCAGCATCGGGCAAAGCGTCAGCGCAACGAGCGATGATAGGGCCACGGCAAAGGCGAGCACGAAGCCGAACTCGCGGAAAAGACCACCGGTCTGGCCTGGCAGGAACGAGATCGGCACGAAAACCGCCGCAAGCGTCGCTGTCGTGGCGATCACGGCGAAGAACATTTCGCGCGTCCCGATGACCGCTGCGGCGCGTCGGCCAACGCCTTGGGCGCGACGCCGCACGATGTTCTCAAGCACGATGATCGCATCGTCCACCACAAGCCCCGTCGCAAGCACGATGGCGAGTAGGGTCAGGATGTTGAGCGAGAAACCCGCAAGATACATTGCTGCGAGCGTACCGATGAGCGCCACCGGCAGCGTCAGCATCGGGATCAGCGTCGCACGCCAATCCCCGAGGAAGAGGAAAATGACGACCAGTACGGCGACGACCGACACGGCAAGCGCAAGCTCGACCTCGTGGAGCGCACCTTCCACGAAGACGGCGTCGTCGCTGGTGATCGCGATCTGAACGTCATCCGGCAGCACGTCCGCCTGCAATTGCGCAACGGCAGCCGCGACACCCGACGAGATGTTCAGCGTGTTCGACTGCGCCTGGCGAATGATGCCGAGGCCGACACCGGTCCGGCCGTTCGATCGAAGACCGCTCGCGCCGTCGTCGGCGGCAAGCGTCACGGTCGCCACATCGCCAAGCCGCACGCGCCCGTCGATATAGAGCTGCTCGAACTGTTCGGGAGTCGTGACATCCGCAGTCGCGCGGACAACGAGGTCCTGGTTGGCGCTCGATAGCGAGCCGGCCGGCACGTCGTATGAAACGGAATCGAGAACCGCCCGCATGCTGCCGACCGTCAGGCCGCGCGCAGCGAGCTTGTTCTGATCGACATCGACACGGAAGATCTTCTGGCGGTCGCCGTAGACCTGAACGTCGGCCACACCTTCCACGGCGGCCAGTCGGTTGACGACCTCATCTTCCACGAGGATCGTCAGATCCTCGATGTTCATGGCGTCGGCCGTCACCGCCAATCGCATGATTGCCTGGGCGTTCGCATCGGCCTTCACGATGATGGGGTCGTCGGCGTCATCGGGCAGCCGCCCAAGCGCGCGCCCCATCGCATCGCGCACGTCCGACGCTGCGACATCCAGGTTGACGTTGTCGTTGAACTCGATCGTGACCCGACTGTCGCCGAACTCCGACGACGAGGAGATCGACCGAACGCCGGAAACGCGAGCGACCGCGCCTTCCACGACTTCCGTCACTTCGCGGTCCATTGTCTCAGGCGCAGCCCCGGCAAAATCAGTGCGGACCGTGATCACGGGACGGTCTACATCCGGCAATTCACGGATTTCGATGCCGACGAAGGCAGCGAGCCCTGCAACGATGATCAGCGCGTTGAGCACGAACGCAAAGATCGGACGACGGACGAAAAGCGCGATGCCGCCGGTGGAGCGGTTGGCAAAAAGCGCCTCTTCCTCACGGTCGGCCAGTTGTTCGGCCGTGCGCTTGTCGTCGCTGGGGCGGATCTCCGTTGGGCTCATCAAATGCGCTTTCTCGGAACGATGTCTCGGGGCTGATATCGAAACCTAGACTGGTCCAGGATCGAAGCGGCGAAAAATTGGGGCTCTCAAGAGCCCGAAGGTGCGGCCGGAGGCGTGACCGGATTATTCCGTGCGACCGGAAGACCATCGAGGCCGACCGCGACCGCATCGCCGGCTTCTTCACCGGCATCATCCGTAACGGTGACAACTTCAGCGCCATCGCGCAGCTGCATCAGGCCTTCGACGACCACGTTGTCGCCTTCCTCCAGCTCGGCCTCGACCAGGATCGAATCCGAATTGCGCTGGACGATGCGGACAGGCACGCGCTCGCTGCGACCATCCACCACCCGCCAGACGAATGAGCCTTCCGCGCTCCACTGCAGTGCGAGCGGATCGACAGTCGGGAAGTCGTCACCATCGAAGGTCAGCTCGACCGAAAACGACATGCCGGCGCGGAGGCGGTCGTTCTCGTTCGGAATCGACGCCCGAACCCAAAGCGTGCGACTCTGAAGATCGACGCGGTTGTCCACTGCGCTGATCTCGCCTTCATGCACCTGATCGGGGCTCGAAATCGCGTGTGCTCTGACAGGCAAGCCGACGTCGATCATGTTGGCGAAACGTTCGGGCACCCAAAAATCGACCAGCAATTCCGAGCGGTCGTCGATGCGCACGATCTCCGTGGTGGTCGTGACGTAGTCGCCGGGATTGACCGAGACGATGCCGATGACGCCGCCGATCGGTGCGGTGATCGAGCGGCGCGAGAGATTGAGCTCGGCTTCGCGCAGCTGGAGACGTGCGGTCTGCACTGCGAGCTCGGCCTGCGTGATCTCGACATTGGCGACGGACGACGCGGAGGATTCGCGCAGCGTCCGGCGCCGCTGCAGCGTGGTTTCGGCATCTTCCAGGTCAAGGCGCGCCCGTTCGACGGCGATGGCCTGCTCGTCGGAGGCAAGCTGTGCGATGACGTCGCCTTCTTCGACCGATTGTCCCGACTGAACGAGGACTTCTTCGAGGTTACCCGTCACATAGGGCGTGACGTTGACCGTGCGCACAGCCTCGCCATTGCCGATCGCCGACAATCGGTCGTTGACCTGTGCCCGACCCGCGGGTTCGGTCATGACAAGCCGCGCCTGCGAACCCATGCCGCCGCGACCACCGGCGCCGGGAGCCCCACCAGGGCCCGCGGCAGGTGCCGATTCCTCAGCGCCGGTCGCTGCAAGCGCGGTTAAAGCGGGATGCGCCAACCCGACCTGCTCAAGCCTCGTCACCGCACTCGGATCTAGCTTCAGCCAAGCGAAACCGGCACCCGCCACGATGATGAGGGCCACAGCCCCCTGCTTGAATGCTGACATTGATGATCCTCAAACCGCAAAAACGGAAGGTTGTTCGCTTGCTGCACTGCAAACTTAACACGCAAATGAAATTCTACAGATGTGCGATAGGACGGCGAACCTGAACGCACTCTGAAGAAAGATAGCCGCACTATCGCGTAACCAAGACGATGACGAGAATACGTCGACACCAATGCGCCGGTTCAGGCGCGATCATGGTTGATTTTGCGCCGAGTTGGCAATGTATCGGCCATTTTCTGGCCTCAGAGGTGATTTGGCGGCCCGTTCAATTGCCATAACTTTTCCGTGAGTGCGTCGATCGGCGTTGTCCAAACGACACACCAGCTGCGTTCAGCCCGAGAATGCCTTGAGCATGGCCCTTGTCAAAGACTGGCGCCAGCCTGTCGCGTCCGCCCAGGGGTCTGGCGCTTCCAGACGCTCGGGCATGTCGTGCAGCCGGAACGAGTTGGCCTCCTCCAGACCCGCCAACTCTTCCCAGGAAACCGGCGTCGCCACCGGTGCACCCTCGCGCGAACGTGTCGAATAGGGTGCAATCGCCGTTGACCCCCGCTCGTTTCGCAGCCAGTCGATGAAGATGCGACCCTTGCGCTTCGCCTTGGACATGGTCGCGACGAACCGATCGGGTTCCTCCTCGGCAAACGCCGTTGCAAAGCTCTTCGAAAAGGCTTTCACCTCAGTCCAGGTTGCGCGCCTTTGCAGCGGTACGATCACGTGCACGCCCTTGCCGCCGGTTACCATCGGTACGCTCTGCAACTTCAACTCCGCGAGCCGGTCGCGCATGGCAAATGCAGCCTCGCGCACATCGTCGAAAGTCAGCCGCTCGTCGGGATCGAGATCGAAAACCATGCGAACCGGCTTTTCGAGGTCGGTCATGTTCGAGCCCCAGATATGGAACTCGAGCGTTCCCATCTGGACTGCGGCGACGAGGGCCTCGGCGCTGTCGAGGACCATGTAATCCTCGGTATCGCCGGAATTCTCCTTGATCGGCACTCGCTTGATCTCGGCGGGGAACCCGTCGCTGGCATGCTTTTGGAAGAAGCACTGCTTGGTCCGTCCCTGCGGGCAGCGCACAAGCGACACGGGATGACCGGCAACGAAAGGCAACATCCGGTCTGCAGCCACCGCAAAGTAACGGGCGAGGTCGATCTTGGTGACGCCCTGCTTTGGAAAGACGACGCGGTAGGGACTGCTGATCTTGATGCCGAGCACTTCTTCCGAAGCCGCGCTCTTGGCGCGCGCATTTTGTTTGGGCGTGATGGGCTCGTCGTCCGCGCTCATATCCGTCCCCTTGTCTGAAGATGCACTTTCGAGCGTGATGTCGTCCGCCGCCTTGTCTTCGCGCAAGCCAAGAAATGAGCCATGGCGGATGTGCCCGTCATCGGTCAGCTCCGCATAGTCCACCTCGGCCACGAGGTCGGGCTTTACCCAGACGGCGTCACGACGGAACTGTGCGTCGACACTTTCGAAGGGCATCGATTTGCGGGTGCGCTCCTTTAATAGCGCGCCGAGTTCCTCGAGCGTCTCGCCCGTGAACCCGGTGCCGACACGGCCGCGATAAACGAGCTTTTCGCCTTCCCGCGTTCCAAGAAGAAGCGAGGCGAAAGCCCTGCCGCGCTTGTCGGATTTCGAGTAGCCGCCGATGACGAATTCCTGCCGCTTGGTGCATTTCACCTTGAGCCATTCGCGTCCGCGCCGGCCGCGATAAGGCGCATCCGCCTTCTTCGCGATGATGCCTTCCTGACCAGCCTTGCAGATGGAGCGGAAAACGCTCGGACCATGTCCGCGCACATGCTCGCTGTACTGCACCACGGCTGTGGCCGTACTGTCGGAGATCAGCTGCGAAAGCGCTTCCTTTCGCTCGATCAGCGGATTCTTCTTCAGATCCTTGCCATTCAGCGCCAACAGGTCGAATGCGAAGAAGCGTTTGGCTGCGCCGCCCTTGATCGCCTTCTGCAGTGCGGAGAATGCGGAGCCACCATCCTTGATGTCGCTTGCCATTACCTCGCCGTCGATCAGCGCGCTCTTGCAGTTCAGCCCTTCGAGCGCCTTGGCGACGTCCGGAAACTTGTCCGTCCAGTCCAGACCGGTGCGGGTGTAGAGGGCAACGCCTTTCCCGCCGATCGCCGCCATCAGGCGATAGCCGTCGAACTTCACCTCGTGCAGCCAGTCGTCCCCCTCGGGCGCGGCGTCGACGAGCGTCGCCAGCATCGGAGGCTCGAAGTCCGGCATCGCGATGGTTGATGATCGCTTGGCGCGCTTCGCCTGCGCTGCTTCCGTCTTGGCGGTCTTGGCTGCCGGTTTCGCGCTGGACGACCATACGGCGTCGGCCGAAGCGGCGATCTCCTCCATCGACCGGCCGGACGTGATGCTGGTCATGTTGGCGGTGGTGATGATGTCGCCCGTTTCGCCTTCGAAGCTTTCAGCCACGGCGTCCCGCTCCTTGATCAGAAGCCAGTTGTCGCGCTTCTCGCCCTTGCGCGGCTTTATCCGGACGAGAGCCCAGCCGCCCGTCATCCTCTCGCCGTGCAGGTTGAAGTGCAGCTTGCCTTCCTTGAGGCCCTCTTCCGGGTCGTGCAGCGGCTCCCACGTGCCCTGGTCCCAGAGCATCACGGTGCCGCCGCCATATTCCTTCTTGGGGATCACGCCCTCGAAATCGCCATAGGACATCGGATGATCCTCGGTCATGACGGCGAGCCGCTTGTCTCCGGGATCGACGCTCGGGCCGCGGGTGACAGCCCAGCTTTTCAGCACCCCTCCCCATTCGAGGCGCAGATCGTAGTGCAGACGCGTCGCGTCGTGCTTCTGCACGAGAAATCGGAGCTTGTCCTTCCGCGTGCGCGCCTTCTTGCCCTTGGGCTCGCGTGTGCGGGTGAAATCCCGCTTGGCGTTGTAGGTTGAAAGCGGATCAGCGGACGCCATCGATCAGGGCCCTCAAGCCGATTTCTTGCGTGGAGCGGCCTTGGGTTTCGCCGCAGCTTTCGTCTCGGTCTTGGTGGAACGAGAGGCGCTTGGTTTCGCGGCCGCGGCCTTCTTCTTGCCGTCGGACGTTTCCAGGCTCTTCTTCAGAGCCGACATCAGGTCGACGACATTGTCGCCGCCCTTCGCCGGCTTGTCGTCGTCGCCCGTGTCGATGCGCTTCGACGTCTTGCTCTTCGTCTTGGAATCGATGAGATCGCGCAAGGCGTCGGCATAGTGGTCCTTAAAGACTTTCGGATCGAACTTCGCGGTCTTCCGGTCGATCAGCGCAGTCGCCACTTCGAGGAGTTCCTCGTCTGCGCCCGCCCCGCTGATTTCAGAGAACAGCGGATCTGCCTTTCGGATCTCGTCAGCATAATGCAGCGTCTCCAGCAGCAGACCATCGCCACACGGCCGGATCGCACACAGATATTCGTGGCCGCGCATGGCAAGCTGGCCGAGGCCCACCTTTTCGGATTTGCGGAGCGCATCGCGGACGACGCGGTAGGCGTCCTCGGCAAGTTCATCGGTCGGCACGACGTAGTATGGCTTGTCGTAGTAGAGCGGCGAAATCTCGCAGGATCCGACGAACTGGACCAGTTCGAGCGTCTTTCGCGTCTCGAGCTTCACCGCTTCTATCTCGTCTGGATCGAGCAGCACATAGTTGCCCTTGTCGTACTCGAAGCCTTTGACGATCTCGTCGGCATCGACCGGGCCGTGCCCGTCGACGACCTTTTCGTAGCGAATCGGCTTGCCTGTCGGTTCATGGATCTGGCGGAAACTGATGCGGGCGCCCGTCTTGGTGGCGCTGTACAATTCAACCGGGATGGAGACGAGTGAAAGGCGCAGCTGGCCTTTCCACATTGCACGTGCAGCCATGGCATTCCCCTTGACGCGAGACAGTTTTCAACAAAACGCTAATGTGACGTGCACGTTCCCCCGGTCGCAAAAGAGCTGGCGATCACGACTTCTTCTTGTTCGGCAGCTTCCCGCGCTTGGTCTCTGCCAGCTCTTCCAGTTGCTTCTCGGTCATGGACTTTACCATGTCTTTCGAAGCCCCTTTCAGATCGGATTTCTTGGTGTCGCCGCGCTTGGCAGAGAGCGCCGCGCCGGCGGCCTTCTGCTGGGCTTTCGATTGTGCAGGCATCGTCGATCTCCGGGAAGCAGTTGCAATCTCCTGAAAATCCGCACGCGCGTGAATGTTCCCGGGCGCTGATGGAACAATAGATGCGGTGCTGAATTTCAGCGGCGAATGGAAAGCATCATCGCCGACATGACCCACTCGACCTTCCTCCCGGCGCCCGTCATCTGGGCACGGTTCGTCGGAGCGCTTCTCTTCGGCGCCGTGATCGGTTTCGAACGGGAATTGCGGTCACGACCGGCAGGACTGCGAACCCACGCGCTGGTGGCTGTCGCTGCCAGCGCCTTCGCCATTCTCGCAACCGAAGTCATCCACTCCGACAATCTGGGCGACAATGACGTTCAAATCGATCCGTTGCGCGTCATCGAAGCGGTCACTGCGGGCGTCGCGTTCCTTGCAGCCGGTTTCATCGTCTTCGCCAAGGGCGAGGTCAAAGGTCTCACGACGGGTGCCGGCATCTGGCTCGCCGCCGCGATCGGCCTCTCCATCGGCTTTGGCTACTGGATGATCGCTCTACCGGCCACGTTCCTCGGCGTTGTCGTGCTTGCACTTCTTCGCCGGTTCGAAGGTTTCGTCGAATTGAAAGCACCGAAATGATAGAGCGTATTTCAGCCGAAGAGCATGCCAAGGCAGCGCGTCTCATCTATGTGAGCGACGAAACACCCGGCTTCCGCCGCCGCAAGGCCGGGCGTGGCTTCTATTATGTGACGCCGGAGGGCGACAAGCTCGGCGCCGGCGATCACATCGATCGCATCCGGTCGCTCGCTATTCCGCCGGCTTACCAGGATGTCTGGATCACGGTCGAACCGCTTGGCCATCTCCAGGCAACGGGGCGCGACCAGCGCGGGCGCAAGCAGTATCGATATCACCCGAAATGGCATGAATCCCGCGACGCGACGAAGTACGGCGAACTCGCCTCCTTCGCCCAGCTGCTGCCCACGATCCGCGAGCAGGTGGATGCCGATCTGCGCCGCCGATCACTGTCTTACGAGAAGGTCACGGCATCGGTGGTCTGGATGCTGGACAATCTTCTGATCCGTGTCGGCAACGAGATTTACGCAAAGCAGAACAAGAGCTTCGGCCTGACGACGCTGAAGAAGCGTCATCTCGATATTTCTGGCTCTGTCATGCGGTTCCGCTTCAAGGGCAAGTCCGGTAAAGAATGGAACCTGACCCATACCGACCGGCGGATCGCCAAGATCATCCGAACCATCCACGAACTGCCCGGCCATCAGCTCTTTCAGTATGAGACGGGCGATGGTGGACGCTCTACGGTCAAGTCGGATGACATCAACGCCTATCTGCGGGAGATCACCGGCTCGGAGCTAAGCTCGAAGCTTTTCCGGACGTGGTCCGGCACGCGGCTGGCCGCCATTGCATTGTCGGAGCTGGAAGCCCCCACCTCCAAGACGGATGCCTTCCGCAAGATCAACGCAGCTGTCGACGCAGTCTCGTCGCGTCTTGGCAACACCCGCGCGGTCTGCCGCCGTTGTTATATTCATCCCGCAGTGATCGACACATTCGAGGAGGGCTCGCTGAGGGATGAGCTGAAAGCCATCCGCCCATCGCGCGGGGCAGCATCGGAGTGGATGGACGACACCGAGCTTCGGCTGATGCGCTGGCTGGAAAAACAAAACAGCTGAACCGGAAACAGATTCCCGTTCAGCCACTTCGACCAGTTGCCGGATTCAGGCTCTCAGCTGGATGGATCGTCAGGCAGGTGTGGCTAGCTTTTCTCTGAAAAAGTCCAGCGTCCGCTCCCAGGCGACCGCCGCCGCGACAGGGTCGAACCGCGCGCTCGACGTGTCGTTGTTGAAGGCGTGGTTTGAGCCCTGATACATGAACAACTGATATTCGACGCCGTGTTCCTTGAGGGCAGCCTCATAGGCTTCGATGCCGGCATTGACGCGATCATCGAGCCCTGCATAGTGCAGCATGAGTGCCGCGCGGATGTTTGGCACCTGATCAACTGCGGCCTGCCGACCGTAATAGGCAACGCCCGCGACGAGATCTTCCGAAGCAGCGGCCAGATCATTGACCATGCCACCGCCCCAGCAAAAGCCCACGGCGCCGACCGTTCCGTTGCTGTTTTCATGGGCTTCGAGGAAGGCGACGGTTGCTGTGGCGTTGGCGATGGTTTCGGCAGCATCCAGTGCCCCGATCATCTCCCGGGCGCGGTCTTCATCTTCCGGCGTTCCACCATCCGGCGAAAGGAAATCGGGGGCGAGAACGAGGAAGCCCTGCAGCGCGAGCCGCCGTGCGACATCGCGGATATGCGGATTAAGACCACGGTTTTCGTGAATGACGATGACGGACGGCATGGGGTTCGCAGCATCGCGCATGCGCACCAGATAGCCCTGCATCTCACCGTTGCCGCCCGGATAGGTGATGTCTTCCGCAACCAGGCGATTATCATCCTCCGGCACCTGCTGCGCCGCCGCGTTGCTTGCGGCCAGCATCGGCGCAATGGCAGCGGCCGCCGCTCCCGAGCCGGCAAGCTTGGTCAGCTTCTCCATGAACCCTCGGCGGTCGAGCGTGAGATGGGTGTACTCGTCGTAAGCGGAAATCATGTCTTGGGTGATGGTCGGGCGGGTCATGCTCATCCTCCTGCGCGTGTCCTAGAGACAAGCATAGGCTGCAATTAGGGCCACATCCCGATCCGGCGAGTGGTGATGTTCCTAGCGGCAGATGCCTTCCGTCTGGACGAGACCCCACCCGAACACTTCGTCTCGCCCAGGAGCGCCGAGATCGGCAGCCTGCGCGGCAAGTGCCGAAACGAGCTGCGCGCTCGGCGTTTCCGGCTCGCGCGCGCGGGCGACGGCCAACGCAGCCGAAACAAAGGGAGCGGCATAGGACGTTCCCGACCGGAAGCGCCCGCCACTCACGGAGGCGGCAGTCCACAGTTGAACACCCGGGCCTGCGAAATCGATGTGCGGGCCATTGACGGCGCGACGATAGATGCGTCGCTCGCCATCCACCGCGGTGACGGCCACCACACCTTCATAGGCTGCCGGGTAAAGAGGCTCCGACCGGGGCCCGGCATTGCCGGCTGCCGCAACGAGAATGACGCCGCGCTCGGTTGCAGCCGCCGTCACGCGCTCGAGCACACCATTGGCCGGCCCGGCGAAGCTCATATTGATGACGGAGACGTCCTGTTGGACAAGTTGGTCGATCGCGCGCGCGATATCGAACGTGTCGGCGCGATCCTCACCATCGGTCGCCCGATGAAACGCTTCTGCCGCCACCAGCCTCACGCCGCTCAGGAGACCGGGCGTACGCGTGTCGCTTCCGCCGGCAAGCAGGATCGCGATCGCTGTGCCATGGACGGCGCTGCCCGTCGCGCGGTCGGCGGCAAGGACCGGCACCTTCTTCAGCTCGACACCGGCAAGTGCCGCGTGCTCGGCATTGACCGTCGTGTCGATCATCCCGATCGTCACCCCTGCCGGGCAGGCCCGCGCGTCGTCCGTCCATCCGATCAGCTGAAATGCCTGGCAATCACCATCGGCACAGGCGAGTTCGCCCGGTACATAGAGATGGTTGAGATCGAAGATTGCGCCCGGAACGAGACCGCTGATCTCGGCCTCGGCTTGCGCAACGGTTCGGTTCGGCGGCAACGTGAAACGCCCCAGCTCGAGCGTCACGATACCGATCGCGGCACGCTCGATAAGGGCGTAGCCCTGTGCTGCGATGAGGTCGAGACCGCCTGCATCCGGCGTGGCGACGACGATTTCCGGTCGCGGCGGTGTGGGCCGAGATACGACGCCCGAACCACTGCCAGATCCCGCCGAACCAGCTGAGCCATCCGAAGCGCGGGCCCGCGTCACACCCGTCAGAAGGGGAGCCGCATACACCGCCGAGGCAGCAAGACCCATGCGCCGCAACACCATCCGGCGCGTTAGGCGCTGCGATCGAGAGGAAGGCGATGATGTCATGCTGTCTCCTGTTGCCGTGAGGCGCGACGCTCTCAGAGCGATAAAGCTCGCATGAGAACGCGTGACGGGGGGCCTTTATTCCCCGTTATCTTCCGCGCTCAACCCGAAACGATCGACGACGCTCGGCTGAATCAGTTTGGAGTGCAGCGTGAGCAGGATCAGATCCGCATCCACGCCCTCCCCAGCTTCCAGCGCGGCATCGATGCGATCTTCGACTTCTCTGGCGCGATCCGGACCAACCTCCCCCTCGAACGTCTCGTGCCCGAGCAGGCAGTAGGCAACCAGATCTGCGACATGGGGATAGGTGGCAGCGTCTGCGTATCGTCCGCCGTTGTCATCCTTCAAGAGATTGGAGATGGCGAGTTTGGCACCTTCCGGGACGAGCGCCGGATGCAGGCCAGCTCCTCGGAAGGCAGCATCCAGTTGGCGCAGATCCTCCGATCGGCCGAAAAGCCCGAACAAACCCATGGATGATCCGCGTCGTGCCATGTTCGGCCTCCTTTGGGACATGTGTGATGTCGCCTTGGTCGAGCGGACGTAAAACGCTACCTAATTCATCCGAGCGAGTAAAGTTCCGTAATAAATTGTTTCATTTCGTTACCGTCAATTGATCGAACCGCCGCCGAACCAACCCGGATGTGCACCGTTCCTCCAGCATCGATCTGCCGATAACAAAATCGTGAAATCGCATCAGACGGATGCCGGCCGATCATAAAGAGGAGAAGACCATGAAACGCACGCTTCTTACATCGGTCGCCCTGGGGGCAATGTTCGCCGGCGCAGCCTTCACCAATCCCGCAATTACCGACAGCATTGTCGGCCCGGCAGCCGCTCAGACACAGCCTGCTCCGGGCGCTGACGCGACGACGGATCAGCCGGCAGAAACGATGGACGACGCTACCGACAGCATGGGCGAAGCCGCCGATGATGCAGGTGACGCGGCCAGCGACGCTGCGGAAGACGCCGCCGACACGGTCGATAACGAGATGGAGCCGGATGCCGATATCGAGGACGGCGATGAAGTATCTCCCGTGACCACGACCGGCGACACCAACGATGCAAATGACGGCACGGTCGACGACGCAGACGCCAGCCAAGAAGCTGACGAAATGCTTAGCGACACGGACGACACGACGACGCCCGACGCTGGCGCAGCCGCTCCCATGACGGACGACAGCGCTTCGATGGACGCACCGTCCGGCGAAATGTTCATCACCATGCAGGAGCAGAACGAAGTCTCGGCCAATACCTATATCGGCCAGTCGCTCTACAACATGGAAGACGAGTCGATCGGTTCGATCACCGATCTGATCTTCTCCGATGACGGTGGTGCGCGCACGGCAGTTGTCGGCGTTGGTGGCTTCCTCGGCATTGGCCAGAAGGACGTCGGCGTAAACTTCGACATGATCACTATTGAGCAGCAGCCGGACTCCACCGATGTCCGACTGGTAATCGAAGCTACCCGCGAAGATCTGGAAAACGCTCCGGAATTCATGGATCTCGATGATCAGGCATCCGAGCAGGACGCCGAGATGGCACCGGCGACCGATACGGGCGGCGCCATGGATCCTGCCACGGCCCCTGCACCGGCTCCGGCGCAGTAACACCTGCAACGAAGAGTCTGAATGGAACCGGCGGTCGCAAGACCGCCGGTTTTTCTATGCAATGTGGTCACCGAGGTCGATTGCTGGCCTTCGACGCCCGAATCACTACATTGGTGGCCATGATCGACAGCAGCGACGATATTCCGTTCTTCGGCGACAGTGAGCCGGTGAAGCGCCCCTCCGGGTTGGCAGCGCGCGCCATGGCCGCGCGCAATCAATCGGCACCGGCCCCCGACTATCTGATTGGCCTCAACCCCGAACAGCGACAGGCCGTCGTCACGACCGAAGGCCCCTTGCTGGTGCTCGCGGGTGCCGGCACGGGAAAGACGCGCGTGCTGACAACGCGCATCGCCCATATCCTTGCGACCGGCCTCGCCTTCCCGTCGCAGATTCTGGCGGTGACCTTCACCAACAAGGCCGCCCGCGAGATGAAGGAACGGGTTGGAATGCTCGTCGGCGGTGCCGTCGAAGGCATGCCCTGGCTCGGCACCTTCCACTCTATCGGCGTGAAACTTCTGCGCCGCCATGCCGAGCTTGTCGGGCTGCGCTCGGATTTCACCATTCTCGACACCGACGATGTCGTGCGCCTGATCAAGCAGTTGATTCAAGCCGAAGGTCTGGACGACAAGCGTTGGCCCGCGCGCCAGTTCGCGCAGATGATCGACGGCTGGAAGAACAAGGGTATGGCGCCGCACGAGATCCCCGAAGGCGACGCACGTGCCTTCGCCAACGGCAAGGGCCGCGAGCTCTATGAGGCCTACCAGAACCGCCTGAAGACGCTGAATGCGTGCGATTTCGGTGACCTGCTCTGCCATCCGATCCGCATGCTGAGGGCGAATCCGGATGTGCTGGCGGATTACCACCGCAAGTTCAAATACCTGCTGGTCGACGAGTATCAGGACACCAACACGGCCCAATATATGTGGCTGCGCCTGCTCGCCCAACGCCCCCAATCAAAGGAACCAGGCCAGCGCGGCGGCAGCGTCAATGTCTGCTGCGTCGGTGACGACGACCAGTCGATCTATGGCTGGCGTGGTGCTGAGGTGGACAACATCCTGCGCTTCGACAAGGATTTCCCGGGCGCGACCATTATCCGCCTGGAGCGCAATTACCGTTCGACAGAGCATATCCTTGGTGCAGCTGGCCATTTGATCGCGCACAATGAGGGGCGTCTTGGCAAGACGCTGTTCACCGAACAGTCCGACCCGGAGCACGAAAAGGTTCAGGTTCACGCCGCGTGGGACTCCGAGGAAGAAGCCCGTGCGGTCGGCGAAACGATCGAGCAGCTACAGCGCCCCGACGCCAATGGCCGCCGGCACAATCTGAACGACATGGCGATCCTCGTGCGCGCCTCGTTCCAGATGCGCGAATTCGAAGATCGCTTCGTGACGATGGGGTTGAACTACCGCGTCATCGGTGGCCCGCGCTTCTATGAGCGGCAGGAAATCCGCGATGCGATGGCCTATTTCCGCGCCGTCTGCCAGCCTGCCGACGATCTCGCTTTCGAGCGGATCGTGAACGTGCCGAAGCGCGGCCTTGGCGACGCGACGATCCGACAGCTGCACGATTACGCCCGCGCCCGGGATATCCCGATGATCGCCGCCGCGCGCGATCTCGTGGAGACCGAAGAATTGAAGCCCAAGGCGCGCAAGAGCCTGCGCGACGTGGTGGAGGGTTTCACCCGCTGGTCGGCAGCACTCGAAAACACGCCGCATACCGAGCTGGCCGAACGGATCTTGGAGGAGTCTGGCTACACCGAGATGTGGCAGAACGACAAATCCGCCGAAGCGCCGGGTCGTTTGGAAAACCTCAAGGAACTCATCCGCTCGATGGATTTTTACGAGTCCATGCGCGGCTTCCTCGAACATGTCGCGCTCGTCATGGATGCCGAGCAGAACGAAGACATGGATGCTGTCAGCATCATGACGCTGCACTCGGCCAAGGGCCTGGAATTCGAAACGGTATTCCTGCCGGGTTGGGAAGAAGGTCTCTTCCCGCATCAGCGCTCCCTCGACGAAGGTGGCCGCTCCGGCCTCGAGGAAGAGCGGCGGCTCGCCTATGTGGGTCTGACGCGTGCCAAGAAACGTGCCCATCTCTGGTTCGTGTCCAACCGACGCATCCATGGGCTGTGGCAATCGACCATTCCATCGCGCTTTCTCGACGAGTTGCCTGAAGCCCATGTCGAGGTAGCCGAAGCGGAAATGTCCTATGGCGGCTACAACCGGTTTGGTGGCGGCTCGTCCGGCTTCTCGGCGGGACGGCAGAACCCCTATGGTGCGTCGCGCTTCGACAACCCGGAGATCTTCGCCTCCACCTACGAAACACCTGGCTGGAAACGCGCCCAGGCGAACCGAACAGATGCCACAAGTCGCAACTGGGGCAGCCGCTCCGGCCATCAGGTCGAGCGCGTCGGTTATGGCGAAAGCGGGCCACGCGGCGTGCGCACGATCGAAGGCGAACTCGTCGCGAAATCGACGACGGACACACCCAGCGCCTTCTCCATCGGCGATCGCGTCTTCCACATGAAGTTCGGCAACGGCAATGTCGCGGCGATCGAAGGCAACAAGCTGACGATCGATTTCGACAAGGCCGGTCAGAAGCGCGTGCTCGACGGCTTCGTCACACCCGTCTGAGCACAAATCTAAAAACGCCTTCCGCATCGGCCGTTGGAACCGGATGCGCGAAGGCGCGTTCTTGAGCACTTCATGCTAAAACAACTGCTTAAGGACCACCGATCATGAACCGTGCCCTTCCCATTCTGCTTGCCGCGCTCGTCGGCCTGGCTGCTTGCGGTGACGATCCCAGCCAGACCGGGAACGCCACGGCTCCCGGCGTCGAAGACAACGATACGTCGCGCGAAGCCGGCGAAGCCATGGACGCTATCGGCAATGCTGCGCGCGAGACGGGCGAAGCCGCGCGCTCCGCAGCCGAGGACGCGGCCGAGGCCGTCGGCCCTGCCATCGATCGTGCGGGTGAAGCTGCACGTGATTTTCTGAATTCGGCCGAAGATACGGTGAATGACGCGACCCGCTCGGCAGCCTGCCAGACGGCACGTGCGGCCGAGGACGAGGAAGGCATTCGCGCCAACTGCTGACACAGATGACGCGAAGGCGGCCGCAGGTGTGCGACCGCCTTTCGCATCGTCATGCTTGAGAAGATTTACTGGCTTTCGACCGCGCGCAGCGGAGGAGCCGATCGTGGGGCTTCGCGCCCCAATCCCATGGACTTCGCCAGTTGGGAACGCTTTGCGGCGTAATTCGGTGCAACCATTGGGTAATCGGCCGGAAGCCCCCAACGAGCGCGGTATTCTTCGGGTGAAAGACCGTATTGTGCAGCCAGATGGCGCTTCAGCGATTTGAACCGGCGGCCGTCTTCCAACGAAATGATGTATTCCGGAGTCACCGATTTGGCGACGGGGACAGCCGGCACAAGCGGCTCGGCAGGCACTTCGCCGGCGGCCAGTTGATCGAGCGATGCATAGACGTTTTGCAGCAGAGCCGCCAATTCCGACGATGGAATGGAGTGTTTGCCGACATATGCGCTCACGATCGCGCCTGTCAGTCTTAGTTTATTTTCATTATCAATCTCGGACATGCCGGGACTCCCAATATGACGCAGCATTCCGCTTCAGAGTACTCGTCACAGTTTAGCCGCCCAGCCCGACAGCATAGATTTTATCACCAGCCCCCATGGTTTGACACCCATCAAATATAGCAGGTTACCAAAGGTTTATCTTGAACAGGCCTGCGTGGGCGAGCGGTCCCGATTCGGCACATCCCAAGCCAGTGTTTCGCAGGATGAGCGCGCCTGCCCCAAGAAGAGCGCCGAATCAGAAGGCGCACATCCATTTCCGTGCGACGGCGCTGATCCGCGCTTGTACCAAAGCGGCAGAATTACCGCCTTGACGGGTTGTGCAATCTGGCCGCTAATTCTTGCACCCGGTGGTGGAGCACCGGTCTTTGGAGGAAAACATGAAGACCAGATTGATCTGTGCCGCCTTGGCGGCAAGCGCTGCCTATTGCGTGCCCGCTTTCGCACAATCCAACGACACGCTGGAGCGGCTTGGCAGCTTCCGCACCACCGGCACCACCGAGTTCATTACCGTCGATCAGAACAGCGAAAGTGCCGATGCGATCCGCTCGACGCTCGAGCGCATCGAACTTCCCGACGGGTTCTCCATCGATCTCTATGCCCTCGTGCCGGATGCCCGTCACATGGCCGTCGGACCGCAGGGCATCGTCGTCTTTGTCGGCACCCGCAAGACCGAAGTCTGGGCCGTCACCGATCGCGACAAGAACCGTGTTGCCGACGAAGTGAAGAATTTCGCGCCGTCGCTCGCCAAGGCGATCCCGAACGGGCCCTGCTTCTCTCCTGAGGGCGTGCTGTTCATCGCCGAGCAGAACCGCGTTCTGCAGTACCCGGCCGCTGAATTCTTCTACGAGAGTCCGGACGTCGTCGCCGTCCCGGTCATCGCCGATGGTGAACTCGTGCCGGAAGAGGAAGTCAGCTACAACCACACCGCGCGCGTCTGCGACATCGGGCCGGACGGCAAGCTCTACGTGTCGCTCGGCCAGCCCTACAACGTGCCGCCGGCTGAAAAGATGGATCTCTACAACGAGCAAGGCATCGGCGGCATCATTCGCGTCAACCAGGATGGCTCGGATCGCGAAGTCTACACCCACGGCGTGCGCAACTCCGTCGGCCAGGATTTCCACCCCGAGAGCGGCGAACTTTGGTTCACAGATAACCAAGTCGACGGCATGGGCGACGACATCCCGCCCGGTGAGATCAACCGCCAGACCGAAGCCGGCCAGAACTTCGGCTTCCCCTGGTATGGCGGCGGATCGATCCGCACCAACGAATACAAGGATGCCGAGATCCCTGCAGACGTCGTGATGCCCGTCGTCGAGATGCAAGCGCACGCAGCCGACCTCGGGATGATGTTCTACAGCGGAAACCAGTTTCCGGATGAGTACAAGAACGGCATCTTCTCGGCCCAGCACGGGTCCTGGAACCGTACCGAGCCGGTCGGGGCACGCGTGATGTTCACCCCCGTCGATGCCGAAGGCAATGTCGGCGAGACCGTACCGTTCGCCGAAGGCTGGCTCGACGAGAACGGGGAATATCTCGGCCGTCCGGTGGATGTGGCGCAGCTGAGGGACGGGTCCATTCTCGTCTCGGACGACCTGGCAGGCGCGATCTACCGCATCTCCTACGAGGCGCCCCAGGCCCAGTAATGCGTTCCGGCGGCGGGCAGCATCATGCCCGCCGTCCTTCTCAGCCAGGATCAAAAACATGCGTTACATCGTTGCTTCAACGGCACTTATCGTTGCCTGCTCTATCGCCTCCCCCTCACTTGCGCAGGATGCAGCATCAGGCCGCACGTTGGCTGGCCAGTGCCGGACATGCCATGGTCTCGACGGCATCGCGCAAATCCCGATCGCGCCGAACCTCGCCGGCGAAAGCCAGATTTATCTCGAAAAGCAGCTGAAGGCCTTTCGCAGTGGCGAGCGCGAAAATGAGATGATGAGCGTGGTTGCCAAGAACCTGACGGACGAACAGATATCGGATCTGTCGGCCTGGTATGCCTCCATCAAGATCACCGCGACGATGCCTGAATGAGACTTGCGATCCAGCGCCAAAATCGCCACATGCGATAGATACCGTTTACGCGAGGCGCTTGGATACCATGGCAGAGACCGTCACCGTCGAGATCCCCCACCGTTTGACGAAGCTTGAGGCACGCCAGCGGCTGGAAGGCGGTCTGCAGCGTGTTCACGAGCAGGTGGCCGGTCGCGCCGTGAACGTCGAGCAGGAGTGGTCCGGCGATCATCTCGATTTCAAGGCCGGCATGATGGGCCAGACGATTTCGGGCCGGCTCGATGTCGAGGACAACGTCGTCAAGCTCGAGCTCGACCTGCCATGGCTGCTCGCCTCGCTCGCAACCACCATCAAGGGCCGGCTTCAGAAGGAGGGCACGCTGCTTCTCGAAAAGAAGTAGTGCACGCCCTTCCAAGTCGATTTGCCGCCAAGGGTTGTGCCCCATGGCCGCTTCCTGCAGTCTTGCGCCCGATTTCAGGCCAGACAGCGAGGAAGACCATATGATCGACCAGACGTCGAAGCCCACTTCGGCAATCGATACGGCAAACGCGCAAACGGACATTACGCCTCACGGCTTTACACTCACCGACCCCGACCTCTATCGCGACCGTTCCTTCATCGGCGGTCAATGGGTCGACGGCGGGGACGGTGCCACGCTCGATGTGCGCAACCCTGCCGATGGATCGACTATCGCCACCTTCCAGGTGCTGGGCCCCGATGGCGCGCGCGCAGCTGTCGATGCCGCAGACGCTGCCTTTGATGCATGGGCCGACCTTCTTCCCCAGGACCGCATGGCAATCCTCCGACGCTGGTACGACCTCGTCCTGGCGAACAAGGAAGACCTCGCCCGCATTATGGTGCTGGAACAGGGAAAGCCGATTTCCGAGGCCCGAGGCGAAATCGATTACGGCGCATCCTTCATCGAGTTCTTTGCCGAGGAAGCCCGACGCCCCGACATCATGAGCGTGACCTCGCATCTACCCTCGGCAGAAGTCGAGGTCTGGCGCGAGCCGGTCGGTGTGGCAGCACTCGTCACGCCATGGAATTTCCCCATCGCCATGATCACCCGCAAGGCCGCTGCTGCACTCTCGGTCGGTTGCACAGTGGTTATCCACCCCTCCAAGGAAACGCCCATCTCGGCCTTGGCGCTCGCCG
This sequence comes from Georhizobium profundi, assembly GCF_003952725.1. Classification (NCBI taxonomy): domain Bacteria; kingdom Pseudomonadati; phylum Pseudomonadota; class Alphaproteobacteria; order Hyphomicrobiales; family Rhizobiaceae; genus Georhizobium; species Georhizobium profundi. The sequence continues at coordinate 1,799,499 of NZ_CP032509.1, read as the reverse complement.
TTCTGGCAGAGCGCGCCGGCTTCCCGGCAGGCGGGTTCAACGTCGCGATCGGCGAGCCGGCATCGATTGTCGGAACCTGGACAAGCGACGCGCGGGTCAGAGCGCTGTCCTTCACGGGATCGACCGAAATCGGTCGGCTGCTCTATGAGCAAAGCGCGCCGACCATCAAGCGGCTGAGCCTGGAACTTGGCGGGCACGCGCCGTTCATCATCTTCGCCGATGCCGATCTGGACAAGGCCGTCGACGAGGCGATCAAGGCCAAATTCGCGACATCCGGACAGGACTGCCTCGGTGCCAACCGTTTCTATGTCGAACGCCCTGTCTATGACGCATTCTGCGGGCGCTTTGCCGAGCGCACGAAGGCGCTGACCGTCGGTTCCGGCATGGACGATCCCGACATCGGACCGCTGATGAATGAGGCTGCGATCGCAAAGCAGGTCGAACAGGTCGAAGACGCCCGTATCAAAGGCGCGAAAGTACTGTGCGGCGGCCAGAAACACGAAGCCGGTCCCCTCTTCTTCGAGCCGACCGTGCTTGCCGACGTCCCAGCCGATGCGAAGATCATGAGCGAGGAAACCTTTGGCCCGGTCGCCGCCATCACGGCATTCGACAGCGAGGACGAAGTGGTGCAAGCGGCCAACGCCACGGAGTACGGGCTGATCGCCTATGTCCACACGATGAAGCCTGCCCGCATCTACCGGCTGTCGCGCAAGCTGCAATACGGCATGATCGGGGTGAACAGAACGAAAGTGACCGGCGCGCCAATCCCATTTGGCGGCATGAAGCAATCCGGCCTCGGCCGCGAAGGTTCACGCCATGGCATCGAGGCGTTCTCCGACGTCAAATATGTCTGCCGCGACTGGTCCTAACCACCAGCGACTTCCCATTTGTCGAGGAAGTCTTCGATGTCGAGCGTCTGCATGTCCGCAATGGCGGCGTGCAGGCGTTCATCCGGCCAGTCCCACCAGGCGAGAGCCAGCAGCCGATCGATGATCGCTTTCTCGAACCGTGTCCGGAGCGGCTTGGCAGGCATGCCGGCGACGATGGTATAGGGGTCGACGTCGCGCGTGACGACGGCGTTTGCGCCGACCACGGCACCGGTTCCGATCGTGACGCCAGGCATCACCACGGCCCCGTGACCGATCCACACATCATGGCCGATCGTCACACGCTTCGAGCGGCGACGATCGCGAAACTCATAATCAATGCCGTGAAAGCGGAAGAACTCGTTCGGGCGATAGGTCACCTTGTGCGTGGTCACCCGCTCCATCGGATGTTCGAGCGCATTGATCCGAACATTGGCGGCGATCGAACAAAACCGCCCGACATCGGTGTAGATCGCTTCGCCATGACGCTCGAAATAGGAGTAGTTGCCTACGGTCACATCGCGCATCACGACGCGTTCTCCGATCACCACGAACCGGCCGAACGTGCAGTCCTGCACGGTGGCACTACCGTGCACCTTGGGTGTCGGGTCCTTGAGAAGGTCATCGTGATCGTCCATGGCCGGCCTTTAGTGGCTCGACGGAGCATCGGCAAGAGCGCACCCCGACTGGCGCGCAACTGCAAGCCGCGCTAATCTAGCGCCATGGACGGAACCAACATCAACAATCGCGTGCTCATCGTCGCGATCGCACTCTCGGCGGTGATGACCGGCGCAGCCTTTGCCGGCTGGTCGGCCTATGGCACGGACATGTTCGTTGCCATGGTCCAGAACGGTCTCGCTTGGTGCCTATAGCGCGGTTGTGAACGGCTGCGCCCATTTATCCTACTGACATTATAGGGATCTGCCTTTAGATCAGGCTCGAAACAAAGCCGCTGAAGGCATCGACGCGCATGGTTTTCTTCCGCACTGCTCTATGGGCACTGGTCATCATCTTCGCCGGCGTTCTCGCCTGGGTGAGCTATCAGTTCACCCGCACCGCCGGGCCGGGCGGCGAGGAGCCCTATGGCGTGGACTTCGCGCTCGTGGACGCATCGGGCCAGGAGATCACTGAGGAAGCTTTCCGTGGTCAGCCGACGGCCCTCTTCTTCGGCTTCACCCACTGCCCAGACGTCTGCCCGACGACGCTGTTCGAACTCGATGGCTGGATGCAGCAGGTCGACCCAGAGGGTGACGACCTCAACGCCTACATGGTGACAGTCGATCCGGAACGGGATACTCCGGAGCTTCTCTCCGGCTATCTCTCCAACGTTTCGAATCGCATCGGCGGCATCACCGGCGAGCCGGGCGCGGTCGCCGAGATGGTGCAGGGCTTCAACGTCTACGCGCGCAAGGTCCCGCTCGACGAGAACGATCCAGAGGGCGACTACACGATGGACCATACGGCGTCGGTATTCCTGCTGGACGAAAACGGCCGCTTCCGCTCCACCATCGCCTATGGCGAAAATGCCGACACGGCTGTACAGAAACTGCGCAATCTCATCGGCGGCTGAGCTGAAAAAGCGACGCCCGGACGCAGGATCTTCATGTCGCAAAAGCGCCTCTTCGTGAAAACGAGCGAAACTGAAGCTTCGCGCATCCTCGACATTCTCTCAAACGCCTTCGAAGAGGATGGCTTTCCCGTCGCCACGTCGGAAATCGATGAGAAGGCAGATGTCTGGGAAGCATCGATCTACGCCGACGAGAGCGAGATCGCGGATTTGCGCGAACGGGTGGCTGCGGTGCTCGAGCCCGACTTCGGCGCGTTAGCGATCGAATACGAAGACGTTCCGGATATCGACTGGGTCAGCAAGTCTCTGGAGGGCTTGAAGCCCGTGCGCGCCGGTCGTTTCCTGGTGCATGGCTCGCATGATCGCGCCGCGATCAGGCCCGGTGACCTGCCGATCGAGATCGATGCCGGCCAGGCTTTCGGCACGGGCCATCATGGCACCACGTCCGGTTGCCTGGAAATGATCGACGAGGTGGTGCGACGGAGCAAGCCGAAGCGCGCGCTCGATCTCGGGACCGGCAGCGGCGTTCTCGCCATAGCCGTCGCGCAGCTATGCAACGCGCGCGTCGTCGCGACCGATATCGACCCGATTGCAGTGAAGATCGCGGCAGAAAATGCCGCGCTGAACGAAGTCGGTGCACGCATCAAGATGCGCACGGCGCCCAGCTTTCAGTCCCGGATCTTCAAGGACGAAGGCCCGTTCGACCTCATCGTCGCCAACATTCTGGCAAGACCGCTGATTTCAATGGCGCCCGAACTCGTGCGCCATCTCGCGCCCGGCGGCAGCGTCATCCTGTCGGGCATTCTTGCAGAGCAGCGCTGGAAAGTGCTGTCCGCCTATAACGTCCAAGCCCTCGCCCACAGAAAGACCTTGTGGCGCGAGGGCTGGGTCACTTTGCATTTGAGCTGAGGCCTGCCGGAGGCTCCGCTTCCACCAGTTCAAAGATTAGAACGGGAAAGAAGAAGAGCCTTCGCGAACCATGTCTTCGCGGCGGCGACCGAGCGTCTTCAGCGTTTCGTCGTCGAACGACAGCAGAGCGCCGTTTACGTAGCGGCGCACCTGGCGCTCACGAGCTTCGATGACGCGATCGAATGCAGTACGGAAAATGTTCTTGGCCATTTGTCGGTGTCCTTTGGTCCGGCGTTGCTTGGCCTCCCATGCTTCTCAAGATAGAGATTCGTTTCGGGAGTGGCAGGCCCCGAGGCGCATGGGAGCCTTGCATTTATCGCAACTGCGAAGCAGTCATGCTGCAACGCAATATTAACGATGGCCCGGATTGCCTGCAGGCGGGTGCCATTTCAGGTCGAAGGTTGGACCATGTTTCAGAATTTCTCCGTGCTCTCGTCGCCGGAAACAGGAAAAGATCGCGTTGCGAGACTGCGCGGAAAATTCGACGGGCACGGCATCGATGCCTTCATCATTCCGCGCGCCGATGAATTCCAGGGCGAATATGTACCGGCGTCTGCAGCACGCCTGCAATGGCTCACGGGCTTCACCGGCTCCGCCGGAGCCTGCGTCGTGACCCGGAATGAAGCCTTTATCTTCGTCGACGGCCGATACACGACCCAAGTTCGCATTCAGGCTGACATGGACGTCTTCCAGCCCATGGACCTCGTGGACAACCCGCCGCCTGAATGGATCACTGCCAACGCCCCGGCCGGCATGCGCATCGGCTACGACCCCTGGCTTCATACGACAGGCGAAGTCGCACGCCTGGAGAAGGCAGCGAAGTCGGCAGGCGCCATGCTCGTTGCCGTGTCCTCCAATCCGCTTGATGCGGTCTGGGATGATCGGCCGGCCTTGCCGGTCGGCCGGGTGTCGATCCAGTCGCGCGATCATGCCGGCAAGCTCGCGCATGACAAGATCGCCGAAATCGATGCGGCGGTCACGGCCAAGAAGGCCGATGCCTTCGTCATGACCGATCCGTCCTCCGTTGCCTGGGCCTTCAATATCCGCGGCGCCGACGTACCGCACACGCCGCATCCCCTTGCCCGTGCGATCTTCCAGCCTGGACAGCGCCCGCAGCTCTTCATCGAGAACGCTAAGCTCCGTATCGAGGAGAAGGCCTATCTCACGCAACTGTCGGACCTGAAGGCGCCGGAGGGCTTTGCCGCTGCGCTTGGCAGCCTCGGCAGAAGCGCCGCCAAGGTTCTCGTCGATCCGGCTCTGACACCGAAGGCGATTGCCACCGCCATCACCGAAGCAGGCGGTCGATTGGTGGAAGATTCAGATCCTGCCCGCCTGCCCCGTGCAGTCAAGAACACAGTGGAAATTGCCGGATCACAGCGCGCACATCTCGTCGATGGCGCGGCGATGGTCACGTTCCTTGCCTGGCTCGACCGCGAGCAGCCGGGCTCGCTCGATGAGATTACGGTTGCGAAGACACTCGAAGCGACCCGTAGCCGGATCGGCCAGAGCCACCAGCTGCCGCTGAAAGATGTCTCGTTCGAAACGATCTCGGGTGCGGGGCCGAACGGCGCGATCATCCACTACCGCGTCAACGAGCAGACCAATCGCAAGCTCCAGGCCGGCGAACTGTTCCTGCTTGATTCCGGCGGTCAGTATGTCTCCGGCACGACCGACATCACCCGCACCGTGGCGATCGGTACGCCGACGGATGAGATGCGGCGCTTCTTCACGCTGGTGCTGAAGGGCATGATCGCAATCTCGGTGGCGCGTTTTCCCGAAAACACCAAGGGCAGTGAGCTCGATCCGCTCGCCCGCATCGCGCTCTGGAAGGCAGGGGCGGATTTCGGCCATGGCACCGGCCACGGCGTCGGGTCATATCTGTCGGTGCACGAAGGCCCGCAATCGATCTCGCGGCGTGGCACGCAGGCTCTTCTACCTGGCATGATCTTGTCCAACGAGCCCGGCTACTACCGCGAGGGCGCGTTCGGCATCCGCATCGAGAACCTGATCTACGTCCACGAGCCTCGCGCGATCGAGGGCGGCGACAAGCCGATGCTCGGCTTCGAAACGCTAACACTTTGCCCCATCGACCGCAGGCTCGTCGAACCAACGCTCCTGACGGAAGAGGAGCACGCCTGGCTGAATGCCTACCACGCCCGCGTTCGCCACGAACTCACGCCGATGCTGGAAAGCGCGGAAGACCGGGCCTGGCTCGACGCTGCGACAGCGCCGCTCTGATCAGCCGATCAAAGCGTTTCTAGGTGAAGTGGATAACGGTTCACCGTCGGAAACGCGCCAGATCAGAAACTTGATGTCATTGAGCTTATCAAAGATAAGCGAAATCACATTAAGGCGCGCAGTGCCACCACGATCGCCGTGCCGATGAAGACGGTCGCCAGCATCGGCAGGCGCAGTCCGATGAGGATCGCGACCGCCATGGTCAGGGCCTCTGCCGTGCCGTTGAAGACCGCGGCCGGCGCAAAGAGCGTCGTGAGAACGGCTGCCGGAACCGCATTGAGCGCTGCCTCGACGCGCGGATGCAGCCGTTCGAACCGCGACAGGATCAGATGACCGCCGATCCGCGTCGCATAGGTCGCGAGCGCGGCTGCGAGGATGATCCAGACATTGACGCTGAAGCCGTCCATCACCGGGAAGCCTCGCTGCCGACGGAGGCTTTCATGTTCTGTGGCGGCCGCGTGTCCGCGATGATCGCCGCAACCGCGATGCCGATGATCGCGCCGATCGAGACGTGCCAGGGCGAGCCGATGAAATGGAAGCCAGCGATCGATCCGAGCGCGCTCGCAAGCACCACCGGCAGCCAGTTCTTGCGCGAGCGAAACCCGAGCACGAGTGCCATGAAGTAAAGCGGCAGAAGGAAGTCGATGCCGAATTCTTCGGGGTTTTCGATCAAGCCGCCGAAGACGGCGCCGAGATAGCCCTCCGCCACCCAGGACAGATAGACCGGCAGGCCGATCCCGAGATACCAGGCGAAGGTCATCGACTTGCCCGCTTCGCTGCGCCTCTCGGTCTCGGCATAGACCGGATCGATGAGCAGGAAGAACGCAACCGCCTTCTGCCACAGCGAGAAGTGGCTGATGCGACGCCCGACCGCTGCCGAATACAGAACGTGGCGGAAGTTAACCGCGAAGATCGACAGAACGATCAGCCAGGGCGCGGCCGATCCATTGAAGAGATCGATGCCGACCATCTGGCTGGCGCCCGCATAGATCGTCGCGCTCATCAGCACCGCCTCGCCGACGGTCAAACCGTTGTCGACGGCAAGCGCTCCGAACAGGAGGCCGAAGGGTGCGGCGGCTACCACCACCGGAACGCATTGACGCATACCGGCGAGGAAATCGCGCTTGAACGAGACGGTCATGATGGTCCGATCGAGAGTATCAGCGGAGGCGAAGTTTCATCGGTGAAACCCCGAAACGGCGCATAGCCGTGAGCATGCGCACTATCTTTCCGTCGCCATGGTCAAGTCAAATGAAAAGGCCTGACGCTCGCTTGCATATTGCTGATGCTAACGATGCCAGTTCTTAGGCGCCGATCAGCGTGAACCAGCCATCCTCGTCGGTCGTCTCTACGCCCAGTTCCTGCGCCTTTTTCAGCTTCGATCCAGCGCCCGGGCCCGCCACCAGAAGATCGGTTTTCGCGGAGACCGATCCGGCGACTTTGGCGCCGAGCCGTTCGGCCATCGCCTTGGCCTCGTCGCGCGTCATCCGCTCCAGAGCACCCGTGAAGACCACTGTCTTGCCGGCAACAGGAGAATCGCTTTGCGGCTTCTCTGCCTCTTCCACGGTGAGTTCCGCGACGAGCGCGTCGACCATCGCGACATTGTGCGCCTCGCCGAAAAAGCGGCCGACGGCGTCGATGACGGCGGGGCCGATATCGTCCAGAGCGTCCATCTCTTCGCGTGCCTGCGCGTCCCCTGCCGCAACCGCGTGCGCGGCCTGCTGGAACCCGTCCCAGTTTCCGTAAGCGCGCGCGAGCGTCTTCGCGGTCGATTCCCCCACATGCCGGATGCCAAGCGAGAAGATCAGCCGCTCGAGCGGCACCGTGCGGCGCGCTTCGATCGCATCGAACAACTTCTGCGCCGATGTGGCGCCATAGCCTTCGCGGTTCTTGAGCTTGCGCAGATCTTCGGCAGCATCACGCGCCTTCAGCGTGAAGATGTCCGCAGGCTGGCGAACGAAGAGCGTCTCCTCATCGAAGAAATACTCGATCTGCTTCTCGCCGAGGCCATCGATGTCGAACGCCTTGCGCGACACGAAGTGCTTCAGATGCTCCTTGCGCTGATAGGGACAGGCAAATTCGCCCGAACACCGGCGCACCACGCCCTCGACGCCGCCAGCCGTCTCTTCGCGCACGATCGGCGTCTTCAGGTGACAGGGGCAAATGGTCGGAAACTCGAATGCCACCGCGTCTTCCGGGCTCTTCTCGACCCGCAACACCTGCGGGATGACGTCGCCGGCCCGTTGGATCTCGACCGTGTCGCCGATCTTGACGCCGAGCCGGGCGATCTCTTCCGCATTGTGGAGCGTCGCGTTTGTCACGACCACGCCGCCGACGGTGACCGGTTCCAACCGTGCGACCGGCGTCAGCGCGCCGGTGCGGCCGACCTGGATGTCGATGGCGTTGAGGATCGTGAAGGCCTTCTCGGCCGGAAATTTGTGCGCGATCGCCCAGCGCGGCGAGCGTGACACGAAGCCAAGCCGCTGTTGCAGCGCGATCTCGTCCACCTTGTAGACGACGCCGTCGATGTCATAGGGCAGTTCGGCGCGCACCCGCTCTATGGCGTGATAGTGCTCCAGCAGGTCCTCGACGGTGGAGAGCCGTCGCATCAGATCGTTGGTGTGGAAGCCATAGTCGGCCAGTGTTTCGACCATGGCATACTGGGTATCGGCTGGCAGCCCGGGCAGCACCTCGCCCCAGGCATAGGCGAAGAATTTGAGCGACCGCTCGGCCGTAAGCGACGCATCCAGCTGGCGCAGCGACCCGGCAGCCGTGTTGCGCGGATTGACGTAGGTCGGCCTGCCGAGTTCCGCCTGGCGCTGGTTGAGCGCGACAAAATCATCGCGCGTCATATAGACCTCGCCACGCACTTCGAGCACGGACGGCGCGCCTTTTGGCAGCGTAGTGGGGATGTCCTTGATCGTGCGGGCATTGGCCGTGACGTTTTCGCCAACGGCACCGTTGCCGCGCGTGGCAGCCGTGACCAGCTCACCGTCTTCGTAGCGCAGTGAGAGCGACAGGCCATCGATCTTCGGCTCGGCCGTGAAGGTCAGTTCGGTGTCGGCACCGATGCGCAGGAATCGCCGCACCCGTTCGACGAAATCGGACACGTCCTCGTCGGAAAACGCATTGTCGAGCGACAGCATGCCGACGCGGTGGACGACCTTGCCGAAGCCCGATGCCGCCTCCGCGCCCACCTTGTCGGAAGGCGCCTCGACGGGCTTGAGATGCGGAAAAGCAGCTTCGATTGCGAGATAGCGCTGCTTCAGCGCATCGTAATCCGCATCCGAGATGACCGGGGCATCTTCCTGGTGATAGCGCTTGTCGTGCTCGGCAAGCTCGGCCGAGATGCTTTGGAGAAGTTCGGCAGCCTCGGTTTCGTCCATCTTGTCGACCGGGGTCTTGCGGACATTGGGATCGAACGAGGTCGGCATCTGCTGGCGCTCCACTGACAGGTCTAAACGCCCATTCCATATGGCAGGTCAGGCCGCGAAAACAGCCCTCGCCGTCTCAAGCTTCAGGCGTTTTCCGACAGCAGGCGTGCCGCTGCCGCCCTCGCCTCCGTCGTCACGGTGGCGCCGGCCAGCATGCGGGCGATCTCTTCCTCGCGGCCATCGGCGTCAATTTTGGTGACACGCGTCGCAATGGCGTTGGAATCGTTCGGCCCCTTGGCGATCAGAAGATGCGTCGAGGCACGTGCAGCCACCTGCGGCGCGTGCGTCACCGAAAGCACCTGCACCTGACCCGCCAGCCTGCGCAAACGCTGGCCGATTGCATCGGCGACCGCGCCGCCCACACCGGTGTCGATTTCATCGAAGACCAGCGTCGGTGCCGATCCCCGGTCGGCAAGCGCCACTTTCAGCGCAAGCAGGAAGCGGGAGAGCTCGCCACCGGAGGCAACCTTCATGATCGGACCCGCGCGCGTGCCCGGGTTGGTGCGCACCTGGAACTCGACCCGATCGATACCGTCAGCCGTCGGTTTCTCCGGATCACTGTCGACTTCGATGAGGAATTCGGCGCGCTCCAATTTGAGGGCCGGCAACTCGGCCATCACGGCAGCCGCGAGTGCCTTGGCCGTGTGGCCGCGTTTTTCCGACAATGAGCGTGCTGCCGTGTCGAACAGCGCCCGTGCTTCGATGACCGCCGCTTCCAGATGCTGAAGCTTCTCCTCGCCCGCATCGAGATCGGCGAGATCGTCCATCATGCGCTGGGCGAGCGCCGGCAACTCGGAAACGGGAACATTATGCTTGCGGGCTGCAGCACGCAGCGCGAACAGCCGCTCTTCGGTGCGCTCCAGTTCGGCCGGATCGTAGTCCGCCTTCCGCATGGCGGCCTCGATCGCCATTTGAGCCTCACCAAGGGCTGCAAGCGCCGCATCGAGTGCCAGCACGGTTTCCTCAAGCAGCCCCGGGGCTTCCTGAGACTTGCGCTCGAGCCGCCGCACGAGCGAGCTCAGGAGCGGCACGGGAGACCCCTGCCCCGAAAGCACGTCTTCTGCTTCCTTGATATCGCTGGCAATACGCTCGGACTTCATCATGTCCGCCCGGCGACCGGCCAGTTCGTCCTCTTCGCCGTCAAGCGGTGACAGCTGATCGAGCTCGGCAAAGGCGGCGCGCAGATAATCCGCCTCACGGGCCGCGGCATCGACCTTGGCGCGATGGATATCGAGCGCTCGGACAGCATCGCGCCAACGCCGATAGAGGCCGGCAAGCGCTTCGGCCTCGCCGGTCAGTCCGCCGAAGGCATCGAGAAGAAGCCGGTGCCCGTCCGTGTCGATCAGAGCGCGATCATCGTGTTGACCGTGAATTTCGACAAGCAACCGGCCTATGTCGCGCATGGTGGCGACGCTGGTCGGCTGGTCGTTGACAAAAACCCGCGTGCGGCCATCGGCACTCTGAATGCGCCGCAGGATCAGGTCGCCATCGTCATCGAGACCATTTTGACGCAGGAGCTGGCGCGCTGGATGATCCTGCCCGACATCGAAGACGGCCGTCACTTGGCCGCGTTCGGCACCCTGGCGCACAAGGCTGCCATCGCCGCGCGCGCCGAGTGCGAGCGAAAGGGAGTCGAGAAGAATGGACTTCCCTGCGCCGGTTTCCCCGGTCAGCACGGACAGGCCGCGCTCGAAGTTCAGGTCGAGCCGCTCGATCAGAACGATATCGCGAATCGACAGCTGTGCCAGCATGAACCTTCGCTCGGGGAGTCGGCAAAAACGGATGAACGATCAGCAGACGAAGAACCCACCAAACCCTTCTTGGGCCGGTGGGTTCCGAAGATCAAGCATCCGGGCCGATAAGGGCTGCGCCGGCCCGTGAAATCCAGGAGCCGGTGTTTTCACGCGGCTGCAGCCCGCCGGTCTGCAGCAATGCGTAGGAATCCGCATACCACTGGCTATCCGGATAGTTGTGGCCAAGCACTGCAGCAGCCGTCTGCGCTTCGTCGGTCAGGCCGAGCGCGTAATTCGCTTCGACGAGACGGGCGAGCGCTTCCTCGACCTGGCGCGTGTTCGGATATCGCTCGACGACGTTGCGGAAGCGGTTGATGGCGGCGACATATTCGCGGCGCTCGAGATAGTAGCGGCCGACCTGCATTTCCTTGCCGGCGAGCTGGTCGCGGGCGAAACGGATCTTGGCCTGAGCGTCCTCGACATATTCTGAGTCGGGATAACGATCGACGACGGCCTGCATGGCCTGAATGGCGCGGGCCGAATCGCGCTGGTCCTGCGTCACGTCGCGGATCTGGCGGAAATAGGACAGGCCGATGATGTACTGCGCATAGGCAGCATCCTGATCGCCTGGATAGAGGCTGAGATAGCGGCTCGCACCATTCACCGCCTCGTCATAGTCGCCCTGGCGATACTTGACGAAGGCGTTCATGACGAGCGCACGCCGGGCAAACTCCGAATAGGGATGCTGGCGATCAATCGCTTCGAACTTGCGCGCAGCCTCTGTCAGCCGGCCGCCCTGCAAGTTCGCCAGGCCCTGGTTGTAGAGAACATCCGGCGGATCGATGTCGCTCGCAAGAGCGGTGATATCGATATCGGGTTCCGTCTGGCAGCCTGCAGCGACGCCCGCGACGGCGACCAGAAGACCAAGCGCCGCGCTTCTCGCAAGCGAGCTCCCGGACTGTTGCCGAACCTTGACTGTCATGCGCGCCAAAACCCTTTCAAGATGTCCAATGCGAACCTTGGCCTTCTAGCGGCATTCGCCGCTGGCCTCAATGCCTGAGCCGGCCCGTAACTGTGCCGATATTGGCGCATTTTTGTGACGGCAGCGATTTGGCGCTACGACTAATGCGCCCATGGTGCAAATGAGGGCGATACCGCAACCAGATCCGCCCTGCGAAAGCGCTGAGCCCCGGCCGACGGCGCTTCGACGATATCGTAGGCGGACAAATCGTCGAGCAGCGCTTTCAGTGCGATCGCGTTCAGCTTGTGTCCGCCGCGATAGGAGCGGAAGCATCCAATGATCGGCGCGCCGGCAAGAGCCAGATCACCGACCGCATCCAGCGTCTTGTGGCGCACGAACTCGTCGGAGTAGCGCAGACCCTCAGCGTTGATGACGCTGTCATCATCGGAGACCACCACGGCATTCTCGAGCGATGCGCCGAGCGCAAAGCCGGCGGCCCACAGCTTTTCCACGTCGCGCATGAAGCCGAATGTGCGCGAACGGGCGAGTTCGGAACGAAACACGCCAGCGGTAACGTCTCCTGCCCACACCTGACGGCCGATCGCGGCGCTGTCGAAGTCGATCGTGACCTCGTAGCGCGTCGTTCCATGCGGCAGAAATTCGCCCCAGGACCCGCCCATCTCGACACGCACGGGCTTGCGCACGCGAATGAAACGGCGGCGTGCCTCCAGTTGGACGATCCCAGCCTCGTCGATGGCTTCGACGAACGCCCGGGCCGAACCGTCCATGATCGGCATTTCGGCGCCGTCGACTTCGATGATGATGTTGTCCACGTCGAGAGCGGCAATCGCTGCCATCACATGCTCGATCGTGCCGATGGTCGCGCCGCTTGCGCTGCCGATGACGGTGCAGAGATCCGTCGCGACGACCTTCGACGACACCGCACGAATGTCTTCTCGGCGGCCGTCGGCAAAGACGCGGCGGAAGATCACGCCGCTGTCGATGTCACCCGGGTGAAGACGAACGGTCACTTCGGCCCCACTGTGAACACCGATGCCCGAAAGCGAGACGTGGTGCGCAATTGTGGTCTGGTTGCCGGAAGAAATTGAAATCATAAAATTGCCCGCTGCGTTGTCGCGATCGATCCCTTCGCGGTTCGATCGTCTGTAGTCCCAAGGGCATTCACGCAGTTCGAACGTTCGTCAGCCCCAGCCTCCCGGTGGATGCGGAAGATACGGGCGAGGCTCAGGCCGGCAAAATCACGGATTGTTTCGAAATCTTGCAACCCGTCTGGTCGGAATTCTAATTCTTTTCCAATGACTTGCGAGATGGAGACCTTCCGGCAGCATCAGAGAAGGATGCTGCCGGAAGGCGATAGTGTGGCGCGACTCAGTTGGCCTGACGGCGCAGGAAGGCCGGAATTTCCAGCTGGTCGTCGTCCTGGGAAACGCGCTTGGCCTGAACCGCGCGGCCCTGGTCATCGAGCTGTCCACGACGCGGAGCGTAGAGGCTCGCCTCTGGCGACAGGCTGCGACGCTCCTCTGCGGCCGGCGCACGGGGCGCTGCACGCGGTGCTTCTTCCTCGTCGCGACGGCCAAGGCTGTTCGACAGGCGCTTCAGAAGGCCCATCGGGCCACGCTCGTCGGCAGCAGGCTCGGTCCGCGGAGCCTGGCGATGCTCCATCTCGGCCTGAACGACCGGCGGGAAGTCTTCGACCCGCGGCATGCGTGCCGGCTCGACCGGAGCCATCGCCTGCGGAGCCGGAGCCTCGACAGGACGCGGCGTCGGCGGAACATGATAGCCAGCCATCGGACGCGGTGCCGGAGCTTCTGGCTGCGGTGCGTTTGCAAAGAGGCGGCTCTGCGGCACGAAGTCGTCGGCCTGCGCGATCGGCTCGATGCGCAGTTCGCGCTCGATTTCCGCTTCGGCAGACTTCAGCGAGGCTGCAAGCGTCTGCTCGGACACCACTTCGCGAACCGGTGCGGGCTGATGCTGGACCGGCGCAGGGGCAACCGCACGCGGAGCAGCCGGCTGGGCAGCCTGAGGTGCGGCAACGCGCTGGGCGGGACGCACTTCCTGACGCTGCTGTCCGGCCTGACCACCGCCGATTTCGGCTGCAGCCTTGTCGATGCCGGTGGCAACGACCGACACGCGAATGAGGCCTTCGAGTTCTTCGTCGAATGTCGCGCCGAGGATGATGTTGGCATCCGGGTCGACTTCTTCGCGAATGCGGGTCGCTGCTTCGTCCACTTCGAACAGCGTCATGTCACGGCCGCCGGTGATCGAGATCAGCAGCCCTTGTGCGCCCTTCATGGAGGTTTCGTCGAGCAGCGGGTTGGCGATCGCAGCTTCGGCAGCGGCCATGGCGCGGCCTTCGCCGGATGCTTCGCCCGTACCCATCATCGCCTTGCCCATCTCACGCATCACCGAACGAACGTCGGCGAAGTCGAGGTTGATGAGGCCTTCCTTGACCATGAGGTCGGTGATGCAGGCGACACCCGAATAGAGCACCTGGTCGGCCATGCCGAAGGCGTCGGCGAAGGTCGTCTTCTCGTTGGCGATCCGGAACAGGTTCTGGTTCGGGATGACGATCAGCGTATCGACGCAAGCCTGCAGCTCTTCGATGCCGGCATCGGCAACGCGCATGCGGCGGCCGCCTTCGAAGTGGAAGGGCTTCGTAACGACGCCCACGGTCAGAATACCCTTTTGACGGGCAGCCTGCGCGACGACCGGAGCAGCACCGGTGCCGGTGCCGCCGCCCATGCCGGCGGTGACGAAGCACATATGCGTGCCGTTCAGGTGATCGACGATCTCGTCGATGCACTCTTCGGCGGCAGCGCGGCCGACTTCCGGACGCGAGCCCGCGCCGAGGCCTTCGGTCACTGCAACGCCCATCTGGATGATGCGCGTGGCCTTGGTCATCGACAGCGCCTGCGCGTCGGTGTTGGCGACGACGAAGTCGACGCCCTCAAGGCCTGCATTGATCATGTTGTTGACGGCATTGCCGCCGCCGCCGCCGACACCGAAAACGGTGATCCGTGGCTTCAGCTCGGTGATGTCCGGCTTCTGCAATTTGATGGTCATGGCACCCGATCCTTTCCGTTTTCGGCCAAACGCCGCTTTGGCCAAAGCCCTGATTAAAAACTCTCTTTAAGCCACCGCCCCATACGGGCGATCGTACCTGTTCCTTCGCCGACAAAGCCGGCCCTGCCGGAAGCATGGTCTTCGAGACCTGCAACCTGCGGATAGATCATTAGCCCCACCGCGGTGGAGAAGGCCGGGCCCTTGGCCGCCGCGGGAAGACCCGCGACTCCCATGGGACGGCCGATGCGCACGTTGCGGGCGAGGATACGCCTGGCCACGTCCGCCATTCCCGTCAGCTGGCTTGCGCCGCCTGTCAGGACGATGCGCTTGCCGACCGCGCCGCTGTGGCCGGATTTCTGCAAGCGATCGCGAATCATCTCCAAGGTTTCCTCTACCCGTGCACGGACGATCTTGACGACTAGAGCACGCGGAACCTGCGTGGGCATGTCGCGTTCATCGTCGCCGATCGGAGGAATGCTCACCACATCACGGTCGTCGGTGGAGGTTGTGACGGCCGAGCCGTGCACGACCTTCAGACGTTCTGCATCTTCGACCCGCGTGGACAGGCCGCGCGCAAGGTCCATCGTCACGTGATGGCCCCCGAGCGCGATGGCATCGACATGCACGAGCCGGCCTTCGGAAAACAGTGAAATGGTGGTCGTGCCGCCGCCGAGATCGATCGTGACGCAGCCCATCTCGGCCTCGTCGTCGACCAGCGCAGCGAGGCCGCTGGCATAGGGCGTCGCGACCATGGCCTCGACGGAGAGATGGGCGCGGTTGATGCAAAGCTCGAGATTGCGCAGCGGCGCGCGTTCAGCCGACAGAATGTGCATATCGACCGACAGACGATCGCCGAACATGCCCGTAGGATCTTCGATGCCGCGCTCGCCATCGAGCGTGAAGAGGGTCGGGAGCGAATGGATGACGCCGCGATCGGCAAGCGCCGACTTCTGCGCCGCTGCCGAGAGCACCTTCCGCAGATCGGCGGAATTGACTTCGTGCCCGCCGAGATCGATCGAGCCCGAGTAGGTGTCGCTCTTCAGTCGGCCCGCCGAAACGTTAACGATCAGCGATTCGACCGTCAGCCCGGCCATGCGCTCGGCCGCGTCGACCGCCAGCCGCACTGCGCCTTCGACCGCGTCGAGATCGGCGATGACGCCGGCCTTCATGCCGCGGGACTTCTGATGGCCGATGCCGACAATTTCGATCCGGTGCGTACGGCCTGGCAGAAGCTGGCTTTCCGTGCGTGGCGTCAGCCGGCCGATCATGCACACGACCTTGGATGATCCGATGTCGAGCACCGAGACCGTGGTCGTGCGCTTGGCCGAGAGCGGACGCATGCGCGGGACGCCGAAGGAGCTGGACCCGAAGATGCTCATGTACGCCGCTCCATCGCCTTCAATGCCTTGCTGCGCTCTTCCCACGCTGCCTGCCGGCGCTCGAGCGCATCCGGCGTCAGGCGGATGGCGATGCGGTCGGAAAGCCTCAGATCCACCGCAGCGATGTCGCGCGACAGGATTTCTTCGGTACGGTCGAGTTCGGCAAGCGTCGCCAGAGCTTCCTTGGTGCCGCGCTCGGGCAGCCGAGCCACGATGCCGTTGCGGAAATAGAGGTCCCAGCGGCGCTCCGCGACGCGGACGGCGGCGCGCATGCGCCGCTGCAGATCGGGATGCTCGGAAAGCATCTTGTCGAAGCCGGCAGCACCTGAATCGGCGCCGAGCCCGACGAACAGCGGCAGCATGTTGAAGCGGGCATCGTTCATCGGGGTGATGATGTTGCCGTTCCGCTCGATCAGGAACAGGTCCTTGCCGTTCTGCCAGATCCCGAAGGCCTGCCGTTCCTTGACTTCGACCGTCACGCCGTCCGGATAGACCTTGCGAACCTGGGCGTCGCGGACCCAGGGAAGCTCAAGCAGAGCATTCCGCGCATCAGCCGCATTCATCGCCATGACGGACGTCGCACCATCAAGGCCGAGCGTCGTCAGAATATCGATTTCGGACGTCTGGACATTGCCCTCGACGGTGACGTTATCGATCGCAAAGCCGAGCGCGGCCGTGCCGTCATTGACGACTGCGGGGCCGTGCCCGCCGACGACGGTGCCATAGACGAGCGTGGAACCGAGGAACACCAGCGCGAGAACCGATCCCAGGTGACGGGGGATCGCAAGTTCTTCAAGCGCAGGCGATTCGAGATAGCGCACTACCCGGCGAAAGGGGCGCGGCAGTACCGGAACGACACGGGCCGACGCAGCCGCAACCGCCGCCGAACTCCTCCACGCACGTTTACCGATCAACGCAAACAAGATGCGTCCTCCACCATCCAGGCCAAGAATTCGCCGAAGTCATGCCCTGCATGCTGGGCGAGTTCGGGCACCAGCGAGGTTGGTGTCATGCCAGGCTGAGTGTTGACCTCCAGCCAGATGACCTCGCCCTCTTCGGAAAATCGGTCGTCGTAACGGAAGTCTGATCGACTGACGCCGCGACACCCGATTGCCCTGTGTGCCTTGAGCGCCAATGTCTGTATTTTTTGGTAAATATTTGGTGAAATTTTTGCGGGGTATTCGTGTTTTGATCCGCCGGGTACGTATTTGGAATCAAAATCATAGAAGGTGTGGCCCTGCGGGATGATTTCGATCACCCCAAGCGCCACATCGCCCATCACGGCGCAGGTCAATTCACGGCCTTCGATGAATCGCTCCACCATGATTCGGTCGCCATATTTCCACTCCGACGAACCGATGACCTGCGGAGGATGGGTCTGCCCCTCGCGCACGATGACGACCCCGAAGCTCGACCCTTCATTGACCGGCTTCACCACATAGGGCGGCTTCATCGGATGGTTCGAGCCAATGTCGTGGCGATCCATCACGCGGGATTCGGCAACCGGCACGCCGCCGGCCTTGGCGACCTTCTTGGCTTGATCCTTGTCCATGGCGAGCGCGGAAGCGAGCACGCCGGAATGGGTATAGGGAATCTGCAGATATTCGAGGATGCCTTGGATCGTTCCGTCTTCGCCGAACGGCCCGTGCAGGGCATTGAAGACGACGTCGGGCTTCAACTCGTGAAGAACGCTTGCGACATTGCGATCGACATCGATGCGGGTCACGCGATAGCCGACGCCTTCGAGCGCATCCGCACAGGCGGCACCCGACGACAGGCTGACCGGTCGCTCCGAGGAGAACCCGCCCATAAGAACGGCCACGTGGCCTTTCGACATACTGATCCCCTCTGATCATCCCTCAAAGCACAGGACGCACCGAAACCGCGCGCGACAAGGCAGCCAGCCCCGGACCAGCAAACCTTGGCGACGTCATGCCGCGACTCAGTGACGAATGTGCTTGATCCCAAGGAATCAGAACGGGGATTCCGTGACAACCCCACATGGAGCCCCCTGGAATCACATGTGATTTCAAAGGGGCGTCGGTCGAACGTTCCAGCGTGCGAGATCGAGGACCTACTCGGCGCCGAGAAAGGGCTTTACCACCCGGCCATCGGCGAATTCACCGAGACGGCGGATTTCCCAATGCAGGCGAACGCCACTCGTTTGCGCCACGCGCGCGCGAACGGTCTCGCCGAGAAATTCCAGGTCGTAGCCGCTGGCCTGCCCCGTATTGATCATGAAGTTGCAGTGCATCGGCGACATCTGCGCGCCGCCGATCGTCAGACCACGACAACCTGCCCGGTCGATTTCCTTCCAGGCCGACGAATCAGGCGGGTTCTTGAAGGTCGAGCCGCCAGTCTTCTCACGGATCGGCTGCACCGTTTCTCGGTGATGCTGGACCGCATCCATCTCGGCACGGATGACCGTCTGGTCGGCCGCGTAGCCCTCGAAGATCGCATGGGTGAAGATCAGATCGTCGGCCGCCCCGCTGTGGCGGTAGCTGTAGCCCATGTCGGCATTGCTCAGCACATGGACGTTGCCCTGCCGATCCAGCGCGTGCACTTCGACGACCCGATCCTTGGTTTCCACGCCGTTCGCACCAGCGTTCATCCTGAGCGCGCCGCCGATGCCGCCCGGGATGCCGTGGTAGAAATGCAGGCCCCCGATCGAGGCGTCGAGGGCCGCTGCCGCGACGCGCTTGTCCGGCGAGGCCGCACCCGCTTTCAGCCGCGTCTCGCCCACCTGTTCGATGTCACCGAAGCCCTTGGCAGACAGTCGCACGACGGCGCCGCGAATGCCGCCATCGCGCACCAAGAGGTTCGAGCCGATGCCGACGACCATCAGCGGCACGTCTTCGGGAAGCGCCTTCAGGAACGCGGCAAGATCATCCCAGTCGGCCGGCTGGAAGAGAAGATCGGCCGTACCCCCCGCCCGAAACCAGGTGATCTTGTCCATCGGCGCATCGGGGGTCACGCGGCCGCGAAGGCCTTCAAAGATCGGACCGAGCGTTTCCAGAAGCTTCGCACCGTGCTGGGGATGCTGCATCATGCGTCTCCGGACAATGCTGCGAGCTCACCTCCGAGCGCAGCCGCCCAATAGGTGATTGAGCCCGCGCCAAGGCACACCACGTAATCGCCTTTCGAGGCCGTCGCAGCCACGATGGCTGCCAGTTCCCCCGGCGCCTCGATCAGGCGCACGTCGCGGTGCCCGCCGGCCTTCATGCGCTGTGCCAGATGGGCGGAATCGATGCCCTCGATCGGCTGCTCACCTGCCGTGTAGACCGGAGCGAGGATGACCGTGTCGGCATCGTTGAAACATGCGGCGAAATCGTCGAAGAGGCTCGCCAGGCGCGTGTAGCGGTGCGGCTGGACGATGGCGACGATGCGGCCGTCACAGGCGTCCCTGGCGGCTCTGAGCACCGCCTTGATCTCGACCGGGTGATGCCCGTAATCGTCGAAAATCTCCACGCCCTTCCAGCTGCCTACATGGGTGAAGCGCCGCTTCACGCCGCCGAAGGAACCAAGGCCGGTCTTGATCTGCTCCGGCGTAACACCGAGTTCGATCGCGACGGCGATCGCCGCCGTGGCATTGGACACATTGTGACGGCCAGGCATCGGAAGACGCAGGTCGCGGATGTCGATCGTCTCGCCGGTCTTGCGACGGCGGATCAGAACGTCGAACACCGAGACCGGGCCGTCCATGCGGTGGTTGAGGAAGCGCACGTCGGCTTGAGGGTTCTCGCCATAGGTGACGACGCGGCGATCCTCGATCTTTCCGACGAGCGACTGCACTTCCGGATGATCCAGGCACATGACGCCGAAGCCATAGAACGGCACGTTCTCGACAAACTGCGCGAAGGCCGCGCGAACCGCCTCGAACGATCCGTAATGATCGAGATGTTCGGGATCGATATTCGTAACCACAGCGACGTCGGCGGGCAGCTTCAGGAACGTGCCATCGCTCTCGTCGGCTTCCACCACCATCCAGTCGCCTGCCCCCATGCGGGCGTTGGTCCCATAGGCGTTGATGATGCCGCCATTGATGACGGTCGGGTCGAGATTGCCGGCGTCGAGCAAGGCGGCGACCATGGAGGTCGTCGTGGTCTTGCCATGCGTGCCGCCGATCGCGACTGCGTTGCGGAAGCGCATCAGTTCGGCGAGCATTTCGGCGCGGCGCACGATCGGCAGCAGCTTCTCGCGCGCCGCAACCAGTTCCGGATTGTCCTTTCGGATCGCCGTCGACACCACCAGCACCTCGGCGTCGCCGAGATTTTCAGCCGCGTGTCCGACGCTGACCGGAATGCCCTTCTTGCGCAGGCGCTCCACATTGGCGCTTTCGGACTGGTCGGAGCCCTGCACGCTGTAGCCAAGCGTATGAAGCGCTTCGGCAATACCGCTCATGCCAATGCCGCCGATGCCGACGAAATGGACGAGGCCGATGGTCTGCGGCATCTTCATGCGCGGTTTTCCTTGAATTTTCCGATGCTCATGCGGCCCGCAATAGCCTCTGCAAGATCGGCGAGCAAGGCGGCGGCATTCGGCCGGCCGGTCGCCTTGGCGCTGGCAGCCGTGGCCGCAAGCCTGGCAGGCTCGCTCATGGCATTTGCGATCAGGCCGGTCAGCCGCGGCTGGTCGAGTGCCGATTGCTGGATGACCTCGGCGCCGCCCTTCGCCATGAGGGCCGCCGCGTTGGCGGCCTGGTCATGGTCGAGTGCGTGCGGATACGGAACGAGGATGGCCGGTCGACCGATGACGGCGAGCTCCGACACCGTCGACGCGCCAGAGCGGCTGATGACGAGATGCGCGGCAGCGATCCGCGCCGCCATGTCGGAAAAGAACGGCGACACTTCCGCCGTGATGCCAAGCGCGCGGTAAGCCGCGACGACCTTGTCCGCATCCTCCGCCCGCGCCTGCTGGGTGATGGCCAGCCGTGCGCGCAGATCCGGTGCGAGCTTCTCGATGGCGGCCGGCAGCGCCTCGCCGAAGAAGCTGGCGCCCTGGCTGCCGCCGAAAATGACGAGATTGAAGGGCTCACCGGGCCCAGACGGTCGATAAGGCACCTGCGAAGCTTCGATCACGGCGGGGCGGACGGGATTGCCGGTCGTGACGGTTCGTGCCGAATGCGGCCCCTCTTCCGGCAGGAAGCCGCCCGCAATCGCATCCACCCGCGGCGCGAGCAGCCGGTTGGCCCGGCCCATCACAGCATTCTGCTCGTGGATCAAGGTCGGCGCTCCGAGCCGCGTGGCGGCATACACCGGCGGCAGCGTCGGGTATCCGCCAAAGCCGATCACGGCCGCGGGTTTCAGCCGGTTGATCAGGCGCTTGGCCTCGCCGACGCCCTTGACCAGTGTGATCACCGACTTTGCGACGGCGATCGGGTTGCGCGAACCGATCGTTGCGGAGCGAACCACATGCACCGCATCGGCCGGGAATTGTCCGGCGAACCGCTCTGCGCGGGTGTCGGTCACGAGGTCGACCCGGTGGCCGCGGCGTCTCAGCTCATGAGCCAGCGCCTCGGCCGGAAAAAGATGTCCCCCGGTTCCCCCGGCCGAAAGCAGAAACAGTTTGCTCAAGAAGCGATCCCTTCAGGTCTTGGCTATTCGGCCGGCACGCGGAAGCCGAAATCTCCGTAAAGGCTGCGCTCGGACGACCGTTTTTCCGGCCGGCGGCGCGTCAGCGCCAGGAGGAACCCGACGGAGATCGCTACGGCGATCATCGACGAACCGCCGTAGGAGATCAGCGGCAGGGTCATGCCCTTTGCCGGCGCGAGCTCGAGATTGACCGAGATGTTGATCAGCGACTGCAGCCCGATCAGAAGCACGAGGCCGGAGATGGCGAGCCGGGTGAAATCGTCACGCTCGCGGCTGGCATGGGTGAGACCGCGCAGCACGATGAAGGCGAAGATGACGACGAGTGCCATGCAGAAGATGATGCCGAACTCTTCCGCCGCCACCGCGAAGATGAAGTCCGTATGGCTGTCGGGCAGGATTCGCTTGATCGTGCCTTCGCCCGGACCACGGCCGAACCAGTCGCCGCGAATGATGGCTTCGCGGGCGGTGTCGACCTGATAGGTGTCGCCCTCGCCGGTCAGGAAGCGATCGATACGGCCCTGCACGTGCGGGAATGCCGTGTAAGCGCCCAGAATGCCGCCGACGCCGACGACGCCGAACAGAATGATCCAGAACCAGGGCATGCCGGCCATGAAGAACATGCCGCCCCAGATCGCCGCCACCAGAACGGTCTGTCCAAGGTCGGGCTGGGCCAGCAGCAATGCGGAGATGATGCCGAAAAGAATGATCGCGAAGAGATTGCCGGGAATTTCCGGCCGCCGGCTATGCTCGGAAAAGAGCCACGCACACAGAATGACGAATGCCGGCTTCATGAACTCCGATGGCTGGATCGAAATGCCCGAAAGCGAAATCCAGCGCCGCGAGCCCTTCACTTCCACGCCGATGAAAAGAGCAAGCACCATCATCAGCGTCGCGATGCCGAAGATGACAAGTGCCGCTCGTCGCACCTGTCTCGGCGTCAGGAACGAAACGCCGATCATCACGGCAAGCGTGGGAAGCAGGAACACCGCGTGGCGTTTCACAAAGTAGAAGCTATCCAGGCCGATGCGCTCGGCAACCGCCGGGCTGGCGGCGAAAGACAGCATGAATCCGAGCGCCATCAGGAGAACGAACGCGATCAGGAACACGCGGTCGATCGTCCAGAACCAGTCGGCAACAAGTCCCCGTTCCGCTCGGCTTACCATCTCAGTCGCTCTCCTTGGCGAAAGGCACCAGCATCTCGACACCGTCGAGACCAGCTACGGCCGCGACGAACGCATCGCCGCGAACCTCGAAATTCCTGTACTGATCGAAACTTGCGCAAGCCGGGCTGAGCAGCACGACCGGCGCGCCGGCGGTACTCTCAGCAGCGTCGCGCGCGGCATGAGTGACGGCGAGATCGAGCGTGCCCGAGATTTCGTAGGGCACGGCCTCGCCCAGAGTGGCGGCAAAATCGGGCGCGGCCTCACCGATCAGATAGGCCTTGGATATCCGGCTGAAGAACGGCTGCAGTGATGTGATGCCACCCGCCTTCGGCAGGCCGCCCAGAATCCAGTGGATGTCGGTGAAGCTCGACAGCGCTGGCGCCGCCGCATCGGCATTCGTCGCCTTGGAGTCGTTGACGAAGACGACCGCGCCACGGCGGCCGACCGGCTGCATGCGATGCTTGAGGCCCGGGAAGGTGCGGATGCCGTCCTCGATCTCTGCCTCGCTCAGGCCGACGGCGAGGCAAGCGGCAATGGCAGCTGCCGTGTTCTGGGCATTGTGGGCACCCTTCAACGTCGGGTGATCTGCAAGATCGACAATCGTGCGCTCGTCGGTGCTGCCCGCCTGCACGATGCGGTTCGATTGCGCAAACAGGCCATCGGCCAGCGCGCGCTCCTTTGAGATCCGCACGAGCTTAGCCCCGGACGTCCCGATCCGCTCTGCAATAGCAGCAGAGAAATCGTCGTCGACACCGACGATCGCAACGTCGGAACCGGCAACGAGCCGTTCCTTGATCGCCGCGTAATTTTCCATGCTGCCGTGCCGATCGAGATGATCAGGCGACAGGTTGAGAAGGATGCCGGCTGTCGGATCGAGGCTCGGCGCCAGGTCGATCTGATAGGAGGAGCATTCGACGACAAAAAAACGGTGCGCCGCGGGCGGATCGAGCGACAGCACGGCGGTGCCGATATTGCCGCCAAGCTGCGTGTCGCGGCCGCTCGAGGCAAGAATATGCGCGATCAGGGCCGTCGTGGTGGATTTGCCGTTCGTGCCGGTGATGGCGACGAACGGCGCATTCGATTGGCTTGCACGTCGTTCGCGGCAGAAGATTTCGATGTCGCCGATGATCTCGACCCCCGCCTGGCGGGCAAGGTCCACGCTCCAGTGCGGCTTTGGATGGGTGAGCGGCACACCGGGCGAGAGCACGAAGGATGCGATTTCGGACCAGTCGATCTCGCGCAGATCATGCGTGACGATGCCCTCGTCACGCGCCCGCTGCACCGATTCCGGATTGTCGTCCCACGCAACGAGGTTCGCTCCACCGGCGACGAGGGCGCGGGCGGTGACGATGCCCGAACCGCCGAGACCGAACAGTGCAACCTTCTGACCAGTGAATGTGGTGGCCGCGATCATGGCTCAGCGCAGCTTCAGCGTTGCAAGGCCGACAAGGGCCAGAATGATGGCGATGATCCAGAAGCGAACGACGACCTGGCTTTCCGTCCAACCCTTCTTCTCGAAGTGATGGTGGATCGGCGCCATGAGGAAGACGCGCTTGCCCGTGAGCTTGAAGACGCCGACCTGGATCATGACCGACAGGGCCTCCATGACGAAAAGGCCACCGATGATCGCCATGACGATCTCGTGCTTTGTGGCGACGGCAACCGTGCCGATCAATCCGCCAAGCGCGAGCGATCCCGTGTCGCCCATGAAAATGGCGGCGGGCGGCGCGTTGAACCAGAGAAAGCCGAGCCCTGCCCCGATGACGGCGCCGAGCACGACGGCAAGCTCTCCCGTGCCGGGCACGAAATTGATCTGCAGATAGTCTGAAAACAGCGCGTTGCCGGTGAGATACGCGATCACGCCAAAGGCGCCTGCCGCGATCATCACCGGGCCTATGGCAAGACCGTCGAGACCGTCGGTCAGGTTCACCGCGTTGCCGGCGCCCACGATCACGAACGCACCGAAGACGACGAAGAAGAGCCCGAGATCGAGGAAGAAATCCTTGAAGAACGGAAAGGCGAGCGAGGACCCGAAGGTCAGGCTGTCGGCGGCGGTCGATGCAAGCGTCGTGCGCATGATGAAGTAGACCGCGATGCCGGCGATGACGAACTCGATGCCGAGACGCGCCCTGCCCGAGAACCCCATATGGGACTGCTTCGTCACCTTGAGATAGTCGTCGTAAAAGCCGATCGCGCCAAAGCCGATCGTCACGATCAGCGTGACGAGCACGTAGATCGACGACAGGTCCGCCCAAAGCAGCGACGCACCAATGATGCCTGACAAGATCATCAACCCGCCCATGGTGGGCGTGCCGGCTTTCTTGAAGTGCGTTTGCGGACCGTCGGCACGGATCGGCTGGCCGCGACCCTGGCGGATGCGCAACGAGGCGATGATTCGGGGTCCGAACAGGAAGACGATCAGAGCCGAGGTGAAGAGCGATCCACCCGTTCTGAACGTTATGTAGCGGAAAAGATTGAAGACTTGCAGTTCATCCGCCAGTCCTACAAGCCACATCAGCATGGGTGTGTCGTCCTTTGCCTCTTCAATCGCCTGAATCGGCTTCCGGCACGGCCGGAAACTTGTCAAGCAAGGCGGAAACGACCGCGCCGAAGCCGATCCCGAGTGATGATTTGACCATGATGGCATCGCCCGCTTGGACGGCCTTGGTCACGAGAGGCACGAGTGACGCGGTGGTCTCGCGATACTCGCATGCGATTTCGGATTTCAGCGCCTGTTCGAGCGCCTTCATTTCCGGCCCGGCAAGATAGACCCGATCGATCTTCGCCTTCTTCAGAGGCTCGACGAGTTCCTCGTGGAGCTTGGGCGAGAAGCGGCCGAGTTCGAGCATGTCGCCGAGTACGGCGATGCGCCGCCCGTTCGGACCGAGCGTCGCATAACCGAGCAGCGCGATGGCCGCCCGCATGGAGGCAGGATTGGCGTTGTAGCTTTCGTCGATCAGCGTGAAATTGCCCGACCCGTTCTTCAGCCGGTACTGTGCGCCACGACCCTTCTCTGCCCGGAAGTCGGCCAGTGCGCCAGCAATCTTCGCCAGGTCGGCACCAACGAGATAGGCAGCGCCGAGCACGGCCAGAGCATTTTCGACGACATGCCGACCGGGGGTCCCTATCTTCACCGCGACATCCTCGTCGCCGATCCGCGCTGTCAGGCAGGAGCAGGTCGCATGAAGCTGGACCCGTTCAAGCCGGAAGTCGGCCTCCCGGCTTTCGCCGAAGCTGTGGATATGCGCGACACCGGCAGCGACGGCGGCGTCCTGCAAAACACCGAACTTCTCGTTGTCGCGGTTGAGAATGGCATGTCCATCCGGCTCGACGCCGAGGAAGATTTCCGCCTTGGCGGCGGCGATCTCATCAAGGCTCTTGAAGTTGCCGAGATGGGCGGCGGCAATCGTCGTGATGATTGCCACATGCGGGCGGACCATCTTGACGAGTGGCGTGATCTCGCCCGGGTGGTTCATGCCGATTTCGAACACGCCGAAGCGGCAATCGGCCGGCATCCGGGCAAGCGTGAGCGGCACGCCCCAATGATTGTTGAACGAAGCCACGGCCGCATGGGTCGTTCCGACGGCCGAGAGGCAATGCTTCAGCATGCCCTTGGTCGTCGTCTTGCCGACGGACCCGGTGACGGCGACGATCTTGGCCTTGCTACGCGCCCTTGCGGCCTCGCCGAGCAGGCGAAGAGCCTCCAGAACATCCTCGACCACCACCATCGGCGCCTGGATGTGCCCGAGGGCCGGCAGCTTATCCTCGCCGACGACCAGAACGGCGGCACCGTTGGCAACGGCCGCGCTGACGAAATCATGTCCGTCGAACCGGTCACCCTTGATCGCGAAGAACGCATCGCCCTCGCCCGCCGTGCGGCTGTCGATGGAAATTCCGGTGATGCCGCTCGGCATGTCGCCGACGGGGCGCCCGTTCGTTGCTTCGATAAAAGTTTTGAGCGTCCAGAGCGGTGTCATTGCGCATGCGCTGCGAGTGCAGCCCTTACCTGTTCGTGATCCGAGAATGGCAGTGTTCTGTCGCCGATGGTCTGGCCGTTTTCATGGCCCTTGCCGGCGACGATGAGCGTGTCGCCCTTCTTGAGGAGGCCGACAGCTGCGCGGATTGCCTCTGCCCTGTCGCCGATCTCCGTTGCGCCAGGAGCAGCAGCCAGAATCTCGGCGCGGATTTCGCCAGGCACTTCCGAGCGTGGATTGTCGTCCGTCACGATCACCACGTCGGCAAGCCGTGTCGCGATCTCGCCCATGATCGGGCGCTTGCCTCGGTCGCGGTCCCCGCCGCAGCCGAAAACGACGACGATGCGGCCCGTCGTGAACGGACGCACTGCTTTCAAGACATTTTCCAGCGCTTCGGGCTTGTGCGCATAGTCCACATAAGCGGGCGCGCCTTCCTGTGTGGTGCCGACAAGCTCCAGTCGTCCCGAAGCGCCTTCGAGCCGCTCCAATGCCGCCATCGCCTGGTCGGGTGCAACGCCGGTCGAGATTGCAAGACCGGCCGCAACCAGCGCGTTGGACAATTGAAAATCGCCGGCGAGCGGCAGGTCGATTTCGTAGATCTTGCCGGCATGGTGGACTTCGGCGAGCTGCCGCTGGCGCTGATGCTCGACACGCTTCAGAGCAAGGAAATTGCCGCCCCGGCCAACGGTGCGCACATCGAGCCCGGCATCGCGCGCAGCAGAAATGACCGGATCGGAATAGGCATCGTCGGAAAAGATGATTGCGGGCGCGCCCTTCGGCAAGAGAGCCGTGAACAGGCGCAGCTTGGCGTTCAGATAGTCCGTGATGTCGGCATGATAATCGAGATGGTCGCGGCCGAGATTGGTGAAGCCGCCGGCCTGCAGCGTCACGCCGTCCAGCCGGTGCTGGTCGAGCCCGTGGCTAGAGGCCTCCATCGATGCGTGCGTCACACCTTCCGCCGCAAGCTCCGCCAAAAGGCGATGCAACTCGACCGGATCCGGCGTGGTGAGTGAGCCATAATCATTGCGGGATGGCGACACGACGCCGGTCGTTCCGATCATCGCAGCCGGCAATCCAACGCTCGCCCAGATCTGGCGCGTAAAGGATGCAACGGACGTCTTGCCGGCCGTCCCGGTGACCGCCACCATCGTCTTCGGCTGAGCGCCTGCGATGCGTGCCGCAGTCCTTGCCAGAAACGCACGTGGTTCCTTCACGCGGATTGTCGGTGCCTTCACGGTCAGGGCTGCATCATCAGCAGCGACGACGGCAACGGCGCCCCGCGCCAGCGCATCCGCGACATAGGTCGCACCATCGGCTTTAGAGCCGGCAAGCGCCGCAAAAAGATAGCCAGGCTGAACCTTGCGGCTATCTGAAGCGATGCCCGCAACCTCCGGATTCCCGTCCATCCCCTCCGGCGTCTCGATACGCGCTTGCGCGTCGATGCCGACGAGTTCGTGAAGTCTCATAGCCCACGTCCACTGGTTGCCGCCCCGCTCGATGCGCGCCGCGATCCGCGCGACGGGGCGTAAGTCTTGAAAGATCTGACCGCTTGAAGCCGTCAGATCATGTACGCGTCAGGGCGCCGTTCATTGGCGCTCAATAAGACACCAGCATGGCAGAGCCATCCCGTCCGTATTTGGGCTGCACGCCGAGCAACGACGCCGAGCGGCGAATGATTGCCGACACGGTCGGCGCGGCATTCAAGCCGGCGGTTGCCGCGTGCTGGCCTTCCTCAGGCTTCGGTTCGTCGATGACGACCAGGACCACATATTGCGGCGCATCCATCGGGAACGCGGCGAGATAGGCGTTGAAACGCACGTCGCTGGAATAGCGGCCGTTGACCACCTTTTCCGCCGTGCCTGTCTTGCCACCCACCCGGAAGCCTTCAACGTCGGCGCGCCGGCCTGAGCCTTCGAGCGAGTTCAGCCGAAAGAGTTCGCGCATGTCGGCGCTGGTCTGAGGGTTCACCACCTGAACCGCGTGCGCCATCGCTTCTGCTTCTGTACGCGGCAGGAAGGTCGGCTGAATGAGCTTGCCACCATTCATCAATGCAGCTGCAGCGACAGCCGTCTGGAGCGGCGTTGTGGTGACGCCATGGCCGAACGAAATCGTGATGGAATTGATCTGCTTCCATTCGCGCGGCTGGAGCGGCATGGCGACTTCAGGCAACTCGGTCTGCATGCGGGTCAGAAGACCGAGGCGCGTCAGGAATTCTTGATGGCCCTGAACGCCGACGACTTCTGCCATCTTCGCAGTGCCGATGTTCGACGAGTAGATGAAGATTTCAGGCACACTCAGCACGCGGTGCTTGCCGTGGAAGTCGCTGATGGTGTGGCCGCCGATACGGATCGGACGCGACGCATCGAAGCTGTCGCCCATCCGCACCCGGCCGCTATCGAGCGCCATCGCCGTGGTGAAGGTCTTGAAGGTCGAGCCCATTTCGTATGTGCCCGCCGACATGCGGTTCATACGATCCTTCTCGAGAGCCTGAGACGGGATGTTCGGATTGTAGTCGGGCAGCGACGACATGGCGATGACTTCGCCGGTATGAATATCGAGCACCACGGCGCCGGCCGCAATTGCATCGTACCGTTCCATCGCAGCAGCCAACTCGTCGCGCACGATGTGCTGAACGCGCAGATCGACCGACAGCGCGACCGGCTCCATCTCCTCGTCGACCGTCATGCCGAGGTCGAAGAGATCGGCAAGCCCCTGGCTGTCGAGATACTTTTCCATACCGGCAATGCCGCGATTGTCGACATTGACGTGGCCGACGATATGCGAGGCTGTCGTTCCACCTGGATAAAAGCGGCGCTTCTCGGGACGGAAGCCAATGCCCGGAATGCCGAGCGCCA
This sequence comes from Georhizobium profundi, assembly GCF_003952725.1. Lineage (NCBI taxonomy): Bacteria > Pseudomonadati > Pseudomonadota > Alphaproteobacteria > Hyphomicrobiales > Rhizobiaceae > Georhizobium > Georhizobium profundi. Next base: position 1,769,745 of record NZ_CP032509.1, on the reverse strand, counting down.
TGATATCGGCCTGCTGCTTCGGCGTAAGCTGACGACGCAGCCACTGAAAGCCCGAATCCGACGACAGCTTGCGATGCGTCGTGCGGATATCGAGATCCGGCAGCACGGTCTGCAGTCGTTCGATCGCCTCGTCGGCATCGACGATGCGGCGCGGTTCGGCATAGAGCGAGACGGTGCGGATGTCGGTTGCAAGGATTTCGCCATTGCGATCGACAAGGTCCGGGCGCGATGCAAGCAGCATGTCCGCCCGCGGAATGCTCGCGGTCGCCTGATCGTCAGCCATGCCATATTGCACAAGCCGGCCGCCGATGACGACATAGAAGGCGCAGAAGCAGAACATCGCGATCATGACGCGCGACTTCGCCTCGCGGCCGCTGCCCTTGCGCGCCGTCAATGCCGCCTGACGGCGCTTTTCCAGCATGCGGTTGAAGATGTCGGGCTTCTTCATCAGCGCACCACCGAACCTGTGATCGTGGGATCTGCGAAATCGTCGAAATCCTGCGCGATGAGTTCTTCGATCTGCAGCAGCTTCTGCGGCAGCTCGTTCGGCTGCGCAATCTGCGGCGGATCGATATTGCCAAGCTGCAGGTCTTCCTGGAAACGCGCGACGAGCTGCTCAAGCCGGACCGGCTGGTTCAGCAGGCTCCAATCGGCCTCGAGCAGATCGATCGTCTGCCGCTCGAGCTGGATCTGCGCCTGCAGTGCACGGACTTCACCGAGCTTCTCCTCGGCACGATGCTTGATCTGATAGGTAACGGTCGCCGCCCCGATCATCGCCACCACCAGGAAAAAGTTGAAGGGCTTCAGCATCGTCTCATCCACCAATCGCATTAAGTTCGGCAAGGTCCGGCAGGCCAAACACGGACATGTCTGCGCGCTGCGCTTGCGCCTCGGTCCGTTGACCGCTTCTCAATTTCGCCGAGCGCGCGCGGGGGTTGTCCGACAGTTCCTCGTCACCCGGCGTGACCAACCCTTTGCCCACGGGCACGAAGGTTGCCGCAATCAGTTCGACCTGCGGCAGATGGCGCGAGCCGCCGGCCTTGCCGCTGCGTTCGGCAAAGAACCGCTTCACGATCCGGTCTTCAAGCGAGTGGAAGGTCACGACCGCGAGCCGCCCACCGGGCTTCAACGCGCGTTCAGCAGCGATGAGCGCCGCGACCAGTTCGCCAAGCTCGTCATTGACGTAGATGCGCAGCGCCTGGAACACGCGGGTTGCTGGGTGGATCTTGTCCTTGGCCTTGCGCGGCGTAACGGTTTCGATCAGTCGGGCGAGATCGCGCGTGGTGCTGAACGGTTCTTCGACGCGCCGTTTTTCGATGGCGCGGGCAATGCGCCCGGCTTGGCGCTCTTCCCCGAGGAACCCGAAGATACGCGCGAGATCGCCGGCCTTCAGGCGGTTGACGACATCAGCCGCTGAAACGCCCGCGCGCTCCATGCGCATGTCGAGTGGGCCATTCTTCTGGAAGGAGAAGCCGCGATCGGCCTCGTCGATCTGCATGGAAGAAACGCCGATATCGAGAACGACGCCGTCCAGGCCACCCTTTGGCGCGAATTGGTCGAGAAGCGAGAACCGGGACTGGTGAAGTGACAGCTTGCCTTTCCAGGCGTCAACCAGCGGCTGGCCACCCGCGATCGCACCGGGATCGCGATCCAGTGCGACGACATCGGCGGCGCGCTCGAGCAACGCCGTGGTGTAGCCGCCTGCCCCGAACGTGCCGTCGAGAATCACCTTTCCGGCCTCGGGCTGCAGCGCATCGAGCACTTCCTGAAGAAGAACCGGGGTGTGACGGGCCGGTCCGCCATCAGCGTCCGGCCGGCCGTGGCCGGCGAAATCGCCTGTGCCCGCCATCACCCCGTAGCTCCCGCCGATGCGATCTGCGCCCGCGCCGCATCCTGCATGCGCTGGAAAGCCGGCGGCTCCCACAGCTGGAAATGATCCGACCGCCCGACGAAGGTGACCTCGTCTGAAAGATTGGCATAGTCGCGAATAAGGTCCGTGATCATCAGTCGCCCTTCCCCGTCCAGTCGAAAGAACGAACCGCCGCCGTGAATGAGCAGCGACAATTGCTGTGCCCGCGAAGAGAAAGGATCGAGCGTCGAGATCTGCCGCTCGTAGCGGTCGAGAATATCCGGCCCGCCGAAGCAGAACGCCGGATAGAGAAAATCCTGAAAGCCGTAGAGATCCTCGATCGACTGCCGCGCCATGACCGTGCGGAAAATCGCCGGCACGGACACCCGCCCCTTCGCGTCGATCTTCTTCGTCTGGCTGGACAAGAACCGGTTCATCGCTTGCCGCGTTCATGTCCTGCTGCACGGCCCATGCCATAAGTCCCCCGAAACGCCGACGATGACACAAGCAAACGACACCACCCGAGACACTCGCAAGCCCCGGCCGCCTCAACGCATCCGTACGGAATATGAACAATGATCGGGCAGCGACGCGCCCTTCAAAACTGTGCATTTGGGATAACATGGGACATTTTGGGCGTCAATGGGAACGCTCCTTGAAGTGGCGACGCAACAGCACGGATTCCGGCATTCGCGATGATGCGAAAACATGCTTAAGGAACGGTTACGAAGAGCCGGCAAACCGTTGCTCCGACGACGTTTGCCGCCGAAGTCGGACCGCTCACGCGCTCTGTTTTGCAGGGAATTTGCCAGTCGGCCTGTAAGCCGGGTTCTGTATGGCCCGACGTCTCGAGAGACGCCGAACGCGGCAGCCATTCATCTGGGACGGAACTTGCGTTCCGCCTCGCGCAACCCACCCGGATGACCGGCCCGGAAACGGGCTGGCTGCCCTCGCGGGCGGCCGCGTCATCCCTATTCGGTCTTGCTCCCGGTGGGGTTTACCGTGCCGTCCCTGTCGCCAGCGACGCGGTGGGCTCTTACCCCACCCTTTCACCCTTACCTCGCCGGAGCGAGGCGGTTTGCTTTCTGTGGCACTTTCCCTAGGGTCGCCCCCGCCGGACGTTATCCGGCACCGTGTTTCCGTGGAGCCCGGACTTTCCTCACCCCGCGGCCTTTCGACCTTTTGCGGAGCGCGGCTGCCCGGCCGACTGGCGGCTCCTGATAGCCTTGAAAGCCATCTCCGGTCCAGCGCGTTCCGACCGTTCGGGCTGCAAAAACGAAACCGGGCCCCTCCGTGAGGAGAGACCCGGCCTGTTGCCCCAGACATCCGAGCGCGAAGCGGTTGAGTCTCGCGCCCGAATTCGGGTATCGAAAATCCGTCAGAGATCACTGAAGAAGTGCACTCACCTTGCTGCAATAGCGCGCCGAAACCGGGTTCATGCGCTTGGCACCATGGCCGGCATTATACTTCAAGATCGTTCCGCAGGTCGAGCCGTCGCTGAGGCTCTGTGCCTTTGCGAGGTAGCGCATTCCGTACTTGATGTTGGTTTCCGGATCGTAAAGAGCGCTGCGCGAACCGGAGTAACCCATCATCCGTGCCGTCGACAGTTTCAGTTGCATGAGGCCGATCTCGCCAGCCGCTCCGGTCGCGTCCGAACGGAAGTTGCTTTCGACGCGAACCACTGCGTGCGCGAGGCTCTCCGAAATGCCATGCGCTTCAGCATAGCTTGAAATCAGGCTGCCATACGGATTGGCAGCGTAACCGGAAACACGGGTCTGCTCCTGGATCGGCTTCTCGGTCGTTTCAGTTGTTGCGCCCTGGCTGGATGCAGCTTCCGTCGACGCATCGGCTTCTCCAGCATCTCCGCTTTCAGCGGCTTCCTGCTCAGGCTCGGCGGCGGGACGGGTCGGACGTTCGACATAGCTGTCCATGACGGGTCCGTGCTGCGACTGGTGGAACATCGGCTTGACCGCCCGTGCCTCGGATGACGCCGCTGCGGCTGTTTCTCTCGCTTCGCCAGCTGCATCGGTCTCTGCCAATGCCCAACCTGCGACAAGCACGTTCAAAAGGGCTGCCGACGTCGCCGTCAGTACAAATTTCATCAGTAATATACTCCACAGAACAGGAACGAGCCTGCCCTATGGCAATAGGCAACGCCCCCGAAACACCCAGTTCAGACCAGTCACAACCACGATGCCCCGAGGTCTCGTGACCGGCCACGACAATGGCGAGGGATGTATAGGGCTCTGGAGGGCGAGTTTATGACCCGCCAAATAACAACATGTTGCAGAATGTTAAATCGCCTATTGTGCATATGACGATGCAGCGAATTTATCTGTATTTTGGCAATGCCTGAAGCAAGCGATGCAATGTATCTATCGTTGAGCTGTCGGCAATCCCGTCAACCAGAGCGGGCCGGAAATGGCGCTGGAACGCTTTGGTTACCTGCTCGGTCGCGATGCCAAACAGGCCATCGATTTCAACGCTGTAGCCATAAAGAGCGAGCATTGACTGATAGGCCTCGATCGGCGCACCGGCATCGCCACGCTGAAAGAAGCGCCCGCCGGTGATGGGCGCCGGCTCGACATAGTGCCCGATGCCTGCCCGAAACAATTCGGCCCAGGGAAATTTTTCGCCAGGATCCTGTTTTCGGGATGGCGCGACGTCGCTGTGGGCCAGAATCCGCTCAGCAGGAATGTGGCGACGCCGGCCACAGTCGATGGCAAGCGCCTTGATCGTCTCGATCTGGGGCGCGGCAAATTCGGGATATCCGAAATCATGCCCGGAATTAGCGATCTCAACGCCGATCGACCGGCTGTTGATGTCGGGCACACCATGCCACGCGCTGATGCCCGCATGCCAGGCGCGCTTGTCCTCCGGCACGAACTGCAACAGCGTGCCATCGAGCTTCACGAAGTAATGGCAGGAGACGGAGCTTTCGGCGATCGTCAGCCGCTTGATGGCGGCATCTTCATCTTCCATCCCGGTATAATGCAGGAGCAAGACGTCGATCGGACCGCCATCCACACGATCGTTGAAATTCGCGGCAGGGTGCACCGCGCTGACAAGATCGCAGTCGGGGGAGAAGGGTTCCAAATGACTTTCACTCATGCAGCGATGCGGTCTCGCTCGATCGCTTCGAACGCTGCGTTGAGCTTCGCGGTGCGGTCCGTGGCGATAGTGATGAACTCTTCCGGAACGCCACGTGCCAAGAGCCTGTCAGGATGGTTTTCTGCGACAGCGCGGCGATAACGCCTCTTGATCTCGGCGAGGTCGGTGTCTCGTGTGACGCCAAGGATCAGATAAGGATCGAAGCCATCGACATGGACGTGCCGCGCCATGATGCGGGCGAACTGGTCTTCATCAATGCCGAAGATCTCGGCGACCCGCTGCAAGAACCCAAGCTCGCGCTCGTGGATGGCGCCGTCGGCCTTGGCGATGTGGAACAACCCGTCGAGAATGTCCTCGAGAATGAGACAGCGCTCTTCGCCGCCTTCGCAGAGCCCGCGCAGCCGTCGCGCATAGTGCTCAAAGCCCGCAACGTCCTGCTTGGCGAGGTTGTAAAGCCGCGCGACGTTCTCTTCTTCCTGCTGAGGAATCGAGAATATGTCCCTGAAGGCCTGCACTTCAGCATTGCTGACAACGCCGTCGGCCTTCGCCATCTTGGCGGACAGCGCGATCATCGCCACGGAAAAGGCGACACGGCGGCGCGTCTCCGGATCTCCTTCGAACAGCGTGCGCACAGCTTCGATGACGCGAGAAATGGCGTCAGAAGCGGCGTCGCCGACGAGTTCGATGAGTCTGGCCCAGAAAGACATCGCCAGAAACTATTCGATTTGAGGGGACGAATCGAGATGGAAAGTTGCCTCACCTGCCGCATCGCAGCAGAGCGCGGAAGAACACAAAAAAGGCCGGCGCAAACGCCGGCCTATCTTGGCTATCCGCCGAAGCGGAAAGCGAAGGGTATTACTGTACCGGTGCCGGTGTAACGGCCGGATCTTCAGCCGGTGCGGCCGGGGCTGCAGGCTGTTCCATCGGCGCCGTGTTGTCGACCGAACCCGTTGCATTTTCGTCGACGTTGTCGCTGCAGGCCGCAAGGCCCAGCGTGGAAACGACAAGCGCGGCAGAGATCAGAAACTTACGCATTTTATTGCTCCTTTTTCTGTATTCGATAGCGCTACAACGGCAGATGTAGTGATGCGTTCCCTTGAAAACAGACGGCGTCACAACAACAGAGGTTACGCATCGAAATATTACCCTAAGTAATATCGCGTGAGGCTACCGACGCGGAAACGCACCGCTGGACAGGCGCAGCATGGCGGGGCATCACAAGCAAAACAGGGAACGCGGGACAACGAGCTTATGCAGGCTGAGTGGGACTTCTGGATCGACCGCGGCGGCACCTTCACGGACATCATCGGGCGATCGCCGGACGGCACGCTGGTGCAGAAGAAGCTGCTTTCGGAAAATCCCGGCGCTTATGCCGATGCCGCGATCGAAGGCATTCGCCAATTGCTGGGTCTTGAAGCCGGAACACCGCTGGCAGCCGACCGCATCGGCCGGGTCAAGATGGGCACAACCGTTGCGACCAATGCCCTATTGGAGCGCAAGGGCGACCGCACGGCTCTCGTCATTACCAAGGGGTTCCGCGATGCGTTGCGCATCGCCTATCAGGCGCGGCCGGATATCTTTGCCAAGGAGATCATCCTGCCCGAGCAACTCTACGCCCGCGTGATCGAGGTCGACGAGCGCGTTCGCGCCGACGGCACTGTCGAGCGTGTGTTCGATCCCGCATCGCTCGAGGCCGAGTTGCAGGCGGTGCGAGACGACGGGATCGATGCGGTCGCGATCGTCTTCATGCATGCCTGGAACTTTCCGGCGCACGAAGCGGCGGCAGAAGAACTTGCGCAGTCGATCGGCTTTTCGCAGATCTCGGTCAGTCACAAGGTCTCGCCGCTCGCGAAACTCGTTGGCCGTGGCGATACCACGGTGGTCGATGCTTACCTTTCGCCGATCCTGCGCCGCTATGTCGACCGCGTCGCAGGCGAGATTGCCGCCGGAGACGGCGCCGAATTCGACCGCATGCGCCTGCAGTTCATGATGTCTTCCGGTGGGCTCGCCGCAGCCGATTTCTTCCAGGGCAAGGATGCAATCCTGTCCGGGCCGGCCGGCGGCGTCGTCGGCATGGTCGAAACCGCGAAGGACGCCGGCTTCAGACGCGTCATCGGCTTCGACATGGGCGGCACCTCCACAGACGTTGCCCATTACGATGGGGAGTATGAGCGGACCTTCGATACCGAAGTGGCCGGTGTGCGCGTGCGCGCGCCGATGATGCGCATCCATACGGTCGCCGCAGGCGGCGGATCGATCCTTCATTTCGAGGCCGGCCGTTTTCGTGTCGGTCCGGATTCGGCGGGCGCCGAGCCGGGGCCGGCCTGCTATCGCCGCGGCGGCCCGCTTGCCGTCACTCACGCCAATGTCATGCTCGGCAAGCTCCAGCCCGACCACTTCCCATCGATCTTCGGCCCGAACCAAAACGAGCCGCTGGATGTGGACGTCGTCGCCGCACGTTTTGAGGAACTGGCCGACGAGATCGAGCGCGTGACCGGCGAGCGCCGGTCGCCGGAGCAGATCGCCGATGGCTTTGTCAAGATCGCGGTCGAGAACATGGCCAACGCGATCAAGAAGATTTCGGTGCAGCGCGGTTACGACGTGACGCGCTACCTGCTCAATTGTTTCGGCGGCGCCGGCGGCCAGCACGCCTGCCTCGTTGCCGATGCGCTCGGCATGGAATCGATCCTCATTCACCCATTCTCAGGGCTGTTGTCTGCCTATGGCATCGGCCAGGCGACGCTGTTTGCCTCGCGCGAGCAGGCTCTTATCGTTCCTCTTGCTGCGACAAGCGTCGATCGCACCACTCAGGAGATCGAACGTCTCTCGGCCGAGGCCATCAGGGAAATGATCGCGCAAGGCGCGACGGACGCTAGGATCGAGACGCGCGCTCTGCTGCATCTTCGTTATGATGGCACCGACACCGCGCTGCCGGTCGTCTTTTCGGGCGACATCGATGCTGCGCGCAAAGAGTTCGAGCAGGCGCACAAGGCGCAGTTCGGCTTCATCTACCCCGACAAACCGGTTATCATCGAGGCGGTCGCCGTCGAAGCGAGCGAGTGCCCGGCGGTCGCAACGACGACAGAGGCGTCTGCCGCAACGACGCTCGCTGTCGGCGATGGCCCCACGCGCCGGCTCTACTCCGCGGGCGCGTGGCATAACGCCCGCATTGTTCGGCGCGAGGAACTCGCTCCCGGTGCCAGCCTGCGCGGCCCAGCACTTCTGATCGAGCCAAACCAGACGATCATCATCGAGGACGGCTGGAGCGCGACCGTCACGCCCGGCAACGACGTTCTGCTCTCGCGGCACGAGAAGATGCAGCGCGCAGATGCGATCGGAACCGAAAAGGCCGATCCGGTCATGCTCGAAGTGTTCAACAACCTCTTCATGGCGATCGCTGAAGAGATGGGCATCACGCTTCAGAACACGGCCTATTCCGTCAACATCAAGGAACGGCTCGATTTCTCCTGCGCCATCTTCGACCGCAGCGGCGCCCTCGTCGCCAACGCCCCGCACATGCCGGTTCATCTGGGCTCGATGGACCGGTCCGTCGAGACGATCATCCGGCTGAACGGCAGCGCGATGCGCCCCGGCGACGTTTTTGCGCTCAACGCCCCCTATAATGGCGGCACCCACCTACCGGACATCACGGTCGTCACGCCTGTGTTCGACGATGCGGGCGAAGAGATCCTCTTCTATGCAGCGTCGCGCGGCCACCATGCCGATGTTGGCGGATCAGCGCCGGGCTCGATGACGCCACTCGCCACGACCGTGGACGAGGAAGGCGTGCTGATCGACAACTTCAAGCTCGTCGACGAAGGGCGCTTCTGCGAGGACGAGCTCGTCGAACTTCTGACGAAGCACCCCTATCCGGTTCGCAACGTCCACCAGAACGTCGCCGACCTAAAGGCGCAGATCGCCGCCAACGAAAAGGGCGTCGCCGACCTGCGCCGGATGATCGCCAATTTCGGGCTGGATGTCGTGGAAGCCTATATGGGCCACGTCCAGGACAACGCCGCCGAAAGCGTGCGCCGCGTCATCGAAGCGCTGTCCGACAGCGAGTACGAATATCCGACCGATACCGGCCAGGTGATCAAGGTCAAGATCAGCGTCGATCGGGAGAAGAGAGAAGCGACGGTCGATTTCACCGGCACGTCACCGGTCATGGCCAACAACTTCAATGCGCCGGAACCCGTGACGCGGGCCGCTGTCCTCTATTGCTTCAGGGTGATGGTTGAGGGCTCGATCCCAATGAATGCGGGGTGCCTGCGGCCGATCAACATCATCATCCCCGATGGCTGCATGCTGAAGCCCGCCTATCCGGCCGCCGTCGTTGCCGGCAACGTGGAAACCTCCCAGCACGTGACGAATGCTATCTTTGCTGCCTTGGGCGCCTTGTCGAACAGCCAGGGCACGATGAACAATCTGACATTCGGCAATGAGACCTACCAGTACTACGAGACGATCTGCTCCGGCTCGTCCGCCGGCTACCGCGCAGACGGCAAGGGTTTCAACGGAACATCCGGCGTCCATACCCACATGACCAATTCGCGCCTGACGGACCCCGAGATGCTGGAAATGCGCTTTCCGGTACTGCTCGAGGATTTCCACATCCGCGCCGGTTCCGGCGGCAAAGGCGCGTTCCATGCGGGCGATGGCACCAAGCGGACTCTGCGCTTCCTGGAGCAGATGGACTGCGCGATCCTCTCCTCGCACCGCAGAAACCCGCCCCGCGGCATCAAGGGCGGCGGCGACGGCGAATGCGGCAAGACCGAAGTGCGCCGCAAGGACGGATCCATCGAAACGCTGCACGCCTGCGACCAGACAGTACTACAGCCTGGCGAAGCCGTGATCATCACGACACCGACAGCGGGCGGCGCAGGCAGCACGGCATAAGCCGGCACAACCGAAAATAGTTCGCCACGGGCTCGCTACGCGATGCCCGTGGCCATGATCGATAGATCTCAGGTTTGCAACTGGAGTTCGGCTAACCAGCCAAAAGAGCTTCGGATCAGGCCTGATAGCGCTTGGGAAGCTTGACGATTGCTGCGCTGGCGGCAACGGGCAGTGCCTCGTTTTTGCGTTGCCGATTGCGCGTCTCGGCAATGACGGACGGCACCTGGTCTACGGGTACGGGCCTTGAGAACAGGAATCCCTGGACATCGCCGGCGCCTGCCTTGCGGATGAATTCCAATTGGCTTTCGGTTTCGACGCCCTCCACCGTGGTGGAGATATCGAAGGCCTGCGACAACTTCATGATGACGCCGACAAGTTCCGCCTCGCGCTCGTCCGTCAGCATGGATTCGGTGAACGACCGATCGATCTTCAGCGTGTCGAGCGGGAAGCATCGCAAGTGGCTGATGGACGAAAAGCCCGTGCCGAAATCATCGAGCGCCAGCTTCACGCCGAGCGCTCTGAGGCGGGAAAGACTGCCGCGCACCACATCCACGTCGACACTGAAGAGAGATTCGGTGAATTCGATGGTGAGTCGCCGCGCATTGAGGCCGGTTTCGGCGAGCGTCCGCTCCACCATCGCAACAAAGCCCACATCCTTAAACTGCTCGCCCGCAACGTTCACCGACACGCCGACATCGGCAGGCCACAGGCTTGCATGGCGGCAGGCTTCCGCAAGCACCCATTTGCCAAGCGGCACGATGAGGCCCGATTTCTCGGCGACGGGAATGAACATGTCGGGACGAACGACGAGGTCGCCGCGCTGCCACCGCACCAGCGCCTCGAAGCCCTTGACCCGGCCGGTTTCCAGATGGACGATCGGCTGATATTCGAGGAAGAACTGCTGCTCCTCGATGGCGAGCCGCAGGTCCTTTTCCATCATCATGCGCTGCTCGGCCTCATAGGCGAGCGTGCTGTCGTAGAGGACGAAATGACTGCCGGGCACTTCCTTTGCGCGGTAAAGCGCCAGATCGGCGCGGCGCAACACATCCGACATGGTCTTGTCGTCGGGGCCAAGCCAAGTCACGCCGATGCTGCCGCCAGTTGCAAGCCGCAGGTCTCCCAGTTCGAACGGAAACGAGATCAGCGAAACGAGCGCATCGCAGAATGCGTTGATGACCTTGGCTGACGGTCCACCACTCCACAGGATGACGAATTCGTCGCCTCCGAGCCGGTAGATGCCCTGTTCCGGACCGCTGGCCGCCCGCAGCCGATCGGACAGCGCAAGCAGGATCGCATCGCCGACATTGTGCCCCATGGTGTCGTTGATGAACTTGAACTTGTCGAGATCGAGCAGCATCAGCGCCGGCCGATTGTTCGGCCCGACACCCTCGGCGATCCGGTCGAGCACGTCGCACTCCAGCGCGTGCCGGTTCTTCAGCGATGTCAGGGAATCGTGAAACGCATTGTGCTCGAGCGTGTGTTCGGCTTCGATGCGGCGCTCTAGCTCGGCAACGAGCCGTGCGCGGGATTCGCCGACCTTGAAGAAGGTGTAGCCCATCAACGCCGGAAAGAGCGCCACGGCCGTGTAGACGGGATTGGTCTGGACCAGCGACGTGAAAGGCTCAGCGCTTTGGATCACCGCTGCATCGTAGGCGAAGGCCGCTGACGTGAAAATCGAGCCGAAAGCCGTGCCAGCGAAGGCATAGCGCGCTCTTATGCTCGTAATGACGTCCGAAAGCATCCACCATCCCGATCTTCATGATCCCGATCGTGAAAAATCTACCATTTCAAGCATTAAGCATTGGTTAGCGTAGAAACTGGATAAAGTTTGATGAAGCGTTAAAACAAGCCTCAAAATTTTAGAGGATGCTTGGACACATCATCGACTTCCGTCGCGTCCGGCTGCGCCGTCACAGGGCTGTAATGTCGCCCCGCTAGGCAGTTTTCCCATCGAAGCGCGAGGGAGAATCGCCTGCCATGACCGGTATCACGCGAGGCCTGCCCGGCCGGAAGACCCGCCATATCCGCGACGCCGTGTTGCGTCACTCGCCGATCAGCAAGGCCGGTCTTTCCGAGCGCCTTTTTGCCTTCGTGTTTTCGGGTCTCGTCTATCCCCAGATCTGGGAGGACCCGGAGGTCGACATGCAGGCCATGGCCCTGACGCCGAAAAGCCGCATCGTCACCATCGGTTCGGGCGGCTGCAACGTTCTGTCCTATCTCACTCGGGCACCGGCGCGCATTGATGTGGTCGATCTGAACCGCGCGCATATCGCCTTGAACAAGCTGAAGCTCGCCAGTGTTGCGCATCTTCCGAGCCAGAGCGACTTCTTCCGCTTCTTCGCAGGCACGCACCAGTCGCACAACAGCCTTGCCTACCACCAGTTCGTCGCACCGCATCTGGATGCGCAAAGCCGCGCCTACTGGGAAGGTCGCGGGCTCAACGGGCGGAAACGCATCACGATTTTCAATCGCAATTTCTACCGAAGCGGGCTTCTCGGTCTCTTCATCTCCGCCGGCCACCTGGCCGCACGGCTCCATGGCGTGAACCCCGCAGAGATCATGCAGACGCGCTCCATGCGCGAGCAGCGACAATTTTTCGACGAGCACCTCGCGCCGCTCTTCGACAAGCCGCTCATCCGCCTGCTGACGCGCAGCAAGGCATCGCTGTTCGGGCTCGGCATCCCGCCTGCCCAATATGAAGAGCTGGCTGCGGCGGACGCAGAGATGCGCGTGACCAACGTCTTGCGAGCGCGCCTCGAAAAACTCGCCTGCCATTTTCCGCTGGAAGACAACTATTTCGCCTGGCAGGCATTTGCCCGGCATTATCCGGAGCCGGACGAAGGGTCGCTGCCGCCTTACCTGCAAGCCCGGCATCATGCGACCCTGCGAGAGAACGCCGGTCGTGTCTTCGTCCACCACCAGAGCTTCACGACGCTGCTTGCCGACAAGCCTGCGTCGTCGGTCGATCGTTACATCCTGCTCGACGCCCAGGACTGGATGAGCGACGCGCAGTTGAACGCGCTCTGGACGGAAATCTGCCGGACGGCCGCGCCAGGCGCGCGTGTCATTTTCCGAACGGCCGGTGAACCCTCCATTCTTCCAGGCCGTCTCCTGCCCGTCCTTCTCGACCAGTGGAATTACAACGCAGCCGCCAGCGCGGAAGGCCACGCGCGCGATCGCTCCGCCATCTATGGCGGCCTCCATGTGTATGAGCGCAAAGGCGCATGATGGGGCTGGAACGCACGCAATCCGCCGAGCACGCGGTGTTGATGGACGGCGTCTACCGCTATCAGCGCCACATCTACGATCTGACGCGCAAATACTTCCTGCTTGGACGGGATCAGATGCTCGACGCGTTGGCGGTCCCGAGCGGTGGCACTGTGCTGGAACTTGGCTGCGGTACAGGACGCAACCTCCTGGCCGCCGCGAAGCGCTATCCCGATGCCCGCTATTGCGGCATCGACATCTCGCCGCAGATGCTGGAGACCGCGAGAGGCAACATCGATCGGGCCGCACATGCCCGAAAGATCATCGTCGCGGAAGGCGATGCGACGAATTTCGACTGCCAGGCGCTCTTCGGCTTCGACAAGGCCGACCGCGTGTTCATCTCCTACGCCGTCTCGATGATCCCGAGCTGGCAGCAGGCGATTGCCGCAGCACTCAAGGCCACCAAACCCGGTGGCTCCGTCCACATCGTCGATTTCGGCCAGCAGGTTGAATTGCCGCCGGCATTTCGCCGACTGTTGAGGGCGTGGCTGGCGCGGTTCCACGTCACGCCGCGCGCCGAACTTTTTGACGCTGCCAAACTGGCTGCGGCCGGCGAAGGCGCGCATGTGGAAGCCCGAACCCTCTTCCGCGACTATGCGAGGATCGTCGTCATCACGCGGGCGAATGGTCGCTGAGCTGCCGCTTTAGTCGGCGGGTACGAGCCGTTAGGAAGGGAGCGATGATTCCCCTCCTGATTCGCGGAGCCTAGATGATAAGACGCGCCGGCATTCTCCTGATCCTGGTCATGACGGCCGCTCTTTCAGCCTGCAGCACCACCGCTACCGATATCCTCCACATCTCTCCGGTCAACGCTCCCCGCTTCGGCGACAACGACCCGCAGGATTTTGCCCGGTCGCCGTCGACCTATGCGGTCCACGGTATCGACGTGTCGAAATATCAAGGCACGATCGACTGGCACACGGCCCGCGCCGCAGGGGTCTCCTTCGCCTTCATCAAGGCGACAGAGGGCGGCGACATGTTCGACCCGAAGTTTGAGGAATACTGGGCAGGCAGTCGCGCAGCCGGCATTCCGCGCAGCGCCTACCACTTCTTCTATTTCTGCCGTCCGGCCATCGAACAGGTGCAGTGGTACATCCGCCACGTTCCGCGCGAGCGCGATGCCCTGCCGCCCGTGCTCGACATGGAGTGGAACCACCTGTCGCCGACATGCCGCCTGCGCCCGCCGCCGGAGAAAGTACGCAGCGAAATGCAGGTGTTCCTGAACGCGCTCGAGCGGCACTACGGCAAGCGCCCGATCATCTATACGACAATCGACTTTCACCGGGAGAACACCGAGGGCCACTTCCTCGACTACCCGATGTGGCTGCGCGCCGTCGCGGAGCATCCCGATACGCTCTACCCCGGACATTCCTGGACGTTCTGGCAGTATACGGGCACGGGCATCGTGCCGGGCATCACAGGCAACACCGACATCAACGTCTTCAACGGTACCATCGAGCAATGGCGGCGTTGGCTGTCCAATGCGACGAGCTGAGGCAAAGCGAACGACCTGCCACAACTGAGCCAATATCCGCCTGCATTGCGAGCGCGGGACATCGACGGATACCAGCTGGGGAACCAAGCCTATGACGATCACGACATCTGCCAGGAAGAGCCTTCTCGGCATCGGAACCGGACTTCTCGCAACGCTGATGGCGACGAGCGCCTTCGCCCAGCAGTGTGGCGGAGATTTCGGGCAGTTCCTGCAGGGCGTACGCGCCGAAGCGGTCGCTCAGGGCCTATCGCCGGAAGCAGCGGATCGGGTGCTTGGCAGCGCGCGCCAGGATCAGCAGGTGCTGAACCACGATCGCAGCCAAAGCGTCTTCCGCATGAACTTCATCGAGTTTTCGCAGCGGATCATCAGCAACAATCGCATGCAGCAGGGCCAGGCCATGCTGCAGCGCCATGCCTCCGTCTTCGCGCGCGCAGAACAGGAATTTGGTGTACCCGGACCGGTTATTGCCGCCTTCTGGGGCCTGGAAACCGATTTCGGTGCCGTTCAGGGCGACATCAACACCGTCAATGCGCTTGCGACGCTTGCACATGATTGCCGTCGTCCCGCGCTCTTCCGTCCGCAGCTGATCGGCGCCATTGCCATGGCCGAACGCGGTGACCTCGACCCCGCGACGATGACGGGCGCCTGGGCCGGCGAGATCGGACAGGTCCAGATGCTGCCGGCCGACATCATCCAATTCGGCGTCGACGGCGATGGCGATGGCCATGTGAACGTCAAGACGAGCAGTGCCGACGCGATCCTGACGGGCGCCAACTTCATCCGCAGCCTCGGATGGCGCGCTGGCGAACCTTGGCTCCAGGAAGTCACCATTCCGCAAAGCTTGCCTTGGGAGCGCACCGGTCTTTCCGGCGGCGCGACCGTCGGCGAATGGCAGTCGCTCGGGGTTTCACCCCGCAACGGCTCTCTGCCCGATGCCGGCATGCAGGCACGTCTGATCATGCCGCAGGGCCGCTTCGGCCCCGTCTTCCTGGCCTATCCGAATTTCGACGTCTATCTCGAGTGGAACCAGTCCTTCATCTACACAACGTCAGCAGCCTATTTCGGCACGCGTCTCGCAGGTGCTGACAGATATGCTGCCGGCAATCCACCTGCCGGTCTCAGCGCCGAGCAGATGATGGACCTGCAGCGCCGCCTTCAAGCGCGTGGTTACAATGTCGGCGACATTGACGGCATTCTCGGTGCGGGCACCCGCGATGCGGTGCGCGCCGAGCAGCTTCGCCTCGGCATGCCCGCAGACGCATGGCCGACGCCGGAACTGCTCGCTCAGCTCTGACGGAGCGTCATTCCATCTCAAGCAACAGCGGCCGGTGGTCTGAAACCTCCGGCCGTTCGACCACGTCGAAGCTAACAACCTTCACCGCGCTATTGGTGAGCATGTAGTCGGCAAAGCGCACGTCCTTCGAATAATGGGAGGTGCGCGTGTCGGTAAATCCTCTCGCGGTTACCAGATCGGCAAGCCCAGCCTCGCTGAGGGTCTCGAAGGTGCGGCTGTCCGGCAAGACGTTGAAATCGCCGCATACGATCAGCGGTTCACCCTCCGCCCACACCTGCCGGATCAGACGCAAAAGCGATCGCGCCTGCACATCGCGTTCTTCCGTATCGGACTTGCCGGCCAGATCGCGCAGGCCATGCATATGGCAGACGGTGAGCGTGCGGCCGCCCGCCGCCTCGTAGAGCCGCACGCAATGGGCGTTGCGCGGCCTCGGATGAGCACCGAACCCCTCGGCCGAAAACGAGCCGTGAACGAAATCGGTGGCTTGTCCGACCACGGCCAACGTTCGGCGCACGAAGGTTGCAAGCCCGAAGAAGGTCGGAACCCGATCGACACCGACGAAGAGGTCGCCGGTCGCGTTGGGTGCGAAGAAGGCATCGTGCTCGGGCAGCGCCGCGCGGATCTCCTCAAAGAGGTTCGTGCGCTGGGCAAGTTCGTGAGCGCCGTCGCGGTAGGCGGACCATCGGGACATCGTCGAAGCCGGGTCACGAACGATCTCCTGGAGACAGTAGATATCGGCGTTACATGCAGCGAGATAATCGAGAAGCGGCTGATGCAGCCGGCCGCCCCAGGCGTTGAGAGAGACGATCCGCAACGTCATGGCTCAAGAAGCCATCGTTTCCAGGCTCGCGAAACCTTCCGGTGCGCCCTCGTCGCCGAACGCGGTGGTCACCTCCACGAAATCATCCGGGTAGAACCCGTTGAAGCGCGTACGCAGCGACAGCGAATAGGCGCCGATATGGCCGATCTCGATCCAGTCGCCCGTGTCCACCGTTTCCGGCAACCAGAACGGCCGCGAGAGGATGTCGACGCTGTCGCAGGTGGCGCCGCAGACCTTGAACGGCACGACGTTTTCCGGATCGCCATTGCGTGATTTGCGGGCAGGATCCGGGATAAAACGGGCCGGAAGCGTGATCTTGCCGGTCCAGCTGTCGGACAGCGACGCCCAGATGCCGTCATTGATATAGAGCCGCCGTCCCTTGCGCAGCAGAACCCTTACAACCAGCGAAAACGACCGCGCGACGATCGCCCTGCCCGGCTCGGCGACAAGCGGCAGCGTCTTGAAGCCCCATTCCGTCAGGTTGAGATCAAGCCGCTCCAGAAGTTCGTCGATGGTCGGGATATCGGGCTTCTTGCGGTTGGGATCATGGCCGTATTCGGCGGGAAAGCCGCCGCCGACATCGAGGCCGGCGAGAGAAACGCCAGCGCGACTGCGCACCCAATCGGCCGATGCCAGCGCGCGTTCGTAGGATTCCGATTCGGCGATCTGGCTGCCCACGTGGAAGCAGAGACCGACCTTGAAGCCGATGCGATCCAGACGCTGAACCAGTTCCACCGCATGACCGGGTGCTGCGCCGAACTTCTTGGAGAGCTCGTAGGCCGCGTGACCCTTCGTCTGAAGCCGGACGAAGATGGTGAAATCCGCTGGATCGAGATCGAGCGCCCGCACAATGCGCAGCACCTTGGCGATCTCGTCCTCATGATCGAGCGACATTACCCGTATGCCGTAGGTCTCGAGCGCAAGGCGGATGTCCGACTGCGCCTTGACCGGATGCATGTAGAGCATCTCGGCATCCTTGGAGGCGGCGCGCACGGCCGCGAATTCGGCTGGGGAAGCGACGTCGAAGGTCTTCACGCCAGCCTTGACCAATGTTTCCAGCACCATCGGCTCGCCATTGGTCTTCACCGCATAGGCCGTCTCACCGGGAAATTGCCGCATGAAACGCTGCGCATCCTCGATGAGAACCTTCGGCCGGAAACAGTAGAGCGGCGCGTCTGGTCTCAGCGAGAGCGCCGCCTCGGTTCCGGTGGTGAATCGCTGCATGGGGTCGGCTCCTGATGATGGCGGACGCTATCAGTTTGTCGCTGAGGGTAAAGGTCGGCAGGCGCGTTGCGGCCCGCACGACGCAGCGCGGAAAGATTATCCACTCTTCCTACGCCGGCGACGATGGCAACAAGATGAAAACAAAACAGCGCCCTAGCGGTGAAAATGAAATCATTCGTATCGTGCGCTCTCGCACTGCAGCAACGAATTCCCTTTTCGCGATACGTGTTAACACCTATTATCAGGAGGTTAACTGCGAGGAGGTGACCATGAGACTGACGCAACAGTTCAATGTTGTCATGATCTGTGCCGCGTTCGCCTTCATCGGGAGCATGCTCTTCATCTGAAGGGACATTCACCTGAAGGGACCAGGGCCCGAAAGCGCCTTCATTACGTAGACCCAGCAAGAATAGGAAAAGGGGATCGTCTCGTCGGCGATCCCCTTTTTCCATTGTGAAGTGGGCGTCCGGTGACGCCCTTCTTAGCCTACGATCAGGCCGCGGCCACGGCCTTGTCCTCCGCCTGCGGCGCACGGCCGCGAAGACCGAGGAGATGGCAGATCGCATAGACGAGCTGGGCCCGGTTCATCGTGTAGAAATGAAAATCATGGACGCCGCGCTCGACGAGATCCATCACCTGGTCGGCCGCGAGTGCGGCTGCGATCAGCGAGCGGGTCTGGGCGTCGTCTTCCAACCCTTCGAATCGCTCGGCCAGCCATGTCGGGATCGACGCACCGCACATGCCGGCAAACCGAGCGACCTGCCCGAAATTGTGGATCGGCAGAATGCCCGGGACGATCGGGATGTAGATCCCTGCGCGGCGGACACGCTCGACGTAGCGCTCATAGGTGTCGTTATCGAAGAAGAACTGCGTGATCGCCCGCGTCGCACCATTGTCGACCTTGCGCTTCAGCATGTCGATGTCGGTCATGAAATCCGGGCTTTCCGGGTGCTTCTCCGGGTAAGCGGACACTGAAATCTCGAAATCGGCGAAAGCTTTCAGGCCTGCCACCAGCTCAGCGGCATTGGCATAGCCATCCGCGTGCGGCTTGAAGCGCGTGCCGATGCCACCCGACGGATCGCCGCGCAGAGCCACGAAGTGACGCACGCCGACATCCCAGAACTCGCGAACGACCGCATCGACTTCTTCGCGGCTGGCATCGACGCACGTCAGATGCGCCGCGGTCGACAGCGTGGTCTCGCGGTGGATGCGGCTGACGGTGTTCAGCGTCGGCTGCTTGGTCGATCCGCCTGCCCCATAGGTCACCGAAACGAAATCCGGATTGAAAGGCGCGAGCTTCGACACGCTTTCGAAAAGCTGCGTCTCCATGTCCCCAGTCTTCGGCGGGAAGAACTCGAAGGAGACATTGATCCGGTCGGCGCTGAGCGAAGGGCTTGATCTTCTAAGGAGCGACATGGTCAGGCAAGTCCCTTGGTGACATCGGCGCTCTCGTCGCCTGCAATGAGAAGGCGCGGATCGCGTGCGAGCCAGATAGTGACGGTCAGCGATTCGCTGCCCTCCTCCTCCGGCTCCAGATCGACGATCCGCTCGATGGAGAGACCAGCCGAGCGCAGCGCCTCGCCGATTGTCTGATGCGAAAATCCGAGGCGCACATGGGCGTGCTCTTCGCGCAGCCGCTCCAGTTCGTGCGGAGCGAAATCAACGATGATGAGCCGCCCGCCCGGCCGCAGCATGCGTGCCGCTTCCGCGATCGCATCGTCCGGCGACTGGAGATAGTGCAGGACCTGGTGGATCGTCACGAGGTCGAAGGTCTCGCGGTCGAGTGGCAGGTTGAAGATGTCGCCATGACGCACCGAAGCGTGGCTGAGCCCGTTGCGATCGAGATTGGCACGCGCGACGGCCAACATATCGCGGCTTGCGTCCACGCCGATGCCGCGCCGATAGAGCCCCTGGAAAAGCTGGAGGATGCGGCCCGTACCGGTGCCAAGATCGAGCATCGAATCGAAAGGCGTCGTGCCGACCAGTTCCGTCAGCGCCGCCTCGACGCGATCGTCGCTCACATGCAGCGAACGCAGGTCGTCCCAGCTTTCGGCATTGCGCGAGAAGTACGACTGCGCCTTTTCCGCCCGCACCTTCTGAACTGCGCGAAGGCGTTCCGCGTCGCGCGCCAGGATGGCATCATTGGCCGAGATGGCATCGATTAAAAGGCGCGCAAGGCCAGCCGCCCGCCCTTCGCTGGTCAGCCTGAAATAGGCCCAGGCACCCTCTTGGTAGCGCTCGATGAGGCCGGCTTCGCCGAGAAGCTTGAGATGGCGCGAAATGCGGGGCTGCGATTGACCGAGAATATCGGTAAGATCGGTTACTGTGAGGTCGCTCGTCGCCAGCAGCCAGAGCAGCCGCATGCGCGTTTGCTCACCCGCGGCTTTTAACAGGTCGACGATTTCGTCGAGACCGAGCTTGTAGTGATCGAGCATTCGTAACATCCAAAAACGATATAAAGATATCTTTATATGTTTCTGGACGCTGTTGCAAGCCGCTCGGAGCCTCTGTCCGCAGCGATATCGTTCAGGCGCGATAGATCCACTGTTCCGGAACCTGCACCTTCACGCCTTCGCCCACAGTGATCCGACCTGGCTTCTCCACCCAGGCGACGAGCCCGCGGCGACGCTTGGCGGCGTCCTTGAAAGACAGCGCGAGTGCGGTGTGATCGTGATCGGGAAAATGATCCGCGATCGAGTTGCCGGACAGCCGGCAAGGCGCGTTTTGCCCGTCGATCTTCAAGGTGACACCGTTCGCGAAGAAAAGCAGCGTGCGCGGCGGCAGCATCGAAAGCTGCGGAATACCGTCGAGCAAGAGATTGGCACCGATCCATTCAGGTCGGATGCGATCGATGCCCATATCGATTGCCGCCATCGACAGCTCGTCCGCTGAGACGATGCTGAGCTGACGCTCGTTGCGCATCTCCGTGCCCCGGGGATACCATGGCTCACGCCCACCGGAGCGCCGAGTGGCACCCGCATGGAAATCGCCAACGATACCGTCGAAGGTGAGGTCGAGTGACGACACCGGCCCGCTGATGAAATCGTCGCCCGTGGCCGCGAAAAGCCCACCAACGGTCGCGGAAAGACGGCGACCAGCCACGACCTCAGTCGGCATGTCGAGCGGCAGGGAAGATTGAAGGGGCAAGGTCATGGCGACGGTTCTCCGGACGATCGGCTGTACTCTTGCCAATCGGCGACCGTCCCGACCAGTCAGAAAATCTGAAGTCTGCATTCACCGGCCGCCAGGCGAGCGATGGCGCCGGCCGCCCTCCTTAAAATGGAAGGCGACCGGTACCGTAGCCAAAGTCAGCGCGTCAGGCGCTTGTAGGTCATGCGGCGCGGATTGACGCTTTCGACGCCGAGACGACGGACCTTGTCCTTTTCGTAGTCTTCGAAATTGCCCTCGAACCACTCGACGTGGCTGTCGCCTTCGAACGCCAGGATGTGGGTCGCAAGCCGGTCGAGGAACATGCGATCGTGGCTGATGATGACGGCGCAGCCGGCGTAGCTTTCCAGCGCATCTTCGAGCGCGGCCAGCGTTTCGGTGTCGAGGTCGTTCGTCGGTTCGTCGAGCAGCAGAACGTTGCCGCCGGTCTTCAGCATCTTGGCAAGATGCACGCGGTTGCGCTGACCGCCCGACAGATTGCCGACCTTCTGCTGCTGGTCGCCGCCGCGGAAATTGAAGGACGAGCAATAGGCGCGCGTGTTGGCCTCATGCTTGCCGAGCTTCACCACTTCGGCACCGCCGGAAATTTCTTCCCACACGGTCTTGTCCGGATCGAGCGCGTCGCGGCTCTGGTCGACATAGCCGAGCTTGACGGTCTCACCGACGCGGACATCGCCATTGTCCGGCTTTTCCTGGCCGGTGATCATCTTGAAGAGCGTCGTCTTGCCGGCGCCGTTCGGTCCGATGACGCCGACGATGCCGCCGGGTGGCAGCTTGAACGACAGGTCCTCGATCAGGAGGCGGTCGCCGAAGCTCTTGGAAATGCCATTGACCTCGATGACGACATTGCCGAGGCGATCGCCATGGGGAATGACGATCTGCGTGTCGGTCGGGCGACGGTTGTCCGCCGCTGCAAGCAGATCCTCGAATGCCGCGATACGGGCCTTCGACTTCGACTGCCGCGCCTTGGGGCTCGATCCCATCCACTCGCGTTCGCGGGCGATCGCCTTTTGACGGGCGTCATCCTCGCGACCCTCCTGCTTGAGCCGCTTGGCCTTGGCTTCGAGGTACTTCGTATAGTTGCCTTCGTACGGAATGCCGCGCCCGCGATCGAGCTCGAGAATCCAGCCGGTGACGTTGTCGAGGAAGTAGCGATCGTGGGTGATGATCATCACCGCGCCCGGATATTGGCGCAGGTGCTTTTCAAGCCAGGCCGTGGTCTCGGCGTCCAAATGGTTGGTCGGTTCGTCGAGCAGCAGCAGGTCGGGCTCGCGCAGCAGAAGCTGGCAAAGCGCGACACGGCGGCGCTCACCGCCCGAAAGCGTCGTGACGTCGGCTTCCTTGGGCGGGCAGCCGAGCGCTTCCATCGCCATCTCGACCTGCTGTTCGAGATCCCAAAGGTTCAGCCGGTCCATCTCGTCCTGCAACTGGGCGGATTCGTCGGCCGTTTCGTCGGAATAGTTCATCATCAGTTCGTTGTAACGGTCGATGATCGCGGTCTTGCGCGCCACGCCCGTCATCACATTGCCGAAAACGTCGAGTGCCGGATCGAGGTCGGGCTCCTGCGCCAGATAGCCGACGGTGGCACCTTCGGCGAGCCAGGCTTCGCCTGAATATTCCTTGTCGATGCCGGCCATGATCTTGAGCACGGTCGACTTACCGGCCCCGTTGGGACCGAGGATGCCGATCTTGGCATCGGGGTAGAAGGACAGGTGCAGATTCTCCAGCACCTTCTTTGCGCCGTAGGCCTTGTTGAGGCCGGCCATGTGGTAGATGAATTGACGTGCCATGAGGGCGCGATCTTTCCTGTAACTAATGAGGGGACTGCGGGCGCGCTTTGCGATTGGCCCGCTTTTATGCAATCCGGCCGCCGCTATCAATGCGTATCGGCAATTAGCTGGCCGACTTCATCTCCGCCAACAGCGCATCGTCCTTTTCAGTGGCCCGCTTGTAGGCCGGACGATCGGCGAGCCGCTTGGCATAAGCTGCAAATTCCGAACGCTGCTCGAACGTGCCGAACTGCAGACCCCACGACACTTGCGCACCGACATACACATCAGCTGCGGTGAACCGATTACCGGCAATGTACGGCCCGCGTGAAAGAGCTTTGGCAAGCGTGTTCATGACGGCAGCGAAGTTCCCGTATCCCACGAACCCCTGCTTTTCATCGGGCACGGCCACTTCCAGGCTCTTGTTGGTGACGGCGGCTTCGAGCGGACCGGCGGCGAAGAAAAGCCACCGATAATAGTCGGCCCGGTCGGTGAGCGCCGGCGAAAGCCCCGCCTGTGGAAACGCGTCGGCGACGTAAGCACAGATTGCCGCGCACTCGGTCACCACGCGGTTGCCATGCTTGACCGCCGGCACCTTGCCCATCGGGTTGATGGCGAGGTAGTCGGGGCTCTTCATGTCGGGCCCATAACCGAGCGCGCGCGTCTCGTAGTCCACACCCGCCTCTTCGAGCATCCAGCGCGCGATCCGCCCGCGTGACATAGGGTTGGTGAAAAGAACGAGATCGTCAGTCATGGCGCCACCTCATTTCCGGGAGGCCACTATTTAGCGGCTTGCTCGGACTGCCTCAAGCGAGCGGCTCCGCGATGATCATCACGGCGATTGCGGGCAGACTGCGGCTCGCCTATGCATGGCGGCCATGACGTCCAGCTTCGAACAGGCATATTCCATAGACAGCCCGACCGGCGCGACGCTGAGCGTGCGGCACCAGCCGGCGGTTGGACCTGCGCGCGGGATCCTTCTGCTGTCGCACGGCCTGGCCGAGCATTCGGCGCGCTATGCGGCCTTCGCGCGGTCGATGGCTGCCGCCGGTCTTGCTGTCTACGCCCACGATCATCGCGGCCATGGAGAAACCGTCGCTGCCGACGCGCCTCTCGGCCGCTTTGCGACCAGCGACGGGCGCCGCAAGGTTCTCGCCGACGTAATGGCGGTCCGCGCTCATGCGCTCGAAGCTCATCCGGGGCTGCCCGTCATCCTGTTCGGGCACTCCATGGGCGGCCTGATCGCCTGGAACAGCGTGATCTCGAACCCGGCAGCCTTCGACGCCGTGGCGGTCTGGAACTCCAATTTCCAGGCGGGCGCGGCCGGCCGCGCGGCACAGGCAATCCTCGCCGTCGAAAAGGCGATGAAGGGTTCCGACGTGCCGAGCGGGATCCTGCCTAGGCTGACGTTCGAGGCCTGGGGCAAGGCGGTGCCGGACCGCCGAACACTGTTCGACTGGCTGTCGCACGATCCGGCCGTGGTCGACGCCTATATCGCGGATCCGCTTTGCGGCTTCGATGCGTCCGTGTCGCTTTGGCAGGACCTTTTCGGCCTGATTTATCGCGGCGGAAATTCAAGCAACTGGTCGGGCATCGATCGCAATCTGCCGATCCATCTCGTCGGCGGCACGGAAGATCCCGCGACGAACGGCGGCAAGGCCGTCGACCGGATGGCGCAAGATCTTCGCAAGGCAGGTTTCCGCGATGTGACGCTTGCCCTCATCTCCGGCTTCCGCCACGAAACGCTGAACGAAATCGGCGCCGCGCAACCGATCGAGGCATTTCGATCCTGGGTCGACCGTGTCCTCGCGCATCCGCGCCGCCAAGAACGATAAAAAGCCTCAGGAATCAAAAAAAGGAACACACGATGAGAACCGGCGGACAGCTGATTGTCGACGCATTGGTGGCCAACGGCACGAAGCGGCTCTTCTGCGTGCCGGGCGAGAGCTATCTTGCTGTGCTCGACGCGCTGGTCGATGCCGATATCGGCGTGACCGTCTGCCGCCAGGAAGGCGGCGCGGCAATGATGGCCGACGCCTGGGGCCGCCTGACCGGCGAACCGGGCATCTGCTTCGTGACGCGCGGCCCCGGCGCAACCAACGCCTCCGCCGGCCTCCATATCGCGCGGCAGGATTCCACCCCGATGATCCTCTTCATCGGCCAGGTGCAGCGCGAGGCGCGCGAGCGCGAAGCCTTCCAGGAAATCGAATATCGGCGCGCCTTCACCGAATATGCGAAATGGGTCGGCGAGATCGACGATGCCCGCCGCATTCCGGAATTCGTGACGCGCGCCTTTGCCGTCGCAACGTCCGGCCGGCCCGGCCCGGTGGTCCTGACGCTTCCGGAAGACGTGCTGCGCGAAATCGTGGAGGCACCCGAGCCAAAGCCATACACGCCCGTCGAGACCTATCCGTCGCCACACCAGATGGAAGAGGTCGAGCGGCTGATCACGGAGGCCGAACGCCCCTTCGCCATTCTCGGCGGGTCGCGCTGGACGGCCGAAGCGGTCAGCCGATTTGCGAGCTTTGCCGAGCGCCACGAGCTGCCCGTCGGCTGCTCCTTCCGCCGACAGGCGCTCTTCGATCATCTGCACCCCTGCTATGCCGGCGATGTCGGGATCGGTATCAATCCGGTCCTGGCCGAGGCCATCAAGCAGTCCGACCTCGTTCTGCTTCTCGGTGGACGGTTCTCGGAGATGCCGTCGTCCAATTACACGTTGCTGGAAAGCCCCTACCCGCGCCAGAAGCTGATCCATGTGCACCCGGATGCCGGCGAGCTTGGCCGCGTCTACCGGCCGGACGTTGCGATCAATGCGAGCCCTGCAGCCTTCTGCGCCGCCTTGCCTTCGACGTCCCGCAATCCGGCACCTGCGAGTGCGGATCGCGCCGCCGCCCTTCACGATGCCTACCGAACCTGGTCCACGCCGCCCACGGAAGGCCCTGGAAAGGTGCAGATGGGCGCCATCATGAATTGGATCGAGGAAAACGCGAAGGCCGATACGATCTTCACCAACGGTGCCGGCAACTACGCCACATGGCTCCATCGCTTCCATCGCTTCCGGGGCTTTGCGACCCAGGCCGCGCCGACCTCCGGATCGATGGGCTACGGCATGCCCGCCGCTGTCGCTGCCAAGCAGCTCTTCCCCGAACGCGACGTGATCTGCTTTGCCGGAGACGGCTGCTTCCTGATGCATGGCCAGGAATTCGCGACCGCCGTGCGCTATGACCTGCCCGTGATCGTGCTCGTCATCAACAACGGCATGTACGGCACGATCCGCATGCACCAGGAGCGCGAATATCCAAGCCGCGTCAGTGCAACGGATCTTACCAACCCTGATTTTGCCGACTATGCCCGCGCCTTCGGCGGCCATGGCGAAGTGGTAACGGAGACTGCGGAATTTGAGGCCGCCTACGAGCGCGCGAAGGCGAGCGGCAAGCCCGCGATCATCGAAATCCGCATCGACCCCGAAGCGATCACGCCGACGCGCTCGCTGAGCGACATCCGTAACGCGGCAAGAAGTTAAAGGAGGCGCCCTGTTTGGGCGCTACACCCTCAATTGCGGATGTGCCGGGTCAGTTCGTAAATCTTCGTCGAGCGCGCGCCGGAGCGGCAATAGCCGAGCATCGGACGAGGCATCTCGTCCAGGCAGTCGACGAATGCGTTGATCTGGTCTTGCGAAACGCCTTCGGCGCCGAAGGGCACGTGGCGGATCTCGAGGCCGAGCTTTTCGGCCTCGGCCTTCACGGAAGCAAATTCCGGCTGGCCTTCGGCTTCGCCGTCCGGGCGATGACAGACGATGGACTTGAAGCCCATCTCCTTGATCTCCTTGACGTCCTCGGCGGTGATCTGGGCTGCGACGGAGTACTCGTCGTTGATCTGGCGGATGTCCATCGGGCGACCTCTTCATTCCTGCAGCGCGAACGCGCGGCTTGCTCCATAACGTCAGTGATAAGCGGCCTTCGGGCGCGAAATCAAGCGATGGATCGATTGACCGAACTCGATCTCGTCGCGAAAAGTGCAGCAAGGCGCACCAAGGAGACCGAGATGCTGAAGTCCATCCCGACGATGATCGATGCGGAATTGCTGTGGATTCTGCGCTCGATGGGCCACGGCGACACGCTCGTCATCTGCGACGCCAACTTTCCCGCGACATCGGTAGCGTTCCATACGGTGACGAAGAAGCTCGTCCGGCTCGCAGGCGTCGACACCACAGAATTTGCCGAAGCGCTCTTCAAGCTCTTCCCGCTCGACAGCTTCGTCGATCACCCGATTGCGCACATGCAGGTTGTCGGCAAGCCCGGTGAACGGCTGCCGATCCACGAGGAGTTCAAGGCAGCAGCCGACCGCGCGGAAGCCGGTGACATCGGCATGACGTCGATCGAGCGCCACGCCTTCTACGATGCGGCCCGACAAGCCTATGCCGTCGTGCAGACCAGCGAAGAGCGGCCCTATGGCTGCTTCATCGTCACCAAGGGCGTGATCTTCGACTAGATCGACCTTTTAGCGGTCGCTCGTCTTCCAACGTGGGTTGATCCAGGACTCGGCATTTTCCGGCGCGAGCGGCTGGCGACCGAGAATGTGATCCGCGGCCTTTTCGCCGACCATGATCGACGGGCCGTTCAGATTGCCATTGGTGATCTGCGGGAAGATCGAGCTATCGGCCACGCGCAGGCCGTCGACGCCGATGACGCGGCATTCGGGATCGACCACCGCCATCGGATCATCCGCGCGCCCCATCCGGCACGTGCCGCAGGGGTGATAGGCGCTTTCAGCGTGGTCTCGAATGAAGCCGTCGAGGTCGACATCCGACTGCAGATTGATGCCGGGCTGGATCTCCTTGCCCGCGTAATCGGCAAAGGCCGGTTGCCCGAAGATTTCGCGCGTCAGGCGGATGCAGTGGCGGAAGTCCGCCCAATCCTTTTCATGGCCCATATAGTTGAACCGGATGACGGGCTTGTCCTTGGCCTCGCCGCTGCGCAACGTCACCGAACCGCGCGAAGGCGAGCGCATGGGCCCGACATGGGCCTGAAACCCATGGCCTTCGGCAGCCGCCTTGCCGTCGTAGCGCACCGCCATGGGCAGGAAGTGGTACTGGATGTCCGGATAATCGACGCCGGGAGCCGAGCGCAGGAAAGCGGCGCTTTCGAACTGGTTCGATGCTCCAAGGCCCGTCTTGAACAGCAACCATTGCAGACCGACGAGACCCTTTCCGATCAGATTGTAGTGCTTGTAGAGTGTGATCGGCTGAAGCGATGCGTACTGGATATAAAGCTCCAGATGATCCTGCAGATTGGCGCCAACGCCCGGTCGATCCGCGACAGGCGCGATGCCGTGCTCGGCGAGATGCGCGGCCGGGCCGATGCCGGAGAGCATCAGGAGCTTCGGCGAATTGATCGACGATGCGGCGATGATCACCTCGCGCCGCGCCTTCACGATCTCGATGGCGCCGCCGCGTTCGATCTCGACGCCGGTCGCCTTGCCATTCTCGATGATGACGCGGCGGGCGAAACACCGGACGAGCTCGGTGTTCTTCTTCTTTAGCGCCGGCCGCAGATAGGCATTCGCCGTGGACCAGCGGCGGCCTTTCCAGACCGTCTGCTCCATCGGCCCGAAACCCTCCTGCTTTTCGCCATTGTAGTCGTCCGTCGCCTCGAAGCCTGCCTGCTTTCCGGCCTCCACAAAGGCGCGGTAAAGTGGGTTCTTCCGCGGGCCGCGCGTAATGTGCATCGGCCCTGAGCGGCCACGCCAGGATGGATCGCCCGAACCGGCATCGGCAAACGGCCCACCGGCGTGCCAGTGCTCCATGCGCTTGAAGTAGGGCAGAACGTCCGCGTACGACCAGCCTTGAGCGCCGAGGTCCGCCCAGGTGTCGAAGTCGCGTGCATGGCCGCGCACATAGACCATGCCGTTGATGGAGGACGAACCGCCGATGACCTTGCCCCGCGGCGTCGCAAGCCTGCGGTTGCCGAGATGCGGCTCCGGCTCGCTCTCAAATCCCCAGTCGTAGATGCCCATGTTCATGGGATAGGACAGTGCCGCCGGCATCTGGATGAACGGGCCGATGTCCGTGCCGCCATATTCCAGCACGAGCACGGAATGGCGCCCGTCCTCGGCCAGCCGATAGGCGGTGGCGGCGCCGGCCGAGCCGGAGCCAATGACGACGAAATCCGCTTCCATGGTCATCCGCGCGGCCCCATCAATACGGCGCGTCCTGCGGGCCGAGGCCCACATAGACGCTCTTGATCTGCGTGTAGTGTTCCAGCGCCGCGCGACCGTTCTCGCGACCGACGCCGGACATCTTCATGCCGCCGAAGGGCATTTCCACCGGTGTCAGATTGTAGGCGTTGATCCAGCAGGTGCCGGCATCGATACGGCCGATGACACGGTGGCCGCGGGTGAGATCGGCCGTGTAGACCGCGGCCGAGAGCCCGAACTCGGTGCCGTTCGCTCGCTCGACGACTTCGTCCTCGTCCTCAAAATCGAGGACGCACATGACCGGGCCGAAGATTTCCTCGCGCGCGATGGTCATGTCGTCGGTCACGTCGGCAAAAATGGTCGGCGCAATGAAGGCGCCATCATCGAGACCCTCGGGTGCCACCCTCTCACCGCCGGCGACGAGGCGCGCGCCTTCCGCCTTGCCCTTCTCGATATAGGCCTCCACCTTCTCGCGCTGGGCGTGCGAGACGAGCGGTCCCATCTGGGTCTCCTCGTTGCGTGGATCGCCAAGCACGATTGATGCGGTGCGCTCGGCAAGGCGGGTGAGGAACCGGTCCTTGATCGAACGATGAACGAAGACACGGGTGCCGTTCGAGCAGATCTGCCCGGTCGAATAGAAATTGCCGAGCATGGCGCCGCTGATGGCATTCTCGATGTCGGCGTCATCGAAGACGATGATCGGCGACTTGCCGCCCAGTTCCATCGTCACATGCTTGATGCCGGCGGCAGCGGCCGCGTAAACCTTCGAGCCGGTCGGCACCGAGCCCGTCAGCGACACTTTATCGACCGCAGGATGGGAAACGAGCTTCGCCCCGACTGCGCCAAGACCCTGGACGACGTTAAAGAGGCCCTTCGGCGCGCCGGCTTCGATGAAGATTTCGGCAATCTTCAGCGCGCAAAGCGGCGTCATCTCGGAAGGCTTGAAGATCAAGGCATTGCCGCCGGCCAGCGCCGGCGCGGCCTTCCAGCATGCGATCTGCGTTGGATAGTTCCAGGCCCCGATACCGACGCAAAGCCCGAGTGGATCGCGCCGCGTATAGGCGAAATCGCGCCCGAGCGGGATCGTCTCGCCATTGAGGGTGGCGGCGAGCCCGCCGAAGAATTCCAGGCAATCGGCCCCCGAGGACGCATCGGCGACAATCGTTTCCTGGATCGGCTTGCCCGTATCCAGCGTCTCCAGTTCCGACAATTCGCGATTGCGCGAGCGGATGATGTCGGCGGCGCGGCGCAGTACGCGTCCGCGCTCGGCGGGCGCAAGTGCCGCCCATTCCTTCTGGGCCCGACGACCCGACGCGACCGCTTCCTCGATGATCCCATCGGTCGCGGCGTGGAGCTTCGCGATCACCTCGCAGGTTGCAGAGAAGACATTTTCGAAAACCTCACCTGCCGTATCCTCGACATAGCGTCCGTCAACGAAATGGGATGCTTGGGGCTGGGCACGCATTATTCACCTCGGGGAAAGCGGTTGTCGTGTTCGACGACGTTCAGGTCCATGTGGTTGCGCATGTAGCGCTCGGATGCCTTGCGCAGCGGCTGGTAATCCCAAGGATAGTAGCTGCCGTTGCGCAGCGCCTCGTAGACCACCCAGCGCCGCGCCTGGCTTTGGCGGACGGCCGCATCGAATGCGGCCATGTCCCATTTGGCGGCAACGACCCCGGCAAGCCACGCGGTCGTCTCCGCATGGGCGGGATCGGCAGCCAGATTGCTGAGCTCGTGCGGGTCGTTCGAAAGGTCGTAAAGCTGCGGCGGATCGACCTCGCAGTGAACATATTTCCACTGCCCATCGCGGATCGCGACCAGAGGCGCGATCGACGCTTCCGCCGCATACTCCATCGGCACGGGGCTGGAACGCCTGGTCTGGCCGGCAACCGGCACGAGGCTTTCGCCATCGGTCCATGGCATGATGTCGTCGAGCGAAATCCCGGCAAGCTCGGCGAGTGTCGGCGTAACGTCAAGCGTGGAAACAGGTTCTTCGATCAGGCCAACGTTGAGACCGGGCGCCGCGATCATCAGCGGTACGCGCGCAGAACCCTCGAAGAAGTTCATCTTGTACCAGAGCCCACGCTCGCCGAGCATGTCGCCATGGTCCGACAGGAACACGACGATCGCGTCCTGCCGCGTGGCCTCAAGCGCATCGAGCAGTGCCCCGATCTTCTCGTCGAGATAGGAGATGTTGGCGAAATAGGCCTGCCGCGAGCGGGCGATATCCGCGTCGGTGATCGTATAGGAGCGCCAGTCATTGGCATCGAAAATGCGCTTGGAATGCGGATCGTGCGCCTCGTAGGGCATAGCCGGCACGTCCGGCTGCAGATGCTGGCAGTCCTCGTAAAGATCGAAGAAGCGCTTGCGTGCCACATAAGGGTCGTGCGGGTGCGTGAAGCTGACGGTCAGATGCCAGGGGCGATCATCCTTGCCCCTGGCGAGATCATAGATCTTAGCCAGCGCGTGATGGGCGACCTCGTCGTCATATTCGAGCTGGTTGGTGATTTCGGCAACGCCGGCACCCGTGACCGACGCCATGTTGTGGTACCACCAGTCGATCCGCTCGCCGGGTTTGCGGTAGTCGGGCGTCCAGCCGAAATCGGCCGGATAGATATCCGTCGTCAGCCGCTCCTCGAAGCCGTGCAACTGATCAGGCCCGACGAAGTGCATCTTGCCTGAAAGACACGTCTGGTAGCCGGCGCGGCGCAGATGATGCGCAAATGTGGGGATGTCGGAGGCGAACTCGGCTGCATTGTCGTAGACGCGGGTGCGGCTCGGCAACTGCCCGGACATGAAACTTGCCCGCCCGGGTGCGCAGAGCGGCGAAGCCGTGTAGGCATTGCGAAAGCGTGCGGAGCGCGCGGCAAGCCGCTTCAGGTTCGGTGCGTGAAGCCAGTCCGCCGGCCCGTCCGGAAAGAGCGTGCCGTTCAGCTGGTCGACCATGATGGTAAGAATATTCGGCCTCATCGGGCACGCTCCGCGATCAGCAGGTTGTCGATGAAGGTCTCCACCAGGCGGATGGCATCCTTGGGTGATGCGGGACCAGGCCTCAGCGACTGGCGAATGTAGAGACCATCAATCAGCGCGCCGATCATTTCGGCCGTGTCTTCAGGGCGTTGGCTGAGTTGCCTCAGCGAATGCAGGAGATTGCTCCGCAGGCGACGGGTATAGACGTTCAGGAGCGTGTAGGCCTCGGAAGACTTCCGGGTCTCCGCATAGAAGGCGAGCCAGGTCGCAACCGTCGCATCGCTGAACTGTTCGACGCCGAAGCTCGCTTCGACGATTGCGCTCAGCCTTTCGCGCGGGGTCTGCCCCGCCCGCATACGCCTCTTGGCGATCGCGTTGAACTCCCTGAGGAGGTGCCGCATCGTCTCGATCAGGATCTGCTGCTTATTGCCGAAATAATGGTGTGCGAGCGCGGCAGAGACGCCTGCTCGCTTGGCGATCTGGCCGACCGTGACGTCGAGGCCGCCTTTCGCCCCGATTTCGGCAATGGCCGCATCGATCAATGCGCGCCGCCGGATCGGCTCCATTCCCAGTTTCGGCATCACCA
This sequence comes from Georhizobium profundi, assembly GCF_003952725.1. Classification (NCBI taxonomy): domain Bacteria; kingdom Pseudomonadati; phylum Pseudomonadota; class Alphaproteobacteria; order Hyphomicrobiales; family Rhizobiaceae; genus Georhizobium; species Georhizobium profundi. The sequence goes on along the minus strand of NZ_CP032509.1, from coordinate 1,737,101 downwards.
ACTCCAAAAAAATGCAAAAAGCACTTGCATTCCGGGGCTAATTTATTTTGATTGATGCGTCAATCAAGAAAAATTCGCCGCTTCTAGCTGGGGCGGCGGAATGCTAACGTCCATGGCTCGCGCTGTCGAAGCGCTTGATGCAATTCCAGAAAAAGGGAACAGATACCTATGGCACGCCACGCGAAAATCGCAGGAGCCCTGCTCGTCTCGACCGTACTCGCCGGGCCGGCATTGGCGCAGGATGCCTGCTCCTCGCTGACCTTCTCGGATGTGGGTTGGACCGACATTACCGCCACCACAGCCGCCACCACGCTCGTTCTCGAAGCGCTGGGATATGAGACGCGCACGAACATCCTGTCCGTCCCGGTCACGTTCCAGTCGATCGCCGATGGCGACACCGACATCTTCCTCGGCAACTGGATGCCCGCACAGGAAGGCGCCATCCGTCCCTACCTCGACGAAGGCACGATCGAGGAAGTGGCTACCAATCTTGAGGGGACGCAGTACACGCTCGCCGTTCCGAAATACACCTACGACAAGGGCCTCACCACTTTCGAGGACATCGCAACGTTCCAGGAAGAACTCGATGGCCGGATTTACGGCATCGAGCCCGGCAACGAAGGCAATGGCTACATCATCAGCCTGATCGAAAACGACACCTTCGGTCTTGGCGAATTCGAGGTCGTGGAAAGCTCCGAGCAGGCCATGCTTGCCCAGGTCGGCCGCGCCGTGAACTCCGAAGACGACGTCGTCTTCCTAGGTTGGGCGCCACATCCAATGAACAGCAACATCGAGATGGAATATCTGACAGGCGGCGAGGAATGGTTCGGCGATGTCGGCACCGTCCACACCGTCACGCGCACCGGTCTCGCCGAGGAATGCCCGAACATCGGAACCTTCCTCACCAACCTCAAGTTCACGCTTGAGATGGAGAACGAGATCATGGGCGCCATTCTTGACGATGGGGAAGATGCCCGTGCCGCCGCGCAGGAGTGGCTGACCGCAAACCCGGATACGCTGGACGCATGGCTGGATGGCGTCACGACCGTCGATGGCGAAGAAGGCCTCGCGGCCGTTCGCGCCGAACTCGGCCTCTGATAGCGCATATCCCACCGGGCGATCCTCAAGGCTCGCCCGGTGGGCACCTGTTTTACAAGACGTTGCGCGGCTGGGGGTGAGGGCCAGCCGCCGCGACGGGATGAATCGGCGAATGCCGTGGGCCGACTTTGCCGCTCAAGTCATGGTCGGCAGGACTGGGGACAATCTCGATGGAATGGATAGCCGACAACAAGATCCCCGTGGGGCGAACGGCAAGCGACGTCGTTGACTGGCTGACACGCAATGCCTCATGGGTCTTCGACTTCATCGCCGGCATCATGGAAAGCATCATCGACAGCGTGCTCTGGGTGCTTCAGACGCCTCATCCGCTGGTGATGGTGCTGATCTTCACGGCACTCGCCTATGTGCTGCAGCGCTCGTGGAAGGTGGCCGCTCTGACGTTCGTCGGCTTCCTGTTCGTCATCAACCAGGGCTATTGGCGTGAGACGACCGAAACGCTGACGCTGGTTCTCTCCGCCTGCGCGCTCTGCATGGGCCTCGGCGTCCCGATCGGCATCGCATGCGCCCACCGGCCGAAGCTCTACGCCTGGGTCCGGCCGATCCTCGACCTCATGCAGACCTTGCCGACCTTCGTGTATCTGATTCCGGCGATTGTCTTTTTCGGCATCGGCATGGTGCCTGGCCTTATCGCGACGGCAATCTTCGTCATCCCGGCGCCGATCCGACTGACCCATCTCGGCATCTCATCGACCCCCCCGGCGCTGATCGAGGCTGGCCGTGCCTTCGGGGCAACGTCGCGCCAGATGCTCTGGAAGATCGAGCTACCCTATGCCCTGCCCCAGATCATGGCCGGCCTGACCCAGACGATCATGCTCTCGCTGTCGATGGTCGTCATCGCGGCGCTCGTTGGCGCAAGCGGTCTCGGCGTTCCGGTCGTGCGGGCGCTGAACTCGGTCAACACGGGCCTCGGTTTCGAATCCGGTCTCGTCATCGTCGTGGTCGCCATCATCCTCGACCGCATCTTCCGCCGGGAGAACGAGGTATGAGCAGAGAGCCGATGATCCGATTCGAAGACGTCTGCATCGTCTTCGGTGACAATCCCAAGATCGCCCTGCCGCTGATGGACAAGGGCATGAAGCGCAGCGAGATCCAGCAGCAAACCGATCAGGTCCTGGGCGTCCACAACTGCTCGCTGGAAGTCGGCGAAGGCGAGATCGCCGTGCTGATGGGCCTGTCCGGGTCGGGCAAATCCACCCTGCTGCGTGCCGTCAATGGCCTCAACAAGGTGGCGCGCGGTTCGGTCATGGTCGAAACCGGCAGAGGCATGGTCGATGTCGCCAAGGCGGACCGCAAGACGCTGCGGCAGCTACGCACCGAGCGCGTGTCCATGGTGTTCCAGCAATTCGGCCTCCTGCCCTGGCGCACGGTTGCCGAAAATGTCGGCTTCGGCCTGGAGCTGTCGGGCATGCCGGCAAGTGAACGCAAGGAGCGCGTCGCGGCTCAGCTCGACACGGTCGGCCTCACCGATTGGGCAGACCGCAAGGTTCACGAGCTTTCCGGCGGCATGCAGCAGCGCGTCGGCCTCGCCCGCGCTTTTGCCACGGGCGCGCCGATCCTGCTAATGGACGAGCCCTTTTCAGCTCTCGACCCACTGATCCGCACGAAGCTGCAGGACGAACTGATCGAGTTGCAGCAACGCATGAAGTGCACGATCCTCTTCGTCAGCCACGACCTCGAAGAGGCGGTGAAGATCGGCGACAAGATCGCCATCATGGAAGGCGGGCGCATCATCCAGGCGGGAAAGCCGGAGGACATCGTGCTGCGTCCGGCCAACGATTACGTCGAGGAATTCGTCGCCCATCTCAATCCGCTCGGCGTGCTCTGCGCGGAGGACGTCATGCGTCCCGGTCAAGCAGGCGCCAAGGAAGCGATCGGGGGATCCGTCAAGCGCCGCACGCCGGTGAAAGACATGCTGAGCACACTGGCCAACCACTATCCGAGTTCGCTCGCGGTAGTGGAAAATGGCGGCATCGTTGGCGTCGTCAGCCCCGCCGACATCCTGAACGCGCTCGTCAAGCGATAGCGTGATGTCTCGCCGACACCTGCTCGATGAGGCGCACGAAGGCACGGCCGGCAATTTCCGGAGCGCCATTGTTGTCGATGATCGTCAGGTCCGGCGTATCGAGCGCAAACCGCTCCGCACGCTGAAGCCGCGCCGCGATCTCGGCCTCGCTTTCGCGGCCACGCGCGGCAATGCGTGCCGCCAGCACATCCGGAGCGACCGCTAATGTGACCGGCACGAGCGTCGGATAGCGTCGCCGCAGATCGGGCAAGGTCGCACGCGATCCGTTGGCGATCGCGATGCCGCCTAAGGCAAGATGGCCGTCCATCGAGCTCGGCAAGCCGTAACTCAGGCCGTGGGCCTTCCAGGTGAAGGCGAAGGCGCCCGCCTGTTCGGCGGCCAGGAACGCGGCCTCGTCAAGCGTGTCATGATCTTCAGCCTGAACGGCAGCGTCGCGGGTCACCACCCGGCGCACGAACAAGACATCGCTTCGGCCTCGAAGCGTCTCGCGCGCAAAATCGATGATCGTATCCTTGCCCGACCCGCTTGGACCGAGCACGACGATCAAGGTTCCAGCAGGATCTCTCGGCGACCGTTCCGCCATCAGATGACGCGGCGTCCCTGACGCCACACGGTTCGGACGATCGGCAATTGATCGAGATTGCGAACACGGATCAGATCGGCGCGCTTTTCGACGGCGACGACGCCGCGGTCGTCCATCCCAACGGTGCGTGCTGGCGTGGATGTGACCAGCGCCACAGCCTGCGGCAGCGAAATCGCGTCGACATCGTCAGCCAGCTTGAACACCGCCTGCAAGAGGCTCGACGGCACGTAATCGGAGGACAGAACGTCGAGGATACCGGCTTCGGCAAGGTCCTTGGCGGCGATGTTGCCGGAATGCGAGCCGCCGCGCACCACGTTCGGCGCACCCATCAGCACGCTCATGCCGGCTTCGTGCGACGCGCGTGCGGCTTCCTTCGACGTCGGGAACTCGGCAAGACCGACGCCATCGGCAATCGCCTCGTCGACATGGTCGAGCGTCGCATCGTCGTGGCTTGCGAGTGTCACGCCGGCACCCCGGCAATGCTCGGCGATCGCGCGGCGATGCGGGGCGGAATATCGGGCCGACTGTTCCTGCCGCTTGGCGACGAACACCTCAAACTGTTCGTCCGTCAGTCCGCGCTTCGTCTTGTAGTAAAGCGTGTACTGATCCATCGTCTGGAACTGCCGCTGGCCAGGCGCGTGGTCCATCAGCGAAGCGAGCCGCACGCGGTCGTCGCTGCGGAACTTGTCGAAGGCATCCAGCACATCGGCAGCCGAAACCTCGCATCTGAGATGCAGGAAGTGGTCCGAGCGCAGCCGATCCTCGCGCTGCGCCTGCTCGATCGCATCCGCCAGTTCACGCATTTCGCCGGGCTTGAAGCCACCGTCTTCGTCGGACCCCATGCGCAGGCAGTCGAACACCGTGGTGATGCCCGACGCGGCGATCTGCGCGTCATGCGCCTGCACAGCGGCGATCGCATTCCAGCGCACGCCTGGTCGCGGGCCGTAGTGGCCTTCGAGGTGGTCGGTGTGAAGCTCGACGAGGCCCGGCATCAGATAGTCGCCGTCGAGATCGTCTCCGGGAGCCGATGTCGTTCCCTCGCCAATCTCCGCGATCATCCCGTCACGAATGACGAGATGGCCCTCAACCACCCGATCGGCCAGAACCAGCATCGCATTCTTTAAGATCGTCTCGGTCACCGTGCTCATCCGTATCTGCAAATTCTTGTCGTGAAGTGTCATTGTGCGGCTGCCCGTCGCGCCGCCTTGAAGGATCCAAGTGGATGCAGCGAATCCACCGAGAATGGTGCGCCTTTTTCCGGCTCCACGAAGAGTGCCAGATTGCTGAGGGATACAGGCTTGTCCAGGAAGGGTGCAAACACCTGATGCAGCGCCGCCTCGACCCGGTCTGCATCGCCGGCATCGACAGGCCCTGTCAACGTCATGTGGAAGCGGAATTCCTCGAAGACGTAAGGGTAGCCGAAGCTGTCCAGATACGCCACCTGCCGTTCCGACAGCCGATCGACATTGCGCCTCGCCCGATCGGCCTCGCTCACCGGCGCATGGTACCGGTTGAAGCGACGAACGACGGCATCGGCGAAGCCCTGGAGCGCGGGCGACGGCGCACTCGGCGTCAAGGCGAAGAACGGGCCGAGCCGCTCGATGCGAAGCGGCGTCAGTTCGAATGGCTCGAGTTCGCCGCAAAAATGCATGATCTCCGACAACAGATCGGCCTTCGTCAGCCCATCCGCCAGAGCAAAGGGTGCCTTGATGGTGGCGTGGAAACCGTATCGGCGCGGCGCTTCGGTGATGGCAGCGATGTCGTCGATGCCAAGGCCAGTGTCGTCCGGATGGTCGAGCGCTGCGCCCGAAAACGCGTTTCGGCCGAGCCAGCGCGATGCGGTGCGTTGCAGAGCGTCGCTCATCGGCGGCGTGAAATAGAGCGCATAACGCATGGTGAATCAGTCTCCGAAAGCGGTCTTCGTTGACGAGCGACCGAGGCTATGACCGATAACCATGACAGATTGACGAAAGGAAGAACGGAAAACGACATCCTCCCAAATGGATTCCCGGGCTTCCTAGCGAGCGCGTTCCTTCAGCCTATAGGCATCGCGCAGATCGGCCATTTGATCCAGCGTTTCGTGGAAATCGCTCCAGTCGTCGTCGGTATCGATACCGAACCAGATTCGCTCGACATCGTCGATGAGCACGGTCACCGGTGAGAGCGCGGCGAGCGACGGATGCGCGAGATCGATATCGGCACGGGTCTGGTAACGATCAATGAGCGCGCGGGTCTGAGCGAAGGTTTCGCCCGCATATTCGGCCGCGACCGGGCTCCGGCCAGCACGATCCGGCACGCCGCCGAACCAGTCGAAGAAGGCCTGCTCGAACGGCATGGCGCTTGCGGCGAGAAACTTCCAGAAGCTCTCCGCGAGTTCTCGGTCGGTAGCGGCATCGAGCGGTTCGAGACCGAGGCGCGCGACGATCTGCCGGTCGAAGGCTGAGCGATAGTGATCAGGAAACGCGCGCACGATCGGCTCGACATCTTCCAGCGGCGCGAGCGGCAGCAGGCATTCCGCCAGCCGCGCGAGGTTCCAGAAGAGCGTTTCGGGCTGCCGCCCAAAAGCATAGAGGCCCGTCTGGTCGAAATAGGCGGCGGTGAAAGACGGGTCGAGCACCGGCAGGAAGCGCCAAGGGCCGTAATCGAAGCTCTCACCGGTGATGTTGATGTTGTCGGTGTTGAGAACGCCGTGCACGAAGCCGGCAGCCATCCACTGTGCCCCGGTGCGCGCCACGTTTCGACAGACCCTGTCCAGGAACGCGAGCGCCGTGGCTTTCGTGTCGGCGCGGGCGCAATCGGGCATGTAGTTGCGAACCGCATGATGCAGCAGCGCCTCGATGCGGTCGGGCTGTTCCAGATAGGCGAAGCGCTGGAAAGTCCCGATGCGGATGTGGGAATGGCAGAGCCGCACCAGAACCGATGAGCGCGTGGGCGATGGTTCGTCACCCCGCATCAACTCTTCGCCGGTTTCGATGAGACTGAAAGAGCGCGAGGTGTTGACGCCGAGCGCTTCCAGCATCGTCGTCGCGAGGACCTCGCGCACACCGCCCTTCAATGTCAGGCGGCCATCGCCCTGGCGCGACCATGGCGTCTGGCCGGATCCCTTCGTGCCGAGGTCGAGCAGACGATCTTCCCGGTCCAGAAGTTGCGCGAAGAGAAACCCGCGACCATCGCCGAGATCGGAATTATACTGGCGGAATTGGTGGCCGTGATAGCGCAGCGCCAGCGGCTCCGGCAGATTGTCCGGAAGCGGCTCGAAACGCCCGAAATGATTCACCCATTCCGCATCGCTCAAACCGGACAACCCGACCTCGGCAGCGGCGTCTCGGTTTCGGTATCGCAGCGTCGTCGATGGAAAGTCGGCGGCTTCGACCGGGTCGAAGAAGTCACGGCCAAGCGCCTGGTGGCGCGGTGCGGCGCGGTAGGTCGGGTCAATCGGCATCGAAAAACTTTCGGGTTCAGATGGCAGTCGCTGGACGTCCAAGCCTGCGAGCGGCCTTTCGTTCCAAGGCACTGAGCGCGTCATAGGACAGAACGGCGATGATGGCGACGATCACGCCGCCCTGCAGCACGAACGCGGTGTTGCTGGACAGCAGCCCGGCGATGATCACTTCGCCCAGGGTTGGGGCGGCAACCGTGGAGCCGATCGTCGCCGTTCCGAGCGAAATCACGAAGGCGAGCCGCACGCCTGCAAGAATGACCGGGAAGGCCAGCGGAAGTTCAACGCGCGTGAGCCGCTGCCAGCCGGTCATGCCCATGCCGCGCGCGGCCTCCCGCACGCTTGAAGGCAACGTCGTCAGACCCGTCAGCGCGTTCTCGAAGACCGGCAGAAGCGCATAGAGAAACAGCGCGATCAGCGTCGGCTTTGTCCCGAAACCAACGATCGGCACAGCGAGCGCCAGCACGGCGACGGGCGGAAATGTCTGGCCGATATTGGCAATCGATCGCGAGAGCGGCAGGAATTCGCGGCCGAAGTCTCGGGTGACGATCACTGCGAGCGCGACGGAAAGCACTGTAGCGGACAGCGTGGCAGCGATCGTGATGCCAATATGGCTGAGCGTGAGAGAAAGCAGGCTGCCCTGGTTGTAGATGGCCGGTGCGCGCGGACCTGCCAGAGGTCGCAAAAGCGGCTCGAAGAGCGACGGCGCAAACAGGAAGGCGAGCAACAGAACCAGCGCGACGAGCCGCGCCACCATGGCAACCGTCAGTCTCATGCCGGGCGCGCTGCCAGACGGGAGATGGCAGCAAGGCGCACCTGACCAATGGCGGCGCCCGATGCATCGACGACAGGCAGCGCCTCCCTGCCCTGCCACAGCATGTTGGCATAAGCCTCGCGAAGCGACGTCGACGGCTGGACGGGTTCACCACCGTCTGCCCCACCCGGCTCCATCACGTCGTCGACCTTGCGCAGCGACAGAAGCCGGAACGGTCGATCCGCCGTGCCAACCAGATTGTCGACGAAATCGGTCGCCGGCTTCACCAGCAGCGTCGCCGGGTCGGCATATTGCACGACCTTGCCTTCGGCCATCACCGCGATCAGGTCGCCGAGCCGCATCGCTTCGTCCATGTCGTGCGTGACGAGCAGCACCGTAACGCCCGTCTTGCGCTGAATATCCAGCAGATCGTCCTGCGCCTTCGCACGAATGATCGGATCCAGGGCGCCGAAGGGTTCGTCCATCAGCAGGACGTCGGGTTCGGCAGCCAGTGCGCGGGCCACGCCGACGCGCTGCTGTTCGCCTCCGGACAACTGGACGGGATGGCGGTCGCGATAGTGCCGCGGTTCCAGCTGAAACAGAGACAAAAGCTCATCGACCCGCGTGTCGATGCGTGCTCGGTCCCACCCTGCAAGATGCGGGACGGTCGCGATATTCTCCGCCACCGTCCTGTGCGGGAAAAGCCCATGACCCTGGATCGCATAGCCGATCTTCCGCCGCAGCTGGTAGGCCGGCATGTCGCGCGTGTCGTGACCGTTGATCAGGATGCGGCCTTCACTTGGCTCGACCAACCGGTTCACCATGCGCAACAGCGTCGTCTTGCCCGAGCCCGACGTGCCGACGATGACGGCGACCTGGCCCTTCTCGACCCTCAGGCTCACATCGTCGACGACGGTGTTGTCGCCGTAGCGCTTGGTCACATTTTCGATCTCGATCATCGAGCAGTCTCCTTGAGCCCGGCAGGCCGGACCATGTCGATGAGGGCGTCGAGCAGCACGGCCGCTGCCAGAGCCAGCGCCACCGTCGGCAACGCCCCGAGCAAAACCAGATCCATCGCCGTCTGCCCGACGCCCTGAAAAACGAACACGCCGAACCCGCCGCCGCCGATCAGCGCCGCAATCGTCGCAAGTCCGATATTCTGGACGAGCACGATGCGGATGCCGGTCAGGATCACCGGAAAGGCGAGCGGCAGCTTGATCCGGAAGAGCCGCTGGCGTTCCGTCATACCCATGCCCGCTGCAGCTTCCGTGACGGCGGGCGAAACGCCTGCAAGCCCCACCACCGTGTTCGCCACCACGGGCAGCAGCGAATAGAAGAACAGCGCGATGAAGGCAGGCGCCACGCCGATGCCGCTGATGCCGATGTCGCGCAGCACCGGAACCGCGTTCGACAGCCAGGACAAGGGCGCGATCAAAAGCCCGAAGAGCGCGATCGACGGCACCGTTTGCAGGATGTTCAACACGCCAAGCACCGGGCCGCGCACTGCCTTGACCTCATGACAGAGAACGCCGAGCGGGATGCCGACGAGCGCTGCGACACCCAGCGACCCGAGCGCCAGGAACAAATGGCGTTCTGCTTCGCGGCCGAAGCTTGCTGCGCGGTTCTGATATTCGCGCATGACCGAGAGATCGTCCCACAATCCACTGGCGAGGCAGACCGCCAGCGCCGCACCAGCAAGAACGACCAGCACGATGCGCTGCATTGGCGGGAGCTTGAGCCGGGCCAGCGCATCCATGGCAAGCAAGCCGAACAGGGCGAACAAGAGCCAGAAGCCCGATGCGGGTGAAACACGCGCAACGGTGTCGCCCTCTTCCACCAGCCCCGAAGCCGCGATGCCGACGCAGACCGCCAGCAACGCGATGCCCGCAAGACTGGCCGAAAGCCGCAGCCATACGGGCGAGCGTATGATTGCGAGGAGAGCGATGGCGACGGACACAAGAACGAGCCCATAGGCCCACGCACCGGGAAGCGCCTCGGCGATGCCTAGGCCTTCGCCGAGAACGATGCGGTTGGCAGCAAAGGTGACGAACGGCGCGAGGAAAAGAACGAGACCGACCCCGGCTGCGATCAACACGCCGAGCTTGTCCAATCGGACCCATCCCGACGTCTCTTCGTCCAATACAAGTGCCGATGCGGTCATTGCGCCTCGCAATTCTTTCCAGCTGCCGCGATGGCAGACCGCATCTTCACGTCATCCAGACGCAACGGCAGAAACCGCCCCGTCGATCAGTCCAGAAAGCCGTTCGACGTCAGGTAGTCCTCGGCAACGGCGCTTGCCGCCTCACCACCGACCTGCACGCGTCCGTTCAGCTGCTGGAGAGCTTCAAGCGAGAGCGACTCAAACACCGGCGTCAGCACCTCTTCGATTTGCGGATTGGCCTCGAGAACTTCCTCCCGGATGATCGGTGCGGGGTTGTAGACGGGCTGAACGCTCTGGTCGTCTTCCAGAACGACAAGACCGGAAGGCGCAATGCCGCCGTCCGTACCGTAGACCATGGCTGCATTGGCCCCATTGGTCTCGCGTGCTGCGGCCTGAATTGTCGCAGCCGTATCACCGCCCGACAGCGTGATCAGCTGATCGCCGGTCAGTTCAAAACCGTAGACTTCCTGGAAGGACGGAAGCCCGGCTTCGGAATTGACGAATTCGGCGGATGCGGCGAGCACGGCCTCACCGCCGCCATTCACCCACGCCGCGAAATCACTCATCGATGCGAGATTGTTTTCGGACGCCACATCCTCTCGGATCGCGATCGCCCAGGTGTTGTTGGCAGGTGCAGGCGTCAGCCAGACGATCTGGTTTGCCTCGTAGTCCAGCGACTTGGCTTCCTCAAAACCCGCATCGGCGTCGCGCCAGATGTCATCCTCCGCGCGGTCGAAGAAGAACGCGGCGTTGCCGGTATATTCCGGATAGATGTCGATCTCGCCAGCGGTAATCGCCTCGCGCACGACAGGCGTGCCACCGAGTTGCAGGCGGTCTTCTGTCTCGATCCCGGCATGCTCGAGGACCTGGATGATCATGCTGCCGAGGACGCCGCCCTCGGTATCGATCTTCGATGAGACGACGACCTGTGCATGGGCGGTACCCATGAGGAGCGTCGCCCCGAAAAGGCTGGCGGTGACGAGTGCGAGACGGGTCATGAGCGGCTCCTGTAGCGTGGATTTCGGCCCAGCGATGCGTGGCGATTTGAGGTGCGATCGGCCGGCTGTTTTCAGCACCGGAACAAACGCTCGAAGCGCCATTATGTTGCGGAAGCTTCAGCACGTTCAAGGCGCCTGCCACTTTTTTGCCGCATGCGCCTCGCGCGACGGGCGCTGCCGGTTCGCTTCTGCGGCCTGCGATCTGGCCCCTCGCGCCGATCAACCGTCAGCCAGAGTGCATCGGCAGCGGCGCGCAGAAATTCATCTTTCGTCAATATCTCCAGCCCTCTAGCGGCGTTTGCTCATAACGGCTCGCTAACCATCCGTAAACTTCCCCACGTCAGCATCATCGACAAGCGGAATGCGATTCGCAGCCGCCTGGTGCTGGATCGTGCGGGTCAAGAAGTGGGCACGCATCCGGCAGGAATGGCATGGGCAGTTCAGCGTTTTAAGGAATGCGAAGCGGCTCCTTGTGTTGGGTATGCCTCGGCATGATTGTCGGGCGTTTTGGGGCGATGACGATGACGACGATGACGGAAGAGAGCAATGCGGGCAGCTTTGGTGAACTCGCACTGTTCCCGCTGACGAGCCAGGCGCGCCGCGTGCGCGAAGCCGCAGCGCAACTGCTCAAGCGGCGCACGACCGCAGCGGCCAACCGCTACCGGCAGGAACTCGCGGGCGGGATCTTCAACGAGCTTTCAGCGCTGGGCTTCAGCGAAGAGCAGCAGGACGAGGCCGTTGGCGCGTTTCTCACCGAGGTCGAGCGCGAACTCGCCGAAATCCACTATCAGCGCATCCGGCTTCTGGTGTGACGCGTTTCCAGGTGAGTTGGATTCCGGTTCATCGTACCGAAACGCGACCAAGCCATGACCCTAGCCGCCGCTGATCGCGGTGATCACATACACTTCGTCATGATGAGACAGCGGCGTGTCGAGCGTCGCCCGCTCCCCATCCACGAAGACGTTCATGTGTTTTCGGATCGCGGGCCGACTGTCTCTGATCCGGTCGCCCATTCCAGGGAACTGCTGATCGAGCGCATCGATCATCTCGCCGACACATTGCGCTTGGACCGTGAACTCGCGCGGCGCGCCGGGGAAAAGATCGGCAAGCACGGCCGCGATCTTCACCGTGACGACCGGGCGTGCCGCTGACGCATCCATGGCCGATCACGCGACCATGGTTTCGACGGAGACGACCGGCGGGAGGTTCTGCGCAATCAGCGTCCAACCCTCACCCTCATTGGCGCTGCCATAGATCGCGCCCGAAGCCGCGCCGAAATAGACACCCGCCGGCGACAGGCTGTCGGTCGAAAGCGCCTGACGGAGCACGTTGAAGTACACGTCCTGCTGCGGCAACCCATCGCGCAAATCAGCCCATGTCTTCCCGCCATCCCGCGTGCGCCATACCGCGGCTTTGGCATCCGGCATGTAGCGCCCCTTGGTGTCGCCATTGAGCGGCACCATGAACACCGTATCCGGATCCCGCGGATGCGCAGCTGCCGGAAATCCGAAACTCGACGGGAGGCCATCCTCGATGCTTTGCCACGTCTTTCCGGCATCGTCGCTGCGGTACATGCCGCAATGGTTCTGCTGATAGAGCCGCCCGTTGCCGCCGGCTGCCCGCACGAGGTTGTGCACGCACTGGCCGACTTCGGGATAGCGCTGGTCCTCGGGCATGTAATCGGCGCGCGTACCCTTGTTGCGCGGCTCCCAGGTCTGGCCGCCATCAGCCGAATAGAAAACGCCTGCCGAAGAGATGCCCACATGGATCGATTGCGGGTCTTCGGGATCGACAAGCAGGGAATGGAGGATCAAGCCGGCGCCGCCGGGCATCCATTGCTCGCGGCTCGGATGGTTGCGCAGCCCGCCCAGATGGACCCAGCTTTCGCCGCCATCGGTGCTTTTGAACAAGCCGGCAGGTTCCACCCCTGCATAAATGGCATCAGGCGCGACGCAGAGGCTCCAGACGGCCTTCACCGGATCCTCCCCCTCCGCATAGGCCAATCCTTTGCTTGAATGCGTCCAGCTCTTGCCGCCGTCCGTCGATTTCCAGACCGCCGGGCCGAACCACTCATTGCCGCCGGCGGCGTAGATCGCGCCGGTCTTGGGATCGCCGACGACATGATTGGTCGGCCAGGTTTCGCAATGCGGCCCCGACATCTCCCAGCTGCGCCGGTCCTCGTTGCTTTTCAGGATGAAGGCACCTTTGCGGGTGCCGATCAGCAGATTGATGGATTGTGTCACGACGAGCCTCCCAACTGCGCTGGACATTTACGTTGATATCAACATTATATTGTCATGTCAAAATCGGGTGATTTGCCGTTCTCAACCACCATCGAAGTGCGCGACCGCTGCCTGTGCCTCCGGGTGCAGCGCGCGGCCCGCCGTCTGGCCCGCCGCTTCGACGAGGCGTTGCGCCCGTTCGGCCTCACACATGGCCAGTTCTCCATCCTGATGGCGCTGAACCGACCGGCCCCGCCGACGATCGGACAGCTCGCGGATTTCCTGGCGATGGACCGCACCACACTGACGGCCAATCTGAAGCCGCTGCATCGGCGCGAGCTTGTCACGCTCGCCGTCGACAAGGCCGACAAACGCAGCCGCCTGCCATCGCTGACCGACGAAGCGAGAGCCCTGCTGGCAGAGGCGGCTCCCATCTGGCGCGCGACCCACGACGATCTGGATGCCGGCCTCACCGATCCCGCGGAGCTGCGCGAGCGCCTGGCCGAGATCGCCTGACCGCCACTGTCCCGCCTTGACCGTGCTTTGGCTTCTGACTATCGATACATGCAAATGGATATTTCTCGGCTGGGAGAGGTTTGGCATCTGCCAAGCTTGCCGGGATCAAGGGAGGACGATCATGAAGAAGCTCACGCTTATTGCATCCGCATGCCTTTTGCTGACAGGCCCTGCGCTCGCGCAGGAAACGACCTTGCGCGCCGTCTCGGGCTTCGCGACCGGCACTGCCTTCTCCCGTCCCTATGAGGCTTTGGTCCAGTGGATCAACGAGAACGGCAAAGGCGTGCTTCAGATCCAGAGCGTCGGCGGGCCCGAATCCATTCCTCCGTTCGAAGTCGGAAATGCCGTATCGTCCGGCGTCGTCGATATGGCGAACGTGACGGCGGCCTTCTACACCAATGTGCTGCCGGAAGGTGATGCACTGAAGCTTGCCCAGACGACCATCCAGCAGCAGCGCGAAAATGGCTGCTACGAGGCTGTCGATACGCTTCACCAGGATAAGATGAACGTCAAATATCTCGGCCGCACCGGCGATGGCGTGAACTTCCACCTGTATCTGACGAAACCGATCGAGAGCGCCGACCTCAGCGGGCTCACCATCCGCACGACCCCCGTCTACCAGGCCATGTTCGAAGCGCTTGGCGCCACGCCCGTCACCACTGCTCCCGGCGATGTCTATACGGCGCTCGAGCGCGGCACGATCGACGGATATGGCTGGCCGATCCAGGGTGTGCTGGACCTTGGTTGGGACGAGCAGACCAACTACCGCGTCGACCCAGGCTTCTATCAGGTCGACGTCGAAATCCTCGTCAATCTCGACAAATGGGAAAGCTTGACCGACGAGCAGCGCGCATTGCTCGAGGAAGGCATGGCGTGGCTGGAAGAGCAGAACGCCAACAATGCCGAGCTGAACGAGAAGGAACGCGCGGCGCAGGCGGAAGCCGGCATCGAGACCATCGAGCTCAGCGAGGAAGCCTCGGCCACATGGCTTCAGGCCGCGCAGGATGCCGGCTGGGAAAGCGCGATGGCCGTCAATCCGGAGTTCGCGGAAACGCTGCAGGGCTGCTTCCAGGAATAAGCTTCGTTCATGCGCACGCTTGCCCGCCTGCAGGACGCGACGATCCACGCTTTCGCCGTGTTGGCGGGGATCGTCTTCGTCCTGATCACGCTCGTCCTCGTCCTCAATGTTGGCCTGCGCTTTTTCGCGGGCAAGAACGTCTACGGCATGATCGATGCGATCGAGATGGGCTTGATGGCCGCAACCTTTCTCGGCGCGCCGTGGGTCCTTCGCAAGAATGCCCACGTCTCCGTCGACATTGTATTGTCCGGCCTTTCCCCAGCGCGGCGACTGCTCGTCGATCGGCTGACATCGCTTCTCGGCGCCCTTTTGTCTGCGCTGTTCACTTGGGCGACGTTGAGCGCCTTGATGATTGCGCTGTCACGCGGGTCGATGATGCGCGGCGTCCTCGTCATCCCGGAATGGGTTCCGCTTCTCGCGCCCTTCATCGGCGGACTTCTCCTGACGCTGGAATTTCTGAGACGCGCCGCGGTCGGCCCCGAAACCGAAGCGCATCAGGCAGGGCTCTGACATGGATTGGGCGCTCACTTTATCGCTGATGCTCGGCGCGCTTATTCTGCTGCTCGCCACGGGCCTGCCGGTCGCGTTTGCTTTCATCGCCGTCAACGTCGTCGGCGCCTATTTCATCCTGGGCGGCGAAAACGGCCTGATCCAGATGGCGCGAAACGCCTTCCAGTCGGTCGCGAACTATTCCCTCGCACCGATCCCGCTCTTCATCCTGATGGGAGAAATCTTGTTCCAGTCGCGCGTTGCGCACCGGGCGATCGATGCGGTGGAGCGGCTCGTCACGCGCATTCCCGGACGTCTTGCAGTCGTCACCGTATTCGGCGGCACGATCTTCGCCGCCCTCTCTGGCTCGACCATCGCCAATACGGCCATGCTCGGCTCGACGCTGATGCCGAGCATGCTGAAGAAGGGTTACCATCCGACGCTGGCGATGGGCCCGATCATGGCATCCGGTGCCATTGCGATGCTGATCCCGCCCTCTGCCTTGGCAGTTCTACTGGGCAGCCTTGCCGGCATTTCGATTTCGCAGATCCTCGTTGCCGGGATCATTCCCGCGCTCATCTTGTCGGCGGCGTTCGTCGTCTTGATCGTGATGTCGGCCTTGATGCGACCCGATCTGGCACCGTCCGAAGAGCTGCCGCAGATGACGATGTGGGAGCGTTGGCGGCCGTTTTGCGTCTACGTTCTGCCGCTGTCGGGCATCTTCGCAACGGTCATAGGTAGCCTTATCGTCGGCATCGCATCCCCGACCGACGCTGCCGCGCTCGGATGCCTTGCCGCCGTGGTCGCGAGCCTTGCCTACCGATCCTTGACCTGGGCAAACCTCGTCGAAGCCTTGATGGAGACCGTCAAGCTCACCGTGATGATCATGTTCATCATCGCGGCCAGCCAGACCTTCAGCCAGATCCTGTCGTTCAGTGGGGCGACCAGCGGCCTCATCGGCCTGATCAATGGTTGGGAACTGACGTCGATACAGGTCCTGATCGGGATGATCCTGCTCCTGCTCTTCCTCGGCTGCTTCATCGATCAGGTGAGCATGTTGATGATCACGATCCCGATCTTCATCCCACTCGCCAACTCGGTCGGGATCGATCTGCTCGTGCTGGGCGTCATCTATCTCCTGACGATGGAGATCGCGCTTCTGACACCGCCCTTTGGCCTTTTGCTCTTCGTCATGCAGGGCGTCGTCCCTTCATCGATCACGATGAAGCACATCTATGCCGCAGTGACGCCCTTCGTCATGATAAAGCTGGTCGTGCTGGCATTGATCGTCGCCGTTCCGGAACTCGGCACCTGGCTGCCCGGTCTTCTGGCGCGCTAGTCTACCAGCGGTCGAGCCTGCGATCCCATAGCTGGTCCGGTCGCTGCACATCCGGATCGGGCATAGGGATGTCTGACGCAACTGCTTGAGACGGCACGATCAGATCGCCGTCGCCGATCAGGACACGCGGCTCCAGAGAATCTTGGGCCGGGGTCGCTTGAAGGTCGTCAAGATTTGGGCTGGTCATTTTGCTCGCACCTCGTTTGCGCGGTGATCGGCAAAACAACACCAAGGTCTGGGTAATTGTTCCGCCCCACCGAAACCGGCGGAGCGGATTGCCTCCAGCGAGCCTAGAGGGCCGGAAGATGGTCGAGCAAATCCTCCAGATGGATCGGGAATTTCCGGGTGCGATAGCCAGTCGCCGCATAGACGGCATTGGCAATCGCCGGCCCCGTTCCGCAAATGCCCAGTTCGCCGATGCCCTTGCTGCCGAGCGGGTTGGAGTTCTGGTCGAACGTGTCGAGCATCTTCACCTCAAGCCGCGGAACGTCACGGTTGACGGCGATGTGGTACTCGGCAAGGTCGCGGTTCATGAACGATCCGAACCGCATGTCCATCAGGCTTTCTTCCATCAGGGCAGCGCCGAGCCCGAAGATCATGCCGCCCATCAACTGCGAGCGCGCGGTCTTCTCGTTCAGAATGCGGCCCGCATCGAATGCGCCAGACAACCGCCGAACCCGGATTTCGCCGGTATCGGCGTTGACGGACACCTCCGCGAACACGCCGCCATAGGAATATTGCGCGAGGTCTTCATGCGCCTTGCCGGGCTCGACTTGCCCTTTGCCCTTGAAGCTATCGCCGCCGATGGCATCCAGTATGGCTCCAAGCGCAAGGCTGCGTCCGGCAACGACGGCATTGCCGTTTTCGATCCGCAGATCGCCTGAATTGACGCCGGCCCAATCGCTGTCGAGCCGCGCCGCGCGTTCGATGATGGTGTCGCGGATCAATGCGCACGCCTTGGAGACCGCCGTGCCCGTGCTACCGGCACCGAACGAGCCGCCTGACCCGCATGTCTTGGGGTAGTCGGTATCGCCCAACCGTACCGCGATCGCGTTTGGATCCAGACCAAGCGTTTCGGCAGCGATCTGCGTCAGGATGGTGTAGGTACCGGTGCCGATATCCGTCATGTCGAGTTCGACAGTGAGGCGCCCATCCCGATCGAGTTCCGCTGCAGCATCCGCCGGCTGCATCATGTTCGGCCGGATCGCTGCGGCAAGTCCACGCCCGATGAGAAGCGGTCCTTCGCGCAAGGCACCAGGTTTCACTGGTCCCTTCTCCCAACCGAACAGCTCGGCACCTTCACGCAGGCAGCGCGCGAGCGTACGGGTGGAAAACTCCTTGCCGGATGCGGGCTCCTGCTCAGGCTCGTTCTGGAGGCGAAACTCGAGCGGGTCGATCCCGCACTGAACGGCCAGCTCATCGATGGCGCTTTCATAGGTGAGCGTACCGATCGCCTCGCCCGGCGCGCGCATGGAGTCCACATGAGGAATGTTCGCCGCAACCACGCGGTGCCGGATTTTCATCGCCTCGGCAGCGTAGCTTGCCATGGTGGGTGAAGCGGCCGCCTCGGCGAACGGGTAATCCCGCGACATGGCACCGAGGGTTTCATGGGCGACGCTCAACAGTTTGCCATCGGCCGATGCACCCAGACGAATGCGCTGGCGATGGTTGGTGCGGTGCGGGCCGTTCGAGAACACATGGCGGCGCGTCTGCGCGATCCGCACCGGCCGCTGAAGCTTGCGGGCTGCAAGTGCGGCCAGCACGCCTTCGCTATGCACGCCGAGTTTGGAGCCGAAGCCACCACCGACGAAAGGCGTGACGATGCGCACATTGGCCGGATCGATCTTGAGCGTGTTGGCGAACGCCTTGCGCGCCGACGACAGGATCTGCACCGCGATGTGGACGGTCAGCTTGTCGCCGTCCCATTCCGCCACGGTCGCATGGGGCTCCATCGCCGCGGCATGCTGCGCGGCGGTGTGGAAAGTGGCGTCGAGCGTCTCGGCACTTTCGGCGAAGACGGCATCGAAATCGCCCTTGTCGACGTCAGCTTCCTCGGCACCATCGAGGCTGTCGGGCGCAAAAGCATCGTCTTCATGCTCGAATGCGTCGAAGACGCTGTCATCGGCCTGATACGTGACCTTGATCAGCCCTGCCGCGTGGCGCGCCTGTTCGAGCGTGTCGGCGACGATGAAGGCGACGGGTGCTCCGTAATAGCGTACCTCGTCATTCTGAAGGACGGCATGCGACATGCCGAACCGGCCGGCATCCGCATTGTCGCCGAAGGGAGCCTGCTCCGGCGCGTTCTGGTGCGTCATCACCAGGTGCACCCCGTCGGCCGCTTCTGCCTCCGCGGTCTCGATCTGCGAAACCTTGCCGCTGCCAATCGTCGCCTCGACGATGAAGCCGATCGCAGCCTGCTGATCGCCGCGATAGTCGGCCGAATAGGTCGCCGCACCTGTCACTTTTGCCGGGCCGTCGACGCGATCGAGCGGCTGTCCGATCCATTTGGTGGTCGGTTGATCGTTCATGCCGAGTGCTCCTTAGACAGGTCCGTGACATCGCGCAGTGCTGTAATAATGAGGCGGCGCACGAGAGGAATCTTGAAATCATTGTCGCCGCGCCCGACGGCATCCTGAAGTTCGGCATCTGCAGCCTGTGCGAAGACGCTGGCATCGACAAAAGCACCTTCCAGCGCGCGTTCGGCTTTGTCCGCACGCCACGGCTTGTGCGCGACGCCGCCAAGCGCGATGCGCACGTTCTTCATCACATTGTCCTCCACATCCAGGGCAACGGCGATCGAGACGACGGCGAAGGCGTAAGACGCGCGGTCCCTCACCTTGCGATAGAGCTGGCGGGCGGGCGGGTTGGCGGGCAACCGCACTTCCACGATCAGTTCACCGTCATCCAGCACATGGTCGCGTTCGGGCGCATCGCCCGGAAGCCGCAGCAGATCGGTGGCCGGTATCGTCCGCCCCTCGCCGTCCGCCGTGATCGTGCGCACCTCGGCATCGAGCGCCGCCATGGCCACTGCCATGTCGGACGGATGCACGGCAATGCAGTGCTCGCTCGCGCCGAGGATAGCGTGGAAGCGGTTGTGGCCGTCAAGCGCATCGCAGCCGCTGCCGGGCTCGCGCTTGTTGCAGGCACGCGCGGTGTCATAGAAATAGTGGCACCGTGTCCGCTGCAGGAAATTGCCGCCGGTCGTGGCCTTGTTGCGCAGCTGCTGTGTCGCGCCCGACAGAAGTGCGGTCGAAAGCATCGCATAGCGCTCACGGATCAGCGGATCCGCCGAAAGAGCCGCATTGGTGACGCTCGCGCCGATGAGGATCGCACCATCGCTTTCCCGGATGTCACCGGGCAGGCGCGACACATCGACGAGGCGCTCGGGCCGCTCGATCTCAAGTTTCATCAGGTCGATGAGATTTGTGCCGCCACCGAGATAACGGACACCGGCCGAGGCGGACGCCTTTTCGGCACGTTCGAAGGAAAACGGGGTCATCGGGCAGCCTCCCCGCCTTGCGCAGCCGCTTCGACGATGGCGTCCACGATGTTGTTATACGCGCCGCAGCGGCAAAGATTGCCGCTCATTCGCTCGCGGATTTCCTCTTCGCTCAAGATGATTTCGCCGTTGCTGACGACGCTCGGCTCGCCGGCCTCGATCTCCTTCAGGAGTGCCGTCGCCGAACAGAGCTGTCCCGGCGTGCAGTAGCCGCATTGGAAAGCGTCATGGGTGACAAACGCGCGCTGCAGAGGCGACAGCGCCTCACCGTCTGCAAGCCCCTCCACCGTAACGACGTCGTCGCCTTCATGACTGGCTACGAGCGACAGGCAGGAATTGATGCGCCGGCCATTGACGATGACGGTGCAAGCGCCGCACTGGCCCTGGTCGCACCCCTTCTTTGTCCCGGTCAGGTTGAGGTTCTCGCGAAGCGCGTCGAGAAGCGTGGTGCGAATATCCGCATTCACGGTCTCGCGGCGCCCGTTGATCGTGAGCTGGGTCGAGTGCATGGGAGTCCTTGTCGATTGAGGCTCGCATCCGCGCGAATGGCGGACCTGAGACCTTAACCGAGCATCTTCGCTGAGGTTCCAGCGACGGTGCTCATGTTCCATGCCTAGCCAGAAAAACTCCTGCGGCATCGGTCATGCCGCAGGAGTTGAGTGATTGGCAGGACAGAAAGCGCAGCAAGTACCGCCCATTCGAAAGCGCTGCGTCGAGGTGCTCGACCAAACTTGCGCTCGCCCATTTGAAACAGCAGGCGGCCTGAGGCCGAAGCACGGCTTGCTTCGACAACCGCAAGTCTGTTCCATCGCAATGCAAGGGGCACGCGATCGCGCTAGGGTGTTCAAGGCGGCATGGTCCGCCATTGGACGAATCGCGTCATGGACATGCTCATCGCCCGCCTCGGTCTGTCACTCGCCATCGGCCTCCTGGTCGGGCTCGAGCGGGGCTGGCGCGAACGCAGCGAGCCCGAAGGCAGCCGCACGGCGGGAATACGCACATTTGGCGTAGTCGGGCTGCTCGGCGGTGTCCTCGCAGCCCTGTCCGATGCTTCTGGAAGCGCTGCGATTTTCATTGCGGGTTTTCTCGGCTTCGCTGTGATCTTCGGCTGGTTCAAGTTCGCCGAAGCGCAGCATGACGGCAGCTTCAGCGTCACAGGCACAATTGCCGCGCTCTGCGTCTTTGCCCTGGGTGGCCTTGCCGTTTCCGGCGACTACCGTGCAGCGGCCGCAGGCGGGGCAGCACTCGCCGCAGTTCTTGCCAGCCGTGATGCACTGCACGGCATGCTGCGCCGGCTGTCCTGGATTGAATTGCGCTCCGCCATCGTCCTGGCGGTCATGACGGTCATCATCCTGCCGCTTCTGCCAAACCGCACGCTCGATCCCTGGGGCGGCTTCAACCCCTGGCAGATCTGGTTCTTCACGGTGCTCACGGCGTCGATCTCCTTTGCCGGATACATCGCCACGCGCCTTCTTGGGTCCGCGCGCGGCCTGCTCGTGAGCGGGCTTGCCGGCGCGATCGTGTCGTCGACAGCGGTGACGGTCGCCTTCGCGCGGTCGGCAACAGCCAGCGAGCATCGTCGCGCCTATGCAGGGGCTGCGACCCTCGCCGCGATGATCTCCATCTGTCGGGTCATCGTCATCGTCGCCATCGTCGCGCCGCTCGTTCTCGGCTCGATGGTTCTGCCGGCGTTGGCCGCTGCCATCGCTTTCGGCCTGGCGGGAGGGCTCATGCTCTTCAGGGCTGGCGCACACGACACGGCATCCGAGCCGACCAACCCGTTTGAATTGACCACGCTTCTCCTCTTTGCCATCGCCTTCGCCGTGGTGGCGACGGCAAGTGCCGCCCTTTCGAGCCGGTTCGGCGACACGGGGCTCGTGGCAACGTCCGCGCTGTCGGGCACTTTCGATGTAGACGTCGCGGTACTGAGCGCGCTGCGGCTCGCGGCCCAGAACATCGGCCTCGAAACAATCGGCAGCGCGGTGCTCGCCGCACTCGCCGCCAATGCCATGGGCCGCCTCGCCCTCGCCATCGCCGCAGGACCCCGCGCATTCTGGGTTCCGCTGCTCATGACAAACCTGATCGCCGCCGCTGCCGGAACAGCCGTATGGCTTATGGCGTGATGCAGGCGGCAAGCACGTCCACTTCTATAACCCCTTCGGGTGGGCCATGAATTCCTCGATGATCTCGATAGGTGGCTTCACGTAGTCCGAGGTGCGGCTGATGCCGAGGCCGGTCAGGTTTTTCAGCTTTACGGCCATTTCCGCCAGCTTGACGACGATCGGGATGCCGTTGATCACCGGGGCGCCGTCGACACGGTGGTCATGGAGCTGGGAGAACAGAAGCATGGGGATGCCGCCACCGGGGATCAGCACATCGACGCCCTCCTCGACCAGCGGTCGTGCCTGCTCCTCGAACAAGGCCCTGACAGTCTCGAGCTTTTCTTCCGAGCCGAAGGCATCCAGGATCTGGCCGGGTTCGAACTGCATTGCATGCACGCCGGTCACCCGCTCCTTCAGGCCGTACTTGCCGATCTGGTGGTGAAACCAGGGGATGTAGCGCCTGTTGATCGTCACGATGCCGGAACGCTGGCCGAGCTGGCAGGCATGCAGCATCGATGCCTCGCCCATGCCGAGCACCGGAATGTCGACCACCGAGCGCGCCTCGTAGAGACCCGCATCCTGGAAGTGCCCGATGATGAAGGCGTCGTAGCCTTCCCGCTCCGCACGAACCGCGTTGCAGATCACTTCTCGAGCGCAGCGAAACTCGACGATGGCATGGGCGTAGGAATCATGCGGCGTGATCCCCTTGATGTCTATCTCGGTGCCGGGATCGATGATCTGGTCGAGATGCTTGCGCAGCTCGTCCCAGTAGCCCGCACCATGTTCGTAGTCGACGTAGCTTTGATACCAGATGCGCATTGTCAGTACCTGATCATGCTGGGCAGCCACAGGGCGATCTGCGGCCAAATGACGAGAAGCACGACGAGAAAGAGCGTGCATCCGATATAGGGCAGCGCCGCCCGGGCGACCTCGCCGATCGTGGTGCCCTTGGGTGCGACCCCGACCATGACGAACAGCAAAAGCCCAAACGGCGGCGTCACGAGGCTAAGTTCGAGCACCAGCAGCATGATGATGCCGAACCAAACGGCATCGAAGCCGGCGAGCGCCGAAAGCGGCATGAAGATCGGAAGCGTCAGCATCATGATCGAGAGTGGATCCATGAACATGCCGAGCACGATCAGCACCAGCACCATCAGCGTCAGCAGCACATAGGGCGATACGTCGAAGCCGGTGGCAAAGCCGATGAGCCCCTGCGAGGCGCCCGAGAAGGCGAGGATCTGCGAAAACGTCGTAGAGCCGACGATGATCATCAGCATCATCACCGAAACAGCGAGCGTGCCCTTCATCGACTTGACGACTGCTTCCCAGCTCAGCTTGCCGTAGAGCGCGGCAAGAACGATGACGGCAAGCGCCCCGAATGCCGCAGACTCCGTCGGTGTTGCCCAGCCAAGCAGGATCAGACCAACGACGGCGAAGACGACGATGCCCATCGGTGCCACATCGACGATGAGCGCGCGTGCGATCTCGCGTCCCGTGGCGCGCTTGGCTGCGTAGCCGGGTGCCGCCTCTGGATCGATGGCGATCTGCAGCCTGATCGTCAGCGCGAAAAGGAGCGCCAGCACGAGGCCCGGTATCAGGCCAGCGATCAGCAATGACCCCACGTCGATCCGCCCAAGCGAGCCGAGAAGAACGGCGAGCGATGATGGCGGGATGATCATAGCGAGGCCGCCTGTCGCGAGAATAGGCCCCATGATGATGTGCTTCTTGTAGCCCCGCTTGATCATGTCCGGCATCAGCGTGGTGCCGAGCATGGCGGCGTTGGCCATGGAGGAGCCGGACAGGGTCGCGAAGATCGTGCCGCCGCCGACGGTCAGATAGGCGAGCCGGCCTCGGATGTTGCCCATGCATTTGTCAAGCGCGTCGAAGACGCGGAACGCAAGCCCCGTGTGGAACAGCAGTTCGCCCATGATGAGAAAGAGCGGCACCGGAACGAGCGCGAAACTCGTGATCGAGGTCGTGGCGTTTGCGACCAGCTGATCGATGCCGACGATCCCGCCCATGAAGATCAGGACGCCGATGATGTTGATGACGAGAAAGGCGATTGCGACCGGCATGCCGATGAGCATCAGCGCAAGCAGGCCGCCGATCATGATCAGCGTGGCGTCATACCAAGGCATCATGTCAGTGTCCCCCGCCTGCGCCGCTATAGGTTTCGCCGCGCAGCAGAATGCGCAGGAACTCGATCGCCATTAAAAAGAAGCCTCCGCCCAGCATCGCGTAGAGCACCCAGGCCGGGATGTTGATCGAGCGCATGTCTACCGATCGTGTGGCGATCATCTCCATGCCGACGGCGGCCGATCGCCAGGTGAGAAGAGCAAGCGCAAGGATGCAGACCACCAGAACGAGGCGGCCCACAGCCACGCGCAAACCATCCGGAAGCTTGGCGACGAAGGAGCCGATCGCCACATGCCCGTTCTCGCGCACCAGCCAGGGCGCTGCCGCCATGGTGGCGAACAGCATGACATATTCGACGATCGCGCTCGTCGATTGGAACGGCCTGAAGCCGGTATTTCGCAGGATGACGTCGACGATGATCAACGCCGTGATGGCGGCGAGGCTGAGAGCCCCGAGAACCGCCAGGCCAACGATCAGCCGGTCATAGAATCTCATCATGGTCTTGGCGCCCGTTCCATTGGAAACGAAAGTCGGGCGAGGCGCTTGGCCCCGCCCGGTCATCCCATCACTCAGGATAGTAAGCCGAACGCAGCGCGTCGTAATGCTCGCTGCCGGCGGCCTGCATGCGCGCCCAGGCGCTTTCGAACGCCATGCGGCGGAACTCGGCCGCCTGCTCGTCCTCAAGCTCGACGACGGTCATGCCTTCCTCGCGCACGGTGGCATCCGTTTCGGAAATCACCTGCTGGAAGTTCTCATAGGACGTCTGCTCGTATTCGGCAGCCGCTTCCTCGATGATCGCCTTGGCCTCATCCGAGAGGCCTTCCCACTTTGCCGGGTTGATCACGACGGCGAGATCGGTCTGGAAGACGCCGGGATCGATACGGTAGCGCAGGAAGCGATCCCAGGAGAGATCCTTGATGCCGACGATCGGCCAGCCCGAACCATCGAAGGTGGAGCGTTCAAGGCCGGTGTAGACATCCGGCACCGGCACGGAAACCGGGATCGCGCCGATCTCTTCGAAGAAGGCGTTATAAATTGGCTGGGAACGAATGCGCAGGCCGGAAAGATCGACGCCGCCATCCTCGGTCCGCCGCGGCTCCTGGATCGTATAGACGTGGAACTCCACGCCGGTATCGAGATGTGCCAGAAGCTCGACGCCGAGCTTTTCACGGAAAGCCTGCTGCATGATCCCGAAGCCGCCATTCTCGCGCGCTTCCGCAGCCGTCACGGTCGAGCCCACCCAGGCATCGGCTTCCGGCATGGTGCCGAGATAGTAGGACGCCGGGCCGTATTGCATGTCGATCACGCCGCGGCGAACAGCGTCGACCTGCTGGTTCGGCGGAAACATTTCCGGACCGCCGGCATAGGTGATCTGGACGACGCCTTCGCCCTTCTCGTTCACCAGATCGACGAAGCCCTGAAAGCTCTGGGAAAAAGCCAAAGCCTGCGGGAAAGCGGAAATCGCCCGGATCTGCTCTTGCGCATGAGCGGCGTAAGCGCCGAGCGCAAGCATCGATGCGGTGGTCATGATGGCAAATTTGGTGTGCATTGTTTTCATGGTGAGTACCCTCTGTGGATCTTTGAACCAACTGCCGGCTTGTTACCGATCTGTCATGAATTGCCCGCGAGAACCGGAGGGCGAACAAGCCCTGAAGCTTCGAGGGATCGTAGGAAATCGGCCATGCGTTTCTGCCGGTAGGCAGCCACATCCATGCCCTCGTAATCGAAGAAGCCGGCACCGGTTTTCAATCCGATCCTGCCTTCTTCCATGTTGCGGCTGATGATCGCCGGCGGCGCGAAGCGCTCATCCTTGAAGGCGTCGCTCAGATAGTTCGAGGCGTAAAAGAGAATGTCGCCGCCGCCCCAGTCGATGAACTCCAGCAGGCCGAGGACGCCGAAGCGCAAGCCGAAGCCGTAGGTCACTGCCTTGTCGACATCCTCTGCGCTGGCAACGCCTTCCTCCACCAGCCGAGCCGCTTCGTTCATCGCCAGCGCCTGGATGCGCGGGACGATGTAACCGGGCGACGCCTTGCAGGTGATCGGCACCTTGCCGATGGATTCGAGAAACCCTCGCACGGCAGCGAGCGCCTCATCGGCCGTCTCGTCGGCCGGAGAGAGTTCGACCAGCGGCATCAGGAACGCCGGGTTCAGCCAGTGCGCGTTGAGGAAACGGCTCGGATACTGAGTGAATGCTGCCAGATGCGTCGACAGCATCGTCGATGTCGTGGAGGCGAGCGCGGCCCCCTCGTCGGCATTGGCATCGAAAACGGCAAAAGCATCACGCTTGGCTGCTTCGGTTTCCGGCACCGCTTCGAACACGATGGCGGCTTGTGCCAGCGCTTCTGAAGCCTGGTCGGACGGAAGCACCTTTACACGCGCCATGATCTCGCCGATGGCGGCTTTGTCGAAAGCGCCGAGCGACGCGATCGCCGCAAGTCCCGCTTCGATCTCGCCGAGCGTCTGCGCCTTCAGCTCTTCGAAGGCCGCAGCATCCCGCGGCTTGGCATCGAGCAGGCGGATATCATGCCCGGCATAGGCGACGCACTGCGCGATGCCGCGTCCCATGCGGCCGGCGCCGATACAGGCGATGATCTCCCCGGCCATCAGAGGCCGTCCTGCAGCATGGACTGGACCTCGGCGGGGCTTCTGTCGGCAAGTCCGATGCTCTCCATCGTTCGGCCATGCGCGCGGAAATCCTGTTCCGCGACTGCACCGGCGATCGCGAGAAGGCCCTTGGCGACCGGACACGGCACCCCGGCCCAATCACCGACCGACACGAGGAAGGCGAGCCCGAGACCAACATCCTCGGTCATGTAGCGATGGTTCTTGAGATCGAGCGTTTCGTGCCAGTCGCCCGAACCGACCAGCTTGTCATGGGCAAGGTTGCCGTACATCCAGTCGCTGGTTTCGTAGTGATCGGCGAGCGGGAAGTGCGGTGCGCCATAGCCGAGCTTTTCGCGGATCGCGATGCGCTCATTGTCGAGTGCGGCATGCGTGCGGCGGATCGCCGGCTGCGTGCCCTCGTTATGAATGTCCCACTTGTCGAAATGCTCGATCGGTCCGGCATTCATCAAGATCAGCGGCGGATGAATGATCGGTCCGGCATTCATCAAAGCGCCGGAGAGCGCGTCTTCCACCCGCTCGATCGCTCCGGGGAATGCAGCCGAGATGATCTCGATGGCCTCGTCCGTCTTGCGGGCCGGCAGAACGCCGGTCGGCAGGCGCGAGGCGCGCGTCGTGATGCGAACCTCAAGCGCATTCTGTTTGCGGCAAAGCCAGGGCAGCGTGCCGGTTTCGGCAATTGCGATATCGGCCGTCGAGCCCGCATCGCGGATGCGCTTCATCATGATGTAGGACCCGAAGGTGCCTGGTGGCAGATAGATCACCTGTCCGTCGACCAGGTGCGATGCCAGCGCATCGGCCATGTCGGCCTGGGCAAATGCCGGCGTCGGCGCAACGATCAAGGCCGCGCCTTCGAGCGCTGCGCCGAGATCGTCGGTGGGAGATACGGGCACCTGCCGGCTGCCCTTGTGGTCGGTGACAGTAATCGCGCCCGCCGCGGCAATATCGGAAAAGCTCGATGCTTCGCGACGCCACCACGCGACCTCGTGGCCCGCTTCGGTGAAATCGGCCACCGCAGCATAGGACCCGTTGCCCCCACCCAGAACCGCAATCTTCATAAACGCACTCCCTGCTTCTGAACGTCTGGAACGAAGCTTTTCGCTTCGAATATCCTCGGCGTGGCCGCTGCGGTTCTGCGCATCGGCCTCACCGCTCCTCGTCGATTGTCGGGGCAGACGGCCGATCTCCGGCACGGGCTTCCGGTCCGTGCAGATCGATGATGCGCGCCAGCACACCCTTCAGGATCTCCGCCTGATCCGGCGAAATCTGTTCGATGATCCCCGCCTCGTGCGCACGGGCCTCCGTGATGAGCTCAGCGGCGAGCTTCCTGCCCTTCTTGGTGAGGTAGACCCTCACACGCCGACGATCGCGCTGGTCGCTGCGCCGGCTCACCAGGTCCTTCTCGGCCATCTGATCAATGATCTTCGTCAGCCGCGACTGTTCCATCAGCGCCAGCGCAGCGAGTTGGGTCACCATCTGCCCTTCCTCGTCGGCGAGGCAGGCCAGGACGCGCCACTCGGGCACGCGCACGCCGCGGGCTCGGATCAGGGCATGGAATTCTGTTGACACGCCATCGCTGGCTGCGGCGAGCAGATAGAGGAGATAATTGCGGACAAAGCCCCGATCGGCAGGCTTTGCGGGTTCGGCGACAAGGTCTGAAGCGCGCTTTGTTGCAGTCATTGGATGCTCACATCGATTGCGGGATGATGAGCGCCAGACCTGGCACAAAAATCAAAAGAGCAAGACGCACGATGTCGACTGCGACGAAGGGAACCACACCGGCATAGATGCGCTCGATCGGGACTTCGGGTGCGACCGAGCGCATGACGAAGATATTCATCCCGATCGGCGGCGTGATGTAGGAAAGCTCCGTCGCGATCACCACGAAGATGCCGAACCAGATGGGATCGAAGCCGAGCCCAACTACGATCGGAAAGAAGATCGGCACCGTCAGCGTCACCATCGACAGGCTTTCCAGGAGACAGCCGAGGATCAAGTAGATGATGACGATCGAGAAGATGACCTGATAGGGCCCGACACCGAGAAGGTTGATCCACTCGCGCAGATCCGTCGTGAGGCCGGAAAAGTTCACGTAGTTCAGGAAGAACAGCGCTCCGAACAGGATGAAGAACATCACTGCCGTGGTCTTGGCCGTATCGAAGAGTGTGGCGAGCGTGTCGCGCAGCGTCAACCGGCCCCGGGCGGCGGTCAACAGGAAAGCTCCGCCGGCACCCATGCCTGCGGCCTCGGTGGCCGTGAAGGCGCCGACATAGATGCCGCCCAAGACGAACACGAACAGAGCCAGCGCCCAGAAGACGCCTTTCAGCGCACGGAAACGCTCGATCAACGGCAGCTTCGGCTGAACCGCCAGCTCTTCCTTGTACATCACCAGCGAAAGCCGCACGGCGAAGATGTAGAAAACGATACCGACGAGCCCGGGAAGCAGGCCGGCCAGAAACAGCATGCCGATGTTCTGCTGCGTCAGGATCCCGTAAATGACAAGAATGACCGACGGGGGAATGAGAATGCCGAGCGTTCCGCCGGATGCGATCGAAGAGGACGCAAGGCGATCAGAATATCCGAAGCGGCGCATCTCGGGCAGCGCGATGCGCGCCATCGTGGCTGTCGTAGCAAGCGACGAGCCGCACACCGACGAGAACCCGCCGCAGGCGACGATCGTCGCCATCGCAAGTCCACCCTTCCTGTGGCCGAGCCAGGCATTGGCGGCTTTGAAGAGCTCCGCCGCGACGCCCGATTGGACGACCAGATTGCCCATCAGGAGGAACAGCGGAACAACGGACAGCGTGTAGCTGCGGCCGCCATCGAAATAGGTCTGCCCGATGAGGGAGAGCGTCGGCGTCCAGCCGATGATCGAGGCGACCCCGACGAGGCCCACGCCCGCCATGGCGAAAGCGATCGGCACACCACAGAAAATGAGACCCAGGAGCAGGGCAACGCCGATCGGCCAATCCATTATACGGCCCCCTCTCGGCCTTTGGACAACCGCATGACGGCCATCACGAAGGTGACGACGGAACAGGCGCCGGCGATGATCGCGGCAGCCTTTGAAAAGGGCCCGATCGGCGCGCGCAGATAGACCGTGACCTCGTTGTAGCTTGCGAGCTGGCTGCCGTGCTTCCAGAGCTGCCATGCGATGATGGCAAGTACGACGCTCACGAAAAGCCGCGCGATCAGAAGCTGCGCGATCTCGGCCCAGCCCTTGAGCCTCGATGTGATGAGATCGACGGAGATGTGCCCGTCATCGAGACAGACGGCCGGCAGCCCGCAGAAGATGATCGCCATCAGCAGGAGCTCCGTATATTCGGATGCACCCGGCAACGGACTGGACAGGAAATAGCGCCCGACGACATCGATCACCGTGACGCATGTCAGGGCGACCAGCAGCGCTCCGCAGAGCACTGCCGTAATCATGCGCAATCCCCGCCGAGCCCTTGTGAAGAAGGCCTCGGGAGCGGGTGTCATCACTCGCTCGCGACTGCTTGCACTTCGGTTTCGAGCTTGGAGAGGATGGCGTCGAAATCGACGTTCTTGGCCTCGTAATTGGCCTTGATGCCATCGAAGATCGGCTGCGCTGCCGTTCGCAACTCCTCGACCTCTTCCTCGGTCGCGTCATGGAACGTGACCGTTTCACCGATCACTTCCATGCCGGCCGCATCCGCCGCATCCCAGGCCTGACCGGCCAGGCGGGCGAAAGCCTCACCGGAAATCTCTTCGATCGCCGCCTGGTCTTCGGCAGACAGGCTGTCGAACTTCGCCTGGTTCATGACGAAGAAGAACGAGACGTTGTAGAGCCCGCCGGGCACGCGAAGCGCCGTATCGACCAGGCTCTCGAGCTTGAAGAAGGGGATCGATTCCACCGGGAAGAAAATGCCGTCGGCAACGCCACCGGACAGGATTTCGTAGGACTGCGGCGAAGGCGCCTGGATCGACACCATGCCGAGCCCCTCGGCGAGCACGTTGGTGATGTTGCCGGCAACGCGCACCTTCTGGCCGGAAAGACCTGAGATCGGCGTGACCGGCTGGCCCTTGGTGAAGAGCATGCCCGGGCCATGCGCGAAGACACCGAGCACCTTGGTTCCGCGATGTTCGTCCGCGGCGGCAAGATCGCTTTCGTAGACGCGCTGGAACGCGACGGAAAGGCTTTCCGACGTGTCGGCGATGAACGGCAGCTCGGCGATTTCGGTCAGCGCGAAGCGGCCCGGCGTATAAGAGTGGACACCGAAGGTGAGATCGGCGACGCCGTTGGCGGCCAAGTCGAAATGGGCGGGCGGCGGCCCGAGCGGCGCATCGAGAATCTGAACGCTCACGCGTCCGTCCGTCGCTTCCTCAAGCTGCTCCGCCCACGGGATCATCATGTCCTTGACGATCGGGTGAGAGGTCGGAAGCCAGTTTGACATGCGAAGGACAGTCTCTTGCGCCGACGCGGAAACGCTGAGCGCAAGCAGCGATATAGATGCATATGCAAGTTTCTTGAGCATGGCGGTCACCGTGGTTCCCCTTGTTATCGGACGCCTTACAAACGAAATGCTGACACAGGTTTTCGATCCCTTCAAGCTTGAAAAGATGAAATTGCATAAGTTCATGCCTGAAGGTTGACAGGTGAAAACATGATAATTCATATTCTTTCAGTCGACGCTGCGAGTGCCGCCGACGAGATGGCCGAAGCCGAAAGCGGAGGTACTGCGCATGTCGCAACTGCGGCTGAAAGTTTCTTCTGTTGAAGCGCTGACGGACAAGATCCGGGCGGTCACGCTGACATCCGCCGATGGCCGCAAGCTTCCCGGATACCAAGCCGGCGCTCATATCAAGATCACGCTCCCGACCGGTGGCGAGCGCCACTACTCGCTGATCAATTCCGATGCCGAGACAGACCCTTCCCACGGTACGGACAGCTATCGGCTTGGCATTCTGAAGGAAGCGGCCAGCAAGGGCGGCTCGCTGTTCATGCATGCGCTTGCGCCAGGCGACACGATCGAAACATCGGCCCCAAAGAACGATTTCGCCCTCGCCTCGCATGACGGTCCGGCCATCCTGCTGGCAGGGGGGATCGGTGTCACGCCGATGATTTCGATGGCGGCCGAACTGCAGCGGTCGGGCCGACCGTTCGAATTCCACTATTCCGGCCGATCACGTCCGCTGATGGCATTCGTCGATGAGATCGAAGCGGCTTGCGGTGACGCACTGAAGGTTTATTGCGACGACGAGGCGGAACGCTGTCTCGACCTTGCCGGTCTCATCGAACGAGCGCCGGCCGATGCCCATTTCTACGTCTGCGGGCCCCGCGGCATGATCGAAGCCGCACGCGAACGCGCGCTCGCCAAGGGGTTCGACAAGGAGCGCGTGCATTTCGAACTGTTCGACCAGCCGGAGGAGCAGGCCGGCGACCAGCTCTTCGAAGTTGAAGTGAAGTCGACCGGCGAAATTTTCACCGTTGCACCCGGCCGGACGATCATCGAGGTTCTGGAAGAAGGCGGCGTCGATCTCGTCTATGACTGCCAGCGCGGCGATTGCGGCATCTGCCAGACCACCGTGCTCGAAGGTGTTCCGGACCACAGGGATGTCATTCTGACCGACGAGGAGCGGGCGGCCAACGACGTGATGCAAATTTGCGTATCGCGCTCGAAGACCCCTCGCCTCGTGCTCGATCTCTAGGAGGAAGTTCATGAGCCGCCATGCCAATGACCGCTCCGCCATCGCCGCCCTGGTGCGTCCGACGGAAGTTCACCGTGACATCTACATCGACGAGGATGTCTTCCAACTCGAGATGAAGCATCTCTTCGCCAATTGCTGGGTGTTCGTCGGCCATGACAGCCAGACACCGAACAAGGGCGATTATTTCACGACCGAGATCGGCACGCAGCCTGTCATCATGGTGCGCCATTCGGACGATGAGATCTACGTCCTGCACAATCGTTGTCCGCACAAGGGCACCAAGATCGCCATCGACCGCGCCGGCAACACCGGCAAGTTCTTCCGCTGCCCCTACCATGCATGGTCGTTCAAGACGAATGGCTGCCTGCTCGCGATACCGCTGCGCAAGGGCTATAAGGACACCGGGCTCGAAGAGAGCGAAAGTGTCAAGGGCATGGCGCCCGTCGGCGCCGTCAAGAACTACCGCGGCTTCGTCTTCGCCCGGCTTGCGCCGGAAGGCGTGTCGTTCGAGGATTTCTTCGGCTCATCCTTGAGCTCGATCGACAACATGGTTGACCGTTCACCAGCCGGGCGGCTCGAAGTGGCCGGCCCGCCTTTACGCTACATGCACCGCTGCAACTGGAAGATGCTGGTCGAGAACCAGACGGACACCTGCCACCCCATGGTCGCCCACGAAAGCTCCGCCGGCACGGCGATCAAGCTGTGGGAAGAGATGGAAAAGCCTGAAGGCACGAAAAAGCCGATGGCCATGGAGGTCATCGCGCCCTTCATGTCGTCATACGAATTCTTCGAGAACATGGGCATCCGCACCTGGCCGAACGGGCACGGCCATACCGGTGTGCACCATTCGATCCACTCCGACTATTCCGCGATCCCGGGCTATTTCGAGCAGATGTGTGAAGCCTATGGCGAAGACCGCGCGCGGGAAATCCTGGGGGAAAACCGGCACAACACGGTCTATTTCCCAAACATCATGATCAAGGGCCCGATCCAGCAACTCAGGCTCTTCAAGCCGATCTCGGCGAACAAGACGCTGGTGGAAAGCTATATCTACCGGCTCGTCGATGCGCCCGACATGCTCCTCCAGCGCACGGCCATGTACAACCGACTGATCAACGCCCCCACCTCGATGGTCGGCCACGACGATCTGGAAATGTACGAGCGCGCGCAGGAGGGGCTGCATTCGGACGGTCTCGAATGGGTCAATGTCCAGCGTCTCTATCAGCCGGGCGAGAGCTTCGAACAGGAGGCAATCGAGAACGGCACCACCGAGCGCCAGATGCGCAATCAGTTCGACGCCTGGACGAAATACATGACGATGACGATGGACGAGGCCGCCCGATGAGTGCGCCAAGCAAGGACGATCTCATCGATTTCATCTACGAAGAAGCCCGAATGCTCGACGATGGGCGGTTCGACGAGTGGCTAGATCTCTGGACGCCCCACGGCATCTACTGGATGCCGCTCGAATACGACCAGCAGGACGAAAACCTCGTCACGTCGCTGCTGCATGAGGATTTCTTCATGATCAAGCTGCGGGTCGAGCGCTTCAAGGGCGAGCGCACCTTCTCGCAGAAGCCGAAGACCCGCTGCCACCATGTCATCCAGCGTCCCTTCGTCGACAGGCTCGACGTGGACGCCGGCGAATTCGTCACCCACACGGCGTTTCACTATGTCGAGACGCGGCTGGACGACCAGACGCTTCTAGCCGCCAATGCCCGGCACGATCTGGTGCTGGTGGACGGCAAGCTGAAGATCAAGCGCAAGCGCGTCGATCTGCTGAATTCCGACGCCGCCTTCGGCAACATCCAGATGTTTCTGTAGAAAACGCCATGATCGAGATCGCGCCGCACGCCACAGTCTTCACCGCACTCCGGTCTGCCGCAGAACGCTGGCCCGACCGCCCGTTCCTGAATGTGCTCGAAGAGACGGCACGCATCTACGGCATCGATTCGCGTGAATGGACCTACGCCGAAGCTCTGGGTGAAGTGGAACGTCTACGCGATGCCTATGCCGCTGCCGGCTATACAGCAGGTGGTCGCGTCATGCTGCTCATGGAGAACCGACCGGCCTTCTTCCTGCACTGGTTTGCGTTGAATGCGCTGGGTCTGTCGGTCGTGCCGGTCAATCCAGACCTTCAGTCTTCCGAACTCGAATACATGGCCGGACATGCCGAGCCGGTTCTGGCCGTCGCGATCCCCGCACGCATTGCCGACCTGGAAAGGGCCTCTTTGGCGTCTGGCGTCGGTTTTCCGGTGATCGCCCCCGACGCGACACCTCCGGCACTGTCTGCCGAGCTTGCGCGGAGGGTCGATACTCCAAACGGAGCCCCGCTGCGGCACGAAGCGGCGATGCTTTACACGTCCGGCACGACCGGCAAGCCGAAAGGCTGCGTGCTCTCCAACCTCTACTTCCTCGCCGCCGGACGCTGGTACGCCGAAGCCGGTGGGCTTTGCACGCTGCGCGAAGACGGCGAGCGGATGATCACGCCGCTGCCGATCTTCCATATGAACGCGATGGCCTATTCGCTGATGGCGATGATCGGTGTCGGCGGTTGCCTGACGGCGCTCGATCGTTTTCATCCGAAAAGCTGGTGGCAGAGCGTGCGTCAGTCTCGCGCGACCTGCCTGCACTATCTTGGCGTCATGCCCTCAATCCTCATGAAGGCCGAACCGGCTGATACCGACCGAGATCACGATGTCCGCTTCGGCTTCGGTGCCGGCATCGATCCCAAACTGCACGGCTTGTTCGAAGATCGCTTCGGCATCCCGCTTGTCGAAGCCTGGGCCATGACCGAGACCGGCGCGGGCGCCGTGATCGCTGCCAATGTCGAGCCACGCAAGCGTGGAACGAGTTGCCTTGGCCAACCACGTGGCGGCGTGGAAGCGCGCATTGTCGACGCTGACGGTCACGACGCTGCAGCCAACGAACCGGGCGAACTCCTGGTCCGGCACGCCGGCGACGATCCCCGCTACGGCTTTTTCTCCGAGTACTATAAGAACCCGGAAGCGACGGCCGAAGCGTGGGCGGACGGCTGGTTCCACACGGGCGACATCGTTCGGCGTGACGAAGATGGCGACTTCTTCTTCGTCGACCGCAAGAAAAACGTTATCCGTCGATCAGGCGAAAACATCGCCGCCGTCGAGGTGGAATCGATCCTGATGCAGCACCCGGATATCAAGGCAGCAGCGGCGGCCGCCGCACCGGACGATATTCGCGGGGACGAGGTATTTGCCTGTCTGGTCGTTGACGGCGATCGCACGGATGCAAAGGCACGTGCCATCGTCGCCTGGTGTCTGGAGCGTGTCGCCTATTACAAAGTGCCCGGCTACATTGCTTTCCTCGATGCCCTGCCGCTGACGGCAACGCAAAAGATCCAGCGCGGCGAGTTGAAGACGCTCGTGCCGCAGCTCATGACGGATCCGGCAACGGTCGACACGCGGTCCATGAAAAAGCGGCAGGCTGCCTGATGGCGCGTGCGCGGCAAGCCTATGATGGCGTGGTGCTCGCCGCTCCAACCACGATTCCATATCAACGCTTCTCAACCGACACGGCGCATTGGTGGATCGCCCGCGCGCTTGCGGAATGCCTGAAGACCGCAGGCATACGGCCTGCCGAACTCGATGGTTTCGCCGTGTCGAGCTTCAGCCTTTTTCCCGATACCGCGGTCGGACTGACCCAGCATCTTGGGCTCACGCCACGGTGGCTCGACCACATCCCCATGGGTGGCGCCAGCGGGATCGCGGCCCTTCGGCGTGCAGCGCGCGCCGTGCAAGCGGGTGACGTCGATGTGGTCGCCTGTGTTGCCGGCGACACGAACCAGGTCGACAGTTTCCGCCGCATGCTCTCGAGCTTCTCGCGCTTTGCGCAGGATGCCTCCTACCCATACGGCGCCGGCGGCCCCAACGCGTCCTTCGCTTTGCTGACCGACCACTACATGCGGAAATTCGGGGCGACGCGCGAGGATTTCGGCCGCATCTGCGTGGCGCAGCGCGATAATGCGCTGAAGAACCCGCACGCCGTGATGAAAGCGCCGCTGACCATTGACCAGTATCTTTCGGCGCGGATGATCTCCGACCCGATCGCCCTCTTCGACTGCGTGATGCCTGTCGCAGGCTCGGAAGCATTCCTCGTGATGCGCGAGGACGATGCCCGCGCTGCCGGTCTGCCTCACGCGCATATCCGCTCCACCATCGAACGGCACAATGCTTATCCCGAGGATGCCATCCAGATGCGTGGCGGCTGGGCGATGGACATCGGTGAGCTCTACGCCTTGGCGGATGCCAAACCTAGCGATATCGATCTTCTGCAGACCTATGACGACTATCCCGTGATCTCGATGATGCAGTTCGAGGATCTGGGTTTTTGCGCAAAGGGGGAAGGCCCCGAATTCGTGCGCGGCAAGGATCTCACCATCGGCGGCGACTTTCCGCACAACACCTCCGGCGGCCAGCTCTCGGCCGGCCAGGCGGGCGCGGCCGGCGGCTATATCGGTCTCGTCGAAGCAATCCGACAGGTCACCAGCACGGCCGGCCCGACGCAGGTGGCCGGCGCGAAAACCGCGATGGTCTCTGGTTTCGGCATGATCAATTACGACCGCGGCGTCTGCTCCAATGCCGCGATCATCTCGGGAGCGGGTGCATGACCGATCCGCTCTCGCCGCCACCAAAGAAAGACCCGCAACAGCGCACGCGCGTTCCGGCGCTGCCATCCGGCATGCGCAGCCGTGCCGCGCTCGGGCTGGCGGTCGCGGCCGCGGAAGGCCGGTTCATGCTGCAGGGCTGCGAAGCCTGCGGCGCGCTGCAATATCCGCCGCGCGACGCCTGCTCGACATGCCTTTCCGTCGACCTCAAATGGCGGGACGTCGAGCCGACCGGTCAGCTGATCGCGGAGACGACGGTTCGAACCTCGACCAGTGTCTATTTCCGTGAGCGGACGCCGTGGCGCATCGGCTCGGTGAAACTCGATGCAGGGCCATCGGTGATGGCGCATGTGCACGGTGATGTCGCGCGCGAAGCGGCCGTGCGGCTCATCAATCGCCTCGACAAATCAGGCCAGGGCGTCTTATTCGCTCTGCCCGTGGACGGGAGTGCCAACATGGCGGACGATCCTCAATTGCGCGAACTGACCGCCGATCCGAAATTCCGCCGCGTGCTCATCACCGATGCGCGCAACGAGAATTCGGTGGCGCTCGCCAAGGCGTTTGCGGATGCGGGTGCCGCGACCATCTTCGTCGGCCAGCCGGAAGGCTGGCGCCCCTACCCGCATCGCGCGGCACTTGCGGCCATCGCCAATGTCGCGATCGTTCCGCTCGATGTCACCGACACCCGGTCCGTGACCGAACTTGCCGGCGAGATCGGCGGCAAGACTGACATCCTCGTCAACAATGCACGCTTCATCCGCCCGGGCGGGATTATGGATCGCGGCGACACCGTCTTCGCCCGCGACGAGTTCGAGACCAACGTGCTCGGCCTGATGCGGCTGGCACAAGCCTTCGGCCCCGCCATGCGGAACCGAGGCGCCGACGGCGTCAACAGCGCTGCCGCCTGGGTCAACATCTTGTCCGTGTATGCCTACGCCAACATGCCGGCCTATGGTGTGTTCTCGGCGTCCAACGCCGCTGCGCTGTCGCTGTCTCAATGCCTGCGGGCGGAGATGGCGCCGGGTGGCGTGCGCGTCCTCAATGTCTATACCGGCCCCACCGAGGACGAATGGCACCAGCCACTGCCGCCCCCCAAGGTCGCGCCATCCGCGCTTGCGCGATCCGTCGTGGCAGGCCTGAAGGACGGGCTGGAGGACGTCTATGTCGGCGACGTGGCCAAGGATCTGATCGAGCGCTGGCGCCAGGGTCCGAAGCTCCTGGAACGCGAGATGATTGCCGAGGCGGGAGAAGGCCGATGAACGCGGTCGATCTCAAGAGCGCCGATCTGCTGGCGCAGATGGCGGGCGCCATCGCTTCGGGCAGCATCGAGGTGGTGGATCTCACCCACACACTGGACCAGGACTTTCCAGTAATCATCCTGCCGCCGGAATTCGGCCAATGTGCCCGCTTTCGCATGGAGGAAATTTCCGCCTACGACCATCGCGGTCCGGCGTGGAAGTGGCACAATATCAGCCTGTGCGAGCATACCGGCACGCATTTCGATGCGCCGTCGCACTGGATCTCCGGCCGCGACATCCCGAACGGCAATGTCGACGAAATCCCGGTCAATCGCTTCGTCGGTCCGGTCTGCGTGATCGATTGCTCGGCGGGCGCGCGTGAGAACGAAGACTTCGAGCTGACGCCCGAGATCATCCTCGATTGGGAAAAGTCCCATGGCCCCATCCCGGCCGATTCGTGGGTGCTGATGCGCACGGACTGGTCGAAACGGCGCGGTGCCGATTATCTCAACATGCGCGATGACGGTCCCCATTCGCCTGGCCCGACACCCGACGCGATCAGGCTTCTGGTCGATGAACGTGGCATCCGCGGCTTCGGCACGGAGACGGTGGGCACGGACGCTGGCCAGGGCATGCATTATACGCCGCCCTACCCCGCGCACTTCATTCTGCATGGCGCCGGTCGCTACGGGCTGCAATGCCTCAACAATCTCGACCGCCTGCCGCCGACCGGCGCGGTGATCGTGGCGACCCCGCTCAAAATCAAAAAGGGCACGGGCAGCCCGCTGCGCGTCATCGCGCTCGTTCCGGGAAAAGATGCATGAGCAAGCCTCAGTTCACGGCGGTCATCACTGGCGGCAACAAGGGCATCGGCGCCGATCTCGCCGATCGTCTTCTGGGACAGGGCTATAATGTCGTGTCGGTTGCACGCCGAGCGCCGGAGAAAACACATGACCGGCTGTTTTCAGTCGAGGCCGATCTTCTCGATGCGGACGCGGTGAGACAGGCGGCCGCGGCGATCGCGAAGGACCACCACGTTACACATCTGATCCACAATGCCGGCCTCATCTGGCCGAACCTGATCGAGGATGCGAAGCCGGAGGACATCACCGGTCTCGCGCAGCTTCATCTGGGATCGGCGCTGACCCTGCTTCAGGCGTTTTTGCCGGCAATGAAGGAACAACACTTCGGCCGCGTGATGTTCAATGCTTCGCGCGCCGCCCTTGGCGCACCTACGCGCACGGCCTACAGCGCCTCCAAGGCCGGCATGATCGGCATGGCGCGCACCTGGGCGCTGGAATTGGCCAAACACGGCATCACAGTCAACGTCGTCGCACCGGGCCCCATCCTGACCGACAATTTCTGGGGCATCATCCCCAAGGACAGCGACCGCGAGGCGGAACTTGCCACAAAGATCCCCGTCGGCCGCCTCGGCACGGTGGAGGATGTGACCAATGCATTTCTCTTCTTCTGCGATCCGAAATCGAGCTTCGTGACCGGCCAGACACTCTATGTCTGCGGCGGCGCTAGCGTCGGTGGTTCGATCCTTTAAACGACCGCCACTGAAACGCATCGCTTTGTTCCACTTCATTTGAGGCGAGCGTTGTCCGAAAACGCTGACGATCCCCACATTTTTAGGCATCGCCTTAAGGTGTTTTAGATACGCCTGTTGTACGTTGACGTTGGATCGACCGGCCACATCGTGCCGGCGGCATCAGGCCATTCGGTCCACGCCGTTGAATACGGCATGCCGGTCTCATCCCCCACATCCGTTTGCCCTTGAAGGCAACCCATAGGTGTCATCATGCGAGCCAAAGTTCTCGCCAGCGCCGCTGCACTTGCAATGCTTTTCTGCCAGCCAGCCCTGGCACTCGATGCCCCGACCGACCCCGTCATCCTCACCATCACCGGCGCCATCACCGAGACCAACAGCGATGGCGCTGCCGTTTTCGACCTCCCCATGCTGCAGGACCTGCCCGGCCGCACCGGAACCATGGAAACTCCGTGGACCGAGGGCGAGACCGCTTTTGATGGCCCGCTTCTGCGTGCCCTTCTTGAGGAAGTCGGCGCGCACGGGAAGACGCTTCGGGTCACCGCGCTCAACGACTACTCCGCGGAAGTGCCCGTATCCGATGCAACAGACTACGAGACCATTCTCGCGCTTGCAATGAACGGCAAGCCGATGTCAGTTCGCGACAAGGGCCCGCTGTTCATGGTCTACCCATTCGACCTCAACCCTGAACTCTATAACGAAAAGTACTTCTCCCGCTCGGTCTGGCAAATCAAGGCGATCGAGGTCATCGAGTGACACCAGCGCTGCGCCACAGCCGAAGGGCCATCAAGCGCGCCGGCAGGGAGACGACCTTTCTCGTCATCCTGTCGGCGGTGTTGATGGCCGTTCTCGTGGCGACATTCGGCTATCTCTACACCCGCCAGAACGCGCTGCAGGACGGCATTCGCGAAGACGCGCTCTGGGCCGTCTATCAGCTCGATCGCGAAGCGCGCACGCTTGCCCACGCCATGAGCGCGGCCCAGTCCCAATGGCCAGTGGAAGCATCGAGGATCACGGAGCTCTCTCTGCGCTACGACATCCTCTATTCGCGCCTGTCGATCCTGAACAACGCAAAATACGAAACGTCGCTTGCATCGAGCGCCGGCTTTGTCGGAAGCCGTGCTTCGATCCGAGACAGGGTCCTCGGTCTTGAACCGTTCTTCAACGGCATGGCTTCATCTGCGCCCCTCGATCGCGAGGAGTTCGCCGTTGCCACGTCCGACCTCTTGGCTCTTATTCCCATCACCGAGCGCATGTTGACGGACACGAACACCTCCGTTTCCGCGGTGCGCGCGGATGCCCGTGCCGAGGTCATGCGCATCCAGCAGGCGACCGCACTTCTGGTTCTGATCATTGCTGTCTCCATCGCTCTGCTCATCCTCAATCTGATGCGCCAGCTGAAACTGACCCGCCGCACCACCGGCCAGCTGGAAGAGGCCGCTAACGAAATTTCAAAGGCCTACGATGCGGCAGAGGCCGGCAACCGGGCGAAATCGGAATTCATGGCAGTGATGGGCCATGAGATCCGCACGCCCTTGAACGCTATCCTCGGCATGACGGAGCTGCTGGCCCATGCCGATCTGCCGGAAGAAGATCGCCGTGGCGTGAAGGTCATCGCGAGTTCCGGCCAGGCGCTTCTGGAGATCATCAACGAGATCCTCGACTTCGCGAAGATCGAGCATGGCGACCTCGTGCTCGAGATGATCGCCTTCGAGCCAGGGAAGCTCGCCGAAGACGCAATGGACGTCGTCGCCGGTCGTGCCGCCAATCAGGGCGATCGCCTGGAACTGGAGGTATCAGGCTCCCTGCAAGGTCTTGCCGTGCTTTCGGATCCGACGCGCATCCGCCGGGTGCTTTTGAATTTGCTTTCGAACGCTGTGAAGTTCACCCAGAACGGAGATGTACGGCTGCACGTTTCGCT
Source organism: Georhizobium profundi (assembly GCF_003952725.1). Taxonomy (NCBI): domain Bacteria; kingdom Pseudomonadati; phylum Pseudomonadota; class Alphaproteobacteria; order Hyphomicrobiales; family Rhizobiaceae; genus Georhizobium; species Georhizobium profundi. The sequence goes on along the minus strand of NZ_CP032509.1, from coordinate 1,694,995 downwards.
GCCCGCACCGAACCGCATTCGTTTCGAAATCGCCGATACCGGCATCGGCATATCGGCCGAAGCGCTCCCGCGCCTGTTCAACCCCTTCACTCAGGAAGACGGCACGATCAGTCGTCGTTTCGGCGGAACGGGTCTGGGGCTCGCGATCTGCAAAAAGACGATCGAGGCCATGGGCGGGGATATCGGTGTGCAAAGCACCGCTGGGTCCGGCAGTGTCTTCTGGTTCGAGCTGCCGGTCGAAACGGTGCAGGCACCGCTGACCGACACCGCATCGATCGACCCAAGCGCCGCATTGCCGGTGCGAAACATCCTCGTTGTCGAAGACAATGCCGTGAACCGCGATGTCGCGCAGCGTTTCCTGAAGAAGCTTGGCCAGCGGGTCACCATGGCGATCGATGGGCTGGAAGGTGTCTCCCAGGCGAAGGCGGGCGATTTCGACCTCATTCTCATGGACATGCAGATGCCCGTGATGGATGGCCTCGCTGCCACGCGGGAGATCCGCTCGCACGAACTGCAAACCGGCAAGCGCGCGCGCATCGTCGCCATGACCGCCAACGCCTCCGACACCGACCGCGCGCTTTGCATGGAAGCCGGAATGGACGCCTTCGTCGCCAAGCCGATCACACTCGCGCGGCTGGCCGAAATCGTGCGTGGTCCTGAAGCGTTCGTACCGCCCCCGATGAGCGGCGAAACACGTAGCGATCATCCGGTCATCGATCTGGAACGCCGCCTCGAACTGACGGAAGCCTTTGGCGCCGACGGCCTGAAGGAGCTCGACGATAGCTTCTTCTCCGATGCTGCTGGGATTCTTCGGGCGCTCCATGCGGCCTTGAGCGCCGGAGACGCCGCATCCGCCGACAGGGCGCTTCATTCGCTGAAAGGAGCCTCGGCAAATTTGGGGTTCGTCGATTTCTCCACGTTTACCGAGAAAGCGCGCAGCGACACCTTGAGGGCCGATCTCGGGACAGAAATCGAAAAGCGCTTGGCCACCATCCGCGAAGCAGGGGAGCAGGCGCACGCCGCCTGAGCACGATGAAGACGAGCGTTCTGATCGTGGAAGACAACCGAACGAACCTGATGATGATGGAGCGTCTTGTCCTGCAGGTGCCGGACTGCGTGGCCCTGACCTTCATGGATCCCGTCGAGCTCCATGTTGGACTGGCTGGCGTGTCCTACGACATCGCGCTCGTCGACTACCAAATGCCGGGAATGAACGGCATCGATCTTTTGAAGGCGCTGCGCGCCGCCCCCTCCTATCGCGACCAGCCGCTGGTGATGATTACGGCCGATCAGGAAAAGGCGATCCGCATCGAAGCTCTCCAGGCGGGCGCGGTGGAATTTCTGCACAAGCCGATCGATTCGGTCGAGTTCAAGGCAAGGCTGGCCAACATCGTCCGGCTGAGCATCGTCCAGCGCCAGCTCGCGGATCGCGCAGCATGGCTTCGTTCGGAAATCGAAAAAGCCACGGCCGAGCTTCGCGAACGTGAAGAGGAGATCGTCCACCGGCTCGCCCTGGCTGCCGGTTACAAGGACCGCGAGACATCCGAGCACACGGTGCGCATGGCGCGCTATTGCCGTCTGACCGCCGAGGGCCTCGGGCTCGACGAAGAGCTCTGCCGGGACATCGAGCTGGCCGCGCCGATGCACGATATCGGCAAGGTCGGCATTCGCGATGCGGTGCTGCTGAAGCCCGGCGCACTTGATGCCGAAGAGCGCGCCCACATGAACGAGCATACCGCCATCGGCGCCGCGATCCTTTCCGATTCCAAATGCCGGCTGATGAAACTGGCCGCCGAAATCGCTGAAGCTCATCATGAACGCTGGAACGGCACCGGCTACCCCCATGGCCTTGCGGGCGATGCGATCCCGCTTTCAGGCCGCATTGCCGCCGTCGCCGATGTGTTCGACGCGCTGACGACCGAACGGCCCTACAAATCGGCATGGACCATCGACCAGGCCTTCGACTATCTGGATGAGAAAGCCGGTGTGGAATTCGACGCAGCCTGCGTTGCCGCCCTTAAATCCGCGAGGGACCGGATCGCTGCTCCACCTCGAGACAAGGCCAATTTGAAGCCTGCCGCTTGAAACAGTTCCAGGTGAACGGGTAACTGTCTCGCCTGGACACGCTTGAGACGGTATTGCAAAACGCCCTTGCCCCGCTTGGCACTGCAGGCGGCGCGTCATAGGGTCGGCCTTCCTCCAACAAGGCATTCGACTCAATGGCGACGAAGTTCATTCTCGGCTGCGACCTTTCCTATGAGATCCAGTCCGAGGCCGTATTCATTTTCAACTTCGAGGTCGCCAGGCTCGCCCGACATCTGGATGTCAGCGAGACGCTCACGATCTCGGCGGGCGAGAACCGGCGGACCTACATCGATCCGACCTCGCTCAACCGCTTCCTCAGCATCACGGCACAGCCCGGCCCGCTGAATGTCCGCTACCGGGCCGAAGTGACCCTCGACCCCTATTGCACGGATCCGGCCACGATCGAGGAGACGCCGCTCGGCGAGCTACCGCTGGAAATCATGCCGTTCCTGCTCCCCACGCGCTTCGTCTCGTCCGACAGGCTGGCCGCCTTCGCCAATCGCGAATTCGGCCACATGATGCGCGGCCACAGCCTCGTGACCGCGATCTGCAACTGGATCTACGAGAACATCGATTACGAGCGTGGATCATCCGATTCGCAAACCACGGCAGATGAAAGCCTCATCCTGCGCGCCGGTGTGTGCCGCGACTTCGCGCATCTCGGCATCGCCTTTTGCCGCGCGCTGAACATCCCCGCCCGCTTCGTCAGTTGTTATGCGCACGGACTCCACCCATCCGACTTCCATGCCGTCTTCGAAGCCTATCTCGACGGACGCTGGTGGCTCTTCGATGCCACGCGCCAGGCCCATCTCGATGGGCTCGTGAGGATCGGCGTCGGCCGCGATGCCGCCGAGGTGGCCTTTGCAACGCCATTCGGCGAGGTCGAGCCCGGCCCGGTCACCATCATGATCGAACGAACCGACGGCATCGCAGACCCGGACCTGCGGACTTCCGATGCGGTAAGCACCGAATAGGGCTCACAGACGCGCCATCGGATACCTGCCCTTGCACGGTATCCGATGGGACCACTGCGCTGCCGCTAGAGCACTTCGCCAAACCTGACATTCGTCATGTCTTCCGACACGTCCCAGAGTCTGCGCGCAACCTGTTCGTCCGCGGCCTGCGGGATCGGCTTGGCGACGGCCGGATAGCCACGCGTCTCGCTCAGCCGGTGCGGTCCATAATAGCCGCCGGGCTGCGCATCGGGAGCCGTCGCCGCGTAGAGTGTCGGAAGCGCGCCTTGTGCCGCGGGCTGGAACAGAAACCACAGAAAGCTCCGGGCAAAGCGGTTGAAGCTGAAGCGACCCGGCGCATTGTGCAGGAGATCCGTCCGCGAGACGCCGGGATGCGCGGCAATGCTGGTGATGCCCCAGTTTGCGGCGTTGCTGCGCCGCTGAAGCTCGTAGGCGAACATCAGGCAGGCGAGCTTCGACTGGGTGTAGATCGGCATTGGCGTGTAGGAGCGCTCGGCATTGAGGTTCGAGAAGTCGATCGTACCTTGTCTCGCGGCAATGCTCGACAGGTTGACGACACGCGCCTCGTCCCCCCTGGCAAGCAGCGGCATCAAGTGTGCCGTAAGCGCGAAATGGCCGAGGTAATTCGTCCCGATCTGCAATTCGAAACCGTCTTCCGTCATCTGCCGTCTCGGCGGCACCATGACGCCGGCATTGTTGATCAGCACATCCAGATTGCTTCTTGTACGCCTCATGCGCTGGCCGAAGGCGGTGATGGAGGCGAGGCTGGCGAGATCGAGCAGCTCGAAGCTGATAGTTGAACCAGCGACCGCTGCGCGGATCGAGTTCACTGCCTGCTGCCCTTTCGTGGCATTGCGGCCGGCAAGGATGACGTCGCCCCCTGCGCGCGCCAGTGCCAGGCCGCATTCATATCCAAGGCCACCGGTGCCGGTGATGACGAAACTCCGTCCGGCCTGCGAGGGCATATCGGCGGCAGTCCAATTCGTTTTCATGATCGTGCTTTCCAGGTTTTTCGACGCAACGCGGCCTCGGCGGTGGGCTCCACCGCCGAACGCTCTGCTTGAAGATGCGATGATCAGTTCGAAGAGGGTGACTTCGACTGTCTGCGGATGCGGTAGACCGCAGCGGGCGGCAGATTGCGCCAGGTGCCACCCACCCGCTCGGCCTCAAGGCCCAAGCGATCCAGGATCGGTCCGCTGACCGGACATTGCGGGCCGTAGGTGAACTGGTAGAACGCGCCCGATGGGCGCAGATAGGCGAAAGCTCCCGACAGGATCTCCATCACCGCGCGTGGCGTCATCGACAACAGCCCGAGACCGCTGATCACCGCGCCTGCCTCACCATGCGCCAGGATCTGCATCGCCTTCAGTTTGGTCGCATCGCCATGTACGATCGTCGCTTGCGGAAAGCGCATGCGAAGCAGAGCGGCGAACTCTTCGTCGAACTCGACAAGCGTCAGGTCTCTTTCTGCAATTCTGCGATCGACCAAAGCCTGGGTAAAAACGCCGGTGCCGGGTCCAAGCTCCAGGATCGGGGCGTCCTCTATCGCGATGTTCTCCGTCATCAGCCGCGCTAGCGAGGCGCCGGATGGGGCGACGGCAGCCACGCGCAAGGGGTCCTGAAGCCAGGAACGAAAGAAGCGCGCGCCATCCGACGATGCGCACGGCATGAGGTCTTGTTCGTGGAGCCGAGGCGACATGGGGAACCCTTGAGTTGTTCATGTGAGACGACTATGGCGGGCACCGCTTTGATGTTCGCGCTTGAACCCCCAAAAAACTTGCCTGATCCTCCAAGCCACTTTCGTCCCGATGAAGCTTTCTCTACGCTTCAAAGATCACAGCCCGACGAGGACGGAAGCGCATGGCAGACCTGACGCAAACAGTGGCGCGCTACGTTGCGGCCCATGAAGGACCGGATGCGGTGTCTGCAACGCCGATCCGGGGCGTCAGCATCATGTGCAGCACGCAGGAGCGCATGCCCTTCCGCCACATCTACAAGCCTTCCTTGTGCGTCGTGGTCCAGGGGGCAAAGAAGATCGAGCTCGAAGACCAGACCTTCGACTATGCGGCGGGCACAGCGCTTGTCGTCAGCGTCGAACTGCCGGGCTATGGAAGCGTGGTCCAGGCGTCCAGGGCCGAACCATTTCTCGGTATGACCATCGAGTTCGACATCGGCCTGATGCGCGACGTTCTGGAACAGATGGCCAAGCCGCCTCGGCCGGCCGGAGAGCGTCTCGGCGTCTTTGTCGAGCAGCTGTCGGAGCCGGTGAAAGACTGCATCGACCGCCTCGTGCGGCTGTTCGACAGCCCGGAGGCCGTCCCGGTGCTTTATCCGTCGATCATGAGGGAGCTTTACTACTGGCTGCTGACCGGCCCGAACGGCCGCGAGATCTGCAAGATCGCCCACGGCGACAGCCACACGCAGCGCATCGCCGACGCGATCTACCTGATGCGGCAGCATATTGCGCGTCCACTCAGCATCGAGGACATGGCGAGCGCCGCCCGTATGGGCGTGTCCTCGTTTCACCAGCACTTCAAGATGCTGACGAGCATGACTCCGCTCCAGTACCACAAGCAGCTGCGGCTGCTCGAGGCGCGCCGGCTGATGGTCGCCGAAGCCGCCAACGTCACGAGCGCCGCCTTCCATGTCGGCTACGAAAGTCCGTCGCAGTTCAGTCGGGAGTATGCCCGCCTCTTCGGGCAAGCCCCGAAGCGCGACGCCATGGCTCTCAAATCGCTCGGCGCGACTTTGTAGCAGGTTCAGCTTGCAGTTGCCCGACCCCGGTGACAGTGTCCGCCAGCGAATCCGCCCAGCTCAGAGAGCCCTGTGCCCGATAAAACCCTCTTCATCGTCCAGCAGTTTGAAAAGCAAGGCAAAAAACTCGTCCAAGGCCGACAGATGGAGCTGCCCTCCGCCGAACAGGCCATCGCGCGCGCCGACCGCGACGCCGGACGATTCGCAGGCGTCATCGCCGTGGCGCAGACCGTCGACACGGAAACCGGCGAAGTCCTCGACGACCCGGTCATCCTCGCCCACCACGGCGAACTGCCGACAGGCATGATCGGGGAAGATTGAGGGCAGCGCGCTACAGGGAGCTGCTCAGTCTCAGGCGGACCATCAATCGCCAAGATACATTTAAGTCATGGATTTCATGCATATATTTTGGTGGGCCCGGAGGGACTCGAACCCCCAACCAAGCGGTTATGAGCCGCCGGCTCTAACCATTGAGCTACAGGCCCCACCTTCGGGCGCTTCGCCCGGTTCATGGTGTAAAGCACACTCGGCGTAGCGCAGACAAGGGTGGATGAGAAAGCGCGAAGCGGCACCGCAACCAGACGCCGCAATTGTCCCACAATCCGCGATCAACACTGGCGCCTCATGCGGCGCGCCGTTCGGCGCAAACGATCAATCGAGGAGCCCCAATGATCGCCAAAATGAACGTCCTTGCCATCGCCTCTGCCCTTGCGATCGTGGCAGCTCAGCCGGCCTTCGCGCAAAACGCGACGAATGACGACGAGAAGCGTCCGGCGACGATTTCCGTAATGGGCGAAGGCGAAGCGGCAATCGCGCCCGACATGGCCATCGTTACCTTGACCGTCGTGCGCGAAGCGGAGACGGCCCGCGAGGCGCTCACGGCCAGCAACCAGGCGATGGACGAAGTGCTGGCCGCCATGCGCGCGGCCGAGATCGCCGATCGCGACCTGCAGACCTCGAATTTCGCCATCCAGCCGCAATATGTCTATCCGGATGGTGACAGCCAGCCGCAGCAGCCGCGGATCACGGGATATGAGGCGTCCAATACGCTGACCGTCCGCCTGCGCGACCTGGAAAAGCTGGGCGGGCTTCTCGACGAGGCGGTGACGCTCGGCGTCAACCAGGGCGGCAACATCATCTTCACCAATGACGATCCGAGCACGACCTTGAACGAGGCGCGCCGCGATGCTGTCGGCGATGCACGCGAACGCGCCGAGATCCTGGCTGAAGCGGCAGGCGTCGAACTGGGCCGCATTCTGTCGATCGACGAGCAGACGATGATGCCGCAACCGATCCCCATGGCGCGCATGGAAGCCCGCAGTTTCGACGCAGCGGCTGCCGTGCCGGTCGCGACCGGTGAGAACGCCTATCGGATCACCGTGACGATGCGGTTCGAGATCGAGGAAGGCACGGCCGAATAAGTCGGTCGCCTCTCGCTCGACAAGAGTGAATCGAAACTCCCCGCCGGCGGCTCGCCAGCGGGGATTTTTCATGCAGCATGCAATGTGCGGCAGCGCTTGGCGGTAGCCGCTCGCTTATCGGTATCCGATGACCGGGCAGCCGCGCTGATTGGCAAACACGACCCGAACCTGCTGGCCGCGCTGAAAGCCGGCGACGGCGACGCGGCGCGGCGCATTGCGCACCACATGGGCGCGGCGGATGCCCATGCTCTGGGCCTTGCCGAGCGCATGGCGCGGGTCGCAGAAATTCGGAGCGAAATGCCGCCCGCCATGGCGCGGACCGTGGTGATAGCGCGGCGCATGGCCATTACCGAAGCGAAGCTCGATCGACTGAGCAGCCGCCTGGCCACTTGCCGATGCGGTCGCTGCAAGGGTGCCCATGCCGCCGGCGACAAGGGCAGCGCTGAGCACGACGGCTTTGATCATTTTCTTGAACATGATTGTCTCTCCACCAGGAAATTTTTGACCGAAGATCGCCGTCCCATGCGACCGAAGGTGAGATTAGGTGGAGGAGTGTGAACCGTGCCGGAACCGCGCATTCATCCCGCATTCATGGGAGACGCGCTGCGGCTGTGGATTATCTGAGCTCCGCAGCCAGTGCCTGCTGATCAAGAAATCGCGTGAAGCGCACGATCTTCGCGCCGTCGACCTCGAAAAACAGGCCGGCCGACACCGAAAACGGCTGGCCACCGGCCTTCGACCATCCATCGAGCGTTCGCTCATAGGTGCCTCGAAGCGTGGCCTCCACCGCGATGCGATCGCCGGCCTGCGATGAAAGCAGGACCCGATCGGCAAAGCGTTCGTTCAAGGCCGAGGCGCGTTCGACAAGTGCGTCCCGGACAGCGCTTGCGCCAACGATCCGGTGCCCATGGCAATCGTCATAGACAGCGTCTTCGTCAAGCAAAGCCGCAAGGGTGTTGCCATCAACCGCTTCCAGAGCGTCGAGAAATTCGGTGACGATCTTTGCACTGTCCATGCGGGCGTCCTCAGCAGGCTACAGTGGCATTGGTGACAGGATCGACGCAGATCGTAGCCGATCCCCGGCGTGTCTGCACATTGGTGCCGCTCGGTCCGACAGCGGCCGTCGCACTGCGGCTCTCGACCGCGATTCGACCGTCGCTCACCGATGCGCCGGCGACGCCCCCCGAGACGAAGCCGCTGCAGCCCGACAGGGCAAGCGACGCAATTAAAGCGACACCTACTTGGACGCCGGCCGTGAGGCCGTGACAGTTGATACGCATCGCCAATCTCCCCATTCGATTTGTTGTGAACTTAGTTCAAAGGTGCGGCGGTTGAAAAGAAAATGCCCGGCAGAGCCGGGCATGAGTTTAAGCTGGCAGCTTGGTTGTTTGTCTCTTCCCCAATGAGGAAACGCTGCCAATGCGTGTCGCTTTACTGTGCCGGTGCGGGGGCCGGGGCAGCAGGCGCTTCCGGAGCAGCCGGAGCTTCCGGTGCAGCGGGAGCTTCAGGTGCGGCAGGAGCCTCAGGGGCTGCCGGTGCGGCGTCCGGTGCGGTGTCTGTGGCAGACGGTGCAGTGGTGCCCGTGTCGGCAGGTGCAGTCACGTCCACATCAACGCCGGCTCCGTCGCCGCCACCGGAGTTCATGTAGAAGAACGCTGCAATAGCAACCGCCACGACCAGAAGACCAGCGATGAACCAGCTGGCGCCGCCACCGCTTCCGCCAGTGTTGCTGACAACGGTTTCGCGCGTCGTATGCGTGTGAAGTGGATCGGCCGGACGCGTCGGGTCTACGGGACGTGCCGGATCGGTGTAGCGAGGATCTCTGTTATCGACCATTTGATGGCCTCCATTATCGTTTGTCCGTCGCGAAATGAACGCGGATCATGCGGTAACGTTCCCGTGAAAGCACGAATTCGCTAATTCAGGGACCGCGAATGGCGATTTGCCCCCATGCAGGTGAATTTACGAGGCCAAATGGAGCACGATTTCGCGGGAATAGGGCCGGTCGCGGTGTTCGAAGAGATAAAGGCCTTGCCAGGTCCCCAACAGGAGCCGCCCCTTGGCGACGGGGATGGAGAGCGACACCGCCGTCAACGCAGCCTTTATGTGCGCCGGCATGTCGTCAACGCCTTCGGAGCGGTGAACGATAAAGCCCATGGACGGATCATCCGCGGGCGGCATCAGCCGACGGAAGAAGGCATCGAGGTCCCGCCGCACATCTGGATCCGCGTTCTCCTGAATGAGCAGGGAGCAGGATGTGTGGCGCACGAACACCGTCAGCAGTCCGGGACCTGACGTTTGAGCGGCAACGAAGGCACGGGCCCTGTCGGTGAATTCGTAGAGCCCCTGCCCCTTGGTCTGAAGCGTGATCAGTTCCTGCATCGCCATGACGCCACTCTAGGCGGGCAATGCGGGCTGCGAAAGCCTCAGGCGGTCAGGAGCATGAGCGACTCGGTGCGCTCGGCGACACAGAGCCGGTTGCGGCCTTCCTTCTTGGCCCGATAGAGCGCGTCGTCGGCGAGTGCCACCAGATCGGTGAAGTCGAAGCCGTTCTCCGGGAACATCGCCATGCCAACAGAGATCGTGACCTTCGGCAATGCCCGCTCTTCGTGCGAGAGTTGCAGTTCCGAGACGCTCGCGATGATCCGCTCGAAGCGTGACTGCGCGTTTTCGGGTGAGACCCCGCGCATCATCACGAGGAACTCTTCGCCGCCATACCGGAAAAGCCAGTCGCCGGAGCGGAGATTTTCCTGCAGATGATCGACGACGCTCGAAAGCGCCACGTCGCCTGCCAGATGGCCGTTCAGATCGTTGAACCGCTTGAAGTGATCGATATCCAGCATCGCAATGGCGACGTTCTGGCCCAGGCGACGGGCCTGCGCGATTTCCTTCTCCGCCACCATGTCGAGATAGCGTCGGTTGAAGGCATTGGTCAGCGGGTCGCGAATTGATTGTTCGTTCAACGTCTCGCGCAGGCGGATGTTGGAGAGCGTCAGGCCCAGTTGGTGGACAAGCATGTTGGCCAACCGGATCGTCTCAGGTGCAATCTGATTACCGTTTTCCGGCACCTTGAGCGCCAATAGGCCGATCGCTTCTCCGTGAGCGAGCAGAGGCAGGCACAACGTGTCGCGCGCGTCATGATGGTGCCGGCACGACGGTGCAGAGCCGGCCTGTTCATGATGGTGCACCATGCCGCGGCGCAGCGCCCAGCACTCCTGCGGATCGATGACCTCATCCGGAGTGCCCTCGCCCCACTGGACCAGGACGGTCAGCTGATTGCGTGACGCCGCATAGATATAGAGCCCGCCGGAAAGCGCAGGGAACAGCCGCTGCATAAAAGGCCCGGCCAGATCGGCCACTTCCGACATGGTGTTGCAGCTTTGAAGAAAGCTGCCAGCTTCGTTGAGAAGCGTGATTTCCGATCGTTCCACGGTGAGCCGCGAAACTGTATCGTTCAATGAATTCGCATAGCTCTCGATCTGCTTGGCAGCTTCGTGCTTGTTGAGCACCGCGCGCCGCGTGCTCCACCAGATGGTGGCAAACAGGCCCACGACAGCAGCCATGAGCACGGCAAAGGAGATGAAAGCAACGATACGCGCTGCTTCATAGCGCGCTTCGCGTTCCCTCAGCTCCTGGTTCTCCAACTGCTGCAATTCACCGATGAGCAGCCGCAGCCGATCCATCATGAACTTGCCGCGGTTTTGCGCGACCAACGCGTTGGAAGCGTCGCTGCCCTGTTCCCCATGCACCTGGATCGTGCTGGCCAGTTCGTCGAGCTTTTGGTCGACAAGCCGGTTCATTTCCCGGAAGCGGCGCCGATAGTCTTCCGTCTGGGCGAGCGTCTGGTCGAGCGCCCGCATCTTTTGGCGCAGCTCCACCTCCGCCTGGTGATAGGGCGCAAGATAAAGCTGTTCGGACGTCAGCAGATAACCACGCTGGCCAGTTTCGGCACTCAACAGGTCCGCCTTGATGCCAATCAATGTCTCGCGCACTTCCAGCGACTGGCGCACCCATTGGCTTGCCAGGAATAGCTGATTGACACTTGTGTGGAGAAACCAGCTGTTGATGCCCAAAAGCACGAGCGGCACTGCGACCGCCAAAAATCGATTCCGACGTCCTGAATGTGTCATGGAGCACCCCAGCAGCACTGGGGCGATCAGGCGCCCGTTCTGGTGAATTTTCCGTAACGATGCTGTAGCAAATGCTAACACTCAGGCTTCATGATGCGGCTGATCCGGGCGCGTAGGCATCGGCAAATTCGGCCGCTGGCGCGATAGGCTTGATGACGTCGATCAAGACGCCATTCGGATCGGCTGTGATGAAATGGCGCTGGCCGAAGGCTTCGTCACGGAGCGGGAGCAGCATGGGGAGGCCGGCGCCTTGAAGCCGCTCCCACTCCGCATCGACATCATCGACCTCGAAGTTCAGGAGCAGACCCGATGCCGATCCGCCCCGCGCGCTCTGGGGGATGGTGTCATGATTGCGATCGAGCACGGCGAGATTGACATCCGGTTGCTCGGGCATCGTCAGGTGCACGTACCACTCGCTCGTGAACGCCGGCTCGAAACCGAAATGGGTTCGATAGAACGCGGCGGTCTCCGCCACTCGGTCCGTCATGATGACGGGGTAATAGCTTTTGATCTGCATGGCCTTTCCTTCCGACTTCGGAACATACATACTGATTGCACGTTAATAACATACAGGCTGTATGCATGCAAGCGAAACGTCCGCGTATCAGTAACGAGGAACGGAGCCAGGCGATGCGCAGAGCTTTGCTCGACGCCGCCAGAGCCCTTTTCGTGGCTAAATCCTACACGGAGACCTCGACACCTGACATCGTCGCGGCGGCCGGAGTGACACGCGGAGCGCTCTATCACCATTTCGAAGACAAGAAAGCGCTCTTCCAGGCAGTGGTGGAGACAGAGGCTGAGGCAGTGGCACGCTCCATCGACGAGGTGGGCGATGGCGAACTCACGGCCATCGACGCTCTCATCAAGGGCGGCGAAGCTTTCGTCACGGCCATGACCGAACCGGGCCGCACGCGGCTTTTGCTTCTCGATGGTCCCGCCGTGCTGGGACCAGCCGCAATGCGGGCAATCGACGAACGTCACGCGCGCAAGGCGCTGCGCGAGGGCATCGAGGCAGCCATTGCAGCAGGCGCGCTCCCTGCTCTTCCGGCTGGCGCCCTGACAGCCCAGCTATCGGCAGCCTTCGACGCAGCCGCGCTCGGCATTGAGATGGGCGATGCCATCGCTGATCACCGCGCTGCCTTGCACGGCTTGATCGAAGGCTTGGCCGCCAGCGCGGCGGAGCGATAAACGAAAAAAGGGACGCCCGAGGGCGTCCCTTTTGCATTCGAATGGTGTTGTATCAGCTGTCGAGGAAGCTGCGCAGCTTGCGCGACCGGCTCGGATGCTTGAGCTTGCGCAGTGCCTTCGCCTCGATCTGGCGAATGCGTTCGCGCGTCACCGAGAACTGCTGGCCAACTTCTTCCAGCGTGTGATCGGTGTTCATGCCGATGCCGAAGCGCATGCGCAGCACGCGCTCTTCCCGTGGCGTCAGCGAGGCGAGAACGCGCGTGGTGGTTTCACGCAAGTTCGCCTGGATCGCAGCGTCGATCGGCAGGATCGCATTCTTGTCCTCGATGAAATCACCGAGGTGAGAATCTTCCTCGTCGCCAACCGGCGTTTCGAGCGAAATCGGCTCCTTGGCGATCTTGAGGACCTTGCGGACCTTCTCGAGCGGCATAGCAAGCTTTTCAGCCAGTTCTTCCGGGGTCGGTTCGCGGCCGATTTCGTGCAGCATCTGGCGCGATGTCCGGACGATCTTGTTGATCGTCTCGATCATGTGCACCGGAATACGGATCGTGCGCGCCTGGTCGGCGATCGATCGGGTGATCGCCTGGCGGATCCACCACGTGGCGTAGGTGGAGAACTTGTAACCGCGGCGGTACTCGAACTTGTCCACGGCCTTCATCAGGCCGATATTGCCTTCCTGGATGAGATCCAGGAACTGCAGACCGCGGTTCGTGTACTTCTTGGCGATCGAGATCACGAGCCGGAGGTTGGCTTCCACCATCTCCTTCTTGGCGATACGCGCTTCGCGCTCGCCCTTCTGCACCATGTTCACGATGCGGCGGAACTCGGTGATCGAAATACCGGTCTCGGTGGCAAGATTCTGGATTTCGCCGCGGAGATCCTTGATCGCGCCATTCTCGCTCTTGGCGAACTCCTTCCAGCCCTTGGCAGAAAGGTTGGCGATCGACTTCATCCAGTTCGGATCGAGTTCGGCTCCGCGATATTCCTCAAGGAAGGACTCGCGCTTGACGCCATAGCTCTCGGCAAGACGCAGCAAGCGGCCCTCGTTCTGCATGAGGCGCTTGTTGATGTCGTAGAGCTGCTCGACGAGGCTGTCGATGCGGTTCTGGTTGAGCGCCAGCGACTTCACAGCCGTGATCAGCTCTTCCTTCAGCTTCTTGTAGCTGCGCTCCTGGCTGGGCGACAGCGTGGCCGAAGCGGCAAGGCGCGCTTCCACCTGCTGGTCCTGCAGCTTGCGCAGCTTCTTGTAGGTCTCGGCGATCAGGTCGAAGGTCGCCATGACCTGCGGGCGCAGCTCGGCTTCCATCGCGGCGAGCGAGAGGTTCGACTCGTCGTCGTCATCCTCTTCCTCTTCGCCAGGAAGGCCCTCGCCACCGACGTTGGTGACGTCGTCGCTCGCAGCACGCTCGCGGCGCACCTTTTCCTTTTCCTCGGCAGCCTTGCGGTCCGCCTCGATCTTCTCGGCGCTCTGGAACTGCGGAGCAGCCTTCGCCTCCGGACCGGAATAGGTGGTTTCGAGATCGATGATCTCGCGCAGCAGCGTCGAACCCTCGTTCAGCTGGTCGCGCCAGATGATGATGGCCTGAAACGTGAGCGGGCTTTCGCAAAGCCCTGCAATCATCGTCTCGCGGCCAGCCTCGATGCGCTTGGCGATCGCGATTTCGCCTTCGCGCGACAGAAGCTCGACCGAGCCCATCTCGCGCAGATACATGCGGACCGGATCATCGGTACGGTCGGTCGGCTCTTTCTTCTTGGCCGTGGCGAGCGCAGTGCCGCTGCTCGTGGCAATCTCGTTGCCATCGCTCTCTTCGTCGGCGCTGTCGTCCGGCTTCTCTTCCTGCTCTTCCTCGTCCTCGACCACATTGATGCCCATGTCTGAAAGCATGGACATCGTGTCTTCGATTTGCTCGGACGTGACTTCTTCGGACGGCAGGACGGCATTGAGCTCGTCCATAGTGACATAGCCGCGCTTCTTGGCGGCCTTGATCATCTTCTTGACGGCGTCATCGGAAAGATCGAGAAGCGGGCCATCGCCGGAACCCTCGCGTTCGACTTCGGCTTCCTCGTTTTCCTTAACTTTTGTGGCCATATGGTCTGATCACTTTCCTTCGACGCCGATGGAGCGAGGCGCACATTCCGAAGCCAAATCGGCTGCGGCGCGCCGGCTGCGCTCGCGGCTATCTGCAAGTTTTTGGTTCACAATCTGATAAGGTAACGTCACTGGGGCAAAAAAATGCGATCCCGTTGACGTCGCAACAACCGCTCCGGGAAAATCGGGTCTCCCGAACACCGTAAGATTTTGGGTTAATGCCATAGGCAATGGTGATTCCCACAAATTCGGTCGTCGTCAAGGCTCACACTGAAAAAAGGGCCTTTTCGCCCGATTTCCACTCCGGCCAGACGCCGCAACGAGAATAACGATAGCCAGTGGCGCGCCTGCCAATTTGCGAGCGGCTGTACAGTCAGCACTAGATTTAGGTGTCGACTCCCATTTCGCAAGGGCTGAGGCGATGCTTTAACCGTGAGTTCGGCTGGATGTTCCCGATCAAGGAGCGAAACACATCAGACGCGGGCGACGGCCTTCGACCGCCCTGACAGCACGCCGAACCCGTCGATGATGGCGTGCTGATTCTCAAATCGGGTGATTTCCATCTGAACCTGCTCGAGATTGAGCAACAAGGTCGAGATCAGCTCTTCGTCGCTGGCCTCGGTCGCTTCCGCGATGTCGCGCTCAAGTTCCTGCTTCTGCCATTTCAACACACGGGCCCGCTTGTTGAGCGAGAGCGCTTGGAAAAACCCTTCCCGGGCATCTTCAAGGGCAGCGTCCTGCGTCGCCACCCAAAGGCGCGCGTTCCGGATCTGGCGTTCCAGCGTGGCAACGAGCGGCGAAAACCCCTGCGCCTCCAGATGCGCAAGCATGCGTTCGCGATCGATGCGGGCGCTGTCTGTCGAAGCGCCGAGGATCGCCTTCCACAGCCGATCCAGATCGACATTGTCGAATTCGACGCTGGTGATCTCGTCGAACTCCTCGATGATCAGGCTAGGATGATTGACGACGGTCAGAGCGAGCGCGCTTTCCCGAAGCGCCGGCACATCCGAGACGCCGCGCACCAGCGCAGAGCGCGTCAGCCGATCCGATGGTGTCAGGCGCGCCGGCGTCGTCCCGAACCCGCCCGCATTCTGCCCTCGCCCGCCGCCCGATCGACGACCCGGCTGGCCACCGCGCTGCTGGCCCGCCCTTGGGGTGCCGCACGGAAATGGCCGAGCATTCGTTCACGCATGTCCTGGGCGTAATGATAGCGCACGCTGTCATCGGGGATCGCCGCCGTCACCGCCTTCAGCCTGGCTTCCAGTTCCGCGCGCCGCTCCGGCGTATCATAGGATCCGCCACCAAGTTCGCGCAGCCACACCATGTCGGCCAGTGGCCGGGCCGCGGCAAGCACCGCGTCGAAAGGCGCCCTGCCCTCGCGACGCACGAGATCATCCGGATCCTTGCCCTCGGGCAGCATCGCGAATTGGACGGACCGGCCAGGCTTCAACCCCTTCAGCGCAAGATCGACCGCGCGAAAAGCAGCGCGCTGCCCCGCTCCATCGCCATCGAAGCAGAGAACGGGTGTCGGCGCGATGCGCCACAGAAGCTCCAGCTGATCTTCCGTCAACGCTGTCCCGAGCGGCGCGACCGCCTGCTCGAACCCGGCCTGATGCAACGCAATCACGTCCATATAGCCTTCGACAGCCACGATCTGACCGCTGGTCCCGGACTGCTGCGCGGCGCGCCGTGCGCGGGTGAAATTGTAGAGCACCCGCCCCTTGTGGAAGAGCTCGGTCTCGTTGGAGTTCAGGTATTTCGCCGGCGCGTCCGCCGCCATGGCACGACCGCCGAAGGCAATCGGCTTTTCCCGCGCAGACAGGATCGGGAACATGATGCGGTCGCGAAAGCGGTCGTAGGACACCGGAATGTCGGGGCCGTGCACCAGAAGCCCGCATGCTTCCATCTGCTGCAACTCGATTCCCTTGGAAGCGAGATGCTCCTTCAGCCCATTGCGCGATGGTGGCGCATAACCAAGCCCGAAGGTCTCCAGCGAGCGCCCGGTCAGCCCGCGATCACGCAGATAAGCCCGCGCCTTCGCGCCGTCGGAGCTTTGCAGCCGATCCTGAAACCAGGCCACCGCCATCTCCATGACGTCGAGCAGGCTCGCGCGCTCACGTTCCCGGCGCTCCGCCTGCGGATCGGCGACCGGCATGGCGATGCCGGCCATATCCGCGACCCGTTCGACGGCCTCTGGAAAGGACAGTCCCTCCAGTTCGGAGAGAAAGCGGAAATGATCGCCCGACACGCCGCACCCGAAGCAGTGATAGCGGCCCT
Source organism: Georhizobium profundi (assembly GCF_003952725.1). Classification (NCBI taxonomy): domain Bacteria; kingdom Pseudomonadati; phylum Pseudomonadota; class Alphaproteobacteria; order Hyphomicrobiales; family Rhizobiaceae; genus Georhizobium; species Georhizobium profundi. The sequence goes on along the minus strand of NZ_CP032509.1, from coordinate 1,678,077 downwards.
TGCGATCCTCGCAGTGGAAGCTCGGCGACTTCTCGCCATGGAACGGGCAGCAGGCCCACCAGTCGCCACGACCGGTGTTCGTCTTGCGCTTGTCCCAGGAAACGCGCTTGCCAATGACGTCCGAGATAGGGACGCGTTCGCGGATCTCATCGAGAAAGGCGGGTGAAAAGCGCATGGTTCATCCAGCTGTCGGGAGCGCGTGACCTACACTTAGCGTCCCCGCTTGACCATGGCCCGACTGGCGCCACGCCGCAATAGTTTTAGACGTTCAATCCGGCCCGGCGTTGTGCCGGACCGGCTTGAACGGTGATCAGCCTGGATTGCCTTACTTGTCGAGATAAGCCGGGCCGTTCGTCGACATGACGAAGGAATTCGAGCGGCCGTCGGAGCGGGCATCATTCGTAACGCTGCCGGTCGTGAACCGGTCGATACCGGTGGAACTGCCGCCGAGCGGGCTTTCCAGAACCGGCCCTTCGAAAGACATGACGCGATTATGCGTGCTCTGGGCAAATGAAGCCTGCGAGAGAGCAGCAAGAGCGATCGCAGAAACAAGAAGAGTTTTCATCGAAGTCATCCCTTTTACGGTCAATGGCGAATATAAGGCGGCGGTATTGCCGGCCTTACGCGCCTCGATTATCTGCAGCGCCGCGACCACCGCCGCGCTTACAATCAGATGACAAAGATATATTCCCGGCGCTTGATCCGGTCGCGTCACATGGACTTGAGCGGAAGGTGAGCCGCAGTGATTGTGATCGGCAGTCAAGAAAAAGGCCCGGAGAACCGGGCTTTCAAGAATTCTCAGCGCCTGTTTATCTCGGCAAGCGCACGTCCAGTTGATCGACAGTGCGGCTTCGTGATTAGCGAAGCAGGCCTTTGACCTTATTGGAAGCCTTGGCGAAGTCCATCTGACCGGGATAACGCTCCTTCAGAGCGTTCATGCACTTGCCCATATCACGTAGGCCGTGAGCGCCGGTTTCCTCGACGACCTTGGCGCACGCCTTCTCCACCTCGGCCTCGGACAGCTGCGCGGGCAGAAACTCTTTGATGATCGCGATTTCCTCGCGCTCCTGCTCGGCCAGTTCGAAGCGCGACGCCTCGTCGTAGATCCTGGCCGATTCCTCGCGCTGCTTGATCATCTTGGCGAGGATCTGGGTGATGTCGTCATCACTCACATGGTCCTTGCCCGATCCGCGGTTGGCAATATCGCGGTCCTTTATGGCAGCCTGGATCAAGCGCAACGTGGAAACCTTGCGGCTATCGCGCGCCTTCAATGCATCTTTCAACGACTGTGCGAACCTGTCGCGCATCGCCCTGAACTCCTGGAATTGAACACCTAACCTTAGCGCGCAATGCCACTTGGGCAAAGGCGACGAAACTAAGAACCTGTATTGATAAGAGTTTTTCGTCTGCCGATAGGTGCGAGCGCATCATTGACGATCCGCAACGCAATCTCTATTTTCCGGCCACAGCATCCACATAGTGCCGCGTCTCCTACCTGTCATCGACGATGACTGGGGGCCGGAACGCGGCTTCGGCCACCAGCAGCATCAGATGGCACTGACGCTGCGCTTCTTCAAGAGCCGACCGGGACACAGAAGGACCTGAATTCATGACCGCTACCCCTGCGCACAGCCCCGCCCCCTGGACCGCCGAACCGCAGACTGCGGTTCTCGTGCTGGCCGATGGTACGGTCATCAAGGGCCGCGGTATCGGAGCGACGGGCACGGTCGAGTCTGAGGTGTGTTTCAACACCGCACTGACTGGATACCAGGAAATCCTTACCGACCCTTCCTATCTCGGCCAGATTGTCACCTTCACCTTCCCGCATATCGGCAATATCGGTGCCAATGACGAAGACATCGAAGACCTGACGCCCGCCGCGCGGCGCGGCGCCGTCGGCGCGATCTTCAAGGCCGACGTGACCGACCCTTCCAACTACCGCTCTGTCCAGCATCTCGATGCCTGGCTGAAAGCACGCGGCATCGTCGGCATGACGGGCATCGACACCCGCGCCTTGACCGCATGGATCCGCGAGAATGGCGCGCCGAACGCCGTCATCGCCCACGATTCCCGCGGCGAGTTCGACATCGACGCGCTGAAGGACAAGGCCAGGCAGTGGCATGGGCTGCTTGATTTGGATCTCGCCAAGGAGGCCACGAGCGGCCAGTCCTCACGCTGGAGCGAGAAGCCGTGGGCATGGGACAAGAGCTATGAAACGGTAGGCGACGACGCAACGGGTCCGCACATCGTCGCGATCGATTACGGCGTGAAGCGCAATATCCTGCGCCTCCTCACCGGCCTCGGCGCACGCATCACGCTCGTACCTGCCACTACGGAGGCCGAGGATATCCTGGCCCTGGCACCGGACGGCATCTTCCTCTCGAACGGTCCCGGCGACCCTGCCGCCACGGGAGCTTACGCGGTGCCCACAATCCGCAAGCTCATGGAAAGCAACATCCCCATTTTCGGCATCTGTCTCGGACACCAGATGCTGGCGCTCGCGCTTGGCGGCAAGACCGTGAAGATGCATCAGGGCCATCACGGCGCGAACCACCCGGTGAAGGACTTCACCACCGGCAAGGTCGAGATCGTCTCGATGAACCACGGCTTTGCGGTCGACACGCAGTCGTTGCCGGAGGGTGTCGAGGAGACGCACATCTCGCTCTTCGACGGCACCAATTGCGGCCTGGCGGTCAAGGGAAAGCCGGTGTTCTCGGTCCAGCACCACCCCGAAGCCTCGCCCGGCCCGCAGGACAGCCACTACTTGTTCCGCCGGTTCATGGACATGGTCGAAGCGCACCAGGCCAAGCAGGCCGCGGAACCGGCCTGATCGGCCGGTATCCTCTTTCCAGTCGATCAGGAACTGATCCGGACCCGGCGGATGCTGTCGGCGATCTTCCCGAAGGTTTCGTCAAGCGTTGCCGCATCGGGCACGTCGAAATAATGCGCCTCCGACGTCGCGCATTGTGACAGCAGCGTTCCGGTCGATTTGTCCTGCAGTTCCAGCCGGATCACATAGATGGTGATGCCGTCGGCCTTGGCGTTCGTGCAGCCTGCGAGCGTCTTGGTATCCATAGCATTCGAGACCATCACCGCACCCGATCCGGCACTGACAAGGCGCTCGTCCACCGCGTAGCCGAAGCTGGAATACATAGAGCCCAGGCTGTTGCTGAGCTGGTTCCAGGTGTTGGCCCCGTCAGTCAGGAAGATCATGATCTTCTCGTTGTTGGCCACACTCTTGGCGCGGCCCTCGGCGAAGGGCTCGCCCGGAGACAGCACCCGCCAACCCCAGGTGACACCCTCGAGCATGTTGGTGGCGCCCTCGGCGACCAGACCGTCGATGCGCTCCTTGATGAGATCGTAGTCGCTGGTCAGCGGCAGGATGGGCTGGGCCTGGCAGTCGAGGTTCGGCCCCTTCGACCAGTTCTCGCCGCTCCAGAATACGGCTCTTGAATCGTCGACTGCCGGCGGCTCTTCGAAAAGCACATCCGTCACCGTGTCGAGGAGCCCTCCGATCAGATCTGGGTCACCGGATCCCTGCAACTCGACGTGATACTTTTCGCGCAGGCGCTTGCGCTTGGGATCGCGCAGCGTGGTGCCGTCGTCCTCCAGGTAACTGTTGGGGTAGAGAGGACGTCCCGTCCGGCTTCTGTCATCCGGTTCGTCGATCGAGAAAGCCGGCACGAAAAGCGAGCGCCGGTCCTTGGAGGTCGCAGGCGCATCGGTCACATCATAAGCTATGTCCTTGTGCGGCGGACGTGTCTCGATGCAGCCTTCCCACTCTTGGCCCAGATGATGAAACATCTGAAACCGGCTGAGATTGTGCGCAAGCTCCACCTGCGGGATAGGGTTCTTGCCGCGCATGTCGAGCCACGGCGCAGCCTCGCGCGTCACCTTGCCGTCGGCGTCGAATTGCGGTCCGAACTGGGGGCCGACATTGACGAAGGACGAGAATGGCACGAGCGCCATCTTCACCATGTCGGGATCGACCGCGCTTTCGGCCATCGTATCGACGAGCTCCGTTGCAGCGGATTTCAGCTGCTCGAGCTTTTCGCCGCGCATTGATCCGGTCGTATCGAGAACAAGCCCGATCTCGTAAGTGTTCAGCGCGAATGTAGCGGCCGACTCGACCGATACGCTCGATGCATCGACCCCGAAGATCTTGGCAAACCGCGTCGCGGACGACGCCGCCACGGCAACCGACCAGGTATCGTCGGTCTTGACGACCGTAAGATCGGAGTAGGAACCGGCGAAATGCGCCTGGATGAATTCATCCGCGAGCTGCTCGGCCTCCAGCTGGCTGAGCTCGTCCCCGCGGCGGGCAAGGGCGAGCGCCGCGGCATCGGCGGCATTGTGCAATTCGCTCCGCTGACGGGACGCAGCCGTGTAGTCGACCGCAAGCGCCACGGCTCCGACGATCGGAACCATCGCCAGACCGAACATGATCGCAAAATTGCCGGACCGATTGGTTGCGAAACGACGAAGCATCAAAGCACTCCCCAGAATGATGTTTCACATCACCAGAAAGCACTAAAATTTCAGTGAATTCAGACCCTAGGATTATTCAGGTGTCGTCATGTTGAGGAATTGCTTTCCCATTTCATAACGCTTCTTCAGATGCCCAAGGCCTAGACTGGACCATTGAACGTGTCGCAGTCCTCAAGACGGCCACTTTCGAAGCCGCGCTGAAACCACTCGCGACGCTGGGCCGATGTGCCGTGATTGAAGCTGTCAGGCACCACATAGCCCTGCGTGCGCCGCTGCAGCGTGTCGTCGCCGATCTGCGTCGCGGCATTCAGCGCTTCTTCAAGGTCGCCCGCTTCGAGCAACCCGCGCTCGGCGGTGTAATGCCCCCAGATGCCCGCGAAACAATCCGCCTGGAGTTCGACCCGAACGGAAAGCGCATTGGCTTCCGTTTCACCCATCTGCTGGCGCGTCTGGTTGAACTGCGGAAGAACGCCGATCACGTTCTGGACGTGATGCCCGACTTCGTGAGCCACGACATAGGCCTGCGCGAAATCGCCCGCCGCATCGAACCGTTCTGCCAGCTCGTTAAAGAAGCCGAGATCGATGTAGAGCTGCTGGTCGTTGGGGCAGTAGAATGGTCCGACCGCGGAACTCGCCTGGCCGCAAGCCGATGAAACGGCGCCCTCGAAGAGCACCAGCGTCGGTTCCGGGTAATCCGCACCCTCCGCTTCCATGATGCCGTTCCAGGTATCTTCGGTTTCAGCCAGGACCGTCGCGATGAATTCCGACGCTTCGTCGCGCTGACCCGGAGCAAGGCCCTGCGTGGATGGCCCTGCCTGTTGCTCGACGCTCGTCGGAGTACCGCTCCCGCCATCGAGAAGGATCATCGGATTGATGCCGACTGCCCATAGGATGATGCCGAGCACGATGAGCACGAAGATTGACCCGATGCCGCCTGCACCGCGCCCGCCCCGGATCACCCCGCCGGGAATGCGCATGCGCGGTCCGGCACCGCCGAAGCCACCCGACCGGCCGCGCCGATCGTCGATGTTGGAACTCTGTCGCCTGCCCCGCCAACGCATCCGCATCTCTCCGCGAAAAGGATCTTCGATCCACCGAAAGTGCCCGCCGTCATTTTGGTTCCGGAACGACGTCACTGGCCGACGATCTTATCGAATCCGCGGACCTCGGCCAGCCTCCCCTCACCACTTCAAAGGCGGTCGAACACATCTGTCACAAACATCTGCAACAGTGCGGCCCAAGCTGTGCCGATGGAAGGCATGGTCAGCTGATAACCGAATAAACGGGCAAGCAAATCAATGTATTTAAGTTTATGCTTTTTAAGTATGGGCCGATTCGAATCATTAGGACTACGGGGTTCATAACGGGATTGCTGGCAAACGGGTTGGCATCAGAAAACGGGCAGCGACACGATATGACGCCAGATGATTTCCGCCGTTGGCGCAAGGCGCTCGGGCTCAAGCAGAAAGATGCCGCCGACGCGCTCGGACTGAAGAAGCGCGTCATCCAATACTACGAGAAGGGCGACCGGGACGGTAAGGCCGTTGAAATCCCCGTTGCCGTCGCGCTGGCCTGCTATGCCATTTCCCAGGGCGTCACCCGCTATGACGCATCCGAACTGATTTACGAGAGCGAATGAGCGCAGGTTTGACCCCTGCCTGAAAAAGCGTCGGAACGTGCGCGTGCAGGGTTTTCCTCTCAGAACCTTTACCCTATAAGGCCGGCCTAGCCACAAAATCGATAGACGAGCGCGGGTGCCGCATGAGCCAATCTTGGCCATGCCATACCCGGTGCCGACCTGACAGATGGATGACCCATGCCGAAAAGAACCGATATCCAATCGATCCTGATCATCGGCGCCGGCCCCATCATCATCGGCCAGGCCTGCGAATTCGACTATTCGGGCACCCAGGCCGTCAAGGCTTTGAAAGAGGAAGGTTACCGGGTCATCCTGGTCAACTCCAACCCGGCGACGATCATGACCGATCCGGAGCTTGCGGACGCGACCTATATCGAACCGATCACGCCGGAAGTCGTCGCCAAGATCATCGCCAAGGAACGGCCCGATGCGCTGCTGCCCACGATGGGCGGTCAGACGGCGCTGAACACAGCCCTGTCGCTGAAGCGCATGGGCACGCTGGAGCGCTACAATGTCGAGATGATCGGCGCCAAGCCCGAGGCAATCGACAAGGCCGAGGATCGCGCGCTGTTCCGCGAGGCGATGGCGAAGATCGGCCTTGAAACGCCCCGCTCGCTGCTCGCCAACGCCACCGCCATCAAGGAAGAAGACCGCAAGGCCCACGAAGCACTGAAGGCAAAGATTCGCGCCGACCATTCGAGCGATGCGCTCGACAAGGCGCTCGACGATCTCGAAACGCAGTGGAACCTTGGCGAGAGCGACCGCAAGCAGCGTTACATGAGCCACGCCATGGCAATCGCAGCGCAGGCGCTCGACACGATCGGCCTGCCGGCCATCATCCGCCCATCCTTCACCATGGGCGGCACCGGCGGCGGCATCGCCTATAACCGCACAGAATTCTTCGACATCATCTCCTCCGGCCTCGATGCCTCCCCGACCACCGAAGTGCTGATCGAGGAAAGCGTGCTCGGCTGGAAAGAGTACGAGATGGAGGTCGTGCGCGATCACGCCGACAACTGCATCATCGTCTGCTCCATCGAAAACATCGATCCGATGGGCGTGCACACGGGCGACTCCATTACTGTCGCGCCAGCTCTGACGCTGACGGACAAGGAATACCAGATCATGCGCAACGCCTCGATCGCGGTGCTGCGCGAGATCGGGGTCGAGACTGGCGGCTCGAATGTGCAGTTCGCCGTCAATCCGGACAATGGCCGCCTGGTCGTCATCGAAATGAACCCGCGTGTGTCACGCTCGTCCGCACTTGCCTCCAAGGCGACCGGCTTCCCGATCGCCAAGATCGCGGCCAAGCTCGCCGTCGGCTACACGCTCGATGAACTGGACAACGACATCACCGGCGGCGCGACGCCTGCCTCGTTTGAACCGTCGATCGACTACGTCGTCACCAAGATCCCGCGGTTTGCCTTTGAAAAATTCCCAGGCGCCGAACCGACCCTGACGACGGCAATGAAGTCGGTCGGCGAAGTGATGGCGATCGGCCGTACATTTGCGGAGAGCCTACAAAAGGCGCTGCGTGGCCTGGAGACCGGCCTGACCGGCCTCGATGAGATCGAGATCCCAGGGCTTGGCACCGATGGCGACAGATCCGACGACCGCAATGCGATCAAGGCCGCACTCGGCACGCCGACACCCAATCGCCTGCGCATGGTGGCGCAGGCGCTCCGTCTCGGCATGAGCGAAGCGGAAATCTACGCAAGCTGCAAGATCGATCCTTGGTTCCTCGCGCAGTTGAAGGCGATCGTGGACATGGAGGCGCGCGTGCGCGCCCAAGGCCTGCCGCAGGATGCAGAGAACCTGCGCATGCTGAAGAGCATGGGCTTTTCCGATGCCCGCCTTGCGGGCTTGACCGGCCAGAGCGAAAAGGATGTCGCCAAGCTGCGCACAGCGCTCGACGTGCATCCGGTCTTCAAGCGCATCGACACCTGCGCGGCCGAATTCGCTTCGCCGACCGCCTACATGTACTCGACCTACGAGACACCCTTTGCAGGCGAATTGCGCTCGGAAGCCTTCGTCTCGGATCGCAAGAAGGTCGTGATCCTCGGCGGCGGGCCGAACCGCATCGGCCAGGGCATTGAGTTCGACTATTGCTGCTGCCACGCAGCCTTCGCGCTCGCCGATGCGGGCTATGAAGCCATCATGGTCAACTGCAACCCGGAGACGGTCTCGACCGACTACGACACGTCCGACCGGCTCTATTTCGAGCCGCTGACGGCTGAGGACGTGCTGGAGATCCTGCGCATCGAGCAGTCGAAGGGCACGCTGCACGGCGTCATCGTCCAGTTCGGCGGCCAGACGCCGCTGAAGCTTGCAGAAGCTCTTGAGAAAGCCGGCATCCCGATCCTCGGCACCGCGCCGGACATGATCGACCTTGCCGAAGACCGCGACCGCTTCCAGAAGCTACTGGTCAAGCTGGACCTCGCCCAGCCTAAGAACGGCATCGCCTATTCCGTCGAGCAGGCACGCATCGTCGCGGCGGAGATCGGCTTCCCGCTCGTCGTTCGCCCATCCTACGTGCTCGGCGGCCGCGCCATGCAGATCATTCGGGACGAGACGACGCTCTCCAACTACCTGCTCGGCACGGTGCCGGAACTGGTGCCGGAAGACATCAAGGCGCGCTACCCCAACGACAAGACCGGCCAGATCAACACGCTGCTCGGCAAGAATCCGCTGCTCTTCGACAGCTATCTGACGAACGCGATCGAGGTCGATGTCGACTGCCTGTGCGATGGCCAGAACGTCTATGTCTGCGGCATCATGGAGCACATCGAGGAAGCCGGCATCCATTCCGGCGATAGCGCCTGCTCGCTCCCAGTTTATTCGCTGCCGGAAGACATCGTTGCACAGCTGAAGACCCAGACCGAGGCCCTGGCCAAGGCGCTGAATGTCGGCGGCCTGATGAACGTCCAGTATGCGGTCAAGGACGGCACGATCTACGTGCTCGAGGTCAATCCGCGCGCCTCGCGCACGGTGCCCTTCGTCGCCAAGACCATCGGCGCGCCGATCGCCAAGATCGCCGCGCGCATCATGGCCGGCGAAACGCTGTCGGAAGCGCTTGCTGCCTACGGCGCCTCCGCCGAGCCGAAGAAGCTCGACCATATCGCCGTCAAGGAAGCCGTCTTCCCCTTCGCCCGCTTCCCGGGCGTGGACACGCTGCTCGGCCCGGAAATGCGCTCGACCGGTGAAGTCATGGGCCTCGACCGCGACTTCACGCTGGCTTTCGCCAAGGCGCAGCTCGGCGCCGGTGTTGAGCTGCCGCGAGACGGTGCCGTCTTCGTCTCGGTCAAGGACGACGACAAGGAGCGCGTGCTTCCTGCCATCGAGACGCTGGTCTCGGTCGGCTTCCGCGTGATCGCGACGAGCGGCACGGCGAGCTTCCTCAAGGAGCACGGCATCACGGTGGAGCGAGTGAACAAGGTCCTTGAAGGCCGGCCGCATGTCGAAGACGCAATCCGCAACCGCCAGATCCAGCTCGTGATCAACACGACGGATGGCGCCAAGGCCGTGTCTGATTCGAAATCGCTGCGCCGTGCAGCGCTGATGCAGAAGGTGCCGTACTTCACGACTATGGCCGGATCCGTGGCAGCCGCGAAGGCAATCGCTGCACTGAAGGCCGGAAATCTTGAAGTGCGGCCTTTGCAGAGTTATTTCAGCATTTAAGAAGAGTGCGATCCATGCGATCGCATCTTTTCAGGTGAATTCGCCGGCATTATTTGATAATCACTCGCGATGGACAGCGAGAACGGTTCCGAGATCACTGCTCGAGAACCGTTTTCTTTTTTGCCCGATTGAGCACCTTGCAGCGGCCCGGAACACGGACCGGGCGATGGTGCTTTGAATCGGGACGCTACGGAAAGGGATACGACAATGGTCGACAAAGTGCCCATGACGCCTTCCGGCTTCAAGAAGCTGCAGGAAGAGCTGCGCATGCGCCAACAGGAAGAGCGCCCGCGCATCATCGAGGCGATCTCCGAGGCTCGCGCCCATGGGGATCTCTCCGAAAACGCGGAATACCATGCCGCCAAGGAAGCGCAGAGCCACAATGAGGGCCGGATCACCGAGCTCGAAGACCTGCTAGCACGCGCTGAAGTCATCGACCTGACGAAGATGTCCGGCGATACGGTGAAGTTCGGCGCGACCGTCAAGATCGTCGACGAGGATACCGAAGAAGAAAAGACCTACCAGATCGTCGGCGACCAGGAAGCCGATGTGAAGGATGGCCGGATCTCGATCTCCTCGCCGATCTCGCGCGCCCTCATCGGAAAGAGCGTCGGCGACTCGATCGAAGTCAACGCGCCCGGCGGCTCCAAGGCCTACGAGATCCTCGCGATCAACTGGGGCTGAGCCACAGGCTCCAGCCCATTGCACGACGATAGTTCAGGGGCGTGGCGGGAAACCGCTGCGCTCCTTGTGTCTTGAGGTTGCGATGCTCGAGAGGCTCGACGCGAGACCTCAGATGGCAACTTCGCCTTCGTCCTTGATCTGGCGAATGGTCAGCATCGTGCGAACGGTGTCCACGTTCGGTGCCGCCGTCAGCGTATCCACGACGAAATCCTGGAAGCTCGACAGGTCCTTTGCGACACAATGCAGCAGGAAGTCGCTTTCGCCCGAAACCATCCACGCGGCCCGCACGATTGGCCACGTCGTGGTCATGGCGGCGAATTCTTTCAGATTGCCGTCCGACTGATGGATCAACCCGACCATGGTGAAGGCCACCAAGTCATAGCCGAGCGCCTGTGCGTTGATCAGCGCGCGGTAGCCGCGGATGATGCCGGCTTCCTCCAGCTTGCGCACCCGGCGCAGGCAGGGCGGAGCGGAGATACCGACGCGTTCGGACAGTTCGACATTGGTGATCCGGCCTTCCCGCTGCAATTCGCGGAGGATTTTCATATCGATCGCGTCGAGATCTGCGCGAAATACCATTCCTGATGCCTCTGGCAATAAGATTGCGTTCATTTCGCCGTTTCACGCAATTTTATTGCGGGGCGATTCTTGTGTCTCCAAGTAGCACAATCGCCGCAAATGCGAGATACCTCTTGTGAGAAAGTCGTGGGTACGCCTTGAAACGGCGGCGTCCCCATTCGTAGATTAGCGACAGTGGTGATATGGACTGTCGCCAAAGACCAATAGGACATTACCGACATGAGCGAGCGTCACACGCCGGTCCTGATCATCGGCTCCGGCCCCGCGGGATACACCGCCGCCATCTACGCAGCCCGCGCCATGCTGAAGCCGATCGTCATCGCCGGCATGGAACAGGGCGGTCAGTTGATGATCACCACGGATGTGGAGAATTATCCGGGCTATGCCGATCCCGTTCAGGGTCCCTGGATGATGGAGCAGATGCTCAACCAGGCGATCAATGTGGGCGCGGAAATCGTCAACGACCTCGTCGTCGAGGTCGAGACTGACCGCCGCCCCTTCCGCGTGCGCACGGATGGTGGGCAGGTCTTCACCGCCGATGCCCTGATCATCGCCACCGGCGCCAAGGCCAAATGGCTCGGCATCGAGAGCGAGCAGAACTTCATGGGCTTCGGCGTCTCCGCCTGCGCCACCTGCGACGGCTTCTTCTATCGCGGCAAGGATGTCGCGGTCGTCGGTGGTGGCAACACCGCGGTCGAAGAAGCGCTCTACCTCTCCAATCTCGCGAAGTCCGTGACGCTCATTCATCGGCGCGAGGGCCTTCGTGCGGAACGCATCCTTCAGGACCGCCTCTTCGCCAAGGACAACGTCAGTGTGGTCTGGAACGCCGTGATCGACGAGATCACCGGAACGCCGGCCAAGCCGCCGATGCCACCTTCCGTGACGGGTGTGCGGCTCAAGGATACGCAGACGGGCGAGATCAAGGACCTCGCCGTCGATGGCGTCTTCGTCGCGATCGGCCATGCGCCGGCCGTCGATCTGTTCAAGGACAAGCTCCGGATGAAGCCGAACGGCTATCTCTGGAGCGCGCCGGATTCGACGGCGACCGACGTGCCGGGCATCTTCGCCGCCGGCGACGTGACCGACGACGTTTACCGGCAGGCGGTCACCGCAGCGGGCATGGGCTGCATGGCAGCGCTCGAAGTGGAACGTTATCTTGCCGGCTACGTCCACATCGCGGAAGCCGCCGAATAAACAAGACGACCTGAGGGGATGGTCTGATCACATGGTAGCTCCTTTGGACTGGGACAAGCTGCGCATTTTTCACGCAGCCGCCGAGGCGGGTTCGTTTACCCACGCGGCAGACGCCCTGCATCTGTCGCAGTCCGCGATCAGCCGCCAGGTCAGCGCGCTGGAGCACGAAGTCGGCACCAAGCTCTTCCACCGCCACGCCCGCGGCTTGATCCTCACCGAACAGGGCGAGATGCTCTACCACACGGCGCATGACGTGCTGCTCAAGCTGGAGACGGTCCGCGCCCGGCTGACCGAGACCAGTAACAAGCCGAGCGGCAAGCTGCGGGTGACGACGACGGTCGGCCTCGGCCAGGGCTGGCTGACCGAGAAGGTTCAGGAGTTCCTCGAACTCTACCCGGAAATGCAGCTCCAGCTGATCCTCGACAATGAGGAGCTGGACGTGAACATGCGCCACGCCGATTGCGCGATCCGCCTGCGCCAGCCGCAACAGCCGGACCTCATCCAGCGCAAGCTTTTCACCGTGCACCTGCATGTCTACGCGTCGCCCAACTACATCAACCGCTTCGGCGAGCCGAAATCGCCGCAGGATCTCGACGGCCACCGCATCATCACCTTCGGTGAGCCGGCACCAGGCTATCTCCTCGGCCTCAACTCGCTCGAGGTCGCCGGTCGAACCGCCGACAATCCCCGCGTGCCGCACCTGCAGATCAACAATCTCACTTCCGTTAAGCGGGCGGTGCAGATGGGCATCGGCATCGCCATGTTGCCCGACTACATGGTCGGCCGCGATTCCGGCCTCGTGCAACTGGAGACGACCGCTGACGCCCCCTCCTTCGACACCTATTTCTGCTATCCGGAAGAAATAAAGAACGCCGCAAAGTTGAAGGCCTTTCGCGATTTCCTGATCTCAAAAGCCAGAAATTGGAACTATTAGGAGAACCTGCGGCAGCGGAGCGCAGCCTCCCCTGCTCAATTTCAACGCGATATGTGCGAGACGCATGGCAGAAATGCGCGGCCGAACCTTGCCGTTTGCCTATCGAAGCATCATATCGCCTACAGCAGATGCACACGGTGACTACTTTCCTCCCACGTCATCGCATCTTGCTGTTCCCCTCTGGAGGTTTTGACCTTCAAACTTAAAAGGGCCCGGGTCTTCCCGTGGCCCTCTTTTTTTGTCCGGATGCCCTCCCGCAATGAAAAAGCGCCGCCCCGAAGCCGGGAACAGCGCTTTGTTCAGCGTCAGATAGGCTGCCTCAGCGGCAGGCGGCGCAGAAGCGCTGGATGCGGCTGCAGGCTTCTTCGAGAAGCTCTTCCGAAGTCGCGTAGGAAATGCGGAAGTTCGGGCCGAGGCCGAATGCCGAGCCGTGCACGACGGCCACGCCTTCGGCTTCCAGAAGCTCGCTTACGAAATCCTCGTCCGTTTCGATGACCTTGCCGCTCGGCGACGTCTTTCCGATCAGGCCTGCGCAGGATGGATAGACGTAGAACGCGCCTTCCGGCGTCGGGCAGTTGATGCCCTTGGCCTGGTTCAGCATCGACACGACGAGATCGCGGCGACGTTCGAAGATCTTCTTGTTCTCCGGAATGAAGTCCTGGGTGCCGTTGAGCGCTTCGACAGCGGCCCATTGAGCGATCGAGCAGGCACCTGAGGTTTGCTGGCCCTGGATCATGTCCATGGCCTTGATCAACTGCAGCGGACCGGCCGCATAACCGATGCGCCAACCCGTCATCGCGTAAGCCTTCGAGACGCCGTTCATCGTCAGCGTGCGGTCGTAGAGCTTCGGTTCCACCTGAACCGGCGTCGTGAAGGTGAAGTCGCCGTAGACGAGATGCTCGTACATGTCGTCGGTCAGCACCCAGACATGCTCGTGCTTCAAAAGCACGTCCGTCAGGGCCTTCAGCTCAGCCTCGCTGTAAGCGGCGCCAGAGGGGTTCGAAGGTGAGTTGAAGATCAGCCACTTGGTCTTCGGCGTGATCGCCTTGTCGAGCGCTTCCGGTGTCAGCTTGAAGCTGTTGTCTATGGTCGTTTCGACGAAGACCGGGGTACCGCCGCAGATCGCGACCATTTCCGGGTAGCTCACCCAGTAGGGAGCCGGGATCACGACTTCGTCGCCGGGGTTCATCGTCGCCATGAAGGCATTGAACAGGATCTGCTTGCCGCCGGTGCCGACGATCGTCTGGGACGGATCGTAATCGAGACCGTTTTCACGCTTGAACTTGTCGGCGATCGCCTTGCGCAGTTCCGGGATACCCGAAACCGGCGTATATTTCGTCTCGCCGCGATTGATCGCAGCGATGGCTGCGTTCTTGATGTTGTCCGGCGTGTCGAAGTCTGGCTCACCTGCGCCAAGCCCGATCACGTCCCGGCCCTGCGCTTTCAGTTCGCGGGCCTTCTGGCTGACAGCGATCGTTGCCGATGGTTTGACGCGCGAGAGCGCGTCGGCGAGAAAAGCCATGCTCTTAACTCCGGTTCGATTGCACCGGTGCGCCGAATGAATTGCCGCACGCGCCGGCGAGGAAAATGCCGGTCTGGTATGTCCAATCTGCCGGCGACTTTCAAGCGCACCGGTGAGATGAGTGGGCCGGTTGTGTTAAGAAGATGTCAGTTGGAAGCTGCGACAGTGCCTGATCGGCCGCTTGGGAGAGAGACGGGGCGATGCAGAACCATGCGCTCTCGCAAAATATCGTTCGGCAGCAAGATGGCTGGTACGCTGCCGTCTATGGTCCCTTTGCGCTCAAATCCGCATTCCAGCCGATTTTTCGCCAGATCGGGCACGGCAAACTCCGCCTGGAAGCCTTCGAAGGCCTGATCCGGCCGACCAAGGGCGGCCATAGCGTTTCGCCCTACGGGTTTTTCGCAAGCGTGCCCCCGGAGGATGGCGGGCCTGTCGATGCGCTCTGTCGCCAACTGCATCTTCTGAACATGGGCCAGCTCGATCGACCAACGGCGACGTTGTTCCTCAACTTCGATCCGAGGCTCTTCAACGATGCGCGCACAACCGCAACGGAAGTCGCGCGCCTCCTGGATCTCACCTCGCAGATCGGCCTGGTACCGCGGCAGATCGTCTGCGAGATCACCGAAAAGAAGGCTGCCAATCGCGCCGCGCTCGTCGCCGTCGTAGACGATTTCCGTGGATGCGGTTTCCGCATCGCGGTCGACGACTATGGCGCGGAAGATTCCGACATCGCGCGCATCGAACTGCTCAAGCCCGACATCGTGAAATTCGACGGGGATTGGGTGCTGCGCTATATGGAACATGCACCCGGTGTAGACCTGCTGCGGGACACGGTGCAGCGGTTCCGGGCAAACGGCATCGCGACATTGTTCGAGGGACTGGAGCATCCATGGCATGTAGATGTCGCGATCGACTTGAAGGTGGATCTGCTGCAGGGCTACGCGCTGGCGAAGCCGGACACGATCCTCGGCAAGTTCAACGATCTCTTCCCCGATCAACCGGGCGCCTCATCAATAACCGAGGCACCGCGGCTTCACGAGGCAGCAGCGGCTCCCGTGCTACCGGAAGCGCCGTCGATCATCGCTCAGCCACCCGTCCCGCAGCGGCAGGTCCTCGCCCGAAAGACCTTCGGCAAGCGTGGCCGCTGAATCCTCTAGGGCCTGAAGCTGCCGTTTTGCCGGCTCAGCTTGAAGCTCCGATCGAATGAAGATGTTCTTCGTAATCCTCGTCGTCGTCATCGGCCTCATCGTTCTTGCGGCCATCGTCTATGGTCGCGAACGCATCTGGGAACGCATGACCGGACCGGCGGATCTCGGCCGCTACGATTTCACGCAAGGCCGGCGCAGCGGTTCGCCCAACGATGCCCTTGCGTGCACCGAGGGCGCCTGCACTGCGCCCGACATCACGATCGCGACGCCGGACGGGTCGCCGGCCGAGATCGTTGCCCGGCTTGCCGAACGGCTCGCAGCCATCGAAGCGCATGTGCGTCGGATCGATGATCGCAGCAATCCCCTCTATGCCCGCTTCGTCATCTACACGCCGTTGATGCGCTTCCCCGACACGCTGGACATCGAAGTCACTGAACATTCGGATGGCGCACCCGCCATCCGCGCCTATTCCCGCTCGAAACTGGGGCGATCGGATCTCGGCACGAACAGGAAGCGGCTGGAAGAGCTTTTCGGCGTCAGGTGAGCAGGCGCTACTGCGCAGCCGGCCAGACAAGCGGCCAGGACTCTGGGCCGTCGCCATAATCGCCGTCGCAGTCGTCCTTCACGCGCTGTTCGACAAGCGTAAGCGAGGGGCCGTACCCGTCGTTCTCCACGGACCAGACCGACAGCGTTCCACAATCGCCGATGCCGCGGCCCTTGAAGAAGGATGTGATCCGGTCGGTCGTCTGATCGAAATCGATGTTGTAGGCGAAGGGCTCCGATTGCGGGCCATCCTCGCCCATCACCGGAAAATCCCGTGCGCGCAAGGTGGCTAGTTCACCGCCGATATAGACCGCATAGGGGAAATTGTAGGCGCCGCCGAGACCGCAGGGCAAAAGCAGCATCACGCCCTCATCGCCGCGATCCACGAGCACGCCTTCCATCGCGGCGAAGCGGTCGTCATCGAGGCCGCCGCAATAGCCCGTGTCGTCGGTGAAATCCGCGGCGATATGGGCCGGCAGTTCGTCGAACGAGGTGATCGCACTGATCGGAGACGAGGCCGGCGGCTCGCGATCGCCGATGGCCTGCAGCGCATCTGTGCGCTCCAGGCGGTCCTGACTTTCGTCGATGAAGAGCAGCGACGCGGTGACGCCCGAAAGCGACACTTCGGTGATCGCCGATGGATCGTCGGACGAAATAGAAACAGTCATCTCGGTACCGTTCTTCATGGCCTCGATCAGGCTGCGCAGAACGGCATCGTCTTCAAAGTGAAGCTCGGAATAATCCTCGCGCTGCTCCGCCTCGGCAAATTCGAGCGAGAGGGCCGGGCCGTCCGTGATCTCGATGTCCATGCGGGCGCTTGCGTCCGGAAGCGTCTCCCGAAAGCCGACGGTGAGTTCCACCGGGGCATCCGGCGCGTTGCTGCGGCTGAACGTGAACGCATAGAACGGCGCGTCATCCGGCAGGGTCGGCGTCAGCCGGCAGGTGAGCGCAGAGGAGCAGTTCACCTGCCAGTCGCGAAACTCGCGATATCCGGAGGCGACTGCAGCCTCCGTAAGGATGAAAAGCCCGACTGCGGCGAGCGAAAGGTGCTGTAAGTGGGCCTTTTTCATCCAGCAGATCCTCGGCGTGGCGACGATAATGCCGCGCGTCTTGCAGCGGCTTTCACCAACTGTTAGCGCAAGTGCGGGCGATAGCAATCCGACTCCTGTCGTCGTCCTGCCCCTCTCCTTCCCGCTGGCTTTTGATGTCCCGTCTGCTTGCCAATTCCATCCTGCTGACCGCCGGCGCCATTTGGGGCATGGGCTTCGTGGCGCAGTCGACCGCGATGGACGCGATCGGTCCGCTGCTGTTCGTCGCCCTGCGTTCCGCCATCGCCATGCTGGTGACGCTTCCCTTCGCGATCGCCGAAGGTCGAAGGGCGGCAGACGGCCCCGTCATCGCCTTCAGCCCGGGCTTCGTGCTTGCCGGCCTCGCTCTTTTTGGCGGCATCGTCTTCCAGCAGATCGGACTGGTGACCACGACCGTCACCAATTCCGGATTTCTGACCGGCCTTTACGTGGTCTTCGTTCCCATTCTCATGACGGTGATCCTGAGGCGGCCGCCGCATCCCGTCGTGTGGCCGGGCGCGATCCTCGCCTTTGCCGGCCTCGTGCTCCTCTCCGATGGTGCGCTCACCTCGCTCCGGCCGGGCGACCTCTTCACCATTCTCGCCGCAGTCTTCTGGGCCATGCAGGTGATCCTCGTCGGCCGGCAGGCATCGATGACCGGCCGACCTGTTGCGCTGGCCTTCGTGCAGTTCAGCGTCTGCACCCTGCTTGGTCTTGCCGCAGCGCTTGTCTTCGAACCCATCGAGTGGAGAGCGATCCAGGCAGCATTGCCCGAGATTCTATATGCAGGCGCCATCGCGAGCGGCCTTGCCTTTACCCTGCAGGCCATCGGCCAGCGATACGCCTCGCCCGCCACTGCCGCCATCCTGCTGTCGACCGAAGTGCTTTTTGCCGCCCTTTTCGGCGCCGTGCTGCTCGGCGAAACCATCGGCAGCCTCGGCTATCTTGGTGGCCTCCTCATCTTCGTCGCCATCCTGCTCATCGAAGTCCTGCCTGCGCGTCAGGCTCGAAACGCTGCCGCCTCCAGTTGATATTCCGCAAGAAACTTTCACTTGCGAATTTCAATGAGTTCAATCAGTCTTCCCATTGTTCGGACCCGTCGCGAACGAAGGAAAGATGCGTTCCGGAGACGCAAGAATCCTCCGGGCGGAAAGACTTGACCTTGCTTTTCGAAAGCATTGGCAGCCGCAACAACACGAACACTTTTCCTCTCATGACCGATCGAGACCGAGGCATGCCCCATGCATGCAGTGGGGTCGTTCAAGCATGGCCGCGCGCCACCCAGCGGGCGGCGGAAAAAGGGACTGCGTAGAATGCCCGAGACCGGTACAGTCAAATTCTTCAATTCCGAAAAAGGCTTCGGCTTCATCAAACCCGACAGGGGCGGCGCCGACATCTTTGTCCATATCTCCGCCGTGCAGGCCTCCGGCTTGTCGGGATTGGCCGAGAACCAGAAGGTCAAGTTCGACACCGAGCCCGATCGACACGGGAAAGGGCCGAAAGCGGTGAACCTCGCCGTAGACGGCTGATCAGACAGCTCGAGGCCAAGTGCTTGCGGACATGAAAAGCTCCCGGCCATGCGTGGCCGGGCATCTCTCCGCTCATAAAAATCGTGCGGCGGAAAGCTCACGAAATTCGTTCAGCCAGCGTTCAGGCAGCACCCGATAAATTCTCATCATGCCCAGCGCTTCCAAAGGCTGCGGGGTTCTGTTCAGGAGCGAGGCTCCTTGGGGATCAAGACCATGAAGAAATTGTCGCAGATGCTTGTTTTTGGTGTCGCCGCAGCGGCGACCCTCTTCACCACGCTGGCTCCGGCTGAAGCAGGCCATCGTCATTGGCACAACCGTGATCGCGGCGATGCCGTTGCGCTCGGTGTGCTGGGTCTCGCCGCCGGCGCCATCATCGGCGGGGCGATTGCCGACAGCAACAACAACCGCCGCGTCTATATCGATCCGGCGCCGACCTATTACCCGCCGCAGCCGACCTACTACCCGCCGGCACCGAGCTATCAACCGGCCTTCCGGCCTGCGCCCGTCTATCACCCGGCGCCGGCCTATCACCCTGCCCCGGTTTACCGGCCAGTCGTCAGCCAGGGTTATCAGCCCTGGAGCCCGGCCTGGTACGACTATTGCTCTCGCCGTTACCGGTCCTTCGACCCCTCCTCAGGCACGTTCGTGGGCTATGATGGTCAGGAGCGCTTCTGCGTGGCCAACTAACGATCGATCGAACGCCTCAACGAAAAGGCCGGTTCGCGAGAACCGGCCTTTTCGTTTTTGTGGGTCAAAGACCCTTCAGATAGGGATTGGTCAGGCGTTCCTCGCCAATGCGACCGCCGGGCCCATGGCCGCACAGAAAGCCGAAATCGTCGCCGAGCGGCAGCACCTTGTCCTTGATCGATCGAAGGAGGGTTTCATGGTCGCCGCCCGGCAGATCCGTCCTGCCGATCGAGCCGCGAAACAGAACGTCGCCGACATGAGCGATCTTCGCTTCGTCATTGACGAAGATGACGTGGCCAGGCGCGTGCCCCGGACAATGGCGCACGGTGAAGACATGACCGCCGGCGCTCACGCTCTCGCCATCTTCGAGCCAGCGATCGGGTGTGCAATTGCGCACCGGATCGTCGACGCCAAACCGGCGGCCCTGCTCTTCCAGACCCTCGAGCAGAAAGGCATCGTCTTTGTGGGGACCGATGATGTCGATGCCGAGTGCTTCTTTGAGCTCCATGGCACCGCCCGCGTGGTCGATATGTCCGTGCGTCAGCCAGATCGCCTCGATCACAAGACCGTTCTGCGCGATCACTTCCTGGATCTTGTCCACCTCACCACCCGGGTCGACAACGACACCGCGCTTGGTCTCGCTGTCGAAGAGGATCGTGCAATTCTGCTGAAATGCCGTGACCGAGATGATGCCTGCCTGAAGTTGTCCCATAAGCGAAACCCTTGTTGTTGACGCGGGCTAGCACCTCGCGCTCCATGTGAAAAGGGCCGCCTCTGAGAGACGGCCCATAGATCGCAATCTCGAAAAACGTGTGCTTAGAGTTCCATCAGCTCACGCGTTCGCGCACCGCCGAAGCCGGCAACGGCCGAAATCCCGGCGCCGATGAGGCAGGCCAGAAACGCCCAGAGCGACGCGCTGGAAATCGCATCGGCGGCCTGAGCGGCCTGCTCGCGCGCCTGCGCTTCAAGCTGCTCGATCTCTGTGCCGAGACCCTGGACCGACTGGATAGCGGCATCGACCTGTTCGCGCACGGACGTCGAGAACTCTTCGTAACGGGCAATCGCCTGGTCGGTCGCCTGCTCGGCCTCCTGCTGGGTCATGTCGGTGTTTTCAGTCAGCGAAGCAACGATCGCATTGCGGTCGATCTCTTCGCCGAATCCTTCGAGACGCGTCTGCAGGTCGGTGCCGAGGTTTTCGAGAACCGCTGCATACTCGGTGGGATTGCTGCGAAGCGCTTCGAAAGCGTCGGCAACGTCGGCCCGCGCGCCCTCGAGCTCTTCACCGATCGCTTCCGGCTGAAGTGCCTCGATGTCGGTGTCCTGGAGAAGCTCACGAATGTCGGCGGCCGCACCTTCCGCGTCCACATCGGCGAATTGGTCTTCGTCGAAATTGGTAACGACGGCGGAAATCGCATCACCGCTGAGGCCAGCCGTGGTGGAAATGGCCGAGCCGGTCAGCGAGGCGACCGAGCCGATCGCCGAGCCTGCGAGCTGCGCCGCACCGCTGATGGCGAATGCCGAAAGAACGACAGCGGCGATCAGGGCCGTCGCCCAGGACAGAAGACCGTGGACCCAGCCAGCCTGCAGCGAGAGGTAACCTGCAACGAAACCGCCGGCGGCAAGGCTGATGAAGAGCGACAGAACGGACCAGATCCCGAACCCGACACCAATGCCGCCGAGCGGATCGTTCGACTGGGGATCTACGGCGCCAAAGCCAAGACCGGCGCCCAGAAGGGAAAGGAGAATGGAAACGGCAATCACAGTTACTGTGCCGCCGAAAATGCTGCCCCACGAAGCGACGGGGGTTACAACACCGTGTCGATCAATCATCTGAGTTTTCCATGATAGAGAAAGCGGCGCCGAGGGCGCAGCATCACTCCCAAAAACGAAGATCACTCAGAAAATGTTCCGCCGGACCACGTCCCGTGATCCGGCGTAATGGCACAATATTCGAGCTGCCCTATTCGGCGGCGAGACGTTTCGGCTGCACTTCGGCAGCGTAGTCGTTGACGAGATTGGTCGCGATTTCACCGACGGTAAAGCTGTAGGGCCCGATTTCGGAAACCGGCGTCACTTCCGCCGCCGTGCCAGTCAAGAAGCACTGCTCGAAGCCTTCCAGCTCTTCCGGCATGATCGCCCGCTCTACCACTTCGTAGCCGCGGCGCTTGGCCAGATCGATGACCGTGCGGCGCGTGATGCCGTCGAGGAAGCAGTCGGGCGTCGGCGTGTGGATGACGCCATCCTTGACGAAGAACACGTTGGCGCCCGTCGCCTCGGCGACTTGGCCGCGCCAGTCGAGCATCAGGGCGTCGGCGTAGCCCTTCTTCTCGGCTGCGTGCTTCGACAGGGTGCAGATCATGTAAAGGCCGGCAGCCTTCGACTTGGAGGGAGCCGTGCGCGGATCAGGCCGGCGGTACTCCGCCATGTCGAGGCGGATGCCCTTCAGCTTCTCTTCCGGCTTGAAGTAGCTCGGCCACTGCCAGATGGCGATCGCGACATTGATCCGGTTGGCCTGGGCCGAAACGCCCATCATTTCCGAACCGCGCCAGGCGATCGGGCGCACATAGGCGTCCTGGAAGCCCTGCATTTCGAGAAGCTTGATGCAGGCATCATCGATCTCGGCAACGCTGTAGGGAATGTCGAAACCGAGGATCTCGCCGGACTTGATCAGGCGTTCGGTGTGTTCGGTCAGCTTGAAGATGCGCCCGCCATAGGCCCGCTCGCCCTCGAACACCGACGAAGCATAGTGGAGGCCATGCGTCAGCACGTGAATCTTCGCGTCCTTCCAAGGCACGAATTCGCCATTGAACCAGATGTGACCATCGAGTTGATCGAAAGGAACGGAAGCCATCGTGTTTCCTCCGCCGCGCCGGAGCTCTTGTGGATCGGTTGCGGCTCTAGTTGTGGACGCCCATCTGCATGAACCCGGCTGCGCGTCGAACCCGGCCGGTGCAGTGTGAGGCAGAACGAAAAGCTAGCAATCCGGTAAAAATATGTCAATATGCCTGACATATCTGAAAGGATCGAACGCGACGATGGCACCAGGCGCAACAAAACCGCAAGCCGCCGAGGCAGGCAAAAGCCAGGCATCCGATCTCGCATCCATCGATACGGAACTTATCGAGCTTCTGTTTTTCGCCTATCGAGACTTCACGTCGGACCCTGACCAGATCCTCCAGCGCATCGAGTTTGGGCGGGCGCACCACCGTGTGCTCCACTTTGTCGACCGTCAACCAGGGCTGACTGTTGCCGATCTCCTCGACACGCTGCGCATCACGAAGCAGAGCCTCGCACGCGTGCTGAAGCAGTTGGTCGATTCAGGCCACATCCATCAAGTCATGGGCGCTGAAGACAGGCGGCAGCGGAAGTTGTATACGACCGAAAAAGGGCGCAAACTCGCACTCGATCTGGCAAAGCCACAGTCTCGCCGTATCGCGAAGGCATTGCGCGATCTGCCCGCCGGGAGCCGCGAAACGGTCGTGAGTTTCCTGCGCGGCATGCTGGATGGGGGCAAGTAGCGACCGGCGGTGGACCTTTGCCGCCGCCCGGCGCGCAGAGGATGTGAGAGGTACTGCGTGACACAAAATCCATCGCCTGAACCGATTTCCGACGATGCTGCCCATCTGCTCGTCGTGGATGACGACACCCGCATCCGCGATCTCCTCAAGCGCTATCTCTCCGAACGCGGCTTCCGCGTCACGACCGCAGCCGACGCTGCGGAAGCGCGCCGCAAGCTCGAGGGCATCGATTTCGATCTGCTCATCCTCGACGTGATGATGCCCGGTGAATCCGGCGTCGATCTCACGCGCAGCCTGCGGGCCGTAAAGGACGTGCCGATCCTCATGCTGACGGCGTTGACGGAAGCCGACAACCGGATCGAAGGCCTCGAAGCCGGTGCGGACGACTATCTGCCGAAGCCGTTCGAGCCGCGCGAACTGGCACTGAGGGTCAGCAACATCCTGAAGCGCGGCGCACAGCCGGCAACGCCCAAGATCGAACAGGTGGTCTTCGGCCCTTACACCTTCGTGATCACCAAGCGCGAGTTGAAACGTGCCGGCGAGCCGATCCGCCTCACCGACCGCGAGCAGGAGATCATGACGCAGTTCGCCGAACGCGCCGGTGAAACGATCCCACGCCATGAACTCGTCGGCTCCGACGCCGAGGTTGGCGAACGCACGATCGACGTGCAGATCAATCGCCTTCGCCGCAAGATCGAGACCGATCCTGCAAACCCCATCTGGCTGCAGACCGTCAGAGGCATCGGCTATCGCCTGAGCGTGGAATAGACGGAGGCTTGGCCGATGGGTCGGCACGAGAGACAGCCGACCGATGCGGCACAGGCACCGTCGCAGGCGGGCCTGAGCCAGCACGCCTTGTCCGTGAGTGCGCTGGAGGACCGCCGCCCCGTGAGCGGCTTGCGCCGCGTGACGCGCTGGCTCAAGCGGCGCGTGCCACGCGGTCTCTACGCACGCGCTCTCCTGATCATCATCCTGCCGATGGTGATCCTGCAGTCGGTGATCGCCTTCAACTTCATGGAGCGGCACTGGCAGACCGTGACGCAACGTCTCTCGACGGCGGTGACGCGCGACATCGCGGCGATCATCGACGTCATCGAGACCTATCCGCAGACAGCGGACCACGCCGAGATCATTCGCATCGCGCGTGAGCGCCTGGCGCTCAACATCGCCATCGAGCCGCCGGGAGACCTGCCCCCACCCCGGCCGAAGCCGTTCTTTTCGATCCTCGATCGCATCCTGTCTCAGGAACTGTCGCGCCAGGTGCGCCGTCCCTTCTGGATCGACACCGTTGGCAATTCCGATCTCGTCGAAGTCCGCATCCAGATGGACAATTCGATCCTCAGGATCTTCGCGCGACGCAGCCAGGCCTATGCGTCCAACACCCATATCTTCCTGCTCTGGATGGTGATCACGTCGCTCGTTCTGCTCGCCATCGCCATTCTGTTTCTGCGCGGCCAGATCCGGCCGATCCTGAAGCTTGCGGAAGCGGCTGAGCATTTCGGCAAGGGCCAGAAGCTGTCCGGTTTCCAGCCGCGCGGTGCCGACGAGGTGAGACGCGCGGGCCAGGCCTTCATCCAGATGCGCGAGCGCATCGAGCGACAGATCGAGCAGCGCACGGCGATGCTATCGGGCGTCAGCCACGATCTGCGCACCATCCTCACGCGCTTCAAGCTGCAACTGGCCTTCCTGGGCGATGGCCCGGAGGTCAAAAGCCTCAACCAGGATGTCGAGGACATGCAGTTGATGCTGGAAGGCTATCTCTCCTTCGCCAAGGGGGAAGCGGAGGAAGACATCGGCACGCTGAACATCGAAACCCTGTTCGGCCGTATCCGCGACGAGGCGGCACTGCTCGAATCCGGCATCATGATCTCGATCGAGGGAGATCCGCTGGTCAACGTCCGGCCGAACGCCTTCTCGCGGCTCGTCCACAACCTCACGTCGAACGCGTTTCGATATGCCGACAATGTGCGCCTCACAGCGGTCCACGGGCCGCGATGGCTGACGATCACGGTCGATGACGACGGCCCCGGTATTCCGCTGAAGGCGCGCGAGGATGTCTTCAAGCCGTTTTTCCGGCTGGATGAAGCGCGAAATCTCAACGAGAGCGGCACCGGGCTCGGCCTCGCCATCGCCCGCGACATCGCACGCAGCCATGGCGGCGACGTGATGCTGGACGACAGCCCCATCGGCGGCCTGCGCGCAATCATCCGCGTCCCGGCGTGACAGACGCGACCTGAACCGTCAGGCAGCTCGAGGATACGGACCGCTTCGGACGCGGTTGCGCCCCTCGGTCTTGGCCCGGTAGAGCGCGTCATCGGCAACGGCGATCAGCGCATCTATCGGCTGGCCGCGCTCCGAGCTCACCGTAACGCCGGCGCTCACGGTGGCAGCGATGCTGCGACCCTCGGCGGCGAAAAGTTGCGCCGCCAATTCGTGCCGGATGCGCTCCGCGATTGCGACCGCCGTCCGCTGGTCGGCATCCTGGAGAATCACGCAGAACTCCTCGCCCCCGAACCGGGCCGCAATGTCTGTCGAACGGATATTCGCCCTCATCACGCCTGCAAATCGCGACAGCACGACATCGCCCACCCCGTGGCCGTAGAGATCATTGATCGCCTTGAAGCGATCGAGGTCGAAGACGATGACGGCCGAGCGGGCATTTTGCGTGACAGCGCCATAGCGCTCCGCCAGCCCGCGCCGGTTCAAAAGGCCGGTCAGCGGGTCGGTCTGTGCCTGAAGATGATGATAGCGCGCGATACGCGACTGGTTGACGCCGAGCGATAGCGCGCCGATGCCGGTGAGGCCGATGATAGCAACGATCGAATTCAGGTCTTCAGCCCAGTTGGAAGGCCGCTCGGTCAGGACCCACCGCTCCTCCGCAACAAGGACGAAGCCGCAGAGGAAGAACGAGATCGCAGTGGCGACGTAAAGCATGGCGCCGGTCGTCATGGCGAGCGGCACTTCCTTACGGCCGGTCCAGTATTCTCTTGCGATCAAAAGCAGGATCACGCCGATCATCACGTTACCGACGATCGTCCCGATGCCGGAGTAACCGAGAAGAAAGGCGACGGTGGTTGGTGCGACACCCGCGAAGACGGCAAACCCGACCAGACGCCAGTTGGCGCGCCCGGTTCGAAACTGCATCGACCCGCCATAGATCAACCCGAACCCCGAGAGAAAGGCCATGAACGAGGCCCACTGCAGGGGTTCATTGTAGCTTTCGTCGAGCATCGCAAACAGGATCACGCCCACCACGATGGCTGCCAATCCGCCCGACCAATTCAGCAGGAAGAGATCGGCGCGCGACCCCATCCAGGCGCCCAGCAGGGTGAGACACAATGCAGCGCCGGAAAAACCGATCGCTGCAAGAAGTGACACTTGATCGAAACCCATACCCACGCCCTGCCCGTTGACGGCGTCACCTTTGAGGATGAAACCCTAAGACGACGTCAACCGAAATGGACACTCTCCGGATGTTGCCGAGATTTGAGCTGCGTGGTGGCGAAAAGGTTAAGGCAGAGGTTGAGTTGTATCAGAACAGGCGGCCGCCATTCGGCACGATCTTGTCGACTGCTGCCAGCACGACCTGACCTTCTTCATCCGGCAATCCGAGCGTCAGCACTTCCGAGCGCATCGGGCCGATCTGTCGCGGTGGGAAGTTCACCACCGCGATGACCTGGCGTCCAACGAGCTCACCGGGCTCATAATGCTTGGTGATCTGCGCCGACGACTTCTTGATGCCGAGCGGCCCGAAGTCGATCCTGAGCTTGATCGCCGGCTTGCGTGCCTCCGGAAACGGCTCTGCTTCCACGATCGTGCCAACGCGGATATCGACTTTTTCGAAGTCGCTCCATGCGATCTCGGCACTCGTCTCTTCGCTCATCATTCGCTCTTGGACAGTTCTTCGGATCGGTTCTTGGCGGCTGCAACGGCCCGGTCGAAGAGGGCCTGCATCGCGCCGTCTTCCATCAGCACGGAGAGCGCCGCCGCAGTGGTGCCGTTGGGCGAGGTTACGTTCTTGCGGAGCGTCCCGGCATCATCGGATGAACGATGCATCAGTTCCCCGGCACCGGAGACGGTGGCCCGCGCAAGGCGCATCGCCAGATCTTCCGGAAGGCCGGCCTTGCGGCCAGCTTCTGCGATGCATTCAACCAGATAAAACGCATAGGCCGGCCCGCTGCCCGAGACAGCCGTGACCGCATCGATGAGCGCTTCGTCGTCCAGCCATTCCACCGGACCGGAAACGGCGAGCAACGCATCGACCGCAGATTTCTGCCGGTCATCGACGGCGTGCGTCGGAACGGCCGCAGTAATGCCCCGCCCGACCATGGCCGGCGTGTTCGGCATGGCGCGCACGACTGCTTCCGCTCCCAGCCCCTCGCGAAGAGTGTCGATCGTCGTGCCGGCAGCGACCGAAACGACAACCGTTCGTGCATCGACAAGGGGACGCAGGGTCGGCAGCACTGCCGCCATGGCCTGCGGCTTGACCGCGACAAAGAGGATGCCGGCCTTCACGTCACCGGAAGCGGCCGCATCGATCTGGATGCCCGATGCCTCGCAATAGGCCGACATCGCTGGAGATGGATTTGGATCGACGATGCGGATATCCGCGCCCGACAGGCCGGCGGCGACCCAGCCGCGCAGCATGGCGCCGCCCATATTGCCTGCGCCAACGAGGACGACAGGCCCGTGTGCTGCGATATCTCCGATCGCCAAGGCCTCAAGCCTCGCCGACGGTCTCGAACAGAACCGTTTCCAGAGCGCTCTTCGCTTCCATGCCGGACCAGACCACGAACTGGAAAGCCTGGAAATAGATCTCGCAAGTCTCGAGCGCGCTCGAAAGCAGCACTTCCACCTGCTGGTTGGTCGGCTCCGCACCGCCGGCCAGCAGCAGCGACTGACGGAAGATCACGACGTCTTCCTGCTCCCACAGATCGAAATGGCCCATCAGCACCTGGCTGTTGACCAGCGACAGAAGCCGCACGACCTCGGTGACGCGGCTCGGCGCAACCTTCATGTCGAAGGCGCAGGCCAGATGCAGCGCCTCGAACTCTTCCATCCAGGAGAAGGAGATGTGGTAGTCGGACCACTTGCCTTCGACTGTCATGGCGATTTCGTCTTCGCCTGAGCGTTCGAACGACCATTGGTTCGTCGCAGCTACGAACTCGATCATATCGACCGGATTCGTTGCGCGTTCGAAGCTCACTTCCTGAAGGCTCATGCCACACCCTTTGTCAGCCGGAACCATCGCACCCGTATCCCTCTCATCAGGAAACCGCGGCGCTTATGCGACAGTCTTGCCGGACCTACCCCTTGGACGACGATCCGTGTTCACCAAGCGCATCATGCGCCAAGCCGAACTCAAAGAGCCCGTTTCGAATCATCATTAAAAATCAGTCTATAACGGGAGATTGCTTGCGCCAGCCCTGTCACGGCGGAGGATGGAAATGGGGTGTGGACAGTTCCTGCCAGACAGATTCAGCGGTGAGTCATAACTGACTCTGCCGCCTCGTCTTTTTCCCTCCGGCCGGAGCCGGAAGGGCATGATTAAAAATCTATGGATAAGTGTGTCGACGACCCGCGGCATGTCCCGGGCCAGCACCGATGATCCAGCGACGATCAGCCGATCTTGTCGGTCGTGCCCGTCGCGGTCGTGCCTGTGGCGGTCGTGCTCGACGCGAGTTTGCCTTCGAGGGCTTCGATGCGCTTGAGGAGACGCTCGTTCTCGTCGCGCGCCTTGATCGCCATGTCGCGCACGGCCTCGAATTCCTCGCGCTTGACCACGTCCATCGTGTTCAAGACGCGTTCGGCCTGGCTGCGGAATGCCGTTTCGAATTCCTGCCGCACGCTTTGCGCCGTGCCGGCGGCGTCGGTCATCAGCTTGGCGAATTCGTCGAGGATTCGGTTCGATCCGGAGGCCATGAAGTACCCTTTCTGTCTCTGTCAGGCCGACCACGACCTTTAAGCCTTCGAACTAGGAGCGCGAGGCCCTAAATTCAAGCGAATAGAGGATGGTCGGGACGTTTGTGTCTCGCGCCTTGACCACACCACGTTCCACCGTCATCTTCCGCCCGCCATCAACCAGGGTTCCGAGAGCTTGGACTATCTCCTGACACCGCTTGCGGTCCTCCCCTTCCCGACGATCGATCCCGTCATCGTGCAGATCGGCCCGATTGCCGTTCGCTGGTACGGACTGGCCTATGTGGCCGGCATCATCCTCGGCTGGATCTATGCCCGCAGGCTCGTCGCGAACGAGCGTCTGTGGCCGACAGGCCGGGCGCCCATGACGCTGACGGATCTCGATGACTTCCTGTTGTGGGCGGCGGTCGGCATCGTCGCCGGCGGGCGCATCGGTTATGTGCTGTTTTACGATTTCGCGAGTTTCCTCGCGAACCCCCTGTCGATCTTCGCCGTCTGGACCGGGGGCATGTCATTCCATGGCGGCTTCCTCGGCACGACGATCGCGATCATCCTGTTTGCGCGATCGCGCCAGATCCCGGCCTGGACGCTGCTCGACACCGTGGCTGCCGTCGTTCCGGTCGGCCTTCTGTTCGGACGCCTCGCGAACTTCATCAATTCGGAGCTCTGGGGACGGCCGACGGACGTGCCATGGGCGTTCGTCTTCCCGACAGGCGGACCGGAGCCGCGCCATCCAAGCCAGCTCTACGAGGCAGCGCTTGAAGGCGTCGTGCTCTTCGTCGTGATCTGGCTGCTCATCCATTTCGGCCGCAAGCTGAAGCAGCCGGGCTTCATTGCCGGCACGTTCGTCGCCGGTTATGCGGCCTCGCGCATTTTCGTGGAGTTCTTCCGCGAACCGGACGCTCATATCGGCTACCTATCGGGCGGCTGGCTGACCATGGGCATGCTGCTGTCGTTGCCGATGCTCGCTGCTGGCCTGTGGGCCATGGCCACGGCTGGTGGCCGCAAGGCGGCTTCGACCAGTGGCGCTCCATCCTGACATGAGCGGGCGCCCACCGCGCAAGACACCACTTGCCGACAAGATCGTCCGCCTGATCGAAACGGGCGGACCGCTCAGCGTCTCCGACTACTTCCATATATGCCTGTCCGATCCGCAACACGGCTATTACATGACCCGCGAGCCGTTCGGTGCGTCTGGTGATTTCATTACCGCACCGGAGGTCACGCAGCTTTTCGGCGAAATGATCGCGATCTTCCTGCTCGGCGGCTGGCAGGCGGCCGGAATGCCTAGACCGGTGCGCCTGGTGGAACTGGGACCGGGCCGCGGCACGCTGATGAAGGACATGCTGCGCACGATCCGCAAGGTGCTGGGCGCCGACATGGCCGGCTGGAGCGCCCACCTCGTGGAGACGAGCCCGCGGCTTCGCGCCATCCAGGCCGAAACGCTGCGGGATTATGCCGATCGCTGCTCATGGCACGAGCGCCTCGAAGATGTGCCGAAGGGGCACATGCTGCTTGCCGCCAACGAGCTGTTCGACGCGCTTCCGATCCGGCAGTTCGTCAAATCCGGATCGGCCTTTCGCGAAAAGGTCATTGGCCTCGACCTGGCAGGAGAGCTCACCTTCGGCATCGGACCGGCGGTAATCGAGGCAAGCGCTCTCCCTCATGACTGGGAAAGCCAGCCTGAGGGCACCGTGTTCGAAGCCTCGCCCATTCGCGAAGCGTTCATGGCCGCGCTCGCGACGAAACTTCGCGCTCAAGGCGGGCTTGCCGCTGTCATCGACTACGGTCATCGCGTGGCGGGTTTCGGCGACACCCTGCAGGCCATGCGCAACCACGCCTTTGACGATCCGCTGGCGCATCCCGGCGAAGCCGACCTGACCAGCCATGTGGATTTCGCGAGCCTTAGCGCCGCTGCACAGGCTTCGGGCGCACACGTGCTCGGCCTGACCTGCCAGAGCGACTTTCTCCTCGGCCTTGGTCTACTTGATCGCGCGGGCCGGCTCGGTGCGGACAAGGACCGGGAAACGCAAAAGGCGATCGAAGTTGCGGTGGACCGTATCGCAGGGACGGGGCCAGGGCGGATGGGCGAATTGTTCAAGGTGCTTGCGATCTCCGGCCAGCCGATGGATTTCGCTCCCTTTGCACGCTTCGGCGAACCCGCCGCCAAGGGCCGCTGAGCTTGATGATTGACAGACTGCCGAGCCGTCGCCACCATCGCCGCGCTTCGACCAAGGGACGGGACGATTGATGCTTGCCACTTCACCACCCCAGCCGATCGAGAGCGATCTGATCGCGCAGGCGACGAGCGGAACCCCTATCAGACATGGGTTTTTCACCCGCCACGGCGGTGTTTCCCAAGGGATCTATCAGGGCCTTAATGTGGGCCTCGGCTCCAATGACGAGCGGGATGCAGTCATCGAGAATCGCGTGCGTGTCTGCGGCCATTTCAACCGGTCGATCGACGATCTCGCCACGCCGCATCAGATCCATTCGCCGGATGTGGTTGTCGCCACCGGCTCTTTCGGGGACGAGCGCCCGAAGGCGGACGCCGTGGTCACCAACATCCCCGGCGTCGTCATCGGCGTCTTGACGGCCGATTGCGGACCCATCCTGTTCTGCGACCCGGATGCAGGCGTCGTCGGAGCGGCACACGCAGGTTGGCGCGGCGCCCTGACCGGCGTGCTGGAAAATACGATCGCCGCCATGGAGAACCTTGGTGCCGACCGTCGGTCGATCCGAGCAAGCCTCGGCCCATCCATCAGCGTGCGCAATTACGAGGTCGGCCCGGAGTTCGTGGAGCGTTTCACAGACGCTGATCCCGACAACCAGCGCTTTTTTGCCGATTCCGATCGTGCCGGGCATGCCATGTTCGATCTGCCGGCCTACACGCTTCACCGTTTGAAGCGGGCCGGCGTCGCGGCAGAATCGACCGGCCACTGCACCTATGAAGACGAGGCCGCCTTCTTCTCCTATAGGCGCACCACCCATCGCGGCGAGCCGGACTACGGTCGGCAGATCGCAGCGATCGCAATCACGGAGTAACCCCCATGGCCCCGCGCTTTGCCCCGGAAGAATATTCCGGCCGTCTCGAACGGTTGCTCATGGCCATGAAGGAGGAGCGGCTCGACGCGCTGCTTTTGTTTGCCCAGGAGAGCATGTACTGGCTGACCGGTTACGACACCTTCGGCTTCTGCTTCTTCCAGAGCCTGATCGTGAAGGCCGATGGGCAGATGAGCCTTCTGACGCGCTCGGCCGATCTTCGTCAGGCACGCCACACGTCCACGATCGAGAACATCACCGTGTGGACCGATCGCGCCAACGCCGATCCGACGGTGGAACTGAAGAACCTGCTCGACGAGATGGACCTGCTCGGCGCGCGCATCGGCGTCGAATACGACACGCACGGGCTGACCGGAACGAACACGCGCCGACTGGACAACCAGCTCCAATCCTTCGGCAAGATCATCGATGCATCCTACGTCGTCAGCAATCTGCGCCTTACCAAGAGCCCGGCCGAGATCGTGCATGTGCGCAAGGCGGCAAAGCTCGCCGATGCCGCGCTCGACGCGGCCTTGCCGCTGAT
The DNA here is from genome assembly GCF_003952725.1 of Georhizobium profundi. NCBI lineage: Bacteria > Pseudomonadati > Pseudomonadota > Alphaproteobacteria > Hyphomicrobiales > Rhizobiaceae > Georhizobium > Georhizobium profundi. The sequence continues at coordinate 1,645,362 of NZ_CP032509.1, read as the reverse complement.
CGAGCCCGGTGCACGCGAAGCGGATCTGTTGGCTGCCATGCAGGGCGCCGTACTGGCTGGCGACGGCGAGTATCCCGGCAATGAGTTCATCATCGGCTCGGGCGACGATGCCCTGCTCTGCCGCTCCAAATCGGGTCGTCGCAAGCTCAACAAGACCGATCAACTGACGCTCGAGTGGGCCGGCACCAGCGCGCGCTACCATGCCGCCATGATGCGCACGATCATGATCGGCAAGCCCAAGCAGCGCCACATCGAGCTTTTCGACGCCTGCCTCGATGCGATCCAGCAGATCGAGCCGGTGCTGACGACGGGTCACACCTTTGGCGAGGTTTTCGACGTTCATGCCAGGGTGATGGATGAGCGTGGCCTTGCCCGTCACCGGCTGAACGCTTGCGGCTACTCGCTCGGCGCGCGCTTTGCGCCGTCATGGATGGAACACCAGATGTTTTACCAGGGCAGCCCGCAGCCGATCGAGCCGGACATGTCGCTCTTCGTCCACATGATCATCATGGACTCCGACGCAGGCGTCGCCATGACGCTCGGGCAAACCTATCTGACGACGCCGGGCGCGCCGGAAGCGCTGTCCAAACATAAGCTTGAACTTATTCAGCGTTGACTTGGCCGAACGCCCCGAACCATAAGTTGGCCCGGGGCTGCACTTGTGTGCCCAGCTGCAAACGGGACGTTGAGACGACAGGGATAACGGCATGAGGCGTGCTCCCGGACCGATCCGGATCATCTTGGCGCTCGGCCTCTTTGCCGGGCTGGCCGCCTGCACATCGACCGATGGCCCTGTTGCCGCCATCGAGACAGCCGGTCAAAGCAGCAATCCGACCAGCCCGATCGAAATCGACGCTGCGACCTACGCGACACCGGCTGGCGAAGGCGATGGTGCCGAGCTCGCCCTTGTCCCACCGACCTCAGACCAGTCCGCCACGCCGACAATCCGCTTCATGCCGATCATCGGTGCTCCGCTGGAAGCCGTGACACCGATGTCACGCCGCTTGCGCACCGAAGCGGGACGGCTGGGCCTGACTGTCCTGCCTTTCCAGGACGAAACCAGCGCCTACGTGCTGAAAGGCTATTTGTCGGCCGAGCGCGGCGAGACCACCAACACGGTCTATTACGTCTGGGACGTGCTCGACGGCAGCGGCAACCGTCTCCACCGCATTCGCGGCACGATCGAAGCCGAAAAGCCGAGCCAGGCAGGCGCGACGTCCTGGGATGACATCCCGAGCGCAGCCATGGAGAGCGTGGCTGAGCAGAGCCTTCAAGCCTTCACACTGTGGGAAAGCCAGCGGCAGGGCTGATCCTTGGCGAACAATCTGCCGCCGCGGCTTGCAATCGAGACGAGACTGGCTAAAAGGCCGGCAACGGCGCGCAGCACGGGCGGACAATCATGAAAATCTTCGCGGGCAATTCCAACAGGATGCTTGCCGACTCCATCTGCACCTATCTCAATCTACAACTCGGCAAGGCCAGCGTCCGCCGCTTCGCGGACCAGGAAATCTTCGTCGAGATCCAGGAGAACGTGCGCGGCGAAGACGTCTTCGTCGTCCAGTCGACCTCCTACCCCGCCAACGACCACCTCATGGAACTGTTGATCATGATCGACGCGTTCCGCCGGTCGTCGGCCCGCCGCATCACCGCGGTGCTCCCCTATTTCGGCTATGCCCGCCAGGATCGCAAACCCGGTCCGCGCACGCCGATCTCGGCAAAGCTTGTGGCCAATCTGATTACCCATGCCGGCGCCGATCGCGTTCTGACGCTCGATCTCCACGCTGGCCAGATCCAGGGCTTCTTCGATATCCCGACCGACAACCTCTACGCCGTGCCGATCCTCTCGCGCGACGTGAAGGAACACTACGATCTCTCGAACATCACCGTCGTGTCGCCCGACGTCGGCGGCGTGGTGCGTGCCCGCTCGCTGGCAAAGCGCCTCGACGCGCAACTCGCCATCGTGGACAAGCGCCGCGACCGGCCCGGTGAGTCCGAAGTGATGAACGTGATCGGCGACATCGTCGGCCGCGACTGCCTGCTGATCGACGACATCGTCGATTCCGGCGGCACGCTCTGCAACGCGGCCGAAGCGCTGTTGAACCAGGGCGCGACGAGCGTCACCGCCTACATCACCCACGGCGTGCTGTCCGGCGGCGCGGTCGCCCGCGTCACCTCCTCCAAGCTGAAAGAGCTGGTCATCACCGACAGCATCCAGCCGTCGCCAGCGGTCCAGGCGGCCCACAACATCCGCGTCATCACGACGGCGAACCTGATCGGCGAAGCCATCAACCGCACCGCAGCGGAAGAGTCGGTCTCCAGCCTCTTCGACTGATCAACATTCCGATCGCTTTAACGAAAAAAGGCCGGGCGATGCGCCCGGCCTTTTTCACGATTGGACCGTGGAGAGCTCCTACTCCGGCAAGATCCGCACCGCGCCCTTATCGGCGCTCGATGCGAAGGCGGCGTAGGCCTTGAGCGCGGTTGTGACGTTGCGCTTGCGCGGTGCCGCCGGCTTCCAGCCGAGCTTGTCCTGTTCGGTGCGACGCGCAGCGAGCTCGTCTTCGGAGACGGCGAGATTGATCGTCCGGTTCGGGATATCGATCTCGATCATGTCGCCGTCCCGCACCAGCCCGATCATCCCGCCCTGCGCCGCTTCCGGCGATGCATGGCCGATGGAGAGACCGGACGTGCCGCCCGAGAAGCGGCCATCGGTGACGAGCGCACAGGCCTTGCCGAGGCCTTTCGACTTCAAATAGCTCGTCGGGTAGAGCATTTCCTGCATGCCGGGCCCACCTTTCGGGCCTTCGTAGCGGATGACGACGACGTCACCGGCCTTCACCTCATTGCCGAGAATGCCCTTCACCGCTGCATCCTGGCTTTCGAAGACGACTGCCGGCCCGGTGAATTTCAGGATCGACTCGTCGACGCCCGCCGTCTTCACGATGCAGCCGTCGAGCGCGATGTTGCCCTTGAGCACGGCCAAGCCGCCATCCTTGGAGAAGGGATTGGCGACGGAGCGGATGACGCCGTTTTCGCGGTCGATGTCGAGCTCTTCCCAACGCGCCTCCTGGCTGAAGGCCACCTGGGTCGGAATGCCACCGGGTGCCGCGCTGAAGAACTTCCGCACCGTCTCGCTCGAGGTGCGGCCGATGTCCCAATGGTCGATCGCATCGCCGAGCGTCGCGGCATGCACGGTCGGACTGTCGCGATGGATGAGCCCACCCTTTTCCAGTTCGCCCAGGATGGACATGATGCCGCCTGCCCGGTGGACGTCTTCCATGTGCACATCCGACTTCGCCGGCGCCACCTTCGACAGGCACGGCACCTTGCGCGACAGCTGGTCGATGTCGTCCATGGTGAAATCGATCCCGCCCTCGTGGGCGGCGGCGAGGATATGCAGCACGGTGTTGGTCGAACCGCCCATGGCGATATCGAGCGACATGGCGTTTTCAAAGGCCCGCTTGTTCGCGACATTGCGCGGCAGGACGCTTTCGTCCTCCTGCTCGTAATAGCGCTTGGCGATATCGACGATAAGGTGACCGGCCTCCACGAACAGCCGCTTGCGATCCGCATGCGTGGCGAGCGTGGAGCCGTTGCCCGGCAGCGAGAGGCCGAGGGCTTCGGTCAGGCAGTTCATCGAATTGGCCGTGAACATGCCTGAGCACGAGCCGCAGGTCGGGCAGGCGGAGCGTTCGATCGCCTTGACGTCTTCGTCGGACACGCTGTCGTCGGCTGCAGCCACCATCGCATCCACGAGGTCGAGCGCCTTCACCTTACCGTTCAGCACCACCTTGCCGGCTTCCATTGGCCCGCCGGACACGAAGACGGCAGGGATGTTGAGGCGCATGGCAGCGTTCAGCATGCCCGGCGTGATCTTGTCGCAGTTGGAGATGCAGACCATGGCGTCCGCGCAATGCGCGTTGACCATGTACTCCACGCTGTCGGCGATGATCTCGCGCGACGGCAGCGAATAGAGCATGCCGTCATGGCCCATGGCGATGCCGTCATCGACCGCGATCGTGTTGAACTCCTTGGCGACACCGCCGGCGGCCTCGATTTCGCGCGCGACGAGCTGGCCGAGATCCTTGAGGTGCACGTGGCCCGGCACGAACTGGGTGAAGGAGTTCACGACCGCGATGATCGGCTTGCCAAAATCGCCGTCCTTCATGCCGGTGGCGCGCCAGAGGCCGCGCGCGCCGGCCATGTTGCGGCCATGGGTCGTGGTGCGGGAGCGATATGCGGGCATGATTATTTCAATCCGTGTCAGTGTCAGGAAATGCCGTTGCGTAATTCGGGCCGCACCTTCGGTCAAGCATCCGGCTTTGTCCACCGATGGAGCGGAATTTCCGCTGCCGGATCTTCAGCCGAGCGTGAGAACCACGCCCGCGGCTGCAGCCGCTCCGAGAACGAGAAAGATGTTGAGGTGAAACCGGATGAGCGCAATGCCGGCGGCGACCGCGATGGCAAGAGCCGCAATATCCAGCGCCGCCGGATCGAACGAAGGGAGCGAGAACGGGCCCCAATCGACACTCGACGTTTCGCCAAAGAGAACCTGCAGGCCGAACCAGACGGCAAGATTGGCGATAACGCCCACCACGGCTGCCGTGATGGCAGAAAGTGCTGCCGAAAGCCATTTCACGCCGCGCAGGCGCTCGATGTAAGGCGCGCCGACGAAGATCCAGAGGAAGCAGGGAATGAACGTGAAGAAGAGCGCTGTCGTGCCGCCGAGAATGCCGCCCGTGACCGGATCGAGACCGGACATGCGCGATGCGCCCAGGAAGCCGACGAAAACGAGCACGAGAATGAGCGGCCCCGGCGTCGTCTCAGCCAGTCCCAGGCCCGTCAGCATCTCGTCCGGCCGCAGCCAGCCATAAAACTCAACCGCCTGCTGCGCCACATAGGCAAGCACCGCATAGGCCCCGCCGAATGTGACGATCGCGGTTTGCGAAAAGAACAGAGCCTGATCCGCAAACACCTGCGCTCGCCCGAAGAAAACGAGCAGCAGAGCAAGCGGCCCGAGCCAGATTGCGCCCCAGATGGCGAGCGTCTTCAGGGTCGCCGACACCGGCACGCGCGGTTCCGGAAGCACCACATCCGTTGCATTATCCGGACCTGCACCCGAGAGGCGATGACGAAGGATACCCACAAGGCCTGCGGTCGCGATGATCAGCGGGAACGGCACCTGCAGAAACGCTATCGCCACGAAAGCGGCAACCGCGATGGCATAGGCGAAGCGTCCGTGCAGCGCGCGCTTGGCGACCTTGATCATTGCTTCCAGCACGATTGCGAGAACCGCTGCCTTCAGGCCGAACAGCAACCCATCGACGATCGGGACATCGCCCAGCGTGATGTAGAGGATCGAAAGCCCCAGCAGCACGAAAAAGCCGGGCAAGACGAAGAGAAGCCCAGCCAGAAGTCCGCCGCGGACACCTTTCAGAAGCCATCCCGAATAGGTCGCGAGCTGCATGGCCTCGGGGCCGGGCAGCAGCATGCAGAAATTCAGCGCATGAAGGAACTGCGGCTCGGACAACCAGCGTTTTTCATCGACCAGAATGCGATGCATGAGCGCGATCTGGCCCGCAGGCCCCCCAAAGGAGAGAAGCCCGATCTTGCCGAAGGTTTGAAAGAGCTCGCCCATCTCGACGGTTGGCCGTTCGGCAGCGAGATTGTCGCTGGTCATCGTCGATCGCTGCACTGTCATCGTCGCGGTCCTGATAAGATGCGTTTTACTCAGGCGCCCATGCCGCGCCCGTGTAACAGTTCCGTGTCGTTCTACCGGCCGCAGCCTTGATCACAAGGCAAGGCTTTTCAAAATTTGACGTATGGCCGCGAAAGCCGCCCGTGCTTGCGCTTTTTCCACCTGTCGGTTATAGACGCGCCGTCCGCGTAGACACCCTTGGAGGCAACGCGGATGGATCTCTCGACATGAGCGGTTCCACGTTCCGCGACTTTCCTGAAATGGAAAGGCGGGGCGCTCCAGATCATACCTCGAAAGGAAATGCCATGAGCGACACATACGAGCTCAAGGCCGAGGCGCGCGAACGGGTTGGTAAGGGGTCCGCCCGTGAACTCCGCCGCAACGGCAAAGTCCCTGCAGTCATCTACGGTGACAAGCAGCCCCCAATGGCCATCACGCTTCCCTCCAAGGAAGTGACGCTGAAGATCCGTGGCGGTGGTTTCATGACCACGGTTGCAACGATCGACGTGGATGGCAAGAAGATCCAGGTTCTCCCCAAGGACTACCAGCTGGATCCCGTCCGTGACTTCACCATGCATGTCGACTTTCTGCGCGTCGGCAAGAACACGGTCGTCACGGTCGAAGTCCCGGTTCATTTCGAAAACGAAGAAGCCTCGCCCGGCATCAAGCAAGGCGGCGTCCTCAACGTCGTGCGCCACACGGTCGAAGTTCACTGCCCGGCAAACAAGATCCCGGACGCTTTTGTTGCAGACCTCACCGGTCTCGAAATCGGCGACGGCATCCACATCTCCAACATCACCCTTCCGGAAGGCGTCGAGCCGACGATCACCGATCGCGATTTCACCATCGCAACGATCGCTGCTCCGGCTGTCCTGACGGCCGAGGAAGAAGCTGAAGGCCAGGAAGCGCCGGAAGCCGATGAAGTCGAAGCCATCGAGCAGAACGACGAAGCAGAAGAAGAAGGCGGCGAAGAGAAGTAATTCTTCTTGTCCCTGTTGTCTTTGGGTCGGCCCGGACGCTTGGCGCTCCGGGCCGATCGCTTTATACGACCTTGAAACAGCCGCAAGGTAAGGATCACGCGCATGCTGGTGATTGCAGGGCTCGGAAATCCCGGTTCGCGCTATCAGGCAAACCGCCACAATATCGGCTTCATGGCCGTCGACGCGATCGCGCGGGCTCAGGGCTTTTCCGGCTGGTCGAAGAAGTTCAAGGCCGAGATCGCGGAGGGCGAGATCGGCGGCGAGCGGGTTCTGCTGGTCAAGCCGCAGACCTTCATGAACCTGTCGGGCGAATCCGTTGGCGAGGCCTTGCGCTTTTACAAGCTCGGCCCGGATGCGCTGACCGTGATCTATGACGAGCTCGACCTTGCGCCCGGCAAGGTTAGGATCAAGACCGGCGGCGGCCATGGCGGCCACAACGGCATCAAGTCGCTCGATGCGCATGTGGGCAAGGACTACCGCCGCGTGCGCCTCGGCATCGGCCATCCGGGCGCGAAGGAGCTCGTGCACAACCATGTGCTCGGCGATTTTGCGAAGGCGGATGCAGTCTGGCGCGATCCGCTGCTCGATGCGATTGGCACCCATGCGGGGCTTCTCGTCTCAGGCGACGATGCCGGCTTCATGAACAAGATCGCCACCGCGATCGGCAGCTCTTCGGAAAATACCGGCGATGCGCCTTCCGCAAAGACTTCAGGCGCTGGCAAGGCAAAAAGCCACATCCGACAGGCCAACCGCCCCATGGGCACAAATCAGCCGGTTTCCGGCCCGATGGCAGACATGCTGAAGCGGCTCTTCGGCAACAAGAACGGCGAGTGACGGTGAAAGCGGTTGACGATCGTCGACCCCTTCCCGCATACGCCACCCAATCATCTTTTAAGCAATAGCGGACGCACCATCCATGGGTTTCAAATGCGGCATCGTCGGACTGCCCAATGTCGGCAAGTCGACGCTTTTCAACGCGCTGACCAAGACGGCGGCAGCCCAGGCAGCGAACTATCCGTTCTGCACCATCGAGCCGAACACCGGCGAAGTTGCAGTGCCCGATGAGCGGATGCGCAAGATCGCGGCGATCGCGAAGTCGAAGGAGATCATCCCGACGCGGATCTCTTTCGTCGACATCGCTGGCCTCGTGCGCGGCGCCTCGAAGGGCGAAGGCCTCGGCAACCAGTTCCTCGCCAACATCCGCGAAGTGGATGCCATTGTCCACGTGCTGCGCTGCTTCGAGGATGACGACATCACCCATGTGGAAGGCCGGATCGATCCGGTCGCCGATGCCGAAACAATCGAGACGGAGCTGATGCTCGCCGATCTGGAGAGCCTCGAGCGCCGCACCGAACAGACCCGCAAGCGCGCAACCGGCAAGGACAAGGAAGCCGCTCTGCTCCTGCCGATGATGGAAGCGTCGCTGAAGCTTCTGCAGGAAGGCAAGCCCGTGCGCCTGCTGCTCGAGGGCATGGCTGCGGAAGACCTGAAGATCTTGCGCACGCTCAACCTTTTGACCTCGAAGCCCGTGCTCTACGTTTGCAACGTCGCCGAAGGCGATGCGGCGGAAGGCAACGCGCACACGAAGGCTGTCGCCGAGATGGCTGCCGCCCAGGGCGCCGAGGCAGTGGTCATCTCCGCCGCGATCGAGTCGGAAGTGGCCCAGCTGCCGGAAGCCGAAGCGCGCGAATTCCTCGACGCCATGGGCCTCGAAGAGCCCGGCCTCGATCGCCTCATTCGCGCGGGCTACCGCCTGCTCGAGCTCATCACCTATTTCACGGCCGGCCCGAAGGAAACGCGCGCCTGGACCGTGAAGCGTGGTTCCAAGGCCCCCCAGGCCGCCGGCGTCATCCATTCGGACTTCGAGCGTGGCTTCATCCGCGCACAGACGATCGCCTATGACGACTATGTCGAGCTCGGCGGCGAAGTGCCCGCCAAGGAAGCCGGCAGGGCGCGCGACGAAGGCAAGGAATATGTCGTTCAGGACGGCGACGTTCTCCTGTTCCGCTTCAACACGTAAGCGACCGCCAGACCCGCCATGTACGATCAAAGCTTCATCCATTTCGAGGACATGGAACCCGGCCGCTCTTTCGAGCTTGGTCCGGTCACGGTCTCGGCGGAAGAGATCGTCGAGTTTGCCCGCCAGTTCGATCCGCAGCCGATGCATCTGAGCGAAGAAGCCGGCAAGGCAAGCATTCTCGGCGGCCTGGCAGCGTCCGGCTGGCACACATGCGCCATCCTGCACCGCATGATGTACGATGCCATGATCCGCCGCACGGCTTCCGAAGGCGGCCCAGGCATTGATTACGCGGAATGGAAGAAGCCCGTGCTTGCCGGCGATACGCTCACCGGCACCTGCACCGTGCTGGAGGCTCGCCCGTCAGCGTCGCGACCCCAGATCGGCATCGTGACGATCGAAAACAAGCTCTATAACCAGCGCGGCGAACTCGTCTGCGAGACGAAGCAGCCGACCATGATCCGCCGTCGTGACCACACCACGGCAGGAGCCACGGCATGAGCCCGCTTGATTATTACGAGATCGGCGCGCGTCAGGATTTCGGCACGCACACCTTTACCGCCGAAGAGATCATCGCCTTCGGAAAAGCATTCGACCCGCAGCCATTCCATGTGGATGCTGCCGCAGCGAAAGAGAGCCTCTTCGGCGGCCTCTGTGCGTCCGGTTGGCATACTGGCGCCGTCTGGATGCGCAAGATCTGCGATTTCCGCGAAAAGGAAACCGCGCGCATCAAGGCGGAAGGCGGCACTCCGCCGATCCTCGGCCCCTCCCCCGGCATCCGCAACATGCGCTGGCTGAAGCCGGTTTTCGCCAGTGAGACGATCCGCTTCGGCTGCGACGTCGTGAACGCCCGAGAACTGCGCTCAAAGCCCGGCTGGGGCATCGTCGAAACGCGCAACTTTGCCGAAAACGCTCAAGGCGAGCGCGTCATGGAATTCGACAGCGCTGTGCTGATCCAGATCTGAGAGACCGTTGGGGCTTAGTGCCCTTCGAAGGAGACGAGGGTGCGCACGTCGATGCCCATGTCTTCGAGCTTCTTGCGTCCGCCCAGCTCCGGCAGATCGATCACGAAGCAAGCCGCAACGATATCCGCCCCCATCTGCGTCAGAAGCTTGCAGGCGGCCTCGGCCGTTCCCCCTGTGGCGATAAGATCGTCGACGACGATGACCTTCTCGCCAGGCGTGATCGCGTCGCGATGCATCTCCATCTCGTCCACGCCGTATTCCAGGCTGTAGGCGATCCGCACCGTGTCGTGCGGCAACTTTCCCTTCTTGCGGATCGGCACGAAGCCGGCCGAGAGCTGATGCGCAACCGCGCCGCCGAGAATGAACCCGCGTGCCTCTATCCCCGCAATCTTGTCAATCTTGGTGCCAGCATAGGGATGCACGAGATCATCCACCGCCCGGCGAAACGCCCGCGGATCGCCAAGCAGCGTCGTGATGTCACGGAAGACGATGCCCGGCTTCGGATAATCCGGAATGGCGCGGATGGACGAAACGAGGTCGCGATAGCGGTTTTCCATCAAGCTCTCCTACAGGGCGTGGCGCGTGACAAGACAGAGCGGCTAACGGCTCGCCGTCCCGAAAACGCATGAACAGAAATCTGAGACCAGTTGGGACGTTTCGGAGCGCGAAGCACGCGCGTGGTGGACATGAAAAAGGCGCCACTCTTGTGACGCCTTTTTCTCAATGACTGGTTTTGGAAACCGGATCAATGATCCGTCCGCGACCACACCGCTTTCTTGGTGAAGAACAACAGCACGGCAAAGATCAGCAGGAAGATAACGACCCGGAAGCCGGTCTGCTTACGATCTTCAAGGTGCGGCTCGGCCGCCCACATCAAGAAGGCACTGACGTCGGCCGCATACTGGTCGAGCGTCTCCGGCGAACCATCGTCATAGGTCACGAGGCCGTCGGAGAGCGGCGGCGCCATCGCAAGCGAAGGACCCGCGATATAGTACGGATTGTAGTAGGTGCCCTCGGGGATCGTCACCCCTTCCGGCGCATCCGTGTATCCCGTCAGCAGCGAGTACAGATAATCGGGACCGTTCTCGGCATACATCGTGAAGATGTCGAAGACGAAGTTCGGGAACCCGCGCTCGACCGCGCGTGCCTTGGCGAGCAACGAGAAGTCCGGCGGAATGGCGCCGCCCATCGCCGCTGCAGCGGCCTGGGGGTTGGCGAACGGTGCCGGAAAGTGGTCGGAGCCAGTTGCCGGACGCGTGAACATGTCGCCATTGGCGTCCGGACCGTCCTGAACCTCGTACTGGGCCGCGAAGGTGCGAACCTGATCTTCGGAGTAGCCGAGATCGGCGAGGCTGCGGAAAGCAACGCGGTTCATCGAGTGACAGACGGCGCAAACTTCCGTGTAGACCTTCAGGCCACGCTGCAACTGGCCCTTGTCGTAGGTGCCGAACGGACCTGCAAACGACCAGTCCACGTGACGCGGCTTGTTGATCGGGTAATGCGGGGTCTCACCTTCCGCAGCCTGCGCGCCGAGTGTCGCCGTGAAGGCGATACCGACGGCCAAGGCGGCCGACAGAAGGCTAGCCAGACGAATTTTCATGAGAATTTCCTTTCAGACTCGTCTGGACGTCAACCACGGTGTTCCGGCGAAGCAGGCGCTGCGGCAGGTCGGCCCGCACCAGCATTCTTCGCAAGCACGGCTTCCGAGATCGAATTCGGGACGCGACGCGGCGTCTCGAACATGCCGAGAAGCGGCATGATGATCAGGAAGAATGCGAAGTAGTAGAGGGTGGAAAGCTGCGAAGCCGTCACGTACCAGCCTTCTGCCGGGCGCGAGCCGAGCCAGCCGAGGAAGACGGCGTTCACGGCGAAGATCCAGAAGAACAGCTTGTACCATGGGCGATAGACAGCCGACCGAACCTTGGACGTGTCGAGCCAGGGCAGGAAGAACAGGACGATGATCGAGCCGAACATGGCCAGAACGCCGCCGAGCTTGGAGTCGATCGGTCCGATGTTGAAGGTGATGGCGCGCAGGATCGCGTAGAACGGCAGGAAGTACCATTCCGGAACGATGTGCGACGGCGTCACCAGCGCATTGGCAGGGATGTAGTTGTCCGCATGCCCGAGATAGTTCGGGATGTAGAAGATGAAGTAGGCATAGACCGCCAGGAACACGACCAGTGCAAGCGCATCCTTCGTCGTGGCGTAAGGCGTGAAGGCGACCGTGTCGGTCTTGGTCTTCACGTCGACGCCCGTCGGGTTCGTCTGGCCCGTCACATGGAGCGCCCAGACGTGGAGGATCACGACGCCGGCAATCATGAACGGCAGCAGGTAGTGCAGCGAGAAGAAGCGGTTCAGGGTCGGATTGTCGACCGCGAAGCCACCAAGCAGCAGCTGCTGGATCGGCTCACCGATGACCGGGAATGCCGTGAAGAAGCCGGTGATGACGGTCGCACCCCAGAAGGACATCTGGCCCCAAGGAAGAACGTAACCCATGAAGGCCGTTGCCATCATGAGAAGCAGGATCACAACGCCGAGGATCCAGAGCACTTCGCGCGGCGCCTTGTAGGAGCCGTAGTAGAGACCACGAGCGATGTGGATGTAGACGGCGATGAAGAAGAACGACGCGCCATTGGCGTGCATGTAGCGCAGCAGCCAGCCGGAGTTGACGTCGCGCATGATCTTTTCGACGGAATCGAAGGCAACGCCTGTTTCCGCCGCATAGTGCATGGCCAGCACGATACCGGTCAGGATCTGGATGACCAGCATGACCATAAGAATGCCGCCGAACGTGTAGGCGTAGTTCAGGTTGCGCGGGACCGGATAGGAGACGAACGAATCGTGCAACAGCCGCGGCAATGGCAGCCGGCTGTCCATCCACCGGCCGACGCCGGACGCAGGTACGTAGGTAGAGTGTTCACCGCTCATGTTGGAAATCTCTCCTCGCCTCAGCCGATCGTGATCATCGTGTCGGATGCGAATGTATAGGGGGGAATCGGCAGATTGAGCGGCGCAGGACCGGTACGGATGCGGCCCGCGGTATCGTAGTGCGAGCCGTGGCATGGGCAGAACCAGCCACCGAAATCGCCTGCCTGACCGAGCGGCACGCAACCGAGATGCGTGCACGAACCGATCATCACGATCCAGTTCTCGCGGCCTTCACCGGCGGAACGGTAGAGATCGGTGGCAGGCTCGGAAGGCGCATTTTCGTTCTGCGACGTCGGATCCTTCAGATCGGAAAGCTCGACGGCCTGGGCTTCGGCGACTTCTTCTTCCGTACGGTTGCGAATGAAGACCGGGCGTCCGCGCCACTGAACCGTCAGCGACATGCCGGGCTGAACGCCGGAAACGTCGACATCGATCGAAGCGAGGGCGAGGGTCGATGCGTCTGGGCGCATCTGGTCGATGAACGGCCAGGCGACTGCCGCCGCACCGACGACACCTACCATGCCCGTCGTCAGATAAAGAAAGTCCCGGCGGGTGGGCTCACCGCTGAGGTCTGCTGTCGTTTCGTGTTCGCTCACGGCTCAAACATCCTTTGCGCATGATCATGGCGGACGTCGCAGCAACGCGGCTGCGGCCTGTGGAACAGGAGACAATTCCCCCGCGCGACAGCCCTCGCCGATCGCCCGTCAATTGGGCGCGTTCTATGCTCACAGTCAAATTATGTCCAGTCTCGTCACAGTCATATGGGCAGATTGTCGCGCCCGCACGCTGAGGTTCCACAAGCTCTTTGCGGTCCGAACGCCACAATGTGGCAACAGTGGCCCTATTCCGCTGCCATGTCTCCTGCGATGAAGCCACCCGACTGGCGCGACCAGAGGTCCGCATAGAGGCCGCCGCGCGCGACGAGCTCCTTGTGCGTGCCGTCTTCGATGATCCGGCCTTCGTCCATGACGATCAGCCGATCCATCGCCGCGATCGTGGACAGGCGGTGCGCGATCGCAATCACCGTCTTACCTTCCATCAGGCGCGCCAGATTGTCCTGGATCGCGGCTTCCACCTCGGAATCGAGTGCCGACGTCGCCTCGTCGAGGATGAGGATCGGTGCGTCCTTGAGCATCACGCGCGCGATCGCGATCCTCTGTCGCTGGCCGCCCGAAAGCTTCACCCCGCGCTCGCCCACATGCGCGTCGAAACCGGTGCGCCCCCTGGCATCTTCGAGCTTGCCGATAAAGCCCGCCGCCTCTGCGCGCTCCGCGGCCTTCAGCAACAGGGCGTCGTCCGCATCCGGACGTCCGAAGCGAATATTGTCGCGGATCGAGCGATGCAGCAGCGATGTGTCCTGCGTGACCATGCCGATCAGTGCCCGCAAGCTTTCCTGGGTCACCTTTGCGATGTCCTGGCCATCGATCAGGATGCGGCCGCCCTCCAGATCGAAGAACCTGAGCAAAAGGCTGACCAGCGTGGATTTGCCGGCACCGGACCGGCCGATGACGCCCACCTTTTCGCCGGGCTTGATCGTCAGCGACAGATTGTCGATGACGCCCGAGCCCTTGCCATAGTGGAAGGTGACGTTCTCGAACGCGATGCTCGGTCGATGGACGGTGAGCGTCTCCGCCCCGGCGTGGTCGACGAGACCGATCGGCTGGGCCACCAGTTCGGCCGAATTCTGGATCGTGCCGAAATTGCGCATCAGGCCGTTCAGCTGCGTCATCATGCGGCCGAGCAGCATGTTCAGCCGCAAGACGAGCGCCATGGTAAAGGCGACCGCGCCGCTGGTTACGGCACCCGTCAACCAGAGGTGGACCGAAAAGGCACCGATCATCGCGATCATCAGGCCCGACAGAAGCGCGAGTGTCGCGCGAACCGCCGTCAGGTTTCGCGTAAACGGGATGATGGCCGCGATGAAGCGGTCGAAACCGTCACGGATATAGCGGTCGTTTTCGTCTTCCCGGGCAAAGAGTTTCAGCGTCTGCATGTTCTGGTAGCTGTCGACGAGCCGGCCGTTCAGCATCGACGACGCCTCGGCGGACGCCCGCGCCCAGCGGCGGATGCGCGGCACGAAAAAATAGGCAAGCCCGCAAAACGCTGCGATCCAGAGCCCGACCATGGCGGAAAGCCGCCAATCGAGCTGCGCGATCAGCGCCATGGTCGTCGCAGTATAAATGATCACGAACCAGACGACCTGCAGCAGGCTGACCATGAAATCGCCGGTCGCCTGCCCCGCTTGCCACACTTTGGTGACCACACGGCCTGCAAAATCGTTCTGGAAGAAGCTGAGGCTTTGGCGCGCCACATGCGAATAGGCCTGCCAGCGCACGAGATTGTAAAACCCTGGCACGATGGTCTGCTCTTCGACGAGCGCCGCAAGCGCGGTGATCACGAAGCGGGCCACGACGATGACGAACAGCATGAAGAGCAGTTCGGGACCATGTATGGCGATTAGACCGTCCCAGCCGCTGGCACGCTCGACCGTGTCGAGCAGATCGACGATCCGGCCGACGAAATAGAAGAGCGCCGCTTCCAGCAGGGCGACGAGGCCGCCAAGCACCAGCATGGCGAAGAAGGGCCAGCGCGCCTGGCGGATATAAAACCAGATAAAGGCCAGCACGCTGGAGGGCGGCTGGAGGTTCTGCGTTTCGCGAAAGGGATCCACCCAGCCTTCGAACAGCCGGAAAATGCGCTTGACCATCGACCCGCATATAATGCGCTGGCACGCTCCCGCAATCGTGGGAACGTGCCTTTGCCTGAGGAATGGCTATTCGGCCGCTTCGTCCTGTCGGGGTTCGGTCGAGATGAACCCGCCGGACTGGCGCGACCACAGGTCCGAATAGAGACCTCCGCGCCCCGCCAGCTCGCCATGCGTGCCAGTCTCGACGATCCGGCCTTCGTCGAGCACAACGAGCCGATCCATCTCCGCGATCGTTGACAGGCGGTGGGCGATCGCGATGACCGTCTTGCCCTCCATCAGGTCGAACAGGTTCTCCTGGATCGCGGCTTCCACCTCGGAATCGAGCGCGGACGTCGCCTCGTCGAGTACCAGGATCGGCGCATCCTTCAGAAACACGCGTGCGATCGCGATGCGCTGCCGCTGGCCGCCCGACAGTTTCACGCCCCGCTCGCCTACATGTGCGTCGAGCCCGGTCCGACCCTGCTGGTCGCTCAGTTCCGAAATGAAACCCCAGGCATTGGCGCGCTTCGCCGCCTCAATGATCTCCGCATCGCTCGCTTTCGGCTTACCATAAGCGATGTTGTCGCGAATGGACCGGTGCAGCAGCGAGGTATCCTGCGTCACCACGCCGATATGGGATCGCAGGCTGTCCTGCGTAACGTCAGAAACATCATGTCCATCGATGAGCACACGGCCCGCCTCCACGTCGTAGAACCGCAGCAGAAGGTTGATCAGCGTTGTCTTGCCGGCACCCGAACGGCCCACCAGGCCGATCTTCTCGCCGGCGGCGATCGACAGGGTCAGGTTCTCGATGACGCCGTTGTCCTTGCCGTAATGGAAGCGGATGCCGTCGAAATCGATGCGCCCCTTCCGCGTCTGCAGCGGCTTCGCATTCGGTTTGTCGACGACATCCCGCTCCTTCGCCATCATGTCCATGCCATCGATGACGACGCCGATATTCTCGAAGAGCGCGGAAACTTCCCACATGATCCACTGCGACATGCCGTTCATGCGCAGCGCGAGACCGATCGCAACGGCAATCGCGCCGACGGAGACGGCATTGCCGAGCCACAGGCCGATCGAAAGCGCAGCCACCGCAAAGACAAGGATCGCGTTGTTCACGTAGATCAGGACCTGGAACATGGTCACCAGGCG
The DNA here is from genome assembly GCF_003952725.1 of Georhizobium profundi. Taxonomy (NCBI): domain Bacteria; kingdom Pseudomonadati; phylum Pseudomonadota; class Alphaproteobacteria; order Hyphomicrobiales; family Rhizobiaceae; genus Georhizobium; species Georhizobium profundi. The sequence goes on along the minus strand of NZ_CP032509.1, from coordinate 1,628,933 downwards.
CATCTGCCGATGAACCGTTCCCAGGAAGTTGTCCATGCTTTCACGCGCGTAAGCTTCTTCACGGCCGGCATGGGAGAAGAGCTTGACGGTCGAGATGTTGGTGTAGCTGTCGACCACCCGCCCCGTCATCATCGAGCGGGCGTCGGCCTGGACGCTGGAGACCGCCCGCATGCGCGGCACGAAATAGACGACGAGCGACACATAGATGATCAACCAGAAGACCAGCGGGATCGCCAGCCGGACATCCGCCGCGGCGATCATCACGATCATCGAGATGAAGTAGACCGAAACATAGACGAAGACGTCCAGCATCTTCATCACCGTCTCACGCACCGCGAGCGAGGTCTGCATCACCTTCGTGGCGACGCGGCCCGCAAACTCGTTGGCGAAGAAGGTCAGGCTCTGGCGCAGAAGATAGCGGTGCATCTGCCAGCGCGCGATCATCGGATAGTTGCCGAGCAGCGTCTGGTGGATGAGCACCGATTGCAGGAGAACGACCGTGGGCAGGCCGACCAGGACCAGCGCGCCCATGGCTAACAGCGTCCAGCCCTCGCGCTGAAGGAAGCCCTCAGGCTCGGCAGTCGCCAGCCAGTCGACGATCGAGCCGAGGAAGCCGAAGAGCAAAACTTCGCCGATCGCGATCAACGCGGTCAGGCACGCCATGGCGATGAGATAAGGCGCGGCATCCTTTGAATAATGCCAGCAAAACGCCACGAAACCCTGCGGTGGACGCTCCGGATCAGCCTCTGGATAGGGATTGAGACGGCGTTCGAACCACGAAAACATCAAGACATCTTTCAATATGGGTCCAGCAGGCACTGGAGAATGCCTCGCAAAAGGCGATCTGGCAGACGACACGGTGCGAACACTGTCTTCGGAATGGCACCGTCGAACTCGGTCCCGGCCGTGCGCGGGAGATCGCCGATGGGGCAAGAGGAATGTTTCAGCCAGATAGTGCGCCGATGCAGATTTCGCCAGACCGACCGCGGCCGTCTCAGGCATCCCATTGCCAGCACAGTGTGACACTGGCATAGCGGCACGGCATGCATAGCCTTTCACTCGCCCTTTTTCAGCCTGACATCCCTGGGAACGCGGGGACGATCCTGCGTATGGCGGCGTGTCTTGGCCTGTCGGTCCACATCATCGAGCCCGCCGGATTCGATCTCTCGGACAAGGCTCTGAAACGCGCCGGCATGGATTATGCGGCGCAGGCGGCGCTCGTGCGCCATATCAATTTTGACCATTTCGAAGCGTGGCGGGCGCAAGAGAAGCGGCGTCTCGTGCTGGCGACCACGAAAGGCGCCGTCGGCTACACGAACTTCCGGTTCGACCCGAGCGATGTCCTGCTGTTCGGCCGCGAAAGCGCCGGCGTTCCGGACGATGTTCACGCGCTCGCGGACGCCCGGATTCTCATACCGATGCATCCCGGCATGCGATCGCTTAATCTTGCGATCTCGACAGCGATGGTTGCCGGCGAGGCCCTCAGGCAGACGGGTGCATTCGCCGTCACATAGGAATGAAGGCCAAAGAGGCGAAGATCAGTCGGCGGTCGGCAATCGCCGCATGGTGAACTCGATCCGGTCGTCGGGAAGCTGCCGCCAGGTTTCGATTTCCGTCCAGTAGGCGGCCTTTGGCCAGGTATCGAGCCATTCGCGGGCCTTGGCGCGAGCAGCCATGCGCGGCAGCACGAAGGTTTCGCGCACGAAGGTTGACGTGGAGCCCGTGGCGCCTTCGCGCCGCCCCTTGCTGATCTGCCTGCGCAGGCCCTCCATAGGGGGCTGCGGCTGTCGACGAACCATCATGTCCTCGCGGCTTCCAGTCCTGATCATCAAAAGATAGACATCGGTATTGGCGAAAGCGAGTCGAATCGTCGCGGCGAAGCCACGCCAAGCAGGTTGCAAATCGCGGCTTGCCGGGCAAACTGCGGATTGGGCGGAACGGGCCGCCCGCACGGGGGCATTGAGCTATGGAACGACCGGACCTTCCGGCCACACATCCAGATGACATCGAAGGCAAGAAGGTGCGCGCACGCGCCTGGTTCGAAACGCTGCGCGACACGATCGTCGCCGCCTTCGAAACGCTGGAGGATGAAGTTCAGGGTCCCCTCTCCGACCAGGAGCCGGGTCGGTTCGTCCAGACACCCTGGAGCCGCGATGACGGTGCGGGCGGTGGCGGCGTCATGTCGCTCCTCAACGGCCGCGTGTTCGAAAAAGCCGGTGTCCACACATCGACCGTTTTCGGCGAGTTTTCACCCGAATTTCGCAGCCAGATCCCCGGCGCAGAGGAAGACCCGCGCTTCTGGGCATCAGGCATTTCGCTGATCGTGCACCCGGTCAACCCGAATGTGCCTGCCGTGCACATGAACACCCGCATGGTCGTGACATCGAGTCAGTGGTTCGGTGGCGGCGCCGATCTCACCCCCGTGCTCGACCGCCGTCGCACGCAGGACGATCCCGACACCCAGCTCTTCCACCGGGCGATGGAAATTGCGTGCAACAGGCACAAGGTTGCCGACTATCCGCGCTACAAGGCCTGGTGCGAGGAATATTTCCACCTCAAGCACCGCAACGAACCGCGCGGCATTGGCGGGATCTTCTTCGACTGGCTGCGCTCCAGCGAGGAGAAAGGCGGCTGGGACGCCGATTTCGCCTTTGTGCAGGATGTCGGCCGCGCTTTCGCGATCGTCTATCCCAAGCTGGTGCGCGCCAATTTCAACGAGGGCTGGACGGAAGAAGACCGCGACGAACAGCTCGTGCGCCGCGGCCGTTACGTCGAATTCAACCTGCTCTACGACCGTGGCACGATCTTTGGCTTGAAGACCGGCGGAAACGTCGATTCCATCCTGTCCTCCCTGCCTCCGGTGGTGCGCTGGCCCTAGTCGCGATCATCCTCCGTCACGAACAAATTGGGCGCCAGCGCGTTTTGCTGGTAGTCTTCAAGTTCCGGACAGAGGAGGAAACGATCATGAAGACGTTCCAGTGCGGATCGCTCGTGCCTGGCTGTTCCTGGCAAACGAGCGCTGATGAAGAAGCGGAAGTCGTGCGCCGCGCCGTCGACCACCTGCGCACGACACACGGCGAAACCGTCATTCGCGAATCCATGGTCGACGCCATCAAGCAGCGGATAGAAGACGGACCAGCGAGCCGTCAGGCAAGCTGATCAGCTCTCCTTTTCAGCGATCCGCGCGGCGGCCTTCGAAAGGAGGTCGTCGCGCGTCATGATGAAATTGCTGGAAATCCAGGCCTCTTCGAGATCCGACAGCAGCGCACCGAGCTTCGGCCCCTGCTTCAGACCAAGATCCGACAGGTCCTTTCCGCTGATCGGAAAGACCGGCCGCTGCCACTTTCCAAGGCGCTCGATCAGCCGCGCGTAACCGGCGGCCTCCGCAAGGGCGCCCGTTTCCGACCGCGCCCGCATCCGGGCCGAAGCCAGCTTGAGCTTGAGCCGATCCATCAAGGCGGGTCCACTCGCGCGGTAGGCATGCTTGTGGAAAACGACGTCCGTTGCCCCATGGGCCGGATCTTCAGCCCGCGCATAGGCCTGTAGTCGCCGCGCCTCGGCGCGCGACATCTTCAACCGCTTGGCCATCGCGTCCAGCCGGGCTTCGTCCGGCGGCACGATCGCGAGCAGCCGCAGGAGCGGATCTGGCTCCCAGCCGAACGCCTCCTCGGCGTGGACGAGACCATGGATCGAATCGATCCCCCACTTTTCGGTTTCCGGCAGAACTTCCGTCAAAACGCCCGATTGACGCATCCACAACAGCGCACGGGATGGATCGCGGGCAGCAAGGAGCTTCTTGAGTTCCGCCCAAACCCGCTCGGCCGACAGTTTCGCGATTCCTTCCTTGTGGCGCGCAGCCGCACGGATCCCATCGGCATCCGGCCGCCCCCCGCCAAAATGAGCAAAGAAGCGGAAAAACCGCAAAATGCGCAGATAATCTTCGGTTATCCGCAAATCGGCATCGCCGATGAAACGGACCGTCTTCGTCTCGATATCGGCAAGCCCGTCGACCAGGTCGACAAGCTCCCCATTGCGATCGAGATAGAGCGCGTTGATCGTGAAATCGCGTCTGGCGGCATCCTCGGCCCAGTCGGTGCCGAAAGCAACGACGGCGCGTCGCCCATCGGTTTCGACGTCCGTGCGCAGCGTCGTCACTTCGAAGGTCTGGCCGTCCACGACCAGCGTGACCGTGCCGTGCTCGATACCGGTCGGCAGAGACTTGATCTTCGCCGTCTCTGCCCGTGCGATGACCTCCTCCGGCTTCAGGTTCGTGGCCAGATCGATATCGACGACCGGCAGCCCCATCAGCGCATTGCGCACCGCCCCGCCGACGATCCGCGTATCGGCGGCTTCGTCGTTCAAGAGATCGAGAACGCGTTGAACCCCGGCAGCCTTGAACCACGGCGCCTCGCGCAATGTTTCAGCGCTGGAAGCCACATCCCCCGTAACGTCCGTCGTCATCCGTAAAGCCTCTCATAGAGCATCCGCAAAATCCCCGCGGTCACCCCCCAGATGAACCGATTCTCATACGGCATTGTGTAATAATGGCGTTCGCGCCCCTGCCACACCCGACTTTCGCGAATGTGATTCTCAGGGGTCATAAGGAAAGAAAGCGGCACCTCGAAGACCTCGGCCACTTCATCCGGATTGGGAACGAGCGAATATCCCGGCTTCACGACCGCCAGAACCGGCATGATCCTGAAACCCGACATGGTGAGATAAGGCGGCAACTGACCGACAGGTGTGACGAAGGCAGGATCGAGCGCGATCTCTTCCTGCGCTTCGCGTATGGCAGCCGCTTCGGGCGAGCCATCCTCCGGATCGATCTTGCCGCCCGGAAACGCGACCTGTCCGGAGTGTTGGCGCAGGCTTCCCGCCCGCTGCGTAAGGATGAGGCGCGCATCGGCCGCGCCATCATCGATCACCGGTATCAAAACGGCCGCATCGCGTCGCGCAACCGCCTCGAGCTGATCTGCGAGATCCGGGTTCAGGGCATGGTCGCCATGGTGGCGGAACGCGTCTGCGATTTCGGCTGCGCTGCGCTGGTGATGGGCCGCGCGCTGCCGGAAGGTTTCGGCGCTGAAGCGATGCAGCCCCGCCGGATCATCGAAACGCATCGTCAATGTCACCCGGCTGCGAGATCGTCGGCGGGCATGATCGGAAAGACGGCGCCGGCCGATCGCAGGCAAACAGTCGCCTTTCCATTCACGTCTTCCGTCACGGCGCGTTCGACGAGGTCGTAGGTCAAGGCCCGGGTGACGAGCGCTTCCAGCCGTCCCCGCACATGTAGATAGGGCTTCAGCGCGCCATCGGGTTCGGTGGCCTCGAATCGGATCGGATGCTCGGGCCCAGCTTCGATCAGATCGCCGACATTGGTGCGGAACGTCAGCACTTCGTGTCCATCGCGCATGGTCGCGCTCATCTCGACCGCGAGAAAAGGGGCATCTTCGACATGCACGACAACCTTTTCCACAGGCGTGACAAGATAGGTCTGCCCGTCCTCATCCTTGCGAAGGACCGTGGAAAAGAGGCGCACGAGCCGCTCCCGGCCAATCGGCGTGCCCTGGTAGAACCAGGTACCGTCGGCGGCAATGCGCATGTCGATATCGCCGCAATGATCCGGATTCCACGTCTCGACAGGCGGCAGGCCACGTCCGGTGACAGCCCGACTTATCAAAGCCGCAAGATCGCTCTCGCCCTTGTCGGATTTGGCCGGGTCGTGCTGCGTCATATCTGCTCTGCTTCCTGCCATTGTTCCGTCCAGCTTGCCCGCTAACTCACCAGATAGTTATTCAAAACATGCTTGCCAGCGAAGGGCGTCGGAATAAGCTTGGCTTCGATCCCCTCATGCGGTCACCTGATCCTTGATGCGGGACGAACGAGAGAAGCGTTCCGGCCGTTCGCCAGAGCTCCGTCAGCAACCGATCGAAAGGGCCTCGACCCAATGGGCGCCATGCAACCGACCGCCACGCCGCTGGATGAAAAGGCGATCGTTCGCTCCGCCGAGCAGGCACTGGAAGACATCGCCCGCATTCGCGCGGAAGTCGCCAAGGTCATCTTCGGCCAGGACAGCGTGGTCGAGCAAACGCTGCTCGCGATTCTCTCAGGCGGTCACGCGCTGCTCGTCGGCGTTCCTGGGCTGGCCAAGACCAAGCTTGTCGTGACGCTGGGCACCGTGCTCGGTCTCAATGCCAACCGCATCCAGTTCACGCCCGACCTCATGCCGTCCGACATCATCGGCTCGGAGGTCATGGACCAGGATGACAGCGGCAAGCGCTCCTTCCGCTTCGTGCGCGGCCCTGTCTTCACGCAGCTTCTGATGGCAGACGAAATCAACCGTGCCTCGCCCCGCACCCAGTCGGCTCTGTTGCAGGCGATGCAAGAATATCACGTGACCGTCGCCGGCGAGCGCAACGATCTGCCTGCCCCGTTCCACGTGCTCGCGACCCAGAACCCGCTCGAGCAGGAAGGCACTTACCCCCTGCCCGAGGCACAGCTCGACCGGTTCCTGATGCAGGTGGACGTGCGCTATCCCGAGCTCGAAGCCGAGCGCCAGATCCTGCTCGAGACCACAGGTGTACGTGAGAGCGATGCGTCGGCGGTGCTCGATGCGGCGCGTCTTCAGGAGATTCAGGCGCTCATCCGCCAGATGCCGGTGAGCGAAACCGTGGTCGACGCCATCCTTTCGCTCGTGCGAGCGGCCCGGCCCGGCAATGGCAACGAGGCCACCGACCGGCATGTCGCCTGGGGCCCCGGCCCCCGTGCCGGCCAGGCGCTGATGCTTTGCGCCCGTGCCCGAGCTCTCTACGATGGCAGGCTTGCACCTTCGATCGACGATGTCGACGCGCTGGCCGAACCGGTGCTGCAACACCGCATGGCCTTGTCCTTTGCAGCGCGCGCGGAAGGCATGAGCCTGCGCGACGTGATCGCCGATCTCGTGAAATCAAAAGCGAGGCGGTAAGCGAAGCGATCCTGATGGCAGCCCTCGGAAAAACGGTTCAACCCACATCGAGCAGCGAGGCGCTCTCGCGTGCGCGCCAGCGCGCTGCGCTTGTGCCGGATTGCCTCGTTGAAGCGCGCCGGGTTTCCAACAGCGTCATCGCCGGCTGGCACGGCCGCCGCCGCAGGGGCATCGGCGAAAATTTCTGGCAGTTTCGCCCCTACGCTCCCGGTGAAAGCCTGTCGCGCATCGATTGGCGCCGTTCCGCGCGCGACGACCACACCTATCTGCGCGACCGCGAATGGGAAGCCGCGCACACGCTGTGGCTCTGGGCCGACGCATCCGCTTCGATGATGTTCAAATCGGATCTGGGTCAGGTCTCCAAGGAAAGCCGCGCGCTCGTCGTCGTGCTGGCGCTGGCGGAGATACTGTCGCGGTCTGGTGAACGCATCGCCTATCCCGGCGCGATGGAGCCGGTCGCGGCACGCAATGCGGCCGAACGGCTGGCGGGCGCATTGGTGCTGGCACCGCCAAGCACGGCTCTTCCCAATCTCACCCGCATCACCGCCCGCAACGACATCGTCGTCGTCAGCGACTTCCTCGATCCGCCTGAAGATGTGCTGGCAACGCTCGCGCCGCTGGCAAAGCGCGGCATCCGCGGCCATGTGCTGGAAGTCTGCGATCCGGTGGAAGAGATATTCCCCTATGCCGGACGAACGGAATTCGTTGATCCGGAGACCGGCGGCAAGCTGACGCTGGGGCGCGCGGAAACGGCCGGCGAAGAGTACCGCAACGCCTATCTGGCACGACGGGAAGTCCTGGGTGGCGCGCTCAGACGCCTGGGGTGGAGCTTCACGACCCACCGCACGGACAGGCCCGCATCGGAGGCGCTCGTCGCTCTGCACATGCACCTTTCCGGCATGCCCGCGACGACTTTGGCGAGGGCTGGCTGATGCTCGGTCTGCCGCTCGCCTTTTCCGCGCCGCTCGTGCTTTTCGGCCTGCTCGCCCTGCCGGTCATCTGGTGGTTGCTGCGCCTGACGCCGCCGCGCCCCCAGGCTGAGATCTTCCCGCCGCTCAAGATTCTCGCGCGCGTGATGAAGCGCGAAGAAACGCCGTCGAAAAGCCCGTGGTGGCTAACGCTTCTGCGGCTTGCCATCGCCGGCTTCATCATTATGGCGCTTGCCGATCCGATCCTCAATCCGCGGGAAAACAGCATATCGACCGAGGGGCCGCTGCTGATCGTCATGGACAATGGCTGGGCGACCGCCGCCGATTGGGAAGACCGCGTCGCGGTTGCATCCCGGCTGATCACCGACGCTGAGGAAAGCGAAATTCCGGTCTCGCTCGTCTTCACCGCCGACGCGACCCATGACGCGACCCCCCGCTCGGCCGCCCAGGCACTCGAGCGCTTGCAGGCTGCAAGCGCCCTGCCCCAGCATGGCGACCGTGCCCGCACGCTTGCAGCTGTGGCGGACACGCTCGGTGGCACTGCGCCCGGCACTTTGGCGATCCTGAGCGATGGCGTTACGTCCGACGGGGAAGAGACAGACCGACTTTCCGCACAGTTGGAAGCGATCGGTGCGGCGTCGGTCCTGCTCTTCGAAGACGGACCCGATGCCGTCGCGCTCGTCGATGCCGAGAATGGCGCCGACGCCTTCGTCGTCGAAGCTGAGCGGCCGGTCGGTGGCGGAGCTGTGAGCTATCCCTTCAATGCTCACGACATCCAGGGCCGCGCGATTGCCGAGGGCAGCATCGATTTCGCGGATGGCGAGACCACGGGCACCGGCTCTATCCGGGCGCCGTTCGAACTCCGCAATGATTTCGCGCGCTTCGCGATCCCGGGGATCCGCAGCGCCGGCTCCGCCTATCTGCTCGACGACAGCTTCCGCCGCCGGCGCGTGGCCCTGCTTTCGGGCGCCTCCGCTGATCTGGCACAGCCGCTGCTCGCCCCGCTCTATTACATCGAACGCGCGCTCGAACCCTTTGCCGACATCGTGCGACCCCGCGATCCGGAACTGTCGGTTGCCATTCCCGAGCTCATCGAGACCAACCCGTCGGTCATCGTCATGGCCGACATCGGCACCCTGCCGGACGATGTCTACGGCCCGCTGACCGAGTGGGTGGAAGACGGTGGCCTGCTCCTGCGCTTCGCCGGACCGCGGCTTGCCGGCGCGGACGAAAACGACCCCCTTATCCCCGTGACGCTGCGTCAGGGCGAGCGCGCGCTCGGCGGCGCCCTGTCATGGACGGAGCCGCAAAACCTTGCACCCTATCCGGATCAGGGCCCCTTTGCCGGAATGCCGCCGCCCGAAAACATCGTCGTCAACCGGCAGGTGCTCGCGCAGCCCTCCCCCGAGCTTTCCGCCAATACTTGGGCGAGCCTGGAAGACGGCACGCCGCTCGTCACCACCCGCCAGATCGGCGAGGGTCGCACGGTGCTGTTCCATGTCACTGCCGAAGCGACCTGGTCGAACCTGCCGATCTCCGGCGATTTCGTCGAGATGCTGCGCCGGACGGTCATGCTGTCCAGTGCTGGCGGCCAGCCGGCCGGTGGCAGCGCGGGCGAACAGGCATCCCTGCCGCCCTATCGATTGCTCGACGCTGCCGGCCAATTGGTCGCGCCATCGGGCGAAGCCCGCCCACTCGTGCTCTCGAACGAAGCGCCCACAGTCAGCCCGGAAAATCCGCCCGGTCTTTACGGCACCGAGGATGGCTTCATCGCGCTCAACCTGATGGACGGACGCGATGCGCTCGAACCTGTCGCCTGGCCGGACGCCGTTTCCGCAACGCGGACAGGCTACGGGACAGACAATGCCGTGTCGCTGCGCCCGCATCTCTTCACCGCCGCGATGATCCTCCTGCTCGTCGATAGCGCCGTCGTTCTTTTCATGGCTGGCTTTGCACGGCGTCTGCGGATCGGATCGCCTGCACTCGGCCGCGCGGCAGCTGGCATGGTCGCTATATTTGCAGTGTCGCTGACGCTGACACCTGATGCGAGAGCGCAGACGGATGATACGCGCGCCGGCGACGACATTATCCTGGAACAGCTCAACACCACCCGGATCGGCTATGTGCTGACCGGCGAGGATGAGGTCGACCGTATTTCCGAGCGCGGCCTTGCCGGGCTCGCCGAGTTCCTGGCCTACCGAACGTCGCTCGAACCAGGCGCTCCGGCAGGTCTCGATATAGAAACCGACCAGTTAGCCTTCTTCCCGCTGATCTACTGGCCCGTCAGCGCCAGCGCGCCAATGCCGAGCGCGCAGGCCATCAGCCGCATCGACGCCTATATGAAGGCCGGCGGAACCGTTCTTTTCGATACCCGCGATCAGTTCTCCGGCCTCGGCAATGCAGCAAGCCCGGAGACCGACCGCCTGCGGGCCATCATGGCCGACCTCGACATACCGCCGCTCGAGCCCGTGCCGGAAGATCACGTGCTGACGAAGGCGTTCTATCTGCTTCCGGATTTTCCGGGCCGGTACCGCGGCGGCGAAATGTGGATCGAGCAATTGCCGCAAGCCGGTGAAACGCGCACGATGACATCCGCCGATGGCGTGACCTCGGTCATCATCACCGGCAACGATCTGGCCGGCGCGTGGGCGATCGACACCAATGGCGTGCCGATCTATCCGACGGTTCCGGCGGACCCCGCCCAGCGCGAATTTGCCTACCGGACCGGCGTCAACATCATGATGTACATGCTGACCGGCAACTACAAGACCGACCAGGTGCACGTTCCCGCCCTGCTTGAGCGGCTCGGCCAGTGAGGCGCCCCGTCCCATGACACTCGATTTCGCCCCGTTGCTGCCCTTCTACGCCCTCGTCGCCCTGGCGCTCGGCGCCGTGCTGGTGGCAGTTGGCCTCATTGTGCAGGGCGCACGCGGTCGCATCCTGCGCGTGGGTGCGCTCGCGGCCCTGTTGATGGCACTCGTCAATCCCGTGCTCTACCAGGAAGAGCGCGAGCCGCTGCAAAGCGTGGTCAGCGTCGTGGTCGATCGCAGCCAGAGCCAGAACTCGCTCGAGCGCACCGAGCAAACCGATGACACGCTGCAGCAACTGATCGAACGGCTCGAGCGCCAGAGCCGCTTTGATGTTCGCGTTGTCGAAAGCCGCACCGACGAGAATGAAGAAGTGCCGTCGACCCGGTTGTTCGAGGCCCTCTCCTCATCGATCCAGGATGTCCCCACATCCCGCTTTGCCGGCGCGATCCTGATCACCGACGGCCAGGTTCACGACATTCCCGACAACGCCGCAGCCCTTGGTTTCGATGCGCCGATCCACGCGCTCGTCACCGGCCATCCGGACGAAGTGGATCGGCGGATCCAGTTGATCGAGACCCCGCGGTTCGGCATCGTCGGCGAAGAGCAGACGGTGCGCTACCGCGTCATCGACGATGGCCAGCCATCGAGCGAACCAGCCTCCGTTTCGGTGCGATTGAACGGCGAAGACATCGCCAGCGGGCCCGTGACGGTCGGCAATGAAGAGCGTCTGAGTTTCGAAGTCCCGCGGGGTGGCAAGAACATCCTCGAATTCGAGGTGGGTGTGCTCGACGACGAAATCACACCGGCCAACAACCGCGCCGTGATGGAACTGGAAGGCATTCGGGAAAACCTGCGCGTTCTGCTCGTTTCCGGAGAGCCGCATTCCGGTGAGCGCGCATGGCGCAACCTGCTGAAGTCGGACGCCTCCGTCGACCTCGTTCATTTCACCATTCTGCGGCCGCCGGAAAAGCAGGACGGTACGCCGATCAACGAGTTGTCGCTGATCGCTTTTCCGACGCGCGAACTGTTCGTGGAGAAGATCAACGAATTCGATCTGATCGTGTTCGATCGCTACCAGCGGCGCGGCGTGTTGCCGGTGCTCTATTACGATTACATCGCCCAATATGTCGAAGCAGGCGGTGCGCTTCTGATCGCTGCCGGACCCGAACACGCGGGCTCGCAGTCGATCGCGACGACACCGCTGGCGCCCGTCCTGCCTGCCATGCCAACCGGCGAAGTGAACGATGTCGGCTTTTTCCCGCGCCTTTCGGAAGATGGTCGCAAGCACCCGGTGACGCGCGACCTGCCGGGCAGCGAGCAGGAACCGCCGTCCTGGGGCCGCTGGTTCCGCGCCGTCGAGGTGGATGCTCCACAAGGCAATACGGTGCTCGATGGTCCCGACGGATCGCCGCTTCTCGTCCTCGACCGGACAGGCGAAGGCCGGGTCGCCATGCTGCTCTCCGACCATGGCTGGCTGTGGGCGCGCGGCTTCGAAGGCGGCGGCCCGCATGTCGATCTCTATCGCCGTGTCGCGCATTGGCTGATGAAGGAGCCATCGCTCGAAGAAGAGGCTTTGACGGCGCGCGCGCGCGGCCGCATGCTCATCGTCGAGCGCCAGACCATGGGCGACGAGCCAGGGCCGGCCTCCGTGACGACACCGGCGGGAGAAGTGATCGATCTCGCCCTCTCGCAGGCCGAGGAAGGTCTGTTCCGCGCCGAGCTTGAGACCAAAGAGGTCGGCCTGTTCGAAGTGGCGAATGGCGATCTGACGGCACTTGCCCATATCGGTGCGATCGACGCACCGGAGTTCCGCGCCACCGTCTCGACGGAAGGCTTGCTTCAGCCGATCGCCCGCGAGACCGGCGGGTCGGTCACCCGCGTCTCCGGCAACGAGCTTCCGACCATCCTTCCGGTGCGTGGCGCCGTGCGCGATACCGGCTCCGGCCGCATGCCGCTCAGGGTGACGGACGAGACAGTCCTGATCGGGGTCAACCGCATTCCGCTCTTCTCGGGCTTCCTGGGCTTGGCGCTGCTGCTCCTGGCACTCGGTTCGACCTGGTATCGCGAAGGCCGCTGATCGCCGATCGCTCGCTCAAGCCCGCCAGCCTACCGTGCCTTTCAGCTTTGCGCGGGCCGTCGGCGAGCAGCCGGCGATGAGAATGCGTGATGGATCGACAGGGCCGGGAAATGTCAGCGTCCCGATCGCCGCCGGCTCGAAACCGAGCGGCTGATAATAGGGCGGGTCTCCCACGAGAATGACGCCTTCGCTGCCCTGATCGAGTGCACGACCGACCGAGATGGCGACGAGCGCCCGCCCGATCCCCCGGTTCTTGTGCGTCGGTCGGACGGCCAGCGGCCCGAGAAGATGCGCCTTCGCACCCCCGGCAAGCACGGGCGTCAGCCGCACTGAACCGACAATCGCGCCGTTCTCGCTGGCGACGAAAGACAAGCGACGATCATGCGGCCCCTGCTCGCGCACACGCTCCGCGGCGCGGGTGAAACGACCCGGTCCAAATGCTTCCTGGTTGATCAGTTGAATGATGCCGTCATGCGACGGGTCTTCGGTCAGATAGACGATATCGGGATTGTGCATGAAGGCTAGACCAGCAATGAACCGCAACGAGGGTGCGCCGCGCCCTCTTGCGAGGCACGGGAACGATCAGGATCGTCGCTGTCTGGTCGACTGATGCAAAGCTGCTTCCTATCGCCCCAAGGTCAGGGCATCGCGGCGATAGCATGGGCTTGCGCCACCGCCAACAGGAAAAACAGACTGTCTTCGCTGCATCGTTTCTTGAAGAGGCGCGTTCCGCCTACAATGCTCACAAGACGCTAAAATAATGGAGATCGATAAATGGGCTTGCTCGTCGAGGGTCAATGGCAGGACGTCTGGTACGACACCAAGGAAACGAAAGGCCATTTCAAGCGGTCTGAATCACAGTTTCGAAACTGGGTGACAGCCGATGGCTCCGCCGGGCCAACCGGGGAAAAAGGCTTCAAGGCCGAAGCCGGCCGCTATCACCTCTATGTGTCCTACGCCTGCCCGTGGGCGCACCGCACATTGATCTTCCGCAAGCTCAAGAAGCTCGAGGACGCGATCTCGGTCTCGGTGGTGGATTACCACATGGGCGAGAATGGTTGGGAGTTCAAAGACCGCGACGGCGGCACGGTCGATCACCTCTTCGGCTTCTCGAAGCTGTGGCAGGTCTACACAAAGGCCGACATGGTCTATTCCGGCCGCGTAACCGTGCCGGTGCTCTGGGACAAGGAACGCGGGACGATCGTTTCGAACGAGTCCGCCGACATCATCCGAATGCTGAATTCCGCCTTCGACGACATCGGCGACGACACACTCGATTTCTACCCGAAGGAGCTGCGCGGCGAGATCGATGAGATAAATGCGCTGGTCTACGACGCGATCAACAACGGCGTCTACAAATGCGGCTTTGCAACCACCCAGGAAGCCTATGAAGAGCATTTCGTCGCTCTCTTCAATGCGCTGGATGAAGTCGAGGAACGTCTCGCGAAAAATCGCTATCTCGTCGGCGAGCGCCTGACGGAAGCCGATTGGCGGCTCTTCACGACGCTGGTCCGCTTCGATCCGGTCTATGTCGGCCACTTCAAATGCAATCTGCGCCGCATTGCCGATTACCCGAACATCTCAGGCTACATGCGCGAACTCTACCAGATGCCGGGCATCGCAGGGACCGTTAACCTGCTACACATCAAGCGGCACTATTACGGCAGCCATGGCACCATCAACCCGACCGGCATCGTGCCCGTCGGCCCTGCACTGGACTACGATGCACCACATGGCAGGGGCCATCTGGCGCAGGCTGCCTGACCGCCGGCCTACCAATAGGGAGAGGCTTCGGAACCATTGAGCTCCGCGAGCCTTTTCCGAGTGGCCGGGGTCGTTCCCTCCGGCAAGGCATCCACGTCGAAGAACCCCGCCTCGGCAATCTCGCGATCCGCTTGTTTGACGCGTTCCTGCGCCACGAGCGCACAGTGATAAAGGACCACATGATCCCGCCTGCTTGCTCCGCGATTGAGATAGATGCCGGCAAGCCGTGGCGCTTCGACCAGCGTGAGGTTGCCTTCTTCGAAAAGTTCCTTTTCAACCGCCTGCAGAACCGTCTCGCCGGGTTCCACGCCCCCACCCGGCAGATGCCACCCGCTCACATAGGTGTGCCGCACCAGAAAAACTCGGCCATCCCGATCGAATGCCAGCATACGCACGCCAAGCGTCATCGGTCGCCTGACCAGGAAGAAGACATGATAGAGCCTCAGCCGCAAGCGTCGCGCCAATCGACGCAGATCGAAACCCGTCGGTTCGGCCTGACGCAGCTCTGGATCGGTGCCTGAATGTTTCGGCTGGCTCATATTTCCGACATCCATCTGGGGCTCGAACACGTCCCCTCCATGCGCGAACTCGCATCCAAGCGCATCACCGGCTATGTGAACTGGCGGCGCCATCGGCGCAAGGCGCTGTTCGGCAATGTGCTGGAAGCGCTGCTCGACGACATCTTCGAAAAGAAGCCCGACCACCTCGCCATCACCGGTGATCTGGTCAATCTCGCCACCGACAACGAGGTGGAGGTCGCCACCGCGTGGCTGGAGGCCATCGGCGACGGACTGAGCACGTCGGTGGTGCCTGGCAATCATGATGCCTACGTGCCCGGCGCCTACGACAAGGTGGCCGAAGCCTGGCGCAGCTATATGACGAGCGACGACGAGCGCCTGATCCGTCCCGACAACGGGCTCTTTCCCTTCATGCGCGTTCGCGACAACGTTGCGCTGATCGGCATTTCGACAGCCACCGCGACGCCGCCCTTCGTGGCAAGCGGCTATTTCGGCATTCCGCAGGCCCGCCGCACGGTGGAACTGCTGAAGCAGGCTAAAAACGCCGGCTTGTTCCGCGTGGTCATGATCCATCACCCGCCGGTCCGGCGCGCGGCGATCTGGCACAAGCGCATGATCGGCATCGGGCGTTTTTCGCGCGTGCTGCGTGATGCCGGCGCCGAACTGGTTCTGCACGGCCACACGCACCTCAACACGATCCACTGGCTGCCTTCGCCGGGCGGGCTCGTACCCGTGGTCGGCATCGCTTCTGCAAGCCAGGGGCCGGGCGGCGCCAAACCGACGGCGACCTACAACTACTTTTCGATCGATGGGAAGCCGGACGATTGGCAGTGCCGGCTGGAACGTTTCCAGCTGCCGGAGGATGGCGGCGACAAACCGATCCGGATCAGCGACGACGACCTGATGCGGCCCGAGACGGTTCCGCCAGGCCACATCGACCCGGCACTCGGCCAGGACAGCGCGTCACTGCTGCAGGAAGCGATCGGCGAACGACGCCATCAAAAGCAGGCCGCCCAGTATGCAACCGCTCAGGAACCAGATGACGCCGACAAGTAGGCTTTTTGCATTGATGGCCGGTACCCGCTCGGTGCTTGGCATCGCTTGAGGGGCCGGTGACGACGGGGCGTTCGTGGCCGCGACCGATGGCGCATCTGCGCCGTCATGCTCTGCACGATCACGTCGATCCGGCAACCGGCGTCCGCCTGAGCGCATTTCGGTCTCGTAAGACGTCCGCATTGCTTCGAAATCGCCTTCGAGCAGGCGCTGGCGCTGGATGATCCGCTCGGCGATGTAACGCGAGACGGCGTCCGCCGTCTCCGCCATGTCGGCGGTTTCGCTCATGAGCGTGCGGCCAAGCCTTGTGTCACGCACGAAGCGATAGGTGCGCCGGTCGCGCGCCATGTGCACATGCGCAACCGCATCGATCCAGAACCGTGGCTGCAGGCCGGAGGACAGGGCAAAATCGAACTGGTCGTCTTGCGCCGGCACGTCGGCGATGACGGGTTCCAGTTCCTGGGCGAGCAGTTCCAGACGCGCCCGATCCGCATCGCGCATATCGACGACCACGTCGTCGCGCTCGGCAGCCGCCACCTTCACCTCTCGGATGATCTCCGAAAGGCGCCGCTGGCGCGCAGATCTCGACTGATCGCTCATCACGCAGAACCCTCGCTGAGCCACAAGGCGGCTTAACTGTTCATTAACACACCGCAAGTGGCCTTGGCGAGGGAGACGGCGGCGGCACGAAAGAGCTAACCCCCGGTTTTGACCGATTGCCGAACCAGTGTGATGACCGCTTCCTGCTGCTCGTCGACCAGCATGTGCCCCGTATCCTCGAAGACATGGGCTGCGAAAAGCGGTGGCAGCCGATGTGCCTGGCGCGTCGGCAAAACACGGTCCTGCGTGCCCCAGAGCACCTTGACCGGCATCGTCAGCGTTTCGAGATCGGCACGCGCGATCATGCCCTGCCGCCGGTCGAGGCCGGTACCCGTGGTCATGGTGTCATGGATTGCGAGCAGCGTTTCGATGGCACCGGGCTGCGCCCGCAAGGCCACGTAAGCCTCCACGGTCGCATCGCTGATCGGCCGGTTCCAGCCATACATTTCCTCAAGCGCAAGCCGAATGGCGTGCGCATTGGCCGCCTGCGCATAGCGCTGAAGCAGCCGATGGTTGATCTCCGACCCGAACCCGCCGGGGGCGAGCAGCGTCAGCGAAGCAACCCGGTCCGGGTCGCGCAAGGCGAGAAGTGTCGCCACTGCCCCGCCCATCGAATGCCCGACGAGATGGACGCCGGCGATGCCGCGGCTGTCGAGATCGACCGCGATCGCCTTCGCCATCCGCCCTGCCCCGCCAATACCGGCAGCTTTAAGAGAACGCGCATGCCCCGGAAGGTCATAGGCGACCGTCGGATGTTCGACGGCGATGGCGGCGGCGACCTCTGTCCAGACACCCGCCGATCCGCCGAAGCCGTGCAGGAAGACGACCGGCGCCCGCGCTGTCGGATCTCCCTCCGTCGCAGCAAACAGCGGCGTCTCGGACTGGTCGGCGCCGGTCTTTTCCACCGTCATCCGGCATCACCGCTGCGATCGATGATACGGTTGGCAGCAGACACGATCGCCTCGAGCGAGGCCGCGACTATGTTCTGGTTTACGCCGACGCCGAAGATCGTGCGCCCACCGTGCTCCATCTCCATGTAGCAGATGGCGGCCGCATTCGAGCCGTGCTGCATCGAATGCTCCGAATAGTCGGCCACCGTCATTTCGATGCCCAGATATTTGTTGAGCGCATCGACGAACCCATCCACGGGACCGGTGCCCTTGCCTTCGATCCGCTTCGTTTCGCCGCCATCCGTGATTTCAGCGGCAACGATGCGGCGGCCCTTCACCGATCCATCCGCATAGGTGTGATGATCGACAAAGGAGAGCCGCGAACCCGGCTGGCCGACATAGCGCTCCATGAAGCGATCATAGATGCGGCGCGACGGCAGTTCCTTGCCCTCCTCGTCGGTGATGCGCTGGATGTCTTCGCGGAACTCGACCTGCAGCTTCTTCGGCAGGTTCAGCCCATAATCCTCCTGCAGGATGTAGGCGATGCCGCCCTTGCCCGACTGCGAGTTGATGCGGATGATCGCCTCGTAGGTGCGGCCGACATCCTTGGGGTCGATCGGCAGATACGGCACTTCCCAGAGCGGCTTGTTGGCGACCTTGATCGCCTTCATGCCCTTGTTGATCGCATCCTGATGCGAGCCGGAAAACGCCGTGTAAACGAGTTCCCCCACATAAGGGTGGCGCTCGGCGATCGTCATCTGGTTGGAATATTCGTAGACGGCCTTCATGCGCTCGATGTCGGAACAATCGAGCTCGGGATCGACGCCTTGCGTGAACATGTTGAGCGCAAGCGTCACCACATCCACATTCCCGGTGCGCTCGCCATTGCCGAAAAGCGTGCCTTCGACACGGTCCGCGCCGGCCATCAGGCCGAGTTCGGTGGCAGCGATGCCGGTGCCACGGTCGTTGTGCGGATGCAGCGAGATGATCAGGTTCTCGCGGTTGTCGAGGTTGCGGCACATCCATTCGATCTGGTCGGCGTAGATGTTCGGCGTCGACATCTCCACCGTCGACGGCAGATTGATGATCAGCTTGTTGTCGGCTGTCGGCTTTACGATCTCGGCGACCGCGTTGCAGATTTCGAGCGCGACTTCGAGTTCGGTGCCGGTAAAGCTCTCGGGCGAATACTGGAACCGGTAGCTATCCGCGCCGCCGCCAGCCTTGGACGCCATGTCCATAATCATCTTCGCCGCGTCAGTGGCGATTTCCTTGATGCCGCGAACATCCTTCTGGAAGACCACGCGGCGCTGCAACTCCGATGTAGAATTGTAGAAATGGACGATCGGACGGTGCGCGCCTTCCAGCGCCTCGAAGGTGCGCGTAATCAGTTCCGGGCGGCACTGCACCAGCACCTGCAGCGAGACGTCGCTCGGCACATTGCCCTGCTCCACGCACCAGCGCGCGAAATCGAAATCCGTCTGCGAGGCCGATGGAAAGCCGATCTCGATTTCCGGAAAACCCATGTCCAGCAGAAGCTTGAACATGCGCTCCTTGCGATCGTGCCCCATCGGGTCGACCAGCGCCTGATTGCCGTCGCGCAAATCCACCGAACACCAGATCGGCGCCTTCTCTATCCGGCGCGACGGCCAGGTCCGGTCGGAGAGATCGATCTGCGGATAGGGCTGGTACTTCTGGGGGGCGCTCGGCATGCCCTTTTGAATGCGGGCTGCAGGCTTCTCTTGCTTGGCGTGGACAGTCATGGCTCTCGTCTCCGTCTCCTCCGCTTCAAACGCGCTGCCCGACAAAAGGGGCAGAAACAGCGCACAAGCGGGACCTCAATCGGTCAATTCACTGGCAGTGTCAAAGGGATAAGGAGCTGTTGCCGGCAAAGCCTCTACGGCCGCCGGGCGCTCCTCAAAGGACCCGGCAACCGCGCGTAAGGCCGAGAAGAAGAAGCGAGCTGAGCGTACGCGCACGGACTGACGCGGACGAAATGCCCATGTCGCGGAAAGATCCAGCCGTGTTGCGCCTCTTGCTCATGGAAGGAGTGATAGCCGAGGACGCCGAGAGAGGCAAGCGGGAGACTTGACAGGCATGGATCCCGGCTCCCCGGGATCGCCACCAGCGCGACGTCTAATCCACGATCGACTTCATCCCCGCCCGCAGCACCGACCGAATTCTGGAACGGTTGCTGGGGGCTTCCATGTCAAATGCCAATCGAACAGAAATCGACGATCTGCTGCACCAACGCTGGCGTCTTAGCGCCCATGCGGTGCTGATCCACGCAAACTATGTCGGATATCTTCTGGCCAAAGCCAATTTCGATCCCAACCAGCCGCGCGTCCCGCGGGCAGCCGAAGGGCTGGCAGGTGGGTCCGGGTGGACGGAGGGCAATCGGCAAATCGATCCCCTGCTCGATCGACCGCCGACAGAGATTTTCCTGCGCTGGCAGCGAACGTCGATCCACCCGAACCCCCAGAGGACTGGCCGGATATTCCGGACCAGCGGCCTGGTAGCTCACGAGAAAGAACGCGCGTCGCTTTACGGGTCGCAGAATGGATCGTGCGCAACGCTTGGCGAGCGACGCCCTGGGGTCGAGCAATCACGATCGGACATTGGCTGTATGACAGACTTCCGCTGATCGAATTCTACGGCGATGCCCCACGCACGCTTGAGGAACTGCTCAACAGAGCGAAAACGCCATTGGCGGGCTATGACAGACACCACATCGTCGAACGATCGACTGCTAGACCGAGCGGATTTTTCGAGGATACGATCAATGATCCTGACAACATCGTGCTGATACCGCGGATGCAGCACTGGCTGATTAATCGATGGTGTGCCAGACCAAATGATGAATTCGGTGGCTTGCCGCCGAGGGAGTTTCTCCAGGGCAAGTCGTGGGACGAGCAGCGGCGGGTCGGACTGAACGCTTTGGTCGATGCGGGAGTGCTGAAACCATGAATGAAGATCTTGGGGCTGCATCTGTCGACCAACTGGTGGATGCCTTCGCCGACGTCGCTCGAAGGATGGACGAAGCGAGCATTGAAGGTCGAATGTCGAGATATCGGACGCTTTACGCAGAAAAACGTTCCATCGAAACCGAATTGCGATCCCGCCACGGCGACCAGCGTCGCGCTCTACTGCGCCTTTACGATGATCCGAGCATGGAGGTGAGGTTGCTGGCCGCTAAGGCGACCCGCTCCATTGCGCCCGTCGAGGCGCGGCATGCACTGGAGCGTATCCGAAATTCTCAGTGGCCACAAAAGCTTGATGCGGGGATGGCCCTGCGGGCTTGGGACGAGGGCATCTGGCAGCCGGACTGAAACGATGACACATCGGCCCTGCTGACAGCTATTCTGAAACCATGCTCAATACCGGTGAGTTGAAGCCCTCGCTTCACAGCCGCTCCACATACTTCGCCAGCATCCGATCCGCCTTGTATTGCTCCCAGAAATGCTTGGCGACCGAGAGGAAAACCACTGCGGCGGTCAGCCATATCAGACCCATGAAGATGCTGCGCTGGAAGAAGCCGAGTGAAAAGAAGGCCATTCCGAACGCGATAAGCAAGGCGACCGCGAGCAACACGATCTGCCGCACGCACGCACCCGGTGTCAGGGCCCGGTTGGCAAAGGAAGCACCTGTTTCGGGGATGATGTAATTGTAGAGGTGAAAGCGGTCCTCGTGGGGGCGACCGATCGCTACGACGCGTTGGTTCTCGGCATCCTTGAGCTTGAGGCCGGAGAGATAGACCTCCTTTTCGAAGATGCGCGTGATCGGACGCTTCAGGACGAGACCTTCGATTTCCATCATCGGCGGCTTGTCGCGCAGCTTCAGCCGCTCCCGTGACGCGATATCCCTGCGCTTTTCGACCGGTACCGCCTCCATCCGACCATCGATGATGACAAGGGGACTGAAGTCGAGAAGGCTGAAATCATGCATGAACTCTTCGTCACTCCCCGTTGTGGCCGGTCGAACCGCGCTCCTGGCGCAACTTCGCCCGTCTTCGAATGGATCAATCGCTCTTGGTGTTGATTGATCGCGTCGCCGAGCGATGAACCGGCATCCGCTTCACCTGGAAACGCTCCTAGCTCTATGGCCCAAACAGGACGGTGGCGAAAGACCTCAGCGCCGCCGATAGAGCATCAGGGTCACCGGCGCGAGGATCGCCGTCACCAGTGCGGGCGCGATCAGAGCCAGGCCCACATCGGCGAAACTGCCGCCGCCATTCATCAGCCCGCGGATCGCCGTCGTCATCAGGCTGACCGGATTGACGTCGACGAAGCTGCGCAGCCAGCCGGGCATCGTTGCAGGATCCACCATGATGTTGGAGGCGAAGACGAGCGGAAAGAGGAAGGTGAAGCCCATCGTCATCACCGTCGTCGGCGTGCGGATCAAAAGTCCGAGTACCATGAAGATCCAGCCCATGCCGAAGCCGATCGCGACAAGCAGCGCAAAGGCGCCGAGCACGCCGAGGATCCCCGTCTCCGGCCGGTAGCCGAGGATCAGGCCGATGGTCAGGATGATCGTGGCGGCGATCAGGTGTCGCAGGATATCGCCCACCATCAGCCCGGCAAAGGGCGCCAGCGGCCAGATCGGCAGCGAGCGGAACCGGTCGAAGAGGCCCTTTCCGAGATCGGTCGACAGCCCCATGCCGGAATAGACCGAGTTGAACATCACCGTCTGGACGAGGATGCCCGGCAGGAAGAACTGCAGGTAATCGCCGGTCGAACCGGCAAGCGCGCCACCGAACACGAAGGTGAAGAGCAGCGTGAACATGATCGGCGTCATGACCAGATCGAAAAGCTGCTCCGGCACGTGCTTGAACTTCAGGACGGCACGCCAGCCGAAAACGAGCGCGTTGGAGAACGCAGACGGCTTCGGCGGTCGGGCGACATGTCTGAGACCGGCCGTGTCCGGCAGATCGCTCATCAATCGATCGCTCATTCCGCAGCCTCCCTTTCCGGCATATCCGTGGCCGTACGCTCGCCCGTCAGCGCGAAGAACACTTCGTCCAGCGTCGGCTGCCCCATGGAGAAATCGGCGAGCGCGATACCTTCGGCGATCAAAGTCGCCAGAGCAGCATTCGCCGCTTCCGGCGACTTGGCGATGATCGACAGTGTCGCACCTTCCGTCGATCTCTGAACTGAACTCTGCAGCTGCGCTTCGAGCACCGCTGCAGCGCGGTCGAGATGCGCGGGATCGGCAAGAGCCACATGCAGGAAGCCGGAACCGGTCGCAGCCTTCAGCTCGCGGCTCGTGCCTTCGGCGATCTTGCGCCCGTGGTCGATGACCGCGATGCGCGAGGCAAGCTGGTCTGCTTCTTCCAGATATTGGGTCGTGAGAAGAATGGTCACGCCACTGTCCGCCAGCCCCCGGATCATCCGCCAGACGCCCTGCCGCGCCTTCGGGTCGAGGCCCGTCGTCGGCTCATCGAGGAAGAGGACACCGGGGGTCACGATCAGCGATGCGGCGATGTCGAGCCGCCGGCGCATGCCGCCGGAATAGTCCTTCACCTGCTTCGTCGCCGCATCGGAAAGATCGAAGGCGGCGAGGAGCTCGTCGCCGCGCTCGCGCGCTGCCCGGCCCTTGAAGCCCCAGAGCCGCGCGATGAGGATGAGGTTCTCGCGCCCCGTCAGATCTTCGTCGAGCGAGGCGAACTGACCGGTCATGGCGATCGAGCTGCGCACGGCATCGGGCGCGGCGGTCAGATCATGACCCATTACCGTGGCGGCGCCGCCATCGGGAACGGTGAGCGTCGCCAGCATGCGCATCAGCGTCGTCTTGCCGGCGCCGTTCGGGCCGAGGATTGCGAAGATCATGCCGCGCGGCACGACGAGATCGATCCCGGCAACGGCAGTCACGTCACCGAAGCGCTTGATCAGCCCTTCGGCCACGATGGCAGGTTCCGGCGCGCCTTCACGGTATGCGTCTGACGTCATGGCGTGGCCCATCTCAATCTGTGGTCGACACTGCCAAGGACGATGGCAACAGCCGTCAGCCGACAGGCGATCCGATTTTTTCGATCGATCGGGCTGCCTTACACCAGTTTCATGCCGATTTTGAAGACAGTCCGTGCCTCATAGAGGCGCCCGCGACGTGAGCCAGTGGATCGACAGGAGCCAAACGGACGCCACGAAACAGAAGATCGCGTCTCGTTTGGATGAAGCCGGTGCACCGATGACGGTACGCCTGGGCGAGGCGCCGAGGCCCCGGCTCTCCATCGCGAGTGCCGTATCCCCCGCTCGCCTGATGGCGTAGGCGATGAGCGGCACGACGAGCGAACCGACTTCGATCGGGCCTGGGATGCGCCGTGGTAGAGCGCCGCGCCGCATGGCGCGGGCAAGCCGCATCTGCTGCAGTTCGGAAGCGAGATCCGGCACCAGCTGCAGCGCGGCGAAGAGCGCATAGCCGACGCGCGGCGACAGGCGCCAATTGACCATCAGTGCTTTCACGAAGCCGCCCGGGTCGGTGGTCAGCACGAAAACCGCCGACACCATTCCGCAGGCAACCGCGCGAAGGAAAAGCACGATGCCCGCCTGCAGCCGCCCGTCGCCGAAAGGCGTTTCCTGCGCCATCTGCACCGCGAACTCGCTCTCTTGCCGGAAGAGCACGCTGGTGGTGATGAAGCCCGCGCCGAAGAGCGCGAAGGGCACCATCAAGGCGAGCACGAACACTGGCGAAAGGCGCTCGAGGAGGACGAGGACAGTCACGCAAGTCAGGATCATCGCAATCTGGAACGACGCGTCGAACACCGCGATGGAGCCAGCAAGCCAGACCAGCGCGACGATGAGCTTCGGCAGCGGATGAACCGTCTTCAGCATGCGGGCACCGGCTCCTTTTCCAGCCAGTCGAGCGCTTGAAGAAGGTGCGGTGGCGCAAGCCCTGCCCTTTTCATCAGCGCACGATCCCGCATGAGCTCGCCGGCAGGGCCGTCGACGAGAATGCGCCCTTCGCCAACGACGATCCAGCGTGGGGCCGTCGCAAGTGCAAAATCCATGTCATGCGTGACGATCGCCACCGCGCGCTCACTGTCGCGGAGCCGGTCGACTTCATCCATGAGCGCTTCAGTACCCGCCGCATCGAGCCCGCCGGTCGGCTCATCCAAGACAATCAGTGGGAACCGGTCGCCGGCCATCAACAGGGCTAGCGAGAGCCGCCGCTTCTGCCCTTCCGAAAGCTGCATCGGATGGCGGTCGAGAAGCGTGACCAGTCGCCAACGCTCGGCAAGTGCCGCCACATCAGCTGCCTCCGCCCGTGCGCCGGCGGCTTCAAGTGCGGCGGCAAGCTCTTCGCCGACCGAACCGGCGATGAACTGGCTGTCCGGATTTTGAAACGAGATGCCGCCCATCGCCCCGTCCCGGCGCCCAGCCTTCAGGCGGAGGAGCCCCGCCAGGCTGGCAGCAAGGGTCGATTTGCCTGCTCCGTTGGCGCCGAGGATCGCGACCACCTCGCCCGCTGCAATCGACAGCGTCACCTTCTGAAGGACCGGCTTGGCGAAGAGCGGCGCGCAGGACGCGTTTTGCAGCCGGGCAACGGTTGCGCCGACTGCTCCGGCTTGCGCGATCCGCGGCGCAATGAAGTCGACAAGCGTTGCGCGTGCTCGGTCGAGCAGCGTAAGGGGCAGCCGATCCATGGCCTGAAGCGCTTCAGCCAAGGTCAGCGGCTGCGGGTCGGTCTCAGGACCGAGCGCCATCAGCCGGTCTGCAAGACGGCTGCCGATCGGCCGCCAGATGCCCAGAAGATCGAACGTTTGCCCGTGATCCCGAAACACTTTTCGCGGGCAGCCAGTGGCGACAATGCGGCCATCGTCTCCGAGCACGGCGACACGGTCGATCAGCGGGATGAGATCGTCGAGCCGGTGGTCGACGACGAGTGCGGCGCCGTCAGGTGGCACGTCGCGCAAGAGCCGCTCCAGCCGGCGTGCAGCCTCGGGCGCAAGATGCGCCGTGGGCTCGTCGGCAACGAGGATGGGCGCGCCTTGCGCCATGATGGCAGCGATCGCGACAAGCTGCCTTTCACCGCCGGACAAGCGGCTCGTCCGTCTGTCGCGCCACTCCTGCGGCAGGCCGAGCGATCCCATTGCTGAGTCCGTGCGCGTGGCAATCTCGGCCACGGCGACGCCCTGATTTTCCAGCGCGAAAGCAATCTCGTCGGCCACCGTCATGCCGCAGAGCGTCTGTTCCACCTTCTGGAAAAGGCGCGCGACGGTGCTGCTCCATCCCGCCGGCGTGCGCGCGGCGACGTCTTCTCCAAGGAGCCTCACCTCGCCGGATCGCTCGGCCGCAATCGCGTGCGGGATCAGGCCGGTCAGCGCGTTCAGCAGCGAGGATTTGCCCGACCCGGATGCGCCGAGCAGCAGCCACCGCTCGCCCGGCCGAATGACGAGATCGACGGGCCCGACCGCCGCCTTGTCCGATGCGGCATAGGTGACCGAGACCCCGTCGATAAGAACCGCGGCAGGCTCGTCAGCCATGCACGACCCGCCGGTCGCGATCGATGCCGAGACCGGAGAGCACGCCCGTACGATAGAGCGCCTGCGTCACCCAATGTCCAAGCAGGCCGCCGAGCAGCGCGCCGCTCAGGCATCTGAGCACGAACATCGCGATCAGCAGGCCCGGTGCGAGCGCGCCATAGTCGAAGCGGACCCAGGTGTAGATGAAGGACGCGACCGCAGCCCCAACGCCCGCTGCCATCAGCACGGGCAGGCGATAGTTTTTCCAGCGCGTGGCTGCGAAAACGGCTTCCGCACCTGCACCCTGGACCAGCCCGGTGACGATCAGCAGCAGGCCCGCCGGACTTCCGAGCAGAACCTGGACGACCGCCGCGAGCACTTCGGACAGGAGCGCCGCACCCGGCTTGCGGATGATTGCGGCAGCGATGATCGAGACGATGAACCAGAACCCCATGACGACATCCATCGTCACCGGCCCGAACATCGCCTGCGTGATGAGCCAGACCTGCACCCAGGCCAGATAGAGGACGCCAAACACGGCTCCGAGAAAGGCGACGATCAGGATTTCGCGCAGGGTCCAGCTGTTGCTGTGCATGACAGGCCTCTTGAGAGAAAATATGAAACAGGAGAGAGGGTTAGCGCCGCGCCCTCAGGCGCGCTTGCTCGGGCTGTTGGCCGAGACGGTTATGTCGAGCGCCACATGGCCACGCGCATCGCCGAAACGCAGGAAGGCTTCCGAGAGCGTTGCGAACACCGCGCCGGCATCGCCCCCGAGCTTCGTGCAGAAATTCTTCGAGCAATCGAATACGCCCGATGACTTCAGGAAATCGATGCACCCATAGATCTCGTCCATGTGGTGCCCTTCGCCAAGCGGGTAGAGCGAAAATTGCGCCGCCACATGCTGACCTGTGAAGGCCGCATCGGCCACATGCGCGCACGCCGCCTCGATCCGCTCGGCGAGCGGCAGCGCATTGCCGGCGCCCGAGATCGGCGTGCAGATCGGATCATCCGGTTCGCCCGGGCAGCCGCGCGAGACGGCGGCGGAAAGAACGCAGTGGACGCCAGAATGCGCCGCACGCACGAAGACATCGCGCATGGCGGGGAAGAGGTCCTCCGGCGGCCCGACGATCAGCGTCGACACGTCGTCGGTCTCGATGCGGAACCGATCCCGATAGGGATCCAGCGCCTGCACGGCATCGAGTATGATCCGGACGAAATCGTCGGACATCGGATAAAGGGAAATCTGCGCACCGGAAAACATGTCGTCGCCTCGCTCCGCTGGCATTAACCAGATCAGCTTGAGGGTCCGGAGGCTTCACGCGCCTCGCATCTCAGCCCCGGCAATACGGAGCACCCCTGTCGAATGGTCGGACGCTATCGCGCTCATTCGACAGACGCAAGTCGTTCGTTGATTTTCCTAGTGATTTGTCGAGCGCCTAGCTGGCCTGCCGAGCGTGGGGTGCGAAAGGGCTGAGGCCGAGCCATTGCTGCATGGCCTTGGCGATGACGGGATCTCCATCGACGACGAGCCTCCCCGCGTCGATTTCGCTGCGGATAGGTGCGAGCCCCATCCAGACGGCTGTCATGCTGCGCAAGTCCCCCGTGACAAGAAGGTCGAGATCGAAACCCGGATCGAAATTGCAGAGATCCACATGGCCGCGGTCGACGACCAGCCACCAGCTTTGCCGGTTCGTCGGCAGTTCGGGATACAGAAATTGTATCGTGCACCGTCGCGGCGGAAGCGGTTGCGGATTGAGATGCCGTCGCATGTCCCACATCAGAAGCGACGGGTCGAGATTCTTGAGAGAAAGCCGCGATTCCACCCAGCGCTGCCCCCAGATGCCGAGCCCCATGACGAGTGGCTCGAGATCACGCCCTGCTCGAGTGAGGTGATATTCCAACGCCGTGCCATCGTTGCGCCGAATGGCTTCGATGACGCCTGCTTGCTCCAGTTCCTTCAACCGCTTTGACAGAAGCGCTGGCGACATGCGCGGCACCCCGCGGCGAAGATCGTTGAAGCGCGTCGTGCCGCAAATGAGCTCGCGCACGATCAGCACCGTCCAGCGCGAACAGAGGATCTCGGCCGCCATCGCAACCGGACAGAATTGTCCGTAACCGGCATGTTCCGTCATGGGCTGGCCCTCGCCTGCCGCCCCACTGCCCGAGCCGGATAATACCGCGTTCTCGCGGCGCGCGATACGAAAAGCGCAGTACAGTTCCTGAACTGGAAATCCCGAGAAAGCAGGCGGATCATCAAGCTCGATCAATCAGTCGAGGGAGAATGATCATGGCACTGGCTGTTCAGGACACGAATGCAACCCGCATGCGGAGCATGGGAACGGATCCGATAGACATCGCAAAATCACTGATTCCAGAATTGAGGAAACGCGCCGAAAGCACTGACGAACAAGATGCATTCGTTGCGGAAAATTTCGCTCTTCTGAAGGGCGCCGGACTTGTCGAGGCAGGCGTTCCTATCGAACTCGGTGGAGGCGGCGCCAATGTCGAGCAGCTTGCAGAGATGCTGCGCACGCTTGCCCATGGCTGCAGTTCGACGGCGCTCGCGTTTTCAATGCACACACATCAGGTCGCCGTACCCGCCTGGCGATGGCGCCATCAGCAGGTTGCGGCGGTCGAGCCGCTTCTGCGCCGCGTCGCAAGCGAACGCATTATCCTGCTCTCAAGCGGTGGATCGGATTGGATCGGCGGCTCCGGGACGGCTGAGCGGGTCGATGGCGGCTATCGCATTCGGGCCCGCAAGGTCTTCACGTCCGCGTCGCCCGCAGGCGACGTTCTCATGTCGGGAGCGCTCATCAACGAAGGCGATGGAACCTCGTCGGTCATCCATTTCGGTGTTCCCATGAAAGCTGCGGAGGTCTCAATCGAGCCGACCTGGCGCGCGCTCGGCATGCGGGGCACGGGATCGCATGATGTCGTGATCGACGGGCTGTTCGTTGCCGATGCCGTCATTGCGTTCAAGCGCCCGGCGGGTCGGTGGCACCCGGTGTTCCAGATCATCGCGACCGTCGCCTTTCCGCTGATCTACGCGGTCTATCTCGGTGTTGCAGAGCGGGCGCGCGACATCGCGATCGAGATCGCATCGCGCAAGCCGCAGACGGCGCACACGCTCGATCTGGCGGGTCGCATGGTGACGAGCCTCAAGGCTGCCCAACTGGCGCACCGCTTCATGGTCGAAACCGCCCTGCGCGGCGATGCCTCCGCCGAGACGGTCAATGCGGTGATGATGGGACGCACGCTGGTGGCGGACAAAGCGATCGAGACGGTTGAACTGGCGCTGGAGCTTGCCGGCGGAACCGGCTTCTACCGAAAGGCCGGGCTGGAGCGATGCTTCCGCGACGTCCAGGGCGCCCGGTTCCACCCGCTGCAACGCGGCCCCCAGGCAGCGTATGCAGGGGCAATGGCGATGGGACTTCCGGTCGACACGGTATTTTGAGAACAAGCTTCATGGCGGGTCGCATCGTCGCGACCCGCCATCTTTGCAATTAGCTCTGCTGCGGCATGACGCGGACGCCGTGCGCCTTCACGCCTTCCGGCTCCACATGGATCGCGATGCGGGCGCCCGGCACCGCGGCACGGATCGCATCTTCGATCCGGTCGCAGATCACATGAGATGCTGCCACCGTCATCTCGGCCGGCACGACCATATGGAAATCGACAAAGGTCGCCGGCCCCGCCTGGCGGGTCTTCAGATCATGCACATTCACCGAGCCTGCGGCGTGGTCGGCGATCGCGGCACGGATGAGAGCATCGTCCTGCGCATCCACGGCGCGGTCCATCAACCCGCCGACAGACGCCGAGATGACCTTCCAGCCCTGGAAGAGGATGTTGATGGCGACGATGATGGCGAGCAGCGGATCGAGGATCGCAAAGCCCGTAACGAGCGCCGCAACGAGACCGATGAAGACGCCGACAGATGTCACGACGTCCGACACGATATGGTGCCCATCGGCGACGAGCGCGGGCGATCGATAGGCGCGCCCCTCGCGGATGAGGATGTAGGCCCAGGCCGCGTTGATGGCGGCAGCGGCGAGATTGATGGTCAGGCCGAGCCCTGCGGCTTCCGGCAATTGCGGTTCGAAGAGCGCCGGGATCGCCTGCTGCATGATGGCGATGGCCGCCACGACGATCAGCACGCCTTCGATGACCGCGGAGAAGTATTCAGCCTTGTGGTGCCCGAACGGATGGTCCGCATCGGCCGGCTTATGGGCGTAGGAAACGGCGTAGAACGCAATCAGTGCCGCGATGATGTTGACGATCGACTCCAGGCCGTCGGACAAAAGCGCGACGGAGCCCGTCACCCACCAGGCGACCAGCTTCATGCCCGTCACGACCAAGGCGATCGGGATCGACCAGAAGGCGAGTTGCCTCACCCGCACGCTGTTGCTTGGCACCACGCTCGTCGTCCTTCAGGCAGCCGCTACATCGGCCTTGCGCGCAAGCCGTGCCACGACGTTTTCGATGATGCGCATGCCGACATCCTGGCCGAGCGTCATGATCGATTCCGGGTGGAACTGCACGGCAGCGACCGGTTCCCGAAAATGTTCGATGCCCATGATCGTTCCGTCCTCGCTCTCCGCCGTGATGCGGAAATCCGAGGGCAGGCTCGCCGGATCGGCGAAGATCGAGTGGTAACGGCCGACGGTCACTTCGAACGGCAAACCATCGAAGACAGCGCCGGGATCAATGATGCGGATACGCGACGGCTTCCCGTGCATGGGCAGGGCAAGCTGGCGCAACTGGCCGCCATAGGCTTCCGCCAGAGCCTGCAGCCCCAGACAGACGCCGAAGATGGGCAGGCCCCTCGCCCGCGCGCGCTTGATCGTCGCCTTGCAGTCGAAATCCTTCGGGCTGCCGGGGCCAGGCGAAAGCACCACCAGATCCGGATCGATACGATCGAGCACTTCGTCGGCCACCGGCGAGCGTACTGTGGTGACCGTAGCACCGGTCTGGCGCAGATAGTTGGCCAGCGTGTGGACGAAGCTGTCCTCGTGGTCGACGAGCAGGATCGACACCCCGTCGCCGACCCGGTCGGTCTTTCGCGCGCCCGCCGTAACCGAAGCGCTGCCGGCGTCGCGAATGGCCGAAATCATCGCCGAGGCCTTGAGCTCGGTTTCGGCTGCCTCTTCCTCCGGATCGCTGTCATAGAGCAGCGTTGCGCCGGCACGCACTTCCGCCACGCCGGCCTTGATGCGGATGGTGCGAAGCGTCAGCCCGGTGTTCATGTCGCCATTGAAGTTCACCATGCCGATCGCGCCGCCATACCAGGCGCGCGGGCTCTTCTCGTTGGCTTCGATAAAGCGCATCGCCCAGAGCTTCGGCGCTCCTGTCACCGTCACGGCCCAGGCGTGCGAGAGGAATGCGTCGAACGCGTCCATCCCGTCCCGCAGCCGGCCTTCGATATGATCGACCGTGTGGATGAGCCGCGAATACATCTCGATCTGGCGGCGTCCGATCACCTTGACCGAACCAGGCTCGCAGACGCGGCTCTTGTCGTTCCGGTCGACATCCGAACACATGGTGAGTTCGGACTCGTCTTTCTTTGAATTCAACAGCTTGAGGATTTGTTCTGAATCAGAAATTGCATCCTCGCCACGCTTGATCGTGCCCGAGATCGGGCAGGTCTCGACGCGCCGGCCATTGACCCGCACGAACATTTCCGGCGATGCGCCGATGAGATATTCCTGGTTTCCGAGATTGATGAAGAACGAATAGGGCGACGGATTGATCGCCTTGAGCCGGCGCGAGATCGCGGACGGCTTCGACTTGCAGCGCTCGCGAAACATCTGCCCCGGCACGACTTCGAACAGGTCTCCGCGCTTGAAGCTCTCCTTCGCGCGGCGCACCAGATCGGCATATTCGCCCGGCTGGTGGTCGCACTTTTCCGGAACCGTGCCCGTGTCCTGGAACGGCTCGGCTTCGATAGACCCGTCCTTGCCTAAGGTCGTGGCACCATCCTTGGTGAAATCGTATCGATCGATCCAGGCTTTTGCCGAATAATGGTCGACGACCAGAATCTCGTCGGGCAGGAAAAGCACGAGATCGCGCTGGTCGTCCGGCCGCGGCAGGGACTGCTTCACCGGATCGAACTGAAAGGCCAGATCGTAGCCAAACGCGCCGTAGAGCCCGATATTGCTGTCTTCCGACGACCGGAAGAGATCGATGATAGCGCGCAGCACCGTGAAGACAGTGGGGACGCGGGAGCGTTCTTCTTCGGTGAACAGGCGGCTGGGCTCATGCACCTGAAGCGCAAGCTTGCGATCAGTCCGCTCGACGAGCGTCATCTCCTGCTCGGACGCGAGCCGCGCTGCGATCATCTCAAGCAGCACTGCACCGCGATCGTTGTAGGCATCGAGGGTGACCGCTCGACCGCGCGCCGTGATCGACAGCGGGGGATCGACGATCGCCGTATCCCAACGGGTATAGCGGCCGGGATATTCGTAGTTTGACGAGAAGACGGCACCGCGCCGCTCATCGAGCCGATCGATGTAGCTGTCGATCGCACCGCCATAGCCGA
Organism: Georhizobium profundi; assembly: GCF_003952725.1. Taxonomy (NCBI): domain Bacteria; kingdom Pseudomonadati; phylum Pseudomonadota; class Alphaproteobacteria; order Hyphomicrobiales; family Rhizobiaceae; genus Georhizobium; species Georhizobium profundi. Next base: position 1,596,341 of record NZ_CP032509.1, on the reverse strand, counting down.
CCTCCCGCCGCAGCCGGGAAACCTCAACGCCACCTTCCGTCAGGAAAGTCTGCGCGCCGTCTTCTTCAATCCGAGCCATCGTCGCTGCCCACCCTTTTTGTTCAGCCCGGCCACCCTGTCCGACGGGCTCAAACAAAAAAGCCGCCGGGAGTGATCCTGGGCGGCTTCGGTCTATCAGTCACGCACGACTGGTCGCGGCCGCTCTAGCGTGCCCACCACCAATTCTTGTTTGCGCGTGCCATGTTCATGCATTCTCAATACCGGCGAAAGCGGCCCGCCGCAACTGGATTCGCGAGCGTAGGCTCCACTCTCCCCTCGCCCATGGGAACCGGGACTCACACCATGCGTTCAGGCACCGGGGAGCGCTCGACGCGATCGCGTCGTGGGAGAGGATCAATCCTTGATGGACACTCGATTTGCCTGCAGCGTAGCCGCCGCAATTCTCGCGCTCGCGCTGATGACGCCTGCGACTGCTCAGGAAACCGGGCCCGATCCGACTTTGCCGCAAGCCAGTGACGCACCCTTGCCAGAAGAGCGACCGGAGCTTCCCGGCGATGCCGAACCAGGAGATGACGCCGATCAGCCCATCGACGGCGGGGAAGCGGAAGAGGAAGCCCCCGAAGACGTGCCGGTCCCGGATGAGCGCCCCGAGGAGGACGTCGACGAAGCTTCCGATGACGCAGATGCCGGTACCGATGCGGATGCGGATGCCGGCGAAGTCGAGGAAGAGCCCGTCGAGGAGGAGACCCCCGAGCTCCTTCCCCCGGAGCCCGAGGACGCAGCCGCGCTGCGTGCCTGCCGTGCCGAACTGCGCGGCCTGGGTGCGGAGTTCACGCTCATGGATACGATCGAACCCGAAGGTCCCGAACAGGCTGGATGCGGCGTCGACACGCCCTTCGCCGTCACAAGCGTCCTACCGGGCATCGCGCTCGAACCGGAAACGCAGATGCGCTGTGCAACTGCGCTGGCACTAGCGAAATGGGTGCGCGGAGAAGTCCTGCCCGCCGCCCGCGCGCTCGAACTCGGCCAGCTCATGACACTCAACCACGGATCGACCTATGTCTGCCGTCCGCGCAACAACGTCGAAGAAGCCGACATCTCGGAACATGCGCTGGGCAACGCCATCGACATCATGAGCTTCACCTTCGAAAGCGGAGAAGCCATCACCGTTTCACCCAAGGAAGGTGACGGCGATGCCAGCGAAGCCTTCCAGAAGGCGGTCGGCTCGGGCGCTTGTTTGCATTTCACGACAGTTCTCGGACCCGGGTCGGACGCGTATCACGACGACCATCTGCATCTCGACATCGCCGAACGCTCAAGCGATTACCGTCTCTGCCAGACGCCGTGACGGGCTAGTCCGTGCGCGTCGCGAGCCAGATGAGGTGCCGCGCCCCGCGTGAGCGCCTGGCGCGCACCTTCACTTCTTCCACGGCAAACCCCGATGATTTGAGCCTGCGCGAAAAGCCCGCATCCGGCGCAGAAGACCAGACGGCCAGAACCCCGTTCTTCGTCAGAGCACGTCGCGCTCTTTCCAGGCCGGCGAAGCTGTAAAGACCTTCATTGGCATCGCGTGTCAGCCCGTCCGGGCCATTGTCGACGTCGAGCAGGATCGCATCGTAGCGGCCAGGCTCGGCTGAAATGACGGCGCCTACATCGCTTTCGATGATCGTCAAGCGCGGGTCGCCGAGGCTCTCGCCATAGATCGGCTGCAACGGTCCGCGCGCCCACGTCACCACAGCCGGCACGAGTTCGGCGACAACGATCTCGCTTTCGGCTTTCAAGGCCTTCAGCGCGGCACGCAGCGTGAAGCCCATGCCGAGGCCACCGACCAGAATGCGCGGCCGGGCGCGATCCGCAACCAGCTCGCAGGACCGTTCCGCGAGCACCTCTTCCGAACCGCTCAAGCGGCTGTTCATCAGTTCGGTGGCGCCGGTCATGATCGAGAACTCATGGCCGCGCTGCATCAGCTTCAGCGGCGTTCCATCGCCCGGCACGATCGCCGTATCGAGATGTACCCAGGGGATCATCGGATCAGAACAGGCCTTCGATCTGGCCGCGGTCATCGAGATGGATCGTCTCCGCCGCCGGCGTCCGCGGCAGGCCCGGCATCGTCATGATCTGGCCTGTGATCGCGACGACGAAACCGGCACCGGCCGACAACCGAACCTCGCGGATCGCCACAGTGTGATCGTTCGGAGCCCCCAGCGCGGTCGGGTCGGTGGAAAAGGAGTACTGGGTCTTTGCCATGCAGACCGGAAGATGGCCGTATCCGGCCGCTTCCCACTGGGACAGCTGATCGAGCACGGTTGGTTCGGCGACGGCCTCCGCGCCGCGATAGATGCGCTTGACGACGGTCTCCATCTTGCCAAAGAGCGACATCTCGTCCGGATAGAGCGGCGCGAATTGCGCGTGGCCGGTCTCTGCCAGCTCCACGACCTTTTCGGCCAGGTCGACGATGCCGGCCGAGCCCTTTTCCCAGTGGCGGCAGACGATCGCCTCCTCGCCGAAGCGCGCGACATAGTCCCGAACCGCATCGATCTCGCGGTCGGTGTCGCCTGAGAAATGATTGATGGCGACAATGGCCGGCACGCCGAACTGCTTCACGTTCTCGATGTGGCGGCCGAGATTGGCGCAGCCTGCCTTCACCGCATCGACGTTCTCGTGGCCGAGATCGGCCTTGGCCACGCCGCCATTCATCTTCAGGGCCCGGATCGTCGCGACGATGACGGCGGCCGCGGGCTTCAAGCCGGCCTTTCGGCACTTGATGTTGAAGAATTTCTCCGCGCCGAGGTCAGCGCCGAACCCCGCTTCGGTCACGACGTAGTCGGCAAGCTTCAATGCCGTGCGCGTTGCCACCACCGAGTTGCAGCCATGAGCGATATTGGCGAACGGCCCTCCATGGACGAAGGCCGGATTGTTTTCCAGCGTCTGCACGAGGTTGGGCTGCATAGCATCCTTGAGCAGGACCGTCATCGCGCCATCGGCCTTCAGGTCGCGCGCAAAGACGGGAGACTTGTCGTGCCGATAGGCGACGATGATGTCGCCCAGGCGCCGCTCCAGATCTTCGAGGTCGGATGCAAGGCAGAGAATGGCCATGATTTCCGACGCGACGGTGATGTCGAACCCGGTCTGGCGCGGAAAGCCGTTCGACGCGCCGCCGAGACCGCACACCATGTCGCGCAGCGCCCGGTCGTTCATGTCGAGCGCGCGACGCCACACGACCCGGCGGCTGTCGACGCCCAGCGCATTGCCCCAATAGAGATGGTTGTCGATCAGCGCCGACAGCAAATTGTGAGCGGCCGTAATGGCATGGAAGTCGCCGGTGAAGTGCAGGTTGATGTCGTCCATCGGCACGACCTGCGCATAGCCGCCGCCGGCTGCACCGCCCTTCATGCCGAAGCATGGACCGAGCGAGGGTTCGCGCACGCAGACGATTGCGCGCTTGCCGATCCGGTTCAGCCCATCTCCGAGACCGACCGTCGTCGTCGTCTTGCCTTCGCCGGCCGGCGTCGGGTTGACGGCCGTGACGAGGATCAGCTTGCCGTCCGGACGGCCGCTCAGGCTGCCGATGAAGTCCGCCGAGACCTTCGCCTTGTCATGGCCGTAGGGAACAAGCTGGTCTGCGGGAATTCCGAGGGCGGCGCCAATCTCCATGATCGGCTTTTTCGCTGCAGCGCGTGCAATCTCGATGTCGGATTGGACACTCGTCATGAATTTCCCCTCGCTTGCACGGCTGCCGTTCACCGCAGCTTGACGCGCCCACGGTGCTACGCGGATACGCCATCGCGCAAGATGGCGCATCACTTATTCAGCGGCCAGGCATGGAACCGAGCAGCGGCTCAGCCGTCCCCCATGGCGATCAGGCTTGCATTGCCGCCGGCGGCAGCGGTGTTGATCGACACCACCTGCTCTTGCGCAAAGCGGGTCAGATAGTGTGGTCCACCGGCCTTGAAACCGGTGCCGGACAGCCCGGAGCCGCCGAAAGGCTGGGTGCCGACCACGGCCCCGATCATGTTGCGATTGACGTAGACATTGCCGACATCGAGGCGATCGATGATGCGCGAGACTGTGGCATCGACGCGGGAATGGATGCCGAGCGTCAGCCCGTAGCCCGACGCCGCGATGCTTTCCACGACCTGGTCCAGATCCTTCGCCCGGTAGCGAACCACGTGAAGAACGGGTCCGAAGATTTCACGATCCAGCCGGTCTGCTCGGTCGAGCTCCACAATGTGCGGCGCGAAGAACGTTCCGGTTTCGGGTGCCTTGCCGGTCGCACGAACGGCGTGGCTTTTCCGCATGGACGTGATGTGGGTCTCCAGCATCTCCTTTTGCGCATGGTCGATCACGGGGCCGATGTCGGTCGAGGGATCCATCGGATCGCCGATCTTCAGGGCGCTTGCCGCACCCTCGATCATGTCCATCATGCGGTCGGCGACGTCGTTCTGGAGAAAGAGCAACCGCAGCGCCGAGCACCGCTGGCCGGCCGAACGGAACGCCGACATGACCACGTCGTCCGCCACCTGCTCAGGAAGCGCGGTGGCATCGACAATCATCGCGTTGAGACCACCGGTTTCGGCGATCAGCGGAACGATCGGACCGTCCTTTTCGGCAAGCGTGCGGTTGATCGCACGCGCCGTGTCCGTCGATCCGGTGAAGGCGACACCCGCGATTGCAGGATGCGCCGTCAACGCCGCGCCCACATCTCCGGCTCCGGGCAGGTAGATCAGCACATCCTTCGGCACACCGGCTTCGTGGAGAAGCTGCACCGCGCGATAGGCAATTAGCGGCGTCTGCTCGGCCGGCTTGGCGATGACCGCGTTGCCGGCGGCAAGCGCTGCCGTCACTTGCCCCAGGAAGATCGCCAGCGGAAAATTCCAGGGACTGATCGCCGCAAAAACGCCACGCCCGCGCCAGCCATAGTGATTGTCCTCGCCGGTCGGTCCCGGCATCCGCTCTTTCGTGGCAAAACGCTTTCGGGACTGCGCCGCATAATATCGGCAGAAGTCAACAGCCTCCCGGATCTCCGCCAACCCGTCATCGAGGGTCTTGCCAGCCTCGAGCGCCAGAAGCGCCATCAGTGCATCGCGGTGTTTTTCCAGAAGGTCTGCTGCGCGCTCCAGCGTCGCGGCCCGATCTTGGACCGGGGTGCGCGACCAGCGGGCGAAGCCGGCACGCGCCGCCGTCATCGCCTTGTCGACGTCCGCAGCCGTTGCGAACACCACAGAGCCGACCTCGCGTCCGGGATCGGCAGGAGCCAGAACGGGTTGGGCCTTTCCGGATGCGGCAAGACCCGGATTGAGCGGCTGGGCGTTCACAGTTGCAGTTGCACGGGCCAGACCGGCAACCAATTGGTCCAGATCGGCGCGATAGCCGAATTCGAGGCCGCCGCTGTTTCGGCGGTTCCCATAGAGCTTGGCAGGCAGCGGGATCTTCTCGTGACGGGCCGAATGCCCTTTGTCGAGGGCGAGGTGGTTTTGCGGCCTGACGAGAAGCTTGGCGACCGGGATCTTCGCATCGCCTGCCACGGCAACGAACGACGAGTTCGCCCCATTTTCCAGAAGACGGCGCACCAGATAGGCAAGCAGATCCCGATAGCCGCCGACCGGCGCATAGATGCGGCAGGGCACACGCTCGTTGCTCTTGGCAAGATCGGCATAGACCGCCTCCCCCATGCCGTGCAGGCGCTGAAATTCGAAGCCCGAGCGGTCGCTACCGGCCATTTCAAGGATCGTCGCGATCGTCAGGGCATTGTGGGTCGCGAACTGCGGGTAGAGATGGGCTCGCCGGTCGAGCATCTTGCGGGCACAGGCGAGATAGGAAACATCCGTGGCCGGCTTGCGCGTAAAGACCGGATAGTCAGGAAGTCCCCGCTCCTGCGCCCGCTTGATCTCGGTGTCCCAATAGGCGCCCTTGACGAGCCGAACCATCATCCGCCGGCCAAGCTTCCGGCACAGCATATCGATATGCTCGATCACCATCGGCGCCCGCTTCTGGTAGGCCTGGATCGCCAAACCGAAGCCGTCCCAATCCGCCAGCGACGGATCGGCAAAGACCGCATCGATTACATCGAGCGACAGTTCGAGGCGGTCCGCTTCTTCGGCATCGATCGTGAAATTGAGGTCATGTGCTTTCGCGCGCTGGGCAAGACGCAGCACGTCCGGCACCAACTCCTTGAGCACCTGATCCCGATGGGTCGCCAGATAGCGCGGATGAAGCGCGGACAGCTTGACCGAGATGCCCATACGCTCGGGCAGACGTCGTTCTTTGCCGCTTTTGGCCTGCACCTTGCCGATCGCCTCTATCGCCTCGGCATAGGAGCGCCAATAGCGCGCCGCATCGTCAGCCGTGCGCGCGCCCTCCCCAAGCATGTCGAAGGAATGCCGATAGCCTTTCGCCTCGTTGCGCGCTGCACGCGACAGCGCATCCTCGATCGTTTCGCCGAGCACGAAATGATGCCCGAGAAACCGCATCGCCTGCCGCGTTGCGGTTCTGACCGTCGGCATGCCGAGCCGCCGAACGAGGCCCTGCATCACGCCTTCGGGCGTGTCGCCGGGCTTCAGGACACGCGCAGACAGACCGAGCGCCCAGGCGGAGGCCGAAACAAACCAGGTCTCGCCATGCGCCTCGTGCTCGCTCCAGCCGCCCTCGCGCAGCTTGTCTTCGATGAGCTTGTCCTGTGTCGCCGCATCCGGCACGCGCAACAGCGCTTCCGCGAGCACCATCATCGCAAGGCCTTCGCGCGTGGAGAGCCCGTATTCACGTAGGAAATCCTCGACCCCGCCCATTGAACCGGCTTCCGATCGGATCGCATTGATCAGCCGGGTCGCCCGCTGATCGATCGCGCGGTCCTGCGCCTGATCCATAGCGATCAGGCCCAGATGGCCGCGGATGATCGTGTCGTCGTCGCCCCCGTAGGGTGCATCAAATCGCAAGGTGGAGAGGCGCGGCGCAGCAGTCATCAGGGATCTCCGAAAATCTGCTGCGATCCTAGCAAAGCCGCAACCGCATTATCCGCTATATTTTGTCGGTGACTTGGTGGATATCTCCAACGTTCGGCGCTATTGCTGTCCACATGAAGGATCTTGATCGAATCGACCGGAAGATATTGCGGTCACTCCAGCTGGACGGTCGACTGACCAACACGGAACTCGCCGACCGGATAGCGCTGTCGCCGACGGCGACGGCCGAGCGGGTCAAACGGCTGACACGCGAAGGCTATATCGAAGGATACGGCGCGCGCCTCTCCCCAGCAAAGCTTGGACGTACGTTACTGGTTTTCGTCGAGGTGAAGCTCGATCGGACGACGCCCGACGTGTTCGATGCCTTCGCCAAGGCAGTCAAGACGAGCGACGATGTCATGGAATGCCATATGGTGGCGGGCGGCTTCGACTATCTCGTCAAGGCACGCGTCGCGGGCATGGACGCGTACCGCACTTTCCTCTCCGATGTGATCCTGTCCCTGCCGGGCGTCAGGGAAACGCACACCTACGCCGTCATGGAAGAGGTCAAAACGACCGGGCATCTTCCCGTTTAAGCCCGGTGGCCGGCGGCGCCATTAACGCCGAAAGAAGCTCGCCTGCCTTCTGCCGACGGCTCTCGATGTCCCTCGCCGACAACAACTGCTGCTGGTGCAGTTCCAGAACCTCGCCAAGATATCCGCGCGGCTCCTTGAAGGCTGCGCGACCCGACGCGGCATGGATGAGAACGCCGCGCTCCAATTCCAGGCGCGCCAGTGCCGCCATGGCATCGACGATCCGCAGATCGTGCAAAAGCACGCCGATTGCAGCCTCGGCGTTGCTGATGGCGTAGGACACGGCATCCACCCGAGGGTCAAAGCTGCTTCCGGCACACGCAGCCGCCCGAATGGCCGCGACGGATCGCATCGCGGCTTCCGATTGCGCTTCGGTCAGTGTCACCCGATGCGCGACGGCGTCGCGATGCTCATCGAGAAGATCGATCAACCGAGCCAAGCCATGGAGATCGGCTGCGAGCTTTTCGCCCATCTCCGCGTCACCCGGTTGCGGTAACCGTGACAAACGCAGGGTGTTTCGTCTCGGCGAACGATCGGCTCCGTTGCCAGCCTCACCCACGGCACTGCCGAGGCGCTGCAAAAGCATTGAGGCATGATGGTGCATGGCTGCAACCGCCGCATTCAGCGTACGGACGCGGTCTCCGAGCGCTGGCTGCTCCCCGGCGCTTCCCGGATTGCGGGAAACCGCTGCGACGATGCCATCCGCCTCATGAACGACGTGCAAGGTAAGCGATCGAAGCGACAGCAGCGCTTCGATCGATTGATCATTCGGAGAAGGAGCGGGCATCGGCAATCATCTCGCCTTCTAGACGCGTCGATGACCGATACCGAAAAAAGCGGCTGACCGAAATACTATTCGGCAGCGGCAGGATCGGAGAGATAGGCGATCAGATTGGCAAGCGCAGCCTCATCCTTCACACCGGCAAATGCCATGCGCGTGCCCTGGACCACACCGCGCGGATCGGCGAGATAGGTTGCAAGCGTCGCATCGTCCCATACCTTGGCGCCATCTTCGGAATAGGCGCGCATTGCGTCGGAGTAGTTGAAGCCTTCGATCGAAGCGACGGGACGACCGACGATACCGACCAGATGAGGACCTACGCGATTCTGCTCCTGATCAACGACATGGCAGGCCATGCACTGACGGAAAGTGGCCTTACCGGCGGCAGCATCCTGAGCGGAAGCGACCGAAGTCAGTGCGAGTACGGAAAAACCTGCGGCAAGCAAATAACGAACCATATCTCTCTCCCATCACGACTGTCGTGAGACATAAGAGACATAACGTCGCGGCTGAGAACGGCAAGTCCCCCGAGCTAAAGAACTATCCCCGGTCGGGCCGTCGCCCGGTCTTCTCCATCCAGTGTTCCCTGCAGTAGGGCACGTATTTGTCGTTGCCGCCGACATCGATCTGGGCGCCCTCGCTCAGCGCCTTGCCCTCTGCATCGACCCGGACCACCATGGTCGCCTTCTTTCCGCAAAAGCAGATTGTCCGAATTTCTCTCAGACTGTCGGCGATGGCGAGAAGTGCCTTGGAGCCAGGGAAGAGCTCGCCACGGAAATCGGTTCTCAGCCCGTAGGTCATCACCGGCACGTTCAGCCGGTCGACGACGCGCGCGAGTTGCCACACTTGAGCCTCGCTGAGAAACTGGGCCTCGTCGACGAAGACGCAGGCCAGCCGGCCATCACTCTCCTGTTCTATCTCGCGCTCCACGACGCCATAGAGGTCATCGGCCTCCGTGAAGGTCAGCGCGTCCGATCCGAGACCGATCCTGGAAGCGATGCGCCCATGGCCAGCCCGGTCGTCGAGGGCTGCGGTCAGCAGCAGGGTCCGCATCCCCCGTTCCTCGTAATTGTAGGACGCCTGCAGCAGCAAGGTCGACTTGCCGGCATTCATGGAAGCATAATGAAAATAGAGTTTGGCCAAGACGAACGTCCACTGGTTCGGTTCGATACGCACTCTATCTGACTGTTGCCGGCCGGTGTTACCAGTGCTGACCCGGCAGACCCGCAGGCCATCAACAGCTTGAGGACGATCAAGGGGAGTTCAAAAAACCGCATGTCCGAGGAAATGCGCAAGCCGGAAGCAGCCAAGACGATCCGCGAAACGGACGAGTTCGCGCGGACGGAAGCGGACCGTCTGATCCGCGGCTCACGGCATGCGGCGCTCTCGGTTCTCGAACCAATGACGGGTCACCCCATTGTCAGCCGAACGCTCGTTGCAACCGATGGTGTCGGCAGACCGATCATCCTCGTCTCGGCCTTGTCGAGCCACACCAAGGCGCTTCTTGCCGATGCGCGGGCCGGCCTTCTTTTCGGCGAGCCTGGCAAGGGAGATCCGCTGGCGCATCCCCGCATCTCCTTGAAATGCCGCGCCGAGCACATCACGCGCGACTCAGCCGAACGTCCAGCCTTGAGGCGTCGTTTTCTTACACGTCATCCGAAGGCTGAGCTCTATATCGATTTTCCCGATTTCAGCTTCTTCCGGCTGCTCCCCCTCTCCGCGAGCCTAAACGGCGGTTTTGGCAAGGCTTACGAGCTTTCCGGCGACGATCTCGATATCGCTTCCCCCGCCGCGTCGGCATTGGCCGACATGGAGGAAGGCGCCATCGCCCATATGAATGCCGACCATTCCGACGCGATCGATCTCTACGCCGCACATCTTGCTGGCGAAAAAGATAGCGGCTGGCGCATCTGCGGCATCGATCCCGCAGGCTTCGAGATTCAGCGTGGCGATCAATTGCGCCGCATCCGCTTCCCGAAGTCCCTTGGTGATGCGGGAGATCTTCGCAAGGCTCTTGCCGAGCTCGCAAAAAGTGCAAGAGCAAACGATTAAATTCGAATGCCTTTAACCTATGCTGGAACTAGGCCCATCAAAGTCCGTTATTGGGGCATGATGAGCACGAAAACCCACAAGAACACGTCAAACGGCCCCTCATCGTCCTTGAAATCCGACGCCGAGGCGCTGAAGTTGAAATCCGACGAGGCAGCAGACCTGCTTTCGGCGATGTCCAATGCAAAACGCCTTCTGATTCTCTGCAATCTCATCGAAGGTGAAATGCCCGTTGGACAGCTGGCCGAGACGGTGGGTCTAAGCCAATCGGCGCTGTCGCAGCATCTGGCCAAATTGCGCGCCCGCAAGCTGGTCAGCACCAGGCGAGACGCACAGACGATCTATTACTCGATCGCCTCGGAGAGCGTCTATCGGGTGCTGGAAACGATCGGAGATATCTTCCTGTCCAGCCGGCCAGCGCGCCTGGCCCAGGTGACAGCCAAACCAGCGACGGTCGGCTGATACTCAGCCGGCCAACCTTTAAACTCACTGAACGGCGACCGCCTCGCCCTGCATCATGTTGAGCAGCATCCGCATTTGCGGCCGGTTCTGCACCAGATCGGCAATGGTGTAGTCCTGCAGAACGGCGAAAAAGGCGTTCAGCGCCTTGTAAAGTGCCGAATTCAGCGCGCAGGATTCAACGAGCGGGCATTCAGCCGCGTCGTTTTCGAAACATTCCGCCATCGCGAAGTTATCTTCGGTAACCCGCACGACGTCATAGAGCGTGATGTCCGATGCAAGACGCGCGAGACGCACGCCGCCCTTGCGCCCGCGTACGGTTTCCATCAGCCCGGCTTCGACCAGCGGCTGCAGAATCTTGAACAGGAACAGTTCAGATACGCCGTACGCCTTGGCGATTTCCGAAACACGGCTCAAGCTGCCTTCGTCTGCCGATGCACAATACATCAGCATGCGAACGGCGTAGTTGGTCTGTTTGGTCAGGCGCATCGGGTGTCAGATCCGTCCAAGTGAATCGGCAATGGAACATTAGAATAATTCCAGAGTATGGCTTTTCCTAGCATGCCGGAGGTGGGCCGGTCCAGCGTCTGGACCACCCCACCATTCAGTCATGCAGGTCTTTTGCCCGTCAGGTGATCACATCTGCGGATACACGACCCGTCCGGGCCGAAATCTCGGCAATTTCGTCCGCCGCCGTCACGAGGTCAGCCAGAGCATCATTGGTCTGCATGGAGAGATTGCCGTCGTTCGGCTCATAGCGCTCCAGATATACGCGGAGAGTGGCGCCGGTCGTGCCGGTGCCTGAAAGCCGATAAACGATCCGCGCACCGTCATCGAAGAAGACGCGAATGCCCTGCTTGGCGCTCGACGATCCATCAACCTGATCATGATAGGCAAAATCGTCCGCCGCTCTTATCGTCCGATTGCCGAAAGTTCGCCCGACAAGCGACGGCAGCCTTTCGCGCAGTGCTGCGACCATGTCATCAGCCGTTGCCGTGTCCAGCGCCTCGTAATCGTGCCGGGCATAGTAGTTGCGTCCGAAGGTTGCCCAATGATCGCGCGCGATCTCGGCCACCGACTGGCGCCGTACGGCAAGCACGTTCAGCCATAGCAGAACGGCCCAAAGCCCGTCCTTTTCACGCACATGATCCGATCCAGTTCCGGCACTCTCCTCGCCGCAGATCGTCACCTTGCCGGCATCCAGCAGATTGCCGAAGAATTTCCAGCCTGTCGGCGTCTCGAAGCATGGCAGGCCACGCGCTTCGGCTACGCGGTCTGCTGCCTGGCTCGTCGGCATCGACCGTGCAATGCCGGCAATGCCCTTGGCATAGCCGGGTGCGAGATGCGCATTCGCGGCAAGCATGGCAAGCGAATCTGATGGCGTGACGTACATGCCCTTGCCGATGATCAGGTTGCGGTCTCCGTCGCCATCGGACGCGGCGCCAAAATCGGGCCCGTCCTCGGCCATCATCGCGGCATAGAGCTCCTTGGCATGCACGAGATTGGGGTCTGGATGATGCCCGCCGAAATCGGGCAGCGGCGTGGTGTTCATCATCGCTGCCGGATCGGCGCCGAGCCGCTTCACGAAGATCTCTTCCGCATAAGGGCCGGTGACGGCGCTCATCGCGTCGAACTGCATGCGGAAGCCTGACGCGAAAAGATCGCGAATGGCCGCAAAATCGAACAGCGTCTCCATCAGATCGGCGTAGTCGGCGACTGGGTCGATGATTTCGACCACACCACCGGCGACGTCGACCCTGCCGATGCGCGAGAGGTCGACCTGCGGGATGTCCATCGTCTTGTAGCGATCGATCACCAGGCTGCGCTCGTAAATCGCGCCGGTCACCGTCTCTGAGGCCGGTCCGCCATTGGCACCATTGTACTTGATGCCGAAGTCTTCATTCGGGCCGCCCGGATTGTGGCTGGCCGACAGGATGATGCCACCGAAGGCCTTGTATTTGCGGATGACATTGGATGCCGCAGGCGTAGACAGGATGCCGTTTTGCCCGATCAGGATGCGGCCAAACCCGTTGGCGAGCGCCATCCGGATCGCAGTCTGAATGACATCCTCATTATAGAACCGGCCGTCTCCGCCAACGACCAGGGTCTTGCCCTCATAGCCTTCCTGCGCATCGAAGATGGATTGCAGGAAGTTCTCCACATAGCCACGCTTCTGGAATTCCGGGACCTTCTTGCGAAGCCCCGACGTACCGGGCTTCTGATCACGGAAAGGCGTGGTCTCAACAGTTTCGATCATGTCGGGGAAACTCGCTTGATGAATGTGGTCGGTCCGCGACGCGAGCATAGTCGAGCCGCTGCCATGCGCCAATTCGATGATTAGGACGCATTCTGCGCGAGGGGAATGGACATCCCGTGGCCGCGTTCCATTTCATGCCTCATGATCCTCACATCTTTTGAAACAGGCGGTCGCGCCATCGTGATCGGCACCGGCGGCATCGGCACGGCGCTCGCTCACGCACTCGAAGCAAGTTCCGCATTTGCCGACGTCATGCTCATCGGACGGCGCACCGATCCGGCATTGGTACTGGAGGACGAGGAGAGCATCGCTGGGTCGGCAAAGGCCGTCGCCCAGGGTGATGGGGCAATCCGCCTCGTCATCGATGCCACAGGCTTTCTCCACGATGACAAGCACAGGCCGGAAAAGGCTTTGCGCGAGCTTGAGCCCCCGCACATGGCAAAGGCATTCGCGCTCAATGCCATCGGCCCGGCCCTCATCATGAAGCATTATCTGCCGCTGCTGCCGCGAGAGGGAAAAGCCGTCTTCGCGACGCTGTCCGCCCGGGTCGGCAGCATCGGCGACAATGCGCTCGGCGGTTGGTATTCTTATCGCGCATCGAAAGCTGCGCTGAACCAGTTCACGCGGACCGCGGCGATCGAGCTGAGGCGCACCCGGCCTCATGCCATATGCTGCGCATTGCATCCCGGCACGGTGGCAACCGACCTGTCTGCACCGTTCTCCAAGCAGGGCCTGTCGATCCAGCAGCCCCATGAGGCGGCCGAAAATCTTCTGATGGTCATCGATCGTCTCCAAAATGAAGACAATGCAGGCTTTTTCGATCACAAAGGGCTTCCAATTACTTGGTAGCGCAACGATCAATTAATCACATCTTACTGTTTCACCGCATCTCATCTCACATGCTGCGAGAACATAAGCGCTATTTGTAATTTGGTGTGAATTTAGGGGCTATGCGGAGTGTCTACCTAAGAGGCACCGTCGCATGGTCAAAGTTCTCTCCTGCCTGGTTATCGATCACGATCTTCGCTTCGTGCTTTTGGCAGCTCTCATCTGCCTCGCAGGATGCATGATTGCCATCCGGCTGTTTTCGCGTGTTCGTCGCTCGGAGGGTGGCAGGCGCTATGCCTGGCTGTTTCTGGCGAGCTTCCTGGCCGGAGCGACGATCTGGACGACCCATTTTACCGCGATGATGGGCTTCGACCCCGGCGTGCCACACGGCTACGAGCCGCAGTCGACCTTTCTCTCGCTGCTGATCGGCGTCGCAGCGACCTTCGGTGGCTTTTTCATCACGGCGCTCGGACGCGAGACATACCTCGCGGAAGCGGGTGGAGCGATCCTGGGCCTCGGCGTTGGCGCCATGCACTATTCCGGCGTCAAGGCTTATCAACTTCAGGGATCCATTGCCTGGGACGACAACCTCGTCATCGCCTCGCTGGTGATCGGTGCCCTATTCGGCGCGCTTTCCATGAACCGCGCCGTGCGTCCGGTCACGCGCTTCTGCCGCTATGGCAGTGTCGCAGCATTGATCCTGGCAATTTGCGGCACCCACTTCACCGCCATGGGCGCGATGACGGTCATCCCCGATGCCGGCGCGTTCCGCCCAGAAATGCTGATCCCTCAATCGATCCTGGCGTTTGGCGTCGTCTCTATCATGGTGCTGGTGCTCGCGACGGGCGCCGCCATTCACTTCATCGACGTGCAAACGCAGAACGAAGCTGTCGATCGTTATCGCCACCTTGCTCTCCATGACCCGCTGACGAGCCTGCCGAACCGCGCCTACCTCAACTCCAAGCTCGAAAGTCTGACAGACGACAGGGCTGTTGACGCGGCGCGCACCGCCTTCTTCGCCTTCGACCTCGACCGTTTCAAGCTCGTCAACGATGTGCACGGCCATGCCGCTGGTGACGTGCTCCTGCGAGAACTGGCAGCCCGCATCCAGCGCATGATGAAGCCCGGTGAGTTCCTGGCCCGAGTAGGCGGCGATGAATTCGTGGCGGTCAAGTCGGGCATCTACACAAAGGCCGAAGCGAGCCAGTTCGCCGATGCGATCGTCGCTGCGGTCTGCGAGCCCTTCCCCTATGACGAGCACCTGCTCTCGATCGGGGCGAGCATCGGCATCAGCATCTTCCCGATCGATGGCCAGAAGCCGGAAGAATTGCTGACCAAGGCCGATCTGGCCATGTATCGCGCCAAGTCGATCGATGGGCCATCCGTGTGCTTCTACGACAAGTCCATGGACGAGGGCCAGCGCTCGCGGCGCGCGCTTGCCGTCAGTCTTCGACAGGCTGTGGCGAAGGGAGAGCTTGAGCTCTACTATCAGCCACAGAACGATGCCGCGACGCGCCAGCTTGTCGGGTTTGAGGCCCTGCTGCGGTGGAACCACCCGGAACGTGGCATGGTGTCACCAGGCGAGTTCATCCCGATTGCCGAGGAATCGGGCCTGATCTGCGAAATTGGCGAATGGGTGCTGCGCGAGGCCTGCCGTGAGGCATCGACCTGGGCTCAGCCCTACCGCATTGCCGTCAATGTCGCGCCGTTGCAGTTAGCTCAGACCAACCTGCCGACAATTGTCCACGAGGCACTTTTGAACTCCGGTCTCGGCGCTTCGCGACTGGAGCTCGAGATCACGGAAACGGGCATCATCGAGGATCAGACCCGCGCGCTTCACGTCATCCGACAGCTGAAGAGCCTTGGCGTGCGGATCGCCATGGATGACTACGGCACAGGCTACTCGTCCCTCGCGACGCTTAAGAACTTCCCGTTCGACAAGATTAAGATCGATCGGTCCTTCGTCGATGGCGTCAATACGGATCGACAGGCCGCAGCCATCGTGCGCGCGACGATCATTCTCGGATCGAGCCTCGACATTCCGGTGCTTGCCGAGGGCGTCGAATCAGAGGAACACCTCGCCTTCCTCAACGCCGAAGGCTGCCACGAGGTCCAGGGCTTCTATTTCGGACGCCCCCTCGCCAAGAAGGCGCTCGACGTCATGCTGGCGGAGAACGCTCCCAAGGCGGAGCAGTTGGTCATCGACCTGCCGGAAGCGATCATTCCCGCCAAGCCTCTCCGGCAGAAGGTCGCCTGAGGCATCCCGATTTCAGGACAATAAAAAACCGGCTCTGGGGGGAGAGCCGGTTTTTATGGTTGCCTTGAGGTTCGGGGCGGGCATCAAGGCAATGTAAGCGTCGGACAGGGCGTTTCGGGGGGTGGGAAAAGAACCCGTCGTTGTGAACGCTACGACCCAATAACATTCGACCCGATTTTCGGTTCCGCGCTCGATCGATTTTTTTTGCAGATAATTTCGAGCTTGGCGATTTCGCCTTCGATCGTGTCGATGGTCCGGCGTGTCTCGGGGGTTTCCGGGTCCGCAGCGACGATGCTTGTCAGCGCACAGTGCCACTCCCGCAGCAATGCCAGCCTGTATTCCGGCTCGATCGCGTCTGCCGAACCGATCCCTATACTTCCTTCAATACCCGCCCGGTCCACAACTGCAACCTCCCCAGCAACACCATCCACCGGTTGTATATTGCAGTGTGAGCCATGCGGCAAAGCAAAGCGAAGCAAGTTTCCTTTGTTGTTCACAGCGAGATGCCGTGAACGTTAAGAAAGTCGAAAAACAATCTTTTGAAAAAGGCCCGCGCTAGGGCTTGGAGAGCGTTCTTGAAACAGCATCGTCCCAGCCGGCGATTTTCTCCTGGCGGGTCTCGGCGCTCATTTTCGGCTCGAAGCGGCGATCGCGCTCCCAATCTTCCGCAAAGCCCGTCCGATCCGGCCAGATCCCGGCCTGGGAGCCGGCAAGCCACGCCGCGCCAAGCGCCGTCGTTTCCAGGATCCGCGGCCGATCGACTGGTGCATCCAGAATGTCGGCAAGGCATTGCATCGTCCAATCGGACGCCACCATGCCACCATCGACGCGCAGCACCGTATCCCCATTGGCGCCGGACCAGTCGCGGTGCATGGCGTTGAGAAGATCGCGGGTCTGGAAACAGACCGACTCCAGCGCAGCGCGCGCCAGCTCTGCCGGGCCCGTGCTGCGGGTCAGGCCGAAGATCGCGCCGCGGGCATTTGCGTCCCAATGCGGCGCACCAAGTCCGGTAAAGGCCGGCACGAGATAGACCGCCTGTTCCTGATCCGATTTGTCCGCGAGCGCCCCGCTCTCCGAGGCGTCCTTCAATATCTTCAGGCCATCGCGCAGCCATTGGACAGCCGCCCCGGCAACGAAGATCGAGCCCTCAAGCGCGTAGGTCGTCTCACCGTCAAGGCGATAGGCGATCGTCGTCAACAGGCGGTTGTTCGATGCAACGCGATCCGCGCCGGTGTTCAGCAGCGCGAAACACCCCGTTCCGTAAGTCGATTTGAACATGCCCGGCTTAAAGCAGGCCTGGCCGATCGTGGCCGCCTGCTGATCGCCGGCCACACCGAGGATGGGGATCGCAGCACCGAGGACGCTCTTGTCCGTGACGCCGAACTCGCCCGAGCAATCACGGATCTCCGCAAGCGCCTGGGCTGGGATGTTCAGAAGAGACAGAAGCTCCTCGTCCCAACTCACCGTATCGATATTGCTGAGAAGCGTGCGCGAGGCGTTGGTCGCGTCGGTCACGAAGGACTGGCCACCCGTCAGGCGCCAGATGAGAAACGTGTCGATGGTGCCGAAGCACAATTCGCCCTTGTCGGCGCGGGCGCGCGCATCGGGAACATGATCGAGGATCCAGGCCAGCTTCGTGCCGGAAAAATACGGGTCGAGCAGCAGCCCCGTCCGTTCCGTGACCATCGGCTCATGCCCGGCATCGCGCAGCTCGGCGCAAAGCGCAGCGGTGCGTCGGTCCTGCCAGACGATCGCGTTGTGAATTGGCTTGCCCGTCGCCCGGTCCCAGACGACAACCGTCTCGCGTTGATTGGTGATGCCGATGGCTGCGACGTCGCCGGCTTCGAGGCCTGCCTTCTCCAGCGCCGATCGAACGGACCAGATCACGCTCTCCCAGATGTCTTCCGGGTCGTGCTCGACCCAGCCGGAGTGTGGGAAATGCTGCGGAAATTCCTTTTGGCCCACGGCAACGATGCGACGCGCCTCGTCAAAGAGGATCGCACGGCTCGATGTCGTGCCCTGATCGATCGCGAGGATGTGCTTCGCTGTCATGAATTCGTCCATTCGTGCCTATGCGCATAAACGGAAGCCGGGGATGAACCCCGGCCCCCTTGCTCGTTGAAGAACGATCAGTTCTGCTGGCCTTCAGCTTCGCTTTCGGCAGGAGCATCGGCTTCTGCCGGTGCTGCTTCCTCTTCCATGGCTCCAGCATCGGCCGGTGCCGATGCATCAGCGGCCTGCCAGCTCTGGATCAGCTCGTCATAGGTGATCGTCTGGGGCTCTTCGTCCTCGTTTTCCTTCTTGAGCTGCGGCGCGATCGTGCCGTTGGCCTGCGCCTGCTCGTTCCAGTACTCGAGGCTCTCTTCCTCGTTCAGAACCGGACCCAGGTCGCCCTGGATGCCCGAACGCTGAATGCGCTCCATCACAGCTTCCTGCTCGGCACAGAGCTGGTCCATGGCCTCCTGCGCGGTCTTCTCACCGGAAGACGCATCGCCGATCGCCTGCCACCACAGCTGTGCGAGACGCGGATAGTCCGGCACGTTGGTGCCCGTCGGCGACCACTGAACGCGGGCCGGCGAACGGTAGAACTCGACGAGGCCGCCGAGTTCAGGCGCACGCTCCGTGAAGCTCTCATGCTGGATGGTGGATTCGCGGATGAAGGTCAGGCCGACATGGCTCTTCTTCACATCCACGGTCTTCGACGCAATGAACTGGCCATAGAGCCAGGCCGCCTGGGCACGATCGACCGGGGTCGATTCCATCAGCGTGTAAGCGCCGGCATCCTGATAGCCGAGCTTCATGCCTTCCTGCCAGTAGACGCCATGCGGGCTGGGCGCCATGCGCCACTTCGGCGTGCCGTCTTCGTTGAGGACTGCGGAAGCACCTTCGCCAACCATGTCTGCGGTGAAGGCGGTGTACCAGAAGATCTGCTGAGCGATGTTGCCCTGAGCCGGAACCGGGCCGGATTCAGAGAAGTTCATGCCCTGGGCTTCCGGCGGTGCGTAGGCTGCCAGCCAATCGAGATACTTCTGAATGGCATAGACCGAAGCCGGGCCGTTGGTGTCGCCGCCGCGAGCGACGCACGAGCCGACCGGCTGCGAGTTCTCGTTGACGCGGATACCCCATTCGTCGACCGGAAGACCGTTCGGCAGGCCTTTGTCGCCGTTGCCGGCCATCGAAAGCCAGGCATCGGTGAAGCGCCAGCCGAGCGAAGGATCGCGGCGGCCATAGTCCATGTGACCGTACATCGACGTGCCGTCGATTTCTTTGCCGGTGAAGAACTCGGCAATGTCTTCATAGGCCGCCCAGTTGATCGGCACGCCGAGCTCGTAGCCATACTCGGCTTCAAACTCAGCCATGATCTCCGGATCGGTGAACAGGTCGTAGCGGAACCAGTAGAGGTTCGCGAACTGCTGAACCGGAAGCTGATAGACCTTGTCGTCCGGGCCGGTCGTGAACGAGATGCCGACGAAATCTTCCAGATCGAGGTTCGGGTTGGTGAAGTCGGCACCCTCGCCTGCCATCCAGTCGGTCAGGTTGCGGACCTGCTGGTAGCGCCAGTGGGTGCCGATCAGATCGGAGTCGTTGACATAGGCGTCGTAGAGGTTTTCGCCGGTCTGCATCTGCGACTGCAGACGTTCCACGACGTCGCCTTCGCCGATGAGATCGTGCGTGACGCGAATGCCGGTGATCGCGGTGAAGGCCGGAGCCAGAACCTGGCTTTCATACTCGTGCGTCGTGATGGTTTCCGAAACGACGCGGATCTCCATGCCGGAAAGCGGTTCCGCCGCATCGATGAACCACTGCATTTCGGCTTCCTGTTCCTCGCGCGAAAGCGACGACATGTCGCCGATCTCGGCATCGAGGAAGGCTCGGGCTGCTTCCATGTCGGCATGGGCGACGCCCATTCCGCAAAGCAGCGCAAGCGCCGTGGTCGTTGAGAACAGTTGCTTTCGCATGAGGTTCCTCCCTTTGAGTGCGATTGCAGTTTGCCGTCCGAAAGCCGCCTTGAGGGCGGCCCGTTGCCTCTCCCTAGACGAAGCGGAACACGCCGATCGCGTAGACCACCGATAGGGCTAGAGCCCACCACAGATTGGGACCGACGAGCCCCAGCCATGCGAGATGAATGAATGCCGAGCCGAGCAGCGACAGAAACAGCCGGTCGCCGCGCGTCGTCTCGAAGCGCAGGATGCCGACCCGAGGATTGCCGCCCGGCGAGAAATATTCCCACACGCCCATCCCGAGCAGCAGTGTCAGAATGCTGAGGAAGAACAGCGCCGTCGGCGTCGTCCAGGCCATCCATGAGAAATCCATATCCGGTCTCCTCTTCTTCAGACGCGGCCGAGGGCAAAGCCCTTGGCGATATAGTTGCGCACGAAATAGATGACGAGCGCACCGGGAATGATGGTCAACACGCCCGCCGCTGCCAGCACGCCCCAGTCAAGGCCCGACGCCGAAACGGTGCGCGTCATCGTTGCGGCGATCGGCTTCGCTTCGGTCGTGGTCAGCGTGCGGGCAAGCAGCAGTTCGACCCATGAGAACATGAAGCAGAAGAATGCAGCGACGCCGATGCCGGATGCGATCAGCGGCATGAAGATCTTCACGAAGAAACGCGGGAACGAATAGCCGTCGATATAGGCCGTCTCGTCGATCTCCTTCGGTACGCCCGACATGAACCCTTCGAGGATCCAGACTGCCAGCGGCACGTTGAACAGGCAGTGCGCAAGCGCCACCGCGATGTGCGTGTCGATGAGGCCGAAGGACGAATAGAGCTGCAGGAACGGCAGCGCGAAGACGGCCGGCGGCGCCATGCGGTTGGTGAGAAGCCAGAAGAACAGATGCTTGTCGCCGAGAAACTTGTAGCGCGAGAACGCATAGGCCGCAGGAAGAGCCACACCCACCGAGATGATCGTGTTCAGCGTCACGTAGATGATCGAGTTGATATAGCCCGAGTACCAGGCCGGATCGGTGAAGATCACCATGTAGTTGCGCAGCGTCGGGTTCTGTGGCCACAGCGAGAACGAACCAAGGATCTCGGTGTTCGTCTTGAAGCTCATGTTGACGAGCCAGTAGATCGGCAACATCAGGAACACGATGTAGAGCGTCGGAACGAGCCACCAGAAGCGCGATTCCCGCCCCCTTCGGCGCATCTTGCGCGCCACTGCCTCGCTTTGGCCGAGCGCCTCGTGGTGCGAAGACGCCGTTTCCCTCAGCATGGTCGTCGTGGTGGTTGCCATGGCACTTGCCTCCCGTTCGGCCATCTCAGCGGTCCGCCGTGTCGTAGTTCGTCATGACGGTGTAGAAGACCCATGATAGCGCCAGGATGATTAGGAAGTAGACGATGGACATGGCGGCAGCCGGTCCGAGGTCGAACTGCCCGATCGCCATCTTCACGAGATCGATCGACAGGAAGTTGGTGGCACTGCCCGGTCCACCGCCGGTGACGACGAACGGCTCGGTGTAGATCATGAAGCTGTCCATGAAGCGCAGCAGCACGGCGATCAGAAGTACGCGATTCATCTTCGGCAGCTGGATGTAGCGGAAGACGGACCAGCGCGACGCGCCGTCGATCTTCGCCGCCTGATAATAGGCGTCCGGGATCGAGACGAGACCGGCATAGCAGAGCAGCACGACGAGCGACGTCCAGTGCCACACATCCATGACCACGACCGTGATCCAGGCATGCCAGGGATCGGTGGCGTAGTTATAGGAGATGCCGAGCGTGCGCAGCGTGTAGCCGAGCAGACCGATATCGCCACGGCCGAAGACCTGCCAGATCGTGCCGACCACGTTCCACGGAATGAGAAGAGGCAGCGCCATCAAGACGAGGCAGATCGGTACGCCGATGCCTTTGCGCGGCATGTTCAGCGCCACGAAGATGCCGAGCGGGATCTGGATGGCCAGGATTACCAGCGAGAAGCTGAGGCTGCGGATCAGCGCGCCATGGAAGCGGCTCGATGTCAGAACCTGCTCGAACCATTCTGTGCCGGCCCAAAAGAAGACGTTGTTTCCGAACGTGTCCTGCACCGAATAGTTGACCACTGTCATCAGCGGGATGACGGCGGAGAAGGCAACCAGAACCAGAACCGGCAGAACGAGGAACCATGCCTTGTTGTTATAGGTCTTTTCCATGATCAGCCCCTCGTCTCGACGCGCCGGGAGTCGGCATAGAGATTGATGCCTTCGGGCACGAAGGTGACCCGCGGGTCCGCCGGAATGTCGCCATCCTCCGGCACCACCACCGCGATGTCGTGGTCGGCGAGTTGCGCCCGCACGATGCGGTGCCGGCCGATATCCTCGACTTTCGAGATCGAGATCGGCATGCCTTCGCGGCCGAGCGTGACGAATTCCGGCCGGATGCCGAGCTCCATCTTGCCCGGCATGGGCGTTGCGCCAGGAATGTCGATCACATGTTCGCCGAGGCGCGCACGCCCTTGGTCGAGCTTGATCGGCACGATGTTCATGCCCGGCGAACCGATGAAATAACCGACGAAGGTGTGGGCAGGCCTGCGGAACAACTCGTCCGGCGTGCCGATCTGAACGATCTCGCCCTCATACATGACGACGACCTTGTCGGCGAAGGTGAGCGCCTCGGTCTGGTCGTGCGTCACATAAACCATCGTGAAGCCGAAGCGGCGGTGCAGCTTCTTCAATTCCGACCGCAGCACCCATTTCAGATGCGGATCGATGACCGTCAGCGGCTCGTCGAAGAGAATGGCGTTTACGTCCCGCCGCACCAGCCCGCGACCGAGCGAAATCTTCTGCTTTTGGTCGGCGGTCAGGCCCCGCGCCCGCTTGTTGGCGCGGTCGGAAAGATCGAGCATTTCCAGCGTTTCGGTGACGCGCTTCTTCACGTCCGCTTCCGGCAAGCCGCGATTGCGCAGCGGAAAGGCGAGATTGTCGAAGACCGTCATCGTGTCGTAGACGACCGGGAACTGGAACACCTGGGCGATGTTGCGTTCCTCGGTCGACAGGTTCGTCACATCCGCGCCGTTGAACCGGATCTGGCCCTCTGAGGGCTTCAAAAGACCCGAAATGATGTTGAGGAGCGTGGTCTTGCCGCAACCGGAAGGGCCGAGCAGCGCATAGGCGCCGCCGTCGCTCCACTGGTGGTGCACCTCTTTCAGCGCGTAATCGTCGGCCGATTGCGGATTGGCCATGTAGGCGTGACGGATATGGTCGAGTTCGATGCGTGCCATCGGTTTCTCCTCAAGCCGCAAGCGACGATGGCGCCACGGCCCGTCGGCCCTGCGCGTCGAAGACCAGGATGTGGCGCGGATCGATATAGGCTTCGACCATCGCGTCCGGTTCGAACTCGTGGATGCCGTGGACCAGCGCCACCCATTTCTGGCCGGCGAAATCGAGATGGATGAAGCTTTCCGAACCGGTGATCTCCGTGACCGTCACCCGCGCCTTGATAGGCGCATGATCTTCGCCCAAACGCTCGAGGCGCAATTGATGCGGGTGGAAGGCCATGCGGTACGGACCGTCGGCAAGCGATGCGATTGCGCCTTGCGCCGGCACGCTGGCCTCGCCTTCCATCACGAAGCGCCCGTTGCGCTTGACCACGTCGATCGCATTCAATGGTGGGTCGGCGAAGGTTTCGGCCGTCAGGATATCGGCTGGCTCCCGGTAGACGTCGATTGTCGGGCCGAATTGCGTGACGCGCCCTTCGCTCAGCGTTGCCGTGTTGCCGCCAAGCAGCAGCGCTTCACTGGGTTCGGTTGTCGCATAAACGAAGATCGCGCCGCTTTCCGCAAAGATGCGTGGCAATTCGAGACGCAGTTCCTCGCGCAGCTTGTAGTCGAGATTGGCGAGCGGCTCGTCGAGCAACACCAGACCGGCATTCTTCACGATGGCGCGCGCCAGCGCAGTGCGCTGCTGCTGCCCGCCGGACAGATTGAGCGGTGTGCGCTTGAGCATCGGCGTGAGCTTCAGCAGTTCGGCGGCTTTTCGCACTTCCCGGTCGATCGTTGCCTTGTCGACGCCGGCGACCCGCATGGGCGAGGCAATGTTCTCGTAGACCGTCAGCGCCGGGTAATTGATGAACTGCTGGTAGACCATCGCGACATCGCGCTTCTGCACGGAAACGCCGGTCACATCCTTGCCGCGGAAAAACACCTGACCCGAAGTCGGCCGGTCGAGACCCGCCATCAGCCGCATCAGGCTCGTCTTGCCGGACAGCGTCGGCCCGAGCAGAACGTTCAGCGTTCCCGGCTCCAGCGTCAGGTTGATGTCGCTGATATGCGTCTCGGCACCCACCATCTTGGTGACGCCCTTGAGCTCCAGCATGTGTCCTCCTCCCTTCGCGCAGTCTCGCGGCCAGGCCGCGGCCGCCCGTCTTACTCGGCCGCCGAATGGCTGATGCCGCTTCTCTTTTCCCGCATGTATCGATCGAGCGCGGCAGCCTCCTCCGCGCCGGTCTTCAGGCCGAGCTTGGTGCGACGCCACAGAACGTCCTCGGCCGATTGCGCCCATTCCTGCTCGATCAGGTAGGCGACCTCCAACTCGTAGAGATCAGCCCCGAAATGATGGCCAAGATCGCTTGCCTGAGAGGCAGTGCCGAGGAGCTTCCAGGCGCGCGTCCCGTAAAGCCGGACAAGGCGATGCGCCTGCTGCTCGCTCAGGAACGGATAGTCGCCCTTGAGCCGGCGCACCTGCTCCGGAAAGCCTTCGGCATCGAAATCGCCCCCCGGCAAAGTCGCGCCTGCCGTCCATGGCTTGCCCTTGGGCCCGATCGCCTCGGCGATCTTGTCCATCATCGATTCCGCCAGGCGCCGATAGGTGGTGATCTTGCCGCCGAACACGTTGATCAGTGCCGGTCCGCCATTCGCACCATCGCGCTTCAGCACATAGTCGCGCGTGGCTTCCTGCGCCTTGCTGGCGCCGTCATCATAAAGCGGCCGCACGCCCGAATAGGTCCAGACGACGTCGCTGCGCTTGATGGGATTGGCGAAATATTCGCTGGCGGCATCGCATAGATAATCGATTTCCGCCTGCGAGATGGCAGCGTCCTTCGGGTCGCCCTCATAGTCCAGATCCGTCGTGCCGATCAGCGTGAAATCGCCCTCATACGGAATGGCGAAGATGATCCGGCCGTCGGCGTTCTGGAAAATGTAGCACCGGTCATGCTCGAAAAGCCGCCGCACGACGATATGGCTGCCCTTTACGAGCCGCACATTGTGAACATCGTTACGACCGACAGCACGCGAGAGAACCTGATCGACCCAGGGACCTGCCGCATTGACGACGGCGCGCGCCCGAACGTCTTCCCGCCGGCCGCTCGCCTGATCTTCGATCGTCAGCAACCAGCCATCCTTTTCCGTGCGGGCAGAAACAAGCTTGGCGCGCGGCCGGATGACGGCCCCTCTGTCGGCCGCATCGCGGGCGTTCAGCACCACGAGACGCGCATCATCGACCCAGCAGTCGGAATATTCGAACGCTTTTGAGAACAGCGGCTTCAGCGGCTTGCCGGCTGGATCGCGCTTCATGTCGAGCGTCTTCGTTGCCGGAAGACGGCGGCGCCCGCCGATATGGTCGTAGAGGAAGAGCCCGAGGCGCAGCAGCCAGGCAGGACGCAGACCCTTGTGGTGGGGCAGCACGAAACGCAGCGGCCAGATGATGTGCGGCGCCATGCCCCAGAGCACTTCGCGCTCCATCAGCGCCTCGCGCACCAAGCGAAACTCGTAATGCTCGAGATAGCGAAGACCGCCATGGACGAGCTTCGTCGACCATGAGGATGTGCCCGAAGCAAAATCGTTCATTTCGGCCAGGCAGACGCTGTAGCCGCGACCAACGGCATCCCGCGCGATGCCGCATCCATTGATGCCACCGCCGACAATGAAAATGTCGAACGCCTTCGAACCGGACACGGAACCCCTCCCACTTCGCAATGCAGCATTCTATTGCGCTGCACGAAAGTTAGTGAAAGCATAACGAACCAAAAACGAATGTCAAAGGCGAATTCGAAGAACGCACGTCATTTTGGCCCGCGATCGGCAGGCACAACAAGAATATCAGATGGCGACTTCCACCAGGCGGACGTCGGATTCCTCACAAATCCTCCGAATTCTAGGGTCTGGACAACGGTCCGTGATGAAGCTGTCGACCTGCGAAATGTGCCCGATCCGGACGGGCGCTGTCCGCTCGAATTTTGTGGAATCGCACACGAGAATGACATGGCGCGCATTGGCGATGATCGCCTGCGCGACCTTCACTTCTCGGAAATCGAAATCCAGCAATGCGCCGTCTTCATCGATCGCGGAGGCACCGATCACGGCGTAATCGACCTTAAATTGACGGATGAAATCGACTGCCGCCTCGCCGACGATGCCGCCGTCCGATCCACGGACCACGCCGCCTGCAATCACCACTTCGATCGATGGGTAAAGACGTAACCTGTTGGCAACATTGATGTTGTTTGTGATGACCATCAATTCGGTGTGGTCGGTCAACGCCTCGCCGACGGCTTCCGTCGTCGTGCCGATATTGATGAACAAGGAGGCGTTGTTGGGAATGAGATGCGCCGCTTCACGACCAATCGCGATCTTTTCGCGCGAGGCGATCAGACGGCGTTTTTCATACTGCAGGTTCTCGCTGCCGCTCGGCAGAGCCGCGCCGCCATGAATGCGAACGAGCTGGCGATGATCGCAAAGATCGTTGAGATCCTTGCGGATGGTCTGCGGCGTGACCCCGAACTTCGATGCAAGGTCGTCGACAATGACCCGGCCATCAGCCTTGGCAATGTCGAGAATCTGCTGCTGCCGAACCGACAGAAACATGATGCACGCCTCTCCTCACCAGAACTTGCCTTGCATGCGCGCACCCGATCAGCGGCGCCGAAATGCCGCCACACCCTCCGCCGGGCACGACAACGCACATTGCCGGTGCACTATGCGCCAAACGAAAGAAAACCGAAAGTGGGAGATTTGCGGCGAGAGCCTGAGGCTGGTCGCGATCTGCAACGGATCGCTCGTCAAAGAAAAACCGGCGGCACCTGGATGCCGCCGGCTCGATGATTACTCGGCTTCGTTGGCCGGCAATGCGTTCAGGAGGCCGTAGCGCTCTTCGCCGATCTTGGCCATCAGTTCGAGCTGTGTTTCGAGGAAGTCGATGTGGCCTTCCTCGTCCTTCAGCAGGTCTTCGAAAAGCTCCATCGTGACGTAGTCGCCGCAATCGTGGCAGACGTCGCGCGATTCCTTGTAGGAGGTGCGTGCGTCGTACTCACCAGCGAGGTCGGATTCGAGAACTTCCTTGACGTTCTGCCCGATGCGCAGCGGCGCGACCGACTGCAGGTTCGGATGACCTTCGAGGAAGATGATGCGCTCGATGATCTTGTCGGCGTGCTGCATCTCTTCGATGGATTCCTCGCGCTCCTTCTTGGCGAGGCGGCCGTAACCCCAGTCAGCGAGAAGCCTGTAGTGGAGCCAGTACTGGTTCACCGCCCCCAATTCGAGAAACAGCGCCTTGTTCAGTCGCTCGATGACCCGTTCGTCGCCCTTCATGATGCCTCGTCCTTCCATACTGATCGAGCAGCGCGTTCAGCCGCTCCATGAAAGGAAGGACCTCAGCGCTCGGTGTGTTGCGGGTGTGGTACTCTTCGGTAACCCTCAGGATCGTATCCACCACATTGGGGAAACATCCGCAACATTTACCGCGTTTGCTGAGTGCGTGATAGACTTTTGCGGGCACGATCAGCTGCCAGCGATCTTCATCGAGCAACGACACGATCGTCGACTCGATGTCTTTCTGACTGATGTAATTGCAGTGACAAACGATCATGTCCAACCACTCTGCAATGCCGCCGAGTTAACAGGCGGCCATGATCGCCGACCGGTTGCCATCTCGCATCGCATGGGCAGCGAAAGGCGGCTGATCGGCTGGGCTCGCCAGTCTTATATGAGCCAGCGGATCAACTTTGTCAAAGGCCGCGGACAGATCGCGCCATGAAATCAATAGTTTAGAATTATTCCAAACTGAAAGTTGCTTGGGATTTTGTTGGTCACGGACGACGAAAGGCCGCCGGAACCCGGTTTGCGCCTGTTCATCCGAGGTCGCGTTCCGGGCCCGGCGGCCTTTTCCTTTGGCATCGTTCGATGCCGTCTTGCTGGCCCCCTCTGGACCTTGAACAAGACTATGCAACCAGTGTGCCAGACGGCCTGAAGACCTGAATGCAGGCTTTGTGACCCATCAGAATTTCTGAAAGATCCTACACCGATTAAAACTTGTGCAGGAAGAACCACGGTTGCATTCTCGCCGGGCAGCAGGCGGGCGGCGCAATCAGCGTCGTGCCGGGCGCTGCCCAGCATGCCGCGGCCCTCTTCAGCGGGTCACGAGCGGGGTCGTCCAAGTGTTTTCGTCATTTCTCTCCGGGCGCGTTCCCGCATCCTTTGCGCTCGATGGCCGCTATTCCTGGACGCGGCTTGCCATATCGGCTCTGATCGGCACGGTCGGCAGCGCCGGGATGTGGTCGGTCATCCTCGTCATGCCCGCTGTCGAGGCGGAGTTCGCGGTAAGCCGATCGATGGCATCCATGCCCTACACGGCAACGATGCTCGGCTTTGCCGTCGGCAACCTGCTGCTCGGCCGCGTCGTCGATCGCTTCGGCATAGCACCGTGCCTGCTGGGCGCGGCCCTGGCGCTCGCCATCGGCTTTGCCGGCGCGGCGATGGCGCCAAGCCTCATCGTCTTCACTATGATCCAGGGCTTTCTCATCGGGATCGGGACGGCGGCATCCTTCGGCCCGCTGATTGCCGACGTCTCGCACTGGTTTCGGCGCCGCCGCGGCATCGCGGTCGCGGCAGCCGCCAGCGGCAACTATCTCGCCGGCTCCATTTGGCCGCTTCTGCTCAAGGATATCATCGCGGTCGAAGGCTGGCGCACCGCCTATTTCACCATCGCGGTCATCTCGCTTTGCGTGATGATCCCCGGCGCGCTTCTCTTGCGGCCGCGCATTCCAGCCAATTTCACGGCCGATGCCAATCGCGTTGGCATCGACCCGGCAACCGGCCAGCGCATGACGCTTACGCCGCGCCAGCTGCAGTGGTTGCTGGCCGTCGCGGGCGTCGGCTGCTGCGTGGCCATGTCGATGCCACAGGTGCACATCGTCGCGCTCTGCGCCGATCTCGGCTACGGCGTCACCGCGGGCGCTGAAATGCTGGCCGTCATGGTAGCCGGCGGCGTCGTCAGCCGTCTCCTGTCAGGTGTACTCGCCGACAAGATCGGCGGCATCCGAACCCTGCTTCTCGGCACCATCGGCCAGCTTATTGCGCTGACGCTCTATCTGCCCTCCGATGGGCTGACGTCACTCTATGTGGTGTCGCTCGTCTTCGGTCTGTCCCAGGGCGGGATCGTGCCGAGCTATGCGATCATCGTGCGTGAATATCTGCCGGCCGAGGAAGCCGGCCGCCGCGTCGGCATCGTCATCATGGCAACCGTGCTCGGCATGGCACTCGGCGGCTGGCTATCCGGCGCGATCTATCAATGGACCGGCTCCTACCACGCCGCCTTCATCAACGGCATCGCCTGGAACGTGCTCAACGTCGCAATCATCACCTTCATCATGATGCGATCGCGCGGCAGCCCGTCGGTGCCGGCAACCGCCTGACAGATGAGCAGCCTCAGCTCTGGTGACGCACCATGCCGGCCGTGAGGATACGCATCACCGCCAGGCCATCGGAGACGGGAGTGCGCGGTGCTTCGCCCGTCTTGATGCAGTGCAGGAAATGCGCACACTCGCGCGTCAGCGGCAGGCCCTCGGGAATTGGCTGATAGACCGGCTCGGCACTTTCGAAATGGATGCTGCCGTCCTCGCGCCAGACCCGGTGCGGATAAAGCTGCAACTTCTCAGCCCACGGCGCGACATCGTCGAACACGGCCATCGCCTTGTCGCCAATCACCGAAAGCCGCCGCTCGCGGTAGGGATTGAGCCGCGAGGTGAACACGTGACCGCGAAGCCCGGAGGGAAACGTCAGATGCAGATGGGCGAAATCGCTCAAATGATCGATGACGGCCGTGCCCTCGCCCGACACGCGCGAGGGCTCTTCCCCCGTGATCGCCAAAATCAGCGACAGATCATGCGGCGCGATATCCCATAGCGCATCGTTTTCCGGGTGAAACTTGCCGAGCCCGACCCGGTGCGAGTGAATGTAGCGGATCTGCCCGAGCTCGCCGCTGTCAATCAGGTCCATGAGCCCTTCGAACGCCGGATGGAAGCGCAGCACGTGACCCGTCATGGCGATAAGGCCGGCGTCGCGCGCGGCTGCGACCACCGCCTCGCCGTCCTCGATCTTCAGCGCGATCGGTTTCTCCACGAGCACATGTTTGCCCGCGGCGATCGCGGCCAGCGCATTCTCGGCGTGAAATTGCGGCGGCAGTGCCAGCACGACGCCGTCGATATCGGGGTCTGCCAGAACCTCGGCAGGCGTGCGCGCAACCGTCCCGGTCTCCGCGGCAATTGCGGCCGCCCGCTCCGCATTGCGATCGGCCACCGCCACCAGCGCGCCGAGGCCACGCAGCGTCCGCGCGTGGTTTGCGCCCCAATAGCCCGCCCCGATGACCGCGATGGCCGGCACGTCCCGTTCCGTCATGGTTTCCGCCTCTTCTTGCCTGCGGCTGGGATAGTCATCCCGCCATTGAAGCGCAAGTCGGCAGTGGGGGGGCGCACATCGCTTGAACAACCCGCCTGCCCGGAGATCACCCAGGTCCCAAGCTTTTGAAGCGCTGCCGCTTGACACCGAAAACCGCCACACCTTATATGCCGCCGACCCCAGCGATTGAGCGGCGCACCCGCACCAAGACCTGTCGCACGGGACCCGGCGGAGTAGCTCAGTAGGTTAGAGCAGAGGAATCATAATCCTTGTGTCGGGGGTTCGAATCCCTCCTCCGCTACCATTGTCTTATCCAAGCAAAATCAAACACTTAAGGCCGAACAGGGGTTCAGTTTTATGTGTGACATCTCGCGCCAATGTATGCGGAGATGTAATGGGTCGGATTTCCTACCTCACGCGCCGGGACGGGCGTTACTACGTGCGACAGCTCGCCGATCTCAAAGCAACGGCGTCTCGCTTGGCGGTCCATTGCTTCGAATTGATCTTTCCGGACGAGACGCGCTTGCGTTCCGTGCACGGCGCCCCGAAGCGCGGATTTCTTCGATCGGCATGGAAGCTTCGACGAACGTGCCCGGCGACACGCTGCTATTCAACGCAAGCTGGGCACGGGTTCGGATGATGGCGCGGGAAAACGTGCTGTCAGCCTCGATTGCGCCGGTGCTTGGCTCTTGCTTACTTCGACAACACGGCTACATCGGATCGGAAGCGTGGTCGATGTCGGCTCATGCTGAACCGCAGGCATCACGTCAGTCGCACCGCGCTAGCGGGCCGCGCTCTAATCAGGAGTTCTATTCATGTTCGAGGTCTGGCTCCCACTGCTCGGAGGCCTTGTTCTGCTGTTGGTTGGCGGCGAACTCCTCGTTGGCGGTGCCGTGAACGTGGCTACGCGCCTTGGCGTCTCGCCTCTCGTCATCGGGCTGACGCTCGTTGGCTTCGGAACTTCGATGCCCGAACTCGTCACCTCGGTTCAGGCCGGGCTTGCCGGCTCCAGCGGCATTGCGTACGGCAATATCGTCGGTTCGAACATCGCAAACACCTTGCTGATCATGGGCGTTGCAGCACTCGTGATGCCAATTGCGGTTGAATCGCGCGCATTGCGGCGCGATGGCGTGACGATGGTCGCAGCCACGCTTGTATTCGCGGGTATCGCCGCCTTCATGCCGATGAGCAGACTGGCGGGCCTGGTCTTCATCCTTGCGCTTTGCGCCTATATCTACATCGCGTTTCGCCAGGAAAGCACGGGCCCATCCGATCATGGAGCGGCATTCGACAAAGGTGCTGCGCGGCAGGAGGCAGGTTCTGCCCTTACTCCGACTGAAGTGCGCCCGGCCCGGTCTCTCGGCTTTTCCCTCGCCACCGCCATCGCAGGGTTGGCGCTCGTGATCATCGGAGGCACGTTTCTCGTATCGGGCGCCGTTGCGCTTGCACGGGGCTTTGGCATTTCCGAGACCGTCATCGGATTGACGATCGTGGCAGTGGGAACTTCGATGCCCGAAATGGTGACCTCGGTGGTCGCGGGCCTGAAAAAACAGGGCGATGTCGCGTTCGGCAACATCGTCGGCTCCAACATCTACAATATTCTCGGCATCGGCGGTTTCACCGCTCTCATCGCTCCGGGCGCGGTACCGCGTGAGATCGCCACCTTCGATAATCTGGTGATGATCGCCGTGGCTTTCCTGCTCCTTGCGTTTGCTTTCACCAGCAGACGCGTCAGCAGATGGGAAGGGGGCGTACTGCTCGCGCTTTACGCTGGCTACGTCTTCCTCATCTGGCCGTGAGAGACCCGAGACTGACTGAGCAAAGGCCCCGCCTTGGGCTGCGCCCTCGTCAAACGCGCTGGAAACCTACTGTTTTATTCGCGATCGACGACGGAGGCTCCGCCGAAGACGAAGTTTTGGCGCGCCTGCGGTGAGAAGAGCCCATAGAGCATCGCGGTTTGTGGGCTGCTGACCTCGTCGAGGATGGCGATCTGGTCTGCCGGCAGCCGAAGCTCGGTGGCAGCAACGTTGTCGTGAACCTGAGACACGCGGCTCACCCCCATCAGGGCCGTATCGACCCCGCGTCTCGACAGAACCCAGGCCAGCGCCACGCGCGCAGGCGTCTCTCCGATCGTATCGGCAACACCGCGAAGCGCTTCGACGATGGCCCAGTTGCGATCGGTGAACAGCGTATCGCCGAAGGGATTGCTTCCATCCAGCCGCTTGTCGCCTTCCGGACGCGAAGCACCGGTCCCGGCATCGCTCGGCAGCCCTCCGGCACGGGGCGCGCCCGCTTCGACCGCAGCGCGATCATACTTGCCCGTGAGCAGGCCGTAGGCAAGCGGGCTCCAGGGAACCATGCCGAGGCCCATCGCCCGAGCAAGCGGCAGATGCTCGGCCTCCACCTCACGGCTGACGAGAGAATAGAAATACTGCAGCGCGATGGGGCCAGGCATGGCGTGGACGGACGCAAGCGTCGCCACTCTCGCGGCATACCAAGCAGGCGCGTTGGACAGTCCCCAGTAACGGATCTTGCCTGCCCGCACGAGGTTCGTCATCGTCTCCAGAAGTTCCTCCGCTGGCGTCACCGTATCCCAGATGTGGACCCAATAGAGGTCGACATAGTCGGTCTCAAGCCGGCGCAGCGATCCCTCAAGCGCGGCGTGGACGTGCTTGGAGCCATTGCCACCGACATGTGGGCCGCGGCCGTTGGCAAAGCCGGATTTCGTCGCAACGACGAGGCTGTCGCGCAGCCCGCGATCCGCGATGATTTCGCCGACCATTTCCTCGCTGCGGCCTCCGGCATAGACGTCGGCGGTGTCGATGAGGTTTCCACCCGCCTCGACATAGGCATCGAAAACAGCTTCTGCGTCGGGACGCTCCATGCCCCATCGATCGATGCCAAAGGTCATGGTCCCCAGTGAAAGCGGGCTTACGAGAAGGCCTGACCGACCCAGCGGACGATATGAACCCAGAGACATACGATGGTTTCCTAGTGATCGCTACAAAACCTCTCTAACCGCCTTGAGATAGTCGGTCAAGCATTCTACAGTGAACCTTATGAAATCAACGGCCGCATCCACGACAAAACGCGCTGGTCGCCCGCTGTCCTTCGACAGGGACGCGGCGCTTGACAGCGCCATGCACCTCTTCTGGCGCCATGGATATGAGGCCACTTCGATCGCCGACCTGACCCGTGTCATGGGCATCATGCCGCCAAGCCTATATGCTGCTTTCGGGGACAAGCGACGCCTCTTCCTGGAGGCGGTTCAGCTCTATCTGGGCGGCCTCGATGCCATCGAGCAAAAAATTGCGGAGGCGCCCACAGCCCATGATGCAGCCCGGGACCTGCTCGTCGCCGCAGCACTCGGTGACACGCGGGACGACGCGCCGCCCGGCTGTCTTCTCGCCAGTTCCCTCGTCAGCAGTTCGACGGAAGCCGATGCCGTGCGCGAGTCGCTGGCCGCTATCCGCAGGAGCATCGAGGCGGCCCTGCGCGCCCGGATCGAGCGGGATATCCGTGAGGGCATCCTTCCATCAGGTTCCGATGCGGAGATACTGGCGGGCCACGTCTTCGCTGTCATTCAGGGCATGTCGACCCTGGCTAAGGACGGGGCCTCTCGGACCAAGCTGCTGGGAATTGTGGATCGCGTGATGGCCGGCTGGCCGCAGACAGATCCCTGAGACTTCCAGCTGCCGGCAGGCCATTTGAACGGCGGTGACGCGAACGGAAGTGCGAGCGGGGTTCTGCCGAGCCTTTGGACGGCCCTATCAGAAGCTGGAACTGCCTTTCCGCAGCGCTGCCTGCTTGACGTGCGAAGGAGAGAGCAGGCGCGCCGGTTCACGCACGAATGTCGGCTGGCCGCGCTTGTAGCCTTTGATCGGATCTGGAAGCGCCGCCAGGGCCTCGACCTCGTCTCGCGCATCGACAACAATCATGTCGGCAGCGGCACCCCTAGCGATCCCGTAATTTGGAAGCCGCATTAAGCGTGCAGGACTTTCCGTCACAAGGTCGAGCACAGAGCCAAAGTCCGAAGGGCCGGCGTGGCAGACATTGGCGTAGAGGTTCGCCATGCGCAGCAGCGAGAGATCGCCGAAAGGTGTGAACGGGTTCAGCACATTGTTGGTGGCGATCGAGCAGGTGACGCCCTGCGCCTGAAGGCGGTGGACCGGCGTCACGCCGCGCGGCACATTCCCGTCATGCGTGCGGCCCATGAGATAGAGGTCCGTGGCCGGCAAAGTGGTCACGGCAACGCCCGACTGCTCCAAGCGTATTGCGATCTGCGCCAAGGCGTCAGCGGAGAGCGCGGAAAGCTTCGTCGCGTGCCCCACGGCAACCCGCCCTCCCCAGCCGCGTCGCTCCGTTTCACGCATGACGGCGTCGAGGTGCATCCAACTGGGGTCGAGATCGAAATCGAGGTGGAAATCGAGATCGACATCGAAGCGTTGAGCCAGATCGAAGATGCGTGCGACATGAGCATCGGGACGCGTGTCGGTATAGGGGCAGCCACCGAGGACGTCGGCGCCCTGCTCGAGCGCTGAGACCAGAAGCGCTTCCGTGCCCGGACGATTGAACAGCCCTTCCTGCGGAAACACGCAGATGTTGAGATCGATGGCCCACGCATAATCCTGCTTCAGGCTTAGGATCGCCTCGAAACTGCGAAGCCCGACCGCCGGGTCCAGTTCCACATGGGTGCGCATGTGGCTCGTTCCTTGGGTGATTGCGCGGTCGAGGCATCGTGCGCCGCGGGCGTAGACATCCTCGCAGGTGAAATCGGCTTTGAGGCGGGAAACGGCAGCGATGGCATCGGCCAGTCCGCCATGGTCATGGCCGCAGCGGTTCAGGAGGCACGCCTTGTCCAGATGCACATGTGTGTCGCAGAAGCCCGGCAGGATCAGCCTTCCGCCAAGATCTTCATGCGGTGCGGATGACGAAATCCGTGGCTGGATTTCCGCGATCAGCCCTCCACGGATGCCAATGTCCACGGGCTCTGCGCGGCCGCGTATCCGCCCGTTGCGGAGAACCAGATCAAGCATTGAAGACCGCTCACTTGCGCGAAAGAATAGCATGCAATATGCATATCAAAATGTATTCAATCAAGCCGAATACTCGACACACCGCACGAGCGAACGAAGGAGCGATCATGTCTGTCCAATCCCTGGCCAATGCCCCTGACGATCGCATCCATGACGATGCCGAGATCGTGCGCCGCTATCTGGAGACATCGATGATCCCGGATCCGGAAGGCGCCGCCGCTTTCGTCGCGCCGGAATTCGTCGTGACCTTCACCGGTGGGCGCGATTTCGACCATCCGCGCGGTCCCACGGCGTTTAACGCCGCCCGCTACAACTGGGTGAAGAAGAAGATGGATCGGTTCGACGTCGCACCGGGCGACGGTGAGACTGTCGTCTACAGCATCGGTACATTGTACGGCGAATGGCCTGATGGGACGCCCTTCAAGGACAACCGCTACGTTGACCGGTTCGTCGTTCGCAACGGCAAGATCGTGAAGATGGATGTCTGGAACGACAGCGCCGAATGGATCCTCGATCCTTCAGTTTCCCGCAGCTGAGGCTGCCGGCAAGACTTAAGCCTTGCGCGGACGCTTCGATCGCGAAGCAACCTCTTCCGCATAAGGTGCAAGAATATCCATGAGCTCGCGATTGCGCGCGTCCGGTGCGACTAGCAGCGCGCGATCGGCCACCTGCTCGAGATGCTCACGCATCAGCCGCATGGCTTCCTGAACATCTCCTTCAGCAAGAGCGTCGATCAACACGCTGTGCTCGTTGACGGCACATTCCGACGAGTGCGGCCGGCCGAAAGCGGAGAGCGTAAGGCCGCATCTGTATGAGACCTCGTTGACGTAGCGCGTGAGGATCGGCTTTCCGGTCATTTCGGCAAGCAGCACATGAAACTCGGTCGCAAGCCTGATCGAGGTTGCCTCACTGCCCTGCCGCGCCGCCTGCTCCGCCTCCACATGCTCGCGCAGCCGAGCGATCTGTTTCTTGTCGAGCCGGCCGGCAAGCGCCTTCACCACCAGGCCTTCCAGTTCGATGCGGATGTCGAACGTGTCGCGCGCCTCTTCCATCGAGGGCGTGGCGACCACCGCGATGCGGTTGCGCCGCAGGTCGACCAGACCTTCTGCCCCGAGTTGCCCGAGGGCATGGCGAGCAATCGTTCGGCTCACCCCGAAGCGCTCGCCAAGCGCATCTTCCGGCAGCCGATCGCCTGGCCGGAGCGCCTGCTCCACAATGGCGCGGCGGATTGCACGACAGATCATGCCCGCCTTGTCACCCAGACCATCGCGCGAAACGGGGGAACCCGGCGCCTTGTCTTCTCGAACCACAGAAGTTCTCCATCCCAGCGACAGAGTGATTAACGGCAGCGGGTGTCTTTATCAATCAAGGAGAGTGCTGTGCGCATGCAGTTCGCCGCTCAATTTGCAGCCAACGCTTTGCTCAATTCGTGTGCAGCAACGGCAATCGATCGATTGCTCGCCGCGTCGTCGTTCCGCCGATTTCTCGTGGACCATTGAAAACACTGCCCTTCTCCGATCCACGAGAAACTGGCATCACGATTGCATACACTCTCTGTTATGAACAGTATGCACAAATTGACCCCTCCCCCGGCTGGCTCGCAGATCGCCGCAGCAGCGCAGCGGCATATCCGAACGCCGGCTGTGGAGCTTTCCCAGGCGACCGTGACGTTCGGACGGGGCGACAATCAGGTTCCGGCGCTTTCCGAGACGTCGCTCAAGATCGGCGATGGCGAGTTTCTCGCCCTCGTCGGCCCTTCCGGCTGCGGCAAATCCACGATCCTCAAGCTCGCCGCCGGCCTGATCAGACCGACGACCGGAGCGGTCTTCGTCGGCGGCAGGGAAGTCGAAGCCAAGGCTTTGCGGATCGGAATGGCGTTCCAGAACCCCACATTGCTGCCATGGCTCACGATCGAGAAGAACGTGATGATGCCACTCAAGATCGTGCGGCCGTTCCGTCATGAATTCCGCGCCAAGCGGAAGACAGAGTTCCGCGACCGTGTTCATGCCCTGCTCGAGGAAGTCGGGCTCAAGGGGTTTGCCAACCATTATCCCTGGCAATTGTCAGGGGGCATGCTGCAGCGCGCTAATCTTTGCCGCGCCCTCGTGCATGAACCCCGCCTCCTGCTCCTCGACGAACCCTTCGGGGCGCTCGACCAATTCACCCGTGAGGAACTGTGGAGCACGCTGCAGGACCTGTGGCTGAAGCTGAAACCCACGGTGCTGCTCGTCACCCATGACCTCAAGGAAGCCGGCTATCTCGCAGAGCGCATCTGCGTCATGAGCGCCCGACCGGGTCGCATCCTTGACGACAGCGCCGTCACCTTCCCTCGTCCGCGCACGGTCGAGATGACGTTCGAACCGGGTTTCGTCGAGCTCAACCAGCGACTGCGCGGACTGATCGTCGAAGCGCGCAGCGGAAACACCGCCACCAGCGAGGTGCGCCCATGAACGAGCAGTTCAAACGCCGCATTGCGGCCGGCGCGCTCATTGTCGCGTTCTTCGTCACCTGGGAAGCATTGTGCATCCTGCTCGGCGTGTCGGATCTCGTGCTGCCGCGCCCGTCGCAAGTCTTCACCACGCTCTTCACCCGCATCAACGTGTTGTGGCCGCATATCGTGCAGACGCTGATGACGACCATGGTGGGCTTTGCCTGCGGTGTTTCCGTCGGCGTCATCATTGGCTCGGTGATCGGGGTATCGCGTACGGCCTACGACACCGCCTACCCGCTGCTAATTGGCTTTTCGTCGATCCCGAAGGTCGCCGTCGTCCCGATCTTCGTGCTCTGGTTCGGCTCGGGCACCGTCCCTGCCATCCTCACCGCCATCGTCATCTGCTTCTTCCCGATCGTCGTGAACATCGCGACCGGCCTCGCCACGACCGAGCCGGAGCAGGAGGACACGCTGAAAGCGCTCGGCGCCAGCAAGTTCGACATTCTCTGGAATGTCGGCCTGCCGCGCACCATGCCCTTCTTCTTTGCTGCGCTGAAAGTGGCCATCACCTACGCCTTCGTCGGCACCGTGTTGTCCGAAACCGTCGCGTCGAACCGCGGCATCGGCAATGTGATGATGTCGGCCTCCTCCAACTTCGATGTCCCGCTCGTCTTTGCCGGCCTGTTCATTCTCGCAGGCATGGGCGTGACGCTCTACGCGATCTTCTCTGCGATCGAGGGCCGGGTCATCGGCTGGGCGACCCGCAAGAACGAAATCGCCACCTGAACCCAACGACCAACCATAAGCCGAACACCACAACACAGGGGAACTGCCATGAAGACCTTTCTGACCGCAACGCTGGTGACCACGCTGCTTGCCTCGTCCGCGCTGGCACAAGACTTGACCGATATCCGCTTCACGCTCGGCTGGAAGACCCAGGGCTCCGACGCTGCGTTTTTCGTTGCGAAGGATAAGGGCTATTTCGAAGAGGAAGGCCTCAACGTCATCATCGACCAGGGCGAAGGCTCAGGCGCGACCGTCACGCGCATCATGGGCGGAGCCTATGATGCCGGTTTCGGCGATATCAACGCCATCATCCAGAACGCCTCCGAACGGCCGGACGACGCGCCGGTCATGGTCTACATGATGTGGAACCAGCCGCCCTTCGCCATCGTGACGAAGAAGGAAAGCGGCATCACCTCGATCGAGGATTTCCAGGGGCGCACGCTCGGCGGCGCACAAGGCACGCCGACCACGCGCCTCCTGCCCGTCTTCGCCCGCACGAACGATCTCGACATGGAAGCCATCGAGATTTCGAACATGGCGCCGAACCTCCAGGAACCGATGCTGATCCGGGACGAGATCGACGGTGCGCTGGTCTTCAACATCACCAGCTACTTCAATCTGCTCGCAAACCGCCAGGATCCGGAAGCCGACTACGACTGGTGGCAGTTCGGCGACTACGGCATGGATCTCTATTCCAACGGCCTGATGGTGTCGCAGCGACTGCTCGACGAAAATCCAGATGCAGTGGCAGGCCTCGTCCGTGCGGTGAACAAGGCGTCGATCGAAATCGGCGTTGATCAGGACACGGCGATGGAAGCCGTCGTCAATTACGACAACCTCGTCAACGCCGAGATCGAGCGCCAGCGCCTGAACTTCGCCTATGAGCGGCTGATGGCATCGGAAGAAGCGGCCGAAATTGGTCTCGGCGATGTCGATGACGAGCGTCTCGCACGGGCCATCGACATCGTGGTCGAAGGCTACGGGCTAACCGCAACCCCGGCCGTCGACCAGGTCTTCTCGCGCGAATTCCTGCCGCCACGCGAAGAGCGCGAACTGGTCTACGAAGCCGACTGAGGCCGGCGACCGTCGATCTCCAAAATCAGGCGGCGCTGGCTTTGTCGGCGCCGCAGTCAATTCAAGCAGAGGCGGGCGCAGTCCGATGCCCACAATCCAAGCACGCCACGCGCTGACGGGACGTGGAGCCGATCTTTCGGTCCCGCTCGCCCTGTCGTGGGAAAACGAGCTCATCACGCGGGCCTCAACGGCGCCTCTTCAACAGGATGCGCCGCGCAGACTGATCATCCCCGCTTTTGCCAATGCGCATGATCACGCGCGGCCGCTTGCGCTGTCGTCCTTCGGCGCCGCCTTCATGCCGCTTGAAACATGGCTGCCTCGCTCGATGCTCGCGACACCGCCAGACGCCTATCTTGCGGCTCTGGCACCGCTCGCACGCGCGGCGCGCTCCGGCTGTGGCTCGATCATGGTTCACTACACCCGTCCGAGCGGCAAGCTCTCGCCGGTCGACGAGGCGCGCGAGGTCGCCCGCGCCGCCCGCGATATCGGCGTGCGGATCGCCTACGCGCCTGCGATCCGCGATCAGAACCCGATCGTCTATGGCGATGAAGCGAGCCTGCTTGCAGGACTATCGCCCGAAGCGGAGAAGATCGTGAAAGAGACCTACTGCCGGCCTCCGCTCACCGTCGACGCGCTGATCGACATGACGGACGAGATCGCGGATGCAATCACCGGACCCATGGTCGATGTGCAGTATGGCCCGGCCGCCGTTCAATGGTGCTCGCATGAACTTCTCGTCCGTGTCGCTAAGCGTTCCGCACAAACCGGTCGGCGCGTCCACATGCACCTGCTTGAAACGCCCTATCAGCGGCACTGGGCAGACCGGACCTTTCCCCAGGGCATCGTGACCTATCTAAAGGACATCGGGCTTTTGTCGCCGCGCCTAACGCTCGCCCACTGCATTCATGCGAGGCCGGACGAATTGGACATGATCGCCGAAGCAGGCGCATCCATCGTCACGAACTCCTCGTCGAACATGCATCTGCGCTCGGGCATCGGGCCCATTGCCGAAGCGCGGCGACGAGGCTGCCGGATCGCGATCGGCATGGACGGCCTGGCCTTCGACGAAGACGATGACATGGTTCGCGAA
Source organism: Georhizobium profundi (assembly GCF_003952725.1). Taxonomy (NCBI): domain Bacteria; kingdom Pseudomonadati; phylum Pseudomonadota; class Alphaproteobacteria; order Hyphomicrobiales; family Rhizobiaceae; genus Georhizobium; species Georhizobium profundi. The sequence continues at coordinate 1,555,174 of NZ_CP032509.1, read as the reverse complement.
ACCCGCATCGCCAACGCCCTGCACGGCGGCCTCGGCTTCGACGAAAGCTGGAACCGGACAGAGTTTCTTCTCGAAAGCGTTGCCCATGGGCGCCGTTCCACCGGTGCGCCGGGAACAGGAGCCCTCGCGGCCGGCGAGGCCGCCGACTTCATCGTCATCGACCACGAGGCCCTCGACCGCGATCGCATCATGGAAGTCGATCCGATCGACCTCCTCTTCGCTCGGGCAACCGCGGCCCATATCGAGGAGGTCGTCGTGGCCGGCCGCAGCATCGTCAAGAACGGTGGAGTCCTGGGCGTCGATCTTCCCGCAGCCGAAGACGAACTGCGCGCACGGTATCGCCAGCAGGCCGACCGCTTCGCCGAACTCGATGCCGCCTGGCCGCAGATCGAGACGGCGCTCGAAGGCTGGTTCCGCGATCATGCCGGCTGCTGCTGAAGGACATTGACCATGCACGACACCAAAGGCCGGCTCGCGACATCCAGGACGGCAATGGTCACAAGCCCCCACCACCTGGCGAGCGAGGCCGGACGAGATGTGCTGGCCGCAGGCGGCAGTGCGATCGATGCGGCAATCGCGATCGGCGCCACGCTCGCCGTCGTCTACCCGCATTTCTGCGGACTTGGCGGCGATGCCATCTGGATCGTCAGTGATGAGACCGGCAAGGCCGACACGCTGTCCGGCATCGGCCAGGCCGCCGCGAACATCAGCAACATCCCTGCTCCGATACCGCTGCGCGGTCCCATGTCGGCGATCACGAGTGCCTGTGTCGTCGACAGCTGGGGCACAGCCCATGACTTCGCGCGAACGCGCTGGGGCGGCGGACCAAGTTTCGCATCACTTCTGGAGCCGGCAATTGCCCTGGCCGAGGAGGGATTTCCCCTCAGCGCATCGCAGGCCTTCTGGCTCGATTTCCGCCGCAGCGAGATGGGCACCTGGGCCGGCTTCTCGGCACTTTACGACACATCGCACCTGAAGACCGAAAGCGACTTGGTCCGCCTGCCGCAGTTGGCAGCGAGCCTGCGCATGATCGCGCGCGACGGATACCGCAGCTTCTACGAAGGTGAACTTGCCGCCAAGATCGCCGAAGGTTTGCAGGCGGCCGGTTCGCCGCTGAGCGCCGCCGATCTCGCTGCCACGCGCACGCGCGTCGAGCCGCCGCTGCGCCTTGGCTATCGCGGACTGGATTTGCTGGCTCCGCCGCCTCCGACGCAGGGCGTGTCGACACTCGAGATCATGGCTCTGCTCGACCGCATTGGCATCGCCGAAGCTGCGGCCGACAACGCCGATTATTATCACCTCGTTGTCGAGGCCATCAAACAGGCGTTCCTGTCACGGACCGACATCGCAGATCCGGACTTCAGCCCTCTGGACGTCGGCGCATGGCTCGCTCCTGAACGCCTGGCCGACAAAGCCGCGCGGATCGATCGGCAAGCCGCCCTGCCCTGGCCTCACAGGTTCAAGACCGGGGATACGGTATTCTTTGCCGCTGTTGACGCGCATGGCCGTAGCGCCAGTGTCTTGCAGAGCATCTATTTTGATTGGGGCAGCGGTGTCGTGGCCGGCGACACGGGCATTTTGTGGCAGAACCGGGGAGCGGCATTCTCACGCGATCCGGCCTCGCCCAACCGCCTTCGTCCGGGCGCCCGTCCCTTCTATACGCTCAACCCAGGCATGACTTTGAAGGATGGTAGGCCGCACCTCCTCTATGGAACGCAGGGCGCCGACGGTCAGCCGCAAACGCTTGCCACGCTTCTGTCGCGGGTGATCGACCATGGCTTCGATCCAGCCGCTGCACTGGCGGCGCCGCGTTTCCTGCTTGGCCGAACCTTTTCGGACAGCCGCGACAGCCTGAAGATCGAAGAGAGCGTCGGTGAAGAGGTGCTCAACAAGCTTGCGCAGCGCGGCCACGAGATCAGCCTGCTGGAACCGCACAGTCCGATTTCGGGACAGGCCGGTCTCATCCGCGTCGAGAACGGTATCATCGAAGGCGCACATGATCCCCGCAGCGACGGTGTCGCGTTGGGTCTCTGAGCCGGAGGATCCAATCCGCGCGACTGAAGAAAGCCTGCTCGCGCTGCGACGGCAGGTGAGCAATCCTTAATTCTCCCGCACTAGACTTCCGGCGCAACGTTGAGGATGCGCACTGGTGCACGAGTTTCTGGCGAGTCAATTTGACGATATGGCTGTGTTGCGCCGGCGCGTCGACGAACTGCTTGCAGTCGTCGCCTTGCAGGAACGGGAGCTCGCCCACTCTCGCAAAATCTTTGCGCGCTCGTCCGAGGCAGCACAGATCGGCGTCTGGGAGTGTGAACTCGCAGACAATTCGCTGCGCTGGACGGATGTAGTCTACGACATTTTCGATCTGCCGCGAGGCTCGATGCCTACGCGAGAAACCACGCTTGCGCTTTACACACCGCAGTCGCGGGCAGAGATGGAGCGACGACGCAGCCAGGCGATCGCAGACCGCACCGGCTTTTCGTTCGACGCCGAGATCGTCACTGCGAGAGGCGTACAGAAGTTCATGCGCATCACCGCGCAGGTCGAGTGCGAGAACGGCGTCGCGGTTCGTATTTTTGGCATGAAGCAGGACATCACGGCCGAAAAACGCGCTGTCGACCGCCTGCGTCACCTCGCAGCGTTCGATGAGATGACCGGGTTGCCGAACCGGTCGCAATTTCAGGAGAGGCTGGTCAACCAGGGAGCAGCCGACGCGATTTCGGCACTGCTCCTCATCGATCTCGATGGCTTCAAGCAGGTCAATGACGGGCACGGCCATATGGTGGGAGACGCCTGCCTGCGCGAAACGGCTGCACGGCTTCTGGCGACGTGTGCGTCAGCCGATCTCGTCGCGCGGATCGGCGGCGATGAGTTTGCAGTGCTGATGGGTGCGGGTGCCAATCTGGAGGACATCGCGGAATGCGCCCGCGCGATCACTGTTGCCATGGCCAACCCTTTTGAGCTTGCAGGAAACAGTCACGCACTCGGCGCTTCGGTCGGCATTGCCTTAGCGAAAGGGATCGACCCAGCCGATCTCTTCGCCAATGCCGACACGGCGCTTTACGCGGCAAAGTCCGCTGGCCGCGGTACTTTCCGGATCTTCAAAGGCCCGCCCAAGGTCGAAGGTCCATCCATTACGGGACGCAACAGCGCAGCCGCTTGATGTGCGATGAGCCGGTCAGCCGCCATCGAAGCAACAGGCAGACCCTGACGCGCGCCGATTAGGCATCTCGGCTAAACTCTTCGCAGCGGAACTTCTCGATATGCCAGCCGGGATGATCGCCAGCCCAGCGTGCAAGCGTCATGATAGAAGTCTGCACACAGGCAGCCTTGGACCCTTCTGAGGAAATGATGTGTTCACGGCATTGATCCGGCTGCGAAATGAGGCATGCAAGCAAAACAAGGTCGATCATGCTGCTTCTCCGAACAAGCGATGCGGCGTACCAAGCAAATACCATGCCTGCTGCAGCTATGCAGCCGATGTCCTCGCCGTCGTCGTACCAGCGCAACCAGCACCCGCAGTGGCGCGAAGTGACGCCGCGGGATGCTCCGGAATTGACAGTCTATGCTTGGCTCGGATCGTCGATGGCAGGTTTATAACCGCGCGGCCGGTTTTCCGCCGGACCTTCCCAACGAGGGCGCTCATCTGATGTTCCGGGTTGCGGTGGCTGTGCGGTCGACGCCCCGGATTGCGATGGCACTGTGGTGTGGTGCTCCGATGGCTTCGTGACCCGGTTGTCGATAACCGCCTCGAGCGGATTGGTCTCATCGTCGCGTTCTTGATACATCTCGCGCGTCTTGGCCTTGCCCCTAGCGGCTTCGGCAGGCGTGCGATCGCGTGTTCATCGCGGCGAAAGCAAGAACGAGCCCAAGTATGATTGCGCCGCCCGCAACGACAAAAAGCCATAGATAGTTCATGTCATCGCCTCCTGTTGATTGGAGGGCTAAGACGGGCCGACCCCGGTTTGTTCCAAATACAAACGATCCGGAATGGCTCGCGCAGACGTAATGGCAAAAGGCCCGGCGCGAACCGGGCCTGATCCATCATGAGTCGGTGTGCTCGGGCATGTCCTTGAGCTGGTCTTTCGTCCAAGCGGTGACCGCGTGGACCGTGCCACCCTCATCTCGCATGATATCGAGCTCGCTGGCAGCCACCGCGACTGACTTCGCGCCAAAGCCCAGAAAGCCGCCGACGTCGATCACGACGCGGGCGGTTTTTCCCACGCCATGCATGTGAGCTACGCTGCCGACCTTTTCGTCGTTGGCGCCATAAACGGTGGAGCCTTTGAGATTGCGCTCGGTGATCTCGATATCCGAGAGCCTGGCGTGTTTGCTGTGATCCATGGTGCTGTCTCCTCGTGTTTGCGCAAGGGCAACAGCGCAGACGCGTCTCGGTTCCAATGAAGAGCGCGCGCCTCGCCTGGGCCGATGCCAATTGCGTCATCGGTCCAACAAACTCGGCTCCGTAAAAATTGTCAGCAGATGAGACGATAATAGTTTGTGATTTGAAACCTTTTGGTCACAGGCGCATGCTGTTTGCGGACTGAGAGGACAGCATCTTGACCTATGACAATCTGCATGAGGAGCGACTTGCTGATCGCAAGGGCGCCGCCTTCATGGCGCTTTTTGACGAAACGGCCGGTCAATCCGCCCATTATCGCAGCCATGAGCATCTGCTGCACACGGGAGATGAGGCCGCCTACAGCCACTTGGTGCAACATGGCTTTGCTGCACGCTACCAGCTGACGCCCGAGGGAACACGGCAGATCACTGCGATTTACATGTGCGGGGATTTCATCGATCTGCGCCTGTGCGCGCAGCAGCCGTCCAATGATGGTGTGGTAGCCATGGGCGCCTGCTCGACCACCAGGTTCCGTAACGACACGATGAGCCGGGCGGCATCGCGGAGTGCACCACTTGCCAACAGCCTCTGTCAGTTGTCGGAAAGAAACGGCGCCATTGCACGCGCCTGGATTGCCTCGCTTGGCAGGCGCAATGCTGAGCAGCACCTCGCGCACATGATCTGTGAACTTTTCTTGCGGGCGCGGGCAGCTGGCCTCACGACTGGGTCTCACCTGCGCTTTCCGGCCACGCAGACCTACCTTGCCGACATGATCGGCCTGTCGGTCGTCCATACCAACCGAACATTGCAGACATTGCGTGCCGCCAAGCTGGTGCGTTGGGACCGACAGATGCTGTCAGTCATCGATCTTGAGGGGCTGATCGATCTCGCGGGCTTCCAGGAGGGCTATCTCCAGCATCCCGGTGTGGCGGCACCCCTCTCCAGCATGACGCATCATTAGTGCGAGCCAGCAAGGCATTCATCTGCGTCAACTCGCTTCGTTGAGATACCGATGGTCGGCATCGATGGGGGTCAAAACGAAGTATTTGCCCCTTCTCTCCTTTGCACTCGGACGGTCGCGCCGGCGGATCGCTGGGCGGCAAAACGCGGTCGCCTTTCGACGACCGCGTTTCCACGACGGTTACCCGAACCGCGTCAGGCCAGGGTGATGCGGTCCTCAACAGCCGTCACGCCCGGCGCCGACCATGCGGCGCGTTCAGCGGCCTGCCGGTCGGCCCACACTTTCACATGGCCCTCCAGCGTCACTCTTCCGTCGTGAACGTCGACCCTGATCGATTGGGCCTCCAGTTCGGCATCGCGCTTGAAGGCATCCTCAATGCGCTTCTTGATGTCGGTCGCCTCCGCCCGCGGCCGGATCTCGATCATGTTGGAAACGCCGGTCACGCCTGAGAGCCCGCGGACTGCACCGGCTGCGGCGTTCTTCTGGTACTGCCATTCCACCTTTCCGGTCAGCGTGACCCAGCCCTTCTGCACCTTCACCTGAATCTGCTCGTCGGGAATGGTCGTGTTCCATCGGATCACGTTCAGCGCACGCTTTGCGATCTCGTCATCGGCGGTGCGATGCGTGCCGGCCGGGCGGACTTCGATCTCCTGCGCAATGCCGCGCACGCCCTTGATGCGTTTGACGAGATCTTCCGCCGTCAGTTTCTCGTCGAAAGTCGGCACATGGCCGGTCAACGTGACGACGCCGTTTTCCACCGCAACGCCGATATCGGCGGCATCGAGTCCAGGGTCGAAATCCAGCGCATCGATGATGTTTTGTCTGAGTGTCTTGTCGAGCATGTGGTCCTCCTTGGGATGAGCCACCTTCCAGCCTCTCGTGTCCCCTTCTAGAACAATGTCCGGGCCCTGCCTTGATCAGGGTCAAGTTCGTGACGTAAATCGGCCGATCATCCGCTCGACGAAGCCTGGCTGTGGTGGCAGCTGCGCCCGTTTCTCGACTGCGCACCGCCTCCCCGTCATCTCGACGATGGCGATGCGGAAGAACACGGGCAGAAGTGGGCGGTCGACATCGCCGATCCGCGTGTGCTGGTAACCGGGTTCCCACCAGCCAGCATTGGCCTGCAGCAGGGACCAGGCATGATCGCGCTGCCCCTCGTGGCCGTTATTTGGAGAAATCTCTTCATAGCGGCCAATGACGATGACGCTTTCCCAAGATTCCCGATGCTCAATCCTGTCGACGACAACACAGACGCGCGGGTTCTGACGCATCCACTCGACCTTGCGCCCCAGGGTCGTAAATCCATAGAGGTGCCCCGGCTCGGCTGCAAAAAGGATCGGAACCACGTAGGGCTGATCGTCAAGCGCACAGGCGAGACGCCCTGTCGCAACTTCATAGAGAAGCGCCATGCAGTCTTCGCTGGTCATCTCAGTGATCATCAAGATCCCGCCGTTCAGCGTTTTGTGGCGCAGGACCCGCAGAAGGGCGTCGAGGGAAGGGTTTGTAGCCGCCGCGCGTCGATCGGCTTCCCACAGCGCGTGCAAATCCCGTAGGTACCTTCTTCGACCCGTTTCAAGGCGGCCTCGATCTGGCGCAGTTCATCAAGGCCAGCCTCGCCCAGTTCCTCCAGCACCTCGTCGTTCTCGCGCTGGATAGCCTGATCTTCCAGATCCCGGTCACCCGGTTGGGCCAGATCGGCGCCAATCCTGCCCAAGCGCCGATCCAGTTCATCCCGGCGCGCCGTCAGTATGCGCCGCATGGCGTCGACATCGAGCCCGTCGGGCTTTCCCGTGGTCTCACGCATGAGACGTCCGATCGGTCGCGATGGTCGATGCAGCCACCAGGATCATGAGCCCGCCGACCACGATGACATTGGTCGTCATCGGACGATCGGACGCAAAGCTCAGCACCCAGGGCGACACGATAAGCCACACACCGAGCGCAATGTCGGCCCACTCTTCCCAGATCCTTCGTGCCAGCAACGCGGCGATGCCGAGACCGAGGGCGAGAACGCCGACGATATAGGCGTTCCAATCCGCGGCAAGCGCCGGCCCGCTTTCATATCCGAGGGTGCGCAAAGCGAAGGGCGACACAACAAGCCATCCGCCGAGAAGCAAGATCACCCAATCCTGCCATCCATATCGTTCCATGGCGAAATCCTCCGTGAAGGACGAATTCTATGCTCCTAGACGGGCGACGCCATTGACATGGGTCAACGAAACCTCCGCCGGAATGGTGTTGAGTGTGCCCGACGTCTTTGGGAACAGCCGGTCCCGGGCCACAGCACAGTGAGCTGCGATCCTGCAGGATCATCTTCTTCAACTATTGACGGAACCGGCTGCTCGCTCTGCCGTTGAGCGATATTATCCCCACAACACGCTCCCGAGGGCACGATATTGGCCGAGAAAACATTCGCCCCCCGCACGACGACCGATGCCGGGATCCCGGTACAAAGCGACGAACATTCGCTTTCTATAGGACGAGACGGCCCGATCGTGCTCAACGATCACTACCTGATCGAGCAGATGGCGAACTTCAACCGCGAGCGCATTCCCGAGCGCCAGCCCCACGCCAAGGGCAGCGGTGCGTTCGGCCATTTCGAAGTGACGGCAGACATCAGCCAGTACACCAAGGCCAAGTTCCTTCAGCCCGGTGCAAAGGTCGAGACTGCCATCCGCTTCTCGACCGTCGCCGGTGAGCGCGGCAGCCCCGACACATGGCGCGATCCGCGCGGTTTCTCGGTGAAATTTTACACCGAGGACGGCAATTTCGACATGGTCGGCAACAACACGCCGATCTTCTTCATCCGCGACCCGATGAAGTTCCAACACTTCATCCGCAGCCAGAAGCGTCGCGCCGACAACGGCCTGCGCGACCATGACATGCAGTGGGATTTCTGGACGCTCAGCCCGGAAAGCGCCCACCAGGTCACCTATCTCATGGGCGATCGCGGCGTGCCGAAGAACTGGCGCGAAATGAACGGCTATGGCAGCCACACCTACATGCTGATCAACGAGGCCGGCGAGAAGTTCTGGGTCAAATGGCACTTCCACACCGATCTCGGTGACGGCAATGCGCACCTCACCCAGGACGAAGCGGACAAGATGGCCGGACAGGACGGTGATTATCATCGCCGCGACCTCTTCGATCATATCGCCAAAGGCGAATTCCCGAGCTGGACACTGAAATTCCAGGTGATGCCGTTCGAAGACGCCAAGACCTATCGCATCAATCCGTTCGACCTCACCAAGACATGGCCGCACAAGGACTATCCGCTGATCGAAGTCGGAAAGCTGACGCTGGATACCAACCCGGTCGATTGGGATACGCAGATCGAGCAGTTGGCGTTCGAGCCGAACAACATGGTACCCGGCATCGGCCTCAGCCCCGACAAGATGCTTCTGGCACGCGGCTTTTCTTACGCCGACGCCCACCGCGCCCGCCTCGGCGTGAACTACAAGCAAATACCGGTCAATCAGGCAAAGGCGGCCGAGGTGCATTCCTACTCGCGCGCCGGCCGCGGCCGGACGGTCAATGCCGTCGATCCGGTCTACGCGCCCAACTCCTACGGTGGCCCGGCTGCACAGCCGGAAGTCGGTGGAGAAGCAACATGGATGGCAGACGGCGAAATGGTTCGCGCCGCCTATACCTTGCGCGAGGGAGATGACGATTGGAGTCAGCCCGGCGCGCTCGTGCGTGACGTGATGGACGATGCGCAACGCGCGCGCTTCGTCGACAACGTTGCCGGCCACCTTGCCAATGGCGTCAGCGAGCCGATCCTGCAACGGGCATTCGACTACTGGCGCAACGTTGACAAGGAGATCGGTGACCGGATCGAGAAAGCCACCCGCGATTTGGTCGGCGGTACGTCGGACGCTCCGGGCATGGCGAGCGCGGAATCGATCTCCGGCTATCAGGGCGTTCCCGCCACGTCGTCATTCGCCAAAGGCGAAGGAGACAAGAACGCCATGGCTCACGACCAGAAGGTTGCCCGCGCACGGTAATTATCTCGTGCGACTTTAACACTGACCATTCGGGCCGACCACACAGGCGGTTGGTCCGAACGCTGCATCAGGAACCGATCGAAGCACGGTTCTTCGTCATGTGCGGGCTGGTGAAGCCCAGCTTCGCAAGCCCGATTTGCACTTCGGGAGCGGCCATGAACAGATCCCAGAGCAGGCCGCTCCGAAAATTCTCCAGCATGATCACGATCGGCCCCTGATTGACCGCGAGAAAGGTGCGGGCGAACCAGTTGCGGCTCTCGCTGAACGCGTCGACGAAGCCGAACCGGCCCCAGATGCGGTTGGTGGGCTTGGCCGAGAACGACCGAAGTGCCCGCATCGCCTCCTCAGGCGTATAGCTGAAACTGGAAAGCGCAGCACTCGGTGTGATCACACCGATGTCGTTGTCGGGTGCGTGCGCGACATAGCCTGAAGGGCTGTGGCTCGACGTCAGCCCCCAGCAATCCGGTCCATACCCTTTGTAGCCATGGGGGTTCGTAACGCAGTGCCGGTAATTGATCTGCGTATGGCGGACATTCTGCTCGAAATAATCGGCATATCGATCGCATAACCCGCGCGGATCGAGGCCGCAGAACGAATAGTGCGCGAGAAACAGCGGACCACCGAATTCCATGCCAAGCGGAAGTTCGATGCCGTAGTAGCTGCGCCCGTTTCGAAAGCCCGGCCCTGACGCGAAACCCTGATGATACACATCCGCATCAATCGGATGGCTTGGCGAGCCCGCCGCAAGCACATAGACGATCAGCCCTTCATTCCAGCCCGTAACCTTCTGATTCATGGCGAAGCCATGGTTCGGGCTCCAGTGCCAATAGAGGTGGTTGCCCCCGTCGCGCCGATAGAAGTCCCACTCCGCTTCTTGCCACAGCCGGTCGATGCGTTCGCGAAGCGACCGCTCTACGGACGTGGCACGGTCGAAGAATTGCCGGACGCAAAGAAGCCCCTGGAAGAGCAAGGCGCTCTCAACGACGTCGGCTCCGTCGTCCATTCGGCTGAACGGTATGGTTTGCGCTGTACGCCCGTTGATGAAGTGCGCGAACATACCCCGGTAGCGCGTCGCCTGCTCCAGACAGGACAGCATCGTGCCCAATCTGTTCAGTGCCGCATCCCGCGAAGTCCAATCGCGCGTGACCGCCACGACGATCGCCATGAAGCCGAAACCGGAACCGCCGATCGCGACGAGATCGTTGTTCGGGTCGCCGGTCGTCTTCTGCCGGTCCCGTGCAAGCCCGCTCGGACGATGCGCTCCTTCCCAGAAATAGCGAAAGGTCTGCCGCTGCACCATCTCGAGCAGTGCGTCATCCGCTTCGGCAGAGACTGTGGCAGGCGCAGCAAGGTTACCAGTCATGAAGCGTCTGTAAGTCCCATTGCCCGAAGCTCCATGGCCGTCGACGTCTGCCTTTGACCAGTGTTCGGTTTGCCGGTCATTTATGACCTGACGGAAGCAGATAGGGCTTGATGCCGAAAGTGCCAGACGACTGGCTCAGCTCCGCAGGCCAGGGGCCTCCTGGCCCGTCCGCTCCACATATTCGGTGTAGCCGCCGCCATAGAGATGCGGGCCCTCCGGCGTCAGTTCCAGCACACGATTGGAGAGCGCGGCCAGGAAATGACGGTCGTGGCTGACGAACAGCATCGCGCCTTCGAACCGCGACAGCGCCTCGACGAGCATCTGTTTGGTGGCAATGTCCAGATGGTTCGTCGGCTCATCGAGAACGAGAAAATTCGGCGGGTCGAACAGCATCTTGGCCATGACGAGGCGGGCCTTCTCGCCGCCGGAAAGCACGCGACACTTCTTCTCCACGTCGTCGCCGGTAAAGCCAAAGCAGCCGGCAAGGGCCCGCAAAGGCGCCTGCCCCGCCAGCGGAAATCTATCTTCCAGCGACTGTAGCACCGTGCTCTCGCCTTCCAGCAGCTCCATGGAGTGCTGCGCGAAATAGCCCATCTTCACACTCGGTCCACGCGTGACGGAGCCGGCATCTGGCTCCGAAGCGCCTGCGATCAGCTTGAGCAGCGTCGACTTGCCGGCACCGTTGACGCCCATCACGCACCAGCGCTCGCGCCGGCGCACCTGAAAGTCGAGCGCATCATAGATCGTGCGGTCACCATAGCTCTTGTGAACGCCCTTGACGGTCGCGACATCCTCGCCGGAGCGCGGTGCGGGCTGGAATTCGAAGCGCACGGTCTGCTGGCGCTTCGGCGGCTCCACGCGTTCGATCTTGTCGAGCTTCTTCACCCGGCTTTGCACCTGCGCGGCATGGCTTGCGCGCGCCTTGAATCGCTCGATGAAGGCGACTTCCTTCGCCAGCATTGCCTGCTGGCGCTCGAACTGCGCCTGCTGCTGCACTTCGGCAATTGCGCGCTGCTGGCGATAGAATTCGTAATCGCCGGAATAGGTGGTAAGCGCACCCGCATCGATCTCGATGATCTTGCCGACGATGCGGTTCATGAATTCCCGATCGTGCGACGTCATCAGGATGGCGCCGTCATACCCCTTCAGGAAGGTTTCGAGCCAGATGAGACTTTCGATGTCGAGATGGTTCGATGGCTCGTCGAGCAGCATCAGGTCGGGCCGCATCAGCAGGATCTTGGCGAGCGCCACCCGCATCTTCCAGCCGCCCGAAAGCTTGCCGACATCGCCATCCATCATGTCCTGGCTGAAGCCAAGCCCGTCCAGGACCTCGCGCGCGCGCCCATCGAGCGCGTAGCCGTCGAGCTCGTCGTAGCGGCCCTGTACCTCGCCATAACGCGTGATGATGTCGTCCATCTCATCGGCACGGTCCGGGTCCGCCATCGCGGCTTCGAGTTCTGCCATCTCGGCTGCCAGCGCGCTGACTGGGCCGACACCGTCGATCACCTCGACCACTGCGCTGCGCCCGGCCATGTCGCCGACATCCTGGCTGAAATAGCCGACCGTCACACCCTTATCGACCGAGACCTGCCCCTCGTCAGGCAGTTCCTCGCCGGTGATCATGCGAAAAAGCGTTGTCTTGCCAGCCCCATTCGGGCCGACAAGGCCGATCTTGTCGCCGCGCTGAAGTGCTGCCGACGCCTCGATGAAGACGATCTGCTTGCCGTTCTGCTTGCCGATGCTTTCAAGGCGGATCATGCGCGGTGTCCGGGTCAGTTTAAGCGGGGAGCCGCCTCAAACCATCCTGCCGCCTGCGGCGCAAGAGCTGCCGCGCCACAAGCTCGGTTTTACATGACGTCTCAACGCGATCGGCAGGGGGTTGCAGCTCTAGGCGGCAGCTTCCTGGATCGCCGAAAGCTTCCAATCCCCACCGTTCCGGCGCACGAAGGTCCACAACTCGACCGTTTCGGTCGGTTCGTCGACACCGCCCGCCAAAGCGCGGGTGGTGCGGTCGCGCAGGACATCCGTCGCCTCGTAGCGGAACGCGGCGGTGGCATAGTCGTCCTCGCCCTCGTTCCACGCTTCGGCAATATCTGCCTGCAGAAGCTTCACGCCGGTCACCTCGTTGCGCACCCCGCGCTTTGCGTTGTCGGCCAGTTCCTCCGAGAAATAAGAGACCATCTCGGGCGTGGAAAGCCGGCGCAGAGCAGCGTGATCCTCGTCTGCAAACGCGCGCTGCACCTCGCCGAGACGGCGTTCGAACATGTCGAGATCTTCCTGATCGACGGCGATGTCGGTCATTTGAGGGGCAGCAGCAGCTGCGCCTCCGCCAATCCGCGGGACCGTGAAACCCGCAGCTGATGCCTTCGGCGACGACTGGGGCGCCGCATCACGCATCGAGGAATGTCCAAAGCCCGGTCCACCGGCCGAGGCTTGCGTGCGGGCGCCACCGGCGACGGCCGGCTGCCGGCGCGAGCGGAAGAACGCCATCGCCAGCCACACGAGCCCGCCGATGAGGAGCAACTGCACCAGGAAGCCGAGCGCACCGGCCAAGCCGCCGAAGCCATAACCGAGCAACATGCCGAACAGACCACCGATCAAGATGCCGCGCATCAACCCGCCGCCCAGGCCACCGAACATGCCCGGCCGCTGCTGCTGCTGAGCTGCCGTCTGCTGCTGGCGCGGCGCGGTGCTCGGCGCCGGCGTCATGCTGCGCTCGACCGGACCGGTCTGGTTCGGTGCGGTTCGCGTGGGTGGGGCGGACTGTTGCGTGCGGAAGCCGCGGCTGCCGAAACTGCCGCCACGACGCGCCTCGGCAAAATCGACAGAGACAAGCGCCATAGCGATGAATGCCGCCGACAGCAGGGCGAAAAAGCGAAAACGTCCGAGATGCATCATGGCAACCGTTGCTCCAGTTGCCCGCTGAGAAGTCGCAAAGCGGGCCAATATCCAGACGGTCCGACATCGCGACGCTTCGAGAAGTTCGCCAGAGGGGCCCGGTCCGCTGCACGGGATATGGCAATATCCACCCTCTCTTGCAAGGCGCCGAGGTGGTGGATGCCCGTCCGGCAACCGCTTCATCTGCTCTAACAATCCGTTAAACTGTCCGCCGCGAATTAAGAAATTCTTTAATTTATGCCAGCACGGTTTCGGCAAATCACTGAAGGAGATTGAGAGCGTGAGCGAGCGCGATGCCCTGCGCGAGATGGACGACGAGAATGATCGTCTCGCTGCCCTGGAGCGCTATGACGTGCTCGACACGCCACCGGAGGAAGCCTTCGATCGGATCACCCGGCTTACCCGTCAGATCTTCGATGTGTCGATCTCGACCGTGACGCTGATCGACGGGCATCGACAATGGTACAAATCCCGCCAGGGCGTCGATGTGGCGGAAACCGACCTGTCGCAATCGCTTTGCCAAATCGCCGTCGTCAATGGCGAGCCGCTCATCGTCGAAGATGCACTGGTTCATCCCACCGTTCACAATCATCCGGCGGTAATCGAGGGATTGAAGCTGCGCTTCTACGCCGGGATGCCGCTGCGCACACCGCATGGTCACGTCATCGGCACGCTCTGCGCGGCGGACACGGTGCCCCGTACTTTTTCGAAGCGCGACCAGGGCATTCTCGCCGATCTCGCCCAATTCGTCGTCAGCGAACTGGAGCTGCGAACGCTGGCCATGACCGATGCGCTAACGGGTGCCCTCTCCCGGCGCGCATTCCGCGAAGAGGCAGCGCGCGCCATCGGCCTCGCCCGGCGTCACGGCACCGATCTCAGCGTGATGATGATCGATCTCGATCACTTCAAGCGCGTCAACGATACCTACGGGCATCGGTTCGGCGATCGGCTTCTGGTCGAGGTCATATCGACGCTCAAGGCGAACGCCCGTCACTCAGACATCATCGGAAGACTTGGCGGCGAGGAATTCGCCATCATCCTCCATCAATCGAGCGCCGCGGCAGCGCTTGACGTCGCGGAAAAACTCCGCTCTGCGGTTGCCCGTCTTCGAATAGAGCATGTCGATGGACCGGTCGGCGCGACGATCAGTGTCGGCGTGGCCGGTCTCGATCGGACCACGCTGGACATAGACACTCTGCTCGAACGGGCGGACGCGGCGCTCTATGTCGCGAAGTCGGACGGACGCAACCGCTGTATCCGCTGGGAAAGTCCCGCACAGCCAATTCCAGCCGATGTACGTCGTCGGGTACTGAAAGGTGGACGCATCGCGTTCAATGGAGGACGGTCGACGATGGATTGCACGGTGCGGACCCTCTCCGAAACCGGCGCCGGGCTCGATTTCATCAGCACAGCCGACGTCCCCGATCGCTTCAAGCTGCTTATCATGGCCGACGAATTCTCGCGCATCTGCCGGGTCCGGGTCCGCGGCGATCGACGCATCGAAGTCGACTTCGGATGACGGCTTGACGGCTTGACGATCAGCTGATCTCTCGGCGGCTGTTCGGAAAGCTCACCGGCGTGACGACTTATGCGCACCGGAAGCACTGTTTTCGTCATGCAGCTTACGCCAGCGGGCGAAGCGATCGGGATCGATCCTCCCATCTTCCACGGCCTTGAGCACGGCGCAGGCCGGCTCGTGGCTGTGCGTGCAGTTTCTGAACTTGCACCGGCTCTCCAACTCGCTGATCTCGGCGAACACCGCATCGAGCCCCTCGGCCATTTCTCCGAGATGCACCGATCGGATACCGGGCGAATCCAACACCCAGCCACCGACGCTGACCACGTGCAACGAGCGCGCGGTCGTCGTGTGTCGTCCCTTGGAATCACTTTCCCGAACGGCGCCGGTGAGTTGGGCGCTATCGGCGCTGGAGCCTGAAAGCGTATTCACGAGCGTCGACTTGCCAACCCCGGAAGAGCCCGTGAGCGCCACGGTCTTGCCGAAGCCGAACCAGGATTGCAGTTTCGAAACAACCTCCGGGCGGCGCGGATCGACCACCACGATCGGCAGGTCTCGCGCCAGATCGCTCGCCAGTGTCACGAACGGATCGGCTCCTTGTGGGGTATCCGCTTTGGTCAGCACCAGAACCGGAGGGATTTCACATTGTGCTGCCATGGCCAGATACCGCTCGAGCCGTGGAACGTTGAAATCGTCATTGCAGGAAGTGACGATGAACAGCGTGTCGACATTGGCACCGGAGAGCTGCGTGCTGCCGTCGCTCATGCGCCGCGAAAGCAGCGAGGTGCGCTCAAGGCGCCGACGAACGAGATGATCGCCCGGTTCTGCAAGGACGAAGTCGCCGACCGCATAATCGCCAACGGCTTCGCTCGCCGGCAGAACAAGGTCGACGGGGCCATTTGCGGAGTATCCGCTGATGCGTGCGCGATGGATATTCGCGATGCGGACGGGCACGAGATGAACGTCGTCTTCGCCGATCTGATCGCTGAAAAATGACGACCAGCCCAAAGCGCCAAGGGCGGCTACGCCGGTCGGTTCAAGCATTGGTGTTCTCTTTTCCACGGGCACAGCCGAAATCTTGGACGACGCAGGAGATGCACTCGCCGACATGCGACGCCTGCTTACCACAGCATGATGCGGCGCGCCTGCATGTTTAGGACCTGTGGGGACCGGTGCGAGACGGGCTGATGGGCCAGACTACGGCTCGCGCTTCACGGTCTTCAAATTCGGCAGGCTGGGACGCATCGATTTGACGCCGGCTTCTTTCAAGGCTGTATACCCAACCTTCTTAAGGAGCTTTTCCGTCTTCGCACGCTCCTTGTCGAGAGTGCTCTGGCCTTTGTTCTTCGGCATCGGTCCTCCAACTGGGGCGGTGTCGTCCGTACCCCGACACATGGTGTGCCAGATCCCTGTGGCGAAGGCGAGGAATGCGTGATTTGAGCGAGCCCTACTTTTGCTGATCTGCCAAGACAAAGCCGCTTATTTCATTCTGATGTGAAGGACCCCTTCTGCCATGCCCACACTCGGCGTCATCTCGGATACGCATGGTCTCCTGCGCGCTGAGGCAATTGCCCTGCTGCAAGGCGTCGATCACATCATCCACGCCGGCGACATCGGAAACCCCGACATTATCAAGCGACTGGAAACGGTCGCCCCGGTTTCGGCGATCCGCGGAAACATCGATGTCGACTCTTGGGCAGCGACCTATCCCGAGACGCTGCGGACAAGGCTTTTCGATCTGGGTATATTCGTGATCCACGATCGCAAGGACCTGGCGTTTTCTCCCGGTAAAACAGACATCGACCTCGTCATCTCGGGACATTCTCACCGGGCGAGCATCGAAATGGGGGATGGCGTGCTTTACCTGAACCCCGGCAGTACGGGCCCGCGCAGGTTCAGATTGCCCATCACCTTGGCAAAGGTGCAGATCACGAACGGGCAGTTGATGCCTGTGATCCACGAAATCGTATGAGGATCATGGGCGTCGTACCGGTCGCCATGAATTGGCGCAGACTGCAAACGGCCGAAAGAATCAGATTGAAGGCCGATGCGTCAGACTCCATCTGAGCATCATGCCCCGAGCACCAAAACCCAAACCACCGACGAGACTGATCCAAGAATGGCCCCTTTCACCGGCCGCGACATTGGGTTCGGCTGTGCGCACCAGGGGCATCCTCCTCGAAATCCGTGCGCATCTTCCTTTCAAGGAACGCAGGAAGGTCGACATCGAATCCGGCGCGATCGTGCTTCGCGTGCCGGAAGACGATGAGGACGATCACTTCGGACTCGTAAAGGCCGTCACCAGCAAACTTGTCGGCATCGAAAGTCTTCCGGTGATACCCCGCGAGGTCGAGGACATTCTCGCCATCAAGCCCGCTGAACGCCATCGCTGGTTGAAGGACGGCCGGCTGGAAAGTGCAGGAACCCGAACCGTCAAGCTGCGTGGCCGGGCGCGCAAGATCACCTTTCACGTTTTCGATCCGCGCCATATCGAGGATGTGCTCGACCGCGATCTTCCCGAGGTCTGGCGTGAAGAAGACTCAGCGACCGCGGCCGAAAACAGACGACGCGGAGCCCAGAAAGCTGCTTTGAAGAAGGCGGGCAAATTGGGCGGCTCGTCCGGCCGCGCCGAAGGCACTGTCAGCGGGGAGAAACAGTCGTCCGGCCTGAAAGGGTGGGACGACTTCGATCTCGACGGGCTTCTTCGCTAGATCTCGATTGCCGCCGATACCTCGAAATTTCCAAGGCACGGGTGAAGCGTGGTCTTAGAATTACGGCACTCTCCTGCTATCGACCGACCGATCACAGCGAGCGAGGACAGTGCATGACTGCAATACGAGGTTTGGCCGGTGCTGCGTTGACGGCCGTGTTGGCGGTAATCGCCGTGCTCTTCGCGCTTCCGGAGGCCAAGGCTCTGCAGTGCAGCGACGAACGTTTCGAGGGTTCGGGCTATGTCGTCTGCACGATCGACCCTGCCGTGTCCGACCTGCGTCTGTTCTGGAGAAATGAAGAGGGTCTGCCTTACCGCCGCTTCTCCAACCTCGCTGGCGCGCTCCGGGAGCAGGAGCAGAACCTCATCTTCGCGATCAATGCCGGCATGTACCAGACCGATTTTTCGCCGCTCGGCCTTTATATCGAGAATGGAGAGGAACTGCGGTCGGCCGATACCACCACGATCGAAGGCCCGCCGCGACAGGTGCCGAATTTCTACAAAAAGCCCAACGGCGTGTTCTTTTCCGGAGAGGATGGAGCGGGCATCCTGCCGACGGAAGACTTTCTTGCTGTGAAGCCCGATGCGCAATTGGCCACCCAGTCGGGACCAATGCTCGTCATCGAGAACGCGCTCCACCCCGCGCTGATCCCCGGTTCGACCGATACAACCCGACGCAGCGGCGTCGGTGTCTGCGAAGGCGGGCTCATCCGGTTCGCGATCAGCGACTGGCGCGTGAATTTTCATGAATTCGCGCGGTTCTTCCGCGACCAACTGGCCTGCCCCAACGCACTTTTTCTCGACGGTGGCCGCGGCGCTGGTCTCTTTCTCCCCGAAAAAAGACGCAACGATTTTTCCTGGCACGGCGGCTACGGCCCGATCCTGGGCGTGGTGGAATAGCGACGACGTCACGCTCGACGAAAACGAGCCGATTTGCGCGAAATCAATGCGATCGACTGCTCAGTCAATATTCTCCTGCGATCGCTATGCAGGAGGCTTTTCCAATGGATAGCAAACTTCGCAGCACCATTCTCGACCTGCTCGACAAGCACCGCATCCTCACGCTGGCCACGCTCCGCGCGGACGGTTGGCCGCAGGCGACCACGGTGGGCTATGTCAGCCGTGGACTGACCCTGTGGTTCATAACGGGAAGAGATACGCAGAAATCCCGGAATCTCGCGGGCGACAACCGCGTGTCGCTGACCATCGACCACGACACGACCGATCCGATGGCCATCACCGGTCTATCGATGGCGGCCCGCGCCTTCCCGGTCACTGATGAAGCGATGATCCGAGACATACTGGTTTCCGAGCTTCCGAAAAAGTATCCGGAATACGCCTCGATGATGAGCGGCCTCGACATCAGCGGCGTGGCTGTCTTCGAGCTTCGCCCGGAAGTGATCTCGGTGCTCGATTATTCGAAAGGCTTTGCCCACACGGACGAAGTGACCATCGACGGTACGGACCGCCAGGCAGCGGCTTAGCACGCCCTTAGTGAGACGTTTCGCCGATCAACCGCGCACGGATCTTCTTCGACAACCAGTCGATGACGAAGATGCAGACGAGCACGTTCAAGACGACGAATGCGACCTGATCGAAGAGGTTCGCGCGGAAGCGCTCGATGATGATCATGCCGATGCCGCCGGCACCGACAAGGCCAAGGATCGTTGCACTTCGTGTCGAGGATTCGAAGAAGTAGAGCGACTGCGAAATGAAGATCGGCAGCACCTGGGGCAGATAGCCATAGCGCGCGATCTTCAACGGACCGGCGCCCGTCGAGCGGATGCCCTCGACCTGCTTGCGGTCCACGTTTTCGAGCGCTTCCGAGTAGAGCTTCGATAGGGTGCCCGTATCCGATACGGCAATCGCGAGCACGCCGGCAAGCGGACCCAGTCCGACTGCCCGAACAAACACCAGACCCCAGACAAGCTGATCCACACCACGCAGAATATCGAGAATACGCCGCACGATCTGGCGAACCACGACGAACGGCATCGTGGTGCGCGCTGCGAAAAACCCGATGAAGAGCGCCATGACGGTGCCGAGCAATGTTCCGAGAAATGCCATACCGAGGGTCTGTGCGATCCCGATATAGATCTGCCGATACTGCCACTCGCCCATGTCTTCCCAGTTGAAGAACGCCGCGATGAGGTTGAGGGCGCGCCCGGAGGCATCGAGAAGCCGGTAGACCTCGAAATAATAGAGCGAGCCGATCACATAGAAGATGACCGAGAGCCAGATCGCCCACCGCGTGATCGTCGAGAAGGTGGAGCCGAACGCTTGCGGATGGCTTTGGCGAACACTGGCAATGTCGCTCGACGAAATCGACTGCAGCGTCATCGCGGTCATTGCAGGTTCTCCCGGCCGATGAAGTGCGTCCGCATCTGTTCGGAAAGCAGGTCGATCAGCGTGACGGTGATGACGACCAGCAGCAGGACGGCCACGACGCGATCGTCGGAATAGAGGCTGATCACCCGGTTGAGTTCCGCCCCGATGCCGCCGGCACCAACGAAGCCGACGATGGAGGACGCGCGCACGTTGATCTCGAAGCGCAGCAATGTGTAGGAGACGAAATTCGGCATGACCTGCGGAACGACGCCGTAGCGGATTTCCTCGAACCAGTTGCCGCCAACGCCGCGTATGCCCTCGACCGGACGCATCGACGCGTTCTCGTTGACCTCGGAAAACAGCTTGCCGAGTGCGCCGGCGGAGTGGATTGCGATTGCCAGCACGCCGGCGAGCGGCCCGATGCCGATCGCGAAGACGAAGACCAGCGCGTAGAGGATTTCCGGCACGCCGCGACAAATCTCCATGAAGCGGCGCGACACGATGTAGATGAAGCTGTTCGGCGCGAGGTTTCGCGATGCCGGGAAGCAGAGAAGAAAGGCGGCCGTTGCGCCGAGAATGGTCGCAGTGAGCGCCATGAAGATCGTTTCGACGATGAGGCGAATGTAGACGTTGAAATCCGAATACCAGTAGGTCAGCGAACCGGGCACGGCGCGTCCGTCGGCTCCCCTCCCTTCGAACAGCACGTCGAACTGCAGGTCCGGCATGATTGTGCCGAAATACTCGAAGATGCGCGGCAGGCCGGCAGCCAGCCGATCCGGGTAGAAGCGCGACACCCAGATCGAGAGGCCAAGCGCCAGCAAAAATGCGCCGATGAACAGGATGTTCATGCCGAGGCGCTGGCGGCGCAATTCGCTGCGATGACGCTCGAATACGGAAACAGCGTCGTCGGGCTGCGGCCCCGCGTTCACATCTATGGAGGCCATGGGCTCAGCCTGCCAGGAGTTCTGCGCGGGCGCGCTGCTGCAGGTCCGCCTCCGTCAGACGCTCGGCCGGCACCTCGGTGCCTGCAGGCTTCAGCGTCGTAGACGTCATGCTTTCGCTGAAGGCCTCGTCCGCCTCCGCGCCGTAGATCTCGCGTGCTGCCTGCTCGGTTAACGCGGATGGCGGCCCATCGAACACGACACGGCCTTCGAAGAGCCCGATGACGCGGTCGCAGTAGTTGCGGGCTGTATCGAGCGTATGAAGATTGCAGATGACGGCGATGCCGTCTTCGCGGTTGATCGTGCGCAGCGCATCCATGACGACTTTCGCGTTCATCGGATCGAGCGACGCGATCGGCTCGTCCGCGAGCACGATCTTCGGTTCCTGGGCAAGCGCACGGGCGATGGCCACGCGCTGCATCTGACCACCTGACAGCGTATCGGCCTGCTGCAAAGCCGTATGCGCCATGCCCAGCCGATCGAGCGCGCGGATGGCGAAGGCACGTTCGGCAGGCGTGAACACCTGAAACATGCTGGCGATCAGCCCATGGTGATAGAGACGCCCGGTCAGCACGTTGGTCAGAACGTTGAGGCGACCGACGAGATTGAACTGCTGGAACACCATCGCGCAATTAGCCCGCCATTCGAGGAGTTCCCGGCCTTTGAGCGCCGTTACGTCCCGGCCGTCGAAGATGATCGAGCCGCCGGTCGGCTCTGCCAACCGGTTGATCATCCGCAAAAGCGTCGACTTGCCGGCACCCGATCGCCCGATGACTCCCACCATCTGTCCGTCTGGGATATCGAGCGAGATATTGTCGACGGCATTGCGCGTCTTGAAGCTCTTGGTCAGGTTCTTGATCGCAAGCATGGGATGTCCTTCGAGGTTGCCGGTACCCGGACGGGTGGCTGCCATTCGCGGAAAGACAGGCCCGCAGAAGCTGCGGACCTGTCTGACTTATCGCTGGTTTGCGATCAGCTCAGCGGGAGCCTTCGAGTTCGCGCTGGCGCATGGCAACGACGCCTTCAAAGAACGAGTGGTCCACGGCCTGGAAGCCCTGGCCTTCGCCCTGCGACACGTTGATGTAGCACTCCGGATCGGTCTCGTTCAGCGTCTCGAGCCAGCCATTGACCTTGTCCTTGACGTCCTGCGGCAGGCTCTTGCGGTTTACCCAGGGACCGTTCGGGATGAGGCTCGACTGCCAGATGATGCGCAGGTCGGACATGTCGAGAAGGTCCTTATCGACCATCGAGCGCAGAGCGCCGCGCGAGAAGCCTTCGGACTCTTCACCGACGCCCGAGGTCCAGGTGACGCCAGCATCATACTGGTCGTTGAGAACGGCGATCACCGCCTGTTCATGGCCGCCACCGAAGCCGGTCTGAGAGAAATAGTCGTCGATGACGATTTCCTGGGCTTCGAGCTCGGCCTTCGGCACGAGGTAGCCGGACGTGGAGTTCGGATCGGCGAAGGCGAGAGACTTGCCTTCCATGTCTTCGA
Organism: Georhizobium profundi; assembly: GCF_003952725.1. Taxonomy (NCBI): domain Bacteria; kingdom Pseudomonadati; phylum Pseudomonadota; class Alphaproteobacteria; order Hyphomicrobiales; family Rhizobiaceae; genus Georhizobium; species Georhizobium profundi. Next base: position 1,532,616 of record NZ_CP032509.1, on the reverse strand, counting down.
GCGACTCGATGCCGCTGTCGGCCTTGGTGTACATCATGGCGTAGTAGCCATCCGAACCGTCGGCTTCGAGTGCGACGAAGGCAGGCTCGACGGCTTCCGGATCCTGCAGGTAGATGCCGGCGTAGCCGGAGGCACCGAGCTGGGCGGCATCGAGCTGGCCCGCAACGAGGCCCTGCATCACGCCGGCATAGTCCGAAGCCGGATAGAGCTCGACAGGCACGCCAAGGATTTCGCCGAGCTGCTGAACCATGCAGTCGTTCTTGCGCAGGCGGTCGGCTTCGTTTTCACCGCCGAGAAGGCCGACGCGGAAGACATCGATGTCCTGAGCAAGGGCCGAGCCGGCGAGAAGGCTGGTTGCGAGCGCTACGTTGACGGCGCCGCGAGCGATTTGAGCGATCATCCTGATCTCCACGATCAATTGGAATATGTGCGGTCCGGACACCCCATCCGGCCTGGCATCCACTCCCTACCGAGCGTTCACGACAGTGGGTTGACGGTATTGCAACAGATTGATGAAGGCTCGCGGGGAGCTATGGCCGCAGCCTCGGCAGACCGTCAGCGATGCTTGGCGATGAAGTCGCCGATGGCCAGCGTGCGGAAGTCGTCAAGCGCCGCGTGCAGCTTGTCGTGGTCCCAATCCCACCAGGCAAGCGCATCGAGTTCGGCGGCGATATCGGCCTCGAAACGCTTGCGGATCGGTTTGGCGGGGACACCGCCGACGATCGTGTAAGGTTCGACATCCTTCGACACGACGGCACCTGCACCGATCACCGCGCCATTGCCGATCGACACACCGGGAAGAAGTGTGGCGCCATGGCCGATCCACACGTCGTGGCCGATTGTGACAGCATTTTCCCGGCGCCAAGAGAAGAACGCGGCATCGTTTTCGGCACCATCGAAATAGTCGCCGGCCCGGTACGTGAAGTGGTGCTGGCTCGCGCGCCAGGTGGGGTGGTTGGTGGCATTGATGCGCACGGCCGCAGCGATCGACACGAACTTGCCGATCGTCGCGCACCACACATCGCAATCCTGCATGATGTAGGAATAATCGCCGAGCACCGTTTCGGCCACGCGGCTGCGCGCGCTGATTTCCGTGTAGCGCCCGAGCGTGCACCCCTTGATCTCGGCCGTTTCGTGGATGGACGGTTCAGGTGAAAGTCGTCCCATGATCAGGCGGCCTCGCGCGCCGGCCGAAAGGCCGTGACGTCGATGATCCGGTCTGCCACCGCCTCGCGCACTTCCTCATCGTGGAAGATGCCGAGCAAGGCGGTACCAGCGCGCTTCTTCTCCTCGATCATCGCGATGACCACGCGCCTGTTCTGCGCGTCGAGCGATGCCGTCGGTTCGTCGAGGAGGAGCACCGGATGTTCGGTGATGAAGCCCCGCGCGATGTTCACACGCTGCTGCTCGCCGCCGGAAAACGTCGCCGGTGGCAAAGACCAGAGCGCGTGCGGAAGGTTCAATCGTTCAAGCAGCGCGCTTGCCTGCTGCCGCGAAGCCTCTGCGTCCTGGCCCCGCGCGATCAGCGGCTCCGCGACGACATCGAGCGCCGAAACGCGCGGCACCGTGCGCAGGAATTGGCTGACATACCCGATGACGCTGCGGCGCAGCTGCAGCACCTGGCGTGGGGAGGCCTGGGCAAGATCGACGGTCTCGCCATCGTGCGTGACGAGGATCTCGCCGCCGTCCACCGCGTAATTGCCGTAGAGCATCTTGAGGATCGAACTCTTGCCGGCACCCGAAGGGCCGCCGAGTACGACGCATTCACCGCGCGCCACACGGAAAATGACATTGTCGACGACGGGCAGACGCAGCCCGCCTCTCAGATGCATGGTGAAACTCTTGGCGACGCCCGAAACGACGAGTGGGTCTGACATGGTCTTTCCTCACACCTGCAGGATGGAAGAGACGAGAAGCTGCGTGTAGGGCTCGCGCGGATCGTCGAGCACCCGGTCGGTCAGACCATGCTCGATGACGCGCCCATCCTTCATCACCATAATCCGCTGCGACAGGAGCCGCGCCACGGCGAGATCATGGGTGACGACGATGGCTGCGAGCCCCAATTCACCGACAAGCCCGCGCAGCAGGTCGAGAAGCCGGGCCTGGACCGAGACGTCGAGACCGCCGGTCGGTTCGTCCATGAAGACGAGCCGCGGGCCGGTGACGAGATTGCGCGCGATCTGGAGCCGCTGGCGCATGCCGCCCGAGAAGGCATTCGGCCTGTCGTCGATGCGGTCGGTCGAGATCTCGACCCGCTCCAGCCAGTCAAGCGCGGTGTCGCGAATCCGCCCATAGTGGCGCTCGCCGACAGCCATCAGCCGCTCGCCCACATTCGCGCCGGCCGAGACGCCCATGCGCAGGCCATCCGCTGGATTCTGGTGCACGAAGCCCCAATCGGTGCGCATGAGGAACCGGCGCTCGGCCTCACCCATCGCATAGAGATCTTGCAGCCGACCGTCGCGCATGCGGTAGTCGATGCTGCCGGCCGACGGGGCGAGCCGCGCGGAAAGGCAGTTCAAAAGCGTGGTCTTGCCCGACCCGGATTCGCCGACAATCGCGACGATTTCGCCAGGGTGGATGTCGAGGTCGACGGCTTCGCAGCCGATGCGCTCGCCATAGATTTTCGTGACGCCGCGTGCGGTCATCAGGGGCTGGTCGCTCATCGCCGTGCCTCCTCGACAGCGGCCTGTTTTCCGACATGACCTTCCGAGCGGCGCCCATCGCAGTGCGCCGTGTCGGAGCAGACGAACATGCGCGTGCCGCGGTCGTCCATGATCACCTCGTCGAGATAGACATCGTCCGCGCCACACAGCGCACACGGCTTGTCGAAGCGCTGCACCGTGAAGGGATGGTCGTCGAAATCGAGGCTCACCACGTCGCTATAGGGCGGGATTGCATAGATGCGCCGTTCGCGCCCTGCCCCGAAAAGCTGCAGTGCGGGCGACATGTGCATTTTCGGATTGTCGAATTTCGGCGTCGGCGACGGATCCATCACATAGCGACCCTCCACCTTGACCGGATAGGCGTAGGTCGTTGCGATCTCGCCATGACGGGCGATGTCCTCGTAGAGCTTGACGTGCATCAAGCCGTATTCCTCAAGCGCATGCATCGTCCGCGTCTCGGTCTCCCGCGGCTCGAGGAAGCGCAGCGGCTCGGGGATCGGCACCTGGTAGACGATGATCTGGCCATCGGTCAGCGGATGTTCGGGTATGCGGTGGCGGGTCTGGATGATCGTTGCGGCGCCCGTGTCGGTGGTCACCGCGACATTGGTCACCTTCTGGAAGAATGCCCGGATGGAAACGGCATTCGTCGTGTCGTCCGCGCCCTGGTCGATGACCTTGAGCACATCGTCCTGGCCGATGATGGCGGCAGTCACCTGCACGCCCCCGGTCCCCCAGCCGTAAGGCATCGGCATTTCCCGGCTGGCGAAAGGCACCTGATAGCCGGGGATCGCGATCGCCTTGAGGATCGCACGCCGGATCATGCGCTTGGTTTGCTCGTCCAGATAGGCGAAATTGTAGAAGGGTTCCCCGGTCATTCGGCGGCCTCCCGCTGGTCGTCGGCAGTCTCGTTCTCCGCTTCGTGCACCGCACGCATGCGGCGCACCAGATCGAGCTCGGCCTGGAAATCGACATAATGCGGCAGCTTCAGATGCTCGACGAACCCGGTGGCCTGCACGTTGTCGCAATGGGACAGCACGAACTCTTCGTCCTGCGCCGGTGCGCCCGTCTCTTCGCCTAGTTCGCCGGCCCTCAGGGCCCGGTCGCAGAGCGCCATGGCCATCGCCTTGCGCTCCGACTGGCCGAAGACGAGACCGTAACCACGGGTGAACTGCGGCGGCGCCTTCGCCGAGCCCTTGAACTGGTTGATCATCTGGCATTCGGTGACGCGCACGCGCCCAACCGGCACGGCAAAATCGAGCTCGGGAACATCGAGCTCCACCTCCACCTCGCCGATGCGGATTTCGCCGGCGAAAGGATGAGAGCGACCGAAGCCGCGCTGCGTCGAATAGGCGAGCGCGAGCAGAAAGCCTTCGTCGCCGCGGGCGAGAGATTGAAGCCGTCCGTCGCGGCCCATCGGATAGTCCTGCGGTTCGCGGGTGATGTCGGCGATATGGTCGCCCTCGACGCTTCCGTCTTCTTCCACCAGACCTTCTTCGGCAAGCAGCGCCGACACGCGCGGCGGCGGCGATGCATCGTCGACGCTGATCCGCTCGCCTTCGGGGATCGCTTCGTCGCCGGCCAATGCCGGATCGAGCAGGCGGTGCGTGTAATCAAAAGTCGGCCCAAGCAGTTGCCCGCCAGGCAGATCCTTGAAGGTGGCTGAAATGCGTCGCTCGATCCGCATCTCACCCGTCTCGATCGGGCGAGAATAGCCGAAGCGGCTGAGCGTGGTGCGATAGGCCCGCAGCAAGAAGATCGCCTCGATCATGTCGCCCCGCGCCTGCCGAACGGCGAGTGCGGCCAGTTCGCGGTCGTAAAGCGATCCTTCGGCCATGACGCGATCGACCCCGAGCGCCAGTTGCTCGACGATCTGCTCGAGCCCGATCGCTGGCAGGTCGCGGTTGCCCCGACGACGGTCGGCCAGAAGCCGGTGAGCGTTGGCGATCGCCTTTTCGCCACCCTTGACGGCAACATACATGTCAGACCTCCAGGCGTTTGATGGTGAGTGTGCGCGGCATGCCCATCACGCCGCCCCCGGCACACAGAATGAGATCGACACCGCGGGGGAACAGCACCCGGTTCTCCGCCCAGCGCTCGACGAAATCCGTGCCGAGACCGGCGGGTGCCACGGTCGTTGGCGTCTTGATGCCCGGGCCCGAGCAAGCCAGGCGCGGTCCATGCGTGAGGCCTCCGCAGGCCTTGACGATGGTGGTCGAGCAATCCGGATATTCCTGCGTTCCCTGCCCGAAAGCGCGAAGGTCGGGCAGCGCATCGGCCTCGGCGACGAGCGCGAAGGCGGCGCGCTCGGGCGCATCGACGAGCGGCGCGCCCGTTGCGAAAGCGAGCCACTCGCGCGCTTTCCTATCGTCGGCGAGCGACGGACTCAGCCACAGGAACGTCTCGTGATCGATGAGCGTCTGCGCAATGGCGGCCAGATCGGCATCAATGGCGCCGGCGTCATCATCGACGAGAAGCCGCTGGATCGAGCCGGGACGCGACAGCGCGTCCATCAATGCCCGAAAATTCGCCTGTGCGCGGAAGACCGGATCGGCAGGCTGCTGTGTTGCGAAAGCGGTCATCTTCAGTCCTCGCCGCGAACCATTGTGAAAAAGTCGACCTTGGTGGCCGCGGTCTCTGCGGCACGCCGTAAGTCAGCCTCTTGCTCCGCCTTGCGCAGCGGTTTGAGGATTTGCTGCTCGATCATCTCGCGCCGCATTTCATCCTGGCAGAGCGCATCGCAGATCGCTGACTGCAGCGCCTTCTTGCGATCACGTCCCAGCGCATAGGCATGGCCAATGTGACCGTCGATCTCGACGCTCGCCCGCGTCACGGTCACCTCTCCCACATTGAACGGCGAACCACCGCCGCCAATACGTCCGCGCAGCGTGACAAGGCCGGTTTCCGGCGGCCGGACGACGCGTGTCTCCCGAGGCAGACCAGCCTCCTGGCACAAGTGATCCAGTAATGACATGTCAGCGCGGGCAAGCAGACCCATCGCTTCTTTCCGGCCGTCCCAACTCATCGAAGCCATCCCGTCACTTGTCTGTTTATCTAGACAACTGTAGCCTACACTAGAGATGATCGATGACAAGGCTGTGACGATGGCGGACAAGGTGGGCATTTCCAGAAGCGGGGTCGCGCTGTGGCGCCAAGTGGCGGACCAACTGCGCGGCGCAATCGACCGCGGCGAGTTTCCGCCCGCCTCAAAGCTGCCGTCCGAATTCGAGATCGGTCGACAGTTCGGCGTCAACCGCCACACTGCACGCGCAGCAATCGCGCATCTTGCGTCGGAAGGGTTGGTGCAGACCCGGCACGGGCTTGGCACCATCGTCACCCGCTCAGGCCGCCTGTCCTACCCGATCCGCCTCCGCACACGGCTCAGCACAGGACTGTCCGATCAGGTCGCTTCGATCGAAAGTCGGTTGCTGGGCACGCAGGAACGGGAGGCGAGCCCGAGCGTGGCCTCAGAACTCGGCCTCAGCGCTGGCGACAGCTTGCTGGAACTGGAGACTGTGAGCATTGCCGCAGACCGCCCCATCTCGCTCGCCACGCACTGGCTCGACGCCTCGCGGTTCAAGGGCCTTGCCGACGCCTTCGAAGCGACCGGATCCATGACCGCAGCGTTCCGCAAATTCGGCATTGACGACTATATCCGCCGCGAAACCCGCGTGCTGGCCGAAGGCGCCGGTGAAGCCGAGCTCAAGCATCTCGACCTGCCCAAAGGCTCGATCGTGCTCGTGGCGACTGGAACGAACGCCACGCTTGACGGACGGGCCTTCCACCTCACTCGAACCCGCTTCGCAGCCGACCGCATCGAGTTGCGGATCGAGCATTGAGGGATGGCCATCGCCGGCTTTGGCTCAGGGCTCGATATCGCTTTCTCCACCGTCCGTCGGCAAAGCTTCGAACCAATCGCGGTAGGGCGTGTTTCGCGCGAGGTGGCGGTTGAAATCGGGGGCGCCGTCATCCCACCAGACCGCGCCGCGTTCGCCGAGAGCCACCTTAGCGCTGTGCACGGCGGCGCGGGCATCAGCGAGTGCGTCGGCATCGGTCGCGGCCTTCGCCGACTTGACCGCGCGACGCGCATCCATGAGCTCCTTCACGAGCCTTGTCCGCGCATCGGCATCGAGATCGGGATTGGTCGTCCGCCAGAGCCTTCCGCGCACGACAAAGTAGCGCCCATCCGGCGTGACGGGATGGCGCGCACTGCCATTGCTCATAGGTCAGCCACCCGCCTCTCCACCTTGCATACTACCCGGTGAACAGCGGCGCAGCAGCGTCGCGAGGATCGTTTCTGCAGCGGGAGAGAGATCGCGCTCCTGGCGGGTCACGACGCCATAGGTCTTGACCGTCAGGTCGGGCGCCACGGGCAAGGTGGCAAGCCGGCTGCCGAGGCCGCTGCTGTCGATGAAGAATTCCGCCACCGCCCTGGCCAGCGGCGCGATTGCGTTCGTCTTCTGCACGAGCGCAAGGGTGAAAAGCGTGGACGCGGTGCCGAGCACGCGGCGGGGAAGACGCAAGCCCTTGGAGAGGATGTAGTCCTCCGCCGTACGCCGCAGCAGGCCGCCTGGCGGCTGCATCACCCAATCGTAATCGAGACACCGGTCGAGCGACAACGGATCGATCCGGGTCAAGGGATGATCCGCCCGCACCACGAGGCCGATCGGTTCGTCACCGATGTCAGACACCGCGAATGGTTGCGCGTGGGCACCATCGGGTATGCGGCCGACATAGAAATCCAGTTCACGCGCAAGGAGCGCTTCGGCGAGCTTATTCGACGTATCGACCTGAACCGCGATTTCCACGGCCGGCGAAAGCACCCGGATCTCGCGCACAAGCGGCAGGATCAGCTCGAGCGATGGGCCGGTGACTGATCCGATGCGCACGAGGCCACGCGTTCCCTGGATCGCCTGGACCACACGTTCCTGCGAAAGATCGAGCTCGCGCAGGGTCCGTACCGCCTGATCGGCCATGATGTGGCCGGCTTCCGTCAAGGAAACGCCGCGCGCATGGCGGGTGAAGATCGGCGTGCCGATCATCTCCTCAAGTTGTGCCATGAGGCGCGATGCGGCCGGCTGCGTCATGCCCACCTGCTCGGCCGCCGCGCCGATCTGTCCGGTGTCCCGCAAGACGGCCAGCAGCCGCAATTGCGAGAATTTCAGCCCCTTGCGAACAAGGTGGTTCTGGCTGGTGAGACCCTCGGCCTGGCTCATGACATGACCATACTGTTATCTCTCGAAGCGGAAATGCGATTTGACGCGCATGTCGACTTCTAGCAACGCTGGCGTAAACCATGCAACGGAGGGAATGGTTTGGCTGTGTTCGGAACGATGCCCGATGGGCAGGAGGTCGTCGGGGTTCGCATTCAGGCGGGAGGTTTTAGCGCTTGCATCTTGACCTACGGGGCACGGCTGCAATCGCTGAATTTGGTCGGCGTCGGCCATTCGTTGGTCATCGGTGCCCCGACGCTTGAGCCCTATCTCGGGCCTATGGCCTATTACGGGGCGATGGTCGGTCGTTTCGCCAACCGCATCGGGAACGCCGGGTTCTCCATCGACGGGACGACCTACCAGACGACCCCGAATTTTCTCGACCGCCACACACTCCACGGCGGGAGCCTCGGGCTTCACGGCCACATATGGGACATCGTTGACCGAAGCGATCAGCACGTCACCATGACGATCGACCTGACCGACGGCGACGAAGGGTTTCCGGGTCACATGCACATTGAGACCCGCTATGAGATCGAGGCGCCCTCCTCGCTCCGGATCACGACGACGGCGACGACAGACCGCGCTACCCTCTGCAGCATTGCCAACCATGCCTTTTTCCGTCTGGGAGATGGAGACATCCGGCAGCAGATGCTGACGATCAACGCCGCGCATTATCTACCAGTCGACGACGAGCTTATCCCGACCGGCGACGTCGCCTCGGTCGGCGGCACCGCGTTTGACTTCCGGCAACCGCGCCGGATCGGCGGGCATCGATACGACCACAATTTCTGTCTTCGAGATGGGCGGGGGCCACTGCGGCCGGCCGCTGTTCTGAAAGCACCCGATGCGGATATCGCGCTTCATGTCTCGACGACCGAGCCCGGCCTTCAGTTCTACGATGGCGAAAACACGCAATTTGCTGTCGATGAAGCTGGGCGCAGCCTTCCTGCATTCGCAGGCCTCGCCCTGGAAGCTCAAGCCTGGCCCGATGCACCGAACCGTCCGAATTTTCCGGACGCGATTCTGCGGCCAGGAGAAGTCTACAGAAGCGAAACGCTCTTTGAAATTCGGCGATCGATGCCTTGATATGGCCGGAGTGGTATAGCTGCGGCAAATATTGGAATTTGTACCGTATATCAGCCGATGTTACCCACGGGCTCACAAGATCAGGTCTGCGGGGGGAGACTGCGGGCCACACTTCTTCGCAACCGCCGCGGCGGGCGCGGAGAGGCATTGGAGGAGGTCCGAATTGCTGCTCTCACAGTACCGTCGCGAAGATGGAAAGGCCCAGATCGTTGCTCGCGAGGGCACGGAAGCCTACGACGTCGCGACCGATGCATCGCTTTACGAACTGGCCTTAGCCTGCGCGAACGATGGCGCCGATCTCAGATCGTCGATCCTTAATCTTGGCCTGCGCAAGGCCGTGGACCTGGCATCGCTCTGCGCCGATGGCCGGCTCCTGCCGCCCGTCCTGCATCCGGATCCGAGCCACCTGCACCTGACGGGAACCGGGCTGACCCATCTGGGATCGGCATCGACACGCGCGGCCATGCACGAGAAAGCTAGCGATAATGAGACCGATTCCATGCGGATGTTCCGCATGGGTCTCGAAGGCGGCAAGCCCTTGAACGGCGCACCGGGCGTGCAGCCGGAATGGTTTTACAAAGGCAATGGCGACGCGCTGGTCGCGCCTTGCGGCGCGCTTGCATGCCCTGCCTATGCCGAGGACGGTGGCGAAGAGCCCGAAATTGCCGGCATCTATGTCATCGGCAACGATGGGGAGCCCTATCGTGTCGGCTTCGCGCTCGCCAATGAGTTTTCCGACCACATCATGGAGAAGCGGAACTACCTCTATCTCGCGCACTCCAAACTGCGCCAGGCCGCGGTCGGGCCGGAACTGCTCGTCGGCCCCTTGCCGGACAGCATCGAAGGGACGAGTCGTATCCGGCGAGGCGCAGAGGTGGTCTTCGAAAAGCCGTTCCTCTCGGGTGAGGCGAACATGTCCCATTCGATCGCCAACCTCGAGCATCATCATTTCAAATACGGCATCTTCCGCCGGCCCGGCGACGTCCACGTCCACATGTTCGGAACGGCGACACTATCCTTTGCCGAAGGGTTCGCGGCGCAGAATGGCGACGTTTTCGAAATCGAGGCTGCCGCCTTCGGTTTGCCCCTGACCAATCGGCTGGAGATCGTCACGAAGCCTGACAAGGAAAAGCGCCAGACCGTGCGCATGCTTTGAAATCGGAGGCTTTGACGCGCAATTTGTTGCGCTGTCGATGTCGGGAAGAGACACGATCCGGCCAAGCTGCCGGTTCGCAAGCGCGAGGGGGCCGGCGCGGACGGGTCCGAGGAGGAACATGGCTGGGCGCGATAGCCCCACCCGTGGACAGTGGAGGAAAACCATGACCAGAGTACTTCTTGCCGGGGCGGCCTTGCTCGCTCTATCGGCAGCAGCATCAGCACAGACAGTCGGCTTCTCGCAGATCGGATCGGAATCCGGCTGGCGCGCCGCCGAAACGACGCTCACGCGGCAGCAGGCCGAAGAGCGCGGCTATACGCTTCAGTTCTCCGACGCACAGCAGCGCCAGGAAAACCAGATCGCAGCCTTGCGGTCGTTCATCGCGCAGGGCGTCGATGCCATTCTCATCGCGCCCGTTGTCGCGACGGGATGGGACAGCGTGCTTCAGGAAGCACAGGAGGCCGAAATCCCGGTCGTGCTTCTTGACCGCCAGGTCGATTCCTCGGACGATCTCTATCTGACAGCCGTCGGTTCGGATCTCGTCCACGAAGGCGAAGTCGCCGGCGAATGGCTCCTCGGCGAAGTCGGTGAGGAGGAGTGCCGGGTGGTCGAATTACAGGGAACCACGGGTTCGTCGCCGGCAATCGACCGGGCACAGGGCTTCCGCAATGCCATCGAAGGCCATGCCAATGTCGAGATCGTGCGCAGCCAGACCGGCGACTTCACGCGCGCCGGCGGCAAGAGCGTAATGGAAAGCTTCCTGCAGGCCGAAGGCGGTGGCGAAAACATCTGCGCGCTTTACGCCCACAATGACGACATGGCGATCGGCGCCATTCAGGCGATCAAGGAAGCCGGGCTTGCACCTGGCGAAGACATCAAGATCGTCTCCATCGACGCCGTTCCGGACATCTTCCAGGCCATGGCTGCAGGCGAGGCGAATGCAACGGTGGAATTGACGCCGAACATGGCTGGCCCCGCCTTCGACGCGCTGGAAGCCTATTGGGCGGATGGCACCGAGCCGGAGAAGTTCATCCAGACGGAATCGCGCCTCTACACCCAGGCAGACGATCCGGCAGCCGAATATGAGGCTCGCAAGGATCTCGGTTACTAAGAGATCCTGCCAACCAGAACCGGGGCAGCAATTGCCCCGGTTTCCTTGCGGGAAAGAACCGATGCTCCTGTCGATCACATCGCTGTCGAAAAGCTTCGTCGGCGCCAAGGCGCTTCAGGGCGTCGATTTCGAGCTTGCCGCCGGCGAAGTGCACGCACTGCTCGGCGAAAACGGCGCAGGAAAATCCACGCTGATCAAATGCCTGACGGGCGCCTACAAGCGGGATGCCGGCGAGATCCGCCTGGACGGTGTTTCGATCGATCCATCCTCGACGGCAGAAGCGCAAGCGCTCGGCATCGGCACCGTCTATCAGGAGGTGAACCTCCTGCCCAATCTCACCGTTGCACAGAACCTGACCTTCGGCCGCGAGCCACGCCGTTTTGGCCTCGTCGACGCACGAGCCCAAAGGGCGCAGGCCCGGGCAATGCTGGAGCCTTACGGGCTCGATATCGATGTCGATCGCGATCTTGGCGCCTACTCGGTCGCCATCCGCCAGATCATCGCCATCGCACGCGCCGTGGCGCTTTCGGGCAAGGTTCTGATCCTGGACGAACCGACCGCCAGCCTCGATGCAGCCGAAGTGCGCATGCTGTTCACCATTGTGCGCAAGCTGCGCGCCGAAGGCCTCGGCATCATCTTCGTTTCACACTTTCTCGATCAGGTTTTCGCCATCTGCGACCGCGTCACCGTGCTTCGCAACGGCCGCAAGATTGTCACGGAGAGAACAGCCGACCTCGACCGCGTGCGTCTGATTTCCCATATGCTCGGCCGCGACCTGGAAGAAGCGGCGCACGAGCACCGCAAGCATGCGGATACGGATCACGCTCAGCGCGGCCCGCTGCTCACGTTCAAAGCCGTCGGCCGCGCCGGCATGATCGAACCCTTCGATCTAGCTGTCGGCGAAGGCGAAGTGATCGGACTTGCCGGCCTGCTCGGCTCCGGGCGCACCGAAAGCGCGGAGCTTCTTTTCGGCGTCCGCACCAGCGACAGCGGCAGCGCCTCCGACCAGCACGGGCGCGTCGCCCATGGCAGCCCGCGCGAGGCGATCGCTGCCGGCTTCGGCTTTGCGCCGGAAGACCGCAAGGTCGATGGCATCATCGCCGAATTGTCCGTGCGCGAAAACATCGTTCTGGCGCTGCAGGCCAAACGCGGCTGGATGTCGAAGATCTCGCGCCAGGAGCAGGATGCGCTTGCCGAACGCTATATCGGCCGCCTCGACATCCGAACATCGAGCGCGGACAAGCCGATCGGAGAATTGTCGGGCGGCAACCAGCAGAAGGTGGTTCTCGCGCGCTGGCTGGCAATGAACCCGCGCTTCCTGATTCTCGATGAACCCACCCGCGGCATCGACGTGGGCGCCCACGCCGAGATCGTTCGGCTCATCCAGGAGATCACGAAGACCGGCATGGCCGTGCTCGTCATCTCGTCCGAACTCGAAGAGCTCGTCGCTGTCTGCGATCGTGTCATCGTGGTGCGTGACAGGCGCCATGTCACCGAACTCGCCGGCGCCGACATCAGCACGGACGCGATCGTCCGCGCGATCGCGAAGCCCGAGGCTGCTTGATGATACGCTCGCTTCAACGCATCACGCCGCAGCTCTTGACGCTGGCTGCCCTCGTCGCGCTTGTGACGCTGTTCTTCCCGAACTTCATTTCCATTTCCTACGATGGCGCACGCTTTGTCGGGCCGATCGTGGATGTGCTCAAGCGATCGGCACCGGTTGCGCTGCTCGCCGTCGGCATGACGCTCGTCATCGCCACGCGCGGGATCGATCTCTCCGTCGGCACAGTCATGGCGATCGCCGGCGCCGTCGCGGCCTATGCGATCACGTCCGGCTTCGGCCTTCCCGCGACATTGGCATTGGCGCTGCTGGCGGGTCTTGCCGCAGGTTTGTGGAACGGATGCCTCGTTGCGCTCATCGGCATCCAGCCCATCGTCGCGACGCTGATCCTGATGACGGCCGGTCGCGGGATCGCGCAATTGATCACCGAAGGCCGCATCCTCACTTTCTCCAACAACGATTTCGCGTTCATCGGCTCGGGCACGGTTTACGGCATGCCGTTCCCCACCATTCTCTGGCTTGCAACGGCGATCCTGGTTGCTGCGCTGATGCGGCGAACCGCACTTGGACTTCTCATCGAAGCGACGGGCATCAACCGTGCGGCAAGCGCTCTCGCCGGCGTCAATGCCACCGTGATCCTGATCGCCGTCTACATGGCATCGGGCTTCTGCGCGGCGCTGGCAGGCATCGTGGCGACAGCCGACATCCGCGGCGCCGACGCGAACAATGCCGGGCTGTGGCTTGAACTCGACGCGATCCTGGCTGTCGTCATCGGTGGAAATTCGCTGCTTGGCGGACGCTTCTCGATCGCCGGTGCGATGATCGGCGCATTGATCATCCAGACGATCAACACCGGCATCGTCCTTGCCGGCTTTCCGTCGGAATACAATCTCGTCATCAAGGCAGGTCTGGTCCTCGTCATCCTCGTGATGCAATCACCAAACCTCTCGGCCGACTGGTTCTATCTGAAGACGCTGATCAGTGAACGGCGCACCGCACGGGCAGAGCGGAAGGAAGCGTCATGACCATCAATCCGCGCCTCTATCCTCTGCTCACGACGATCGGCATCTTCATCGTCGGCTATTTTCTCTGCTATCTGCAGTTCCCGAACATCCTGTCGACCCGCGTCGTCGGCAATCTGCTGACCGACAACGCCTATCTCGGCATCGTCGCCGTCGGCATGACGATCGTCATTCTCTCGGGTGGCATCGACCTGTCGGTCGGCTCCGTCATCGCATTTTCCGGTGTATTCATCGCCGTGATGCTGCGCGATACCGATCTGCCGGCGCCGTTGGTCATCGTCATGCTGCTGGTCATCACCAGCGCGTTCGGAGCAGCGATGGGGTGGCTGATCCATGCGCTTGCCATGCCGGCCTTCATCGTCACCCTGGCCGGCATGTTCCTCGCCCGCGGCGCCGCCTATATGCTGACGATCGACTCGATCGCCATCACCGACCCGTTCTTTGCTGCAATTCAAAACGCCTATTGGCTGATGCCCGGCAGAGGACGGCTGACACTGATCGGCGTCCTGATGGTCGTCGTCGTGCTGGCAGGCGCCCTGCTCGCCCATCGCACGCGATTTGGCGCAAGCGTCTTCGCCCTCGGGGGCGGCGAACAGACCGCGCGGCTTATGGGTGTCAATGTCGGGCGGACGACTGTCCTGATCTACGCCTTCTCGGGCCTGATGGCCGGCCTGTCCGGCGTGGTCTTCTCCGTCTACACCGGTTCCGGTTATCCGCTCGCCACCGTCGGCACAGAACTGACGGCGATCGCCGCCGTGGTGATCGGGGGAACCATCCTGACAGGCGGCGCCGGATATGTGATCGGCACCCTGTTCGGCGTGCTGACGATGGGCCTCATACAGACCTATCTCGTCTTCGATGGAAGCCTCTCCAGCTGGTGGACCAAGATCGTGATCGGCATGCTGCTCCTGCTCTTCATCCTGCTTCAGAAGGGTCTTCTTCGCCTGACGGCCTTCGGCGCGGCGCGCGCATGAGGGAGGTTCAGGTTCATGACGAGCGCGCATGCATGCTGGGCGAAGGCGCGCTCTGGCATCCCGAGCGCGGCCAGCTTTTTTGGTTCGACATTCTCGCGGGCAAGCTCCTCAGCCGGTCAGCCGACGGCCCTCTCGAATGGAGCTTCGGCGAGTGCGTTTCGGCGGCAGGCTGGGTCGACCGCGACCGGCTGCTGATCGCCAGCGAAACAGGCCTCAGCCTTTTCGACATCGCGACCGGAGAGCGAACGGGGATCGCCGCGGTCGAAGCAGACGATGCATCCACCCGCTCCAACGATGGCCGTGCCGATCCCTTCGGCGGCTTCTGGTTCGGCACGATGGGAAAGAAGGCAGAACAGGGCAGAGGCGCGATCTACCGTTTCAACAAGGGCCGCGTCGAAAAGCTCTTCGACGCCATCACCATTCCGAACGCCATCTGCTTTGCGCCGGATGGACGCCGAGCCTATTACGCGGACACCACCTCCGGCATGGTCTACGCGGTGAAGCTGGACCGTGAAGGATGGCCGGCAGGCGAGCCCGAAGTGTTCATCGACCTGACCTTAGAAGACATTTCGCCAGACGGTGCCGTGACGGATGCGGAAGGCTGTCTCTGGAATGCTCAATGGGGCGCATCACGTGTCGCCTGCTACGCGCCCGACGGCTCGCTGAAAAAGGTCGTTTCTCTACCGGCCGCCCATGTGTCTTGCCCCGCATTCGGCGGAGCAGACTTTTCGACGCTCTTCGTGACGAGCGCGCTCGAGAACATTCCGTCCCCTCGTCCCGCCGATGGCTTGACCTACGCCGTCCGCCTCGACGTCTCCGGGCGGCCTGAGCCGGCTGTCCTGACGGCCTGACGCGCTTCAGGCATACCGGGAGCGGTATATCTTTCGTCTGATACGGAATTTGACCGTCATATCTCTTTTGCCTAACTCTCGGGGTCCGATGAGGAGATCGGATCGAGGCTGGCGCAGTCACGCCGCCAATGGGAGGAACTCATGCGTTATATTTCAGCTGCGATTGCCGCAGCATTGCTTGCAACGACTGCGTTGGCCGTACCGGCTTTCGCGCAGGACAAGGGCTTCGTTGGCATCGCCATGCCGACGCAGTCTTCCGCACGCTGGATTTCCGATGGCAATTCCATGGTCGAGCAGTTCGAAGCCGCCGGCTACGAGACCGACTTGCAATATGCGGAGGACGATATCCCGAACCAGCTCGCTCAGGTCGAAAACATGATCACCAAGGGCGTCAATGTCCTGGTGATCGCGGCAATCGACGGGACGACCCTGTCGAACGCGCTCGCCAACGCGGCCGCTGCGGATATCAAGGTGATCGCCTATGACCGCCTGATCCGCGACAGCGAGAATGTCGACTACTACGCGACCTTCGACAATTTCCAGGTCGGCGTGCAGCAGGCTGAAACGCTGGTTGCCGGACTGGAAGAGCGTTTCGGCGATGTCGAAACCTGGAACGTGGAGCTCTTCGGCGGCTCGCCCGACGACAACAATGCCTATTTCTTTTACGACGGCGCCATGTCCGTGCTCCAGCCGCTGATCGACAGCGGCGATATCGTGGTGAAGTCCGGGCAGACCGGCATGCAGACCGTTGGCACGCTGCGCTGGGACGGCTCGGTTGCCCAGGCCCGCATGGATAACCTTCTGTCGGCCAACTACACCGACGACCAGGTGCATGGGGTGCTCTCACCCTATGACGGCCTTTCCATCGGCATCCTCTCGTCGCTCAAAGGCGTCGGTTATGGCTCCGGCGACATGGAGATGCCGATCGTGACCGGACAGGACGCCGAAGTCCAATCCGTGAAGTCGATCCTCGCCGGCGAGCAATATTCGACAATCTTCAAGGATACGCGCGAACTCGCCCGCGTCACCGTAGGCATGGTCGACGCGGTACTCTCCGACGGAGAGCCGGAGATCAACGACACGGAAACCTATGACAACGGCGTCAAGATCGTGCCGTCCTACCTGCTCGAGCCGGTTCCGGTGACCGAAGCCAACTGGCGTGAAGTGCTGGTCGACAGCGGCTACTACGAAGCATCCGAGATCGAGTGATCCTCCCAAGGACAGCGGGTCCCGGCATCGGCCGGGGCCTGCAGACCGTGGAAGGGCAACCGACGGCGATCTGGAGCGCGCCATGAGCGAAACCATCCTTGAGATGCGCAACATCACCAAGACGTTTCCGGGCGTGCGAGCACTCGACGACGTCTCCTTCTCCGTCAGACGCGGTGAAATCCACGCGCTCGTCGGCGAAAACGGTGCCGGCAAATCCACGTTGATGAAGGTGCTGTCGGGCGTTTATCCGCATGGCGAATATGAAGGCGACATCGTCTATGAGGGCGAGGTGAAGGCCTTCCGCGGCATCGCCGATTCCGAGCGAGACGGCATCATCATCATCCATCAGGAACTCGCGCTCGTCCCGCTGTTGTCGATTGCGGAAAACATCTTCCTCGGCAACGAATGCGCCACGCGCGGCGTGATCGACTGGCGCGAGACGAACCGGCGGACCGGGGAACTGCTCGCCCGCGTGGGTTTACGCGAACGGCCCGAAACAAAGGTCATGCATCTCGGTCTCGGCAAGCAGCAGCTGGTCGAGATCGCCAAGGCGCTGTCGCGCGAAGTGCGCCTGCTCATTCTGGATGAGCCCACATCCTCGCTGAACGAACATGACAGCGACGCACTGCTCGAGCTTCTCATCGAATTTCGCCGCCGCGGGATTTCCTCCATCCTCATTTCGCACAAGCTGAACGAGGTCTCGAAGGTCGCCGATACGATCACGATCCTGCGCGACGGCATGGCGGTGACATCGCTCGACTGTTCCAAAGGTCCGGTGCCGGAGGATCGCGTCATCCGCGACATGGTCGGACGTTCGTTGTCCGACCGCTATCCATCGCGAGACCCGAAGATCGGCCCAACGATTCTCGAAGTGCGCGACTGGACCGTACGCCATCCGATCGACACCAGCCGGCTCGTGGTCGACAAGGTCAATTTCACGCTACGCGAAGGCGAAGTGCTCGGCATCGCAGGGTTGATGGGATCGGGCCGGACCGAGCTCGCCATGAACATGTTTGGCCGTTCCTACGGCACCTATGTCAGCGGCGAGGCGCTGATCCGCGGCAAGACCGTCGATCTGTCGAGTGTGCCGGCTGCGATCGATGCGGGCCTCGCCTATGCCACCGAGGACCGCAAGACCTTCGGTCTGGTGCTGGACCAGACAATCCGCCGCAATGTGCCGCTTGCCAATCTCGATGGCATCGCCAGCAAAGGCGTCGTCGATCGACACCGCGAGGCGCATGTCGCGGAAGACTATCGCAATCGCGTCCGCATCAAGAGCTCGTCGATCGAGCAGGCAACGGTCAATCTGTCCGGCGGCAACCAGCAGAAGGTGGTTCTGTCGAAATGGCTGTTTGCCGATCCGGACATTCTCATTCTCGATGAACCCACCCGCGGCATCGATGTCGGCGCCAAGTTCGAGATCTACACGATCATCCGCGACCTCGCCGCATCGGGTAAATCGATCATCGTCATCTCGTCGGAGATGCCCGAACTGCTCGGCATCACCGACCGTCTCTACGTCATGAACAAGGGCCGGTTTGTCGGTGAGTTGCCGACGGCGCAAGCCAGCCAGGAGAAGATCATGTCCATCATCATCAACGCGGGCGGCTGACCCATGGACCAGACCGTAACCACAGAACCGACGCCCGTCCGCGCCTCCGGCGTCAGCTTCTTCCGCGCCAACATGCGCGAATATGGCATCCTGATCGCGCTGGTCGTGATCATGGCCTTCTTCCAGTTCGCAACGGGCGGCATCCTGCTCCGACCGGTCAACCTGACGAACCTGATCCTGCAGAACAGCTACATCGTCATCATGGCGGTCGGCATGCTGCTGGTGATCGTGTCAGGCCATATCGACCTTTCGGTCGGATCGGTGCTCGGCTTCGTCGGCGCGCTCGCTGCGGTCATGATCGTCCAGTGGGACATGAACTACGTGCTGGCGTCTATCCTGTGTCTTGGCGTCGGCGCCGCGATCGGTGCCGCGCAGGGCTTCTGGATCGCCTATTTCCGCATCCCCTCCTTCATCGTCACGCTTGCGGGCATGCTGGTCTTCAAGGGCCTCACTCTCTGGCTGCTTGCCGGCCAGTCCGTCGGGCCCTTCCCGCCCACTTTTCAGCTGATGTCGTCGGGCTTCCTGCCGGATATTTTCGGCGGCGACGGCATCAACATCCTGTCGCTCGTCATGGGCCTGTGTGTCGCAGCGCTTCTGCTCTATCTCGCGATACGCACCCGCAGCCAGGAGATCAAGCGCGGGCTGCCGACCGAGCCGGCGGCGCTGTTCACCGTGAAGAACGCGCTCATCGCACTGGCGATCGCCTATATGAGCTATCTCATGGCGTCGTTCCGCGGCCTGCCGAACGTCTTCATCATCATGGCGCTTCTGATCGCCGTCTATTCCTTCGTCGCCAACCGCACGACGGTCGGCCGACGCATCTATGCGATCGGCGGCAACGAGAAGGCCGCGAAGCTGTCCGGCATCCGTACCGAGCGGCTCGTGTTCCTCACCTTCGCCAATATGGGCATGCTGGCAGCACTGGCCGGCCTCGTCTTCGCCGCCCGGCTGAACACCGCCACGCCGAAAGCCGGCCTCGGCTTCGAACTCGACGTCATCGCGGCCGTCTTCATCGGCGGCGCGTCGATGTCCGGCGGCGTCGGCACGATCGTCGGTGCCGTCATCGGCGCCTTCATCATGGGCGTGATGAACAATGGCATGTCGATCCTCGGTATCGGCATCGACTACCAGCAGGTCATCAAAGGCCTGGTGCTGCTCGCTGCCGTCATCTTCGACGTCTACAACAAGAACAAGGCCTGAGAGATGACCTTCAAGAAGGCTGAATGGCCGCGCAAACTGCGATCGACGGAATGGTTCGGTGGCACGAGCCGCGACCACATCTACCACCGCTCCTGGATGAAGAACCAGGGATTGCCGGCCGACCTGTTCGATGGGCGCCCCGTCATCGGCATCTGCAACACCTGGTCGGAACTGACGCCCTGCAACGCGCACCTGCGCGATCTTGCCCAGCGGGTGAAGCACGGCATTTACGAAGCCGGCGGCCTGCCGGTCGAGTTCCCGGTCTTCTCGCCCGGTGAAAGCACGCTGCGCCCGACCGCGATGATGTACCGCAACCTCTGCGCCATGGATGTCGAGGAAGCGTTGCGCGCCAACCCGATCGACGGCGTCGTCCTGCTCGTCGGATGCGACAAGACCACGCCCGCGCTTTTGATGGGTGCCGCAAGTGTCGACATTCCAGCCATCGCCGTTTCGGGCGGCCCGATGCTGAACGGATGGTTCCGCGGCGAACGGGTCGGTTCCGGCACGGCACTCTGGCAGATGAGCGAGGCCATCAAGGCCGGCACCATGACCAGCGACGAATTCCTGGAGGCGGAACAATCCATGTCGCGCAGCCCCGGTTCGTGCAACACCATGGGCACGGCCTCCACCATGGCCTCCATGGCGGAAGCGCTCGGCATGGCGCTTTCCGGCAATGCCGCGATCCCGGCCGTCGATTCCCGCCGCCGCGTGATGGCGCATCTGAGCGGCCGGCGCATCGTCGACATGGTCAAGGACGACCTCAAGCCATCCGACATCATGACGCGCGAAGCCTTCGAGAACGCCATCCGCACCAATGGCGCGATCGGCGGATCGACGAATGCCGTCATCCATCTTCTTGCCATTGCCGGACGCGTTGGCATCGATCTGACGCTCGACGATTGGGACCGGCTCGGCCGCGACGTGCCGACGATCGTCAATCTCATGCCGTCCGGTAAATACCTGATGGAGGAGTTCTTCTACGCCGGCGGGTTGCCGGTGGTGATCAAGCGGCTCGGCGAAGCGGGATTGCTCAACCGCGATGCGATCACGGTCTCGGGCGCTGCCATCTGGGACGAGGTCAAGGACACCCGCAACTGGAACGAGGACGTCATCCTGCCGGTCGATCGCGCGCTGACGCCCCATGGTGGCATCGCCGTGCTCAAAGGCAACCTTGCGCCCAATGGAGCCGTGCTCAAGCCATCGGCTGCGAGCCCGGAACTGCTGCAGCATCGCGGCCGCGCCGTGGTGTTCGAGGACATCGACGACTACAAGGCGAAGATCAACGACGAGAGCCTCGACATCGACGCCACCTGCATCATGGTCATGAAGAATTGCGGACCGCGCGGTTATCCCGGCATGGCCGAAGTCGGCAATATGGGCCTGCCGCCGAAGGTGCTGCGCACGGGCGTTCGAGACATGGTGCGCATTTCGGATGCGCGCATGTCGGGCACCGCCTATGGGACGGTCGTGCTGCACACGACGCCGGAGGCGGCGGTTGGCGGGCCGCTCGCGATCGTGCGGACCGGGGACATGATCGAGCTCGATGTCCCGAACCGCCGGCTCCATCTCGATGTATCGGATGAGGAGATCGCAACGCGGCTTGCCGCCTGGGCACCGCCGGTCGAAAAGCCTGCGGGCGGATATGCACGCCTCTTCCACGACCACGTGCAAGGCGCCGATACCGGCGCGGACTTCGATTTCCTCAAGGGCCATCGCGGCAAGGATGTCGGACGTGACAGTCATTAAGATCGCCATCGTCGGTGTCGGCAAGATCGCGCAGGACCAGCACGTTCCGTCCATCAAGGGCAACGAGGCTTTCGAGCTTGCGGCAACTGTCAGCAGCCGCGACGGCCTGCCCGGCATCGAGAACCATGCTCAGCTGACCGATCTTCTGGAAAAGCGGCCCGACATTCCCGCGGTCGCCCTCTGCATGCCGCCGCAGATGCGCTACGAGGCGGCAAGCCTCGCGATTGAAGCCGGCCGGCATGTCCTCTTGGAGAAGCCGCCCGGTGCAACCATCGCCGAAGTTCAGGACCTCGTCGAACGAGCGCGTGCAAAGAACGTCAGCCTGTTCGCGACGTGGCACTCCCGCTTCGCGGCGGGCGTTCCCGCTGCCCGCGCCTGGCTCGCCGAGCGCATGATCCGGCATGTGCGCATCACCTGGAAGGAAGACGTGCGGCGCTGGCATCCCGGCCAGGCCTGGATCTGGGAACCGGGCGGCCTTGGCGTGTTCGATCCTGGCATCAACGCCCTGTCAATTCTCACCGAAATCCTCCCCGAACCGGTCCACCTCGTCCAATCGACGCTCGAAGTGCCGGACGGACGCCAAGCCCCCATTGCCGCATCGCTGCGGTTCCGGGGCCCCGCCGGCCTGACGGTTGAGGCCGATTTCGACTGGCGCCAGACCGGTCCGCAAACCTGGGACATCGAAATCGGCACCGACACGGGCTCCCTCAGCCTATCCAAGGGCGGAGCGGAGTTGACGATCGGCGGGCGGCGCGAGATGACGGAAGCCGATGTCGAATATGCCGGCATCTACCGCCGCTTCGCCGAACTGATCGACGCGCGCGAGATCGATGTGGATCTCGCCCCGCTGATCCATGTCGCCGACGCCTTCATGCTCGGCCGCAAGATCACGGTCGAACCTTTCGAGGAATGAGATATCCATGACTGATCCCATCACACTCCACGGCCGCCATCTGATTGACGGGGCCTGGATCGAGGGCTCCGACTTTTTCACAGCCGACCGCACCGATGGCGTGGAGACCCGGTTCGCGCGCGGAACAGCTGCCGATATCGATCTCGCGGTGCAGGCGGCAGCGGCGGCATTCCTGCCTTACAGCCGGTCGAGCCGCGAAAGCCGAGCCCTGTTTCTCGAAGCGATTGCCGACGCCATCGAAGAGCGCGGCGCGGCGATCACTGCCATCGCGATGGCCGAAACGGGACTGCCTGCCGCACGCCTCGAAGGCGAACGCGGCCGGACGACCGGCCAATTGCAGCTCTTCGCGAAGCATATCCGTGACGGCGCCTATCTCGACCGGCGCCATGACGCGGCCGACCCGGAGCGCAAGCCGCTGCCGCGCCCGGAAATCCGCCTCGTCCAGCGGCCGATCGGTCCGGTCGGTGTGTTCGGTGCATCCAATTTTCCGCTGGCCTTTTCGACTGCCGGCGGTGACACCGCCTCGGCGCTCGCTGCCGGTTGCCCCGTCGTGGTCAAGGGCCACCAGGCGCACCCCGGGACGTCCGAAATCGTTGCCGACGCGATCCTTGCAGCGATACGCGCGACGGACCAGCACCCCGGCGTCTTCGCGCTGGTGCAGTCCGATACAAACGAGGCAGGCGCCGCGCTGGTCCAGCATCCGCTCATCAAGGCGATCGGGTTCACCGGGTCACTGCGCGGTGGGCGCGCGCTCTTCGATCTGGCGGTCAGCCGGCCGGAACCCATTCCGTTCTTTGGCGAACTGGGCTCGGTCAATCCGGTCTTCGTGCTCGCTCACGCGGCCGAGAGCCGTGGTGCCGAAATCGCGCGCAACTGGGCAGCGTCGCTCACGATGGGTGCCGGCCAGTTCTGCACCAATCCTGGCGTCCTGATCGTTCCCGAAGCGAGTGCCGACCTTATCGAGACCGAAGCAGCCAATCAGCTTCGTCAAGTGCCGCAGCAGACCATGCTCTCGGCCGGCATTGCCACGGCTTTCGGGCGCAATGCCGCAAAGCTCGCAGCCGGCAACGCCGTCCGCACCATCTGCGCGCCGGAAGCCACTGGACGCGCGGCCACTGCCGGCCTCTTTGCGACCGACGCCGACACGTTCATCTCGAACCCGGAACTGGCGGAAGAAGTGTTCGGTCCCGCGGGCATCGTGGTGCGGGCCCGCAGCGAAGATCACCTGCTGACCATAGCTGATGCACTCGAAGGCCAGCTCACCGTTACGCTGCAGCTGGATGACGCTGATACGGACACGGCCCAGCGGCTGATGCCGATCCTGGAACAGAAGGCCGGGCGCATCCTTGCGAACGGTTTTCCTACAGGCGTCGAGGTGGTGGATGCCATGATGCATGGCGGCCCCTACCCTGCCAGCACCAATGTTGCCGCCACATCCGTCGGAACGCTCGCGATCCGCCGCTTTCTGCGCCCGGTCGCCTACCAGAACCTGCCTGAGGCGCTTCTTCCGGCCGACATGCTCTAAGCTTTCGTCGGCGCGTGGCGGAAGGTCAGGCGTCGACGAGATCACCCATGGCCCGCACAGCCGTGCGGTAACCCTTCGGGCCAAGCCCGGCGATGACGGCGGTCGCGACCTTCGACATCAGCGAGTTGTGGTAGACCGCTTCGCGGCGATGGATATTCGAGATGTGGAGCTCGATGATCGGGCCCGAAAACATCTTCAACGCGTCCATGATCGGCACCGACGTGAAGGTCAGCCCAGCAGGATTGATGATGATGCCTGCGGCCGGCCGGTCGATGGCCTCATGAATCCAGTCGACCAGTTCATATTCACGGTTCGACTGGTGGAACACGATCTCCGTCTCACCCGCGGCCTCTCGGCACATGACCTCGACCTCGGCGAGCGTCGTGTGGCCATAGATCTCAGGCTCTCGCTTGCCGAGCCGGTTCAGGTTCGGACCGTTCAGGACATAGATCGGATGGGGCATGGGTACGAATTCCAAGATTAGCCGGAGTAGCCGAACAGGCGCGGCACGAAGAGCACGACCGAGGGGATGAAGGTGATGATCGCCAGCGCGACGAACATGCCGATCAGGAACGGCATTGTGTCACGCACGATATCGCGCAGCGGCGCGCCCGAGACACGGGCGACGACGAAGAGCAGCAGCCCATAAGGTGGCGTGATCAGGCCGAGCATCACGTTGAACACCACCACGATCCCGAAATGCACCATGTCGATGCCCAGCGCCTGGGCGGTCGGCACGAGCACCGGCACGATCACGAGAATGATCGTCGTTCCTTCCAGCAAGCAACCGAGCAGCAGAAGCACGAGGTTGACGAGCAGCAGAAATGTCAGCGGCGTGAGTTCGAAGCTCAAAAGAAAAGCGCTGAGCGATGCCGGAATGTTCTCGACCGTTACCACATAGTTGAAGACCATCGCACCGGCGATCAGCATGCCGACGGACGCCGTCATGCGGCCGGCTGACAGTAGCGAGGCGAAGAACTCGCGCAAACCGACGTCACGGTGGATGATGGCGGAGACGACCAGCGCGTAGCCGGCAGCGACGGCGGCTGCTTCCGTCGGCGTCATCACGCCGCCGCGCAGGCCGACGAGAAGCACAACGGGCAGCATCAGCGCCGGCAGCGCGCGCATGGTGATCCCAGGCAGCTTGCGCACGGGCACCGGCGCTTCCGTCGGGAAGTTCTGGCGGCGCGCGCTCCAGGCGACAATCACCATCTGGCTGAGCGCGATGAGCAGGCCGGGCAGGATACCGGCAAGAAACAGGAAGCCGATGGAGGCGTTGGATACCAGCGAGTAGATGACGAGCGGAATGGACGGCGGAAGAATCGGCGCCATGACGGCCGACACGGCGGTCAGCGATGCCGCGAAGCTCGGCGTGTACTTGTTGTTCTCCGTCATCATCTTCTGCATCATCTTGCCCATGCCGGCGGCATCGGCGATCGCCGAGCCGGACATGCCCGCGAAAATGAGGCTCTGCAGGATGTTGACCTGCGCCAACCCTCCGCGAAAACGCCCGACGAGCGCGTTGCAGAAGTTCAGAAGGCGGATCGTCATCGAGCCGGAATTCATCAGCTCGGCGGCGAGGATGAACAGCGGCACGGCAAGCATCGTGTAGCTGGTGAACATGCTGTTCAGCAGCTGCTCGGCAGCCGTGCCCATGTCGAGGCCGGCGGCGTAGAGATAGAGGATCGAGGCGCCGATCATCGCGTGGCCGATCGGCAGGCCGAGGAGGCTCATTGCGACCAGCGTGACGATGCACAGCGTGAAGGGATCGGAAAGGCTCATAGGCCCGAACTCGCTTCTGTAGGGTCGGCGTCGCGGGTCTCGCCACCACGGATGGCGCGCCAGACGAGATAGGCGTAACGGCAGATCACGGCGACGGCGAAGAACACGTAGATCGAGAAGAGCCAGTCGAAGCGGATTTTCAGGTAAGCCGTGGACTGCACCTTCATGAAGGTCACGTAATCCACGACCGCCGGCAGCGAGAAGACATAGAGCCCGATCAGCCAAGCACCGCCGACGATCAGCATGACGCGACGTGCGGCTGGAGGCACCATCCAGAACAGGAGGTCGAACCGGATCTCTTCGTCTTCGCGAATGACGAAGGCCGCGCCCCAGAGAACCATCCACAGCCACATGATGACGGACAGTTCGGATGTCCAGCCCGTCGGGAAATTGAGGAAGTATCGAAAGACAATCTGCGTAATGAACGCGACGAACATCACGCCCATCATGATGGCGAGAATGTTCTCGGCGCGCCGGTTAAGCCAGCGCAACACGGGCATGAGACGCATCGTGACCTCCTCGACGGTTGCAAGCCAATCAGCCGTGGCTCCGCGCGGAGCCACGGCTGATCGTTATCGCATTACATGCCGTTGATGGTCTCGACCATGCCCTCGGGCCAGCTCTCGGCGAGGCTCGATTCCAGGTAGAGGTTCTGGGCATACTCGCGGAAGGCATCGAGATTGGGCTCGTACACTTCAAGGCCCTGCTCCGCGAAATAGGCGGCGAGTTCCGCTTCCTGCTTCACGTGCTCGGCCTGGCTCCAATCGATCGCGTTGTCGGCTGCTGCCTGCAGCGTTTCCTGCTGCTCTGGCGTCAGTCCGTTCCAGGCATCCAGAGAAATCGTCAGAAGGTCGAAGCCGACGAGATGCGATGTTAGCACGATCTGCGACATCACTTCGTAGAACTTCATGTTCTGAACGTTCGGCAGCGGATTGTCCTGGCCGTCGATCGCGCCGGTCTGCAGGCCGGTGTAGACTTCGGCATAGGCCATCGGCGTCGGGTTTGCGCCAAGCGCCTGCCCGAGGAACTGCCAGGCGTCACCACCCGGCATGCGCAGGTTCACGCCCTGCAGATCTTCAGGTGTCTCGATGCGTCCTTCGGTGCGAAGACCGACATGGCGGGCACCGAAATAGGTGGGGCCGAGGATCTTCACCGAAAGCTGGTCCTCGACCATCTGCTTCATCTCTTCACCAGCCTCGCTGTTGAAGAAGGTGCGCAGGTGATCGGCGTCGCGGAAGAGATATGCCGATGTCAGGATAGACCAAGCCGGGATCTGGTTGGAGATATCCTGCGGGGCGATGTTGCCCATCTCCAGATTGCCACGCTGAAGCGCGACCAGTTCCGTGCCCTGCTTGAAGAGGTTGCCACCGTAATAACCCTGGAACTGGAATTCGTCGCCGAGCTCCTCGGTGAAGCGCTCCATCATGCGCGCTCGGATGTCCTGATCCGAGAAGACAGCCGAGAACCGCAGCTCGACAGGCTCTTGGGCAATCGCCGGAACGCTGACGGCAGCCGACAGGATGAGCGCGCCAGCGGCGAGGATGGAGCGGCGTGAAAACTTCGAAAACATGAGGGTCCTCCCTTTGAATTTCTTGCCCGCCCATGGCCTCCAGCCGGCGGATACCGCTTTTCATGCCACTCGACAAAGCGCATTTCAATAGGCGTCGTGGATTTCGTATGAGATTATTGATTATATCTGGTCACGGCAGATGCGCTCGGCGAGCTTGCCTGGAGCCATCAGGTCGGGCAGAGGAACAGGGCGCTGAGGAGGATTTGCGCTTGAGCGGCGACATCCATTCACCGGAGACTGCGGGCGACGCAACCTATCGCCGCATTCGAACCGATATTATTTTCGGCCATCTGGGCCCGGGCGAACGCCTGCGGCTGGAGCGGCTTCGCACGCGCTATGCCACAAGCGTCAGCACGCTGCGCGAGGTCCTCTATCGCCTGTCTTCCGAGGGCCTGGTGACCGCCGAAGGTCAACGCGGTTTCGAGGTCGCACCGATTTCGGCGGCGAATTTCCGGGAAGTCGCGGCCATGCGGGGCCTGCTCGAAGGCCATGCGCTGCAGGAATCGTTTGCGGCCGGCGACATCGAGTGGGAGGGCCGAGTCGTCGCAGCCCACCACAAGCTCGCACGGCTGGAAACGCTCATTCTTGCCGGTGACTTGGAACAGACATCGGCATGGAAGCACTACGACCGCGAATTCCATCACGCGCTGATTTCGGCCTGCGGATCCCGCGCGCTCATGGATACGCACAGCGTCATCTTCGACCAGTTCCTGCGCTACCAGATCCTGGCCGTGCGTTTCCGCGGCGAGATCGCGGTCGGTGAACACCGGACACTGCTGGATTGCGCGCTCGTGCGCGACGCCGACACCGCTCTCCGCACGCTCGACCGACACATCCACGCCTGCGTGGATTACACCGTTGAGCAAGGGCTCTTTCCATTGGCAGCCCAGTGAGATCAGTTGAATTGCACACCGTGCTCGGGCAGCTTCGGTGGAAATCTGTGGCAGAGAGTGAAAGATGACCGAACCGGTTATTCATACTGAAACGATCGGGGACAATGCCTATCGCCGCATCCGCGCCGATATCATCTTCGGCCGTATCGCCCCCAGCCAGAAGCTGAAGCTTGACAAGTTGAAGGATGTCTACGGCGCAAGCATCAGCACCTTGCGCGAGATTCTCAGCCGGTTGACCTCGGAAGGGCTGGTCGTCGCCGAAGGCCAGCGTGGCTTCGAAGCTGCGCCGGTGTCGGTGGAAAACCTGCGCGAAGTTGCGGCGCTGCGCCAGCTTCTCGAGGGATTTGCGCTCGAGCAGTCCTTTGCGGCCGGCGATGTGGAATGGGAAGGCCGCGTCGTTGCCGCTCACCACAAGCTCGCAGCGCTGGAGCAACGCATGCGCGATGGCGACATGAGCCAGACGGAGATGTGGAAGCGCTATGACTGGGAGTTTCACCAGGCGCTCATCTCGGCCTGCGGTTCCAAGGTGTTGATGGATACCCACGCCGCCATCTTCGACAAATACCTGCGTTACCAGATGATCGCGCTGTCGTTTCGAGGCGACATCGCGGCGCGCGAGCACCGCGTGATGCTGGAAGCGGCGCTCGATCGCGATGCCCCGACGGCGAAATCGATGCTGGAAAAGCACGTGGGCGGCGGTGTCGAACATGCCTTGGCCACAGGAACGATCAAGGCCTGATACAGAACCTGATCGTCCTTAATCATTCAAAGTTGAAAATATCGGATGAAATGGATTATGTCTGTTGTCATTATACCGGCGCATCTGGGCGCCGCGCGTTGCGACGACAGGATCACAGAACATGTTTCGGCTCGGATTGATCGGTGACAACATCAAGCGCTCCAAGTCGCCCATGCTGCACCGGCTGGCGGGACGGCTCTGCGGCTTAGATGTTACTTACGAGCCGCTGATCCCAGCCGACATGGGTCTCGATTTCGACGCGGTGTTCGATCAGTGCCGTGAGAGCGGCTTCCGCGGCATCAACATCACCTATCCCTACAAGGAGCGCGTGTTTCCGACGTTGAACGTGCCCGATCCCCGCGTGCGGGCGATTGCTGCCTGCAATACGGTGATCTTCGATGGAGCTGGCCCTTCCGGCACCAACACCGACTACACCGGCTTCGTCGCCGCGTTCCGTGAGAGCCTGCCGGCCATGACGCCCGGCACGGTCGCCATGGCGGGTGCCGGTGGGGTTGGCAAGGCGGTGGCCTTTGCGCTGGCCGAACTCAAGGCGACCGCGCTGCACATCTTCGACACCGACGCCGTGCGTGCCGAAGCGCTGGCAAACGCACTTCGCACAAATGCTCCCGGTATGACTGTCTCGGTATGCCCCACGATCGAGGACGCGACAGAAGGCGCTGACGGGATCGTCAATTGCACGCCTCTCGGCATGACCGGCATTCCCGGCACAGCTGTTCCTTCAGCCCTCATGCCAAAAGCCGGCTGGGCGTTCGATGCGGTCTACACGCCGGTCGACACGCAATTCCTGATGGATGCGCAAAAGCGTGGATTGGCAACCATCAGCGGCTACGAACTCTTCTTCCATCAGGGCATCGACGCGTTCCACGCCTTCACCGGCGCAAGGGTCGATACGAAAGAACTTCGCCATGCGCTTAGAGCAGACGCGCTGGAGCAGGCATGAAAACCTCGATCGCGACCGTCTCGATCAGCGGCAATCTGACCGAAAAACTCGCAGCCATCGCCCGCGCCGGCTTCGACGGCATCGAGATTTTCGAGAACGATTTCCTCGCCTTCGATGGCTCGCCGCGCGATGTTGCCAAAATGGCCGCCGATGCCGGTCTTGCCATCACGCTTTACCAGCCTTTCCGCGATTTCGAGGGACTGCCGGAGCCGCAACGCGCCCGCGCATTCGATCGGGCAGAACGCAAGTTCGACGTCATGCAGGAACTGGGGACTGACCTCATCCTCGTCTGCTCGTCGGTCTCGCCGATCGCGATGGGCGGCATCGACCGCGCGGCGGACGATCTTGCCGAACTCGGCGCGCGTGCTGCGAAACGGGGCCTTCGCATCGGCTACGAGGCGCTCGCCTGGGGGCGGCATGTCAACGACCACCGCGACGCCTGGGAAATCGTGCGCCGGGCCGATCATCCCAATGTCGGGCTCATCCTCGATTCCTTTCACACGCTTGCGCGACGCACGGATCTGAAGTCCATCCGGTCGATCCCGAAGGACAAGATCTTCTTCGTGCAGCTTGCCGATGCGCCGGCGATCGACATGGATCTGCTCTACTGGAGCCGCCATTATCGCAACATGCCGGGCGAAGGCGACCTGCCCGTTCCGGCGTTCATGGCAGCCGTCGCCGCGACCGGCTATGACGGCTATCTGTCGCTCGAGATATTTAACGACCAGTTCCGCGGTGGTTCGCCACGGGCGATCGCCGTCGACGGGCATCGATCGCTCATCTGGCTGATGGACCGGATTCGGCGCGACGAGCCCGCTTTGAAGGTCGACCTGCCCGCCATGCCCGCACCGATCGGCGTCGAGGGCGTCGCGTTCGTCGAATTTGCGACGGACAAGAAGGGCGCGGCTGAAATTGCACGGCTGCTGTCCGCGATGGGATTTTCCGAAGTCGGCCGGCACGTCTCGAAAGACGTCGCGCTGTGGCGCCAGGGCGATATCAACATTGTCGTCAACACCGACAGTTCAGGCTTCGCGCACTCCTCCTTTCTCGTCCACGGGACTTCGGTCTACGCGTTTGCTCTCTGGACAGACGATGCGACGGCAACGGTCGAGCGTGCTCGTGCACTGGGCGCAGAACCGTTCGAGCAGGAAGTCGGCCCGGGCGAGCTGAAGATTCCCGCCATCCGGGGCGCCGGTGGCGGCGTGATCTATTTCCTCGACCGGAACTCCGATCTCTCCAAGCTCTGGGACATCGACTTTGCTCCCGCCGATGGCGCCTCGCCGGCGAACAGCGCCGGCCTCACCCGCATCGACCATGTCGGCCAGACGATGGAGCATGGCGAGATGCTGTCATGGCTTCTCTTCTACACATCCATCTTCCGCGCTCACAAAACCCCGACGGTCGACGTCATCGATCCGGCCGGCGTTGTGCGCAGCCAGGCAATCGAATCCGATGATGGCGGCTTGCGCCTGACGTTGAATGGCGCCGACAACCAGCGCACGCTGGCCGGACACTTCATTTCCCAAAGCTTCGGCTCGGGCGTGCAGCACATTGCGTTCGCGACGGACGACATCTTCGAGACGGCGGCGTCCCTGCGCCGGGCTGGCTTCACGCCACTGGCGCTGTCACCGAACTACTACGACGACGTCGAGGCCCGCTTCGGACTGGAACCCGAACTTGCCGACCGGTTGAGGGCGGAAAACATTCTCTACGACCGAGACGAGACCGGCGAGTTTTTTCAGCTCTACGCTCCCACCTGGGGCGAAGGCTTCCTGTTCGAAATCATCGAACGACGTGGAGACTACCGCGGTTACGGTGCGCCGAATGCGACGTTCCGGATCGCCGCGCAGAAGCGTCACATGCGGCCAAAGGGCATGCCGACCGCCTGAGGGCGACCGGCATTCTCCCATTTATTTGAGCTTCAACAGGCTCTCGGCCGTGCCACCGAGCACCGCTTGACGATCGGCGTCCGACAGGGACTGCTGCCGGTCGACGACATCGACGGGCGCATCGTGCCCCATATCGAAGCAATAATCCGAACCGAGCATGATCCGGTCGGCGCCGACCTGATCGACCAGGAAGGACAGACCGGCGTCGGAATGGGAAATCGTGTCATAGTGGAAGCGCTTGAGGTAGCTGAGCGCGCCGTTTTCCATGTGCTTCAGTTCAGGCCGTCCCATCGCCCAACCGTGGTTCAGACGTCCTGCAAGAAACGAGAACGCGCCGCCCGCATGCGGCAGAACGATGTCGAGCTTCGGAAAGCGATCCATGACGCCGCCGAAGATGAGATGCGCAGCGGCGACAGCCGTATCGAACGGATTGCCGAGCAGGTTGGACAGAAAATACGGCTTCAGCCGATCCGTCATGCCGATGACCTTCAGGGGATGCAGGAAGATCGGCCAGCCCATCGCTTCAATGCGCTCGAATACGGGCAGCAGCCGCTCATCCGACAGATCCCAGTCGCCGATCGCCGTGCCCATATAAACGCCGCACATGCCGGGCGCATCCTTGACGCGCTCCAATTCGGCGAGCGCTTCTTCCGCATGATTTGCCGGGATCATCGCAAGGCCGACAAGCCGATCGGGAAACTGCTCATGCGCTTCCACAAGCGAATCGTTGAAGGCAACGGACAGCGCCCGCGCCACCGGCGCATCGGCGAAATAGACCATCGGCTGGGTGAGCGACAGCGCCTGGATGTCGACACCCTGGCGATCCATGTCGGCGATGCGCATGTCGAGATCGGTGAAGCGCTTCTCCAGCGGCCCCGCATGCAGCGGACCGACATCGATGATCGTGCCGCGCGGATCGCGCCGCACACAGGCACCGCACTTGCAGCCCTCGGTTTCGAGCGCCGCGATGTAGCGTTCCGGAAAATAATGCGCATGGATATCGATCCGGCGCGCGCGGTTTTCGCTCGTGTCTGTCACATGTCACCCTGGTGTTTGTAAAAAGGTCTAGGCCTTGCCGCGGAGAGCTTCGGCTGCGGAACGATTTGCCGGCTGACGGCGCGCCTGAGCTTCCGACATCTCGATCGCGCTGATCAGATATTCCGCCGTGTTGCGCGAATGGGCCTCGATGACTTCCTGCGCTTTCGCGACATCATTGCGCTCGCAAGCCGTCAGCAGATCCCAGTGCTCGCGCTGCGACTGTTCGCGCCCGCGCACCGAGATATAGAGCCGCACATAACGTTCGACGTTCGAGCGGAACTGATCGATGGTTTCGAGGAGGCGCGGCCAGCCGCAGGCATCGTTGATTGCGGCGTGGAATTTGCGGTTGAGCTCCGGCCAGCTGTCGTTCGCGTTCTCGTCGTCAATCAGCCGGTCCATCGCCTCCAGCGTCTCGCGCATGCCCCGGAAATCCTTCGGGCGCAGATTTTCCAGCGCCTTGCCGACCGCAAGACGTTCCAGTGAGCCGCGAATGGCAAACATTTCGCGGATATCGGCCGGGTCGAGCCTGGCCACTTCGACACCGCGGTAGGGGTAGACGACCACGAGCCCCTCGGCCTGCAGCTGCTTGAGTGCCTCACGAACAGGCATACGGCTGACGCCGAGCGTGGCGGCGATTTCGTTCTGATCGAGCTTAATCCCTGCAGGCAGCCGTCCGTCGACGATGGCCGAGCGGATGAGGCCAAGAACAATGTCCTTGCGGCTCATGGGCTGGCTGATCAGCCGTGCCTCTTCCTGGGAAAGTTCGATCATCAATTCGGCTCCTCGTCCGACGGTCTTTTGTTCAGCAAAGCCACGACGTTTGCAATCAGCTGCGCCTCGCTCAATTTCTAGGCGTGAAAGATGCATGCCCAAAAATCATCTTGATATCCGTGATCTAATATATTAGTCGTCAGATCACAAGCGGATTTTCCCGCACAGGATCGCCTCCACGAGACGGACGCAGAGCCGTGGCGATCGACCCGAAAACCAGAGGCCAGGATCAATCACCATGTTGCACACTCTACGCGCCGTCAGCATCACCGCCGCCGCTTCCGCAGCGCTTGCGCTTTCCGTATCCTTCGCCGCGGCACAGGATCTGGAAACCTTCACCTTCATGTTTCCAGTCGAGAGCGTGAACCAGTTCCACCCCTTCTACATCGCCGACGAACTGGGCTTCTTCGCCGAGGAAGGCCTGGAAGTGTCGTTCCAGGACGCCGGCGGATCGAGCGCGGCCATCCAGCAGGTCATCGCAGGCAATGCCGACGCCGCGCTGCCCGCACCGAGCGCATTCCTCAACGCCGTTGCACAGGGCTTCGATCTGAAGTGGGTCTATTCCTACCAGTACGCGAACATCTTCACGCTGGCCGCCACCGCTGAATCCGGCATCACGACGATCCAGGATCTCAAGGGCCGGAGCGTCGGCGTGTCAGATCTCTCAGGCGGTGAAGTGCCACTCGTGCGCGCCGTCCTCGAAGAAGCCGGCCTGACAGGCGAAGACGTCAGCCTCATCCCCGTCGGCGACGGCTCGGCACTGACCGTCCAGGCGCTCGAATCCGGCCAGGTCGATGCCTATTCGTCGAGCCTCTTCGACATCGCCGCGATCCAGTCGCGCGGCATCGACATGGTCACGATCCTGCCGCAGGAAGCTCAGGACTTCCCGGCCAACGGCGTCGTCGTCTCGGCCGAGCTTCTCGCAAGCGATCCGGACAAGATCGAAGGCTTCCTGCGCGCCGTCGCCAAGGGTGTCGTCTACGCAGCCGCCAATGACGAGCGCGCCTTCGCCATGGCCAAGGAAATCCGGCCGGAAGAGTTCGAGGACGAAGCGATCGCTGCTCCGAACTGGGAAGTCGCCCGACGTTTGAAGACCCCGCCGGCCGCACTCGCCGAGGAGCCCTTCGGCACGCATTATCTCGAAGGCTTCCAAGCCTATCACGACTTCCTGCGCCAGGGCACCGAGGAAGAAGGCGCGTTGCCGACCGACGTCGATCTCTCGGTTGCGCTCGACAGCTCGCTGATCGAGGCGGCCAACGAGTTCGATCGCGCTGCCGTGGAAGCCGCGCAATGATGGCCGCGCGCATCGACAACGGGACGCCGCTCGAAAGAGCGGCGCCTGCCGAAACCATCATCGACGTCAAAGGTCTCGGCAAGACATTCACTTTGGATTCCGGTCCGGTGATCGCGCTCGAAAGCGTCGATCTGACGATCCGCAAGGGCGAGTTCATTTCCTTCGTCGGTCCCAGCGGTTGCGGCAAGTCGACCTTGCTGAACATGGTGGCTGGGCTTCTGCCAGCAACCCAAGGCGAAGCGACGCTCAACGGCCGCGCGATCAACGAGCCGTCCCGCCAAGTGGGCTTCATGTTCCAGACGGCGGTTCTCTTGCCATGGCGCACAGTCGAGGAAAACGTTCTGATGCCGGCGGAAGTGTTCGGCACCAAGACGGAAGCCACACGTCAGAAGGCGCGCACCGTGCTGGAAGCTGTCGGCCTTGGCGATTTCATGAACGCCTATCCGCGCCAGCTTTCTGGCGGCATGCAGCAGCGCGTCTCGCTTGCCCGCACGCTGACCTACGAGCCCGACGTTCTTTTGATGGACGAACCGTTCGGCGCACTCGACGAATTCACGCGCGAAGCGATGAACCTGGAGCTGATGCGCATCACGCAGGCGGCGGGCATCACCGTTCTTTTCGTCACGCACAACATCACCGAGGCCGTCTTCATGGCCGACCGCGTCGTGGTCATGACGCCCCGTCCGGGCAAGGTTTCCGGCGTCATCGATGTCGAGCTGCCGCGCCCGCGCACGATCGACCAGATGCAGAGCCAGACCTTCACCGATCTTATCTTCAAAGTCAGGGGAATCCTCGGCCATGGCCAAGACAGTCACGCTTGATGCCGAGCCGGTGAAGGCCGCATCGCCCTATAAGAACGCCAACCAGGAACTGCGCTACAAGCTCTATACGCTGGCGATCATCGTGGTGATCCTGGCTGCGTGGGAACTCGCGCCGCGCATGGGCCTTGTCTCTCCGATCATCCTGCCGTCCTTCTCGGCTGTCGTCGGCGCGCTGATCTCACTCGTGCAGCAGGACTTCTTCCTGCGCCACTTCTCCGTCACGCTGACGGAAATTCTCATCGGCTTCGTGCTCGGCACTTCGATCGGGCTCGCGCTCGGCATCGCATTGGCCGTCTGGCCAACGGCGAAGCGCATTGCCTACCCGTTCGTCGTCGGTTTCCAGGCCATTCCGAAAATCGTCTTCGCGCCGCTCTTCATCGCCTGGTTCGGCTTCGGCATGAGCTCCAAGGTCGTCATGGCCGTTGTGATCTCGTTCTTCCCCGTGCTGATCAACACGCTGGTCGGCCTGGAAAGCGTACCGGAAGATGCCCGCAAGCTTATGCGCTCCATCAAGGCCACGCCGCTGCAGACCTTCCGCAAGGTGTCGCTGCCGCATGCATTGCCGGTCATCTTCGCCGGTGTGAAGGCTGCGCTCACCTTCGCCGTCATCGGCGCGATCGTCGGTGAATTCGTCGGCGCTTCCGAAGGCCTCGGCTACCTCGTCGAACTCTACAAGAACCAGCTGCGCATCGACCGCGTCTTCGCCGTCATCGTGATCCTCGCGGCGATCGGTGCCGGCGGCTACTTTCTGCTCGAATGGCTCGACCGCAAGCTGATCTTCTGGCGCACCGACGCCCAGGGCAAGTGATGCCGCGCGTCACCATTATCGTGCTCGGCGGCACCATCACCATGGTGCCGCAGGCATCCGGCGGCATTGCGCCGTCGGTCAGCGGCGACGATCTGGTCGCCGCCGTCCCAGCCCTTGTCGATGTCGCCGAGATCGATGTCGTCACGCCGTTTCTCGTGCCGGGCGCATCGCTCACCTTCGCGCAGATGGCGACCGTGGCCGACATGGTCACGGCGGCTGGCGCGAACGGGGCCGATGGCGTCGTCGTCGTGCAGGGCACCGACACGATCGACGAAACGTCGTTCCTCTTGGATCTCGCCTGCGAGACCGGCCCGGACCATCCGGCAATCGTCGTCACGGGTGCCATGCGGGGCGCAGCCGCGCCCGGCGCCGATGGACATGCCAATCTGCTCGCCGCCGTCACGGTGGCGGCAGCGCCCCAGGCGAAGTCGCTCGGCACGCTGGTCGCGCTCAATGACGAAGTCCATGCCGCACGATACGTGCAGAAATCCGACACGGGTCTGCCCTCGGCCTTCACCGCGCCTGGGCTTGGCCCCATCGGCACCGTAACGGAACGGACCTTCCGGCTGCGCCTCCTCCCGGTGACTTCGCCCCGCCCCACCCTGCCGATCGCGGAAGCAGCGCCGGTCGCCATCGTCCAGACCGGGCTCGGCGACGATGGCCGCCTCATCGACACCATTGCCGGTGCTGGGTTCCAGGGTGCGGTCATCGCCGCCATGGGCGCAGGCCATGTGCCGGCTGCCATCGTGGAACGCCTCGATGCGCTTGCCCGATTGATGCCGGTCGTGCTT
Organism: Georhizobium profundi; assembly: GCF_003952725.1. NCBI lineage: Bacteria > Pseudomonadati > Pseudomonadota > Alphaproteobacteria > Hyphomicrobiales > Rhizobiaceae > Georhizobium > Georhizobium profundi. The sequence continues at coordinate 1,495,417 of NZ_CP032509.1, read as the reverse complement.
TCGACCCGGGTCCCGGGCGGTGCGGTTTTCGAAGACAGCTATGGTTTTGCCGGCTCGGAAATGGATCTCATCCGTCGCGGCCTGATTCCTGCGGGCCTTCTGCCCCCGCACAAGGCGCGGCTTCTGCTCGCCTGCCTGCTGGGCGCCGGATTCGCCACCGACGAGATCGAGACGCATTTCAAGGCTTTTGCCTGATCCATCACGAAAGGCTTCATTCATGTCCGATCCGATCATCGATGCGGCGCGCATTCGCGGCCGCCTGCCCTACGAGCCGATCACGCAGCGTCCGAAACTGAAGCTGCCCGATGGCAAGCGCGTCGCGGTCTGGACGATCGTCAATGTTGAGAATTGGTCGCCCGCCGGCGCCATGCCGCGCGCAGTCCTCTCGCCGCCCATGGGCCAGCCGCTCCTGCCGGATATCCCCAACTGGGCCTGGCACGAATACGGCATGCGCGTCGGCTTCTGGCGCTTCCTTGAAACGTTGTCGAGCCGCGGGCTGAAGGCAAGCTTTGCGGTGAACGGCACGGCACTCAGCGTCTATGAGCCCGCCTGCCGCGCAGCGCTAGACGCCGGTTGGGATTTCGTCGGCCATGGCTATATCCAGCGGCCGATGCACAAGGTCGAGGACCAGAAGCAGTCGATCATCGACACGGTCGAAGCGATCCGCGCCTTCACCGGCAAGGCGCCGCGCGGCTGGGAAAGCCCAGGCTTGACGGAAACCGAAGACACGCTCGATCTCCTGGCCGAAGCCGGCATCGAATATGTCTGCGACTGGTGCCTGGACGACCAGCCGGTGACGATGCAGACCCGCTCGGGCCCGATCGTCTCCGTGCCCTATTCGGTCGAGATCAACGACGTGGTCATCACCGCCGTGCAAGGCCACCGCTCGGACGAGATCTATCTGCGCGGCGTCGACCAGTTCGACCGGCTCTATCAGGAAGGGGCCGACAACGCCCGGGTGATGGCGATCTCCATCCACCCCTATCTCACCGGCGCACCGCACCGGATCAAATATCTCGAAATGCTCTACGACCACATCCTGAGCCACCCCGACGTGGCGCTGATGACCGGCTCGGAAATCCTCGACTGGTACAAGACCGAAACGGCCTGACCGCTTGTTCTGAAAATGATAGAGGCCCCGGCAGTCGCTGCCGGGGCCTTCGAGCGTCTAGAACAATTCAGCGAAATTGCTCTAAGGTCAGTGGGCGATCATTTCCGCAACGATCGCATCGGCCGACAAAGCTGCCGGATAATAGGTTGGCCAGTTCGTCACCTCCGACAGCAGCGCTTCGCGGTCATTGCCCCAATAGAGGTGGTAGTGGTCGGATGCCGACGGCGCGATGCGGTGGTCACTGAACTGGATGAATTGCGGGGCATCCGCGTCGCCCTCGGTCTTTTCGAAGATGAAGCGCACGCCGCGGTTGCCGGCTTCATAGGTCAGGATCTCATATCCGTCGCTTTCGTAGCGCGCCGAAACGGATGCTTCGCCCCGATGGAACGTGACGCTGTCCCGGCCGATCTCGATCCGGTCGACATCGGTGCGATAGCCCGTCTCGTAATAGGCCTTGTACTCGTCCTCCGACTTGTCACCCGTCTCGGCCTTGTGCGCCATGACCGGATCGAGCGTGCCATCCTGGAGAAGAGAATAGACCGACTGCCAGTCGCCGCCCCAATCGGAAAGCGGCCGGTCGCGCACCTCCGCATCCTCGAACTCGCCATGATAGATGCGCTCGGCATCCGCATCATGCGCGTGACCATGGGCGTGGTCGTGCCCCGCGTGGCTTTCGGCTTCGGTGTGGTCATGCGTGCCCGACGCCATGGCCGGTGACGGCATGGCGGTGAGACCAGCGAAAAGCACAGAAAACACGGCGGCGGAGGCGGCGAGGCGGATGCGGTTCATGCGATACTCCATGATGTGACAATCGAAAAAGGCAACCGAGCGCCACGCCTGCCTTCTGGCCGAAGGACGAGACACCGGCGCACGGCGTTGATTGACAGCGCAGTACGTTATGTTATTTCATTCGTCAAATTTATTTTACGTTATACCGTTACAAGTGTGAGGTGGCCCTGGTGCGTTTCATCAACCCTTTCGCGCCGCGCAACCTGCAAGGCGTGCAGGCCCGCCAGATCAAAACATGGGTCCGCGCCGTGTTCGATCTTGAAGAGGATGCCGCGGTGTCCGTCGCGCAGCTCGCCTGCCCGGATGCCGGCTGTCCCGATGTGGAAACGGTGATCGCCATCGTCCGCCCCCGATGCCGCCCCCAAAAACTCTGCATCCCCGCCCCACTCGCCGCCGTGACCGAAGCGGATATTCGCGCGCTGCAGAGCAAGTGCAACCCCGCTTCTTAGAGCCTCACACTGGCGCGATGAACGCCCGGTACGGTGCGACGATGCGGCCGAGATCGGCGCGGGCGCGCAGTTTGGCGGCGAGCAGGTACATGCCACCGATCTTGCGGTGCAGGAACAGCGTTTCGGCCGGCGGCACATGCATCAGGTCGCGGTCCGTGCCGATGGTCTGGCCCATGGCGCGCAGGCGCTCCAGGAGGTCGGACGCCTTGAAATCGAAGGGCGTCGGCTGGCGAAGCGGCACCATCGCCGTCTGGAACATGCGGATGATGAGCTCGCGCTGCATGGCGGGCGTCTTCTCGCCGAAATAGCCAATCTTCAGCATAGCAGTGCGGATCGCCTCGCGCTCATTGTCGAGCCCGGCCGAAAGCAGCGCGCGGAAATCCTCGCTCAAGGCCACATCGAAGGCGCGCACCGCGCCGAAATCGAGAAGCACGATGCGACCCGATTGCGGCTCGTACCGGTAATTGGCGAGGTTCGGGTCGGTCTGCATGGCGCGAAAGACGAAAAGTTCGCGCATCACGAGGTCGATCAGCCGCTCGGCGACCCGGTCCCGTGTCTCTTGGGGCTCCTGCGCCAGCGCATCGAGCGACACGCTCTCGACGAAGCTCATCGCCAGCACGCGCGGCGTGGAGAATTCCGGGACATGGGCCGGCACGAGGAAATCGGCCGAGCCGGACAGAAGCGCGCCGAAGCGCACGAGCCATCTCGCTTCGCGCTCGTAATCGGCCTCGTCATGCAGCTGGCGCTTGGCCTCAGTGAGAAGCGGCGCAAGGTCCATGCCCGGCGGCACGAGGCCCGGCAGGCGGAACAGGCTTGCGATGTTGTCGATGTCACTGTCGATGCTATCGCGCACGCCCGGATATTGCACCTTGATCGCAAGGTCGCGCCCATCGAGGCTCTGCGCCCGGTGCACCTGCCCGATCGAGGCGGCGGCGAAGGGCACCTCATCGAACCGGGCAAAAAGGGACCGCCAGCCCTCGCCCCATTCAGCGTCCAGCACATGGCGCAGCTGGTGCGGCGCCATGTGGCGCGCATCGGCCTGCAGCGAAGCGAGGATGGACGCATCTCCGGCGGCAGCACGACACCCGGATCCATCGACAGCATCTGGCCGAGCTTCAGCGCAGCACCCCGCATATGCGACAGGCCCTCGGTCAGCCGCATCGCGTTTGCGGGCGTCAGCAGCATGGAAGACAGCTGCGGGCGCTGGCCCGACGCCATCTGCCGCAGACCCGAGGCAGCCGTGTTGCCGGCAATGCCGGCCGCAATGCTGCCCATGCTGAACAGCCGCGACAGCCGGCTTGAAGGGATCGCGGATCCTTCTCTTCTTCGTCGCTCGGTCAAGAATGTCGCCTCGTTTGCTGCCAGCACCTATCTGGCGCGGCGGCAACGCTTGTCGAGGCGGCGTTCAACAATCAGGCAGGGATCAATCCGCGTGGCCCTTGCCGACACCCGGCAGGACGCACAGCATTTCGTAGAGCAGATTTGCGCCGATCAGCGCCGTGTTGCCTGAAGGATCGTAGGGCGGCGAGACTTCGACAAGATCGCAGCCGACGAGATTGAGACCGGCAGCACCGCGCACGATCTCGAGACCCTGCCAGATCGTGAGGCCACCCGGCTCGACCGTGCCCGTGCCCGGCGCGAATGCAGGGTCGAGACTGTCGATGTCGTAGGTGAGATAGACCGGCGCATCGCCGATGATTGCGCGGATTTCGGCCATCAGCGGCGTCAGCGATTTGTGCCAGCATTCCTCCGCCTGCACGACCCGCCAGCCGCGCTCGCGGCCCCAGTCGAAATCGGCAGGCCCGTAGCCGGTGCCGCGCAGGCCGATCTGGAACACCTTGTCGTTGATCAGGCAGCCATCCTCATAGGCGCGGCGGAACGGACAGCCATGGGCGACCTTCTCGCCGAACATCTCGTCGTTGATATCGGCATGCGCGTCGACGTGGATGAGCGCGACCGGCCCGTGCTTCTCCTTGATCGCCCTCAGGATCGGCCAGGTCAGCGTGTGGTCGCCGCCAAGCGTCAGCGGGATCACGTCATGGGCAAGGATGCCGCGATAGAACTCCGTGATGATGTCGACAGATTTCTTCAGATCGAAGGTGTTGATCGGCACGTCGCCGATATCGGCCACCTGCAGATGCTCGAATGGCGCCGCGCCCGTTGCCATGTTGTAAGGCCGCAGCATTCGGGATTCGTCGCGGATCTGACGCGGACCGAGGCGCGTGCCCGGCCGGTTCGACGTGCCGATATCCATCGGAATGCCAACGAAGCAGGCGTCGAGGCCTTCCGCGGTGGGTTGGCTCGGCAGCCGCATCATGGTGACCGGCCCGCCGAAGCGCGGCATCTCGTTGCCGCCGAGCGGCTGGTTGAAGCGGTGCGTCGTCATGCGGTTGCGCTTTCCGGAAAATGCAGCGTCTTGATTTCGAGGAAGTCTTCGAGCCCCAGGAGCCCGCCCTCACGCCCGTTGCCGGACTGCTTGTAGCCGCCAAACGGGCTGCCATAGCGGTGCGGCCCGCCATTGATGTGAACCATGCCGGCGCGAAGGCGGGACGCAACGCGCTCGGCGCGCTCCCGGTTGCCGGTCTGCACATAGGCGGCAAGCCCATAAGGCGTGTCGTTGGCGATCTTGATCGCCTCTTCCTCTGTGTCGAACGGGATCAGGCAGACGACGGGCCCGAAGATTTCCTCGCGCGCGATGCGCATGTCGTTGCTGACATCCGCAAAGATCGTCGGCCGCGCAAAATAGCCTTTGGAAAGCCCGGCCGGCCGTCCCGGGCCGCCGGCCACGAGCCGTGCGCCTTCGGCGACACCGGCCTCGATCAGCGCCTGCACGCGGCCAAACTGCGTGTCGCTGACGAGCGGTCCCATCCGGTCGCCTTCCTGCTTCGGATCGCCGACCTCTTGGGCTTCCGCCGTCTCACGCGCAAGGTTCACGACCTGATCGTAAACGCTGCGCTCCACCAGCATGCGGGTCGGCGCGTCGCAGCTCTGGCCGGTGTTGTTGAACACCTCGCGGATGCTCGCCGGAACGCGGGTAGCGAGATCGGCGTCCGCGAAGACGATGTTCGGCGATTTGCCACCAAGCTCCAACGTGACCCGCTTGACGCTCGGCGCGGCATCCTGCGCCACCGCCGTTCCACCCCGCGTCGAGCCGGTAAAGGACATCATCTGCACGTCCGAGTGGCGCGAGAGGGCCGCGCCAACCTCCGGCCCGGTGCCGTTGACGAGGTTGAAGACCCCGGCCGGAATGCCGGCTTCATGGATCATCTCGGCATAGAGCATGGCATTCAGCGGCGTCAGCTCGGACGGTTTGAGAACCGCCGTGCAGCCCGTCAGAAGCGCCGGGATCACCTTCAGAACGATCTGGTTCATCGGCCAGTTCCAAGGCGTGATCAGCCCGCAGACGCCGATGGGTTCGCGCAGCATCGTGTCGCCGTTCGACAAAACCTCGCGCCACTTCAACCGGTCGAAAGCCGCGAGAAATCCTTCCAGATGGCCGATGCCGACATCGGCCTGCTGCTCCCGGCACATGGTCGCCGGCGCGCCAAGTTCCAGCGTGATCGTCTCCACCATCTCGTCGTATCGGCGCTTGTAGACGGCGAGAAGCCGCTCGCAGGCCGCCCGCCGCTCCGCCGGTGATGTCGCCGACCAGAGCGGAAACGCCCGGTTCGCAGCCGCCACCGCCCGGTCGATATCGGCCGCGGTGCCGAGCGAGATCACCCCGATCTGCTCTTCGGTGGCCGGATCGATCACCGGATGGTCGCGCGGCGTCACCGGATCGATCCAGGCGCCATCGATATAGAACTGGCGTCGTTCGATCATGCGCCCGTCTCCTTCGTCTTCAGCCATTGGGTGATGATGTCCCGGTGCCGGGCACCCGAGTAGCTGGGGAAATGACCGCCATGCACGATTGTCACGGGCAACGTCAGCAGGCGCTCCATGCTGCGGATGTAGTCCGCCTGATCTTTCGCCGTGCGGCCCTCGATCAATTCGCCGTCATAGACGATGTCGCCCGAAAACAGGATGCCCGTCGCCTTTTCGAACAACGCGATGCCGCCCGGCGAATGGCCTGGCGTGTGGATCACCTCGAAGGCGCGGTCGCCGAGATCGATCACGTCGCCCTCCTGCAGGATCCGCGTCGCGGGCGCCGCCTTCACGTCGTAGAGCACCGAGCTGTAGGGCTCGGGCGGCAGCGACGTGAAGATGTCGTCCGTCACGTAGTCGGCGGCAAGCGTGTTGGTGCGGTCGGGATTGGCCAGAATATTGGCCTCCGCCGCGTGGCAGAGCCGGCACTCGAATTCATGATGGCAGCCGACATGGTCGAAATGCGTGTGGCTCGCGACTGCATCCAGCGCGCGCTCGGTGACGAGCGGCACCCATTCACGCAAGGAGACGACGCCCATGCCACTATCGACCAGCATGTCGCGGTCGCGTCCCCGCACGTGCCAGACATTGCAGCGGAAGAACTCAAGAATATGCGGCTCGTCGATCCAGGTCACCCCATCGGAGAGCGGGCGGATGCGATACCAGTCCTCTGATCTTGCCCGTTGCAGCGCGCTCATCGGTCCTCCACAATCAGTACATGGTGGTCGGCGTAAAGCTCGGTGACGCTGCCTTCAATCGGTGTCGCCGACTGCGGCAGATGCGCGACGATCCTGAGCTCGGGCGCGGCAACCGGCGCATAATGGCAGCGATGATGGGTTCCGAAGAAGGCGGCATCGACGAGTTTGGCCGGCCCAAGCGCGAGGTCCCCGCTGCCGCCGATCGCTTCCGGCCGGATCAGCAGCGCCGTCTTGCCGTTCGCCGCAAGCGGCAGGCGTCCGAGCGGCGTATCGAGGCCTTCGCCGGTTCCCTGTCCGTCTATCCGATTAATCTCGCCCATGAAGGCGGCGGAAAAAAGCGTCCGCGGTTGGAGGTAGATATGCTGCGGCGCGCCGACATCCTCGATGCGGCCGGCATTCATCACGACGATCCGGTCGGCAAGCGCCATCGCCTCCTCCTGGTCGTGCGTGACGTGGATGAAGGTCGTGCCGACGCGCCGCTGGATCGCCTTCAGCTCGTCCTGCATCTGGCGGCGCAGCTTGAGATCGAGCGCGCCGAGCGGTTCGTCGAGCAGCAGCACATCCGGATCGACGGCCAGCGCACGGGCGAGCGCCACGCGCTGGCGCTGGCCACCGGAGAGCTCATGCGGCCGGCGATGCCCGGCATCCGGTAGCCCGACGAGCGCAAGCAGTTCGCCGGCACGGCGATGCCGCGCCTTCTTGCCGACACCGCGCATCCTCAGGCCGAAGCCGACATTGTCGATCAGGCTCATATGCGGAAAGAGCGCGTAATCCTGAAACATCGTGGTTGTCGGCCGGTCCTTCGGCTGAACATGCGTCATGTCGCGCCCGCCGATCATGACCTTGCCGCTTGTCGGTTGCAGGAAGCCGCCAAGGATCGAGAGCAGCGTCGTCTTCCCGCATCCCGAGGGACCGAGCAGCACGATGAACTCGCCAGCCTCGATCTCCAGATCGACGGCATGCAGCGCCCAAACCTCGCCGAACGTCATGTCGATGGACTGGATCGAAAGAGCGGCGGTCATCGGCGAACCTTGCGGAAGACGGTGAGCTCCAGAAGAAGGAGCAGGCTGACGGACACGAGGAAGACGAGGCTGCCCACCGCATTGGCACGGGGCGTCAAGCCGGAGCGCAAGAGCGACCAGATTTCCACCGGCAGCGTCACGTCGAAACGGGTCAGTAGAAACGCGATGATGAACTCGTCCCAGCTGAAGGTGAAAGAGAGAAAGAACGCCGCCAGCATCGACGGCATCAGCATCGGCGCGGTCACGAGCGCAAGCACCTTCACCTCGGACGCACCAAGATCACGCGCCGCCCGCTCCGCATTGCGGTGGTGGTCGCCTATCGCCGCGTAGAGGATCGCGAAGCAGAGCGGCAGGTTGATCACCACATGGCCGACGCCGGCGGTCCAAAGCGACAGGCCGATGCCGGTCCGATTGTAGAGAGTGAGCAGACCGAGCGCGATGATGAGATAGCTCACGGTAAAGGGCGCGATCAGCACCACCCGCATCAGCAGTGTCCCCGGCAGGCGGTAGCGCGCCAGTCCCTGAGCCGCGAGAAACCCGAGAAGAAGCGCGATCGCGGAGGAGACCGCAGCGACGACCAGCGAATTGCCGAGCGCCGACATGAGCCGCCGGTCGCCGAGCACATCCGCGTACCAGCGGAGCGACGGCCCGTTGAAGGGCGGCACCGGCAGGCGCCCGTCCTGGAAGGAAAACAGCACGAGCATGCCGACCGGCAGGAAGATGAAGCCGAGCGCGAGGGCGAGATAAATCCAGGACAAGGCGCGCGTCATAGCCGGTCGATCCGAAGCCAGCGCGCACTGAAGAGATAGGCGAGCGTCACGATTCCCATCAACACAACGGCCATGGCCGAAGCCATCGGAAAGTCACCGCGCCGGCCGAGCTGCATCATGATGAGCTGCGGCAAGGTCAACTCGTTGTTGCCGCCCAAGATCTGCGGCGTGATGTAATCGCCGATGCAGAGCACGAAGGTCAAAAACGCGCCGGTCATCAGGCCGGGCAGCGTGAGCGGCAGGATCACATGCCGGAACGTGGCCAAGCGCCCTGCGCCCAGATCCTGTGCAGCGCGGGCGTAGTTCGGCGAAAGCTGCTTCAAATTGGCGAAGATCGTCAGCGTCAGAAGCATGACGAAGAAATGCACGAAGCCCGTGACGGTGGCAAAGCGCGACGCCGACATGGAAATGGGCTCACTGATGACGTCGAGCGCCATCAACGTCTTGTTGATCACCCCGTTCTGCCCGAGCACCAGCAGCCACGAGTAGGACCGCACCACGTAAGACGTCCAGAACGGCAGGATCGTGAGGATCAGCACGAGACGCTGCCAGCGCTCCGGCACCCGAAACGCGATGATCCAGGCGAGCGGATAGGCAAGCACCATCGAGATCACGGTCACGGTGACGGTGATCTCGAGCGAGACGACGAGCCCGCGCAAAAGCGACGGCTCGGTGAAAATGCGGATGTAGTTGTCCGGAAAGAAGCCGGAGACGACGCTGCGCCCTTCCATCTTGGCGAAGCTCAAGGCCAGCATCATCAGGAAGGGCACCACGAAGAATGCGATCGTCCAGATGAGGGCGGGAGCAACGAGGCCCCAGCCCTGCCGGTTGTCATGTGCGCGCGCCATGGCCGTCACCGTCCGCTTTCAAACCGCATCACTGCTGCAGCATGTCGGTCCAGAGATCCTGCATGGCGGTGTCGAGTTCGGCGTCGGGAACGGGGTAGCGCTGCACGCGCGTGAGAAAGTCCGGCTGGTCGTCCCAGCGCAGCACGGTCTTTTCCTCATCCGTCAGCACGTCGCCGGCAGCCGCATTGGCCGGCATACCCCAGTAGCAGGACGACGTCGCAAGCCGTGCCTGGCCTTCCGGGCTGACGATGTATTTCACGAATTCGGTGGCAAGATCCTTGTTCTCGCTGCTTTCCAGCACACCGATCGATTGTGCCCAGAGAACGCCGCCCTGCTCCGGAATGGTCCAGTCGAGATCGGCGTTTTCGCTGGCGAGAACTGCTGTCAGCCATTCGCCGCCACCGACGAGGATGTCGACTTCGCCGGTCGCAAGCGCGGTCTGGCTGGCCACGACTTCGCTGACCTGGCTCGAGCGTGCCCGCAGATCGAAGAGAGGCTCGCGCAGGGTTTCGAGCGCTTCTGCATCCAGATCACCCGTATCGATGCCTTCGCTGAGCGACAGCATGCCGAGCACCGGCAGATAATAGTCATAGATGGCGATCCGACCGTCATACTTGCCGGAGAAGAGCGTTTCGAAATTCGTCATGTCGGCCGGATCGACGGCGGCCTTGTTGTAGGCGACCGTGTTGTAACCGAACTTCTCCGTCACCGCGTAGGTCGTGCCTTCACGCGTGTTGAGGTCTTCCATGACGAGCTCAGGGAAGAAGTCGCCCGTTGGCAGTTCGTCGGCAGGCAAGGCCGCCATGATGCCGAGATCGACCGCACGGCCAACGTCGACGGCATCGATCACGAGCACATCCCAGTCACCGGGCTGCGACTGTTCAAGGATCGCCAGACCGGCAGCCGTGCCTTCATACTCCCGCAGATTGACCCGCACATCGTGCTCTTCCTCGAAGGGCTGAACGAGTTCGGGATCGGTGTGGTCGCACCACACCAGCGCATTGAGCTCCTGGCTCTGCGCGAACGCAGGCGCGATGGTGGCAGGCGCTGCAGCGGTCAACGCCGTTGCGGCCAGAAGCGATAGGGAAATCGATTTGCGGAAAGCAGACACGGGCGCGGCAGTCATCGTTCTCTCCTCTGTTGTGTGCACCTTGTTCCGATGCTGGAGACGAGGTTGACGCGACTTATTTTTGAAGTCAATTTGAATTTTGTAGTGGACTACAAGTTTCCGGAGCGCGGCGTGTGACTGGATTGCGAGAGCAGCAAAAGGCCGACCGGCATCGCCGTATTCTCGATGCCGCGTCGGCGCTTTTCCGCAATCTGGGCTATGAAGCCGCGCGCATGGAAGACATCGCGGAACTCGCGCGTGTGTCACCGGGAACGGTCTACAATTACTTCGGATACAAGGGCGACGTTCTGGTCGCCATCGTCGCCATGGAAGTCGAAGAAATCCTTGGCGACGGCGCATTGATGATCGATCGCCCGCATCACAATGTCGAGGAAGCGGTAAGCAGCCTGATCGCTCACTATTACGATCACTCGCTCGTCTACCTGAACAAGGAGATGTGGCGCATGGCGATGGCCTTGTCGATCCGCGATCCGAACGGGCCGGTGAGCCTGCGTTATACCGCACTGGACCAGCAACTGGCCGACCAGATCTGCCAGCTGCTGAAGCGGCTTCAGATCGCCGGCCTCGTGACGGCGGGCCTCGACACGGTCGCGATCGGGCAGATGATCTTCAACAATCTGAACATGATGTTCATGGAGTTCGTGAAGGACGAGCGGATGCCGCTCAGCCTGTTGAAGGACCGCGTATCCCAGCAAAATGCACCGCTTCTGCGCCTGATCTGCTCCAAGGTGGCCTGAGAAGCGGAACATCGACCTGATCCCTGGATTGTGCGTTTCCATCCAGAGGAGCCGCACCATGACGATCAAGAACTTCCTGCCGACGCTCGCCCTTGTGAGTTTCGCAGCCCTGCCCTTCGCGCACGCGCAGCAGCCGATGGAAGGCGAAGGCGCCAGCGAAACGAGCAACAGTCAATCAATCGCGTCGGACACCAGTACGGCCGACGTGAACTGGAGCGACGAACTGCGGGGGGCTTTCTTCACCGACGAAACGCTGAGAACCGTTCGTTCCGACGAGGAGATCCAGACCAACTTTGCAGACCTCGACGCAGAGCAACAAGCAAGCATCCGCGAGGATTGCGAGGCAGCCGGTGTCTCTGCCGCTTCAACGGGTGAACCCGAAGGCACCGCACCTTCGAGCGCGACCGATCCCGACAGTCAAGCGGTTGATGGTGTGATGGCCGAGGAAGCCAATCCAACGACACCTGCCCCCACCACATCGGGAAGCGTCGGTATCAATGCCCAATCCTCAGGCTCGATCGGCTCTGCGTCGACCCCGGCAGGTCCTGATCAGGATGCAGGCGAAGACAGTGCAGAAGACGATGGCCAGGAAGCCGAGATGACCCGCATGTCACTCATCCAGATCTGCCAACGCCTTCCAGCCCAATAACCGCCGAAAGCTAGAATGAAAGAGCCGGGCTGACTGCAGCCCGGCTCTCTTTGTCTTAGGCCGTGATGCCGAACGTGTCGGCGATCATGCTGTCGTACCAGACCACGGATTCTTCGTACGTTTCCTTGCGCAGCTCGGCAGTCTCGCCCGGCTGGCTGACGAAGGTCGAGGTCGCCGTGATCTTGCCTTCAGCAGGCTCGTACTGGGCACCGACCTTCACGCCGTCATCCGTCTCGATGAGGCTCCAGCAGGTGTTGGCGTAGCGGGCCGGGAAAGCGTTCGAGCCGGTCAGTTCAGCGCGAATGTTCATCGCCGCAACCTTGGCCTGGCTGTTTGCGGAGAAGCCGGACTTCGGCATGTCGCCTGCAATGCTCGCATCGCCGATGACATAGATGTTCTCGTCGGCAGACGACTTCATCGAAGCGGCATCGATCGGGCAGAAGCCGGTTTCATTGACGAGATCGGCCTGGATTGCGATGGCGCCGGCACGCTGCGCCGGAATGATGTTGAGAAGCGCGCCTTCAAACGTATCGAAGCCCGTCTCGACAGCACCGGCCGCGACGTCGACACCGGCGATCTCGCCGATGACATCGGGACCATACCACTCGACCATGCCCGGATAGTGGGTTTCCCAGCCTTCCTGGAAGAGTGCCTGCTTGGAGAAGGTCTCTTTCGGATCGAGCACGAAGATCTTCGACTGCGTGTAACCCTTCGCCTTCAGAACGTGCGCCATCATCGACACGCGCTCATAGGGCCCGGGCGGGCAGCGATAGGGGTTCGGCGGCGTGACCATCACGATGTTCTGACCATCTTCCAGCGCATCGAGACGGGTCTTCAAGATTTCCGTCTGCGGGCCGCCCTTCCAGGCATGCGGTGCAGTCTCCGCGGCCTCTTCGGAATAACCGGCGATGGAATCGTAGATGATGTCGATGCCGGGCGCGACGACCAGGCGGTCATAGGCGATGTCCGTGCCATCTTCGAGCCGCACCGTCTTGGCGTCGCGGTCGATGGCGACGGCCGTGCCGGTGACCTTGTTGATCCCGTACTGCGAAACGAGCGCGTCATAGCCATGCGTGATCGACTGCAGATCGCGATAGCCACCGAGATAGATATTGGAGAAGAAGCAGGTGGTGTAGGTTTCGGTGTTGTTGATCAGCGTGACGTCGAGCGCACCATCGCTGTCCTTGGCAAGATAGCGGGCGGCCGTCGCACCGCCGGCACCACCGCCGATGACGACGACGCGCGGCTTGTCCTGCGCACGCAGGTAGGAAGGCAGGGCAAGCGAGGCGGCACCTGCGCCGGCAAGGAGACCGAAGGTTCTACGCGTCAAAAGCGGCCCGGCGCCGCGGCGGTCTTTAATAAATGTCATGTGTTTGCCCCCAATGATGGATGTCATTTTCGTGGAAATTCATTGCTGCGAGAAATGTGCGGAAAGCGCCGCGACATCCTCGTCCGACAGCGCCGACGCGACCGACCGCATCACCGCGTTCTCGCGCAATTCTGTCTTGTATTCGAAGAGCGCTGCGATGATCGCTTCGGCCGGCTGCCCCTGGATGGCGGGAATGCCGCCAGCTGCATTGGCTCCGTGACAGGACGTGCATTGCGACGAGAGGTAATCCCCATAGGCGGGGTCGACGGCAAGTTCGCTCACGCGCTGGACATACGCCTCGACATCCGCAGCCGCTCCGGCTTTTTCCTCCGCACCAGCCGGCACCGGAAGACCTGCCAGCATCGCTGCAGCAAGAGTGATAAATGCCTTGACCAATCGTTCCCCCACCCTCGGCTGCGCCGCTTTTACTTGTCGTCAGCTGACTTCGATTGCCTCTTCCGCTTCGTAGACGGAGCCATCGTCATCGGTCCAGGTGAAGCGGAACGTTCCGCTTTCCGTCACACGCGCCGAAAACGACAGAAACGGATTGGCAGCGACGGCCGGTTCGATGGCGCAGGAGAAGACCGGTTCGCCGTTGAAGGTGCAGGCGAACGCGTTGATGATCTTGCGCGGAATGCGGTTGCCGGAAGCATCGCGGCGCTGGCCGGATTCCATCGTGTGCGAGATCAGGGCCTTGATCTCGATGATATCTCCCGAGGCGGCTGTCGCGGGAACGCTCACGCGTGGTCTCGATGACATGAAATCTCTCCCCGCTCAGGCCGCGCAACCGCCGACGGTGACTTCCACCGCGCGGCTATCCATGAAAACCGAACCATCGGCAAAGCGCGCGATAGCGACGACTGTCTGCGACTGGGCCAGCCGAATGCGCGTTCCCGCCGATGCCACACCGCTTCTCGCCGTGAAGGCGAAGGCAGCAACGCCCGGCAGCGGATTGCCATCAGCGAAGATCGCCAACTCCTCCACGAGATCGCCGTCGCTCATCGCGCTCTCGACCGCCACCGAAACCGGAACTGAGCTGCCATTCTCGACTGCATCGGGAAGCGTCAACGTCACGCGGCCGGCTTGAGGCTCCACGCCACCGGTGAAATCGCGGATGGCCGCCTGAAAAGCTTCCTCGTCGGCACGTGCGGGCGCAATGCCGATCGCACCGCCAGCGAAAGCGGCAACCGCACCTGCAGTCAGCGTGAGCACATGCCGTCGTGTGGCCTGTATCATGAGCAACTCCCAGCCAGCGACCGGCCGATGAAATCCGACCAATCCACCCGAATATCGATGAGATACAGCCAAAGCTCAAAGGAACGACATGCGCGTTGATCGACATCCGCGCAAAAATCTTCTCACGCGAGCCGGCTTCACGGGTGAATTTATCACCCGACGCATGTTTTGTTGTTAAGCCGGGCTTCGCTCGCGCGGGCGATCAAGCACTGTGTCGGTGACCGCACCCGCGACGGCCATGGAAAGCAACGCTATGAGCGCTGACGCGGCCAACACCGACCCGCCCGTCAATCCAGCCCCGATCGAGCAGCCAGCGGCCAGAACACCGCCAAAGCCCATCATGGCGGCACCGATCGTGTAGCGCAAAATGTGCGGCGCTCCCGGTTCGGAAAACGTCGTGACCTTGAACCGACCGAGGACGAGGGCAGCGAGAAGCCCACCAGCAAAGGTGCCGATCACCAGGCCGAAGTCGAATGTCGGCAATGCGACGCTGCCAATGAGAGCGCCGCTCGTCTGCGCAAGCGGTCGGATGAAGGAAATGCTGTCGATGGCGATCGGCTCGAACAGCTGCGCCGTCAGCGTTGCGGTGAAATACCACGCAGCAGCCACCATGAGCCCGACGACGACTGCGCCGATCGACTGGCCGAGACCAAGCTTCGCCCGGGCGGCCAGGGCGATGGCAACCACCGCCGCGACGGCACCGAGAACGACGCCTGAAACATTGCCACCACCCGTGTGGTCGACAAGCGCATTGCCGCCGATCGCAGCTGTGCTCAGC
The DNA here is from genome assembly GCF_003952725.1 of Georhizobium profundi. Classification (NCBI taxonomy): domain Bacteria; kingdom Pseudomonadati; phylum Pseudomonadota; class Alphaproteobacteria; order Hyphomicrobiales; family Rhizobiaceae; genus Georhizobium; species Georhizobium profundi. The sequence goes on along the minus strand of NZ_CP032509.1, from coordinate 1,479,968 downwards.
AGCGGCGCGATCGCATCGCGACCCGGCACCAGAAAACCGTAAAGCGTGGCATAGGCAGCCAGCGCCACGAAGAGGAGGCTGTAGATCGCGCGCAGATTGCCGGCCGCACCGAGAACGAGCAGGCGCGAGACGCATCCGCGCGTCAGCACCATGCCGATGCCGAAGATCGCGCCGCCGATGAGCGCACCGGAGAGGCTCTGGCCAGTGGCGAAGAAGCGGCTCGTGTCCACGGCGATCACGCCGGCATAAAGCATCGCCTGTACGGCAAGAAGCGCGGCAGCGAAGCCGAGCAGCCAGGTGGCAGGCCCGGTGAGGCTCCGTGCTCGCGCCATGTCGATCACCGCCATCCGGGTGCAGAAGCCCGTCTTCAGCAGCGCGAAACCGAGAATGAAACCGATGACGCCGCCACCAAACGTCGCCGTCATCTCTTCACCGACCCGATCGATCAGCGGCACGAAGTCCATCGAAGCAACCCCAGCTCTTGCAACGCGAAATGTGAACCACCGGCCTTACATCACGCAGCGCGCTTGCTGAAGCCCACTACACGAGCAGACGACAGACCGGGGATCCGCGGTACGCTCAAGCGTCCCGGCGCTTCGCGCCCTTGAACTTGCCGGGCTTCCCCGGTTTGCCCGGCCTGTCCGCCTTCGGACCCTTGCGCGCCTCGTCGGCCCGCGCGGGGCGATCTGACCAGTCCGCACGCTTTTCGGCAGCCCTCTTGGCCGGTTTGGGACCGGATGGCTTCGCGCCGGCCGGCTTGCCACGCGGTGCAGACCTATGGCTGGAGCCACCATCGAGCGGCACGATCGTTACGCCTTTTTCACCGGTGCCGCGTTCCGCCAGATGTTCGACGTAAGCGTCGGCCTTGTCGCCGGCAATCTCGAAGCGCGTTTCGGTCTCGTCGATCTTGATGGAGCCGACGTCCTTCTTCGTGACGCCGCCTGCCTTGCAGATCATCGGCAGAAGCCACTTCGGATCGGCGCGCTGCTTGCGCCCGAGTGACAGCTTGAACCAGACGCCGCCGGCCATTTCGGAGCGCGGCTCCCGCGGTTCACGCGGAGCGCTGCCGTCCCGCTCGGAGCCGCGCTCGCCCTTCGGCGCGCGCGGCGTGATCGGACGGATCGGAATTTCGGCCACGTCTTCGGGAATGGGGCGCGAAGCCAGTTGCTGGCGAAGATAGGCGGCAGCAAGCTGTTCCGGCGTCACCTTTTCCAGAAGCTCGGCGATGAACGGCTCCTCGTGCTGCTCAACCGGTGGCGTGGATACTGCAGCTTCGAGGATCTGCTCGCGATAGCGCGCCTCGATGGCCGCAATGCCGGGGGCCGGAACGGTCGCAGCATTGAGCTTTGCAAGCGACAGCACCCTTGCTGCCGCACCACGGCGATGTTCGGGCACGATCAGCACGCACACGCCCTTGCGCCCGGCTCGGCCGGTACGCCCCGACCGGTGGAGAAGCGTCGCCGGATTACTCGGGACATCCGCATGGATGACGAGATCGAGATTGGGCAGGTCGATGCCGCGAGCGGCGACATCGGTCGCGACGCAGACATGCGCTCGACCATCGCGCATCGCCTGCAGCGCGCTCGAGCGTTCCGACTGGGCGAGTTCGCCCGAGAGCGCCACCACCGCAAAACCGCGATTGCCGAGCCGCGCCGTCAGATGACGCACGGATTCGCGCGTGTGGCAGAAGACGAGCGCGCTCTTGCTGTCGGAATGGAGAAGCGTGTTGATGATGGCATGCTCGCGCTCGTCGCGGCGCACGAGCATCAGCTGATAGTCGATATCCGCATGCTGCTCGGTGGATGCCGTGACGGCGACCCGCACCGCATCGCGCTGGTAGGTCTTGGCAAGCTCGGCGATCGGCCGCGAGACGGTTGCCGAGAACATCAGCGTCCGGCGGTCGTCCGGTGCAGCGGCGAGAATGAATTCGAGATCGTCCTTGAAGCCGAGATCCAGCATCTCGTCGGCCTCATCCAGGACGACGGCCCGAAGATCGGCAAGATCGAGCGCACCCTTGTTGATGTGATCGCGCAGACGACCGGGCGTGCCGACGACGAGATGGGCGCCGCGTTCGAGCGACCGGCGCTCGTTGCGCATGTCCATGCCGCCGACGCAGGTGGCGGTGCGCACACCGGCAACGGCATAAAGCCAGTCGAGTTCGCGCTGGACCTGCAAAGCCAGTTCGCGTGTCGGCGCAATCACGAGACCGAGTGGCCGTCCGGCAGCGCCGAAGGTCTCCGCGCCATCGAGCAGCGTGGACGCAATGGCGAGCCCGAAGGCGACTGTCTTGCCCGATCCGGTCTGTGCCGAGACGAGCAGGTCCGCCCCCGCATTGGCGTCGTCCAGCATGGCCGTCTGAACGGGCGTCAGCTGGGCGTAGCCGTGCGCTTCAAGCGCGGAGGAGAGAGCAGGATGGATGGCGGCCGGCAGGGATGCCGGCGCATTTTCGATGGACGATGTCATGAATGGGGCCTCTTTGTCGTGCCGCATACCAGAAGAAGCACGCAAAGAGCCAGCCTTCGCCGGCAAATCAGAGCAAATTAAGTCGCCGGCAATCGTTTCCGATCAGCCAGCGAGCACGGCCAGCCTGCTCGTGTCCCAGGTCACCCACACCGTGTCGTCGGCGAATTGGTGCGCCACCGCGGGGTCCACATGGGCCTTGATGATCAGCGGATCGCGCTCGTCAACCTGGACGTCGACTGTCGTCTTGCTGCCCTTGAACACGCGATTGACGATGCGGCCTTTGAGCGCACGATCGTTGGCGGGCCTTTGCGGCAGGCAGATCACGTTTTCCGGCCGGATCGACGCGGCAACGCTCGATCCCGTCTGCGGCTGACCACCATTGGCCGAGCCATAGACGCTGTGGCCCTTCCAATCGATGATGACCGCACCCTGGTCGCTGCCGCGCACGGTACCTTCGAGCAGATTGGTCTCACCGATGAACTCGGCAACGAAGCGGCTCGCCGGCCGGTAATAGAGGTCCTCCGGCGTTCCGTCCTGCTCCACGCGACCGGCGTTCATGACGACGATCCGATCGGACATGGTCAGCGCCTCTTCCTGGTCATGTGTGACGAAGAAGAACGTCTTGCCGGTGCGCCGCTGAATGTCTTTCAGTTCCACCTGAACCTGACCGCGCAGCTTGGCATCGAGTGCGCCGAGCGGTTCATCGAGAAGCAGAAGCTTCGGATCGGGGGCAAGCGCGCGTGCGAGCGCCACGCGCTGTCGCTGACCACCCGATAGCTGATCGGGCGTGCGATCGCGGAAGCCGGAAAGCTGCAGGAAGTCGAGAAGGCTTGCGACCCGCCGGTCGATCTCGCCGCGCTGCTGGCCCTTCAGTTCGAGACCAAAGGCGATGTTCTCGCCCACTGTCATATGCGGGAAGAGCGCATAGTCCTGAAAGACCATGTTCACGTCGCGCTTGTTTGGCGGCTGCTTGGTGACGTCTACGCCGTCGAGGATGACGCGGCCCTGATCCGGGCTTTCGAACCCGCCGAGGATGCGCAGTGTGGTCGACTTTCCGCAGCCCGACGGTCCGAGGAAGGTGACGAACTCACCCGCCATGATCTTCATGTCGAGATTGTCGATCGCCTTGGTCTGGCCGAAGCTCTTCGACACGTTCTCGATGTGAACGATCGCTTTTCTGCCCTGCTGGTCCATGTCAGGCCCCTTTGTTCATGCGGCGCATCGAGCGTTCTGCCCAGATGCCCAGAATTGCTGTCATGACGAGCACGACCGTGGAGATGGCGTTGATTTCAGGCGACATGCCCGACCGCAGCTTGGCGAAGATCAGCACCGGCAGGGTCGGCTGATAGCTGCCGAGGAAGAAGGCGCGGACGAAATCGTCGAAGCTGAGCAGCATGCAGAAGATACCTGCGCCGATGAGCGCCGGCCGAAGATAGGGCAGCGTCACGCGGAAGAAGGCAATGAGGCTGTCAGCGCCGAGATCGCGCGCCGCTTCGATATGACTCTTCGGCAAGGTCGCAAGCCGCGCCATCACCACCAGCGCCACGAAGGGCACATTGTGCACCGTATGGCCGAGAATGATGGCAAGCATGCCCGGTTCGATATCCAGGAAGCGCGCATAGATGCGCAGCGAGATTGCCGAGATGATCCCGGGAATGACCGCCGGCAGGCAGGTGATGGCGAAGATGATGACCTTGCCCGGAAACTTGTAGGGTCCGAGGAAGGACGCCACCCACGTGCCGATGACGAGCGACAGAAGCGTGCTCGTGATCGCGATCGTCATCGAATAGATGAAGACGTTGATCACTTCAGTGTCCTGAAAGACGCCTTTGTACCAATCAAGCGTCCAGGACTGGATCGGGAAACCGATGAAGGCGGAATCCTTGAACCCCATGACCACCATCAGCACTAGCGGCACGAACAGATAGACCACGAATGCCCAGTAGATGACGGACATGAAGATGCGGGTGGACTTGGTCATTTCATCAGACCTTTTCCGGAGCGGCCCATGAGTTTCAGGAAGATGCCGGTGATCGACAGTGCGGCGATCAGCATGATCGAGGAGAACGCAGCACCCGTCGGCCACTGGTCGCCTGCCACATGGAAGAAGCCTGCGATGGTTTCAGCGAAAACGGTGGTGCTCGGCCCGCCGAGAAGAACCGGGGTGGCGTAGTAGCCGGTCGAAATCAGGAAGACGAGCGTACAGCCCGACGCGATCCCCTCCTTGGAGAGCGGCAGCGTGATCCTGCGAAACCGCGTCCAGGCACCCGCTCCGAGATCGGCACCCGCTTCGAGGTAGCTGCGCGGGATCTTTTCCAGCGCCGAATAGAGCGGCAGCAGCATGTAGAGCGAGGTCAGGTAGACGATGCCGACGCCCAGCGAAAAGCTCGTATACATGAAGGGGATCGGCCGCTCGATCATGCCGAGCATCATCAGCAGCCGGTTCAGCGCGCCCGTATTGCCGAGCAGGATCATGATCGCATAGGTGCGCACGATTTCGCCGACCCAGAAGGGGATGAGGAGCAGAAGCAGGAAGATGAGCTGGTTCTGCCGCTTCACGTGCTTGGCGAGGAAGTACGCGACCGGATAGGTGATCAGCAGCGTCGCGAAGGTGAAGGTGAAGGCATAGACCAGTGTCCGGATGAACGGCGTGACGAAGATGCTCTGTCCGAAGAAGGTCGCCCAATTGTCGAGCGTGAATTGCGGCTCATAGCCGACGCGCGGCGGGTAGGAATCCAGAAAGCTGATCCAGAACATCTGGATGATGGGTCCGAGATGCGCCACGAACACCCAGATCAGCGGAAAGCTGGCAAGCAACAGGAACTGGCGCCGTTGCGTCTTGAATAGCACGCCCGTCGCCGCGTTGTACGTTCCGTTCTGCGCCAGCGCACCCCAAAAGCTGCGCCGCCCGGTTGGTGACCGTTCACGGCTCTCTTCGAGCGTGGAGGATTGGGTATGAGCCATCAGCGATGCTCCTTCGACGCTTAACCGGCGCGCGGTAACGTCTGGCTTGAAGTACGAAAATGGCCGGAGCGGACGCTAGACCGCCCGCTCCGGTGAAAGATCAGGCTGCCTTGATTTCTTCGACGGCCGGGTCGACGAGCTGGTACTTCATCTCGTTGGCCTCGGCACGGAAGAACTGCAGACCTTCCAGTTCCTCTTCGGTGAAGGACGAAGCGCGCTGCTCGAGTTCGCTCAGATGCTCGTTGACGCCGTTCATGGTCGACAGGTAGCCCGAAGCGCGGGTCATCGCAGCGCCGATTTCCGGACGGGCGAGAAGCGCGTCGAGGAAGGTGTAGGCATTGTCGGCGTTCGGTGCGTTCTCGGCGATGTTGAACGTGTAGATGAAGCCGTAGGAGCCTTCCTTCGGGATCGTCATGTCGATCGGGAAACCGTCCATGATCAGCTTGGAGATCGGGCCGTTCCAGGCATGGGCGAGCACGACGTCCTGGTTGATGAACATCTGCTGGATCTCGGCGCCGGAGTCGTAGAATTTCCGAACCATACCCTTGTTTTCGATCATGAAATCGCGAGTTTCGCGCACGATCTCTGCAGCACGCTCCGGATCGTCCATGTATTCGATCATGTTGCCGTCATAGCCCTTATAGAGCATCATGACGGACATCATGTCCTGGATGATGTAGGCGGTCTGGCCCTGGTATTTCGGGTCGAACATCACGTCCCAGCTGGTCGTCTCGGACGCATCGACCATTTCGGTGTTCCAGGCCAGCACCTCGGCGCCGGAGAGCACGGGAGCGCCCCACTTCTCGCCGTTGATAGTGCCCCAGTCGCTTTCCGAGTAGATCGTGTTAATGTTGCCCCAGTTCGTCAGACGGTCCGTGTCGATCGGAGCGAGGAGACCGGATTCGATGAACTGCAGGAAGCGGTGGCCGGCAACGGTCAGAATGTCGACGGTCGGCTGCGGTTGTTCGGCAGCCAGAAGGTTGAACTGCTTGCCCTGGTCGTCAACGAGACGCACCTGGATCTGGATACCGGTCTCGTTCTGGAACTCGCTGATGAAGTCCTGCGGAATGAAGTTGGCATAGGTCCAGATGTTGACGGTGCCTTCCTGGGCACGCGCTTCACGCGAGCGGAGAATGGACGGTGCAGCCAGAATTGCGGCGCCAGCGGCCGACGTCTGGATCAGCCTGCGGCGATTGATGTGAAATTTCGTCATTGCGTAGTCTCCCTCTGTTTCCGGTGATGATCGGCCGTCTCGCACGCGGAGGCTTAACGGCCAGTGCCTGTCATGATCTTTTGTTGGGTCGGGCTTCTTCGTCCCGTGTACTCAAAAATCAGCTTGCGGCGCGCGCCTCCGTCGAAACCTCGAAGCCGTCGCGAGCCAGTTGGCGCAGCCGCTCCAGGGAAAGATCGGACATGCCGATCGCGTCGAGAAGCGTGTTCTCGGCGGCGAAATCCCGGCCATACATCGCGGAGAAGATGCGCACGCCGGCGTCGTGAAGGACTGCGGGGCGGCCAGTGAGTTCGCCGAGCTTAACCGTCATCAGAAGGCCGAACGGCACATCCTCGGTGACGTAGCGTGAATCCGCTGTGGCTGGGCCGGTCCCGCCACGCCCTTCGCGGTGCATTTCCTGGTTCATGGCCGAAACACTGTCCTTCGGCACATGGAACGACAGATGGAAGTGTTCGAAGATGTCCCGCACCTTGAGCCCGAGCGCTTCGGCGATGGCGATGCGTTCGCGATCGAGTTCCTCGAGCAGGCGCCCGACATTGGGCGTGACGTTGAGCCCTTGCGGCCAGGTTTCGCCGTGCTCCATGCGGGTCATGTTGCAAAGCGCGATGCCCATGTGGTTCTGCGGATTGAGGTTCGAAAGCGCGATGGCGAGAATGCCGTCGCGCTGCACGAAACGGTCGCCGAAGAGCGTCTGGCAAACCGAAAGTCCCTCGGCGCTCAGGGATTCCGGTACGGTTGCGACATCGACCTTGCTGCGCACCGTGTTGACCTGCGCCTCGACGAGGCTCGGCTGCCGTCCGGTGGTGACCGTCGTCCCCCAGGCGACGATCGGAACGACGATGCCCCGTTCGGCCAGAAGCCGGTTGAGATAAAGCGCGCCGAAGGAGGCATGCGAGCTTATCAGGACAGCCTGACCTTCGCGGATGAAAGGCGCGATGGCGTCCATGACGGCTTTGTGGCCATAGCCCGGCAAGGCGATCATCAGCACGTCATTGGCTTCGACGAGTTGCTGCGCCGACCCCGCGACTGCAGGGTGGAATGTGCCTTCGAGTGCACCGGAAGCAATGAGCGCTTCACCGGTTGCCAGGCGCTTGGTGCGCTCGCCCGATGGCGACCAGAGCATGGCGCGGTGACCGGCATTCTCCAAGTAGGCAGCCGCGCCGAATGCGATGGACCCTGCCCCGACGATACCGACCTTCACGATCCCCTTGTTGCCCTGCTCCACTCTCAATTCCTCTCATTTCAACATTTCGAACGGGCTTTTGTGAGCCCGAAATCAGTCCGCTTTCGCCACCGGATCGCCAAGCACGTGCATCAGCCGGTTTGCCCAGCCGAACAGCGCCGTCGACAGAATGAGATCGAGAATTTCTTCCTCGCTCATGCCGATGTCGCGCAGTCGCTGCATGTCGTCTGCATCCGCCTCGCTCGGGGCCTTGGAGAGCTTGGTCGCAAATTTGAAGATCGCCGATGCGCGCTCGTCCAGATCAGCCTCTTCGCCGTCCGCGAAGATGCGCTGCATGACCGCTTCGTCCTTGGCAAGCTGATTGTAGCGGCTGGAATGGACGGCCGCGCAATAGACGCAGCGGTTGACCACCGACGCCGCAGTCGCGCCGATCTCCCGCTCCGCGCGGCTCAAGCCACCCTTGTTGTACATGATCGCGTTGAAGAGCGGCGTGCGGACCTTCAGCGTTTCGACATCGTTGGCGAGCACCAGGACGTAGTCGGAAACCTTCGTGTTCGACGGCGTCACCTTGAGCGCATCGAGCTGCTCCGGCGTCGCCTCTTCCAGGTCGATGGGTTTGACCCGCGGGCGCCACTCGGGAACCTCGGTGGTGAAGTTGTGGATCACCGCGTTCATGCCGCACCCCGCATCAGCTTCAATCCCACAAGCAAACGGATCTGGTAGGCGAGGAAGGCGTTGAGCTCGGCCAGCCGCACGATGTCGGCATCCGAAACGCCGGCCGCCTGAAGTGACGCGACGTCGTCAGGCTGCGTCGCCTTCGGGTTTGCCGCGACAAGATCGGTGAACGTCAAAACGGCATTGATGCGCGACCAGGCATCGCCATCGAAGGCGGGATCGGCGATCGCGAGCGTGTCTTCGTCTGCGTCATAGGTGGCAAGCAGTGCCGAATAGTGCTCGGCAAGCTCATCACAGCGGTTGAGCTTCGCGATCCGGGTCGCGAGCGCCGCCCGCTCGGCATGAGTAAAGCCGCCGGCATCGTTAGGCTTCAGCGCTGCATCATGCGCCGCTTGCGTCATTGCGAACACATCGGCTCGCAACGCTACGGCAGCCGCGACTTTGGAGCCATCGTCACTCACAGATGCGAGCCGTGTCACCACATCAGTGCTCATCGGGCGTCGCTCCCCGTTTTCAATGCGGGCTCGTCGAGCTCCTCGCCGGGGAGTGGCGCTTCGGTCCACTCGTCGCCCAGAAGCTCGGGCTTGTCGTAAGCTTCCATGGCCGCGAAATGGGTCTCGACATCCTCACGATAGAGCGTGGCAGCGATCTCACGGGCAAGCCAAGCGGCACCCTCGCTGATACCGGGAATGTCGCCGCTGACTTTGCCGAGGCTGACCGACGCGCCGTAGTTGAAGCAGTGGATCGCCGAAAGCCACGGTGCCGCGCCCTCTTCGCGCTCCTGGAAAGCGAAGTCGTCGGCAAGGTAAGGAAATTTCGCCAATTCAGAATGCTGCAAGCCGGCAGGCGCAGCGTAACGATCGCCCCAAAGCAGGATCTTGTCGGCGTAACCATCAAGCTCGGTGCGTGCCAGCGGCTCGACCGTGAAACCTGTCCCGAGAATGAGGAAGTCCGTCTTGAGACGGCTGCCGTCCTGCATCGCGATATCGAGTTCGCGCCCGTCATGAGCGATCCGGTCGATGCCCTTGCCGAAGTGGAAGTATGCATTGGGATGCCGACTGACGCGCAAGGTCGACCCGCGCGGCGACGGCGTCTGCGTCAGGAACGAATAGTGCATGAAGCGCCAGCGCCACGCATCCGAGAGACGCGGAAACGCCGCCGTGAAACCGAAGGAGCCAATGCCCATCATCTTGTTGATGGTCGGCATGTGCTTCCGCCGGATGAGGTGACGCACTTCCGCAGCACCCGCTTCAAGCGCTTCGGCAGAATTGTCGACCGCGGATGCGCCGACGCCGACGACCGCCACACGCTTGCCTTTCAGCGCCTTGAAGTCGATGTCTTCGGACGAATGCGCCCAGGCCGATTTCGGCAAACCGTCGACGAAGGCCGGAATGTTCGGATGCCCGGTCCCGTCACGGCCGGTCGCCATGATGACCTTGCGCGCGAAAACCTGGGCGTCATTCGTGCCGGCGCCCGAGAGATCGAGCTTCAGATAATCACCCTCGGGCAGAATGCGATCGACATTCACGTCATTCTCGACCTGGATCTCCAGGACTGCGCGGTACCAGCGCAGATAGTCCATCCACATGGGACGTGGGATCTTGTCCAGCGCGTCCCATTCCGTTTCGCCGAACTGCGCAGTGAACCATGACCTGAAAGTCAGCGAAGGAATGCCATAGGCCGGACCGGTCAACTGCTTGGGCGAACGCAGCGTTTCCATGCGCGCGTAATTCACCCACGGCCCTTCGTAGCCGGTCGGATTGCGATCGAAGATGCGCACATTGCGGATGCCGGCGGAGTGCAGAGCAAACGCAGCGACAAGGCCGCACATGCCACCGCCGATGATCACGACATCCACGACCGGCTGGCCTTTTACATGGCGTGGAGGCACCCAATTGGCCGGCGGGCGGCACAAAAGCTCCAGATCCTTGCGCACCCGTGCATTGAGCGCATCGAGCCCTGAGTGATCGGTGTCCAGGGATGATCGACTCATTGCGCTGCCGTCCTCTGCATTGCGAAGCCGCTCGTGCCCGCATCCGACCAGTCGAGCACGATTTTGGCGGCTTCGCCGCGCTTTATCGCCTCGAAACCCTTGTCGAAATCAGCGGCAGCGAGCCGATGGGAGATCACGCCGCGCACATCCAGCCCGGACTGCAGCATGGCGAGCATCTTGTACCAGGTCTCGAACATCTCGCGGCCATAGACGCCCTTGATAACCAGGCTTCTCAGAACGATCGACGACCAGTCCACGAGCATCGGTTGTGCGGGCAAACCCAGAAACGCGATGCGGCCGCCCATGACGAGCGTGTCGACCATCTGCCGGAAAGCGACGTCTGAGCCGCTCATCTCGAAACCGACGTCGAAACCTTCCCGCAGACCGATGCGGCCCATCTCACTGCGCAGATCCTGCGTGGCTGTGTTGACCGGAACGACATCGCAAAGCTTGGCGGCAAGATCGAGCCGGGCCTGGTTCACATCGGTTACAACGATGTGCCGTGCGCCGACATGGCGTGCGACGATCGCCGCCATGATGCCGATCGGCCCCGCGCCGGTGATCAGCACATCCTCGCCAATGATGTCGAACGAAAGAGCGGTATGCACGGCATTGCCCAGCGGATCGAGGATCGCGCCGATCTCATCGTCGACTTCATCGGGCAATGGAATGACGTTGAACGCCGGAAGCGCCAGATATTGCGCAAAGGCGCCCGGAATATTGACGCCGATCCCGCGCGTCTCGGGATCGAGATGGAAGCGTCCAGCCCGCGCGGCGCGGCTCGAATTGCCGACGATATGGCCTTCGCCCGAAACCCGCTGGCCAACCTTCAGATTGGTGACGGAGCGGCCCACATCGACGATCGCCCCGGAATATTCATGTCCGACAACCATGGGCACGGGAATGGTGCGCTGCGCCCACTCATCCCACTTCCAGATGTGCACATCGGTGCCGCAGATCCCGGTTTTCGAGACCTTGATCAGCACCTGATCCGGCCCGATTTCCGGAATGGCCACTTCCGTTTGCCAAAGCCCCTCGCGGGGTTCCGACTTGGCCAGGGCGAACATGGTTCCTGTATTCGAGATCACGAGATCACCTTCAGTTCGCGCCCGGCTTCGCCGAATGCGGCAAGTGCCGCATCGAGGTCGTCCTCGGTCAAATCCGCATTCATCTGGGTGCGGATGCGCGCCTGGCCCTTGGGAACGACGGGATAGAAGAAGCCGCTGACATAGACGCCTGCTTCGTAGAGCCGCTTGGCCATGGCTTGCGCAATGGACGCCTCGCCGAACATGACCGGCACGATCGGATGTTCGCCCGGCAGCAGGCGGAAGCCGAGCGCTTCAAGGCCCGAGCGCCATTTCGCCGTGTTCGCGTAAAGCCGCGCGCGCAGATGGTCGCCCTTCTCAGCCAGTTCGATCGCCTTGATGCTGGCAGCCGTGACCATGGGTGGAAGCGCGTTCGAAAAAAGATAGGGGCGCGCACGCTGACGCAGCAGATCGATAACGGCCTGCGGACCAGCGATATAGCCACCGATCGCGCCGCCGAGCGCCTTGCCCAGCGTACCGGTGAGGATATCGATCCCGTCAGCCACGCCATGGTGCACATGCGTGCCCGCGCCGCGCTCGCCCATGATGCCCGTCGCATGACAATCGTCGACCATTACGACCGCATCGTAGGCGCGCGCCAATGCAACGATCTCGGGCAGCTTGGCGAGATAGCCGTCCATCGAGAAGACACCGTCGGTCGCGATCATGATCGAGCGCGCGCCGTCGGCCCGCGCCTGCTTCAGCGCGGCCTCCAGTTCGTTCATGTCGGAATTTGCGTAGCGGTAGCGCTTCGCCTTGCAGAGCCGGATACCATCGATGATGGAGGCATGGTTCAGGCTATCGGAAACGATCGCATCCTGGTCGGTCAGGAGCGGTTCGAACAGCCCGCCATTGGCATCGAAACACGCGGCGAATAAAATCGCGTCGTCCTTGCCGAGATAGCGCGCGATCGACGTTTCCAGTTCCCGATGCAAATCATGGGTGCCGCAGATGAAGCGCACGCTGGCCATGCCGTAGCCCGACGTTTCCAGCGCCGCGGTCGCGGCTGCGACGAGTTCCGGATTATCGGCAAGACCGAGATAGTTGTTGGCGCAGAGATTGATGATGTCGCCGCCGCGGCCTTCGATCGACACTCGCGCGCCCTGCGGCGACCGGATCGGCCGCTCCGTCTTGTAAAGATCGGCAGCGCGGATCTCCGCCAGTTCGGCATCGATGCGGGCGAGAAATGCGGACAAGACGGTCTCCTTGCAGACGCCGGCTAACACTTTCGACTAAGAACGTTATCCAATATAGCGGACATGTCAATCGATGTTGAACAATAAGAATGCACGGAATGTAACTGCCCGCGATTGATGCAAACTAGGAGTTGCGCACCATGAGAATTGCGCGTGCGGGGCCGTTCTTAGCCTCCAAAGAATGCGGCCTGTCTGCCCGATAACAGGCCGTATCACCCTTTTCGAAATCGAGAGAGCGCACGCCGGATTTGACAGTGATCTCCCCCTCCAGGATAGTCAGATGCTCTTCGCAACCGTCGCGATGCGGTTCGCTGACAAGCGCACCGCCAGCATCGAAAATCACTTCGTAAAGCTCGCAGTCGCCCGCATAATCCGGTGGACTGAGAATCTTTAGACGACATCCCTCGCCTTTTGACTCGATTGTGGGGATCCGATCGGCCTTGACGATCTCCCGGAAGCCGTCATTGACCGGCACCTTTCCGTCGATCAAACCCGCGAAATCGACGTCGAGCGCACGCGTCAGGTTCCACAAGGTAGAGACGGTGGGGCTGGAGCTTCCGCGTTCGATCTGCGACAGCATCGAGCGCGACACACCCGACAGCCGGGCGACGGCATCGAGCGACAGGTTGCGCTCTCGGCGGATCTCCTTGAGACGCTCGGAAATCCTCTTTCCCAGATCCATGCGGACAGTGCCTCCTCCAATATATTGGAGGATATCATGCCCGAGGTCCAGCGGTGCGGCAAGCGTCAATGGGCGCTCCTCACGTCATGCTGCAACACTGCTTTCTCGGCTGACCGCAAAGCGCGCCGTGGCGGGATCTGAGCGATAGTCGCAAGCAAGATCGGCAGCCTTCGACGCCAGATCGGCGACGGCATCAATAATGAAGCGCGCCTTCTCATCGCTCAACAGATAGCTGAAATTCAGCCGTACCCAGCCGGGCTTTTCCATTTCCATTCCCGCATCGATTGCAGCGGCTAGATCGCGCGAAGCCGCCTCGTCGATACCGAGAAGTCGGTGCGCATAAGGCCCGGCGCAGGCGCAGCCGCCCCGTCCCTGGATGCCGTGGTGATCGCTCAGCATGCGAGTGACGAGTTGGTGGTGCACATGGCCGCCCCGACCGTCGCGCACGCGCAACGACATGATGGGCAAGGCGTCCTCGATGTGTCCGCCCAGAACCTCAAGCCGCGGAATGTTCGACCAGCGCTCGAGCGCCATCGCCCGCAACTCACGGTTACGCCTGGAGATGAAGGACTGACCGACCGCCTGTTTGACCAGTAGCACGAGTGCGGCGCGAATATCGCCGATCCCATTCGGCGTCCCGGCCTCCTCACGTGCAATGATCTTGTCGCTGTAGCGATGCGCCCATGGCGAGACGAAAGACACGGTTCCGCCACCTGGAAGGGTCGGCCGCGCGGTGGCGACAATGTCATTCTTCAAAGCGAGGATGCCAGACGCTCCCGGCCCGCCAATAAATTTATGAGGCGAGAAGACAATGGCATCGATCGCTGCGTCGTCCGCAGGCACCATCGACATCGGCAGATAGGGTGCGCCGGCAGCATAGTCCCAGATCGCGATCGCGCCATGGGCCTTCACGAGCCGCGTGATCCCGACGACATTGCTGACAATACCCGTCACGTTGGACGCGGCAGAAAACGCAGCAACCGTGAAGCCCCGCGACGTTGCATCCACAAGCGCTTCAGTCAGTTGAACCTGGTCCGGGCCGCCGCCCTCTTCTTCGGAGATCTCCACGATCCGCGCGCCGCTCTCGCGCCACGGCAGAAGGTTGGAGTGATGCTCGTAGGGACCGATGATGACCGTGACAGCTTCGCCGCGCGCGATCCGCTCCGTGATCGCCAGCAAGCCGACGAGCCGGTTGATGGCGGCGGTCGCACCCGATCCAGTAAAGATGACGCTATGTGCACTGCCGGCGCCGAGCATGCGGCTGACCGATGCGCGTGCAGCTTCGCGCAGGCGGGTGGAATAGGCCCCGCAATGGGACGCCTCGGTGTGGCTGTTGGCGTAAAACGGCAGAACCTGTTCCATCACGAACATTTCGATCTGCCGCAGCGCCCGGCCGGAAGCAGTGTAGTCAGCATAGACGAGCCGGCGCGGCCCAAAAGGGCCTTCGATCAAGGCACCCTCGCCGATCAGGCCGTCACGAAGCCGAGCGATCAGATCTCCCTCGCCCGCCAGTTCCTTGGCCCAGTTTTCCAGGCTCCCATCCATCTGCGCATGCCTTGGTTCGATTGCTTGAAACAAGTTTGACGCAGATGCAGTGGGAAATGTTCATCAAAATGTTTGCTAAACAAACACAAATTGGGTCAAATGAACGACGATGACCCGAAAAATCGATCAATTTGACGTAAGACTATTGCGAGAGCTTCAGCTAGACGCTGGCCTGTCGCAGCGCGATTTGGCCCAGAAGATCGGCCTGTCGCAAAATGCGTGCTGGAGACGGCTGAAGGCGCTGGAAGACGACGGCATCATTGCCGGCCGCACGATCCGCGTTGCCCGCCACAAGGTCGAACTGGGCCTCGTCGTCTTCGTCATGGTGCGCACGCGCCATCACTCGACGAGTTGGCTGAAGACGTTCCGCACCCATGTGTCCTCGATCCCGGACATTACCGACTTCTTCCGTATCGGCGGCGACTACGATTACATGCTGAAGATCGTCACCCGCGACATGATCAGCTACGACGCCGTCTACCAGCGCCTGATCGAGGCGGTCGAGCTCGAATCCGTGACGTCCTATTTCGCGATGGAAGCGATCGAGGAGCAGCGTCCGCTGACGATCCATCCCCATCGTTGAGCGTCACGTGCCCTCGGTGACCACGACCAGAACGCGGGCATCAGGACCAAGGCCACCAACCGCTTTTTCATAGCCGATGGCGCCGGCAAATCCCGCAGCACCTGAAGGCGTCGTGGCAATACCCACTGTGAAGAGCATGCTGGCGGCATCGGCGGCCTCCTCTTCCGTCACGGTCAGGCAGCCATCGGCGAGCCGGGCGATCGTGGCCAGAGCGACATGCGACGGCTCCTTGCAGTCGAGCCTGCCTATAGCCGAGACCGGCCCATCGGCCCGCACCGCGCGCCCGGCGACAAGGCTCTCCATGATGCATGGCGCGAATGCCGGCTCGACGACAAGCGCCTCGAAGCCATCGCTCCCCCAGGCATTTCTGAAGCGCGCGAGCATCGCTGCCGCAAACCCGCCCACGCCTGCCTGCAGAAAGACATGCGTCGGCGGCGTCACCATCTCGTTGACGATCTCTTCGGCGAGCGCCAGATAGCCGGCCATGACGTCGAGTGCCGGCGTCGTATAACCGGGCCACGTGGAATCGGAGAGCAGCGTCCAGCCATTCGCGTCGGCAGCCTCGGCCGCCGCGGCCATGCTGGCCTCGTAGTCATGGCCTTGACGGACAACCCGTGCCCCCTTGCCGCGGAGCCTTCCGGCGATCTCGTCCGACACCGTCTCGCTGATGAAGATGACGGCATGCGCGCCGAAGACGCGCGCTCCGGCAGCGACCGACATTCCGTGATTGCCAGCACTCGCCGTCACATAGGTCCGGCCAGCAAGCGCCGACGCAAGATTGTCATCGCCCGCAGCCGCAACGGCATCGCGCGCAATCGCATAGGCGGCGCCGAGCGCCTTGAACGATCCGAGCCCCATCCGCGCCGTCTCGTCCTTCACGCAGAGACCTGCACCGCCGATCGATGCTCCGAGCGACGAAATGTGCAACAGCGGCGTAGGCCGATAGGAGGGACATCGCGAAAGAAGCGTAAGCACCGGTCCAGCATCGTCCGCGACCTGGGGCAGTGTTGCCAGATCCGCCGGCAGATCTTTCGCCTTCCAAGGGTTCGCGCGATACATCGTCAGTCCTCTTTTGCCGACTTCGTTTGCCCGAGCAGTGCGTCGACTCTTTCGAGCGATGTCGCCCGCTCCGCGTTCAGAGCTGCGATGCAGTGCCGTATTGCGCCAGGCCGTTCAAGCCGTCGCGGCGTCACCAATGTCGTGTGGAAAGGCAGGCGATCTTTGAGGCGCAGCATCGTTGCACCGGAGCCGAGGAAATCAAGAGCGGTGATCGGGTTCATGATCCCGACCCCGAGCCCGGCTGCGACCATGGACCCGACTCCATGGCTTGTCGCCGTTTCCACCACATGGCGTGGACGAGCGCCGGCCGCATCCATGATCGCCTCCGCCCGGCGCCGATAGGGATCGGGCACGGCGATCGCGATCATCGCCTCGCCGGCGAGGTCCGCGAGGCTGATCGCACCGCTTCCCGCAAGCCGATGCCCCGGTGGTAGCAACGCGATCTCGTTGATGTCGGTGAACCGCTCCGCGGCAAGTTCATCCGACGCGGCCACCTCGAACGCCACGATACCGAGGTCCAATTCCTGGTCCCGCAACGCTCGCATGAGGTCTCGAACGGTCAACGGCACCAGGGAGACGTGACGGTCAGGCTCGTCGCGCAAGAAAGAAGCCGTTGCCCGAGCAATGAAGCCTTGCGCGAAGGCCGGCAGGCAACCGATCCGGACCATGCCGCGACGGCGGCGCAGGATCATCTCGGCCGCATGCCCAATCCGCTCCAGTCCGGTAAAGCTCGCCTCCACCTGCGCCATCAGTTCCCTGGCTTCCGCGGTTGGATGCAAACGCCCCTCGCGACGCTCGAACAGCTGAAGCCGCGTTGCATCCTCCAGTTGCTTCAGTGCCCGGGTCACGCTCGGTTGCGAGGTGTTGAGCACATTGGCAGCCGCAGTCGCCGTGCCGAGCCTCATGACGGCGGAGAAACATTCGAGCTGATGGGCCGACGGACGCATGATCCATATCCAGAATGAATAGATACCGCATCATTCTCTATTGGTTGCGTATGGAAAACAATGGCATTGAGGCGCCGATGCGACCCAATCGGAGTTCGACCTTGTCCTCAACCCACGCCACAGCGCCCCATGCTGCCCAACACCGCGCCGACACGGCAGGCAGCGCCATCAGAGGCATCGTAATGATGCTGCTCGCCTGCGCCTTGATTGCGGCGACGACGCTCATCGCCAAGGCGCTTGGTCAGGGTATCGGCGCAGGCGGCGGTTCACCGCTGCATCCGCTGCAGGTGAGCGCGGGCCGCTTTCTGTTTGCCTGGCTCGCCTTGATGCCGATCGTCGCGATCCTCCGTCCTTCCCTCAAGAGCGCCAAGCTGCCCTATCACATCGGCCGTTCCGTCGCCGGTTGGGCGGGCGTCACCTGCCTCTTCGCCGCATCGGCCTATATGCGGCTTGCCGATGCCACGGCGATCTCGTTTCTGAACCCGATCGTGGCGATGATCCTCGCCATCCCGCTTCTCTCCGAGCGCGTGGGGCCGTGGCGCTGGGCCGCCGCCGGGCTCGCACTCATCGGGGCCATGGTGCTGATCCGGCCCGGCAGCGAGGCCTTTCAGCCGGTGGTCTTCGTCGCCCTCGCCTCCGCGCTGTTCCTTGGCCTCGAAGCGATCATGATCAAGGTGCTTGCGGGTGGCGAGCCGCCCTTGCGGATCCTCGTCATCAACAACACGATCGGCATGCTCATCGCGGTCACGGCGGCGAGCTTCGTCTGGATCTGGCCGACCACCACGCAATGGTTGATGCTCGCGCTGCTCGGCTCGATCATGGTCTGCGCCCAGACGTGCTTTATCCAGGCCATGAAGAGCGGCGATGCCAGCCTCGTCATGCCGATCTTCTACGCGACGCTCATATTCGCGGCTATCTACGACTTTGCCCTGTTCGGCATTGTGCCGCCGGCAACGAGCTTCATAGGTGCGGCCCTGATCGTCGGCGGCGCTCTGCTTCTCGCCTGGCGCGAGAGCAATCGCAGGAAGAACGCCTCTTAATCAGCGAGCGCAGTGGAGCTCCACATCGGTCGAGGACAAATCTGAATGCGTGTTGCGCGGCGCGGCCGTTCGGAAGACACTTTCATGGCGAAAGCTTGAATGAAGTGCCGCCGAGCGTCGGGTCCAGAATTACGTCATGCACATGCACAAGAATGTCCACAGCGCATTCATTGCCGCCGAGTTGGAACGCGAAATAGTCAATCAGGTTCTGCCGGCGGGCAGCAAGCTCGATGAAAATGCGTTGGCGAAGCGCTTCGGCGTTTCCCGAACACCCGTGCGCGAAGCGCTTCATGTGGTGGTCTCAAGGTCGCTCGCGCAACGCGTGCCCTATCGCGGTGTCATCGTCTCGGAGCAATCGAGCGAGCGGATCGGCGAAATGTTCGAGGCGATGGGCGAGATCGAGGCGCTCTGCGGTCGGCTGGCTGCCGAGCGGATGACGGTCAGCGAGCGCGCCGCCTTCGAGACGCTGCACCTGAAGATGCAGCGCATGGCCGAGCAGCGCGATTTTCAAAGCTATGATCTGGCAAACACAGATTTTCACGGCATGATCTTCGACGGCACGCACAATGGCGAGGTCGTCGAGATCGCGCAGGCTTTGCGCCTCAAGCTTGCGCCGTTCCGCTCCTCGCAGTTCCGGATGACCGAGCGCATCGCCCGCTCCTGTGCCGAGCACGACACGATCGTCACGGCAATATTGGATCGCAACGCGCGCGACGCGGAAAAAGCGCTCCGCCGCCATCTGCAAAGTGCGGCACGCGCGGTGCTCGATCGGCGGAACTGATCCGCCGATCGGGCGCGCCCATGCTTCAGTAGCTGATGGCGGCCCCATCCGAGCGCGGGTCGGAAGCGCTCTCCATCAGCCCATCGGCGTGGAGAACGACCGCGCCGGCATGACCTGCGAGATCGGAGAATTCGGGGATGATCTCCACCTCGTGACCCGCCTGGCCGAGATCTTCGATCAGATTCGCGGGGAAACGGCTTTCAAGCTTCAGCGTCGTCGTGGCATCGCCCCACGTCTTGCCGAGGAGCCAACGCGGTGCCGTTATTGCCTGCTGCAGATCCTGGCCGAACTGCGCGTAGCGGGTGAAGATGGCCGCCTGCGTCTGCGGCTGGCCTTCGCCACCCATCGTGCCATAGGCGAAGATGCGTCCATCTGAAAGCTCGGCCATGGCCGGGTTCAACGTGTGGAACGGCCGCTTGAAAGGCGCAAGTTCGTTCGGCCCCGGCTTCAGGGAGAACCCTGCGCCACGGTTTTGGAAGAACACGCCCGTTTCCGGGCAGGTCAGGCCGGATCCGAATTCCCAGAAGACACTCTGGATGAAGGACACCACGGTGCCTTCCGCATCGACTGCGCCCATCCAGATCGTGTCGCCTTCCTTCGGCTCGTAAGGCCAGGGCAGCGCGCGCTGGCGGTCTATCCGGCTGGCCATGGCGTCCAGTCCTGCCGCATCGAGCCAGGATTGCGCCGGCTCTGCCATCGCGTCCGGATCGCCAAGCTCGGCATTGCGCTTGATGAAGGCCTGCTTGGTCGCTTCGATCAGGCCGTGGAGATGGTCGAAACCTTCGGCTTCCGTAACGCCCAGGCGGTCGAACAGCCCGAGGATCATCAGTGACGAGACGCCCTGCGTCGGCGGCGTCATGTTGAAGAGCATGCCGAGCGAGGTGGTAAGCGACAGCGGCGCGACTTCGCTCGCCGCGAAGCTGTGGAAGTCGGACAGTCGCAGCGGACTGCCATTGGCTTCGAGATAACGCGCATGGGCAGCAGCGATGTCGCCCTTGTAGAAGCTTTCAAGACCATGTTCGGCCAGATGCGACAATGTATCCGCAAGCGCCGCCTGCTTCATCCTGTGCCCGGCGCGAGGCGGTGCGCCATCGACAAGGAACTGCTCCGCAAATCCCGGCACGTCTGCAAGCGTCGACAGCTTGTCGCGGGTGCAATCGGACTGATTTCCAGTGACGGCAATCCCGTCGCGCGCATAGCCGATGGCCGATGCCAGGAGGTCGGAGAGCGGCAAAAGTCCGCCGCCATGCTCCAAGGCCAGCCGCCATCCATCGATGGTCCCGGGCACGGTCAATGCAGCCAAGCCCCCGCGCGCCGGGATGGCGTCGACATGGCCGGCCTTCCGGTAAAAGGCGACATCCGCGAGAGCCGCTGCCCGTCCACAGCCCGAAATACCGATGGGCGCTTCGCCCTTCTTCTTGATCAGCCAAAAGCCGTCGCCGCCGATGCCGTTCATGTGCGGATAGACGACGGCGATCGTCGCCGCCGCTGCCACCATCGCCTCGACGGCGGTACCGCCCGCCTCGAGGATATCTCGCCCGGCAAGCGCCGCCGCACGATGCGGCGCGGTGAACGCACCATTGTAACCCAACGCACTCTTCAGCATGTCATCACCAACCGATTGCTTCCGGCAGCCATGTCGCAAGGCCCGGGAACAGATAGACCATGAACACCGCCAATGCCTGAATTGCGATGAAGGGCACAACCCCCCGATAGATATCGAGCGTGGTCACGCCCGGCGGCGCAACGCCCTTCAGGAAGAAGAGCGCCCAGCCGAAGGGCGGCGTCAGGAACGACATTTGCAGGTTCACCGCAACGAGAATCGCGATCCAGGTGAGGTCGGCGCCGGCGCTCGCGAAAACCGGGAGGAACAGCGGAAGCGCGATGTAGGAAATCTCGATCCACTCCAGGAAGAAACCGAGGAAGAAGATGAGGATCATCAGGAACAGGATCTGCCCATCCAGGCCGCCGGGCACCATGCTGAAAGCATCGTGAACCAGACGCTCGCCGCCGAGACCGCGAAAGGCTAGAGCGAAGGGCTGGGCGAAGATCAGGATCATAAACACCATGGCCGAGGCGATGAAGGACGCCCGCACGACCTCCCGCATCATCGGATAGGTGAGCCGGCCGGTAAACGCCGCAAGCAGGATGGAGCCGAGCGCGCCCATGGAGGCTGCTTCGGTCGGCGCCGCGACGCCGCCGATGATCGAGCCCAAGACCAGAAAGATCAGAGCGATGGGCGGTGCGACGACTTGCAGGAGCTTGACCGCCAGTTCGCCGCCTGAAATCGCATCCCGCTCGGCTTGCGGGATCGGCGGCATGGAGCCGGGCTTAATCAGGCCCAGCACGATGATGTAGAGGACGAACATGCCCGACAGCAGAAGACCGGGAATGAGCGCCGCGGCAAACAGCGTGCCGACCGACTGCCCCATGATATCGGCCAGCAGGATCAAGACTAGGCTCGGCGGAATGATCTGCCCGAGCGTGCCCGAAGCGCAGATCACGCCGGTCGCGACGCCCTTGTCGTAACCGCGGTTGAGCACCGGAGCGAGCGCGATGAGGCCGAGCGTAACCACCGTGGCACCGACGACGCCGGACGCTGCGCCCATCAGGACGCCGACGATGATGATCGCGAGCGCCATGCCGCCGCGAATGCCGCCCATCGCCAAGCCGATCACGTCAAGCAATTGCTCCGCGATCTTCGATCGCTCCAGCATCAGGCCCATGAAGATGAAGAGGGGCAATGCCAGAAGCGTGTAGTTGGTGATGACACCGTAGATGCGCGCCGGCACCAGATTGAACAGCATGGGGCCGAAGCCCGCATAACCGAACACGAACCCGGTAACCGCAAGACAGATGGCGACAGGAATGCCGGCCATCAGCATGACGAAGAAGGCGCCGATCATGGCGAGCGCCAGAAACTCGGTGAATGGCATGTCAGTGCTTGTCCGGATTGGCGAGGGGCTGCTTCAGATGTGCGCGCCGCACGATGTTTTCGAGCATCATCGACAGCGCCTGAAGCGCGAGCAGAACGAAGGCAACGGGGATGAGGGCCTTCAGCAGAAAGCGATAGTGCAGGCCGCCAGGGTCGGGGGAGATTTCGCCGATCGCGTAGCTCTGATGCACGTAGTTGATCGACAGCCACACGATGAAGATCGACGCGAGCATCAGCATCAGCGCTGCAATGATGTCGATCGTTGCTTTCAGCTCGGGAGAAAACTTGTCGTAAAGAACGTCGACCCGGACTTCGCCGCCCTGGTTCAATCCATAAGACATGCCGAGCAGAGCACCCGCCGCCATCAGGTGCCACTCCGCTTCCTGCGTGGCGACGCTGCTGATGCCGAACGCGTAGCGCGACAGCACGTTGAACGCGACGAGAAGCACCAGAGCGAGACCGAGCCATGCCGCCGTCTGGCCGACGATGCGAACGACACGCGCAGTGCCGTTCGCAGCCTTTTCGATGATTGCGATCATGCCGCGTCAGCCGGCCATATTGTGGAACGGCCGCTCGGAAACACCTGACCATTGGTCGTGCTGGGCCTTGAACGCCATGAATGCGTCGTGGACCTTGCGAACGCTCGGATCGGCGGCGGCACCCTCTTCCAGCACGGCCATGGTGGCTTCGCGCAGTGCCTCGACGACAGCTTCCGGCAGCGTGTCGGCAATGACACCTTCGTTTTCGACGAGGTCGGCCAGCGCTTCCGCGTTGGTGGCTTCGCACCAGGTGTGGCTTTCGATGTTGCAAGCCATGGCGGCCGCTTCGACGATCGCCTTCAGATCGTCCGGCAGCGAATCCCAGGCTGCCCGATTGATCAGAAGCTCCGTGACGTTGCACGGCTCGTGCCAGCCGGTGGTGTAGTAATATTTCGCCGCGTTCTGCAGGCCGAGGCGACGATCCTGGTACGGACCGACGAATTCGGCCGCGTCGATGACGCCGCGTTCGAGTGCCGGGAAGATTTCACCGCCCGGTAGCAGTCGGACATCGACGCCGAGCGTCGCATAGACGCGTCCTGCAAGACCCGGAATGCGCATGACCAGGCCGCGGAAATCTTCGACGGTCTCGATCGGCTCGCGGAACCAGCCGGTCATCTGAACGCCGGTATTGCCCATGGGCAGCGCCTTGACGCCCAGCGGCTCGTAGAGTTCGTCCCAGAGCTCCATGCCGCCGCCATGATAGAGCCAGGCGTTCTGGCCCTGGAAGTTGAGGCCGAACGGAACCGTGGTGAAATATTGAGCGGCAGGCACGCGCCCGGCCCAGAAATAGGAGTTTGCCGCGTTCATCTGCACTGTGCCGGATGAGACGGCGTCGAAACCTTCCAATGCAGGGATCAGTTCGCCCGCAGCAAAATGCTGGATCCGCAACCGGCCACCCGACATGCGCTCGACCTTGGCACAGAAATCCGTCGGGCTACCCGGACCTTCCACGTAGAATGGCGAGCCAGGCCCATAGGCATTCGTCATCTGCCAGGTGAATGTGTCCTGGGCCCTCGCGATCGACGGCGCGGCCAGTGGAACGCTGGCCGTAGCGAACGCGGATGCTGTCAGAAAGTTGCGGCGTTTCATGGAGTGTCCTCGGATCTGAATGTGCGCTTGGGAAGATGCGCACCATGGCTAGCAATGTGCATGCCAGATCGGAGGATCAGTCGTTTCGTAGGGCTTTTGGCCCTGCAGCAAACACAAAATTGTATACAAGACGCCCTCAGAAGACGCAGCATGCATACAAATTCGGCAGCGGATGATGTTTGATACTGCAGCGGGAGCATAGGGGCCGCGAGACTTGACCTCCCGCTCAAATGAAAAAGGCCGCACGCGATTGGCGTGCGGCCTTTGCCTTACATCGAAACGACGCAGCTTAGTCGGTAACGAGCGCCCGCAGCATCCAGACAGTCTTTTCGTGAATGGTCATGCGGCCGACGAGCATGTCGTGTGAGACGAAGTCGTCAGCCTCTTCGGCGGCTTCCGCAGCTTCGCGCATCTTGCGAATGGTGCTCTCATGCTCGGAGATAAGATCTTCGATCATCTCATGCGCCGTCTTGCTCTCGGCGCCGAGCTCGATGACGATATCGTGCCCCTTGTTGCCGACGACAGGCGCGCGGTAGCCCAGAGCACGAATGCGCTCGGCGATTTCGTCCGTCGCCTTGAAGAGATCGTTGTACTGCACCTCGGTCATCTCGTGGATCGAGTGGAACAACGGCCCCACGACATTCCAGTGATAGATGTGCGTCTTGACCAGAAGCGCATAGGTGTCCGCCAGGATGGCCGACAAGTTCTGCGCAATCGTCTCGCGCGCCTTGTCGTCGAGACCGAAATTGACGTTTTCTTCGCGCGGCTTGGGATCCAGCGCCTTCTGTGCTTTGCTCACGGCATGCTCCTTCTTGTTGTTATCTGAGTAACTGAGAAGATGGAGCAGAGTTGCATTTTGCCAATGGACGTTTTGACGCGATCAGCGTGCCGGCCGCGATTTCAGACGCGGCCGGCTTAGACAACGTTCACTCAGCCGCGATCGGCATGGGATACCGCTTACGATCGTCCCGCTCAGTCCCCTCGTCCCGGCCGCCATGACCGCCCGTCGGAAGATCAGGCTCATCCGGCGCGTTGGGCTTGAGGATCCAGCCGGCCAGGCGCGAGGCCTGGTGCGTCAGGTCGTCCATCAGGGTGTAGAAGGACGGAATGAAGATCAGCGACAGGAGCGTCGAGACGAGCAGTCCGCCGATGACCGCAATGGCCATGGGCGCCCGGAACTCACCGCCCTCGCCCGTGCCGAGTGCCGCCGGCACCATGCCGGCAGCCATGGCGAGTGTTGTCATGATGATCGGCCGCGCGCGCTTGCGGCCTGCATCGACGATGGCATCGATCTGCGGCATGCCGTGCTTTTCCTGCTCGACGGCGAAATCGACCAGCATGATCGAGTTCTTCGTCACGATGCCCATCAGCATGAGGATACCGATGACGACCGGCATGGAGACGGCATTGTTTGTCAGCTGAAGCGCGAGCACCACGCCGCCGATCGACAGCGGCAGGGACGCCAGGATGGTAATCGGCAGGAAGAACGAGCCGAACAGCAGGATCAGCACGCACAGCACCATCATGATGCCGGCACCCATGGCTGTGGCGAAGCCCGCGAACACCTCCGCCTGGATCTCCGCGTCACCCGTTTCCTGGATGCGAACGCCCGCGGGGAAGTTCTTGACCGCCTCGCTGGCCATGATCCATTCCGTGCCCTGCCCGATCTCGTAGCCGGCAGCCATGCCCGTCCCGACCTTGACGAGCCGCTCGCGGTCGAAGCGGTCGATCGTCGACGCGCCTTGACCGTAGCTGACATCGGCGACCGCCGTCAGCGGAACGGTGCCGCCACTGCCCGTCGGGATGCGCATGGCCTGAATGGTCGCCAGATCGTTGCGCGCCATGTCGCTCAGCTGGACCTTGATCGGGATCTGGCGGTTCGGCAGGTTGAACTTGGCGAGATTGGCACCCGCATCGCCGATGGTGGCGACACGGATCGTCTGCGAGATCAGCTCGGGCGCGATACCGAGATCGGCCGCCTGGTCGAGCCGTGGCGTGATGCGGATTTCAGGCCGATCGAATGCCGACATCGCCGAGGGGTTGGAGAACATCGGCGCGTCGCGCATCTCTTCCTCGAGCATGCGCGCTGCTTCCGCGACCGCAGCGCCATCCTGGCCGAGAACGCCGACCGACAATTCGCGTTCGCCACGCTCATTGACGTTGAAGAAGCGAATGTCGGGCACCTGCGCCATGCGGGCGGCCATGTCTTCTTCGACGGCAAACTGCGTACGCTCGCGCTCACCCTTGCGCACAAGATTGGTGATGATCGACGCGCGGCGCACTTCGAGCGTTCCGGTGGGACTGGAGCCGCCAACGACCATGACCGAAGCCACTTCGGGAATCTCCTTGAGGCTGGCGGCGATCGCGTTGGTGGTCTCGCGGGTGTCGTCCAGCGTGGAGCCCGGCGGCAGCTCGACCGACGTCACGACACGCGAGGAATCTTCGCGCGGAATGAAGCCGGTCGGCAGAAAGCCGATGCTCCAGACCGAAGCTGCAAATAGCCCGACGCCGACAGCCAGCGTCACGAAACGGAAGCGCAGCGTCGCGCGCAAGAAGCGCGTATAGCCCCGCAGCAACCAGCCTTCGCGCTCGTCTTCGTCCCCATGGTTCTTCATGAAATACGCCGCCATCATCGGCGTGATGAGACGCGCGACAAGCAGCGAGAAGAAGACGGCCACGGCAACAGTGAGGCCAAACTGCTTGAAGTACTGGCCTGCGACGCCGCCCATGAAGGAAACCGGCGCAAAAACCGCGATGATGGTGAGCGTGATCGCGATGACGGCAAGCCCGATTTCGTCGGCCGCCTCCATCGCCGCACGATAGGGCGATTTGCCCATGCGCATGTGCCGGACGATGTTCTCGATTTCCACGATTGCATCGTCGACGAGAATACCGGTCACGAGCGTGATGGCGAGCAGGCTGACGAGATTGAGCGAAAAGCCCATCATGTCCAGCGCCCAAAAAGTGGGAATGGCCGCCAGCGGCAGGGTCACGGCCGCAACCAGCGTCGCCCGCCAGTCCCGCAGGAAGAGGAACACCACGATGACCGCGAGGGCCGCCCCTTCGACCAGGGTGTGCATCGCGGACTCGAAGTTGCCATAGGTGTAGGTGACGCTGTCGTCGATCTTCGAGAAGGTCACGTCCGGATAAAGCGCGGCAAGTTCCGCCACCTTGGCAGCAGCGGCATCGGCCACCGATGTGTCGCTCGCGCCCTTTGCGCGATAGATGGAAAAGGACACGACCGGGTTGCCATCGAGCGAAGCGAAGGAGCGCGGCTCCTCCCAGCTGTCCGAGATCGTTCCAATGTCTCCGAGACGCACCGTTCGGCCGCCGGAAAGCGCGATGCTCGTCTGGGCGAGCGTCTCGATGGAATCGGCTGAGGCAAGCGTTCGGATCGTTTGTTCCTGGCCACCGAAATCACCGCGTCCACCCGGCAGGTTGACGTTGGTCGCGCGCAGCTGCGCATTGACCTCGGTCGCGGTGATGCCGAGCGACAAAAGGCGATCGGGATCGAGCTCGACGTGGATTTCGCGCGTCACGCCGCCCATGCGGTCAACCTGGCCGACACCCGGCAGGCCCTGCAACTCGCGGATCACCGCATCATCGACGAGCCAGGAAAGTTCTTCAGGCGTCATGCCCGGCGCGGACGCCGCATAGGTGACGATCGACTGGTTCTCGACGTTGACGCGGCTGATGATCGGTTCGTCGATCGTGCGCGGCAGGTCGGCTCGGATCTCGGCGACCGCATCCTTGACGTCGTTCAGCGCCTGGTCGGTATCGACCTCGAGCCGAAAGATCGCAGAGGTGACGGACTGACCGTCAGTGACCGTCGACTGGATGTCGTCGATCCCGGCGATGCCGGCAACGCTGTCCTCGACGAGCTTCGTAACCTGCGTTTCGAGCTCCGCCGGCGCAGCACCGGACTCGGTGATGACGACGGAGATGACCGGCACGTCGATGTTCGGAAAGCGCGTGATGGGTAGGTTCAGGAATGAGACCCAACCAAGCACCACCAGCACGACGAAGAGAAGAATGGACGGAACCGGGTTGCGGATCGACCAGGCGGAGATGTTCCAGTTCATGGCTATTGGTCCCCGCTCTCGGCCTGAGCCACAGCTGTCACGGCATCGCCGTCGCGCACGAAGGAACCGGCCCGCCTGACGATCACGTCGCCCGCCTCCAGACCCGTCAATACTTCGACGCGGTCAGCCGTCCGCAGGCCCGTCGTCACGGTTCGGGTCTCGATGCGACCATCGACCACTGCCTGCACGGTGGCCTCGCCATCGATCACGACGAGCGCGGACAAAGGAATGATGACGCCATTGGAACTCGCCACCTCGACGACGCCGCGTGCGAAGGCGCCGGGCCGAAGCGCGGGATTGGCTTCGAGTGAAACCCGCATCTCGCCAAGCCGGCTTGCCGCATCGATTTGCGGGGAGATCAGTCGAACTTCGCCCTCCACCGGCTGCGAAAAGCCCGCCGGGGTCACATGAACCACCATGCCGGTTGAAAGCGACGCAAGGCTCGTTTCCGTGACATCCGCGCTCAATTCCACATCGCCCTCCTCGGCAAGCCGGAAAAGCGGCTCGGCTGAAGGCGAAGCGACCGCGCCGATCCGGGCCGAGCGCGACAGAACCAGACCGTCGGTCGGCGCCTTGATCTCGGTCTTGGTCATGTTCAGATCGATTTCGCGGCGCTGCGCTTCAACGAGCGCCTTGTCGGCAATGGCAAGCTCAAGGCCCTGGCGCGCCGAATTCAGCTGCGCTTCCGCCGAACTTGCCGCGGCGATCCGCTGATCAAGTGTCTGCTGGGCGGTCACGCCGCTGCCCGTCAAGCTCTGCGCCCGTTCAAGCGCGGAGTCGGCTTCGAGCTTGGCTGCTTCCGCCTGAGCGATGCTTGCACGCGCCTGCGCGATACCGGCTTCCGCCCTGGCCAATTGCGATGTGTTCTGGGCGAGCAGGATATCGATAGTCGCTGCATCGAGGCGCGCCAGCACCTGCCCTGCTTTGACCGTGTCTCCGACCTCAGCAAGCACCTCTACGATCTTGAAGCCTTCGACGTCGACGCCGACGATGACTTCCTCGCGGGCAACCAGTGTTCCCGTGACCGTGGCAGTCGTCGCGATCTCACCTTCGCGTGCCTCGACGGTGGAAATGGCAGGGGCGCGCACCTGTGGGGTCTGAGGCGGCTCTTGGGCCAGCGCCATGGGCGCAGCCAAAAGCGACGCCGCGAACAGGAGCATCGCCCACCCGCGCATCCCCACCGTGTCACCCGCACGTGGCATGTGCGAAGGAAAAGCCAAGGCTTCGGTCATCGTTACTGGTTCCGCAAAAGCGCGCATCGAAGTTTTGAGGAGCAAATGGGCTCCACAGCCATCGAGCGGTCGTGTTTCCAACAATGCATGCCATTCAGTCTGCGTCATCCGCCAAAGGTCGGCGGCGACAAAAGTCTCTCAACGGCGCTTTCCGCGCCCGAACACTGCATCGATCATCGCAGCCAGCATCGCGCGAATACGCTCCGGCTCAAGCGCCGGATCGATCGCCGAACGCATGACGATGCCTTCACCGAGCGCCATCATCATCCCGATCGCCGCATCATGGTCGACAGTCGCATCGATGTCACCGCGATCCGCTGCCCGTTTGACGAAATCGCTGATGTGCTCGCGCACCATCGCCTCGTTTTCGAGGAAGTTTCGACCAACCGCGCCATTGCGCAGGCCCTCCGCAAAAACTTCGAGCATCATGGGCGTGGCACCGGGCCGGCGCATCTGCTCGAAATAGGCCATGGCCATGTCGACGAAGGCTTCGGTAAAATCGCCCTCCACGAGAAGCGGCTCCAGCGTGCCATGGCAGCGCTGCCGCTCATCGAGACAAATGGCCTCGATGATTGCTTCCTTGGATTTGAAGTAGCGATAGAGCGCGCCGGGGCTCATCGCCGCCTCCGCGCAGATCTCCTGCATCGAAGTCTTGTGAAAGCCGGATCGCGCGAAACAGCGCTCGGCGGCTTCCATGATATGGCGCCGGCGGCAGTCCTGGGCGGTTTCCGGCGTATCGGCCGCTTTGAGAAGCACTGAAATATTCATGGAAACCGCGCGATCCAACATGAGAGCGAATGTTCATTCGCACAACACGGGCGCTTTGACAACGTAGCAGCGTGCTTTAGCCGATCACGAAATGAGTCAGGCCGCGCCAACTACCCCTCAAGAGCTGGAACATACCGCTTGCTCGGCGCTTCGGCCGACGTGCCCCTCAAGCGGGGGATATCAGCTCAAGAAGGAAGACCCCACCATGGCCGATACGAAGAAGCGGAGCGCGCGCCGATCCGATACGACGACCGTGCATGATCTGACACTGCAGCGAGGCAATGGCGGCGAACTCCACCAGGTGGCAGAGGAAGGCCAGCCAGTCCTGACAACGGCGCATGGCGTGCCGGTGGCCGACGACCAGAACACGTTGAAATACGGCGAGCGCGGTCCTGCCTTGATCGAGGACTTTCATTTTCGCGAGAAAATGTTTCATTTCGACCACGAGCGCATTCCCGAGCGCGTCGTGCATGCGCGTGGCTACGGTGCCCACGGCTATTTCGAAACTTACGATTCACTTGCGGAATTCACCCGCGCCGACATTTTTCAGCGCGCCGGCGAAAAGACGCCAGCTTTCGTTCGGTTCTCCACCGTCGCAGGATCGAAAGGCTCGTTCGACCTGGCACGCGACGTGCGCGGTTTTGCGGTCAAGCTCTATACCAAGGAAGGCAATTGGGATCTCGTCGGCAACAATATTCCGGTGTTTTTCATCCAGGATCCGATCAAGTTTCCCGACGTCGTCCACTCGGTAAAGCCTGAACCCGATCGCGGCTTTCCGCAGGCCCAGTCGGCACACGACAATTTCTGGGACTTCATATCGCTGACGCCGGAATCGATGCACATGATCATGTGGATCATGTCGGACCGGACGATCCCGCGCTCCTTCCGGTTCATGGAAGGCTTCGGCGTCCACACATTCCGGTTGTTGAACGAGAACGACGAGTCCACCTTCGTCAAGTTCATCTGGAAGCCGAAGCTCGGGCTTCAATCCGTGGTTTGGAACGAGGCCGTGAAGATCAACGGCGCCGACCCCGACTTCCACCGCCGCGATCTCTGGGACGCCATCCAGGCCGGCGACTTTCCGGAATGGGAGCTCTGCGTCCAGCTGTTCGACCAGGACTTTGCCGACAGCTTCGACTTCGATGTGCTCGATCCGACTAAGCTGATACCGGAAGAGGTTATCAAGCCGATCCCCGTTGGTCGCCTCGTGCTTGATCGCATGCCGGACAATTTCTTCGCGGAGACCGAGCAGGTCGCGTTCATGACCCAGAACGTCCCGCCCGGCATCGATTTCTCGAACGATCCGCTGCTTCAGGGCCGCAATTTTTCCTATTTGGATACGCAGCTGAAGCGGTTGGGCTCCACCAACTTCACGCATTTGCCGATCAATGCGCCTAAGTGCCCGATGCACAATTTCCAGCAGGACGGGCACATGGCGATGCGCAATCCCGTCGGGAGAGCGAACTACCAGCCCAATTCGTGGGGAGAGGGTCCGCGCGAAGATCCCAAACGCGGTCATCGATCCTATCGCGACGAGGTCGAGGGCCCCAAGGTCCGGCTGCGCGCCGAAAGCTTTGCCGACCACTATAGTCAGGCGCGGCAATTCTATAGCAGCCAGACAGCTGTCGAGCAGAAGCACATCGCGATGGCTTTGACATTCGAGCTTTCCAAGGTCGAGACGTTGGCAATCCGAGAACGGATGGTTGCGCATCTGCTCAACATCGACGAGGCGCTGGCGACGATGGTGGCCGAAAATCTCGGCATTCGTGAAATGCCGGAAGCGGCTGACGCCGCCGTCTCC
Source organism: Georhizobium profundi (assembly GCF_003952725.1). Classification (NCBI taxonomy): domain Bacteria; kingdom Pseudomonadati; phylum Pseudomonadota; class Alphaproteobacteria; order Hyphomicrobiales; family Rhizobiaceae; genus Georhizobium; species Georhizobium profundi. The sequence continues at coordinate 1,448,095 of NZ_CP032509.1, read as the reverse complement.
CCGCGCGACGATCTGGAGCCATCGGCGGCCCTGTCGATCATCCAGAATGGGCCCGAAAGCTTCGAGGGACGCAAGCTCGGCGTGCTGGTCAGCGACGGTTGCGACGCCGATCTGGTGGAAGCCCTGCGCTCGGCTCTGGCCGAGGAAGGTGCAAACATCGAGATCGTCGCTCCGAAGGTCGGCGGCGTGGAAGCCTCCGACGGGTCTTTCATCGAAGGCGACCAGATGATCGATGGCGGCCCTTCGGTTCTCTACGATGCCGTCGCCATCATCGTCAGCCCGGAAGGTGCGGAAAAACTAGTGAAGGAAGCCACCGCGCGCGATTTCGTCGCCGATGCTTTCGCGCACTGCAAGTTCATCGCCTTCGTCGAGGACGCCCGCCCGTTGTTGGACAAAGCAGCGATCGAAATCGATGAGGGCGTGGTCCAAATCGAGAGCGCCGAAGACATTTCGGGCTTCATCGAGATGTGCGGCAAGCTGCGGCTTTGGGCACGCGAACCCAAAGTAAAGCTGTAGAAAGAAGATTGCCGGTCTGCCCGGCGGTGGCACGCCGCTGCGGAATCGCCTAGGCAGCAACATGATCGGGCGGGTCAATCCCGCCCGATCTGATTTTTTGACCAAATTCAGTTTGAATTCGCGTCGTGAAATGAAAGGATGCGCGTGACAGCAAGGAAGCGCCCCACATGAATTCAGAGGTCTATTGCGGCCCGAGCCCCACGCCGGGCACGCTCTGGCAGAGCTGGAACTTCGACCCGTACCTCCTGGGCGCTTTGTTCGTCACGACTGGCCTTCTCATCGCAAATTCCCGCAATGCAGCCACGCGGCACGGCCGGCTCTACGCAGTGGCTGCCTCTGCCACACTGTTCATCGCGTTCGTCTCGCCGCTCTGCGCGCTGAGCTCCGCGCTCTTCTCGGCGCGCATCTTCCACCATGTGATGCTGATTGCGATCGCCGCCCCCCTGATCGCGCTCGCTTTGCCGATGCGCCGGCCGCGCAACTCCGGGCTGCTGTCGGCAGCGTTTCTCGTTCACACGATCTTCGTCTGGATCTGGCATGCACCGGCGCCCTACGCGTTCGCGCTGTCGTCCCACTGGATCTATTGGGCCATGGAGATGACGCTGCTCGGTTCCGCCATCTTCCTGTGGCAGCTGATCTTTGCAGCGCGCCGCGCGCATTGTCTGCCGGCCCTGGCCGCGCTTTTCGGCTCGATCGTTCAGATGGGCATGCTGGGAGCGCTGCTGACCTTTGCCCGCACGCCGCTTTATGGCCACCACATTGCGACGACAGAGGCGTTCGGCCTGTCGCCCCTGGCAGACCAGCAGCTGGCGGGCATCCTCATGTGGGTACCGGCTGCCCTGCCTTACCTCCTGGTCGCCCTGATCTTCTCGTCATCGCTGGTCCAGGAGCGCCTCGCCGCATCCACCGGGCATGACCGAGGATGATGGTATGGCTGAAATTCCTTCACATCGCGACGATTGCGATCTGGAGCGCCGGGCTCGTTAGCCTGCCGGGGCTCTACGTCCAGCGCGCCCATGCACGCGATGACGACACGCTTTATCGCCTGCAGGGCATGGTCAGGTTCGCCTACGTGGCCCTGATCTCACCGGCCGCCTTCGTCGCGATCGCGACCGGCACGGCGCTCATCCTCGTGCAGGAGACCTTCGAGCCGTGGTTCCATCTGAAGCTCTTGCTGGTCGCGCTGCTCGTGGTCGTCCACGTGCTGACGGGTCTCGTCATCATCCGGCTGTTCCGGGAAGGCGAGACCTATTCGAGCTGGCGGGCTGTCGTCGTCACGATCCTCACAGTGATCGTCGCGACTGCGATCATTGGCGTGGTGCTGCTGAAGCCGGATCTCGGAGATCAACTCCTGCCTGACATCCTGTCGGAGCCTGGCGCCCTTGGCGACATGTTCCAGCCATTCATTGATCGCTATTTATGACCAGTCCGACACCATGATCGAACACAAGCTTGCCACCGTGCCATCCGGCCATTCCGGCCATGATGCCCGCGAGGACCGACAGCAGAAGTCCGTGCGGCAGGATCATGGCGTCATCGGCAAGCCGCATGCCCCAATTGGTGCCCATGATCGCGATCAGGGTCATCGCCGCCACCGCATGGGTCCAGCTTGCCACGCGAATGCGAATGCCGCGCACGAACAGCAGTTCGGCTGTGCCCACCAGACCGGCCGCGACGCCCGTGGCGAAGGCAAAACCCGACGACCAGACCGATGCCCTGACCCAGAACTCATCACCGCTCCACCAGTAGAACACATCGGCACCGAGCGTGGCGAAGACCAGCGCGATGGGAAAATGGACACTCATGGCATGGATCGGGTGACCGGCAACGGCGATGGCGGAATCGATCTTGCTTTCGGCGACCTTCTGGATCACCGGGCTTTCGAGATTTTCCGTTTCGCTCATTCCATCACTCCGTTGGGTTCGCGCCGCGCTCCCTTGCCGGCCCGCAACTTATGGATCAAGGCAACGTTCCTCGCCGCCGGTGGCGCTACGCTTGCCGGCTGCGCAGGCCCGCTGTCCACGCTTGACCCGGCAGGGCCATCGGCGGGTGCCATTGCAAATCTCTTCTACGTCATGTTCGCCGGCTCGGTCATCCTGTTTGTCCTGACGATCGGCCTGCTTCTGGCAACACTTCTCAAGCCGGGCTTCGGCAAGAGCCTCTCGCCGCGTCGCTGGATCGTGTGGGGCGGGCTCGCCATGCCGATCGTCGTGTTGACCGCCCTCGTCATCTTCGCCCTCGCAATGGGCGAAAGGCTCATCGCCAGCCCCCTCGCCAGCGCACCCGAGCGCGTCGAGGCGCGGGCAAGCCAGTGGGCCTGGACCTTTTCCTACCCTGACCGCGAGGGTGCTGCCGAAACAATCTCGGTGTTGCACATCCCCGCCGGTGAGCCCGTCGACATCGTCATCACCGCCGAAGACGTCATTCATTCGTTCTGGGTGCCCAGGCTCGGCGGCAAGCTCGACGCCATTCCGGGGCATGAGAATGTTCTGCGTCTACTAGCCGACCGACCCGGCACCTATGCCGGCGTCTGCGCCGAGTTTTGCGGCGTCGGCCACACAAACATGGACTTCACCGTAGAAGCCCATGAACCAGAAGACTACGTCGCCACCGTGAGCGGCGCCGCAACGGAAGCATCGCAATGACGACGACGCCCGAACCAGCCAGCGACGCGATCCGCCTGCACCATGCGCTGGCCAAAATCTGGGACACGAAGCCTGGGCTCGGACGCCTGGCGGCCGTCAATCACACCGTGCTCGGCCGCCGGTTCATGATCGCCGCCTTCACCTTCTTCGCGATCGGCGGCGTGCTTTCGATGCTGATCCGCATCCAGCTCGCGACCGCCGACAGCGCTTTCCTCGGACCGGATATCTACAATCAGGTCTTCACCATGCATGGCACGGTGATGATGTTCCTCTTCGCGATTCCGATGTTCGAGGGCTTCGCGATCTACCTGCTGCCGAAGCTTCTCGGCGCACGCGACCTCGCCTTCCCAAGGCTCACCGCCTTCGGCTTCTATTGCTACATTTTCGGCGGCTCGATCCTGATCGTCGCGCTGCTCTTCGGAGTGGCGCCCGACAGCGGTTGGTTCATGTACACGCCGCTGTCCTCGTCGACCTATACGCCGGGGATCAATGCCGACGTCTGGTTGCTCGGCATCACCTTCGTCGAGATTTCGGCCATGTCGGCCGCGGTCGAGATCACCGTTTCGATCCTCAAGCTGCGGGCGCCGGGCATGTCGCTCACCCGCATGCCGATCTTTGCCTGGTATCTGCTCGTCGTCGCCCTGATGATGCTGGTCGGCTTCCCGCCGATGATCCTCGCCTCGGTGCTTCTGGAACTGGAGCGGGCCTTCGACCTGCCCTTCTTCGACCCGCTGCGAGGCGGTGACTCGCTGCTTTGGCAGCACCTCTTCTGGCTTTTCGGCCATCCGGAGGTCTACATCATCTTCCTTCCCGCCGCCGGCGCCATTTCTACCATGCTGCCGGTGTTCGCGCAGACCCGGCTCGTCGGCTATGGCGCGATCGTGGTTGCTGCGATCGCAGTCGGCTTCCTGTCCTTCGGCCTGTGGGTCCACCACATGTTCACGGTCGGCATCCCCCATCTGGCGCTGGCTTTCTTCTCGGCCGCGAGCGCCCTTGTCGCCATTCCCACCGCCGTCCAGATCTTCGCCTGGCTCGCGACGCTCTCCCAGGGCCGGCCGCGCTTCGATGTGCCGATGCTCTACATGGTCGGCTTCTTCGTCGTCTTCGTGATGGGCGGATTGACCGGCGTGATGCTGGCGATGGTGCCCTTCGACTGGCAGGCGCACGACACCCACTTCGTCGTGGCACACCTTCACTACGTACTGGTCGGCGGCTTCGTCTTCCCAATGCTCGCCGCTGCCTATTACTGGCTGCCGCACATCACCGGCAAATTTCCGGTGCACCATCTGTCCGTGCCGGCCTTCTGGCTGATCTTTGTCGGCTTCCACATCACCTTCTTCATGATGCACCTGACAGGTCTTCGGGGGATGCCGCGACGTGTCCACACCTATCCGGACGGGGTCGGCTGGGAGTGGCTGAACTTCCTGTCATCGGTCGGCGGCTTCATCATGACGATCGGCTTCTCGCTCGTCGTGGTCGACATCATCCTTCAGGTCCGCTTCGGCAAGGCGCATGGTCGCGACCCCTGGAAGGCAGGGACGCTGGAATGGGCGACAGCGACGCCACCTCCGTCCTATGCTTTTGCGTCACTGCCGCAGATCGATCGGCGCGCCGACGGACTGGAGCCGGCAAAGATCGGCCCCGAGCTCGCCGCTGGCAAAGGCTATCTCGGTTTCACGCGCAATGGCTGGATGGAGACTCTCGCCGTCGACATGACGACGGGAAAGCCCGACCACATCGTGCTTTTGCCGAACTCCACCTTCCTGCCGCTTTATACCGCGATCGCCACCGGCGCCTTCGTGCTGTGCCTGCTTTTCAAGCTCTACTGGATTTCGCTCGTCCCTCTGGCCGGCGTCGTCGTTCTTCTGCTGGCCTGGACGGTGCCGTGCGGCTTCCGCGAAGATCACGGCCGTCTGCCCATCGGCAACGGGCTGGACCTCCCGATCCACTATGAGGTGGACCGTCCTCCCTCCTGGTGGGCGATGGTCTTTGCGCTCGTCGGTAACACGACGCTCTATACCTCGCTGCTGTTCGGCGTTTTGTTCCTCTGGCTCGTCGCCCCGGGCTGGCCGCCACCCGCCATTGCAGAGCCTGGCCTTGTCCTGCCTCTTGCAGCGGTCCTGCTTTCGGCAGCGGCGACGCTTTTGGCGCGAAGCGGCATTGCCGCGGCCCAAAAGTCCGCTTCGGCACTGGTGCCGCAGGTGCTGGCAACGGCGGCTCAGCTTGCAACCTGCCTGATCCTCGTCTTTCTGATGGCAACCGCCATTCCCGACCCGACGAGCCACGCCTATCTGGCTGCGAGCTTCGTCGTACTGGGTTACTGCGCACTGCACGCAGGCCTTGGAGTGATCTTTGCCGGCTTCGGCGCGTGGCGTCAGCACGCAGGCTATGTTTCGGCGCGCCGGACGCTCGACCTCAGGATCGGCAAGCTGTGGCACGACTATACGGCCGTGTCCGTCCTGGCGGGTGTCGGCCTGGTCCTCTTGCTGCCGCTTCTGATCGGCTTCAACATCCCGAGCGGAGATCAGCAATGACCGGCCCCGCAACTGGAACCGCCAGACGCTTCCCAATTCTATGGCTGGTGGCCGGTTTCGGCCTGTGGTCGCTCACCTTCCTCACGCTCTACATGGTGCTGACGCTCGGCTGTGCCTTTCGCTGGCACATGACCGACTATGCGTTCGGCCTGTCGCTGCAGCGCATCGTGCTTGTCACCCTCGCCCTGCTGGCCTGTATCGCGAACATCGGAATGATCCGCCTCTATCGTCGATCGGAACTGCATGAACGCCGCGATACGATCGGCGTGGCGGCAGACAGGCTCAACATCGTGGCCCTCTTCTGCATCATCTTCACCTTCGGCCCGGTCGTGGCGCTAAGCCCGTGCCATTGACCGCTCAAGGGAGCCGCGCATGAGCCGAACCGTGAGGCAAATTGCCTGGATTGCGGCAATTCCGGCGGTGCTGGCGCTGCCTTTTCTCGTCCTTCTTCGCGGCGAGCGGGTCGAGGGCAATGGCTTCCTGTTCGATCTGTCGATGGGTTTCGGCTTCGGCGCGCTTGCCGTGGCCGGGCTGCAATTTGCCTTGACCGCCCGTTTCCGGCGGCTGTCGCACCCCTTCGGTGTCGACATCGTCTATGTCTTCCACCGCTACATGGCGATCGGCGCGCTCGGCCTGATGCTCGCGCATTTCGGCATACTGTACTTCTGGTTCGAGGAAGCGCTGGGCGTTCTCAACCCTCTCGATGCACGCTGGGAATTGACGGCCGCTCGCCTCGCGCTGTTGTGCTTCGCCGGGCTTGTCGTGACATCCGAACTGCGCAAATGGCTGAAGCTCGAATATGGCTGGTGGCGCTATCTGCACGTGGCGCTCGCCATCGTCGGCTTCGGCGCGGCCATCGCCCATGTCCTCGGCGTCGGGCGTTTCACTGCCGATCCAAGCACGCGCTTTCTCTGGTTGGGCGTGACCATCGGCTGGCTGGCCATGCTGCTCTGGGTGCGCATTGGCAAGCCTTGGAACCAGAAGAGAAATCCCTGGATCGTTGTCGACAACATCGCCCACCACGGCGGCGTCCACCAACTCGTGCTGAGGCCGCAGGGCAAGCCGCTGAGCAACCATAAGCCGGGTCAATTCGCTTGGCTGACGCTCGAGCGGTCGCCATTTGGCCTCGGCGAGCACCCCTTCACGATCTCCTCCCCGCCCGAGCATGGTCCCGACGTGACGCTGTCGATCAAGGCACTCGGCGACTTCACCGAACAGGCGGTGGAAGTCGAAAAAGGCGCCGTCGCCTATCTCGACGGTCCCTACGGCACGTTTTCGATCGACACCCACCCGGACGCTGACGGCTTTATCATGATCGCGGGCGGCGTAGGCATCACACCCATGATCTCCAACCTCCATGCGATGGATTCCAGACGTGACAAGCGGCCTGCCGTCCTGTTCTACTGCAACAAGACCTGGGACGATGCCGCCTTCCGCGATGAACTCGCTGAGTTGTCCGGCCGGATCGATTTGAAGGTCGTGCACGTGCTGGAAGAGCCTCCCGAGGATTGGGACGGCGAAACGGGCCGCCTCTCGGCCGAAATTCTGAAGCGCCATCTGCCTCAAGACAGCCGCGAGTGGCCGCACATGTTGTGCGGGCCAACGCCGCTGACCGACGCCGCACGCCAGGACCTCCTGAAGCTCGGAGTACCCTTCGGCGCGATCACCAACGAAATCTTCGACATGGTCTGAGGGAGAACAGCGATGCGCCCCATTGTGGCCCTGTCACTCGCCATTGGCATCGTCGCCATCGTCGTCGCCTATGCGACGATCTTCTCATTCGTTCTGAATTAGCGGCTGGGAAGCAGCGAACCGCAGCTGGGCGGGACAAGGATGGGTGCCAATCCCAAGGCCAGGTGGGAAGCCGGAAAAACCAGCCTGTGTCCTATACCGCCGCGTCCGGCTGACGCAGCCGCGGTTCGCTGGACGTGAAACCGGCGCCACCGAGCGAAGTTCCACCACGACCGAATTTTTCCGGCGTCGAAATCGAGGAACAATTTTCTTCAGGAGCGGTTCAGATCCCAAAGGCGCGGCCCACCGCACGTGAAAGGATCAGCCAATGGCAACCTATCCCCACCCAACCGACATCGACACCAGCCATCACCCATCGGAGAAGCATACGCCCATTCGTGAAGCGCTCGACGCCGAGATGCACGATGCGCGCGAGAAGCTTTCCGACGCCGGCGCGCGCACGCGATCGAAGGCGGCGTCCTTCAGCGAAAAGGTCCGGCTGAAGGCCATCGACGAGGCGGACCAGCGCAAGGATGCGCTCGCCGAAGGACTGCACGATATTGCCAACCGCGTTCGCGGATCCGTGCGCGAGGATACGGCAGGCGCAGCATTGACCGGCAAGCTTGCCCGCGAAGCGGCCGATGGGCTCGATAATCTCTCTCGCTCCATCCAGGAACGCTCGATCGTCAACGCGGCCGACGATCTGCGCGATATCGGGCGCCGACACCCGCTCCTGTTTGTGGCCGGTGGACTGCTGGCAGGTTTGACCATCGCGCGCTTTTTGAAGGCGAGCAGCGATCGGGCTGAGGAATATGAATACGAAGACGATGAGCTTGAGGCTTACGACGATGATGAGAACCTCTATGCCGAAGACAATGCTGGCACGGGCATGAGCGGTTTCGAGCACGAAACGGATGCCGCTCGCTCCACATCGGTGCTCGGCACCGACGATCGCGCCTGAGGTAACCCATGTCTGATATCCGGCGATCATCGGCCGAGCTCGCGCAGGAAGTCGAACTCAAACGCACCGAGTTGAGCCTGAGGCTGGACGCTTTGCGCGACCAGTTTTCCGTCCGTAAAATCGTTGACGAGGCTGCCAAGCGCACTGGCCTTGGCGACGACACGCTACCAGAAACACTTTCGCGTCAGCCGCTGGCGCTCGCCGCTGTTGGTGCTGGCATCGGCTGGCTGATCTACAAAGCGTCGGCCGGGCCAGCGGAATCGTCATCACGATCACGGCCAAAAAGGATTCAACCCATGAACAATCCGAGAAACCTGCCAGTCACATCGAAGCGGTCCTCGTGGCGCGACAGCGCCATCGGCCGCACATTCGACAATGACCCGCTGATCATCGGCCTTGGCGCAGTCCTTGCCGGCATCGCGATCGGCGCGGCTCTGCCATCGACACGGCGCGAGGACGAGTTGCTTGGCGAACTTCACGACGATGCGGTTGAGGGTGTCAAGAAGCGCGCTCGCAAAGCCCGCCATGATGCTGCCGATGCGGTCAAGGACACGCTACGGACGGCCCGCGAGTCGATGCAGGACGAGGGGCTCGCTCCTGCGTCCGCACAAGGTGGACCCACGGTCGCAGAAAAGGTCGAAACGGTCGCGAAGAGGACCGGTGCCGCCATTGAGCGCAAAGCCGGCCTGCGCTGATAGGAACTTCATCGCCTCGCTGCTGTTGGGTGAATGAACCCCAAGGAGCGATCTCGACGATGACCAAGGCACCAGAACGCCAGCAACAGGACCACCAGCCGGGCTCGGAGGCAGCGATGCATCCCGAGCCCGATTTCATGCCACGCTATCCGGGCTCCGGCCGGCTCAGCGGCAAATCCGCGATCATTACTGGCGGCGATTCCGGCATCGGCCGCGCCACGGCAATCCTCTTCGCGCGCGAGGGCGCAAAGGTTGCCATTCTGTACAAAGATGAAGAAGAGACGGCCGATGCCGAGGAGACGATGCGGCTCGTTCGGGAAGAAGGGGCGCAGTGCTTCGCTAAGATGGGCGATATCGGGCTAAGCGGCGTTGCCGAAGCATTCGTTGCCCAAGCGGTGGAGGAGTTCGGCAGCATCGATATCGTCGTCAACAATGCCGCCGAGCAGCACTATCAGGAAGAACTGACCGACATTTCCGAAGAACAGATGGAGCGCACGTTCCGCACCAATGTGTTCGGCGCCTTCCACATCACCAAACACGCGCTGCCCTACTTAAAGGAAGGCTCGTCGATCATCTGCACCACATCGATCACCGCCTATCGGGGCCAGCCGGTGCTTCTGGATTACTCCTCCACGAAAGGTGCGCTGCTGGCGTTCATCCGTGCACTGTCGGCCAATCTCGCGGAAAAAGGCATCCGCGTGAACGGCGTTGCGCCGGGTCCAATCTGGACGCCCCTCATCCCGGCTTCATTTCCTGCCGACAAGGTCGAGGAATTCGGCAAGAGCACGCCGCTGAAACGCCCAGGACAGCCAAACGAAGTGGCGCCGTCGCTGCTGTTCCTTGCCTGCGAAGATGCTTCTTACATCACGGGACAGGTGCTGCATCCCAATGGCGGCACGCCGGTCAGCTAGCGTTTCCAAGTGAAGTAGGTAGCGGTTCACTTGCAAACGCGACAAATCAGATACCTTAAAGTCTCTGAGCCCCGAGATTGGACCATGGGCTCGTCTCGTCGAGGTCGATTTCTGCGACCTCGACTTGGCGGGCCGGGGCATTCAGTGACCATCGAGCCTGCTCGGCATCGATCTCGATGAGGCCCTTCCCGCCCACGGCCGACGGTGCAATGCGTTCGAGAACGGCCATGCCGAGCCCCGATCGCTTTTCCGTTGGCGCGGTCGAGCGGCCTTGAAACTCTTCCTGCCAATCGAGCAGAAAGCGCAGTCCGTTCTCGCTCTCGGCCATGGACCAACTGATCAGGATTTTGCCCGTATCCTGCTTGAGGACACCGTACCGCGCCGAATTCGTGGCAAGCTCGTGAAACGCCATGCCGAGATACTGGACGGCCATTGGTCGCAAGAGAATGCGCGGCCCTGACAGCTCGATACGCTCTTCCAGGCCAAACGGCAGCACATGCGCCCGCACCAGCTCATTCAGCGTCGTGCCGCGCCAGTCGCCCTGCACCAGAAGATCGTGCGAGCGCGACAAGGCCAGGATCCGATCCTGAACCTGATTTTCGAAATCTCCGGCATCGCCACTGCGCCGATGCGTCTCCCGGACCATCGACAAGATGACTGCGAACTGGTTCTTCACGCGGTGATTGACTTCGCCCATCAGCGAGCGAATGCGGCCTTCACGCTCAAGCTGGACAGAGATATCGCGCGCGATCTTCGAAACGCCGATGATCTGGCCATGCCGGGAACGGATCGGCGAAATCGTCAGCGAGACCGCAATCAGCCGCCCGTCCTTGTGGCGTCGGCGGGTCTCGAAGTGCTCCACCTTTTCGCCGGCGCGAATGCGCGCGAGGATCAGGTCCTCCTCTCCTGCCCTGTCCGGCGGGATCAACATCCGGATTGAACGACCGACTGCCTCGTTCGGCCCGTAGCCGAAAAGCTGCATGGCGCCATCGTTCCAACTGGTGATGACACCGTTCAGATCCTTGCTCACGATCGCATCAGCCGACGACGCAACGAGAGCAGATAGCCGCGATTCCGCAGCTTGAGCCGATTTGTGCGTCGTGATGTCGACAAGCGTGTTGATGGCGCCCTCGACTTCCCCGTCCACACTGCGCAGAAGCTTGGGATGAGCAAGAAAGGCGACGCGACTGCCATCGGCACGCACCGCCCAAAGCTCCACAGGCTCCATATCCTGCTTTTCCGTCAGCGCCCTGGCGATCGGGCACTCCTCAGTTGGAATGGGTACGCCCAAATCGTCGAAGAAGGTGTCCCAGACGCACCAGCGCGTCTCGTTCAACGTCGGAGCTCGGCCCCAAAGCTTCTCGGCAGCGTCATTATAGGACGTGATGAAGCCTGCGCTGTCTGTGGTGTACACAGCAACGGGCATGGCATTCATCAATTCTGCACTGGTCAGGCCCCAATGGGCGCCCGTCAGTACGGCATGCTCAGCAGGCGGCATTGCTTCTACTTCCGCGATCTCGGCGATCACCTCATCTGGACCGGTTATAGTCACCTCACATTAACATAGGACCAGCATCGCTTCGCCGAACCCCTTAGATTAAGGGGGGTGCCATTAAAGTTCCACGACGTCGAGCGCAGAACCAAGAGCAGCCCTCGCAAGTTCCACGACGTGTCCGTGATGCGTGAAAACGATTGGTTGAATCCGTTCGGAAGTTTCCCCGAGGACCTTCAGTGTAGCAAGCGTGCGCTCATCGTCGAAGGTCTGGAAGATGTCGTCCGCAATGAAAGGCGCCGGTTCGTTCCTCTCCGCATAATCCTCTAGATAGGAAAGCCTGAGCGCCAAATAAAGCTGGTCGCGTGTCCCGTCGCTCATTCCTGAAGCGCCGACGAAATCGGCATTGCTCCGCACAGCAACGACCGTCGGCCGGTCGTTCTCGTCGAACTGCTGACGAAGGCCATCGAACCGGCCTTCGGTGATGGCTGAGAATAACGCGCCTGCCCTTTGCAGCATCGGGTTGCTCTGCGCCGCCCGCTGCCGTTCCATCGCCGCACCGAGAAGCAGCGATCCGAATTTCAGCACGGCCCATTGGCGCGCGACTTGAACGAGCTCGGCTTCGGCGGCCTTCCGCTCGAAGGCTGCGAGTTCGGCTCCCTTGGCGCCCATCATTCCTTCGCGCCGCGCCTTTTCGGCGGCAAGCTGGGCGAAGAGTTCGTCGACCTCACCGTCGAGCCGATGGATGTCCTCCGAAAGCTGCGCAAGGTCCGGCAAGGCGGCATCCCGATCTGCTTCCTGAATGGCCGCGCGGATCGAGGCCTCGTCTTCTCCCGCAGCCACTTCGCCGAGCCGGCTACGGCACCGCGAAAGGCTGACCCGGAGGCCATCGCGTTCGATGAGCCGGCCGGCAATAGCATCCGCATCCGGCGCTTGGCCAAACCCGGCAACCAGGGCAGCGAGACGCTCCTCGGCATCGACGCGCGCTGCATTCGCCTCCGAAAGCCCTTCCTCGGCCTCCGAGATATCCTGTCGCGCCTGACGATCCATCGTGTCGGCCGTTCGTGCCGCCTGGGCCCGGTCGTGAAAGACGCGGATCGCCTCGGCCGGCGGAAAGCCCGACATGGATGCATCCAGCTTCGAAACGAGCGCTTCGACGCTTTGGCGAAATCCGCGAATGTCGCGTTCGATGCCCGCGACGCGTCGCGCGCGGTTGTCCTCTTCGCGCCGCAGGTCGGGCACCTTCTTCCACAGAGCAAGCGCAGCTTCGGTTTCGGCCGGCGTGCCCGGCTCGAACAACCCGAGACGTGCGGTTTCTGCCTGGAGCGCGGCAAGCGCCTCCTGCGCTGACCGATCTGACGCGGCGCGCCGTTCGCGAAGATCCTCAACCCTGCGCGCCGTGTCCCGTTTGCGCGCTGCCAGATCCCGGCTCGCATCCCACGCTTCGCCCAGTTGCCGCAGCCGTTCGCGCAAACCCCGATCAAGTGCACGCAAAGGGAGGCTCTCGCTTCCCTCAAGCCGAATGCCGCGGCCGATCAGCTCCAGCGGCTCGCGCAGTTGCTGCGCGGTCTGTTTGAGGCTCGCCAAACGGTCTTCTTCTTCGAGAAGAGCCTGTCGCGCAGCCAGGAGCGCAGCGAGCGCACGGCTCCAGACAATCATCTCATCCGGTGAACCAGCAGCCAGACCGAGTGAAGAGAAGGGACGAGCGAACTCGGCCTGCGCCTTCGCCTGCGCGGCCTCATCGGTTTCGAGGTCCTTCAGAAGGGCCGCGTGGCTGCGCAGCAGATCTTCCCGCCGGCGGGACTTCGCCGCCGCCTCCGCCAGCCGGTCCGATTGCTCCAGTGCGGCGTCGGCAAGTGCGTCGGCTGCCGTTACGGCAGAACGATAGCGCCCGATCGAGACTGCGGCGATGGCTGGTTCGATCGGCGGTGCCTCGCCCGTCAACGAAGCGGCGATCTCTCTGAACAGACCATCGCGATCCGAACGCGCCTGATGGATCGCAGCCGGGCTTGCCGTAACGCCTCGATGCGCCTCGGCGCGTGCCTCGGCTTCGAGCGCGTCGATTTCGACACGCTCGCGATCGATACGGTCCTGCAACACGCGCGCGCCCTGCTGCAGATCGCGCATGCGATCGCGCTGAGCCGCAAGCGTCGTCTCTTCAGGCAGGCTGGTCTTCGCCAGCGCATCGAGATCCTTGACCGGCGGAACGAGCCTGCTCACCGCCTCCGCGATCCGGCGCCGCTCCGTCTCGAGCTTGACCGTCCGGCTATCCACATCGCCTAGTAACTCGATGTCGGGGCGCAGAGCCTCCAGCCGGTCGAGCCAGGGGCGCGGATCGATAGCGGCAACCTCAGTTGCCTGCGCTTCGAGCGTGCTGGCCTGCACCATTTCCGCCGCCAATCGCTCATCCAGCAGGGCAACACGCTCCGCCGCCTGCCGCGCGGCCGCGGCACGTTCGGCAAGGCCAGCGATTGCCATATCGGTCGGTTGAAGTCGGTCGAGATCGCTGCGCACCAGCCCCAGACGATGGGCAAGATCCTCCAGCAGGCGACTGAAATCGTCGCGTTCGCCCGTGACCCGCGGCAGATCCCGGAGATCCTTGAGGTGGGATGCCGACTGCGACAACAACTCGGCAATCGCATCCCCGTGGTCGAGATAGACAACGTCGATCGCGATATCCGCACGCTTGGCCTCCGCCCGTTCCCGCGCCTTTTCCGCAGCCGCGACCCGTTCGTTCGCTTGGCGCAGCGTCGCAAGGGCCGCCGAAATCGCCGATCCCTGCCCTTCCGGGACATGGTCGAGATCCGCAAAAGCGCGCAGTTGCTCCCTCTCGCGGTCGATCTCGGCGAGGATCGGCCGCAACTGGTTCAGCCGAACCAAACCCTGCTCGCGCCGCCGAAGCTCTGTCCGCTCGGCCACCTTGGCCGCGTGACGCTCCGTTAAATCGTCGATGGCATCATTCACGGATTTCCAGTCGCCGGCACGCAATTCGTGGTCGCGTTCCAGGCGCCGCGCCTCCTCGTGGCGGGCGAGCACTTGGTAGAAGGCCTTCCCGGCGGCAGCCCTTGGCGTGAAAAGCGCGTTCGCCTCCTCATCCATCGCCGTCTTGACCTGACGCAGGCCAAGAATTCCGGCGGACGCTGCAAAGAGCAGGTCGCCCGCCTCACCGTCGGCGTCGAGCATCGCCCGCGAACCCAGGCGCAACCGTTCGGAATCAAGCCCGAAGGCCCGTTCGAAAACCGGGCGGGACAAACCTCCGAGGAACGGCGCAAGCGCGTCGTCCTTGAGTGGCGTTTCCGCCTCGTCGTCTGCGAGAAGCGTATCCTTTTTCCCGCGGCGGCGCCGGAAGGACAATTCATCGCCCGAGCGCGCCCTGATCGTCGCCGCTAGCCTCAGCGTCTGCGCATTGTGCAGGAACGCGTAGTGAGCATGGTGAGGAAAACCGAAAAACAGGTCCGAAAGTGAGGATAGCGCTGAGCTCTTGCCGGCCTCGTTCTGCCCATAGACGACATGGAGGCGCGCATCGGGCCGAAATTCGAGAACCCGATCGGTCAGGGCCCCGTAACGCAGCAGATGGAGGCGCAACAGCCGCACGGTCAGTCGCTCCCGCTGCGCGCAAGCAGCACGTCGCGCGCTTCGGCCAAGAGCTCGTCGACAGTCGCGCCAAGCGGAGCCTCGCCCGAGCCGGACGCCGCAGGCAGCTTCGCCAGAATGTCCCGCAACGCGGCCTCCGCCGCATCGACGAGGGCCGGATCGTGAACAAGTTCGGCGAGCAGCGGCTGCAGATCGACGCGCGCATCGCCTTCATCCACCGCGACCGGGCGTTCGATCGGGCCGACCCGGAGATCGAGCTTCTCCAGCCAGATGTCGGGATCGATGCGATGGCACGCTGCCTGGATCTCGTCGACCAGTTCGGCGCGGCCCATCAGGACCTGCGGGCGAAGCACACTGGCACCGGTGAGCGTCACACGAAGCGCAGTCAGTCGCCCGGCGACGTCGCCACAGCTCGAAGCGAGCGCATCTTCGACAAGCCGCAGCAGCGCCGGCATGGTTTCCGCTTGCGAGATATCGACACGCACCTGCTGCCAGCGGGCCTGATCCACGACGAGCCGGTCGATCGACGCAACGCGGCCGTCCTCGACGCTGATGAGGATCGCGCCCTTCTCCCCGCTCTCGCGGATGTTCCGGCCCTGCAAATTGCCTGGAAAGACGATCGGCGGGTCGCTGGCGACGATTTCGTGGTGGTGGACGTGGCCGAGCGCCCAATAATCATAGCCGCGCGCCCTTAGATCATCGACGGAGCACGGGGCATAATTGGCATGAGGTGGCCTGCCGGTGAGCGATGTGTGAAGCACGCCGATATTGAAATGCCCCGGCACCGGCGCCGGATAGGCCCGCGCGAGATTGTCGCTTGCCGCCCGCTCCGCAAATCCCTGCCCGTGCAGCGAAACCTTCAGCCCGTCCAACGAGAAGCTGGAGGGCCTGCGGGTGTCGAATTGGCTGACCGCCGTGGGCAGCGTGATGCTCTTCGTCACGACACTATCCGCATCGTGATTGCCCTTCAGCAAAAAGACAGGAATGCCCGCCCGGTCGAGCCGCGCCACTTCGCGGTTGAAGAAAAGCCCGATCGAATTGTCGCGCCATTCTCCGTCATAGACATCACCCGCGACGATGAAGAACGCCACCTCCTCCTCGATCGCACGGCGAACCAGCTCGGAGAAGGCGTCGCGCGTCGCCGCTGCAAAGCGCTCTGCGATGACACGGTCCTTGATCGCCAGTCCGTCAAAGGGACTGCCCAGGTGCAGATCGGCGGCGTGGATGAATCGGAAGCGGCTCAAGATGTCCTCAGCGGGCTGACGGTTTCAGACCCGACGCAATGGCAGAAACACTGGACTTTAGAAGCAAACCCGGCCGCAAGCGACCTTTGCCGGGCCATCAGACCGCCCATCCACAGGCAGTTTGGCGGAAATGGGCGCGTTTGAGCCCATCACGGCTTCGCCATGTCCTGATGTGCAGGTCTGAAACAGTTCAGCCCATGGTCCGAACCCGCGACCGACCCAGGGGCCGCAGCCTCGCGCATCGGTCCGGGCCGGATTTTCGGCGATTATGAAAGCAACTACGAATACACGTGGCGGATATCCAAGGAGCATTCGATGACATTGGCAAAACTCAATCGAACACTGTTGGCGATGGCGGTCGTATCAGCCGGAATGGCGCTGACCGGCGGCCTAGTCAAGGACAGCGATGGGGGGATGCGTTTGGAGCTCAAGTTCGGCCAGTCCTTTGCAAAGGATGGCGACAGCTCCGGTCGCGGCGGCGGCGACAGCGATGGCGGTGGCGATCATGGCGGTGGCGATCGTGGAGGCGATGACCGTGGCGGCGATGACCATGGTGGTGACCGAGGCGGCGATGACCGTGGCGGCGATGATCGGGGCGGCGACGACCACGATCGTGGTGACCGGGCCGACGATCGCGGCCGAGACAGGGATCGCGACGACGACAGGCGACATGGCCGGCACGACGATGACGACGACGATCACCACGGAAGACACGGCCGCGATAGCAGGCCGTCCAACCTGGCGGAATTCTTCTCGCCGGATCGCGAACGCGGCTCGGTCGCGAAAGCAGAAAGCGAGGGCACTGCCCTTGAAGTAACCTACAGCGACGGCTGGAAAGAAGAAGTCGAAAACGGCCGTTATGAACTGAAGGATCCAACCAACCAGACTGTCGTCGAGAGAGCGGCGACACAGTCTGACATCGATCGGCTGAACTCCGCCTTCTAGCCCCCGCCCCCAAGGGGTTCAGCGATCCGGCAGCGGCTTCGGCCGCTGCCGGTTTTCTTTTGTTCGAGATTTTCAGACCGGAAGCGCGATCGGAAGGACGCTTACGCGCTGTCGCCCGGGCGCATGCCGAGCTGCTCGCGGGCGACGACGGCGGCCTCCACGCGGTTGCGCACATTCAGCTTCTGCAAAATGCCGGTCATGTAATGCTTGACCGTCTTTTCCTGCAGATCGAGATGGCGCCCGATCTCCTTGTTGGAGCATCCGAGCGAGACGAGCCGGAGAATGCCCTCCTCCCGTTCCGTCAGCATGCTGGCGCGCGTGCCCTCGCCATTGCGCTTCATCGTCAGCTTCATCGAAACCAGCAGTCCCGCCGCAAGCGACGGCGCGACGTAGGATTCGCCGGATGCCACCCGGTGAATGATCGAGACGAGTTCGCTGCCTTCCACGCCCTTCAGGACATAGCCTTTGACGCCCTGTTCCAAGGCATTGATAACGTCCGTGTCCTGTTCCGAGACCGTCAGCATCATCACCTTCGTGTCGGGCACGGCGTCCATCACCCGACCGGCGGCAGCGATGCCGCCACCGCGCATCGACACGTCGAGCAAGGCGACATCCGGCTTGTGCGCCATGCACAGCAGCACCGCATCGTCGGCCGATCCACCCTGGCCGACCACCTCCAGACCGTCATGCTCCTTCAGCGTGCGCACCACGCCATCGCGATAAAGGGGATGATCGTCGACCACCACGAGCCGTATGGCACTGTTCATGCCGCAATCCTTTCAACTTGGACGGACATTTCCAGCCGGCTGCCGGTCTGGGGAAATGTCTCGAAATGGAACCGGCCGCCCAATGCTTCCAACCGACCTTGAAGCCCCTCCAGTCCTAAGCTTTTGCGCTCGTTGGGAGGCCTGAGGTGATCCGGCCGATAGGGCCCGTTCGTCACGCTGAGATGCAGCACGCCGTGCTCCAGGTGGCAAAGCACCGACTGGTCGTTCCCGCCAGCGTGTCGGAAAGCATTGTTCAGGCCTTCCTGCACGAAGCGGTAGCAACAGATTTTCAGGTGAACCGGCAGGTCGAGATCGTCGTTGCAGACGCTGAGTTCCACCTTCGTGCCGGTTCGACGTTCGTGTGATCGAACGGCATCCCAGAGCAGCTCGGTCAGAGACTGGTTCTCGATCTGCGGCAGCGACAATCCATGGCAGATCGTGCGGATGTCGCTCATCGCTTCACCCAGTACCTGCTGCACGAGCCCCGCTTCGGAGCGGCGCCGCATTTCGTCGGCACTGTCGCGAAGGCTGCCGATCCTGAGCGAAGCGAGCCCGACGAGTTGCGCCGGTCCATCGTGCAGATCGGCACTCACGCGCCGCAGATAGCGCTCGTTGAGTTCGGTCGACAGCGTGTAAGCCCGCTCGATCCGCTCTCTCAGCGTGGCGTTCTGATGCGACATCGCGGCAACGCGCTCGATTTCGTCTTGCAGCGCGGTCTTCTGCCGTTCGATCAGCCGATTGCCGCCATGCACGACACCGAACAGAAGAAGCCCCATGCCGCTCATCGTCGCGATGACGACGAGCCAGGATTGCCGGCGCGCCTGCGCCAGCATCGCCTCGAGCTTCGTTGCATCCTCGTAGAATTCGGCCACCGCCAGAACTTCGCCTGTCCAGCGGTCGCGGACGGGGCTGTAGATTTCGAGGAGCGGCACACCGAGCGCGGCGACGCGGGCACTTTCGTCGTCATGAAGTGAATCGCGGCTTGCCACGACCTCTCCAGCGATCGCCCGCCGCAATTCGTCGGAAGGCGTGAAGTGCATGCCGATCATGTCGAAATCGTTGCTGTAGGCGACACGTCCATCAGGCTTCCAGATGCGCATGCCAACGACGCGATTGACGAGCGGAGCACTCTTCTGCAACTCGTCGAGCGCCCGAACGGGCCCGATAGAGAGAACGTTTTTGTCCTTCAGCTCCTGGGCGATGGGCGTCACCAACCCGTCGACAACCAGCGCGGTTGAAATCGCGACATTGGCGGTCACGCCACTGGAAATCCGGGCAACGACCCAGCTTCCGATAATCATCGTTCCTAAGATCAGAACGACCGCACCGGCCAAAGCAAAACGAAGCGAAAGTGACAAGCGTCCCATGGGCCCGCCAAGCATCGTCGATGCACTCCAGCAGCGGATCAAATTGAAAAAAGTCTACGATTGCGCAGCGCCTTGAACAACTGGACGAAAGTCAGCCTGATAAGCGACCAAGGGCCGAACCCACGATAATCAGGGGCTCAGAAACACCCCGTCCAGAAAAGAACCGGCGGAAGAGGCGCTCCCCAGCCAGGCCATGAACAGCGCCGGCGCCAGGAAGGCCGCGAACGGCAATCGCCGCTGCCTGCCCCAGCCAGAGCGGGTCACGCTTATGAGACCGAAGACGATCAAGGCCGTGAGACTTGCCAGCAAGAGCATGAACGGAAATCCAGATAGGCCCGTCCATGCCGCGGCGGCACTACAGAATTTGACATCGCCGAGCCCGAGCCCGATGCGTCCGGTGATGCGCGCATGCAGTGCGCGCACCGCCAACAACGCCCCGCCGCAGATGACGCAGGCCAGAAGCGCGAGCATGAGCGTTTCGAAGACTTCCCCTTGCGACTGCAGGACCTGCCAGGTGCAACCACCGGCAAACAGAAGCGCATTGGCGCTATCGGCGACGCGCAGGTGGCGCACATCCTCGACAGCAATCGCGAGGCAGAGAGCGCCAAGCCACAGCGCGAACGGCCATGTCGGGTCGAAGTCTCCCTGTGACGTCAAGGCGATGGCAACCGTTAGCCCTGCTGCACCGGCACCAATCCCGATCAGCTCTGCCCTCGACATCATGGACATCGGTTCAGCGCTTGATGGAACGCGGCCCCAGTTCCCACATGCGCGACTGCAGCTCTTCCGCAACCGTCTGCGCATCCTTGCCATCGCGAATGACCGACGGGCGGATCAGGATCAGAAGCTCCGTGCGTTCGTTGGACCGGTTGGTGCTGCCGAAAAGATTGCCGATGCCGCGCATGCGTCGCAGACCCGGGATCCCGTCCTTGCCAGCTTCCGACTGATCGCGGATCAGACCACCAAGGAGCACGGTCTGTCCGTCCACCACCGCAACATTGCTCGAGATCGAGCGATTCGAGATGACGGGCGTCAGCGTTCCCGCATTCGAGGACACCGCGGAGATTTCCTGTTCGATCCGCATGGTCACGATGCCATCTTCGGAAATGCGGGGCCGGACGCGCATGATGATGCCCGTGTCGCGATACTCGACCTGGTTGCTAACCGGCGCATTCGCGTCTTCGACCGACGTGACGGTGCGCGTGACGATCGGAATCTGGTCACCCACCTGGAAGCGCGCTTCCTCATTCTCCATCACAACGAGTGACGGTGACGACAGCACCTGCACGTCGGTTACCGCATCGAGCGCATTGATGATGATGTCCGGACTGGACTCGCTGCCGACCACGAAATTGAAGCCCGGCAGTTCGCGCGCGATGTTGTCGGCGAGCGTGTTGAACAGCCCGATCGATCCGTTGTCGCTGCCGAGCCCCACATTCTGGCTCTTGACGAAATACTGGACGCCATAGCGCAGCTCGTCCGTCAGCCGGACCTCGGCCATGGTGATGTTGATCGCCACCTGCAATTGCGGAACGTCGATGCGCCCAAGCGCCGAGAGTGCCCTTTGGCGGGCATCGAGATCGCCGTAGATGATGATCGAATTGTTGGACGTATCGGGCTGAATGCGCGGGATGCCGCCACTGGCCGTCGGCGCATTGAAAATCTGCACCGGCTGCGAGGCCACCGTAAAAGCACCCGATACGGCATTGTCGCCACCGAAAGCCGCGTCGATCAACTGCTCTCCCTGGGTCAGAGGCTCGCTTGCAGCCAGCGTCAAATCCTCCGCTGGTGCAAGCGAGGAGTCCGAGGGGCTCGCGCTTTGACCCTGGAAAAGCTGATTGAGAAGTTCGGCAACGACTGAAGCTTCGCGGTACTTCAGCCGATACACGTGGACGCTTTCATCCAGATCGGCGTTCTCGCGGTCGAGCCGCTCGACCCAGGTCTGCGCGCGTTCGATCAGCGACCGGTTCTGAGAAACCGCGAGGACGGCTTGCAGTCGCGGCATTGGCATGAACTGGATGACGCTTGAGCCGCTGCCGCCGCCCTGCGCAGCGAAGATGCGCTCAAGCTCGGGAATGACGGCCTCCGGTTTTGCCGTACGCATGGTCAGAATGCCGACGGACTGGTCCTGCATCCAGTCGACGTCGAAAGCGGTGGCCGTTTCGATTGCCGATCGCCGGTCGGCGGAGCTGCCGAGCACGATCAGCAAGTTGCGCGTGGTCTCGACCCGCAGGGACCCGGGACGCGCGCCAAATCCGTTGATCAGCTGGCTGAGCGTCTGCGGTGAGATGAACTGCAAGGGAATGATGCTGAGGCCATAGCCGGCCCCCGCCCTGGCGTAATCGACCCGCGAAGCCGTCGCAGATGTCGCCTCGATCACCTGGTATGTTTCGCCACTGCGCGTGAGCTCCGCGCCGTTGACGCGCAGCACGGCTTCCAGCAGCTCAAGCAGGCTGTCGCGACCGATCGGCCGCGCCGTCGACAAGGTCACGGTTCCGGAAACGCTGGGGTCGACCGTGTAGTTTACTTGCAAGGTCTGGCCGAGAACCGTGTCGATGAATTCCCGCAGGTCGGCATCTTCGAAATTGAGCTGCACGCCGCCATTCGTCGATGTCGGCGTCTGGCCGGTCACCGTGCCATCGATGCCGGGGTTGCTTGCGCCGAAAATGCGCGATGCCGCGATCTCCCGGTTGCCTTGAGAGCCGCCAGCCACATTGCTGCCGCCGCCGCTGCGCGGAGACCGTGCCGAAAAGTCCGGCCGGAAAACCTGACTGAGGACCGAAGGCCGCTCCACATTGGCACCGCCTTCGGAATTGGCGCAGCCGCCAACGATGGGCACCATAAGCAGGAAGGCGGCCACAGCGCCGATACTACGCTTGTTAGGCAACGCCGTTCCTCCTGGCCCACCACCGGCCGCGCCGCGCATGTATTGCCGAAGCAAGCACCCCGAGCGTTCGCTGTCCCCGAACAGAAAACGCGCTCTCGACTTTTCCGAAAACTGATTCGTAAGGCGAGTGCCGTAATGGTATTGTCAAAGCCTGCAATAAGCCATGGGCTCGATGCAGCTTCCCTCGGCAAGGCGCTAGAAAATCCACATGGATGCTTTCGTTACAGATGCTCAAATCAGGGATCCGGTGCCCTTTATCGCGTTCCTGCAAAACAACGGATACATGTCCGGCAACGAGCCTATTCTGGGAAACCTTCGCCAAGCTGGACGCACGTCTTACAGCGATCTGCACGACGCGGCCTTGATACCCGCGCCGCGCCTTGCGGATGCCATCGCCGCCTTTCATGGATTGCAGCGCGCGGATGACCAGTCGATCGCCTATGATCCCGAACTGCTGGAAGGCCTGTCGATCCGCTTCCTGCGCGGCAACTGGCTCTTTCCCTGCCGATTGAACGGCACCGTCGCCATTGCGACCGCCGACCCGACCCGCACCGTAGACATCGACGTCCTTCAGCTTGCCATGGGCGAAGAGGTGCCGCTGGCTGTCGCGTCCTTCGATGCGCTCGCTGCCCGTTTCGATGAGGCGATGTCCGAGCGGCGCCACGCTGGAACAGCCGCAGCGGTGGAACGTCCTTCGCCCATCGGCGAAAGCGAGATCGAGCGTCTGCACGACCTTGCGAGCGATGCCCCGATCGTCAACGCCGTCGACGGGCTTGTGGAAGCGGCATTGATCGCGGGAGCCACCGATATCCATGTCGAGATGGAGCAGGCCGGCGCACGCGTCCGCTTGCGTGTGGATGGTGTATTGCGTCTGCACGAGCGTGTCTCGGAGGAAACCGCGCGCGGCATCATCTCGCGGGTCAAGATCCTGTCGGGCCTCAACATCGCCGAACGCCGCCTGCCGCAGGATGGACGCGCCCGGATGCGCATCGGAACGCTCGAAACCGACATTCGCGTGGCCACGGCCCCTGCCCTTCATGGCGAAAGCCTCGTCATGCGACTTCTGGCGCGTGGAGCCCACGCACTCGATCTCGCCCGCCTCGGCATGGCGCCCGATGACCTTGCAAGGTTCAGCGCGCATCTCGAGCAACCGCACGGCATGATCGTGGTGACGGGCCCGACCGGCAGCGGCAAGACGACGACCCTGACGGCGGCGCTCGCCGCGCTGAACCGATCCGACCGCAAGATCATGACGGTCGAAGATCCGATCGAGTACCAGATCCCCGGCATCAGCCAGACCCAGGTTCGGCCGGGCATCGCGCTGGATTTCGCCACGGCGCTTCGCGCTTTCCTGCGCCACGACCCGGATATTCTGATGGTCGGCGAGATGCGCGATGGCGAGACGGCGGCCGTCGGCATCCAGGCCGCACTGACCGGCCATCTGCTGTTGACGACGCTGCACACCAACAGCGCCGCCGACGCCGTGACGCGACTGGTGGATCTCGGCGTCGAGCCGTTCCTGATCAACGCGACGCTCAGATGCGTCGTCGGCCAACGCCTCGTGCGGCAGCTTTGCCCACATTGCCGGACCGTCGACGAGAATGCCGGGCAAGCCCTCAAGCCCTTTGCCGACAGCGGTCGTCTGACGATGAAGGCCGATGCAATCATCTACCGCGCCGAAGGCTGCAGCCAGTGCGCACAGACCGGTTACCGCGGCCGGATCGGTATCTTCGAAGTGCTCAGCATAGACGAAACGCTGTGCGGCATGATCCGAGCGGGCAGCTCTGCCGGCGACATCGAAGCCGCGGCCGTGTCGAGCGGGATGATCACCATGCTGCAGGATGGCTATGCCAAAGTGTGTGCCGGCCAGACGAGCGTCGACGAGCTGCTGAAAGCCACCATCTGAAGCACGGTATGAGTCGCGCCTATCGCTGAAACAGGGCATAGACCGCGCGCCTCCCCTCATGTTCGAAGGCGATGGTGCGCGCATCGACGACCGACAGCACCCAGCGATCGAGTAAGGCGCCATCCTTCATCCGTAGCACCTCGCCCGTCGGCTGGTGCTCGATGATCGCAAAGCCTGAATCATCCCCGATCGTGACGCCGACCAGCCGCACGGCAGGCTCCGGCAATGGCGGCGCAGACGGTGGCGCCATGGGTTCGGCAATGGCAACAGGCTGAACGATGGCAGGTGCTGGTGGCGCGGGCGTTTGCCGGGACGGCGCAAACAGCGGCCGCTCCCGCATGGCCGTCATCGCCTCAAGCGACATCTGCGGAAAGAATGGTGCTCCAACAGCCTTTTCCCCGGCGCCATCGGCCATCGCAGCCGTCCAGACCATGACAGAGCAAATCAGGGCGAGGACTGGGCCAAGAATGCGGCGCGTCATGGCTCCAGTCTCCGATAGGCTTCCACGACCAGATCGGCATTGAGGATCGGCGCCTCATCGGCATCGAACGTCGCCAGCCGCAGCGACTGGACGCGCATGGCCGGCCGACGCTGTTCGATCGCGTAGAGCATTTCCTGAAAGGCATCGTTCCCGGCCTTGAATGCCAGCCGAAGCCGGACGCCCGGTTCGGCCTCCGCCTGGGTGCCCGTGTCCAGGGCGCGCATGACCTCGAACTCGTCGATGTCGATCCCCGCCTCACGCGCAAGCGTCGCCAGCTGCGCCTGGAGACCAGCCGCAGCGACGGCCTCGGTCGCCCCATCCACGTGGAAATCAACAAGCATCGCCTCGGCCGAGCGGTCACTGCCGTCGGCGCTCGATTGCAGCCGCTGTTGCAGCTCCGCAATCGTATTTTCGACGATCGCCGTCTCTTGCCGCAGATCGTTGAGCCGATCCTGGGCCCAGAGAAATGCAGCGACTGGTGCCATCGCCATCAGCGCCAGGCAGGCAACCGTGGCGGCGCGCGCGCGGCTCATGACGCGTCTCCCGCCCGGACGGCTACGACCTCAAAACGTTCCGACCCCGTTTCGCGATCGACGAAGACGGACGAGGCGAAGCGGACCTGATCGAGATTGGGATCGCTTTCAAGCAGCGGGATCAACGCACCCGCGTCATCCGAATATCCCGAGAGCCGGATCTCCGCTCCGGACGCCTCGAATGCCGTGAGATAGGTCCCATCAGGCAATGCAGCGCTCAAGGCGTTGAGCAGCATCACCAGCGGTTCGTCAGCCAATTTCGCCTGCAGCAATTTTTGTGCACCCTCAGCGGGCGCATTGTCGGCCATTTGTGTTTCGAGCTCTGTGCGAAGCGCGGCCGCCTGCGCCGCTTGAGCCACAAGATCACGCTCCGCAGCGGCGACCTGCAAATATGCGATGGTGCTGCCGATGAGCGTTCCGGCAAGCAGGAGCAGAAGGAGGGCGGACGCGTTGCGCCGCGCTTTCGCGTGGCGCGCCTGCGGATCGGCCAATAGATCGAGCGGCGGTCCCTCGGACAGGCTTTCGGAAATCGGCCCGAGTGTCGCGGCGCGCAGACCGGCTGCGGCGAGGTCCTTCTCAATCCGCTCCCAGAACTTCCGCGCCATAATGGCGATCCGCACCATCAGTGCGCCGGGCGCCTGCGCACCGTCCCGCTCTATCCGGAATGCATGGAGCGCGCTGCCGCTGTTCCACGGGCTGAGCTTTTCGATCTGCAGCCCCACAACGGCCGGGATGTGCTCGGGAGGCGTCGGCGGCAACTGCACGACGCGTCGCATCACCATGCGCTCACCGAGGCGAACATCGACATCCATCGGCTGCTGTTTGGCGGTTCGCTTGAGCGCGGAACCGATGGTCGCCAGAGATCCCTCCGCCACGGTCACCAGCTTGCTGCCGCGCCGCTTTTGCAGAATGAAACCACCGGCCGTCTGCGTGAGGACGTGACGGCTTCGCGAGCGACGCTCGTGCATTGGTGTGATCAATGCAGCGGTCTCGTCGACCAGAAGCGCCCAGATGCGGTGCACAGGAGAGAGGAGCGCGCGCATCAGCGTTCTCCCCGTCCGGCGTCGGTGATGGGGCGCCGCGCCCAGGCAAGCACTGTGAACGGGTCCTGATCTGTCCCGTCTTCAATGACGGCCTCGGCCCGTCCCGCCAGCCCGTTTTCGGCCCAGGCATCGATGGTAACACGAAACCGCTGCGGTTTTTGCGTGGACAGATAGTCGGCGTGGTCACGGGCAATCTCGAGGATCGTCTCGTCACCGGTCTCGCTTCGTGCCTGGCGCGCCGAGAGGATCCGCTCGACCTCGCGCAGCGATATCTCCGGCACTGCGCGCAGCACCAGCCTATCCGCGCTCCAAGGATCAACCTGCCCCATGCCGCCGAACACCGTAAGATGGGGTGAAAGACGCGCAAAATCGTCTGGCGCCAGCCCATCGATTGCAGCGAGATCACCGATCGTCGTCAGCGTCCCCGACACCTGCGTTTGCGGATCGCCGGCGGAACGAAGTGCCAGCACCCGATCGGCGAAACCTGCCGCCGGCATGGAAGTGGCGCCGACCTCGGAATAGAGGTTGGCCAAAAATTCCGCATCGGCCCAGTTGACATCGACCCGCCCGGTTTCCGCACCCGCCTCGACCACCACGCGGCCGTTTTCGAGCGCGATCGTCTCGGCGCCGGAGTGCCAGCCCTCGTCGCCGCTATCGGCCCCGAACAGCCGAAACGCTGCAAGGTCGAGCCCGCTGTCGAGCAGCGCTTCGACCTCGACCATCTGCAAGTCAATCAGCGAACGGCCAAGGGTTGGCCGCGGTGTCGTGAGAAGACCGGCTGCAATCGTCGCGAGCAGCGAGCAGACCAGCAGCACCGAGATGGTCACATATCCGGCGTCGTGCCGCCTCGCATCGGGATTGGCCAGCGCGCGCATCATGGCCGACCCGTCCGGTCGAGCACAGCCACGCAGGCATCGAGGCACACAGTGGTCCGGTTGGCGCGAATGGGTGCCACGACTTCGGCGATGATGGTTTCCGGCGCCTGCGCGGCCAGGACGCTCAGCCGCACGAACGCCGGCAATTCATTGGCGCGGGTCCAGCTGTCGAGCCAGCGACCTTCGCCGTGGCGGGCGCGATAGGCAAAGCGGAAGCGCCAGGGGCCATCAAGCACCGCTTCGGCGCTTGCGGCTGGGCTTCGATCGGCTGCGACGGAGGTGTAGTTTGCGACCGTGCGGTCGACCCGCGTGTTTTGCGCTCGATATGTGACGCGCGCCGGGATGCCGTCGATGCCAAAGCGTGCTGTAACGAACGTCATCGCATCGGCGCTGCCCGTCATCGACGGTCCGTTGCTGACGTCGCCCGGGATAAAGGCCGCAGCAACGTCGTGCCGCCAGGCTTCCAGGCCACCCATCAGCATTTCGGCAAGGTTGGTCCGCTCGCTCATCGCCTTCGCGTTACGCACCACGAGACCGGTCGAAACCGCGAGCGCAACGAACACCATCGCCGTAATTGCCAGCACGACGACCGCTTCCAGAAGCGCGAAGCCATCTTCCCTGCTTGTGGAAACGGTGTCGCTCATTTGACCGCCCCGTAGGAGAGACGCTCGACAACAAGGGTTCGGTTGCCGCTCACCTGAATGCTGATGCGCGTGGTGAACAGCGCAGGCGACGAGCCGTCCTCCGATCTTGAAGTCAGCCCGGCTTCGCGAATTTTCGTTTCGACGCGCCAGCTATGGCCATCGGTGGCACCGGTTTGCTGGCCCGCATGGGGCGAGCTTCGCGCCAGATCGGCCAGCACGCTGTCGGCAACGAGCCGCGCGCTTACCAGGCTCGCCGTCTCGCTCGACATCTGCCGCGCCGTCACGATCGCCTGCGGAAGAAGCGCAGTCATGGCAGAGAGCGTGGCGACGGCGACGAGGCTGTCGATAAGAGTGAAACCGGCCTCGCTGTCATGTGCTGGAGTTTTCATCGGCCGCTCCCGGCATTGGGAGCGGTCAGCCTGATGGCGGAGGTGGCGGCATCGATCGAGATGAGGTTGATCGACTGCGCTTGGGACAGGCGAAACACTCCGCCGGACGATCGCCCGTCGGGATAGAAGACGACGCCCTGTCGCGCCTGCATGTTGACGGTTACGCCATACGGTATGGGGACGACGATCCCGTTTGCATCGGACCGGATGAGTAGCCCGTCGGTATCTGCGGTGGTTGCAACCGGCGTGCCGCTGCGCAGGGCGGAATTGCGATCCGCCCGCAGCAAAGAGACGATGGCGCTAGTCGTACGTTCGAGACGCGCCGATGCCACGAGCGCCTGAGCCGGTGGTACCACGAGTGCTGCGGCCAAGGAGACGATGACGATGGCGATCATCGTTTCGAGAAGAGCGTAGCCGGCCGTTGCGTCATCAGGGCGTCTGGCTGTCGGCATCGTCGCCTCCCCCCTCCACGCCATCCGGCCCAAACGAGATGATGCGGTACCGCCCACCCGGTTCTGCCCGGTAGGCGTAGGCGTTGCCCCAGGGATCGCTCGGGATGGCAGCCTGCTGGATGTAGGGACCAGACCAGCGGGCGATGCCGTTGCCATTAACGAGTGCGCCGAGACCTTCGGCATCCGACGGGTAGCGTCCAGTGTCGAGATAGAAGAGATCGAGCGCTGCGGTCAGCGCCGTCATTTGAAGCGCACTCGAGCGCGCGCGCGCATCGGTCAGATAGCCCAGCACCCTTGGCGCAACGAGGCCAGAGATCAGGCTGAGGATGACGAGCACGACCAGGAGTTCAACGAGCGTGAAGCCTTCCTCGCCGCGCCGGTTGCGGCGCTGGGCGCCCAGGTAAAGATCGTTGGCGGTGGGGTGCTTCCGGTTTTTCATAGCACGATCTCGTTGAGGCTGAGGAGCGCGCCGACGACGGCGACGATCATCCAGGCAATGAGCCCGCTGACGAGCAGGAGCAGCACCGGTGCCGCTACCGCCGTCATCCGATCCAGCGCCTTGTCCAGCATCGCTTGATAGACGCTCGAAACCCGCGCGCACGCATCGGCAAGCTCGCCACTTTCTTCCGCAACCCTGACCATCTGTGCGGCCGCCGGCGCGATGATCGAACTGCGCGAAAACGCAGCACTGAGCCGCATGCCGCCACGCACGGCGCGCACCACCTCCGCCAGATCCCGGCGATGGCGCGATTGGCGCAGAACGTCGCCACCATGGCGAAGCGCAGACGGCAGGTCGGCACCGCTCGCGAGCAGAAGCCCGAGGATCGCCGTCAGGCTCGCAGTCCGCTCGTATTCGAGGATGCGCTTTGTACCGGGCAGCGCACCGGCCACGTCGAAGAACAGGTCGGCCGCAGCCGCACTGCGCATGACGGCCAAGGCTCCGATCAGCAGAAGGATTGCGCTCACGAGCAGCGCTGTCTGATGATCAATCGCGAAGTCCGACAGCGCAAAGACCAGCGATGCCTGGCCACCGGCCGCGATCTCGAGATCCGACAGCGCGGATTTGAACTGCGGGATCACGTAGAGAAGCACGAAGGCAAGCACGGCGATCGCCGCCACCGCCAGGAAGGCCGGATACGCAAGCGATGCAAACAGCCGCTCGCGCAGGCGCTCGACCCGCCGCCTTTCGACGACGAGCAATTCGAGCGATGCCTCCATCGCGCCGGACCGTTCTGCAGCGCGAACGACGCCAAGATAGGTCGATCCGAATTGTGCCACATGGGGTGCAAGCGCTTCCGACAACGCGGCACCGGACGAAACGGACCGGGCAATCTGATCGAGAACCCGCGCGAAGCTGCGCGATGCCCCTTGCGCGACAAGGGCAAGCGCCTGGTCGAGCGCAACCCCGGCGCGCAGCAGCAAAGCCAGTTGTTCTGTGGCATCGGTGATCTCGCGCCGGGCAACCTGCGCCCCGCCGTTCTTCGGCGCCGAGATATCCCCAACGGCATCCTGAACGAGCACGGGAACCAGCGAGCGCGCCTCGAGCGCGACGAGCGCCTGGGTGCGCGAAACGGCGTGTTCGACGCCTTCGACGACCTGACCGTCCGGGGTCAGTGCCTTGAATCGGAATCCCTGCATGTTCCCTGGCGCCCGCTCGCCTGTGGAAGCTCCTTTCGGCCCTATGGCTGACGCGTGTGCCCCTGCATCAGACCTTGGGCCGTAGGAAATCTAAGCCCCTAATTTTCTTCACCGTTCCCCTTGAGAACAGGCATTCAAACTAAGGCTATCGGCAAGGAAAGCGAATACTCCGATGTCGAATATATAAAGAGACAAAGGTCTCCACCGGCTTGGACCTTGGTCCTATAGAAAAATAGACTTTGCTAATAATTGAATACCTAAAGCGAAAGCGTAATATAGAAAAGATAAAATCACAAAAAAATCAATTTTCAACATGTTCCGAGCGGGGACTAGGCAATGTATATAGCGGAAAACGCATCGAGAATCCGTAAGTTGGAAGCTGAGCGGGCGCGGGCGAACCGCGCGGAGATCGTACAGGCGCTCAATCAAGAACAAGTATCGCGGCGTGATCTCATCCGCTGGGGCATCTTTACCGCCGCCGGAGCGTTGGCATTGAAGAACGGTCTCAGCCCGTTCGCAACCAGCGCCTACGCAGCCGTACCGACCGGCGCACCGAGAAGTCCGCTATTCGGCATCAAGAAATTCACCCAGCCGATCCACAGGACACAGCTGCAAAAGCCCATTCCGTTGCAGCGCCAGCGCGACACGCTTCAGGAAGGCAACGAGTTCAACGCCGTGTTCCCGACCCAGCTCCAGGAGCCGCCGGCGCGGCGCCTGTCCTACCACACCGAATTTAGCAAGAACCCCTATGCCGATATGGCCTATGTCAATCCGCTGACGCAGCGCGGCCCGATCGAAGGCCGTCCGCCCGGTGAGATATTCGCCCATCAGCGCTGGGAAGAATACTTTCCCCAGGCAGGCTATATCATGTCGATCGGCCAGTGCGCCGGCGACACATATCTTCACGATTACTTCCCGACCCAGTCGCCCGACAGTTTCTGGTGCTATGGATCCGGCAAGAACAGCTACGGCTCCATGCCGCCGTTCCTGATCAAGATGCGCTATGGTGAGCCGGTTCTCACCCGCATCTACAACAACATGCCGGTTAACCGGTCACAGAACAACGGCTTCGGGCGCAACGAAACGCAACTGCACTTTCACAACGCCCATAATGGCGCGGAGAGCGATGGCGGTGCCAACACCCACCATTTCCCCGGCACATTCTACGATTATCGGTGGAGCACGACGCTCGCGCGCGCCGACCGCATCAACACGACAGCCAGCGACCCGCGCGCATCCGGCCCGGATGGCAATGGAGGGCTGGTCCATGTGAAGGGCGACTATCGCGAGATCCAGGGCTCCATGTGGGCCCATGATCATCGCTTCTTCTTCACCGCCGAGAATGTCTACAAGGGCAATTTCGGCGCGATTAACATGTATAGCGGCCCCGACCGGGGCAACGAAGCGCTGAATGACGGTGTCAACCTGCGCCTGCCGAGCGGATCGTTGCTCGACTGGGGCAACACCGATTTCGACGTGAATTTGTTGGTCTGGGATTGTGCCTGCGATGCAAGCGGCCAGCTCTTCTTCGACATTTTCGACGTCGACGGTTTCTTGGGCGACATGCCTTTGGTCAACGGTACCTATGCCCCTTCATGGAAGTGTTGCCGCGCAAGTACCGGTTCAGAATACTTAACGCCAGCGTTTCGCGCTTCTGGAAATTTGCGATCGCCGACCAGAACGGCAACCCCGTTCCGTTCCAGTTGATATCGACCGACGGCAATCTTCTGCCGCAGCCCTACACGCTTTCGACGCTCCCGCCGCAGGGCATGGGCGAGCGCTTCGACATCGTCGTGGACTTCACCGGTTTCCCGCTCGGCCAACGCTTCTATCTCGTCAACCAGGCCAAGCACGTGGATGGCCTGCGGATGAAGGAACAGCTGTCGATCAAGACGTCGATGCGCGGTGACAAGGACGATCCGGTCGTGGGGTCCATCATGGAGTTCCGCATCGTCAACCAGGTGCAGAGCGTCGATGTCGAAGGTGTTGTCCTGAAGCGGACCGATCTCGATCGCAGCCAGGTGCCGATGCAGTTGACCGAGCAGATCCCGATCGTGCAGCCGGTCCGCAAGCGCCATGTGGAGTTCAAGAAATCCGGCGGGAACTCGCGCGGGCCCGACGGTTCGTGCACCCCGGACTGCCCTGAACATGCAACCTTCCCCTGGACCGTCCGCATCAATGGCGAAGACCACCATTCTTTCAACGCCAACCGCATTTCGATGGTGATCCCGCAGGCAGGCGATGTCGAGCACTGGACCTATGAGAACGGCGGCGGTGGCTGGGATCATCCCATTCACTTGCATTTCGAGGAAGGCGTCACGATCAGCCGGCGCGGCATGTCGATGCCCGCTTTCGAAAAGGGCGCCCGAAAGGATGTCTGGCGGCTTGGCGAAGGCGGCAGCGTGACCTTCCAGGTGCAGTTCGGTGAATATGGCGGTTCCTACGTGAACCACTGCCACAACACGGTGCACGAGGATTTCGCGATGCTTGCGCGATTCCAGCTGCTCACCGGCGTCCCAGGCTCGCCGCAGCGCGCCATCACGCCGACACCGAATCCGACGCCGGACGGGGTGTTCTTCACCAAGCCGGAAATCATTCCCGAGGGCGTACCGCGCGACATGAACCGACAGCAGCTGGCTTCGGTCACCGATCTCATACCGAAAAACTGACCACGATCCGAAGGGGCTCGGCAAATGGGCAAGACGAAACGCATGCTGGCGGCACTGGCCGCCAGCCTCCTCGCTGCGACCGCGGCAAACGGCGCCTCGCCCTGGGGGAGAACTACTTTCCAAACAGCACCGTCATCACGCAGGACGGCATCAATGTGAAGTTTTTCGATGATCTGATCCGCGACCGCATGGTGGTGATCAGCTTCATCTATACCTCATGCCGCGATCTGTGCCCCATCAACACGGCGCGGCTGGCGGAAGTCGCCCGCCGCCTCGAAGGCCGGATGGGCGAGGATATCTTCTTCGTGTCGATCAGCGTCGACCCGCTCAACGATACGCCGGAACGCCTGAAAGCCTTCGCCGACGCATTCTATGACGGCCCGGGCTGGACGTTCATCACCGGCGACGAGCAGACCTTGCGGCAGATCGGCTCCAAGCTCGGCAACAATTCAGAAGTGCCGGCAAACCATCGAAATGAGGTCGTGCTCGGCAATGCGCTGACCGGCGACTGGTCCAGGAACACCCCTTTCGGCGAAATCGAAACGCTGACCAGCGCAGTTCTCGATCTCGATCCGGTCTGGCGCGAACAACGTCGCATGCCGGATCAGGCCTATCTCGATCCCGCCGACTTGGCCGGCCTGCAGATCAGCGCGGAGCCTGGCCAGGCGCTTTTCAAGAAGATGTGCGCGCCCTGCCACACCGTCGGCGTCGGCGACATGGTCGGACCCGACCTGATGGGGGTGACGGAACGGCGCGAGCGCGATTGGCTTGCGGCCTTCATCCGCGACCCTGAAACGAGCCGCCGGGCCGGGGATCCTGTCGCGCTTGACATGGTGGCGCGCTTCCCGGGCGTTCGCATGCCGTCATTTGCGCTCACAGAAAACGACGCGGCCGATCTCATCAGCTACCTCGAAACGCGCACGAAAGACATCATGACAGCCCGGGCCGACGCCATCGCGCATGATGCGGATCCTGCACACCACCATGGCGACCATGCAGCCCAGCCGGTGGCAGCTGTCGATGATCATGCGGCGCATGATCAAGGTCACGG
The DNA here is from genome assembly GCF_003952725.1 of Georhizobium profundi. Taxonomy (NCBI): domain Bacteria; kingdom Pseudomonadati; phylum Pseudomonadota; class Alphaproteobacteria; order Hyphomicrobiales; family Rhizobiaceae; genus Georhizobium; species Georhizobium profundi. Next base: position 1,414,125 of record NZ_CP032509.1, on the reverse strand, counting down.
TGAAGATCATAGCCACGCGCATGGCCACGACGCCAAGCCGCACCATCACTGAGATCATCGAGCTAACTTGAGAAAAAAAGCCGGCGCCCCTTTTGAGGGCGCCGGCTTTTTGACGGGATGCTGTACCCACCCGCCACTGTCCGCGTCTTCAGGCGACGCCTATTCCTCGCGGAATGCCTTGGCCATCTGATCCGTGAAAGGCTTGACGAGATAGGAGAGCGCGGAGCGCTCACCGGTCACCAGAAGCACGTCGACAGGCATCCCGGGGATCAGGACCTTGTCTCCGAGCGGAGCCAGATCGGACGTGATCTCCACCGTTCCCAGATAGAAGTCGCGCCCCGAAGCCGGATCGCGGGTTGCAGCCGCGGCCATTGCTGTGACCTGGCCTTCGAATTCCGGTGTCGTGCGCTGGTTGAAGGCCGTCAGGCGAAGACGCGCGGGCTGGCCGATCGTCACCTGGTCGATATCGGTCGGCGAGACGCGCACCTCGACCATCATCTCCTCGTCCTCAGGCACGAGCGACAGGATCGTTTCGCCTGAGCCGATGACGCCGCCGACCGTATGCACCGCAAGATCGTACACGAGACCGGACGCAGGAGCCCTGAGCTCGGTGCGCGACAGGCGGTCCACCGCGGCGATTTCGCGCTCACGCAATTCGGCGATGCGGGCATCGATGTCGCGGATCTGCGTCTGCGCCGTTGCCTTGAGTTCCTGGTCGATCGCGATGATCTTCAACTCGGTTTCGCTGATCTGCCCGCGCGCCTGCGCCACCCGTGCTTCGATCTCACCCCTCTGCCCCTCGATGCGGGCCAGTTCCCGTTCCATCTGCCGCACGCGCGAACCTTCGGTCAGCTTGCGCTCCAGAAGCTTGCGCATCAGGGTGATGTCGTCGAGTAGCAGCGTGTGCTCGGCCTGGTTGGAAGCAAGCTGCGCCTCCATCCCCTTGATCTGGTCCCGCAACTGCTCGGCCTGAAGCGACAGCTGCTCCTTCTGGCTGTCGCGCATCGCGCGATTGTCGAGGAACAGTTTCATTTCACCGGCGATCACGCCGGATGTGCCGTCAGTGGACCCGAAGCCTTCTGGAAACGCGACCTCGGCCTCGCCATCGCGCTCGGCCTGGAGACGGGAATAGACGCCGGTCAGTTCCGTCAGCTGCGACCGAATGATCGACAGCTCGACCCGCGTGTCTGTCTCGTCCAGCTTGACCAGCACATCGCCTTCCCGCACGCGGTCTCCGTTCGAGACGCGGATCTCGGCGATGATTCCACCATCACGATGCTGGACTTCCTTGACCTGCCGCTTGACCGCGATCTGACCCGGCGCGATTGCGGCGCCGGCGAGACTTGCTTGCGCGGCCCAGCCGCCGCAACCAATGATCAAAAGCCCTGCCAACGAAGCCGACATGATCACGCGCGAGCGGATCCCGAAAGAGCCGCCGCCACGGGTTTCCTGCGATTTACCAATCATCATTCCCATACTCATGCTCCACAAAATAAAGAGGCGGCATGTTCGCTGCCGCGTGTCATGCCTGTGCGTCGATGTCGCGTGCCGCGAGAATGAAATCTTCGCGCGTCAGCTGGTGATGTCCGAGAAGTGCAAGTTCGAATTCTGCGTCGGGGTCGCTGTCGGTTGTCCCCGAGACGATCGTGTAGTCGCGGTCGCCAAATCGCTCATGGCGGAAGCCGACGCTGCCGGCTTCGGTGAACGTGGCGCCGGCGATATCGACGAAGAGCTGGCCTTCAGGGCCGGACAATCGTGAGAAGTCGATCCGATCGCCCACGGTAAAGTCGGTGATCTCGTCGCGAGGACCGCCCTCGTTCGTCAGATCGCGCAGCTTGCGGAAGACGAACGTGTCGTTGCCGTATCCGCCGGTGAAGACGTTGACGGAGTCGTCTGCGACCAGCCAGTCGTTGCCCCGGCCGCCGCGCACGTTCTCGATATCGAAAACTTCGTCATACCCAGTATCAAGGCTCTGCACGAAGCCCCCCGGCAAATCGACAAGCACGTCGGCGACGATCTGCGAGAGATCGTACGTGTCGACACCGCTGCCGCCGATGATGAGATCATCGCCATCTTCAGAGATGGCAATGAAGATATCGTCGCCTTCATCTCCATAGAGCATGTCGGCGCCATCGCCGCCGGTGATGACATCGCCACCTTCGCCACCGGAAACGATGTCGTCGCCGGCACTACCAACCAGCACGTCGGCGCCTTCGCCACCATCGATGACATCATCGCCGGCTCCGCCGTCAACGACATCGTTGCCTTCGTCGCCATGCAGGATATCGCCGCCTTCGCCGCCGTCGAGAACGTCGTCTCCAAGACCAGCATGGAGGACGTCTTCACCTTTACCGCCCGCCATCAGGTCGTCACCGGCGCCGCCGATCAGAACGTCGTCGCCTTCATCGCCGCTCAGCGTATCGGCGCCTTCGCCACCATTGACGGTGTCGTTGCCGTCACCGCCTTCGATGACATCGTCGCCTTCAGCACCCAACAGCAGGTCTCCGCCCGCGCCGCCACGGATCAGGTCATCGCCTGCCCCGCCATCGACACAGTCATTGCCGGTGCCGCCGGACAGGACATCGTCTCCCTCGTTGCCTTCGATGACATCGTCCCCGGATCCGCCGTCTGCGACGTCGTCGCCGAAGCCTGCGAGGATGACATCGGCGCCCTCGCCGCCATCCAGGCTGTCATCGCCTTCGCCGCCGATCAACTCGTCCGCACCGGTCCCGCCCGAAAGCGTGTCATCCCCGGTGCCCCCATCGATGACATCGTCACCAGCGTCACCCGCAAGCACATCGTCGCCAGCGTCCCCGCTCAGCTGGTCCGCGCCGTCACCGCCATCGATCGTGTCATGGCCCTCGCCACCGTCGATCTGATCGTCACCGATGCCCCCATCGATAACGTCGTCACCGGCGTCACCCGCAAGCACGTCATCGCCGGCATCCCCGCTCAGTTGATCCGCGCCGTCACCGCCGTAAATCTCATCCGCACCATCGCCACCGGACAGTTCGTCATCCCCGGCCTGGCCCTCGATGACATCATCACCTGCACCGCCTTCGGCAACATCGTCGCCGGCGCCAGCCAGGATCACATCGACGCCTTCGCCGCCATCGATCGTGTCATGGCCCTCGCCACCGTCGATCTCGTCGTTACCGATGCCTCCATCGATAACGTCGTCACCGGCGTCACCCGACAACACGTCGTCACCGGCATCCCCGCTCAGCTGGTCCGCGCCGTCGCCGCCGGAGATCTCATCTGCACCATCGCCACCGGACAGTTCGTCGTCCCCGGCCTGCCCTTCGATGACATCATCCCCCGCACCGCCTTCGGCAACATCGTCGCCAGCGCCAGCCAGGATGACGTCGGCACCTTCGCCACCATCGATCGTGTCATGGCCTTCGCCACCGTCGATCTCGTCATTCCCGATGCCCCCATCGATAACGTCGTCACCGGCGTCACCCGACAACACATCGTCGCCCGCATCGCCGCTCAGCTGGTCTGCGCCGTCACCGCCGGAAATCTCATCTGCACCATCGCCACCGGACAGCTCGTCATCCCCGGCCTGCCCTTCGATGACATCGTCACCCGCACCGCCTTCGGCAACATCGTCGCCGGCGCCAGCCAGGATCACATCGACGCCTTCGCCGCCATCGATCGTGTCGCGGCCCTCGCCACCGTCGAGAACGTCATCGCCGGCGTCACCGCTGAGATCGTCGTTGCCATTACCGCCGGACAATGCGTCATCGCCGGCGCCGCCGGTCAATTCGTCGTGCCCCTCGACACCGTCGAGCGTGTCATTACCGGCGTCGCCCGCGAGGAAGTCGTCACCCGCATCGCCGCTTAGCTGGTCCGCGCCGTCTCCACCGGAAATCTCGTCCGCACCATCGCCGCCCGAGAGATAATCGTCCCCAGCCTCGCCCCCGATGACGTCATCGCCGGCACCGCCTTCAGCGACGTCGTCGCCCGCACCTACGCGGATCAGGTCGGCACCGTCGCCGCCTCGGGCGAGGTCGTTGCCGAGGCCGCCCAAGAGAATGTCGTCTTCCGTCCCGCCATCGAGAACGTCGTCCCCAATCCCCCCGTCGAGGTGGTCCTTGCCTTCGCCGCCGTCCAGATGGTCATGGCCAGCATCGCCGGAGAGCCGGTCATCGCCCTCCCCGCCAAACAGCTTGTCGTTGCCCTCTTCACCGAACAGTCGGTCGTTGCCGCGGCCACCGAACAGCATGTCGTCACCGAAGCCGCCGAAGAGCGTGTCGTCGCCATCCTCGCCATAAAGACGGTCGTTGCCGTTGCCGCCGAAGAGGGTGTCGTTCTGCGCCCGGCCGTAGATCAGATCATCGCCATCCAGGCCGAACATCCGGTCCGGATCCGGCGTGCCGATCAGGATGTCGTTGCCGTTCGTTCCGATGATGTCGGGATCTTCGTAATCGAGATCGCTATAAGCGACCTGCTGGACGGACGTCTTTCCGTCGCTGATCTTGTAGGTGAATATCACTTCGCCGACATAGTCGTATGCAGGCGTGTAGAGCCACTTGCCGGGCGCAGTCTGCGTGATCGTACCGGAGGACACCGACAGGTCCTGAATCGTCAGGACGTCGCCGTCCGCATCCGACGCACCGACGAGCAGGTCGGCTGCCGCAATGACGATCGCTTGGTTGACCAGACTGTCCTTCAGGCTGACGGGCCCGGCAAGCGTGGGCGCACGGTTCGGCGTCTTCTCCTTGCCGTCGTCATCGTCGCGCCGTTTGGCAGGCCGTTCTTCCGGCTTCACCTTGCGCGGCGATGGCGTGCCTTCGACATGATTGTCGTTCGCCCGTCCGGTCTTGCCCGGTTTCAGGGGACGGAGCGAACCGCCGCCGGCTGCGCGCAGGCCAGCCTCGAACGCTACGGCGTCGCCTGTCTGCCCGAGAAACGAGATGCGCGCGCCGATCCCGGCTGAGATATCGGCCGAGAGCTGGTTGAGCGACGATGCGATCTGCGCGATCCGAGCAATGTCTGTTTCGAACGACAGCGGGTCGCTCTGAGGCTCCGGCACAGCTTCCGCCACGTCGCGAAGCGGCCTGTCGGACGAGAAGGCCTCAGCCTCGTTGCCGAACAGCTTTCGCAAGGCGGTAAACAGGCCGACGGCGATGAAAGGCATCATCGCCATCGTCTGCATGCGCCCACCGCCCTCGGTCTCCTCGAAGCGCTTTTTGGCTGCGGTGGGGTTGGTGTTCTGCCACCGATTGAGAAAGAGCCGCTCGTCCATTGTTCCAGTTCCTCGGTCTCTCAGGCGTTGGTGCGTTCAAGCGGCCGACGGGCGAGTTCCCCACGCTCCGCCAAGGCGGGCTTGCGGCGCGGCGGCGTTTCCTGAAGGATTTCTTCCTTCGGCCCAAATGCGACCAGCCGGCCATTCTGAACCATGCCGACCATGTCGACCGCGGCAAGCGCACTTGGCCGGTGCGCCACGACAACGACGATGCCGCCACGGTTGCGCACGCCAGCGATCGCCGCCGTCAGTGCGGCTTCGCCTTCTCCGTCGAGGTTCGAGTTCGGCTCGTCGAGCACCACCAGGAACGGATCGTCATAGAGCGCACGGGCGAGGCCGATGCGCTGGCGCTGACCGGCCGAAAGCGCCATCCCGTTGGAACCGAGCTGCGTCTGGTACCCTTCGCGAAGCCGCACGATCAGCTCGTGCACACCCGCCGCCTTTGCAGCAATCACGATCTTGCGGGCGTTTTGATCGCGGTCGAACCGAGAAATGTTCTCGGCGATCGTGCCGTCGAGCAACGCCACGTCTTGTGGAAGATAGCCAATTGCCTTGCACAGAACATCCTCGCGATACTGCTCCAGATCCGCGTCATCGAGACGGATCGCGCCGCGCAGAAGCGGCCAGATGCCGACCAGCGCACGAACCAGTGATGTCTTGCCGCCACCGCTCGGCCCGATCAGTCCAAGCGCCTGCCCGCTCTTCAGCTCGAAGCTGACTTCGCCGAGCAGCACGGCACCCGATGCCGGGGCGGCGATCGTGACGTTCTCAACCTTCAGACTGCGGGCCGGCATGGGTAGATCGATCAGGGCCGACTTGTCTTCCATTGCCGCGAGCGTTTCACCCAGGCGCTTGAAGCTGCGCCGGGCTGCCTGCATGCCCTTCCACTGGCCGATGACCAGATCGACCGGAGCCAATGCGCGGGCGGAAACGATCGACGCGGCGATGATGCCGCCTGCTGAAAGCTCGCCCTGGATTGTCAGAAACGCCCCCATGCCGAGAACGGCCGACTGCAGGATCATGCGCAGCACCTTGGAAAGGCCGCTGAACGTGCCCGTGATGTCGCTCGTCTTCGTCTGCAAGGCCAGATGCGCTTTGTTGGCTTCTTCGAACCGCTCGACCGCGCGGCCCGTGAAGCCCATCGCCTTCAGGATTTCCGCATTGGCGGCGTGGCCATCGGCAAGCGTGTTGCGCATCAGCGCCGCCTTGTTCATCTCCCGGCTCGAACGGCGCGTCAGCATTTCTGTCGCGATCGTCAGGCAGGCCAGCACGATGGCGCCACCTAGCGTCAGGAGCCCGAGCATGGGATGCAGCGCATAGATGAAGATCAGGAAGACCGGCATCCAGGGCAGGTCGAACAGTGCCACCGGGCCCTGTCCGGAAAGAAAGCCACGAATCGTATCGACGTCGCGGCCACGTTCCATCGCCTCGGACGTGGAATAGCCGAAGCGGGGCATCTCGATCACGACGCTGTGCGCCATCGGTGCCAGTTCGGCGTCGTAGCGTGCGCCGATGCGCACCAGTATCTGCGAGCGCAGGATGTCGAATATGCCCTGGAACAGATAAAGGCCGATCGCCAGCGCGGAGAGCGCGATCAGCGTCGGCATGCTTCCGGACGTCAGGGCCCGATCGTAGATCTGAAGCATGTACATGGCGCCGGTCAGCGCCAGAATGTTGATGATGCCCGACAAGGCGAAAAGATAGATGCCTATGGAGCGCATCTTGCCGAGAACGTTCGGCACCTTGGCACTCGCGGCCGCATTGGTCTTCTTGCTGGTCTTGTTCATCGAATGAACCCCCGGAGAGTGGCAACTGCATTGGAACGATTGCCTGTTCTTGCGTCCGATCCGCCGGTTCCTCGACCGGCGGATCGGCATTTCTCATGCACTGTCAGCTCAGGATGTCGGTGTCGGTCAGGTGATGCCTGCCCTTGATTGCGATCTCGAAGTCCGCGTCGGTGTTGCCGTCGACATTGCCCGAGAGGATGGTGAACTCGCCGTCATCCGTCGTGATATGGCTCTGCCTGATCTGGCCTGCCGACGTGAACGATCCCCCTGAGATCAGCTGGAACTGCTGATTTCCAGCGGCCCCCACATTCGCGTCGATCGCCGAAACGTCGATCCGGTCGCCCGGCTCGAAATTCATGATCGTGTCGCCATCCGCTGCGAGTGTGGACAGGAAGCGGTAGACGTCCGACCCCTCGCCACCGTCGAGCACGTTGATCGCGTCGCTGGCGATGATGGTGTCGTTGCCGCCACCGCCAATCGCGTTTTCGATCGAGTAGATCACGTCGCGGACACCCGATGCGGTCGTCACGCTGCCCCGCTCATTGAGGCCGTTGCCGAGATTGATCGTCAGGGCCTCGGTGAGTGCAGCGTAGTCGATCGTGTCGATGCCTTCGCCACCCCAGTAGATGTCGGCATCATCCCCAACGGTTGCGACGAACAGGTCCTTGCCCGCGCCGCCGAAGAGCTTGTCGCTGCCTTCGGCACCGATGAGAACGTCGTCGCCATCCTCGCCATAGACCGTGTCGTGGCCCCAGCCCGCATCGATCCGGTCGTTTCCGGCCCCGCCGAAGACATCGTCCTGGTTGCCATGGGCATGGATGATGTCGTCGCCATCGCCACCGAAGATCGCGTCTTCGCCGTCGCCGGCCGTGATGGTGTCGTCGCCGCCGAGCGCGATGATCGTATCGGCCTGCGGACGTCCGACCAGGATATCGGCGCCTTCCGTACCGATGATCTCGCCCGGGTTGGTCCCACCGATAATGACGCTTCCCTGTCCGTCAGCATCATCGTCGGAGTCATCGTCATCGTCATCGTCATCATCGGAGTCATCGTCGTCATCGTCCGTGCCGGAATCCGCCTCCTCGTCGTCTCCATCTTCGTCGGAGTCGTCGTCGTCTTCCGCGTCTTCGCCTTCTTCGTGCTCGTCGTCGCCGACGTCGACGCCGTTGTCGTCGTCGTCTTCGTTCTCGGTTTCGTCGTCATTGTCCTCAGGCGGCGACGCCTGCTGGAACTGGGGCGGCAGATCGCCGGTGAAGGTGATCGAGTTCGTCCCGTTGCCGAACGTCTTGGTCCCATTCGGGTTGGTCGTCAGCACATAGCTCGTGATCTCATCGCCGGGTGCGAGCACCACCACGTCCTGCGGCCGCAGCGTCCCGATCAGCGTCACGTTGCCGCCGAGCGAGGTGAAGTGGAGGCGGTGCGATGACAAGAGGCCGGAAATGTCGATCGTCTTATCGCCCACGCCGGAATTCACCCGGATCGTGTTCTGGCTCAGCGTCGTCGGCGAGAAGTTGCCGACCGGAAGGACGGCGTCGGCGCCGTTGCCGGTGTTGATCACGATCTCCTCTATATTGCGGAGTTCGGCGATGATCGAGGCGTTGTTGGTCCCGTTTCGGGTGATCACGATCTCCGTGTTGGCATTCAAGGCAGCGATATTGTTGCCCGGAACATCGTCCCACGCCTGGCGCGTATAGACCCGGAACGTCTCCTGAGTGGCGTCGCCATTGATGATGACCGTATCGGTGCCGCCGACGCCGCCGTCGATGATGTCGCGGCCGTCGCCCACGTTCCAGGTAATGGTGTCATTGCCCGCGCCGCCATTGATGGTGTCGTTGGCAGTGCCGCCGAAGAGCGTATCATCGCCGTCTTCGCCGTTCAGCGTATCAGTGCCGCCATCGCCATTCAGTGTGTCATTGTCAGCCCCGCCGTTCAGCGTGTCATTGTTGAGACCACCGTTCAGCGTGTCGTTGCCCGTTCCACCATTCAGCGTGTCGTTGCCCGCGTCGCCGTTCAGCGTGTCAGTGTCCTCGTTACCGTTGAGCGTGTCGTTGCCGGTACCACCATTCAGCGTATCGTTGCCGCGAAGACCGCTGAGCACGTCGTTGCCGCCGGCACCGTTCATCAGATCAGAGCCATCCGAACCCGACACTGTGTTGGCCCCGCCATTGCCATTGTAGACAATGCCGACGAGGTCGCTCGGCGCTGAGAAGAGCTCTTCCGCAAAGCCACCATTGTCGGTGAAGCTGACGGCTGCACGAAGCGAGAGGCCGAGTTGCGCAGCGGTGGGCGTGAAAGTTGCGCCCACGGCACCCGGAATATCCACCCAGACGCCATCGACCAGAGACTGCCAGCGCACTGCCAGAACCACGCCCGCAAGTCCGTTCAGATCGGTGATGCCGGCGAGATTAGCCGTCAGCACCTGGCCCTGCCGCGGCGTCACGCTGCTGAGGACTGGCGCACCCTGCGCCGCCTGGGCAACCGAATAGACCTCGCCGCCCGCAAAGTGCAGCTCTTCCATGTTCCAGACGGTGTCCGTCCCGTCGGAGACGAGGTTGCGCTCCGTCTGCGGATTGACGACAGCGCTCACCACATTCTGCGTTACCGTCACGCTGCCATTGGCGTTGTGCGTGATCGTGTAGTTTTCGATCACGTCGTTGAAGACGGCGACGTCGACCGAAGTGGAGTCGTTGCTGTCGATCACTTCACGCACGATCTTCATCTGCGCCGGGGTGATCTGCCGGGCGACCATTAGTTCGAACAGCGACTTGTTGGCCCACTGTGGTCCAAGCCCCAGGGCAGCGACCTCGGCTGCGGTGAAGACATGCTTCATCGTGTCGACGGAAGCGGCTTCCGGCCCGGAGCCATCAGCGCCCAGATGGATCGCGATCCGCACGTTCAGCCAGCGGTCGCCATCGAGGATGTCATCGCCGCCATTGCCCTGCAGCCGGTCGCTGCCGGCACCGCCAAGCAGAACGTTGCCGCTTTCGAAGAGACCGTTTGCGCCGAGCGAAACGATGCTGTTCAAGCCGTTGATGCGTGCAAGACCTGCGGCGTCGAGCCCATCGTTGAAGAAGATGTTCTCGGTGGTGGCGACGGTATCGCCAGGGCCGACTTCGCCGAACTCGCGGTCGTCGCCGATCAGCGTGTCGTTATTGTTCCAGCCGGACAGCGCTTCGGTCTTGTCGAAGCGGTTGCGCAGGATGTCTTCCGCTTCGGTGGTGAAGATCGGGATGCGCATGTCGGCATAGCCGTCGAACTGCATGCCCTTGAAGATCGCCCAGTCGAAGCCGAACATGCCTTCGTTGCGCATGACGCTTTCGCCCTGGACCATGATGTCGTCGCCGGATTCGGCGTCGAAATCGTGCTCGTCATTGCCGGCGAACATCACGTCGTGGCCCTTGATGGCCGAGTTGAAGAAGAGTTCGGAGTTGTCCCCGGCCGTCGTGTCGAAGCCGTTGCCAGCTTCGATCCAGTCGTCGCCCTCATTGCCCATGAGGAAGTCCATGTCGTCGCCGCCGAGGATGAAGTCGTCACCCTGGCCACCGAAGACTTCGGTCGCATCCACACCAACGAAGACCGCGTCCTTGCCCGATCCACCCATGATGATATCGAGGCCGTTGGAGTTGGCGATGACGTCGTCGCCTTCCTCACCCTTCAGGAAGTCGCCCGTGTCGCCGGAGTCGGTGATGATGTCGTTGCCGGCACCGCCATTGACGAGGTCGACGCCTGCACCCGCTTCGATGCGGTCATCGCCCGCATCGCCCCAGATGCCGTCATCCCCGAAATCGGCGATGATCGTGTCATTGCCGTTGGTGCCGCCAAAGACCACGTGCTCGCCGCCGAAGAAGCGGAGATAGTTCGCATCGGGGCCAACTGTACCAGGATCGTTGCGCACGACCTTGCCGAGGCCCATGGCTTCGAGATAGGCGTCCTGGCCAACGGGATCCTTGCCCGGCAGGTTGCCGTTCTGATCCGCCTGATTGGCTTCGTTGACCTCGAGAACGTAGTCGTACCGGGCGAAGGAATCGACGCCGATATGGCGCAGCACGATGTCGTCGGACGTCCCGCGAATGCCGTCCGGACCGGGATCGGCAAGGGCCGTGTTGGCCATGATGATCTTGGAGAAGGAGTTCTGCTCCAGCTCGTTGAGGAAGTTCTGGCCCTGCGTGCGGGTAAGATAATAGAACCGGTCGCCATCCTGCAGGTTTTCCAGCTGCAGTTCGAAAACGGCGTTGAAGGTGGAACCGAGCATCCCGCCGAACGGCATCTTCTTTTCGGCCAGGCCGCCGATCCAAAGATCGATGTCGTTGAGACCGCTATTGGCGGCGTTCCAAGCCCCTGTGCTGTTGAGGAATTCCTCGCGGTCGGCGATTTCGGTCGGGAACCCGTCGGCGTCGACGCCGAGGACAAGCTCCAGAGCGATGGCGCGCTTTTCTTCCATCGTGCCCGCGATCAGCGGATGCTTGCCGTAGGCCGCAATGAAGTTCACGACCGAGATCGGGTTCTTCAGATTGGCGGCAAATTCCGCCCAGCTCGTGTAGGGCGTCAGGAAGGTCGATCCGCTGGCGGCATAAAGCTGCTCGCGGGCATCGTTGAGTGATGGCATGCCGGTGTCGCGACCGCGAGCGATGTTGATGGCGGCAAGGTCGAGCGGCAGGCCGAGCAGGTTGTTGCGCAGCGCATTGACGACGAACTCGTCGATCTCGTTGCCGCGCTCGATCGTCATGCCGCGCACGATGGCAGCAGCCGCCTCGTCATGCGAAATCGTGTGGTCGTTGTCGTAAAGGACAGGATTCAGGAACGCCTCGACGAGATCGACGTCTTCGTTGAACGGGTTCCCGTTGTCATCGATGCGCGGCATGTTCTCCGTGAGCATCGAATGGCCGAAGCGGTAAACCACGTTGGCGAATTCGGCGAAGATCGACGGATTGATGTCCGGAATGCTGTTGAACACGAAGACGTCGATGTTCGGCTGGATCTTGCGAGCGAACTCTTCGAAGACCAGGTGCTGATATTGCATTTCCGTGGCGAAACGGCCCGCCTGGAAAAGACGCTCGCCGTCCCATGCCGCAGTGAGGTTGAGCTGAGCAGCCAAAGCCTGCGCTTCCGCAAGATTGGTCGGCAGGACCGTACCCTGCGGGAGATCCGTCGTCAGCCATTCATTGATGAACGCGAGATTGCCGCTTTGCAGGATCGTGAGCTTCTGGGCATCGACCTGTCGGTTGTGTTCCGAATGGAAGATGTGGTGAACGGCGGTAAGTCCGATATTTTCGTTGCCGCGACCGTCCCCCGTGATGAAGTGGCGATCGAGCAGTTCGTCGTCATAGGTGAGATTGACGCCGAACCCGTTCGATTCGATCACGTTGCCAGCGATATCGTCCTCATCGGGCGTGACGGCGACCTGCGGCGTCGCCGGATTGCGGTCGTGATCGACAAGGAGCTTCGGCACGGCGTTGTGCGCGATATCGTCGAGGAAAGCGTTCGCCGTTCGAACGGGCGAAACCGAGCCGAGGGGCGTAGGTACGCCGGCCACTGGCGTGTGAAGAACGACCGGGTTCGAGGGCGTTCCGCTGGCGACGCCGTCATCGTCGGTATTGGGAATGCCGTCGGGGCCAAGAGAGAGCACGACCTGCGGGAAGCCGTTGGCATCGCGGATGAATTCGCCATAGGCGTCCGTGCGCAGAAGCGGAACGGCGAACACGTCCATGTCAGAGAGCTGGATGCCGAGCAGGTTTAAAGCCTGCGCCTTAACATCCGCCCAGGTTGCCAGGCCGCCATCTTCGCTGCCCAAAAGCCGACCTGTTGCCATCGGCTTGTCGTCGACCAGCGTGTATTCGCGCAGGAACACCTGATGCGACGCGTTCGACGTGTAGGTCTGGTTCTGGTCGACAAACGGCGTCGTCACGTTGGTCTGGGTCGGGACGCCGCCGGGGCCGGGGGCGGGCGTCGCCCGCGTCAGCACCATGAACTGCGACTCTGGACGGACTTCGTCGCCATTGCCGGCGATACCGTCCGGCCCGTGCGTGACAAGCGGGTCGTCGGCTGCGAGCGGCACGTAGATCGTGCCGGAACCGCCCTTCGTGATGAGGTCGAGACCGTGGTCGAAGAACTGGCCGAAGAAGGTCATCCAGGCATTGAACGGTGCGGAAAGACCTTCGTCGGGTGCGACGTTCGGAATGTCGATCGTGTTGCCGTTGAAGGTGATGCCTTTTTCTTCGGCCAATGCGCGCATCGCGGCCTGCGGATCGGCGGCGACCGCCTGTGCTTCAGCAAGTGCTGCTTCCGCTTCGGCGAGATCGATGGCGGCGTCCTGAATGGTGTCGATCGTCGTCGGATCGGTCGGCGAGAATTCCGCGATGGCCTGCGTCAGCAGGTCCGTCGCCTCATCAACGGCAAGCTGCGCCGCGGCAAGCGCTTCGGCTGCGGCAGTGGGCGTGATCTTTCGCGCAAGGATCGCCTCGAGATCCGCCTGGGGATCTTCCGATCCGGCATAAACCAGCGCCGCAAAGATCGCGGCCGGGTTGTTGATCGACATGTCCGCAACGAGGTTGGAGATCGTACGCGGATCGGCATCGACGACGCTCGAGCCAGGCGCATAGTTGCCGTTCTGAAGAACGCCGCCCGGACCGGGTCCGTTGAGATCGAGGCTGTCGCCGTCATTGTCGTTGATGAAGGTCGGCTCGAAGAGGCGCGGCATCGGCTGGTTAGCAGCGCCCCACATTTCGCGCCCCGGCAGAATGTTGTTGTAGCTGCCGTCGACCGTGCGCAGACCAAACGGTGTCTTTGGATCCGGGATCGCCAGCACGGCGCCGGGCGTCCCTTGCGGAACGACATTGCCCAGCGCGTCGACGTAGATGTCCGTCAACTCACGGGCGTTCGTGCCCGAATGCGCGGTGGAGTTACCCTCCGCGATCTTGATCTGCTTGAGGATGAACTCCAGGTCGGCGAGATTGAGTTTAACGGCCATTGTGCCCTCCATCGGATGGCGTGCCCCTAGTCCAGCACGCGCGAGTTTCCTGGCTCCATCGATCCCCGGAAACGCTCGCTCCCGAGCCGGCCTGTTCCGATCGTTTCCCCCAATCGGAACCTGGCTGAGCCTGGCATGATCATCCCTTGCGCCCGCTTTCGTGACGAGCACACAAGGTCGAACGGTGTAGAAGGACTTCGGAGGGGACGAATATCGACCTTGGAGGAGAGACGATCACCGACTTTGGTCCGATGACAGCAAGCGCTTTTGCTGCTTCGCAACTTGAACCGCCGGTTGCGCGCCACTGCGATCCATCATTCGCTAAACTTTGTGCTATAAACTATGGGAAATGCAGCCGACTTCACTTGGGGACTTTGCAGGATGACTGCCTCGCCTCGGATCGCACCGGATGCCTGAGCGCGCCACGTCAAGGACCACCTCGGGGCCGCTCGGCTCGAATGGCGATCATGCGCGAACAGCCGTATCGCTATGGCGAACAGTGTGGCGGACGCTTTTCCCAGGTACCCTTGCCAGTCAGTTCATGCTCGGTGCGACGGCAGTGGTTTTCACGCTCATGCTCGTTCTGGGCTACTGGGCAAACAGCAGGCTGGAAAACGCGATCCTGAAATCCGCCGGCGAGTTCGGCGCGGTCTATATCGAGAGCTTTCTGGAACGCTATGTGCAGAACATGACCCCTGAGGGGACCCTCCCCCCTTACGTGCACCGGCAGATTGACGGCCGAATGAACAGCAATGTCGATCAGAGGCAGATCGTCTCCGTCAAAATCTGGAACCGCGACGGCATCGTCATCTACAGCGACGAGAAGGCAAATATCGGCCTGAAATCGACGAGCGATGATCTCGCCAATGCGTTCGCCGGTCGCGTGGTTACAAGCTACGAGGAAAGCCAGAACGACGATGCTGACAGGCTCATCGAAGTCGGCGTACCGCTCGTGGAAATCTACACACCGCTGCGCGATCGCGACACCGGCGAAATCGTCGCCGTCGGCGAATTCTACCAGCAGGCGACGTCGTTGCAGGCAGAGATCAGACGCCTGGAAACCTGGACGTGGTTGCTCGTTGCCGTGACAGCCATTCCGATGCTTGGACTGCTGCATGTGCTCGTCCGGCGCGGTAGCAAGAGGATCGAGGCGCAGGATCTGCAGCTGCGTATCCAGCTTCAGGAAGCCAACGAGCTGGCCGCCCAGAATGCACGGCTGCGCCGCAGCGCCGACAAGGCGCGCGTTGACTCCACCCGCACGAACGAAACGCTGCTCGGGCGCATCGGCTCAGATCTGCATGACGGCCCGGTGCAACTGCTGAGCCTGCTCATCCTGAAGCTTGGAGCACGATCCGGTGCATTCACCGACGGGCAGATGACGGCACAAGAGCGAGCTGAAAGCGACCGCGAGATCATCGCGTTGGCCGAGGAGATCATGACCGAGATCCGCACCGTCTCGGCCGGCCTCTCTCTCCCCGAGCTTGAACATCTTTCGCTGGCAGAAGTGGTGAACCTCGCCGTCAACCGACATGAGAACCTCACCGGCACCAGTGTCGTGACCGACATCGGAACACTTCCCTCCTCGGTATCTCACCCGGTGAAGATCTGCGCCTACCGCATCGTTCAGGAGGGCCTGTCGAACGCGGTCAAACATGCGGGCGGCGTCGGCCAGCATGTGGCAGCACATTCCAACGCCGAAGAAATCGAGCTGGTGGTGTCCGATCAAGGACCCGGCATGAGTGCTCACGCAGCCGAAGGTCTCAAAGTCGCCACCGCCTCGCACGGTCTAGGCTTGAAGGGGATGCGGAACCGCATCCGCGCCTTCGCGGGCCGTCTCGATGTGCAAAGCTCACGCGAAGGCGGCACCCGTATCACGGCGCATATCCCGCAACTTTAGGCAATGTGCCGAGCCCAAAGTTGGCCATTCTCGCAATCCGATTCGATCCAGTCACGCGCGCCTGACAGCATTGCAACTGCTCCGCGCACGAAAAAGAGCGCCGGCGTCATGACGCCGGCGCCCTCATCGAAACATCTTTTCGGCTGCCCGGATCGTTCTATACTCATAGTGCCGGGCAGCATCACCCTGAAAGACATCCCCACATGTCTTTCGAAGGCGTGTGCTTGGATCAGTTCAAATAAGTCTGATGCGCCGAAGCTGCGGCAGCTCCGGGGTCCACAACGTCGCCCAGCTTCTGCGCCGCGATGACCACCTCGAGGCGATTGCGCACGTTCAGCTTCTGCATCAGCACGGTCATGTAGTGCTTGACCGTTTTTTCGCTGATGTGGAGCTGCTCGGCGATCTCGCGATTGGTCCGGCCCCGCATGAGAAGCCGCACGATCTGTTCTTCGCGAATGCTGAGCTTGATGGCCTGGGCCGCAGCCTTGCGAAGCGACGCGTTGCGAAGAGCTGCAATCACCTTGCCGGCAAAGCCTTGGGTGATGAATGTTTCGCCCGTTCGGACCGCATGGACGGCATTCAGTAGATCGTCTGCCGTGCTGCCCTTGAGAACGTAGCCGCTTGCCCCGGCATCGAGCGCCCGAACCGCTTGATCGATACCCGTGGCTGCTGTGAAGGCGATGACCTTGGTGTTGGTCTGCCGTCCCGAGATCCTCGAAATCGCTTCGAAGATATCGCCGGGCATGCTCAGGTCGACGACCAATATATCTGGAGAGTGCGTTTCGGCAATCTTCAGCGCGTCTTCCGTGGTGTAGCCCTTGGCAACGATATTCAGTTCATTACTGCGTGAAAAGACGCTGACGATCCCCTCTAACAGGATAGGATGATCGTCGACGAACGCGATAGAAATCGCCGACATGTTGAACCCCCGCTGTCTCAACTATTCAGCATATTACGCGCGGCAGAATTCGCTGTAAACGGGTTTGTTAATTTGTGATTAACCGGCCTATTCTGGCCTTCAACAGTTTGCGGATTGTACACATCGTGCTGCCACCGGTGGTGGGTGCATAAGCATTAAGTAAGTCAGCATGATTGACATTTCAAAACGCTAAATTCCCTTTCCGGGACGAAGAACAACCCGTTGACGGGCAAGCTTAACTTCGCGCGACCGGCCTTCGCGGAGCGGGCGGAGACCCCTCGTTCGACCCAGCTTGGAACACCATCCCGGGTCGGGTCGGCATCGCCTGTCCATCAACGGGCCTCCACTCAGGATTGCGCGCGGGAATTGTTACAGTCGAGCGCTGCCTGGCGGAGAAATGTCAATTTTCCTTCTCGATGCGATAGGTTTCATGGCAATCGCCGCAGTTTTCGGCAACCGAGCCGAATGCGGTCTGAAAGCTCGCCAGGTCTGCCGGCGCGGCAGCGACAGCCGCTTCTGCATCCTCCCGAAATGCATCGATCTGCGCTTGGAAACCAGCCTGATCCTCCCAGATCTTCGGGCTCGCTTCCGTATCGCCGCCGGTTCGCGACGTTTCGGGAAACAGATCCGGCAGACGATTGGCGGTGTCGACGAAGTGTTCAAAGCCCTCCATGGCCGCCGCCTGGTCGAACGGCGCCTCGCCCTTGGCCATCGGCGCCAGGATCTTCATGGTGTCGCCATTGCGCTTCATCAGCGCCTGACGCTCTTCGATCTCATCGGCGCTAGCCGCTCCCGTGCAGATCAGAAGGCAGGCTAGCGCCAGGCTGAACTTCCTCAACACCGATCTCCCTCCGCCTCAATTGGTGCATCAAAGACAAAATCGCATAACTGACTGTAGACCGCGCTTCTAAGCTCGACAATTTGCAGCAATGCAGTCAGGTTGTGCGATTATGCATTCCGCCAATTGGGACGATCTTCGGTTCGTACTTGCCGTCGTGGATGGTGGCTCTGCCAAAGCTGCCGCCGCAGCGCTGGATGTCGACCATACCACGGTGCTTCGCCGGATGAGCGCGCTGGAAAAGCACTACGGCGTCAAGCTCTTCGATCGCGATCAGTCCGGCTACCGCCCGACGCCCACTTGCCATGCTATCGTCGAGATCGCCCGCTCGGTCAGCCATTCGGTGGCGGAGATCGAGCAGAAAATCCTCGGGCGGCACCGGCGCCTGGAGGGCCGCGTCAAACTGACGACCACGGACACGATCTATCTCTGCGGCCTCGAAGACATGATTGCGGAGTTCGGGACGCTGCACCCCGATATCGTCATCGAAACGCATGTCACCAATTCCAAGCTGGATATCGCTCGCTACGCGGCCGACATTGCCGTGCGTCCTTCACGCGCCCCGCCGCAATGGCTAACAGGCCGTAGGGTAACGGGCCTGTCCTTTGCGCTTTATGGCGCCACAACGGAGTTCGCGAAGATCGATGATCCGCTTACCGAGCAGTGCGCCTGGGTGGGGCTCGGCGAGGCGCTCGCCGGCTCGCCCGCTCATGGCTGGATCAGCGACAACGTGCAGCCCGAACGCATCGTCCTTCGCGCCGACAGCTTTGCGCTCGTTCCAGCGATGCTTTTGAGCGGCCGCAGGCTCGGCATCATGCCGTGCTGCATGGGGGATAGTCGGGACGGGCTGATGCGCATCGGCCCGGTGCGGCGCGAAATGGATACGTTCATCTGGGTGCTGACGGCGCAGGGCCATCAGTCGCCCCAGCGCGTTCGCACGCTTTGCGATTTCCTTGCTCGGGCACTGCGGCGACGAAAGGCTACCATGGAGGGCCGTCCCTAAACCCATGCTCGGGAAAGGCCTGCGCTCAGTGCAGAGCGTTGGCGATGAGGTAAAACACCGCCTTGATCAGCGCATAGACGACGCCCGCCGCGACGAAGAGCGAGATGGCCGACATGATCAGGCCTGCGATCGTCCAGACACCGTCCCGCTCGAGAACGCCGAAGGCGAAGATGCTGATGGCGATCGCCGGCAGCATGTTGCCAAGCGGGATCGGCAACACGAGCACAAGCGACAGGATCAGGCAGACGAAGCCGATCAGGTATTCCATCGGCGGCAGCGTGAGCGTGCTGAGGCGCGGACGCAGCAGCTTTTCCGCACGCGAAAGCCACGGCCCCAGACGCCCGACGAGCGTGGCGAAATCCTGCCGTGCCATGGAGCGATTGGCGATGAACTGCGGCAGCCAAGGCCGCCGCCCGAACATCATCTGCGCGGCCAGAAAGACCAACGGAGCGCCCAGAATGGCTGATGTTCCGGGCGGGGTCGGGATCGCGTTCGGAAGCGCGAACACGAGCATGAGCGCGCCGAAAGCACGATCGCCCATAGCCGCAATGATGTCGCCGACCGACACGCGTTGACGCGTCGGATCGCCAGCCAATCCTTCGAGTATCCGTGAAAACCGCGGCCGCTTCTTCTTGCGGCGTTTCAGGAAACGCCGACGCAAGCGTCGGTCGCCATCCATCGGGATTTCATCAACCGCGGGATCGTCCACCGGACCAGTCATGCTGCAAGAGCTCCGCACGACCTTCCCGGCCGCCTATGCTGCGCACTGTGATAGCCGCTTCGGTCTCCCCGGAAAAGCGGGGCTGAAGCGGTTAGAACTCCATGTCGCCGAAATCGCCGCCCATGTCGTCGCCGCCGAAATCGTCCGCAGGCACATCGTCGGCCGGCACCTCTTCGGCTGCGTCAGCCTCATCACCGGCAAAGGCGCCAGCGATCATGTTGCCGAGAAGCAGGCCACCAGCGACACCCATCGCTGTTTGCGCGGCACCGGCAAGAAAGCCACCGCCACCCGCGCCCCGTCCACCCAATGCAGCACTTTGCGGCGGCACGGCACCGGCTGCACTTCGGCGCGGAATGCTGGGTACCCGGCCGGAAGGCCGCTGCCCGCCGCCAAAGAGCCCGCCGAGAAACCCGCCACTCTCCGGCGCGCTCTGTTGTTGCTGCTCCAGCGCCTCGATACGCGCCTGAGCCGCTTGAAGGGCCTGCTCCTGCACCACGATGGTCTGCGCCATGTAGTAGGGAGCACCGGGATGAACCGAGATCTGGTCGCGGATGAAGGCCTCAGCCTCCCCGTCGCGCGCCATACCCTGCCGCTCGACCTCGGTCAGCCGGGCAAACAGATCCTCGATTGCCTTCTTGTCATTACCGTCCATGCCCAGGGCCTCCTCGATGCTTTCAGTGTTCGAACCACATAGGTGCTGATTTGCGTGACGAAAAGACGACGAGGGGGATATCGTTCCATCCGCAGTCGTTAGGCGATACCAGTCGGCTTGCCAGTTGGAACCGCCTCGCGGGCGCAAAAGCTCTTGAGGGAAGACAACGCCCGCGATCCTTCGGCGATGCTGGAAGGGTCGGCTCCGATCAGCGTCAACACCGCCTGCGCTTGGCCTTGCCAATCGAGGATGGGTGCGGCCATCGCCACAAGCCCCGGTATGAACCGCCCGTCCACCGTTGCATAGCCCCGTTGGCGAATGTCACTGGTCAGCGTGGCGATGGCGGCTCGATTTGGCAGATGCCCGTCGAAAATCCGCGGACTGGCCGTGGCCCGTGCCAGTTCGGCCTCCAGCAGCCGTTCGGTCACTTGAGCCGGCAGATAGGCGAGGCAAACACGGCCCGTCGCGGATGTCAGCAGAGGCAAGGTCGTGCCGAGCCCGAGCGACGTGACGATGAAGGACGCTGCCCGCTCCCAGCGCACGACGGTCGGGCCGGAATTCCCCCAGACGCAGAGAAGCGAGGTCAGCCCCGTCTGCGCCGTCAATTCGGGCATGCCTTCGGCGACCGAATTGACGAAATCATGCCGCCCGAGGGCCGCCAACCCCAGATCGATCGCACGAGGCCCAAGATCGTAGCTCCCCGACCGGCCGTTCTGCCGAACGAGGCCCGCATGGATGAAAGAGGCAAGATAGCGATGCACTTTGCTTGCCGGCATGTGACAGGCACGGGCAAGTTCCGAAAGCCCCACCGCGCCCTTCATCTCGCCCATGGCTAGCAGGACCCGCAGCGCCGCGTCGAGCGACTGGATGCCGCCCGTCGCCTCGGTCGCCAGGCCCTGCTCGTCGCTCTCAGCCACGGCCTCGCTCCAGCATTTGCCTGAAAGGCTCGATGGGCGCCGCGCGAAGCCGACCGCCCTCCTCCGCCATGAAAAGCCCGCGCACCTCATGGCCGGTGAAGGCCAGGCGCGTACCGACATGCCCTTCATAGGTGATCTTCACGGTGCGGCTCGTCCACTCGACGATCGTCAGCGACAGCGTCAGCGTTTCGCCGAAAGTCACCGGCGAACGAAATGTCGCGCCCACGTCGATGAGGCCTGTTCCCACGGTGCCGAGGTCGTGCTTCAGCCGCTTTTGCCCGCAGCCGCGACTTTCCAGAAACGAATGGAAGGCCGCGTCGAACCACCGGAAGAAGTTGGGATAAAAAACGATCTCCGCCGGGTCGCAATGACCAAAGCTGACCGTCACGTCGGTCTTGAAAGTCTCAGCGGTCATTTCCGCTCCGTAAAATTATTTGCATATGATGCAATCCTTGGTTAGCCTCACTGTCAATATCTAAGGCTCGTATCGCAGGAGAGGAGGCGGAGCGAGTTGCAGCTTTCCACAATCGACATCATCGGTGCCGGCCCGGCCGGTCTTTATGCGGGTATCCTGCTGAAACGAAAGATGCCGGGCGCGCGCATTGTCGTTCGCGAGCAGAACGCGTCGGATGCAACCTTTGGCTTCGGCGTGGTCTTTTCCGATCAGGCGCTCGATTTTCTGAAGGCGGACGACCCGGAGACCCACGACCTGATCACGCCGCATATGGAGCGCTGGCGCAACATGACGCTGGTGCTGAAGGGCGAGCGCGTCGTTATCGACGGCATCGGATTCGCCGCGATCGGCAGGCTCCATCTCCTACAATTGCTGCAGGAGCGCGCGCGCGCCGAAGGCGTGGAACTGCTTTTCGGACAGCCCGTCTCCGATCTCGATGCCCTGGAAGCCGATCTTGTCGTCGGCGCCGACGGCTTGAATTCTCTCGTCCGCCGAGCCGACGAGGATGCGTTCGGCACGACGCTCGACCATTTTGACAATCGCTTTGCCTGGTTCGGTACCGACCGGCCATTCGACACCCTGACCCAGACATTCATCGAAACCGAGCGCGGCACGTTCAACGCGCACCACTATCGCTACACGCCCGACCGCTCGACCTTCATCGTCGAATGCGATGCGGCAACTTTCGCGGCCTATGATTTCGACAGGCTGAACGAGGAAGCCTCTGCGCGGATCTGCGAGGAAATCTTTGCCACCACGCTTGGCGGAGCGCGCCTCATCACCAACCGTTCGGTCTGGCGGCGCTTCCCCAAGCTCTGGTGCGAGCGCTGGGTCAGCGGCAACCGCGCCATATTGGGCGATTCGGCGCACACGGCGCATTTCTCCATCGGCTCCGGCACCCGGCTTGCCATGGAAGATGCCATCGCGCTCGCCCGCGCGCTCGACGCCCACGAGAAGCTCGAAGACGCGCTTGCAGCCTACCAGCAGGAGCGGTTGCCCATTGCCAAGAAGATCGTCACCGCGGCAAACACGTCGGCCGAATGGTACGACCGGTTCGCCGAGAAAATCGCCTTGGACCCGCTGGATTTCGGCTTCGACTACATCACCAGATCCGGCCGCATCGACATGGCGAGGCTGCGCCTGCTCGCGCCGAATTTCATGGCCAAATACGAAGCTTCGAAACTGAGGAGCACGGCATGAGTGCGACAGCCATCCGCGCAGCCACGATCTCTCCCATCACCGATCCCGTTGGGGACACATCCGGCGGCCGGGAAATCGGCTTCATCAAGGAAGATCATCCGAACGCATCGGCGATCCTCTTCGACAACCTCGATCGCAATCCCGACGCCATCGCCGCAACCGGTCCAGCGGGTACGCTGACCTATACCCAGCTTTGCGCTTCGGCTTCGCGATGGGGCAATGCCTTCGTCGCGGCAGGGCTTAAGCGCGGCGACCGGATACCGTTCTTCCTCGACGATACACCCGTGTTCGTGGCCGCCTTCTTCGGTGCCGTGCGGGCCGGTTTCGTTCCGGTGCTGCTCAACACGCTGACGACGCCCGACCTCCTCAATTTCTTTCTCTCTGATACCGACGCCCGGATCGCGCTGTGCGAAGCGGATCTCGTCGACAAGTTCTCCGACGAGGCACTGGCCGGCATCGCGCTGGATTACATCGTGATCGCCAATGGCGAAGGTGCGACGCCCGACGAGCGCTTCGTCCATGCGAGCGAGTTCGTGAGTGGCCAGAGCGACACCCTTGCCGTAGCCGACACCGGCCCGGACGATATGTGCTTCTGGATGTATTCGTCCGGCTCGACCGGGCGCCCGAAGGGCATCGTCCATCTCCAGCACGACATGGCGTACACGGTGCAGAGCTACGCCCGGCATTTCCTGGACGTCACGCCCGGCGACATCTGCTTTTCCGTACCGAAGCTCTTCTTCGCCTATGGCTTCGGCAATGGCATCACATTTCCGTTCGCAGCCGGCGCGACCAGCCTTCTCATGCCGGGCCGGCCCGAGCCGGACAGGATCCTGGCTACGATCGAGGACTACCGCCCCACGATCTTCTTCGGCCTGCCGACGCTCTACACCGCGCTTTGCCGCGCCGATGACGTTGATCACCGCGACCTCGGTTCGATCCGCCTGTCCGTCTCTGCCGCCGAGACATTGTCGGAAGACATTTTCAACGCCTGGAAAGGCCTCACCGGGCTCGATGTCATGGAAGGCCTCGGCTCGACCGAAGTGCTGCACATCTACCTGTCAAATCTTCCCGAGAAGAAGCGCATCGGGTCGGCCGGAAAGCGCGTTCCCGGCTACGAAATCCTGCTGAAGGACAAGGACGATCGCGAAGTCGCACCTGGCGAAGAAGGGGTCATGTGGGTCCGCGGCCATTCGACGGCCCCCTGCTACTGGAACCGGCCAGACAAGACCGCCGAGACCATGCGCGGCGACTGGCTCTACACCGGCGACCGCTTCATCGAAAAGGACGGCTTCTACTTCTTCCAGGGTCGGGCCGACGATCTGATCAAGGTGTCCGGCCAATGGGTATGGCCGCTCGAAGTGGAGCGGTGCCTCGCCGAACACCCTCATATCCACGAATGCGCCGTGCTCGCACATCAGATGGACGATCGGCGCATGACCCTGAAGGCATTCGTCCGGTTGCGCGATGGGTTCACACCCGACGCCGCAACGACGAAGCTTCTACAGGACCATGTGAAGCAGCGCCTGCTGCCCTATAAATATCCACGCATCGTCACCTACCTGCCGGAACTGCCGAAGACCGGAACCGGCAAGCTCGACCGCCAGGCGCTCGCCCGCCTCTAGAGGAGAACAGCAATGCACCCCAAGCCGCAGGATACCCCGAGCGCCGCGCCTTCTACGAGAAAATCGACAAGCAGAACATGACGCCGCTCTGGACGGTTCTCGGCGCGCTGGTCACGCCCGAACCGGTCTCCAAATGCCAGGCCGTGGGCTGGAAGTTTTCCGAAATCCGCACGGCCATGATGGAAGCCGGCGGTCTGATCACCGCCAAGGAGGCCGAGCGCCGGGTACTTATCTTGGAGAATCCCGGCTTGCGCGGTGAGTCCAAGGTCACGACCTCGCTTTATGCCGGCGTGCAGCTGGTGCTTCCAGGCGAAGTGGCGCCGGCGCATCGCCACACGCAATCGGCTCTGCGCTTCGTTCTCGAAGGCTCCGGTGCCCATACCGCGGTCAACGGAGAAAAGACCGTGATGCAGTACGGCGATTTCGTCATCACGCCGCAGATGGCCTGGCACGACCACGGCAACGAGACCGAGGAGCCGATGTTCTGGCTGGACGGCCTCGATATTCCGCTGGTGTCATTCCTCGACGCATCCTTTGCCGAAGGTCTTGGCGAGGATGCGCAGCAGATCACGCGACAGACGGGTCAGTCCTACAACGAATTCGGCAACAATCTCATGCCGGTCGACGCGCCGCGCGGTGGCCACGTCTCGCCGATCTTCAACTACCCGTACGAAAAGAGCCGCGCGACGCTCGAGGCCATGAAGAATGGTGGCGATCCGGACCCCTGCCACGGCTACAAGCTCCGCTACACGAACCCGCTCGATGGCGGCTTCGCGATGCCAACGATCGCGACCTTCATCCAGCTTCTCGCTGCAGGTGCCACGACCCCCTATCGCTCCACCGATGCCACGATCTTCGTCTGCGTCGAAGGCCGCGGCAAAAGCCGGATCGGCGATGCCGTCATCGAATGGGGACCGCAGGACATTTTCGTCGCCCCATCCTGGAAGACGATCGTCCATGAACCGGCGGAGGAAACGGTTCTGTTCTCCTATTCCGATCGAGCGGTGCAGGAAAAGCTCGGCCTCTGGCGCGAAGCCCGCGGCAACGCCTGACGCGCGCAACTCGAACCTGATAAGAAGACGAAGGCGACAAGGCTTCGCATTTGCGATCAGGGAGAGACGGGATGATCGATCTCTATTACGCCCCGACGCCCAATGGGTGGAAAGTGGCAATCATGCTGGAGGAATGCGGCCTGCCCTACCAGGCCCGCTTTCTCGACATTTTCCACGGCGCCCAGCTGACGCCTGGATTTCTGGCGATCAGTCCCAACGCCAAGATGCCTGCGATCGTCGACCGTGGCGGAAACGGTGGAGCCATCCCGGTCTTCGAATCCGGCGCCATCCTCTGGTACCTCGCCGAAAAGACCGGGCGCTTCATGTCGCATGATCCGATCGCCCGGAAAGAGACGATGGAATGGCTCTTCTGGCAAACCGGCAATCAGGGCCCGATGGCCGGCCAGCTGGCGCATTTCCGCATGTTCGGGCCGACCGGCGGACAGGATTACGCCCTGAAGCGCTATCGCGGCGAATATGAACGCTCTCTCGCAGTCCTCGAACGACGCCTGCGGCAGGACGAATTCATCGTCGGCAGCTATTCGATCGCCGACATGCTGGCTTTTCCCTGGGCGTTCATCGCCAAGAACCTCGATGTCTCGCTCGAGCCATTCCCCGAAGTGAAGCGCTGGCGCGAAACGATCAAGGCCCGTCCGGCCGTTCAACGCGCCATCGCGCTTATGAAGGACCGCCAGAACAAGGGCGAGCACAATTCGGGCAACAACACCACGCTCTATAACCAAAGCGCGCGCCACTTGCTGGATATCAGTTAGGACGCCAGACGTCGGCGTGATATGATGTATCTCACTGTAAGACAGGAGCAGTCGATGCCCGAAGACAAGGTTCAGATTTCTCTTCGCCTACCCAGCAATATCGTTGAGCGTTTTGATGCGTTGTCTGGCCATCTGGATCGAGACCGAAGCTGGCTGATGGTCCGCGCATTGAAACGCTACCTCGAAGAAGAAGGCGCGGATATCCTAGATGAAGCGGAAGGGATGGTCGAACTGGATCAAGGCCTAGGTTCCGATCTCGACGAAGTAATGCGTAGGGCTCGAGAGATAGTGACAGAGACGGCGACCGGGAACATTCGTCGCACGGGATGATGCGGGTACGCCTATCTCCCCGCGCCGAGCGATTTCTATTGAAAGCGCTGGCGAAAATTGCCGAGGATAGTCCGAACACCGCTCTCAAGATTATCGAGCGTCTCGAACGAAAAAAATCGTTGCTTGGCTCGTTTCCCAAAATGACGGAACGCGGCCTGCTCCCGGAAACCCGAAAAATCCATGCCAGCCCCTTCATCCTGACGGCGCGAGTCCGACGGGACACTGTAGAAATTCTTGCGATCAGATTTGCACGGCAGGGAGACGCACTGGCACCCGATGACGTGCAGACCGACGATCTTGATCGGCAATAGGGATTAGCCCGAAACTTCTGGTCTTCGTTGGCCCCTCACCCACGCTTCACATCAGCAAACCGCCCGCCCGTTTCCGCCAGTTCGCGAATGAGCGGGCTCGGCTTCCACATGATCGGGCCCTGCTTTTCGAACTCTTCGATGCGGGCGAGGATGGCGGCTGCGCCCAGCGTGTCGGCGTAGTGGAGAGGGCCGCCGCGCCAGCGCGGGAAGCCGTAGCCGTGGATCATTACGAGGTCGATGTCGGCCGCTTTTTCCGCGATGCCTTGATGCAGGATGTCGGCGGCTTCGTTGATCATGGCGAGCATCAGCCGTTCACGGATTTCCGCGGTCGAAACGTCGCGGCGCGTAACCTTGGCGAAATGGGCCTCTTCCGTAATCAAATCCTCGAGCAGCGGATCGACAACGGAGCCGCCGCCGCCGGGATAGCGGTACCAGCCGACGCCGACCTTCTTCCCGAGCCGGCCTTCTTCCACCATGCGATCGGCGATCGGAATATAGCGCCGATTGGGGTCACGCGTTGGTGCACGACGCTTGCGCTGGGCGTAGGAAATGTCGAGGCCCGAAAGATCCTGCACCTCATAGGGACCCATCGCCATGCCGAAGTCCACCATGGCCTCGTCGATGAGCCATGGCAGGGAACCGTCCATCATGAGGATGTCCGCTTCCTCTCGATAGCGGAACAGAATGCGGTTGCCGATGAAGCCATCGCAGACGCCGGCAAGCACCGGGATCTTGCGCAGCTTGGCACCAACGGCAAAGCCCGTTGCCAGCGCCTCCTGTGACGTCCGGTCGGCGCGAACGATCTCCAGCAACTTCATGATATGAGCCGGCGAGAAGAAATGCAGGCCGAGAACACGTTCCGGCCGCGATGTCGACGCGGCGATCTCGTTGACATCGAGATAGGACGTGTTGGTCGCAAGCACCGCGTGGGCCGGCATGACGCGGTCCAGCGTGGAGAAGATCTCCCGCTTCACCTCGATGCTCTCGAAAGCAGCCTCGATCACCAGTTCCGCCTCGGGCAGACCGTCGTAACCAACGAGCAACTGGATGCGCTCCTGCCGCTTGGCGGCGTCTGCCTCGCTCATCAGGCCGCGCTTCACCGCGTCCTTGAACAACCGGCCGACATTGTGGCTGGCGCGCTCCTTGGCATCCGCGTCGGTTTCAACCAACGCAACGCCATGTCCCGCACTGTCGAGCGCATAAGCGATGCTGGCGCCCATCGTCCCGCCGCCGATGACGACGACCGTCTTCACGTCCACCGGCTGCGCCTCCACCCACGCCGGCTTCTTTGCCCCGCGCTCGGCGAAAAACACATGCCGCAGCGCCTTGGCCTGCGCACCCTGCCGCAGCGTCAGGAAGGTCTGCCGCTCTTCCAGCATGGCTTGCGCGAACGGCATCGAGCTCGAAAGCGCGACAAGTTCGATCGCGCGCTGCGGCGCGTCCTGTCCGCGCATGCGCTTGGCTGCCCGTTCTTTAGCCGCATCAACAGCCGCCTGATCGTCAGCCACCTGCGGTCGCTGCGACAAAGGCAAGATCGCCGACAGGTCCTCGCTCTCGGCAATCTGCCGTGCCCGAACGAGCGGATCCTCCGCGATTTCGTCGATCAGCCCCACGTCGAGCGCTTCGTTGGCCTTCAACGTCCGACCATTCGCGATGATGTCGAGTGCGGGTGCGAGACTCACCAGGCGCGGCAGCCGCTGTGTGCCACCGGCACCCGGCACCACGCCGAGCGTCACTTCCGGCAGGCCGATCGTGCTCTTCGGGCCGGCGATCCGCTTGCGGCAGGCAAGGGCCAGTTCGCAGCCACCGCCGAGCGCCGCGCCCGTCAGCGCGGCGATCCAGGGCTGGGGCGCATTCTCGATGGCGTCCAGAATATCGGGAAGATGCGGCGCCACCGGGTCCGCGTCGAACTCGCGTGCATCGGCGCCGGCGGCGAAGATCGTGTCCGATCCGGTCAGCACCACTGCCCTGAGATCGGCAGCATCGGCCAGTTCCTCCAGCGCCCGCATCAGCCCCTGGCGCACCGAAAGCCCGATCGCATTCACCGGCGGGTTGTCGAGCCGGACGATAGCGATGGATCCTTCGCGCGCGACTGTGACGGCCATGATGTTCCTCCGAGCCTTGTTGCGAGATGCGGTATAGTGCATCGTGACGATATTCAAACTGCCAACTGCGTGGATTCCCGACGAATGTCAAAAGAGAATGACGATCAGGCCGATCGCCTGATCGAAGAGACCATCAAAGCCGGCGTGATGACCATCACCCTGAACCGGCCGGAGCGCATGAATGCGCTGACCGAAGCGATGCTCCTACAGTTCCGCGCAGCGCTCGAACGTGCCGCCGCCGATCGGGCCATCCGCGCGGTGCTCATTCGGGCCGCCGGCCGTGCCTTCTGCACGGGCCAGGACCTCTCGGCACGCGACCCGCGGAAATTCACCGAGCCGTTCGATCTCGAAGCGATCCAGAAACAGCTCTTCCATCCGATCGTCACGCTGATCCGCACGATCGAGAAGCCCGTCGTGATCGCCGTTCATGGCGCGGCTGCAGGTGCCGGCGCATCGATCGCCATCGCCGGCGACATCGTGCTGGCTGCCGATGATGCCAAGTTCATCTGGTCGTTCGCGAAGGTCGGTCTCTCGGTCGACGCGGGGGCCGGACACACGCTCGTCCATGCGCTCGGCGCAGCAAGAGCACGCGCACTTCTGCTGACGGCAGGCAGCCTGTCAGGCAGCGAAGCCGCCGCCGCCGGCCTGATCTGGAAAAGCATGCCGGAAGACGAACTCCAAGCCGAGGCGAGCGCCCTTGCCCGCCGCCTCGTCGAAGGCCCGACGCTCGGCTACGGGCTGATCAAGAAAGCCGTCGCTGCAGCCGATACAATGTCGTTCGATGAGTACCTGGCTGACGAGGCGCGTCTTCAGGGCGTCGCTGGCCGCTCGGAAGATTACCGCGAGGGCGTGCTGTCGTTCCTGGAGAAGCGTCCGGCAACGTTCAAGGGCCGCTGATCGTCAGGCGCGGAGGAAGCCGCGCTTTTCGATGAGGTCGAGCACGGCATCCAGCGTTTCTGGGAGACCGCGCCCGCTCGTGTCGATTTGCGCTTCGGCACGGGCGTAGAGCGCTTCCCGGCTCATCAGGATGTTGCGCAGTTCGTCCATCGCCGCCGGGTTGCCGGCCATGGGGCGCTCATCGCCCTGTGCGCGCACCCGGCCCATATGCTCCTCCGGCCGCGCCTTCAGCCAGATCGTGTGATAGTGGCGCAGAAGATAGTTGAACGTCTCGGGCTCCGAGACGATGCCGCCCGCAACCGCCAGCACAATCGAGTCATAGGTCGCAGCAATCCGCTCGACCGATTGCTTCTCCAGCCGCCGATAGCCTTCCTGGCCATAAAGCGCGATCACTTCGTTGACCGGCATGCCGCTCGCCTGCTCGATCTCTTCGTTGAGTTCGAGAAACGGAAGCTTGAGCCGGTCTGCGGCGAGACGCCCGATAGTGGACTTGCCCGCACCGCGCAGGCCGATGAAGGCCAGTCGCCGCGAGCGCCGCAGATGCGGATTGTCGGGGTCGAGGATTTCGAGAACGCGCATGCGCTGCTCACCGGTCGCCTGGCGATAGAGCGACATCATGGCAACGGCATCGGACGTATAGGGATCTTCCTCGCCCACCAGCCATTCGATCTTATGATCGAGCGCTTCCGCCACACGTCGCAGAAGCAGGATAGAGATGTTGCCCGTGCCGCTCTCCAGCTGGGCGAGATACCGTTGCGAGACGCCTGAAATTTCAGACAACGTTTTGCGCGAAATGCTGCGGCGGTTGCGCGCCGCGCGCACCCGATCGCCCACCATTTCGAGAAAACGCTCGGTATCGTCCGCCTGGCGGTCTTGACCAAGCGTCACTCTGCCGCCAAATGTGACGATCTCATCCATAGCCGAACCATAATGCAGCGGGCCAGAAGGGCCAACGCTTTATGCATTATATTTCATCTTACTGATTGAACAGCCCTACTTTTTGCCGGTCCACAGCAACGCAATCGATCAAAGCCGCTCGCTCAAAAGGCTCTCCAGCCGGGTGCGAATTTCCGCCGAAGGATATCCCGGCCTGAAATCATCCGCGGATACGGCAACGCACACGAAATTGCCTTCAAAGCGGACAGTGCCATCTTGCCGGCCTACCACCCTGAACGTCAGCGACGTTGTCCCGAGCTTGCTAAGCATCACGGTGCAAAACAACGGATGCCGCGGCGTGATCGGCGAGCGGAAGTCCATGTCGAGATGCACGAAGGGGGTCCCCATCCGGTGATCGACATTGAGCGCAAACCAGTCGATGCCCACGCGCTCGGCCCACCATGCATCGATGGCCGATAGAGCAAATTTCGGGATCTGGCCGGTATAGGCGATGCGCGCGGGATCGCAGTCTGCCCATTGAACCGTGATGGCGTGAACGAAGAGGTCCGAAGGCTCGCCAGCTTCAGCCATCAATAGGTCTCGACATGGTAACGGCCGCTCTCGCGCATCTGATCGCGCAGGCTCACCCAGTCGGTCCCGATATCCTTGGCAATCTGTTCGAACGCGGCCTCGACGCCGTGCTCCATGGCTTTCAGCCCGCACACATAGATATGCGTGTGCGGTGCTGAGAGCAGCCCGGCCAAATCCGCGCGCTGCTTCAGCATACGGTCCTGCACATATTCCTTCTCCACCGCCTCGGCCCGCGAGAAGACGAGGTGCTTTTCGAGGATGGTGTCAGGCACCTTCTTGAGCGGCCCGAAGTAAGGCAGCGCATCGGACGTGCGGGCGCCGAAGAAGAGCCGCATGCGCTCTCCCCCATCGGCCGTCAGCCGCTGCCGGCGCATGGTGAATGCGCGAAAAGGTGCCGAGCCGGTGCCCGTGCAGATCATGACGATCTGCGCCTGGGGATCGTTCGGCATCAGGAACGTCGCGCCGAACGGCCCGGTCAGCCGAACCTCGTCGCCCTTCTGCAGATCGCAGACATAGTTGGAGCAGACCCCCTGCTCCTCGCGCTTGACGGTCAGCGAAATGTTGTTGGTGTTCGGACGCTCGCCATCGCGTGGGCTGGAGATCGAGTAAAGCCGCGGCAGATAGGCATTGCCGCTGGCATCCGTGCCGGGTGGTTGAATGCCGACGCTCTGGCCTTCAAGAACCGGGAAGTGCTGATTGCCGAGATCGATGATGATGTGGCGCACGTCGCTGTCGGCGCTTTCGCTCGTCAGCCGGTAATTGCCCTGCACGATACCGACAGCAGGCTTCTTGAGATTGTAGAGATTGATCGAGGGCTTCGATGCGGTCGCGGGCGCGCGCGCCTTGCCGCCAGCACCCGCATGGGCTTCGGCGAGCAACCGCTCGACGGAATCCTCGAGCGCCTCGACGTCACCACCCTCAGCAGGCCCCGTCCCATCAGGCTTGGCAATCTCCTCCTGCTCGGGAAGCTCCATCCAGCTCATCTGCTCTTCGAGCGAATAGGGCTGCATGACGACCCGCCAGGCATCGATCGACCCGGTCGGGCAAGGCGAAATGCACGCCATACAGAAATCGCACTTCGCAGCATCGACGACGACATTGTCTTCGTTGTGCGTGATCGCATCGATCGGACAGGCTTCCTCGCAGGTATAGCAGCGGATGCAGATTTCCGGGTCGATCAGGTGCTGTTTCAGCGGAGCGTTCATGGGGCGGGTGCCTCCCGTGGTCACCAATGCGATCAGTGGCGAGATTGGCGCTCGCCACTGAAATTCGCGAGCCTGCCGTCAAGCCATGTGGAGCTTAACGTATTCGAAATCGCCCGGCTTGTTGTCGATGCCGACGCGTGGCGGCGCGATCCAGCCGGCGAATTTGCCTGGCTCCCAGACGGGCTTCATGAGCGACTGGATGAAATCGCCGTCTGCCGTGGTCGGCAGCCAGTCGTCCTTCTTCGCATCCCACTCTTCCTTGGAGATGATGGTGCCGTCCGGATCGACATTGACGTCGGCGAAGACGCCGATGTGACGGTAGAAGCCCTGGTGCGGCATCTTCATCTCTAACTGGATGCCGGTCTTTTCGATCGTCGCATTCCAGCGCTTCACGCCACCGGATGCATCGCGGACGTAGTCATCGCGAAGGCGCATGTTGATGGCCGAAAGTGCTGCGACTTCCTCCCACACGATCTTGCCGTCCTTAAGCTGGATGACGGGATAGGTGTCGTTGTGAAGCTTGTGGTCGTCGTCGATCTTGGCTTCCTGGTAGCGCCCTTTGATGCCCGCGTTGAACGCATTCGCCGCATTGGTCGACACTTCCGAACCGAAGAGATCGAGCGACAGCGAATAGTGCAGGTTGAGCTTCTTCTGGATCGTCGGCAGATCAATCACGCCGAGCGCGCGAACCTTCTCGATATCGTAGGGATCCTCGATACCGGCTTCCTTCATCGCCTCGCAGGTACGCTGGATGACACGGCCGACGCCCGTCTCGCCGACGAACATGTGGTGCGCTTCTTCCGTCAGCATGAAACGGCAGGTGCGCGACAGCGGGTCGAAGCCCGATTGGGCCAGCGACTCCAGCTGCATCTTGCCGTCACGGTCGGTGAAATAGGTGAACATGAAGAAGGACAGCCAATCCGGCGTCGCCTCGTTGAAGGCGCCCAGCATGCGCGGTGCTTCTTCCGACCCGGAGGTCCGGCGCAGCAGGTCGTCCGCCTCTTCGCGGCCATCGGCACCGAAATATTTCTGCAGCAGATAGACCATAGCCCAGAGGTGACGGCCCTCTTCGACATTCACCTGGAAGAGATTGCGCATGTCGTAGAGCGACGGCGCGGTCTTGCCGAGATGGCGTTGCTGCTCGACCGACGCCGGCTCCGTATCGCCTTGGATGACGATCAGCCGCTTCAGCATGTTGCGGTATTCGCCGGGCACTTCCTGCCAGGCCGGCTGGCCTGCATGTTCGCCGCACGGGATCGTCCGACCCTCCACCTGCGGAGCCAAGAGAATGCCCCAGCGATATTCGGGCATCTTCACGTAGTCGAACTTCGCCCAGCCCTTGGGATCGACCGAAACCGCGGTGCGCAGATAGACGAGACTTTCCTGGAAGCCGTCCGGCCCGAGGTCGTTCCACCAGCTGATATAGCCGGGGTGCCACTTTTCCAGCGCCTTCAGCACGCGCTTGTCGGAGGACAGACCCACATTGTTCGGGATCTGGGTATCGTAGGCGACATTGATGAGATCAAGCATTCGTCTTCTCCTCGATGATGTCCGACGCCGTCACACGCGGCGCATGTCGTAATCGCCGCGGATCCCCGTCCCGTAGCGTTGCAGTGCCCCATTTTCGCCAACGGCGTTCGGCCGCTGGAAAATCCAGTTCTGCCAGGCGGTCAACCGACCGAAGATGCGTGTCTCCATGGTCTCAGG
The DNA here is from genome assembly GCF_003952725.1 of Georhizobium profundi. Taxonomy (NCBI): domain Bacteria; kingdom Pseudomonadati; phylum Pseudomonadota; class Alphaproteobacteria; order Hyphomicrobiales; family Rhizobiaceae; genus Georhizobium; species Georhizobium profundi. Next base: position 1,380,050 of record NZ_CP032509.1, on the reverse strand, counting down.
TCCGGGGAAGCGCAGATTGGCTTCCATGCCCGTCATGGCATCCGGCGAGAACGACGCACGCTCTTCGAGGAAGATGCGCACTTCGTCTTCCCAGTCGATGTCGTCGAAGCAGTAGGTCACGAGGCCAAGCTCGTTGGCATCGAACGCTTCGAGCGGTTCACTGATCCGCGCCTTGGCCTCATCGACTTTCGAAGGCTCGCCGAGGAACCGCGTTTGAAGACGCGTCAGATCGTTGGCCATGGGGAACGGTCCGAAATTCGCATCGGACAGCGTGATCGACGCGACGTGGCGATTGTCGCCCTCGAAATCGCCTTCGGCCATGTAGGAACGGTCGACGGCGAAGAGCAGTTCGGCCAGCACGCCGGCAAAGCATGAGCCCGGCTCCACGAGCGCCACGAGCGAGCGCGAGGTGACGTCGACACGCTTCAGCACGCGCTTCCAATAGAGAAGAATTTCGTTGGCCAGCCAGTGATCGGCGTTGTCCGTCAGCACCTTTTCATGCGCCAACACAGCGGCAGGATCGCCCTGGCTGCGGATGACCCAGGTGCCGAGTTCCAGCTCGTTCAGCCGCAGATGGAGGATCGCATCGTCGAGCTCGCGCGCTGCCCGCAGGATCCAGGCATCGGCACCCTGCGCGAGCAGGTCTGCGGCATCCTTCGGTGCTTGGCCATCAGGACCATTGATGGTGATGGTGACGATGCCCTTCGTGCGATCGAGGTCCACCTCCACGGTGGAATAGGTCACGCCGCCATCGTCGTTGAAGGTGCGGTTGAGCGGCGTCAGCTTGACGCCCTTCTCGGCCGCAGCGCGCCTAGACTTGCCGGCGAATTCGCTGGCGCGCTCCGAAATCGTTTCTTCGAACTTGGACTTCGCGACGATCTCGTCGACAAGGTTCCAGTCGACGGCGCGCTTGCCCTTCACGCCCTCCTCGATCGAGCAGAACACATCGGCCAGATCGCGGCGCACCTTGCGCTTGTCGGTCACGCGCGTGAGGCCGCCCGTGCCCGGAAGCACGGCCAGCAAAGGCACTTCCGGCAGCGCGACGTTGGACGCACCGTCATCGACGAGCATGATGTGGTCGCAGGCAAGCGCCAGTTCATAGCCGCCACCCGCACAGGCGCCCTTCACGGCGCAGATGTAGTGCTGGCCCGACTCACGGCCGGCAGCCTCGAACGTGTTGCGCGTTTCGTTGGTGAACTTGCAGAAATTGACCTTGTGGGCATGGGTGGCGCTGCCGAGCATGCGGATGTTCGCACCGGCGCAGAACACGCGATCCTTGCCAGACTGAAGCACGATCGCCTTCACCTCGGGGTGCTCGAAGCGCATACGCTGCACGATGTCCGCAAGCTCGATGTCGACACCAAGATCGTAGGAATTGAGCTTGAGATCGTAGCCTTCGAAGAGGCCGCCCTTCTCGTCGACGTCCATGTAGAGCTTCGCGACGTCGCCCTCATACTCCACACGCCAATGGCGGTAGCTCTCCGGGTCGACCTGAAAATCGATGCGCTTGGACACGACTGTCCTCCCTTGTCGTTCGTTGATAACGTTTAGTGCATTTTAATGCACGCTGTCCACCCATCATGGGCATAAAACTGCGCTATCGTGAAATCTTAATATCAATTTATGCATTATAATGCAGTTCTGGTGTTCGCCCAGGCATATCGCTCGCGAGACGGGTGTCTCCGAGAAGCGTCGGGAGATCGACGCCCATCACGTCCTCTCCCCGTGCCGCATAATCGGCGAGTTCGAGCAGCCCGGCCGCAATCCCCACCAGCCTGCCGCCCGCCCGATCGCGCTTCATCGCGAATTTCAGCCGGGCATTGGCAAGCTGGATCAGCCCTTGCAGCAGGTAACGTTCCGCGCCGTGGGGCGGCGCATGCATCCAGACTGGCTCCCAAACCTCATGCGCTTCCCAACCGAACCCTGCATTATAAAGCCTGAACCCCGCCAGATACGCGGCGTTCTCGCGCCACGCATTCGGGTCGGTCGGATCGGGCGCGAGAGCCGCCACGCGATGCACGTCATCGCTGCTATCCGGCCGCTTCGTCAGTCCCGGCAGGTAAGGTTCCGGTGGGAGCGGCCACTCATATGCGGCACGATAGGCCGCCTGCGCCCGCGCGGTTTCAGAGACCGGCTTCGACCGCATCGCTTTGCAGCGCCTCGAAGAGAGCGGGCGAGCCCTGGATGGCGGACCGCTGCATGTGGAAGCGCAGCCCGCGAAGGCCGCCGAGTTCCTCGCCGGCGCCGGCACGACCCGGACCGCCATGCACACATTGCGGCATGACGATCGAATGCCCCGTGTGGTTCTTCCCGACCGTCTCATCGACAACCAGCAGCCGGCCGTGCCACGGCGCAAGTCCAGCAACCATCTGCGCCTGGACTGCAACGTCATCGGAAAAGAGGCTGACGGCGAGCGAACCGCCACCGCGCGCCGCAAGGCGAACGGCGTCGTCAGCACGCTCATAGGCCATGACGGTCGCACACGGCCCGAACACTTCGGTCTCATGCACCAACCGCGCACCAACGGGATCGTCACATCGCAGAAGCGTCGGCTGCAAAAAGGCACCCTTTTGCGCGTCCGCGCCTTCCGCCTGCCCGATGCCGCCGCCACGAATGACGCGCGCTTCGGATTTCAGCGCCCCGATGCCGCGAAGCGCCGTATCGCGCTGCTTGAGATCGACGAGCGGCCCCATCCGGACCGTTTCGAGTGCAGGATTACCGACGACGATCTGATCGAGCTTGGCCGCGACGGCCTCCTCGAAGTCCGCCCGATGCTGCACCGGAACGAGAATGCGCCGGATGTTGGTGCAAAGCTGCCCCGCTTTCACGGTCAGCGCTTTCACCGCTTCCCGAACCGCGAGATCGAACACGGCCGTTCCCGGCGCGGCGTCTGGCCCGAGGATCGTCGCGTTGACGCTATCGGCCTCGATCGTGACCCGCGCACCGCTTTCCAACAGGCGCTCACCCGAGCGCAGCTTCAGCCCCGTATCGGCCGACCCCGTGAAGGCGAGACTGTCCATCGCACCGAGGTGATCGGCAAGACCGGCGCCGCTACCGCAAACGAGCGAAAGCGCGCCGGCGGGCAAAATGTCGGCGGCGATCACGTCGCGCACCATTTCGTGCGAAAGCCACGCCGTCGCTGAGGCAGGCTTGGCGACGCTGGCGACGCCAGAGAGCAACGCAGTCGATACCTTCTCCCACAGGCCCCAGGATGGGAAGTTGAAGGCGTTGATCTGCAGCGCGACGCCCGGTCGAGTGGTCCAGACGTGCCGCGCGAAGAAAACCGGCTCCTTGGCCAGCTGATCCTGGCCCGGTTCCATGAGCGCATGCGCGTCACCCAGCGTCTTGCCGTAGCGGGCATACACCTTGAGCGTCGCGATGCCGCCATCAATGTCGATCGCCGCATCACCCGCCGTGTTGCCCGAGTTCAGCCGAGCGATCTCGCCATATTTCTCGCGATTTGCCGTCAGCACATCCGCGATGCCGCGCAGGAGATTGCCGCGCTCGGCAAAGCTCATGGAGGACAATGCGGTCGTGCCCTTCTCGCGCGCAAAATTCAGTGCCTCCGCAATGTCGAAGCCCCCATCGACCACTTCACCGAGCGCTTCGCCGGTGGTCGGATTGATGAACGCCCGTGCGTGACCGTCGCCGGCGCGCCATTGGTCCCCGACATAGCTTTCCAGTTTCATGCGATTTCCACTTTACTGTGCTCGATCCGGTCGAGCCGTGCGACGAAGTCGGAGATGACGTCGAGCGTCCTGTCCTTCTGGTCGATGAAAGGCGCGTGCCGACAATCGTCGAAGATTTCGACGTCGACCGGCGAATAGATGCGGTTCTCAATTTCTTCGATCTGCGCCAGCGTCCCGTACTGGTCGTTTCGGCCCTGGATCGCGAGCACGGGAATGCGCCAATAGTCGATCACCTCGGCGATGTTCCATGCCTTGAACGCAGGATCGAGCCAGGCCTCGTTCCATCCATTGAACGCCACATCCACTTGGGCGTGATGCCGCGCGAGCTTCTCGCGAAGATCACCGGTTTCATAGGCAATTTTGGCCTCGGCAATAGCGGCCAAGCCTTCCGCTTCGGTGAAGAAGTGCGGTGCGATCAGAATGAGACCGCGAACCCGGTGGTCCTGAACGCTCCCGCCATAGATCGCCGCAATCGAGGCGCCGTCACTGTGCCCGAGAAGCACGCCTTCCTGGAAGCCGATAGCATCAAGCACCTCCGGCAACACATCGACCGCTTCTCGCGTCATGTAGTCGAGCGGACGCGGCAGCTCTGCGGCCTCGGACTTGCCATAGCCGGCGCGCGAATAGACGAAGACGCCGCAGCCTGTCCGCTCTGCAAGCTGCTCCGGAAAGTCGCGCCAGAGGCTGACCGAGCCGAGGCCCTCATGCAGCATGACGATCGTTGGCTTATCGCCGGGCGCAGGCCCGAAGCACCGCGCCTCCAGCCTCTTGCCGCCAGCCTGAATCGTAAGCTCGCTGCCCGTCTCCCAGCGCATGGTCATGCAACCTCCTGCTGGCGCAGCTTGAAGCGCTGGATCTTGCCTGTCGCGGTCTTCGGCAACTCGTCGACGATCTCGATCCAACGCGGGTATTTCCATTTCCCGACCTTCTCCTTCACATGCTCCTTCAACACGTCACGGAGATCGGCGGGCGCAGGCTTGTCTTTCACGACAACGAAGGCTTTGGGCTTGTCGAGCCCCGTTTCGTCCTTCTGCGCAATGACCGCGGCTTCGAGCACGGCAGGGTGCGTGATCAGCGCCTGCTCGATCTCGAACGGCGCGACCCAGATGCCGGAGACCTTGAACATGTCGTCGGTACGGCCGCAGTAAACGAGGCGCCCGTCGGCCCGCCGTTCGTATTTGTCGCCTGTCCGCGTCCAATGGCCTTCGAAGGTGCTGCGGGATTTCTCCCGCTGGTTCCAGTAACCGTCGGCAGCCGAGGGGCCCTTAACCAGAAGCTCGCCGACACCGCCGACCGGCACATCGGCGCCTGCTTCATCCACGAGACGCAGTTCGTAACCAGGCACGGCGAACCCGGACGTGCCGTAGGCGACCGAGCCAGGCGCGTTGGAGAGAAAGATGTGCAACATCTCGGTGGACCCGACACCATCGAGAATGTCGACGCCGGTAATCGCGTGCCAGCGCTTTCCGACTTCCTCGGGCAGCGCCTCGCCCGCGGAAACGCACTGGCGCAGGCGCTCGAAACCGGCAGGACGTGCATCCCGCATCGCCTGCACCATCGAGGCGTAGAGCGTCGGAACACCATAGAAGATCGTCGGCTGCACGCGCTCGGTGACGGCAAAGAGATCCGCAGGCACGGGCCGGCCCGGATAGAGGACCGCGGTCGCCCCGGCGCCCATCGGGAAAGTCATGCCGTTGCCGAGACCATAGGCGAAGAACAGTTTTGCCGCCGAGAAGACGACGTCGTCGGGCCGGATCCCAAGAACCTGGACGCCGTAGGTCTCGTAGGTCGCGCGCATGCTGGAATGAACGTGCCGAACCCCTTTCGGCGCGCCCGTCGAGCCTGAGGAATAGAGCCAGAAAGCCGTTTCGTCGCCGCAGACCTCAAGCGTGTCCGGCGACGACGCGCTGAGATCCAGTTCCGCTGCGAAATCGAGGTAACCTTCATTGCCATCACCGCCGATCACGAAGACGGCCTTCAGGAACGGCATGTCCTTGAGCACGGGCTCGACCACCGGCAGCAACGCCTTGGAGACGAACAGCGCTTTGGCGCGGCTGTCGCGCAGGATGAAGGCGTAAAGATCGGCAGAGAGCAGCGTGTTCAACGGGGCCGGCACGATGCCCGCCTTCAGGCTGCCCCAGAAAATCACCGGAAACTCGATCGTGTCGAGCACGATCATCGCGGCGCGGTCTTCCCGAGTGAGCCCGTGGCGCTCGAAAAGCGAAGCCATGCGCCCGGCCTGCTCGGCAAGTTGGCGATAGGTCAGGGACCTGCCCTGATCGACACCTTCGACGAAGGCGTTCTTGTCGGCTGCTTGCGTTTCCACGTGGCGATCCACGAAGAATTCCGCAGCGTTCGCGTTCTCCCTACGCAACGCCAGTCCTCCCATTTTTCCAAAGCACATCGGCACCGCTTTGGCGGCCGAAACGGCGATCTCCCGCGCCGCTTCCGATACCGGCACTATGGCCTAGCAAACCGCATGTTGCAAGATAATGCCTATTCTTTTGCCGGCCCACGACACGTCAAACAACCTGTCCAAGTCAATTTATACATATTTATCATATAGATGGACATGCAAGGCCGAAATCTGGATGCTTGTGCATTATATTGCTTGAATGCCGCTCGCTGCTTGATTAGAGTTTGGGTGGAGGAGACGGCCGCTTGCTTTCCGGTTCACGAACGGGAAAGCTCGGTCGAGGAGAAAACGGGAGGAGAACACCATGAATCTGACAGTAAAATCTGCATTGGCGGGCGCGTTTGCACTCAGCGCGACGACTGCAATGGCGCAGGAAGACGTTATCGATGTCGGCATGATATTGCCCTACGTCGGCGTCTACGCCTCGCTCGGCGAAGAGATCGATCAAGGGTTCGTGCTGGCGCTCGAAGAAGCGGGCATGACGGATCGCTTCAACATCATCCGCGAGGACACCGAAGCCTCGCCGCAGGTCGGCGTCGCGGCCACTCGCAAGCTCGTTCTGCAGGACGAAGTCGACGTCTTGACGGGCCTCGTTTCATCGGGCGTTCTGGCAGCCATCCGCGATTTCGTCGACCAGTCGCAGACGCCGCTGATCGTTTCCAACGCCGGTAACGACGAAGCAACCGGCGCCGATTGCAGCCCTTACATCACCCGCGTGTCCTTCTCGAATGCGCAGGTCAACCGCCCCATGGGCCAGTGGCTCTATGATCAGGGCGTGCGCACCGTCTACACACTCGCTCCCGATTACGCCGCCGGCCGCCAGCACATCGGCGCCTTCGTCACGGCCTTCGAGGCCGCCGGTGGCGAAGTGCTCGGCCAGGACTACACGCCCTTCGGCCAGACACAGGATTTCGGACCTTACCTGACGACGGCGCAGGCTGCCGATCCGGACGCGATCTTCGTCTTCTATGCCGGCGGCGAGGCGATCAACTTCGTCAAGCAGTATGATTCCTTCGGCATCAAGGACGAGACGCCGCTTTATGGCTCAGGCTTCCTGACGTCGCAGCTCTATCTCGACGCTGAAGGTCCGGCAGCACTGGGCGTCATCACGTCGCTGCATTACCTGCCGACGCTCGATACGCCGGAAAACAAGGCCTTTGTCGAAGCCTTCCAGGCCAAGGCGAACCGCCTGCCCTCCGAATACGCAGTTCAGGGTTACGACGCCGGCCGCGCGCTCGTGGAAGCCGTCAAGGCCGGCGCCACGGATCGCGAGTCCATCAAGGAAGCGCTGCGCGACGTGCAGTACACAGGTCCGCGCGGTCCGCTCGAAATCGATCCGGCCACCAACAACATCGTCCAGAACGTCTATATCTACGACATCGTCGAAGGCGAAGACGGCAAGCTGACGCAGGAACTGCTCGATACGGTCGAAGCCGTCCGCGACGAACCGAACGGCTGCGAACTTTAAGCCGCAAACGGTTGCCTGAGGCGTCGCTCGTCGCGACACCGATCGCATGAATGGCGGGAGCTCTCGTGTTCCCGCCACCCTTATCCCTACCGGACCGAAGCGGACGCCATGAATTTCTGGATCGTGCAGGCCCTGAACGGGCTCCAGCTGTCGATGCTGCTCTTTCTCCTGTCGATCGGGCTGACCGTCATCTTCGGGCTGATGCATTTCGTCAATCTCGCCCATGGCGCGCTCTATGCGCTTGGCGCCTATGTCGGCGTGTCGGCCTTCGCGCTGACAGGCATGTATTGGGGCGCGTTTCTGCTGGCTCCGATCGCCGTCGCGCTGGCCGGCGTCGTGCTCTATCTCGGTCTCATCCGCCGCATGCGAAAAGCCGGGCCGATGAACCAGGTGCTCGTCACCTTCGGCCTCATCTTCGTGCTTCTCGACATCACGCGCATCATCTGGGGCGACCTCGCGCTGTCGATCCCCGAGCCGCAGCTGTTCACGGGCCGCTCAGAAGTCTTGGGCGTTGCCTACCCGACCTACCGTCTCTTCATCATCGGCCTCGGCCTCACCGTCATGGCGGGCCTCTGGCTGCTGCTCTCGCGCACCCAGATCGGCGCGATGATCCGCGCCGGCGTCGACAACGACCAGATGGCCGCCTGCCTCGGCATTAATGTGGAGCGCCTGTTTTTCATCGTCTTCTGCATCGGCTGCGCGCTGGCTGGACTTGCAGGAGCGGTCGCGGCGCCGGTGCTTTCAGTGACACCGAGCATGGGCACTCAGCTTCTGATCCCGGTTCTGATCGTCGTGGTCATCGGCGGCCTTGGCAGCCTCAAGGGCGCCATCGCGGGCTCGTTGCTCGTCGGCTTCATCCAGACCTTCGGCGCCGTGCTCGCGCCGCAACTGGCATCAGTCGCAATCTACGCCCTGCTGGCGGCGGTGCTGATCTTCCGGCCGGCCGGCCTGTTTCCGGCGAAGGCGTAAGGGGCGGCATCATGTTTCACCAGACGACCACCAAAACCGTCACCATCCTCCTACTCTTCATCGGCATGGCGATCTACACCGTCTTTGCAGGCTTTTACGGCCGCGAACTGGTGATTGAGGCGGCCTATCTCGTCATCCTGGCCATCAGCCTCGACATGGTGGCCGGCTATGGCGGCATGGTTTCGCTCTGCCACGGCGCCATCTTCGGCATCGGTGCTTATGTCTTCGCCGTTCTGACCGGCATGATGGGCGTTTCGCCCTTCATCGCTCTGGTTGCCGCCATAGCGGCAAGCGGGTTGTTCGGGCTCTTCGTCGGTGCCGTCACGTCGCGCACCAGCGGCATCTTCTTCATCATGACGACGCTCGCCTTCGGCCAGATGGTCTATGTCTACACCTTCGAGAATCGCGCGCTCGGCGGCGATGACGGCATGTCGGGCGTCGCCCGCCTCGATCTGTCGATGATCGGCATCGATACGAACGATTCCTTGCAATTCGCGCTTCTCGCCATCGTTTTCGCGGCGCTGTCCTACGCTGTCGCCGCCTTCATCATGCGCTCCGGCTTCGGCCGCACGCTCGTCGGCATCCGCTCCAACGAGGTGCGCATGCGCGCGCTTGGTCTGCCGGTACTGCGCTACAAGGCGTTCGCCTTCGGCATTTCAGGGGCGCTGGCAGGCCTCGCTGGAACGATCGCCGCGCAGCAAACCATGTTCGTTTCGCCTGAAATGATGAGCTGGATGATGTCCGGCGAAGCGCTCGTCATCGTCATCCTGGGCGGGCTTGGCACCCTGGTCGGCGCTGCCGTTGGCGCCGTGCTCTTCGTCTTCCTCCAGCACGAAGTCAGCGAGGTCACCCGCTACTGGCACATGGTCGTCGGCCTCGTCCTCATTCTCGTCGTCGTGCTCGGCAACCGCGGAGCCTACGGCCAGATCGAACACCTGCTGGAACGCCGCAAGAAGGTAGCCCCCAAGGCTTCTGCGCTCGAAGTCGCCGCCGAGAAGGATGCCAGCCATGCTTGAAGCACGCGGCCTCAAGAAATCCTTCGGCCAGATCAACGTCACCAATGACGTGACGATCCTGGTTGAGAAGGGCGAACGCCGGGTCATCCTCGGCCCCAACGGCGCGGGCAAGACCACGCTCTTCAACATCCTCGTCGGCGAATTGAAGCCATCCGCCGGCACGATCCACCTCGATGGCCGCGATGTGACGGGCGACACGGTGGAAGCGCGGGCAAAACGCGGACTTGCCCGCTCCTACCAGAAGAACAACCTGTTCACCGAGCTGACGCTCAAGGAGAACTTGGCGCTGGCGGTCGCAACAGCATCCGGGGCATCGGGTTGGTTTCTGCGCGATACGCTGAACGACACCGATATTTTGGCCAAGGTTCGCGATGTAGCGGCTAAGGTCGGGCTGTCTGAACTTCTGGACCATCCGGTCGATGCGGTTTCCTATGGCGCACGGCGGCAGCTCGAAGTCGGTCTTGCGCTGGCGACCGATCCGAGCGTCATTCTGATGGACGAGCCGACATCCGGCGTCGGCCCAGAGATGATCCACGGCTTTCACCGCCTGCTGAAGACGCTGCCCCGCGACCTGACGGTGGTGATCATCGAGCACGATATGGATCTCGCGCTCGATGTCGCGGACCGCGTCAGCGTGCTCAATTACGGCGAACTCGTCTTCGAAGGCACGCCGGACGAGACGCGCGGCAGCAGCCTCGTCAACGAAATCTATCTGGGCGGGCGCGCGGATGCTTGAGATCGACGACCTCCACACCGGCTACGGCGAAACGCAGGTCATCTACGGCCTCAATCTCCGTGCCACCGCAGGGCGCGTGCTTGCCATTCTCGGACGCAACGGCGCCGGCAAGACGACGACCATGAAGGCCATCATGGGCCTCCTGCCGGCAACGCGCGGCGCGATCCGGATCGAGGGCAAGGATATAGCCGGCGAGCGGACATTCGACATTGCCCGTCGCGGCATCGCCTATGTGCCCGAGACGCGCGACATCTTTCCATCCCTCACGGTCAAGGAAAACCTGCAGCTCGCCACGCGCCTGGCGCCGGCCAGTGCCGAATGGACCATGGAGCGGGTGCTCGATTTCTTCCCGAACCTCTCTCGTCGCCTGTCGAACGGGGGGAACGAACTCTCGGGCGGCGAACAGCAGATGCTGTCGATTGCGCGCGCGCTGCTCATGAACCCGCGACTGCTTCTGCTCGACGAACCGACGGAGGGCCTAGCGCCCATCATCGTGCGCCAGATCCACGAGAAGCTCTCGGAACTAAAAGCCGCCGGCATGACCATGGTGCTGGTGGAACAGAATTTCGGATTTGCGACGGAGCTTGCTGACGACGTCCATGTGATTGGCCGCGGCGAGACCGTCTGGAAAGGTTCGTCCGCAGACATCATTGCCGACAAGGCCGTCCAGAAGAAGTGGCTCGGCGTTTGAAGCTCTAGCCGATCCGCTTGCCCCAAAACCGCATGGGTTTGGCCGTTTCCGCATCATCGCCAATGTCACGCCAGCTGAACGCCGTCTCGAGACCCGTGAGCGGCGCATAGCCCCGTCTGCACCAGAAATCGTCGAGCGGGACGTAATCGGCCGGTCGGTTCGGATGATCCTCTGGTCGGATCACCCCGCAGAACACCGTCCAGTCGAACCGGCCGAGGCCCGTCGCATGGGCCTCGCGTTCCTCGAAGAAGCGTACGCCGATCCCCTGCCCGCGATAGTCCGGCAAGAGCACGGATTCGCCGTAATAGAAGATGCGATCGACGTCCCATCCGGCATCGAGGAAGGGCGCCCGCACCTCATTCGTCTCGTCGGCCATGGGCATGCCGGTCGCCGCACCGACCACCCGCTCGCCATCGAATGCGAGAACGAAAACGCTATCCGCTGACCTGGCATAGGTGGCGAGATAGCGCTCTTCATAGGCATCGGAGCCTTCATAGAGATAGGGAAAGGCACGAAAGACGGTCGTTCTCAATCGCGCAAGATCCGCCACATGCGGGCCGATCGCCGATCCCCTGAGGAGCTCCAATCTCATCCCGGCCTCATCACATGCAAATTTTCTATTGCATTTTTTTGCAATCGATATTACTTAATCGCTACCAAGCCGACACCGGCTCCTATGACACTATCGAAAAGATGACGACATGAAAAAGATCACCGACAAGCTATGGATTTCCGGCCAGCCCAGCGAGGCCGACTTCGATCGCGCCCGGCAGGCAGGCGTCACCCGCGTGATCAACAATCGCGTCTCGGGCGAGGCAGATGACCAGCCGGCGTTGGAAGCCGCGCGCAAAGCGGCAACATCGCGCAATATGGACTTCGTCTACATTCCCATGACGCCGGGCGTCGTGACGGAAGACCGCGTCCGCCAGTTCCAGAAGGCACTTGAGGGCGCTGACGGGCCGGTTCTCGCCCATTGCAGGCTCGGCGGCCGTTCGCTCGGACTCTGGGCAGCAGGCGAAGTGTTGGATGGCCGCATGACGCTCGACGACCTTGATGCACTTGCCGCCGAACACGGCGCCGACCTCGGCAGCGTCAAGGCGTGGCTCACCAAGCGTGCAGCAAAGAAACAACGCCCGGATGTGGCCGGCTTCTTCGACAAGCGCACTTCGTCCATCCAGTATGTGGTTTCCGATCCGGCGACGAAGGATTGCGCCATCATCGATCCGGTCCTGGATTTCGATGAAAAATCCGGTGCGACGGGCACGCAGAACGCCGACAAGATCCTGGCCTATGTGGAAAGGCACGGGCTCAAGGTTCAGTGGATCCTCGACACGCATCCCCACGCCGATCATTTCTCCGCCGCCCGCTACCTGAAGGAAAAGACCGGCGCGCCGACGGCGATCGGTGAGAAGGTCGTCGAGGTCCAGAAGCTCTGGAAAGACATCTACAACTGGCCGGACTTCCCGGCCGACGGGTCGCAGTGGGATAAGGTCTTCGCCGAGGGCGAGACCTTCAAGCTGGGCGGGATCGACGGGAATATCCTGTTCTCACCCGGCCACACGCTTGCCTCGATCACCTACGTGATCGGCGATGCCGCCTTCGTGCATGATACGCTTTTCATGCCGGACAGCGGCACGGCGCGCGCGGATTTTCCCGGCGGCAGCGCTTCTCGGCTCTGGAACTCGATCCAGGCAATCCTGGCGCTTCCCGACGACACGCGCATCTTCACCGGCCACGATTATCAGCCGGACGGCCGCGAGCCGCTCTGGGAGTCGACCGTCGCTGAGCAGAAGGCGAAGAACACGCACATCTCGAAAGCGAAGTCCGAGGCCGAGTTCGTCGCAATCCGCGAGGCGCGCGACAAGACCCTGCCGATGCCGAAACTCATCCTGCATTCCCTGCAGGTGAACATGAATGGCGGTCGCCTGCCCGAGCCGGAGAGCAATGGCCGGCGCTATCTCAAACTGCCGCTCGATGCTCTCGGCGGCGCACCATGGGACACCGACGGATGAGCGAACTCACCACCGCAGCCGTCGAGGACATGCTGAAGAATGTCGGCGAAGCATCCGACTTTCTGAAAAAGCTTTCCAACCCCAACCGGCTGATGATCGTCTGCGCTCTCGTTGAAGGCGAACGTTCCGTGCGCGAACTGGAGGACGGACTCGGCATTCGCCAGCCCGGCCTCTCCCAGCAAATCGCCGAACTGCGCGAAGCCGGCCTCATCGCCGGCCGCAAGGAGTCGAAATCCGTTTTCTACAGCCTCGCAGATGCGCGCGTCGCGGAGTTCGTGGCGATGATGCACCGCATGTTCTGCGAAAAGCCCTGACACTTCCCCCTGGCCCGGGGCCTGGCCCTAGCCCCGATCGGATCTTGAACCATGACCGAATTCACCCCCCTCGCCTCGCTTGCCGGCGGCGCGCTCATCGGCCTGTCCGCTGTGCTGCTGATGGCCTTTGAAGGACGTATCGCAGGCATCAGCGGCATCGCCGGCCGCCTGCTTCCGCCCTATGAGGACGCTGGCTTTAGAAGCCGCCTCGCCTTTGTGATCGGCTTGATCGCCGCACCGCTCGCCTATGGGTTCGCAACCGGCGCACCCGTCACGCAAACCGTGTCCTCCAATGTCGCCCTGATGGTGGCGGCGGGCCTGCTGGTCGGCTTCGGCTCGGTCTACGGCAATGGCTGCACCTCCGGCCACGGCGTCTGTGGCCTTTCGCGCCTTTCGGCCCGGTCCCTCGTTGCGACAATCGTCTTCATGGCCACCGCCTTCGTCACGGTGTTCGCGACGCGCCACGTCCTTTGAGGAACAGCACCATGTCCATTCTCATCAATCTCGTCATCGGTCTGCTCTTCGGCGTCGGCCTCGTCATCTCCGGCATGTCCGACCCGGCGAAAGTTCTTAATTTTCTTGATGTCTTCGGCACCTGGGATCCGTCGCTCGCCTTCGTCATGGGCGGCGCCGTCATCGTCGCCTTCATCGGCTACCGCTTTGTGCTGAAGCGCGACAAGCCGCTTCTGGCCGATCGCTTCCATTTGCCGACCCGCACCGACATCGACAGCCGCATCCTCATCGGGCCGGCGATCTTCGGCATCGGCTGGGGCCTTGGCGGCTTCTGCCCAGGTCCTGCACTGACCGCGCTCAGTCTTGGTGCGATTGGCACGTTGGCGTTTGTCCCGGCCATGCTGATCGGCATGTGGGGCGCGCGCATGATCGGCGCCCTGCCGCAACCGCGCAGGGCCTGAACGGCTGATTTTCGAACGAAAGGCACCTGGTCCATGGCCGCGCTCCACCACTATTTTCCGATCCTGACCTGGGGCCGCAGCTATAGCCGCGTGACCTTTGCGGACGATCTGCTGGCGGCGGTCATCGTGACGATCATGCTGATTCCGCAGTCTTTGGCTTACGCCATGCTCGCGGGCCTGCCACCGGAGGTCGGGCTTTATGCATCGATCCTTCCGCTCGCCGCCTACGCCGTCTTCGGCACAAGCCGCACGCTTGCCGTCGGCCCGGTGGCCGTCGTCTCACTCATGACGGCGTCGGCCGTGGGCGAAGTGGCGGCTGCAGGCACGGCAGACTATCTCACGGCCGCGATCGTCCTTGCGCTACTCTCCGGCGCGATCCTGCTCGTCATGGGAATCCTGCGCCTCGGCTTTCTCGCCAATTTCCTGAGCCATCCGGTGATCTCCGGCTTCATCACCGCATCGGGCTTGCTGATTGCCATCGGCCAGTTCGGGACGATCCTCGGCGTTCCCGTGCGCGGGGACACGCTGCCGGAAATCGGCACTGCGCTGTTTGCCAACGCCCAGGCGATCAATGTCCCGACGCTTGTTCTGGGCGTGCTTACGCTCGGTTTCCTTTACGCCATCCGCCTGCGCCTCAAAGCCATGCTGATGCGCCTCGGTCTCGGCTCGCGCCCGGCCGACATGATCGCGAAGGCAGGTCCGGTTTTCGCTATTCTGGTCACCGTCGTTGCCGTGAAGCTTCTCGATCTCGGTGCACGTGGCATCGCCCTCGTCGGCGAAATCCCGCAAGGTCTGCCGGTCCCCGGCTGGCCCGTAATCGATCTCGGCGTCGTGCAGGCACTCTTCGTTCCGGCGCTGCTGATCAGTCTGATCGGCTTCGTCGAATCCATTTCGGTTGCACAGACGCTCGCCTCCAAGCGCCGCCAGCGCATCGTTCCGGACCAGGAACTGATCGGGCTTGGCGCCGCCAACATCGCCTCGGGCCTCTCGGCCGGCTACCCTGTGACAGGCGGCTTTGCCCGGTCCGTCGTCAACTTCGATGCAGGCGCGCAGACGCCCGCTGCCGGTCTTTTCACCGCGCTCGGCATCGCGTTGGCGACGCTGTTCCTCACACCGTTTCTCGCAGATCTGCCCCGCGCCACGCTGGCGGCCACGATCATCGTCGCCGTGCTCTCACTCGTGGATTTCGGTGCGCTGTGGCGGCTTTGGGCCTATTCGAGAACCGATTTCGCCGCCATGGCTGCCACGATCATTGGCACGCTGCTGCTCGGCGTCGAGCCTGGCGTGGTGCTCGGCGTCGTCCTTTCGCTCGTCCTGCATTTGCACCGTACGAGCCGCCCACACATCGCAATCGTCGGCAATGTCGAGGGCACCGAGCATTTCCGCAACGTCGACCGCCATCAGGTGCAGACAGTGCCCCATGTGCTTACGGTGCGGGTGGATGAGAGCCTCTATTTCGCCAACAGCCGTTTCCTCGAAGACCGCATCGCCGAACTTGTCGCCGAACGGCCAGCGCTGCGCCACGTCATCCTCATGTGCTCGGCCGTAAACGCCATCGATTCAAGCGCGCTGGAAAGCCTCGAAGAGATCAATCAGCGACTGAAGGATTCCGGTATTCGCCTGCATCTGAGCGAGGTGAAGGGGCCAGTGATGGACCGGTTGCGGACCACGCAATTTCTCGCACATCTGACGGGCGGCGTTCATCTCTCGCAATTCGCCGCGATGCGTGCGACCGATTGAGAAAAGGCGTCGTCATCGCGCGCGGAGAGACGCTATAGACAGGACAAGCGGCACGATTCCACCAGGCAACCGCCGCCCTGGATATGCATGTTCGATTTCAGCAGCTACCATGTCCTGCTTCTCGTAATCGGCGCGAGCGTCGTCAACTCCTATTGGTTCCCCCGCTTCATCCCCGGCTGGGAGCCGGCCGCCTCCGCCCTGCTGATCGCATCGGGGCTCGTTGCCTACACCTTCTTTCCTGGCATGCCAGACATCCTGCACCCGATCGAGGATGGGTATCTGTGGGAGATTGCCAGCGAATTTGCCGTTATCGTGGCGCTTTTCGGCGCTGGCATTCGGATCGATACGCGCTTCAACCGGCAGTTGCTGACGCCGACCATGCGCCTGCTGCTCATCGCCATGCCTTTGACGATTGCGGCTGTTGCCTTGACCGGCTGGGCCTTCGCCGGCCTGTCGATCGCCGGTGCGATCCTGCTCGGAGCCGCGCTGTCGCCGACCGATCCGGTCCTGGCCGGCGACCTCCAGGTCGGCCCGCCGCAGCGGGGAAACGAGCATCCGGTGCGCCTTGCGCTGACGACCGAGGCCGGGCTCAATGACGGGCTCGCCTTCCCCTTCGTGTATCTGGCCATCATCGTTGCGGCGCAGGGTTTCGTACCCGCTGAGTGGGGGCTCGAATGGCTGTTGCGCGATGTCGTCTACCGCATCGCCATGGGCATCGCCGGCGGCTTCGTCACCGGTTACATCCTCTCACGCATCGTCTTTTCCATCCCGAGCCATAACCCGATCGCCAAGTCCGGCGCTGGCGTCATCGCCTTTGCCGCCGTTATCCTGTGCTACGGCACGACCGAACTGGTGGAGGGCTATGGCTTCGTCGCCGTCTTCGTCGCGGGTCTGACGATCCGGCGCTACGAGCCGGAGAACGTCTATCATCGCAAGCTCCACGACTTCATCGAGCCTTTGGAATACGCGCTGACCGCCGTCATGCTGTTCATGCTGGGTGGCGTGTTCCTCGATCTCCTGCCGCTGATCGACTGGCGCCTTGCAACGCTGGCCGCTCTCCTGATCTTCGTGATCCGCCCGGTCATTGCATGGCTGTCGCTCGTGGGCACCTCGCTCGGCGGCCAGGCGCGAAACGACGTTGCCTTTTTCGGCGTGCGCGGTGTCGGTTCGATCTATTACATGGCCTTTGCCGGTGGGCACGCAGCCTTCGCCGACATGGAAAAATTGTGGGCGGCGACGGCACTTGTCATCGTCCTGTCATCGATCGTGCATGGTTTCACGGCCGGCATCGTCGTCAAGCGCTACACAGACACGACCGCCTGACCGATGAGACGGATACCCTATGCACCGCACTGACACATGGGCGATCGCCGCCATCGCCGTTGCCCAAACACTGATCTGGTGCGGCACGTTCTATGCGTTTCCAGCGCTTTTCGTGCATTTCGAAGCCGACTTCGGCTGGTCGAAGCCGGCGCTGACCGGCGCGCTTACCCTCGCCATCGTCGCCTCGGCGCTGGTGTCGCCCCTGGTCGGCCGGCTGATCGACAGAGGCATCGGCCCCCTCGTGCTCACCGGCAGCATTCTGCTTGGCGGCTTGACGATGCTCACGCTGTCGCAGGTGCAAACGCTCTGGCAGTTCTACCTGGCCTGGGCGGTGATCGGCATTGCAATGGGCGGCGGCCTTTATGAACCGACCTTCGCGTTCATGACCCGGGCGATCGGGCCGACGGCAACACGCGCAATCACGCTGGTTACGCTTGTTGCGGGCTTCGCTGGCACGCTGTCGTTTCCGCTCGGCCACTATGTGTCGGAGGCCGCGTCGTGGCGGGTGGCTGCCATGACCTATGCCGGATTGATCATCCTCATCGCCGCACCGCTCATGTGGCTCGGCGCGCGCCATTTCGAAACCGGCTTCCGCCGCACGACGACCTCCAGCGCACCTGAAGGGCTCCATCATGGGAGCGCGCATCTTCGCAGCGCAACCTTCTGGCTGCTGGCTGCCGGCTTCACGCTGATCGCCATCAATCACGGGGTAATCCTGAACCATATTCTGCCGCTTTTGCGCGAACGCGGCTTCGATGCGTCGAGCGCAGTATTTGCGGCATCCATGATCGGGCCGATGCAGGTCGTCGGTCGGATCGCAATGATGTTGACCGCCCATCGAACATCCAACAGGGCGATCGTGCTCGCCTGCTTCAGCGGCATCACGCTCGCGACGCTGGCCCTGATCGCCGCCGCAGCGGTTCCCCCGTTCGTGGCGGGGTTCGTGCTGCTGCAGGGCGCCTGCTTCGGCGTCATGAGCATCGCAAAGCCTGCCATCACGCGCGAATCCATGGGCGCGACCAATTTCGGCGCGGTCGCCGGCGCGCTCGCGGCGCCCTACCTGCTCGGCATTGCGGTTGCGCCGTTTTTCGGATCGCTGGTCTGGGAATTCGGTGGCTACGACACCGTGCTGATCATCATCCTGCTTGCCGCCATTGCCGGTGGCGTCTGCGTCTATCTCGCGACGCGCCGTATGGCGCCCCGCCGCACTTGAGCCACGTTCCTGCTTAACCCATTGAGTTTTGCTGTTGCAGCGCGGTAAGTTTGTTCGATGCCCTCATTTCTCCGTTCGCGCCTGGAAAGCCATCTCGCCTTCATCTACCCGGAGCGCGACAGCGCTGCTCTGACCGATGCGATGATTGCGGCCTTCTGGCCCGAAAGCGGGAAGGCCAAGCCGCGCAGCAAAGGCCGTCTGACCAACCAGCCGCCCTGGAGCGAGCGCGACACCGTTCTGATCGCCTATGGCAATTCGCTGATCGACGAGAAGACCGCCCCCGTCGCGCTGCTGCATGATTTTCTCGATACGCATCTCGATGGCAGCGTGAACAGCGTCCACGTGTTGCCGTTCTTCCCCTACACATCCGACGATGGTTTTGCCGTCGTGGACTATTACAGCGTCAACCCCGATGTCGGCGACTGGAAGCACCTCCAGAGGCTTGGCCGGCGCTACCGGTTGATGGCCGATCTGGTGCTGAACCACGTTTCCTCTGCATCGCTCTGGTTCAAGCAGTATCTGCGCGGCGAGGAGCCCGGTAGCGGCTTCTTCGTCGAAGTCGACCCCGCGACCGATCTTTCCGCCGTCGTGCGTCCACGTCCGCATCCGCTTCTGCGGAAGGTGGAAACGGCGCATGGCGAGCGACACGTCTGGTGTACCTTCTCCGAAGACCAGGTCGATCTGAATTTCGCCAATCCGGAGATGTTGATCGAGTTTCTGCGCATCATGCGCTTTCACATCGATCGCGGCGTCCGCACGATCCGGCTCGACGCCGTCGCCTTCGTCTGGAAGGAGATCGGCACCAACTGCATCCACCTGCCCCAGACGCACGAGATCGTCCGGCTGATGCGCACGCTCGCCGACTACGCCGAGGTGCCGCTGCTTCTGATTACGGAAACCAACGTTCCGAACATGGAGAACCTCTCCTATTTCGGGAACCGCAACGAGGCCCATGCGGTCTATAATTTCTCTTTTCCGCCCCTTGTCGTTCACGCGCTTCTCTCGGGCGACGCGACAGCGCTCAACCGCTGGCAGATGACGATGCCGCCGGCGCCTGCCGGCTGCTTCTATTTCAATTTCGTCGCATCCCATGACGGCATTGGTCTGCGGCCAGCCGAGGGCCTTCTGCCCAACGAGGAGATCGCCATGATGATCGCCGCCGTGGAAGCATTCGGCGGCGCGGTGTCTCTGCGCGCCATGCCGGACGGCACCTACCGGCCTTACGAGATGAACATTGCGCTATTCGACGCCTTCCAGGGCAAGATCGACGGCACGCCGGACGAATGGCGCCGCGAGCGCTTCCTGTGCTCGCAGACGATCATGATGGCGCTCGAAGGCATGCCCGCCTTCTATATCCACAGCCTGCTCGCCACCCCCAACGACCACGATCGGCGCGCGCGCACAGGCCACAACCGGTCGCTCAACCGCCACCAATGGGACTACGATGCTTTGAAAGAGCGCCTTGCGGACGCCGAAAGCGAGCAGGCCATCGTCCTTGGCGAACTGAAGCGCCAGATCGACATCCGCACCGCCCAGAAGGCGTTTCATCCCAATGCGACGCAGTTCACGCTGCAACTGGGCGAAGGCCTCTTCGGCGTCTGGCGCCAGAGCATCGACCGGGAACAGTCGATCTTCGCCATCCACAACGTGACGGATCGTGCAATCACGCTGCCTCTCGTTAGCCTGAACCTGATCAAGGGCGAGACCTGGACGGATCTTTTGAGCGGCAACGAGATCGATGCCGAAATCGGCACCGCCATCGAGCTTCACCCCTATCAGTGCGTCTGGCTCGCCAACCGAACCGCTTAACGCTTAACTGCCGCGGTTGTCGGCCTCCACCGCATCGCGCAGATCATCGAGAATGCCTGGCGCGGCTGAATTGACCCGCCGCCAATTGGGGATCACCGGCGTCTCCATCGGATTTTCGAGGAACATCTCGCCGGCCTTCATGATGTTGCCGGCAAAGAGCTCCACAGCCTGCTCTTCCCGGTGGCGATCGAGCCGGAGGCCGTTCATCACCGCGTCGGCGTGATAACTCTCGATCATGTCGAGCGCCGCCCGGTAATAGGTGGCCTTGACCGAGCGGAACGTGCCGGAGGTGAAGGTAACGCCTTCCGTCGCGAGCTTGCGGAACACGGCCTTGGTGATGTCGATCGACATACGCGAAAGGCCTTTTTCCGCATCGTCCTGCGACAGGTCCTGGTGCTTGTGGTCGTAGACGTCCGCGATATCAACCTGGCAGATGGAGCGCTGGCTGGCATTGCGGCGCATCTCCGACAGCACCCCGATTTCCAAGCCCCAATCGGTCGGAATACGGATATCCGGAATGGTCGCCATGCGCATCGCGAACTCGCCGGAGAGCGGATAGCGGAAGGCAGCCAGATAATCGATGTATTGCTGGGGTCCGATGGTCTTTTCCAAAGCATCGAGCAGCGGTCCGACCAGCAGGCGCGACACGCGCCCGTTGAGCTTGCCGTCGGCGATGCGGGAATAGAAGCCCTTGGCAAAGACATAGCCGAAGCGCGGATTGGCAACGGGATAGACCAGGCGCGCGAGCAGCTCGCGGTGGTAGGTGACGATGTCGCAATCGTGCAGCGCCACAACATCCGATCGCCCGGATGCCAGCGCGTAGCCCATGCAGTACCAGACGTTGCGCCCCTTGCCCAATTCGGTTGGCGCGACGCCATAGTCCATCAGCTTGTCGTGGATCGCCGTCAACCGCGGCCCGTCGTTCCATAAAATGCGATGGTGCTGTGGCAGGCGACCGAAGAACTCCTTGGCTTTGTGGAACTCCGTTTCGCTCGCCCGATCGAGGCCGATGATGATTTCCTTCAGATACGGCACCTTCGTCAGGTGATCGAGGATCAGCGGCAGCGCCTCGCCTTCGAGTTCCGAATAGAGCGAAGGCAGGATCAACGAGATCGGCCTGTTTTCGCTGAAGGCGACGAGTTCGCGCTCCATCTCCTCGACCGGCCGGCGCGTGAGATTGTGCAGGGTCGCAATCGCGCCTGTCTGGTGAAAATCGGTCATTGTGCTGTCCCCTTCTCGATCGCTCCGACGCGCCGAATGAACGAGAGCACCGCCTCGTTCCATCCGGCCGGACCTTCTTTTTCGGTACGGCTGATCCGACCTGCATGCTCGCCTGCCAACGGCGCAAGCGGCGGGTGCGCCCTGTTTGCGACGACCACGCCGTAGTCGGCTGCCTCGAGCATTGCGATGTCGTTGGCCGCATCGCCGAGCGCGAGCGTCGGCCTGCCTGCTCGCCCTGTTTCAGCTTCGTGCCAGGCGACGATCTCCGTCATGCGATCGGCCTTGCTCGCGCCGGCCGAGATCGTGAGAAAACGTCCTCCCTGCACCGCGGACAAGCCTTCCGCCTTGAGTGCATCCAGAAAAGCGGCGCGCTCTTCAGCGCTGCCGGAAAACAGCCCCGGCTCGGAAAAGAGCCGGCGACGGGCAAGGCTGGCTCCCTCGAGCGACAGGCCCGTGCGCCCTGCCACCTCGGCATCGTCCATGTCGCCGAAGCTGCGATAGAGTGCGCGAAGCGGCTTCGGCACCCTGTCCAACGCCGCGCGGACCTGTCGGTATGCATCTTCCTGTCCGTCGGCATGGCCAGGCCAGGCGATGCCAGCGCCATTTTCGACGATCGCGGGCAGGTGAATGCCGGTCGCTTCCCTCAGCGGCTCGATCTCGGCAGCCGTCTTGCTGGTTGCGAAAATGAGCGGGATGCCGTTAGCCTTGACGACATCGAGCGCAGGCCGGGCTGCGTCGAAGGAGTAGGTCGCGTGATCGAGCAGCGTCCCGTCGAGATCGGAAAAGATGATCATGATCTTGAGCTACCAGATTTTGTGCTCTGCACAAATGACAAGCCTCTGAAATTCCATGCATGAACTTCTGACCCCAGGCGAAATGGGCGAAGCGGACCGCCTGGCGATCGAGATGGGCACGCCCGGCATCGATCTCATGCGCGTGGCAGGGCAAGCTGTCGCCGAGGCAGCGCTGAAGTTTCCGTCGGCGCAACGCGGTGTACTCGTGCTGGCCGGCATCGGCAACAATGGTGGCGACGGCTTCGTGGCGGCGGAAGTGCTGCGGTTGCGGGGACTGCCCGTGCGCGTCGTTCTCATCGGCAGGCGTGAGCGGCTGCGCGGCGATGCGGCACTGGCTTTTGCCGATTGGCAGGGTGAGACATCCTCGGCATTGCCAGCTGACCTGTTCCGCTTCGGGATCGTCATCGATGCGCTCTTCGGCGCCGGTCTCGATCGCACCGTCGAGGGCGAAGCTGCCGCGACGATCGACGCCGTCAACCGATCCGGTATCCCCGTGCTGGCTGTGGACCTGCCGAGCGGCATCGATGGTCGAAGCGGCACGGTGCGGGGGACGGCGATCAAAGCGACGCGCACCGTCACTTTCTTCCGCAAAAAGCCGGGCCACGTTCTCTTCCCGGGCCGTACCCATTGCGGCGAAATCCGCATTGCGCAGATCGGCATCGACGACGCGGTGCTTCAAACGCTCGGCATCCGGCGCTTCGAAAATGTCCGTGAACTCTGGGCTTCCGCCTACCCGGTTCCCTCGGCGGAAGGGCACAAATACGGACGAGGCCACGCCATCGTCATGTCCGGCGGCCCCACCCGCACGGGTGCCGCGCGCCTTGCGGCAACCGCCTGCCTGCGCGCGGGCGCCGGATTGGTGACCGTGGCTTCGCCGGGCAGCGCTCTTCTGGTGAACGCCGCACATCTCACGGCCATCATGCTCGCCCGCTGCGATGATGCCGACGATCTGAAAACCTTGCTCGAAGACGAGCGCCTGAATGCTGTCGTTATCGGTCCGGGCCTCGGCATCGACGATGCAAGCCGTAATCTGGTGCTGGCGGCATTAGAGAGCAGCGCCGCACTGGTGCTGGATGCCGACGCCTTGACGGTCTTCAAGAATGATCCGCAGGCGCTTTTCACGCGCATCCATGAGCGTCGCGCGCCAGTCGTCATGACACCCCATTCCGGCGAGTTCGCACGGCTGTTTCCAGATCTGGGGAAAAACGAAAGCCTTTCGAAAATCGACGTCGCCGAGCGGGCCGCCGTCGCCAGCGGCGCGACGGTTCTGCTGAAGGGCGGCGACACGGTCATCGCCGAGCCCGAAGGTCGCGCAGCGGTGAACACGAACGCACCGCCCTGGCTCGCCACGGCTGGTTCCGGCGATACGCTCGCCGGCATCATCGGCGGGCTGCTCGCACAGCGCATGCCACCCTTCGAAGCCACGAGCGCTGCAGCGTGGCTTCACGGACGTGCAGGGCAAATCGCGGGACCTGGACTGACGGCGGACGATCTGGACAAGGCCCTGCATCAGGCGGTAGGCGCTTTGATCGAGGATCTCGGCACAACGGCCGGGATCGGGAGGACCACATGACGAAACCGGAATACCCGATCACCGATTGGGACGACGCCTATACGAACGGTGCCTATATCGACGGCGCAGAAGCCTATCCAGATCGCTGGGCGGCAGAGGCAGCTCAATTCCGCGCCGAGCTTCAACAGGACGGTCGCGCTGAGATCGATATGTCTTATGGCCCCGAGCCGCGCAACAAGTTGGATCTCTTCCTGCCGGTCGGATCGCCAAAGGGCCTCGTCGTCTTCGTCCACGGCGGCTACTGGAAAGCTTTCGACAAATCCTTCTGGTCGCATCTGGCACGTGGCGCGGTCGATGGAGGCTTCGCCGTGGCAATGCCGTCCTACACGCTGGCACCCGAGGCGCGGCTGACGCGGATCGGCCGCGAGGTCGCGGCAGCGATCGTCAAGGCGAGCGATAGGGTCGCTGGCCCGATCCGGCTTGCTGGTCACTCGGCCGGCGGTCATCTCGTCTCACGCATGGTTTCGGAGCATTCCCCGCTTGCCGTACCCGTCCGGGAGCGTGTGAACAACGTGGTGTCAATCTCGGGCGTGCACGATCTTCGCCCGCTGATGCTGACCGAGATGAACGCGATCCTCGCGATCGATGAGGAAGAGGCATATCGGGAAAGCCCGGCGCTCCTGCGCCCGCTTGCCGGCACGCGCCTTCTCGCCTGGGTGGGTGGCAAGGAGCGGCCTGAATTTCTGCGCCAGAGCCGCATCCTGCCCGAACTCTGGGACGGTTTCGGCGTCGAGACCAAGTTTCACGTCGATGAAACGACGCACCATTTCGATGTCATCGATGGCCTTGCTCGGCGCGACAGCCCATTGACACAGGCACTTCTCACTTCTTTCTGACGGACTTTCGGGGCATTTCACCATGACGTCGCGACACATCGCCTTCCTGGGCACAGGCCTCATGGGCGCGCCCATGGCCGAAAACCTGCTCAAGGCCGGCCACCGCCTGACGGTCTGGAACCGAAGCAGGGAGAAAGCCGAGCCGCTCGGCAAGCTCGGCGCCGAGATCGCCGCCAGCGCCGCCGACGCGGTGAGAGAAGCCGACATGGTCATCGCCATCGTCAGCAATGGCGAGGCCGTTGCCGATCTTCTGTTCGGCCAAGGCGTGGCAGCGTCCATGAAGAGCGGCGCGATTTTCATCGACATGAGCTCGATCACCCCGGCCGAAGCCCGTGACCATGCCGAAAGGCTCGAGGCGCTCGGACTACGCCACCTCGATGCCCCGGTCAGCGGCGGCACGAAGGGCGCCGAAGCCGCAACGCTCGCTATCATGGCCGGCGGCGGCGAAGCGACCTTCGATGAAGCCGCCCCCGTTCTTAAGGCACTGGGACGGCCGGTGCGCGTAGGTGCATCCGGCACGGGCCAATTGGCCAAGCTCGCCAACCAGGCGATCGTCGGCATCACGATCGGTGCGGTCGCCGAGGCGACCCTGCTCGTTCAGTCCGGCGGCGGCAACGCGGAAGCGTTCCGTGATGCGCTGAAGGGAGGCTTTGCCGATTCCGCGATCCTCCAGCTCCATGGCTGGCGCATGGACAGCCGCGACTTCACGCCGGGTGCCAAATCCTCGATCCAGCTGAAGGATATGAACAACATCGTGAAGGAAGCGGATGCGCTCGCGATCGAGTTGCCGCTCGCCGAGAGCATTCGCGAACGCTACGAGACGCTTGTCCACACGATGAACGAACCGGATCTCGATCACGCGGCGCTCTATCTCGAGCTGATCGGCCGCACCAAACGCTGAATACTATTCGATCCGCTCGTTGTCGCGGTCGGATGTCGCGCTCTCACCGAGCGTGTCGGCGCCATAGACCTTGCCGGCCCGCCGCGGCGTCGTCAGCGGCGTAGGCTTCGGCATGTTGCCGCGCATGAGATCGCTGCCGGAATAGATATCGCCGACGATCTGCAGCTCGAACCGCGCCTCGTCTCGCCGGCGCACATCCGCGCTGATCGCCTGCGCATCCTCGACTGACACGCCAAGCTCGATCATCGCGGCCTCACCGAAGCGCATCGCGGATTCGAAGGTCTCGCGGATCTGGTAATCGACGCCCTTGGCGATGAGATCGAGCGCGTGGCCGCGATCGAAGGCACGCACGAAGAGCTTGGCCAATGGAAACTCGTGCTTGACCAGTTCCACGATCCGGTCGGCGGCAGCACGATCGTCGACGCAGACGAGGATCGCTTCCGCCTCGCGAGCGCCCGATGCATGCAGCGTATCGAGGCGCGTCCCGTCGCCATAGTAGACCTTGAAGCCGAAATCGGCTGCGGCCCGGATCATCTCCACGTCGTTTTCGATGATCGAGACATCGAAGCCGCGCGCGAGCAGGCCTTGGCTGGCCACCTGCGCGAACCGGCCGAAGCCGATCATCAACACGTTCCCTTCAAGCCCATCGGCCTTGTCGATACCGTCGAGATCGGTCGGCGCGCGCGGCATCAGGCGTTGAAGCGCTATCCCGATCAACGGCGTCAGCGCCATGGAAAGGATGATCACGGCGGAGAATATCGCGTTGGTGCGCGCGTCGAAAATGCCGCCGGCAAGCGCCGCCGCATAAAGGACGAAGGCGAACTCGCCGCCTTGGGCAAAGAGTGCCACGCGGGTGATCGCCGCCCGGTTGGCCGTGCCGAAGATCCGCGCGATGACATAGATGCCGATCGCCTTCGTGACCATGAAAGCCGCAACGGCAAGCAGGATCATCTGCCATTCCGCCCCAATGACGGAGAGATCAAGCGACATGCCCACGGCGAGGAAGAAGAGGCCGAGCAGGATGCCGCGGAATGGTTCGACATCGGCTTCCAGCTGATGCCGGAAAGTCGATTCCGACAGAAGCACACCGGCAAGAAACGCGCCCATCGCCATCGACAGGCCGCCGACATCCATGAGCAACGCCGACCCGAGCACGACCAGAAGGGCGGCGGCCGTCATCACCTCGCGCGCCCGCGCCGCCGCCAGAATGCTGAAGAACGGATTGAGCAGGAAGCGCCCGGCGAGAATGAGCGCCGCAACCGCGCCGATCGCGATCGCGATGTCGACCAAGCGCTCAGTCAACGTCGCGCTTTCTCCCGGTGCCAGGAAGGTGACGATCGCAAGAAGCGGCACGATCATCAGGTCTTCGAGTAGCAGGATCGATACCGCCTGCTGCCCTTCCGTCGTGGATGTCTCGCCCCGCTCGTCGAGCATCTGCATGACGACGGCCGTCGACGACAAGACGAAACCGGAGGCCGCAACGAAGGCGATGACCGGCGACAGGTCGAGCAGATAGACCCCGATCAACGTCAACAGGAAAGCGCAGAAGAACACCTGCGATAGACCAAGGCCGAAGATTTCACGCCTGAGATTCCAGAGCCGCGAAGGCTGCATTTCCAGCCCGATGACGAAGAGGAACATCACGACGCCGAGTTCGGCGATGTGCAGGATCGCTTCAGGATCGGAGAAGAATCCGAGACCGAACGGCCCGATGATGAGGCCCGCCGTGAAATAGCCGAGCACCGAGCCAAGGCCGAGGCGCTTGAAGATCGGCACGGCCAGCACGCCAGCCGAGAGCAAAACGACCACCTGCGCCAGATCGGATCCGGATCCCTCGACTGCCATGCTGCGCTCTCTCGTCGGCGTTCAGATCATGAACCTCTAAACGACCGCCCGGATTTGTCTATCGTCCGAGAACGAGGCCCTCGCGGCGCGGGTCGGCCGCACCGGCCAAGCCTCCATCTTCGACGCGGATCGCATGCAGGCCGCTGTTCATGTCACCGATGCGCACCTCATGGCCGCGCGCGGTCAGCTCATCGGCGAAACGCTCGGCTTCGGTTCCTGCTTCGAGCGTTGTTGCGCCATTCGCATTGAAGACATGGCCAAGATCGATGGCGGCCTGCAGGTCCATGTCCCAATCGAGCGTCGCCACCAGCGCCTGCGCCACATAGCCGATGATCGAGACGCCGCCCGGCGAGCCGATGACGAGTTCGAGCTCTCCATCCTCCAGCACGATCGTGGGCGCCATGGAACTGCGCGGCCTCTTCCCGCCTTCCACACGGTTCGCGATCGGTCGGCCAGCCTCGTCGCGCGGCGAGAACGAGAAATCGGTGAGCTCGTTGTTGAGGAGGAATCCACCGACCATCAGTTGCGAGCCGAACCCGCCCTCGATCGTCGTGGTCAGAGAGACCGCGTTGCCGTCCGCGTCGACAATGGAGACATGGCTGGTTCCCGCGCGGCCTGGGGACATGTCCGGTCCCTGCGCTCTTCGCGCGCGCCACGGCGGATTGCCGTGAGCAACCGGTGCAGCGGCGGCTTCATCCAGCAAGATCGATTGGGCGCGAGCGGTCAGATAGGCCGGATCGAGAAGACCGTCGACAGGCACGTCGACGAAGTCGGCATCGGCCAGGAACATCGCGCGGTCGGCAAAGGCGAGTTTGCTTGCCTCGCTGAAGAGGTGCCAGGCATCAAGATCGTCTGGCCCGAGCGACGCCATGTCGAAATGTTCGAGCAGGCCGAGCATCTGGCCGACAGTCGTCGCGCCCGAGCTCGGCGGCCCCATGCCGCACACCTCGTAGACGCGGTAGGGATGACACACCGGCTCACGCTCCACGATCTCATAGGCTTCGAGATCCTCGATCGACAGCAGCCCCGGGCGACCGGGCGCGGTGCGCACCGTCTCGACGATCGCTTGCCCGATCTCGCCGCCATAGAAGACCTCGGTGCCCTCCTCCGCCACGCGCCGCAGTGTCTCCGCAAACTCCGGATTGCGAACGATATCTCCCGCTTGAAGTGCCTTTCCTCCTGGAAAGAAGTAGTCGCGCGCGGTCTCGAACGTCTGGAGCCGCGCGGCGCCGTCGCCGGTAAGCTGCCCGGCAAGCCGCGGGCCAACTTCGAACCCGTCCTCTGCCAGGTCGATGGCCGGCTGAAGCAACTCAGCAAACGGCATGCTGCCATAGAGCGCATGGGTCTCCTCCATCAGCTTCAGCGTTCCCGGCGTGCCGACCGAGCGCCCGCCGACCACCGCATCGAAGAATTCCATCGGCTTCCCGTCGAGCCCCAGGAAGAGGTTCGGGCCCGCGACCTTCGGCGCCGTCTCGCGCCCGTCGAACGTGCGCACCGATCCAGTTTCGGCGTCGAAATAGACGAGGAAGGCACCACCACCGATCCCGGAGCTCTGCGGCTCGACGAGATTGAGCATCATCTGCACCGCAACCATCGCGTCGATGGCGTTGCCGCCGGCTTCCAGAACCGTCATTCCCGCTTCACTTGCGGCCGGATGGGCAGCGGCGACCATGAAATCCTGTGCGTAAACAGTCGCCTGCTGGATCCGCCCGGTCGCCTGCTCGGGCGCAGGGCGCGCCTCCTGCGCAAGCGTTTCGCCGCTGGTTAAGACGAGCAGGGCAGCGATGGGTGCACACCAAGACCTTGAGATCATTGCAGCTTTCTCCTCTCGCCCCAGCCTGAACATATCCTAAGTGCTCTAGGCCGAAAGGGCAAAGTGCCGGTTCCTGGCCGCATTCGCCCTTCGTTTATAATCCGAACGGCTAACTGGTCGCATTTCGGGCTCGGCAGTACGGTTCAATTGCGGTGGCATAGGCTGGCCGCAGGGGTTTGCCGTGGCCGCGCCACGGCTCGAAATGGGAGGTAATCGTTTTGGATCCCAAGTCCGCACAGGCCGATGCCTATTGGCAGGCCAATCTCCGGATCATCAAGTTCTCGCTCGTCATCTGGGCGCTGGTCTCGTTTGGTTTCGGCATCATTCTGCGCCCACTGCTCTCCGGCATTCCAGTCGGCGGCACTGATCTCGGTTTCTGGTTCGCCCAGCAGGGCTCCATCCTCGTCTTTCTTGGTCTGATCTTCTTCTATGCCTGGCGCATGAACAAGCTCGACCGCGAATTCGACGTCGACGAACAGTAGACCGCGAGAGGGAGGGGTAACATGGATCAATATACACTCAATCTGATCGTCGTCGGGCTGAGCTTCGCGCTCTATATCGGCATTGCGATCTATTCACGCGCCGGAACGACCGGCGAATTCTATGCCGCAAACCGCGGCGTTCATCCGGTGATGAACGGGATGGCGACGGCTGCTGACTGGATGTCGGCCGCATCGTTCATTTCGATGGCGGGCCTCATCGCTTCGGTCGGTTACGACAACTCGACCTATCTCATGGGCTGGACCGGCGGCTACGTGCTGCTCGCCATGCTCCTTGCGCCCTACCTGCGCAAGTTCGGCAAGTTCACCGTTCCGGAATTTATCGGCGACCGCTTCTATTCGCGCACAGCGCGCATCGTGGCCGTCGTCTGTCTCATCGTCGTCTCGGTTACCTACGTTATCGGCCAGATGACCGGCGTCGGTGTCACCTTCGCCCGCTTCCTGGAAACCGACACCACCACCGGCCTTCTGATCGGCTCGGCGATCGTGTTCCTCTACGCGGTTTTCGGCGGCATGAAGGGCATCACCTATACGCAGGTCGCCCAGTACGTCGTGCTCATTCTTGCCTACACGATCCCAGCGATCTTCATCTCGCTGCAGCTGACGGGCAATCCGCTTCCGATGTTCGGTCTCTTCTCCGAGCACACGGCATCCGGCCAGCCACTTCTCGCGACGCTTGACCAGATCGTGACCGATCTCGGCTTCAACCAGTACACCGGCTCGACGGATTCCATGCTGAACATCGTCCTGTTCACCATGTCCCTGATGATCGGTACTGCCGGCCTGCCGCACGTCATCATCCGCTTCTTCACCGTGCCGAAGGTATCCGACGCACGCTGGTCTGCCGGATGGGCGCTTGTCTTCATCGCCATTCTCTACCTCACGGCTCCGGCCGTCGGTGCGATGGCGCGCCTCAACCTTATCGAGACGATCTACCCCGGCAATGGCGCCGTGGAAGAGACTGCTCTCGTCTATGAAGATCGTCCTGAGTGGATGCGCAACTGGGAAACCACCGGCCTCCTCACCTTCAACGACCTGAACGGTGACGGCCGCATCCAGTTCTACAATGCCAACAACGCAGCCTATGCCGAAACGGCCACGCAGCGTGGCTGGCAGGGCAACGAACTGACCGTCAACAACGACATCATGGTTCTCGCCAATCCGGAAATCGCAAATCTTCCGGGCTGGGTGATCGCACTTGTCGCTGCCGGTGGTCTCGCTGCTGCCCTGTCGACGGCGGCAGGCTTGCTGCTCGCCATCGCTTCGGCGATCTCGCACGACCTGATCAAGAGCGTGTTCAAGCCGGACATCTCTGAAAAGGGCGAGCTGTTCGCCGCCCGTGTTGCCATGGCCGGCGCCATTGCGCTTGCAACCTGGCTCGGGCTCAACCCGCCCGGCTTCGCAGCCCAGACCGTGGCACTCGCCTTCGGCCTTGCTGCAGCGACGATCTTCCCGGCACTGATGATGGGCATCTTCTCCAAGCGCATCAACTCGTCGGGTGCCATCGCAGGCATGCTCGTCGGTCTGATCACGACCTGCGCCTACGTCTTCGCGTACAAGGGCTTCCTGTTCATTCCGGAAACCAACATCCTGCCGGACAATCCGGCTGGCTGGATCTTCGGCATCTCGCCGGCATCCTTCGGTACGATCGGCGCGATTTTGAACTTCGCCGTTGCCTACTTCGTGTCCAACGCGACCGAAGCACCGCCGCGCGAAATCCAGGACCTCGTCGAAAGCGTTCGCACGCCGCGTGGCGCCAGCGCAGCGCTGGACCACTAAGACATAAGACCGCTCCCGGTCTTTACGTCCGGGAATGGTCGAAATGACCAGAAAAGACCCCGCAAGCTTCTGTTTGCGGGGTCTTTTTACCTTCTGGCCCGCGATTGGTTGATCCGAAGCGCAATTCGGGCGATGAGGGGCTTTGGAATGCACAGCGGCGTGGGATGCTTCGTCCACGCTCGATGATCGGGGTGGATCACGCACGGGCTTGGGGGAGCACCGACGCGATCCTGGCGGGAAGAGACGATGTTTTTTATCTTGATCGGGGGCCTGCTCGTGGCCGTCAGCGCCGGGGCGATCGCTTCGCTGCCTTATCGCTTTGCCAAAAAGCCCGTGCCGCGGGGCCTGATGCCGATCGTCGGCGGCATATCGCTTCTCGTCTTCGTCCTCTGGAACGACTACTCCTGGTACGGCCGTACCGTTGCGGAACTGCCCGAGCGTGTCGCTGTCGTCGAGAGCTTCACCTATAGTGGCGCCCTCCAGCCCTGGACGCTCATCAAGCCGCGCATCAACCGCTTCACCGCCGTCGATCGGGCGTCGATCCAGCGCAACGAAGCGCTGCCGGGTTATGTCATGGCGGACATCATCTTCGTTCAGCGCTACCAGCCGACGCTACAGGCGCGCCAGATCTTCGATTGCAGCGATACGCGCCGCGCCGATCTCACCGATTCCACCGAGTTCGACGAACGCGGCATGCCGCAAAACGTCAATTGGGTCGATCTCGAGGATGATCATCCGCTGATCCCCATCGTCTGCGCCGAGCCCGCTCCGATCGGTTGAAGCCATCTAAGGCTTAGGCGATGCAGCCACCTGAGGCTGTCGCTTTTGCCGCTTGCGCAACTTTACGATCAAAACCGGACGCCGGGCGTTCGATCCATTCAAAGCCCTTTGACAGCGTGTGCGGCCTGTCCGCTTCAGCTTGACTCGGAAATTTTATTCCAACACCTTCACAGGTGGGGGTGCAGAAGACGTGGTCGCACGTCGCTGCAGGGGCCATCGAAGAACAAGACAACAGGGAACACCGATCGATGCTCAAGAGCCTTTTCACTTCGACGATGCTGGCCTCCGCGCTGGCCATTTCAGCCCTTCCGACGGGCGCTTCCGCGCAGGACGCAGAGATGGTCTATAACCGCGGCAATGACACCGACCCCTCGACGCTCGATCACCATCTGACGTCGACGGTGGCGGAAGGCCACATTATGCGCGATCTCTACGAGGGGCTCGTCGTGCAAGGCGCCGACGCCGAAGTGGTGCCGGGCGTCGCCGAGCGGTGGGACATTTCCGAAGATGGCATGACCTACACCTTCTATCTGCGCGAAGACGCACGCTGGTCGAACGGCGATCCGGTGACGGCGAACGACTTCGTCTTCGCCTATCGCCGCATTCAGGATCCGGCAACGGCAGCGCCATACGCCAACATGCTCTATGTCATCGAAGGCGCCGAAGAGGCGAACACGGCCGATGGCGCGCTCGAGGACATCGCTGCCCGCGCCATCGATGACCGCACGCTGGAAATCACCCTGAAGACACCGGCTCCCTATTTTCTTGAGCTTCTGACCCACCAGACTGGCCTGCCGCTTCATCAAGCGTCTGTCGAGGAGCACGGTTCGAACTATACGAGCCCCGGCAATCTGGTGACCAACGGCGCCTATATGCTTGAAAGCTTCACGCCGAACGACCAGATCGTGATGCGCAAGAACCCAGAGTTCCATGACGCAGACAACGTCGCGATCGACGTCGTGAACTATATCCCCTTCGAAGAGCGCGCGACCTGCCTGCGCCGTTTCGAGGCCGGCGAGGTCCATTCCTGTTCCGACGTTCCGCTGGAGCAGATGGACTATATGGAAGCCAATCTCGGCGATGCGCTGCGCATCGTCCCCTATCTCGGCACCTACTACCTGCCGGTGAAGACGACGAAGGAGGGTCTCTCCGATCCGCGCGTCCGTCAGGCGATGTCCATGGCGATCGACCGTGAGTTCCTGGCCGAGGAAATCTGGCAGGGCGCAATGATCCCGACCCACTCCTACGTGCCGCAGGGCATCGGCAATTACGGCGAGCCGGCGGAAATGCCCTATGCCGATGACGACATGCTGGACCGCGAAGATGCCGCGATCGCGCTTCTGGAAGAAGCCGGCTACGGCGAGAACGAGCTGTCCATCGAGTTGCTCTACAACACGTCGGAAAACAACGCGAACACGATGACCGCGATCGCCGATATGCTGGGCAATATCGGGATCCAGGCAACGACCGTCGAAATGGAAGGCGCCACCTACTTCAACTATCTGCGTGAAGACGGCGATTTCGATGTCGCTCGCGCCGGCTGGATCGGCGACTATTCCGATCCGCAAAACTTCCTCTTCCTGCATGAGAGCGACAATCTCGGCTTCAACTATTCCCGCTGGGTGAACGAGGATTACGACGAGCTGATGGATCAGGCCTCCGTGGAAACGGACATTGATACGCGCGCTGAAATCCTGAAAGAGGCAGAAACGCTTCTGCTGCAGGAAGTGCCGGTCATCCCGATCCTCTACTACACGGCCAATGCGCTCGTGTCGGATCGTCTCGTCGGCTGGGAAGACAACGTCATGAACGTCCACGGCAGCCGTTGGATGTCGATCACCGAATAGGCTTTCAGCCCTCACCCGGCGATCTCAGGCCAGCGATGGCTTGGATCGCCGGTTGATTTCTCTGAGCGCTGAGAGCGCCGTCCTTCGCCGATAGGCGTCGTCAGGAAACCCTAAATGGTCGGCTATGTGCTGCGGCGTCTGTTGAGCGCCATACCGACGGTGTTCATCATCGTCACCCTCGCCTTTTTCATGATCCGCATCGCGCCCGGCGGTCCGTTCGATCTCGAACGCCCGCTCGATCCGCTGATCATGGAAAACATCAACCGCGCCTACAATCTCGATAAGCCGCTCTGGCAGCAATATCTGCTGTATCTCGGCAATCTGGCGCAGGGAGATCTCGGCCCAAGCTTCACGCGGCGCGACTTTTCGGTGATGGATCTGTTCCGGACCGGGCTGCCCGTTTCCATCCAGCTGGGCGCCATGGCGCTGTCGCTGGCGCTGATCGTCGGCACGGCTCTCGGCGCGCTTGCGGCTCTGCGTCAAAACACCTGGATCGACTACATGGTGGTCGGCACCGCGACGCTCGGCATCACCATACCGCCCTTTGTGATCGCACCCGTCCTGTCGCTGTTCTTCGGCGTCATGCTCGGCTGGCTGCCAGCCGGCGGCTGGGGCGGCGGGCAGTTCCGCTATCTCGTCCTGCCGGTTGCGACCCTTGCCCTGCCCCAGATCGCGATCATTGCGCGGTTGACGCGTGGCGCCACCATCGAGGCCCTGCGATCGAACCATGTGCGCACCGCCCGCGCCTATGGCCTGCCGACCCGCGTCGTGGTCGTCACCCATGCGCTGCGTGCTGCAATGCTGCCCGTCGTCTCCTATCTCGGCCCGACGGCAGCCGCCCTGCTCACCGGCTCCGTCGTCGTGGAAACCATCTTCGGCATTCCCGGCATCGGACGCTATTTCGTGCAAGGGGCGCTCGGGCGCGACTATACGCTCGTCATGGGCACGGTGATCGTCATCGCCGTCTTCGTCGTGATCTTCAACCTGATCGTCGACATCCTCTATGCGTGGCTCGATCCGCGCGTGCGTTACGATTGAGGACCATGCGATGACCGAGACAATCTCCGCCCATTCCGAACTGGACTACCGTCAAAGCCGCTCCCTCGGCCAGGATGCCTGGCTTCGCCTGCGCCGCAACAAGGCGGCCGTCGTCTCGATGATCGTGCTCATCGCCCTGGCCCTCACGGGCATCTTCGGGCCGATGCTCTCGCCGCACCCCTATGACCGCATCTATCCGCAATATGTACGCGCGCCGGCCAGTTTCGAAGCCTATCCCCGCGCCGAAAACATCACGCCGGCCTTCGAAAGCGCGATCGAACGCGGCCGTGTCACGATCGGCGAAATCACGATCGAGGGCCAGACCGCACGGGCGCTCATTTCGAACGACGAGCCGATCGACGACCGCATCACCCGCTATGTCGACCGCTCCGACCTCTTCTCCAATGCGCGCCTTGAAAACCTCAGCGCCGACGGCTTGAGCGCCGAAATGGTGGCCGACGTGCAGCGGCTGCGCTTCCTCTTCGGCACAGATGCCAATGGCCGAGACGTGCTGACCCGCACGATGATCGGCATCCGCATCTCGCTTGCGATCGGGCTTCTCGCCTCGCTGATGGCGCTTGTGCTGGGCGTCACCTACGGCGCCGTCGCCGGCTATCTCGGTGGCCGCGTCGACAACGTCATGATGCGCTTCGTCGACATCCTCTATTCGCTGCCCTTCATCTTCTTCGTCATCTTGCTGGTCGTCTTCTTCGGCCGAAGTTTCGTGCTGATCTTCATCGCCATCGGCTGCACCGAATGGCTGGACATGGCTCGCATCGTGCGCGGGCAGACGCTCACCATCAAAAGGCAGGAATATGTGGAAGCCGCCCAGGCCATGGGCGTGACGAGTTGGGGTATCCTGCGCCGGCACGTCATCCCGAACACGCTCGGCCCGGTCATCGTCTTCGTCACGCTTCTTGTGCCGAAGGCGATCCTCCTGGAAAGCCTGCTCTCCTTCCTCGGCCTCGGCGTCCAGCCGCCGCTGACGAGCCTCGGGCTTCTGATCTCCGATGGCGCAGCGAACATGCGCGGCGCGAGCTGGCTCCTGATCTATCCGGCGGTGACGCTGACGATCATCCTCTTCGCGCTGAACTTCCTGGGCGATGGCCTCCGCGATGCGCTCGATCCGAAGGACCGATAGAATGAGCGACCCGATCCTCAAAGTGCGCGATCTGAAGGTCGAATTCGGTACCAATGACGGGCCCGTCTACGCCGTCAAAGGCATCGACCTCGACGTGATGCCGGGTGAAACGGTCGCGATCGTCGGCGAATCCGGCTCCGGCAAGAGCCAGACCATGATGGCGATCATGGGCCTGCTCGCCGGCAATGGCCGGGCGAATGGCTCGGCGCAATACCGCGGAAAGGAGATCATCGGCCTTTCCGACCGGGCGCTGAACCGCATCCGCGGCGAGAAGATCACCATGATCTTCCAGGAACCGATGACCTCGCTCGATCCGCTCTACAAGATTGGCCGGCAGCTGGCGGAGCCCATCATCCACCACGGCAAGCTGAAGCGCAGCGAGGTGCGGCCGCGCATCATCGAGCTGTTGAAGCTCGTCGGGCTGCCCGACCCGGAACGGCGGATCGATGCCTATCCGCACGAGCTGTCGGGTGGCCAGCGCCAGCGCGTGATGATCGCGATGGCGCTCGCAAACGACCCAGACATCCTGATCGCCGATGAACCGACGACGGCACTCGACGTGACGATCCAGGCGCAGATCCTCGAACTTCTTGCCGATCTGCAGAAGCGGCTCGGCATGGCGATCGTCTTCATCACCCACGACCTCGGTATCGTCCGGCGCTTTGCCGACCGCGTCTACGTCATGCAGAGGGGCGAGGTGGTCGAGACGAACGACGCCGAAGTGCTGTTCACCGCCCCTGCCCACCCCTACACGCAGATGCTGCTCGCGGCCGAGCCGACCGGCATCAAGGCACCGCCGCCACCGACGGCACCGGTGCTGCTGGAGGGCCGCGATGTCGCCGTCACTTTCCGCGTCGGCGGCGGCTTCATGAAGGGGCCCGCCATCGACCTGAAGGCCGTCGACCGCATTTCCCTGCAGTTACGACAAGGCCAGACGATCGGGATCGTCGGTGAATCGGGGTCAGGCAAATCGACGCTCGGGCGGGCGCTTCTAAGGCTCGCGCCATCCAGGGGCGCAGTGCGGTTTCAAGGCAAAGACATTTCCCACGCCGATCGCGAGGCCATGCGGCCGTTGCGGCACGAGATGCAGCTCGTCTTCCAGGATCCCTTCGGGTCGCTGTCGCCCCGCATGACGGTCGGCCAGATCGTGACGGAAGGCCTTCTGGTGCACGAACCGCACCTCACCAGACGGGAACGCGATGCCCGTGCGATCGAGGCGCTTGCCGAAGTCGGTCTGGATCCGCTGATGCGCAACCGCTACCCGCACGAATTCTCCGGCGGCCAGCGCCAGCGCATCGCGATTGCACGCGCGATGATCCTCAAGCCCAAGATCGTCGTGCTGGACGAGCCGACCTCGGCGCTCGATCGCTCGGTGCAGAAACAGATCGTCGATCTCCTGCGCGACCTCCAGAAGGCGCACGACCTCGCCTATCTATTCATCAGCCATGATCTGGCGGTGGTGCGGGCCATGGCCGACCACATCATCGTGATGAAGGAGGGCCGGATCGTCGAGGAAGGTGCGACAGCCGCGATCTTCGATCATCCGCGGGAAGCCTACACGCAAGCACTGATGGCGGCGGCGGTGGACCAGACGAGGTTCCGGCGCATCGCCTGATCGACTGTCGGCTCAACGATCGTCGTCGCCGGGCAGCTTCGGCGGCGCAAAGCGCACGATGTCGTCTTCGCCAAGATAGCTGCCGGTCTGGATCTCGATGATCTCCAGCGGGATGACGCCCGGATTCTCCAGCCGATGGACCTCGCCGACTGGGATGTAGGTCGACTGGTTCTCCGAAAGCATCACCTCGCGATCGCCAATCGTTACTTTCGCCGTGCCCCTCACGACGATCCAGTGCTCGGCGCGGTGGTGGTGCATCTGCGTCGACATGGCCGCTCCCGGCTTGACGGTGATGCGCTTCACCGCATCGCGCCCGCCCCTATCGACCGTGTCGATCGCGCCCCAGGGGCGATAGAGCTCGCGGTGGTTCAGATGCTCGCGACGGCCATCGGCTTTGATGGCGTCGACGATGTGGCGCACGTCCTGAACCTTGTCCTTGTGTGCGACGAGGACCGCATCCTTCGTCTCGATCACCACGAGATCGGTCGTGCCGACAAGGGCGACCAGTCGGTGATCGGCTTCCACGAAGCTACGGGAACTTGCGATCGCGATCACATCGCCGCGAAAGGCGTTGCCGTCGGCGTCCTTTTCCCGGACATCGAACAGCGCCGACCAGGACCCGATATCGCTCCATCCCGCATCCAGCGGCACGACCGCCGCCCGCGTCGTCTTCTCCATCACGGCATAGTCGATGGAGACCGCTGGGCACGCCTCGAATGCGGCCCGGTCCAGGCGCAGGAAATCCAGATCGGCGACCGCCCCGTCGAGCGCCTGGCGGCACGCCGCGACGATCTCTGGCGCATGGTGCTCGAGCTCTTTAAGATAATCGCTTGCCCGGAAAAGGAACATGCCGCTGTTCCAGAGGTGGTCGCCAGAAGCAATGTAGTCCTCAGCGGTCGACCGATCCGGCTTCTCGACGAAGCAGGCGACTTCGAAGCCGACTTCACCGATCGCAGCATCCTGCTGGATATAACCATACCCCGTCTCGGCTCGGTCCGGCACGATGCCGAAGGTCACCAGCCGGCCGTCCTGAGCGAGCGGCAGCGCCTTTTCGACGGCTTGCCGAAAAGCACCGACATTCTGGATCAGGTGATCCGCTGCCAGAACGATGAGAAGCGGATCCTCATGCACCTGAAGCGCCCTCAGCGCTGCGACCGCGATGGCCGGTGCCGTGTTGCGACCGACCGGCTCGAGCACGATCGACTGAGCCTTGGCACCAATGCCGCGCAACTGCTCGGCGGCCAGGATCCGGTGCTCCTCGTTGCAGATGAGGATCGGGTCGGCCGCCATGCCGGAAAGTCTCAGCGCCGTTTCTTGCAGCATGGTGCGATCGCTGGTCAGCGGCAAAAACTGCTTTGGGTTCAGCTGACGCGACAGCGGCCAAAGCCGCGAGCCGGACCCGCCCGCCAGAAGCACCGGAATGAGCGGCGCCGATGCCGGCATCAGTGTTCCACTCCCACGAGAGCGAACGCCTTCAGGCGCCTCAGCCCTTCCGTAAGCAGTGCCTCCGCGGCATCTCGGTTCGGCGCTTCCACGTAGCAGCGCATTTCAGGTGCGTTGCCGGACGGGCGTAAATGCAAGATCATCCGTTCAGCCAGGAAGAACTTCACGCCGTCGGTCGCATCTTTTCCTTCGACGGCACCGAGACCATCGAGAAACTGCTCGCAAAACGCCGCGTCGTCCGCCAGCCGGCGCATGAGCGTCTGGCCCTTGGCGATCGGATAATTCTGAAGCCGATCGCTGAGCGCCACAGGCAGGCCAAGCCCCGAAACGATTTCCGAGGCAGCCGCGCCGGTTTCGCCCATGGCAATGAATATGCAGAGGATCGGCAAGAGCGCATCGCGCGTCGGCAAGGCCGGCAGCACATGGCCTGAATAGGTGATGTCGCTGCCGGTCAAAAACCCGCCATTGGCCTCAAAGCCGACGACGTTTCGGTGGCCGGCAGAGACGGCTTCTGCCATGCCGGCAATCACGAAGGGCGAACCGACCCGGGTGCGCAGCACGGGCGCCGAGAGGCCCGCTTCGATTCCCGAACTCGAGGTCACGGGCGTGACGACGCTGCCTGCGTTGAGAATTTTCGCGGCGATCAGGCCGAGCGCATCGCCGCGCACCTGCCGCCCCTTTTCGTCGATGACAAGCGGGCGATCGGCATCCGCATCGGTCGAAATCATGAGATCGAGCTGCTCGCTGACGATCCAGGCAGCAAGCCGAGCGGCATCGGTCGCGCCCAGCGCCTCGGTATCGACGGGCACGAACTGTGCAGAGCGACCGAGCAGCACAGGCTCGCCACCCGATGAGGTGACGATCTCGCCAAGCAACGACCGCGCGACGGAGGATTGTTCCCAGATCCCGACCCGGCGACCGGCAAGCGCCGCGTCGGGCAGAAAGCCGCGATACCGATCGCGATAGAACGCGAGCGCGTCGGCTTCGGCTGCGGCCACCTCGCCTGTCGAATGCGCGCCGACCGCATGCGAGCTCTGCTCGGCAAGGATTTGCATGATCGCGGCTTCGTCCTGCTTGTCGATTTCGCCATCCGGTCGGTAAAATTTCAGCCCATTGCGATCCGCTGGAATGTGCGAACCCGTCACCATGATCGCCGCCATGCCACGGCCCATCGCGAAGCACGCCAGAGCGGGCGTCGGGACGGCACCACAGCGCACGGGCTTTAGGCCAGCCTGAAAGATCGCTGCGCACACCGCCTCGCCGATTGCAGCAGAGCTCGGCCGCAAATCCTCGCCGACAGCAATTGAGCCGCCCGCCGCGACTAGGCCGGAGCGCATGAGATGCTCGATAAAGGCCCGTGTGTAGATGCCCGCATCGCCGCCGAGCAGGCGATCAGCGAGGCCCCGGACGCCGCTGGTGCCGAATTTGACGGCCTCAGACACGGTTAGTTCGCTCACGTGGATACCGGACAGGCCTGAGCACAGGTAGATTCAAATTCATGAGAGGCGGGACAATCCTGAAATGCGGGCGCAAGACATGACAGATAGCGCTTCCCGCAAAGGTGGCCAGTTTCAATCAAGGGCATCATTGGTCGCCGAGCCCGTAACGGCGCATCTTGTCCCACAACGTCGTGCGCGACACGCCGAGCAGTTCCGCGGCGTCCTTCAAAGAGCCGTTTGTCTTGGCGAGAGCCGAGACGATCTGGGCACGTTCGGCCGCCTCCCGGGCGGCTGATAGCGTGTCGTCCACGGGTTGTGCCCGTGGCTCCGATCGGGCGACGCTGCCGTCGGGAAAAAGATCGCGTGCGGTCAGCACGGTGTCGTTGCCGAGCGCCACCGCCCGATCGACGCGGTTGATCATCTCGCGGATGTTGCCCGGCCAGCCATGCGCCAGCGCAGCATCGATCGCTTCCGCATGGATTTCCGGTGGCAGTCGACCTGCTTTTTGCGCCGCCGAAGCGACGAAGGTTCTCAACAGCCCACCGATGTCGCTGCCACGCTCGCGCAACGGCGGAAGCTGCAGCGTGATGACGTTGATACGAAACCAGAGATCTTCGCGAAATTTCTCCTCCGCGACGAGCGCGGCGAGATCCCGGTTCGTCGCACAGACGATCCGACCATTGAAGTTCCGCGTATCGCTGCCGCCGAGCCGTCGGTATTCGCGCGATTCCAGCACCCGCAAAAGCTTCACCTGCAGTGGGAGCGGGAGATCGCCGATCTCGTCCAGGAACAGCGTCCCGCCTTCCGTTTCCTCGATGAAGCCGCGATGTGCGCCGACCGCGCCGGTGAATGAGCCACGCTCATGACCGAAGATCATCGAATCGGCAAGATCAGCAGGCAGCGCCCCGCAATTGACGGGAACGAACGGCGCCGACGACCGTGACCCGCTGGCATGGAGATAGCGCGCGGCGACCTCCTTGCCCGTGCCCGTCTCGCCAAGCAGCAGCACGGGCATGTCGGTCGCCGCCGCACGCTTCAGCATCTGCCCGATCTCGCGCATGGCCGGGCTGTTTTCGAACGGATCGGCCGGAGCCTCCTTCACCAGCGATCTGCGGGTGATGTTTTGAAGCTCCTCGATCAGCTGATCAAGGTCGAAGGGCTTCGTCACGTAGTTCAGCGCGCCGGCACGCACGAGCCGCACGGCCTGGTCGATGTCGCCGAATGCCGTCATGAAGATCGTCGGCACGAGGCCATTGCGGTCGAAATGGCTGCGCATGACCGTCTCGCCATCGCCATCCGGCAGGCGGATATCCGAAAGGATGATCGCCGGCTGCAGCGACGCCAGCAGAGTGCGCGCCTCCGCGGCCGATCGCGCCCAGCTGACGCCGAACCCTTCCAGTTCCAGCCGCTGGCGCAGAGATGCTCCAAGCGTGGCATCATCTTCGACCAGCAAGATCAGTGCACCAGACATCAAGTCACCCGTTGGTTGCCGCTGGAGCGGTTGGTGCGGCAAGCGTTATCCTGACCATCGTTCCGGCGCCATCCTCGCTGCGGATCGAAAGGCTGGCACCGATCTGTTCGACCAGATTGGCGATGACCCAGATACCGATGCCCCGCTCGGCCGGTATCGCTTCCAACTGGCCCGAGATGATCGCGGCGACCATTTCAGGCGGCATTCCCTGGCCTTCATCCTGAATCTCGATCGAAACGGTGTGGTCTCGCACATCCTGTGCGAGCGTGACGGTCACCTTCCCCTCGGCAGGCGAAGCCCGCACGGCATTCAAGAGCAGGTTGATGAGGATCTGCCGTAACGCATCGCCGTCAACATCGATCGCCACAGCTTCGTCGAGTACCCACTCAAGCTGAACGCCGAACCGTCTTGCCTCGGGCTGGATGAGAAGGTCGAGATCGCGGATATCGCGTGCAGACAGGCGGCTGGTGCCCGAGCGCCGACGATAGGTCGAAAGCGTCACGTCGACGACACGACCGATGCTGTCGAGACCCTTTTCGAGCAAGTCGAGCGTCTGTTCGCGAACCTCCGGGCGGTCGCCATATCGTTTCAAGGTCGAAACGCCGTTCTTCAGGCCCGCCAGCGGATTGCGCACCTCGTGTGCGATCCCAGCCGCCATGCGCGCGAGAAGAGCATCGCGCTCCTGCTGCGCCATCTGTTCGAGCAGCTTCATGCGTTCGGCTTCAGATCGCTCGCGGAGTGCCAAAGCCGCTTCCAGCTGGCGCAACTCGTCGCCTTGACGCCACGAGGCCAACGCCGTCGTCAGCGCGTCCTGGTCAGCCAGCCGGTTGATGAATGTGTCGAGCGGGGCAAGCGCGCGCCGGGTGATCATGTAAACGGCTATGGCGGCGATGATCGCGACCAGGAAATCGATGCCGAGTGCGACCCCCGAAGCCGTGTCGGCCGTCTCCTTGACAGGCGTCGTGTCGAAGGTCGCAGCCAGAAACAGGACGCGATCGTCCATGGCATAGGTTCTGAGAACGAGAAGCAGACCCCGATCGGGAAACGCGCTGAAGACCGTTTCGCCGGCACCAAGATGTGCTGCGTCATCGAGTGCCGTGGCGAGAAGCGATCGGTGGGCTTCGCCAAGAACCATCGTCTGCGTGGTACCGGATACGTCCGTCCAGCGTGCCGCCATGGCTTCTTCGAGCAGCGCCGTCCGATAGGTCAGCGACGCCTCGAGTTGCCGTTCCACGGCCGCCGGCGTGTCGGACGTCTCGGCTGCGATATTGCCCGCAAGCGCGTCGAGAAAGACAGCAGCCTGATCGCGCAGCGCCGACTCGCTGTTGGACTGCAGCAGCCTTATACCGAGTTGGGTCGTACCGACCGCGACGACGAAGATCGCGACCGCCACGAACAGCGGCAAAGCCAGGGTCAGCGGCAAGGTCTGGCGAAGTCGCGACTGCATGGCAACAGCCATACATCACCTTGCCGCCGCTGCAACAGACTCAGGCAGAAGCACGGCCTGCCGGCGCTTCCATGATAAGCACGTCGCCGCTCATGTCTGGGGCGATGCGCGACCGCCAATGGGCGCCGAACCAGCTGGTGCGAAGCGGCTTGGGTGTTGCACCAAGGATGACGGCGTCCGCATCCCGCAGTTCATCCGGGATGGCGCAACCCTCTGCACTCGCCTCGATGAGCCGGTATCCGCAACGGAAGTTCCTGGCAATTTCTTCGATCGCGCGCGTGTCGGCACTGCGATCCGCGACATGGACGAGACTCTCCACTGGCCACAACTGCGCCAAGAGCGCCCATTCCACCAGCGCGGGCAGATGGTCCTCCGCACAGTCGCGCACGACGATCGTCGCCGCACCCGACGCGAGGTGCTTGCCGGCAAATAGCACAGGGCCCCGATGAACGGACGGTAGCCGCAAGAGACCATCCGGCTCCCATGTCGTCAGGCTGCGGCGCCCCTCGACCTGGTGATGGAACCAGCCTTGGCATGGCAGGACGAGAAGTTCCTCTCCCGACCCGTCGCAGGCGAGCAGCTGTTCCGGATCGCCCTCGCTGTAATTGAGCACGGCATCGACGCCGATGAAACTCTTCAGCGTGTTCACGGCCTTGCTTGCGCGGTCGCGGATGAGCCGGCGCATCTGCGCCGGATCTTCCGCCGTGTCGATCGCATGGCCATCGATGAGCACGTGCGCGGAAAGCTTGGCCTCGTTCTGCTTCGCAACGCTGGAGGCACGTTGCGCGACCAGATCGACATTGCCATCGATCACAGCGAAACGCACCGATTCCAGGCGCTGCAGCGAGGCCTTCGATCGCTCCGGCGCAAATGCCTTTGGTGCCGGCGACTTCACGCCATCTACATTCGCCGGAAGCCAGCCCATGCGCTCGTCCAGCGGCAGGCTCGACCGCTCGAGCACGCCTTCGAGAGCGTTGTCACCGCCAAGCGACAGCCGCGCCCCCGATACATAGGCGGCCCGGCCAAGAAGATGGCCGGCAACCGGCACGGTCAGAAGCAGGAAGATGACGGTGAAGATACCGAGGATCGTCGCATCGAGCGCGCCATGGGCGATGACGCTGCCGATGATGACGAGGCCAGCGCCGAGCGTGCCAGCCTTGGTGGCGGCA
Source organism: Georhizobium profundi (assembly GCF_003952725.1). Lineage (NCBI taxonomy): Bacteria > Pseudomonadati > Pseudomonadota > Alphaproteobacteria > Hyphomicrobiales > Rhizobiaceae > Georhizobium > Georhizobium profundi. The sequence goes on along the minus strand of NZ_CP032509.1, from coordinate 1,335,088 downwards.
TGCATGCGCTGGAACGGATCGGGCAGGCGCATCACGCCAAGTGCCGCAATGCAGAGAAAGACAACGCCCGCGAGCTTGAACAGAATGGAGAGAAGCGCGATCATTTCTCGTTCTCCTTCTTCTTCTCGAGCAGGGCCGACAGCGAGCATGTCGCGAGAAAGCCGATGAGCGCGATGCCGAAGGCGATATCGAGAAATTCCCGGCGCCCGGTCACGATCATCGTCAATGCCGCGATGGCGACCGCTATCCCCGTCAGCATGTCGAGTGCAACGAAGCGATCCGCATAGCCGGGCCCCGTCATCATGCGGATGGCCGCCAGCGTGAGCGGCACCATCAGAATCACGATCATCGCCGCGGCGAAGGTCGACAGAATGCCGTCCAGAAACTCGATCATCCTTCAATCTCCTTGATGCGCGTCTCGAATGTATTCTTGATGCTTGTCACCACGGCGTCCGGATCCGGTGCATCGAGAACGTGGACGTAAAGTGTGGACAGGTCCTCGCTCACATGCAGCGAGGTGGTTCCAGGCGTCAGGCTGACGCAATTGGCGAGTGTGGTGATGCCCGCACGGCTGCGCAAGCCCACCGGAACCGCCAGGATTGCCGGCCGCAGAGCAGCGCTGTCTCCGAGAACCTGACGCGCCACTGCAACCGATGAGAGCACCAGTTCCTTGATGAAGACGGCAGACAGAACCACCGCCTGAACGGAGCGATTGAGGAAGTTCATGGCGTTACTCCTGCTGTGTGCTCACCGCCATAGAAGGCGCCGATGAGCTGCGTGCGATCGCCCATGCTCTCCGCAGCCAGGTTCGAGAATGCGACGAGCGGTTCGGGATTGAAGCCGATGGCGAGCGTGATGATGCCGAGCGCCGCGATCGGCACCAGCATGACCGCCGGAACCGGACGCGCACGCACGGCACGCGGGTGTTCTTTCCAGAAAGCCTCGATCCAGATCTTGCTCATCGAGAAGATCGTCAAAAGCCCGACGAACAGCGCAACGGCGGCAAGCCATGCCGCCTCGCCCTGGAAGGACGCATCGACGACCATGAACTTGGCCCAGAAGCCCGACAATGGCGGTATGCCTGCCAGCGACAGCGCCGGAATGGCGAAAAGCACTGCCAGAAGCGGCGAAGCCTTCATCAACCCACCGGACTTGCGCAGGTCGAACGACCCGGTGGCCCGGTGAATGGCGCCGGCGACGAAGAAGAGGTTCGCCTTCACCACGATGTGGTGGATGATGTAGAAGACGGCGCCGGCAAGCGCGAGCGGCGTCGCCACCGCCAGGCCCAGCATTATGTAGCCGATCTGGCTGATGATATGGAACGACAGGATACGGCGCACATCCCACTGGATCGCGGCTCCGAACACGCCAAACAGCATCGTTCCAGCCGCGATGACCGCGATCAGCGGCTTCAGTGTGCCGTTATCCACCTCGAACAACAGCGTGAAGACGCGGAAGAGCGCGTAGACGCCGACCTTCGTCAGCAGGCCGGCAAAGACCGCCGAAACGATGATGGACGCCGTGTGGTAAGAGGCCGGCAGCCAGAAGAACATCGGGAAGAACCCGGCCTTGATGCCGAAGGCAAGCAGGAACATCATCGCCGTGAGCGTCAGCGCAGCCGATGGCTCGGTCTGCGGCAGCACCACCGCCAGATCCGCCATGTTCAGCGTGCCGGTTGCTCCATAGAGCAGACCGACGGCCATCAGGAACAGGATGGTGGAGAAGAGGTTCAGCACGGCGTATTTGATCGCGCCGTCGATCTGCGCCCGTGTCCGATCGAGCGTGATGAGACCGAGCGTCGCGATCAGCATCACTTCGAACCACACATAGAGATTGAAGATGTCGCCGGTCAGAAACGCGCCATTGACGCCGATCATCAGGCCGAGAAAGAGCGGATAGAAACCCGAACGCACCTGCCGCTGACGCAGATCGCCCATGGCGAAGACGAGCGCACAGAGCGCAAGCAGGCTCGAGATCACGACCATCGCGGCGCTGAAGCGATCGGCAACGAAAACGATGCCGAAAGGCGGCATCCATCCACCGAATGCCTTGGTCAGGATCGCGCCTTCCATGACCGCATCGACGAGAAACAGCGAGGCGCCGAAGGTCAGGACCATGGTGATGAGCGCCACCTGCCGCTGTACAGCCGGGAAGGCATGTAGCGCAGCTGCCAGTGCCGCACCGGCAAGCGGCAGGATGACGGGCCAGAGGAGAAGCGTATCAAACATTGTCGGCAGCCTTCTTGGCAAAGGGCGAGCCGAGCTCTTCGGCATCGTTCTGTTCGTCGGTGAAGACCGAGCCCAAGGATTGATAGGCTTTCAACACGAGCGCGGCTGCAAAGGCCACGAGCGCGAAGCCGATGACGATTGCGGTCAGGATGAGAGCTTGGGGCAGCGGGTTGGCCGCTCCCTCGCCGAGCATTTGCTGACCCTGCGGGATCACCGGCGGAGCGGTGAACTGCAGGCCACCCGAGACGAAGATCAGCAGGTTTGCCGCCGTCGACAAAAGCACCACCCCGAAGAGGATGCGCATCACGTGACGCGACAAGAGGAGATAGACGCCGGCACCCATTTGGGCCGCGACTGCGAAAGCGTAGATCAGGCTCACTGCTCCACTCCTTCATAAAAACGAAATACCAGGGCGAGAACGCCGCCAATGACGACCATGAAGACACCGATGTCGAAGATCGTTGCCGTGCCGAGATGCGTGGAGCCGAGTTCCGCCCACCAGTGGGTCAGGAAGGACCCGTCCGAGAAGAGGCCTGGAAGACCGCTCAGGAAGGCGAGGAAGAGCCCGGAGCCGATCAGCACGACCGGATGGACGATCAAGGCCTTGCGTGCCGCCGCAACACTGTCGGCGAGCGCCAGAAGCGCAAAGGCAAGCGCTGCGAACAGCCCACCGATGAACCCGCCCCCCGGCTCGTTGTGACCGCGAAACAGCATGTAGATCGAGGCGACCAGCATCAGCACGAAGAAGAGCCGCGACATGGTTGAGAAGATGACGGACATGACCGCTTACTCCTTTGTGCGAAGGGGTTTGATGGCACCGCGCAGCAGGCCCCACGCTGCGATGGTGGCGATGGCGACGACGGCGATCTCGCCAAGCGTGTCGATCGCGCGATAGTCGACGAGGATGACGTTCACGACGTTGCGGCCATAGGCTTCGAGATAACTCGTCTCGCCGAAATACTCCGACAGCCTGAGATCGACCGGTGTCACCCCGATGGATGCGAGCGCGACGAACATCACGGCGGCAAAGCCACCCGCAATCAGCCCGTCGCGCCGCCGTTCGGAGACCGTGCGAGAATGACGGGTGCGCGATGGCAGCCGCAGGAGAACGGCCGTCATCAGGATCACGATAAGGGTCTCGACCGCGATCTGCGTCAGCGCCAGGTCGGGAGCACCGTTCAGCATGAAGATGACTGCCGAACCGAAGCCGACGATGCCGACGGACACGAGGCCGGCGATCAGCGAGCGCACCACGATGGTCGCCCCCGCTCCGACGACGGTGAGCAGGAGAACCAGCGCGACCGAGATGCGGATATCGCCCTCACCCGCCAGAAAATCCCCGCTCGGCGCTGCGAAGAACGCAATGACCAGCCCGGCGATGACCGTCAGCAGAACGATCGTCGTGTAACGATGCTGGTCGCCATTCTGCAGCGTTTGTGTCGATATACGCGCCGCACCGAGAACGCCATTCAGCGCACCATGATAGAAGCGGTCGCCAAGGAACCCATAGGCATGATCGAAGCTCTTCAGCGCCGTGTGGATCTGCGTCCACTTGATGACGATCAGCGCGCCGATGGAGACGACCAGCGCCGACAGGAACAGCATCGGGGTCAGCCCGTGCCAGAGCGAGAACGACACGTCGATCGGCTGTCCATAGAGGGCCGAAGCGGCCGGACCGATGAGCCATTGCGCGGCCGGTGCCGGGACGAGACCGATCAGGATGCCGCCGGCGGCAAGCAGCATCGGACCGATGAGCAGGCCGGCCGTCTCGCCGTGATGGACTTCCGAGACCCGTTCCGGCTTGAAGTAGAACGGACGGATGGAGACGACGCCGGCGACACCCACCATCACCGCGTTAACGAGCACCGCCACTGCGATCGGGATGATGTTCCAGTCGTTGGCGAGTTGGGCTTCGAATAGATACTCTTTCGAGATGAAGCCGACGAATGGCGGCAGACCGGCCATGGACAGGCTGGCCAGCACGGCTGCAACCGCCGTGATCGGCAGGAAGCGGGCAAGTCCGCCGAGCCTGTTGAGGCTCGCCTCGCCCGTGGCGTGAATAGCCGTGCCCGCGCAGAAGAAGAGCGCCGCCTTGTAGAGCGCATGCGCCAGGATAAACCCGACCGTCGCCACGGCTGCGACCTCGCCAGTGAGTCCGATCAGCATGACGAGAATGCCGAGCGACGCGACGGTCGATTGCGCCAGCACCGCCTTGAAGCCTTCGGCGCGCAGTGCCTGGAGCGCCGCGACGATCATCGTCAGGGAACCGACGACGACGAGCGTATGCCCGTAAGCCGGCATTTCGGCGAAGACCCCATCGAACCGCGCCAGAAGGAACACACCGAGCTTCACCATCGTGGCCGAGTGCAGATAGGCCGATGCCGGTGTCGGCGCCGCCATGGCATTCGGGAGCCAGAAGTGGAACGGAAACTGCGCACTCTTGGTGAAAGCGCCGATCATGACCAGCACGGCGATTGTGCCTGCCCAGGGGCTGGCAACCAGTTCGTCGGAACGCGCCAGCACCTCGGTGAACGAGAACGTGCCGAGCGTCATGCCGATCACGACGATGCCGGCAAACAGCACGAGCCCGCCGCCGCCAGTGACGATGAGCGACTGAAGAGCCGACTTGCGGGCAGCCTCCTTGTGGCCGTCGAAGCCGATCAGCAGGAACGATGCGAGGCTCGTCAGTTCCCAGAAGACGAACATGACGATGAGGTTGTCGGACAGAACCGTGCCGAGCATCGCCGTCATGAACAGCATGATGAGGCTGAGGAAGCGGCCAAGCTCACCGCTCGGCTTCTCGGCAAAATAGGCGCCCGCATAGATCGTCACCAGCGTGCCGATCCCGGTAATGAGCAAGGCAAAGAGGAGCGAGAAACCATCGAGCCTGAAGGCGAGTTCGACCCCAAGCGAAGGCACCCAGGACAGCTGCGAAAACAGCACCTCTCCGCCCGCAACCTGCGCGACGTGAAGGAAGATGGACACGAAGATGAACAGCGGGATGAGACTGATCGCCCACCCCGTGTGCCGCCCCAAAACCGACGAAACCGGCCGGGCAACCACGGCCCCCGCCAAAGCGATCAATATGCTCCATTCAAATGTCACGGCATGCATTCCTCTTTGCTGGTCACGATCAGAGCAGCAAGCGGCATGCCAGAATGGAAAGTTCCACGTATTCAGATGCTTGGGATAATTCAGTTGGCTGGACGTTCAGAAAGCCGAACACGGCTTCACGACTTGAGTTCGAAATTTCGAACATGCGCGGCTATAGGGGACATGAATAAAGACGGCACGGCGGAGCATCGCCGCCTGCTGCACTTTTAAGACATGGCCGCTGGATGCCTGCTAACCGCTCGGCAACATCTGGACATCCAGGTTGAGATGCAGGGGGAACGGCGATGACCACTGATTTTTTGACGTGCGCGTCACCCGCCCCGCCGGCACGACCTAATACCGTGACGCGGAGCGACCTGAATAAGTGTCGTTGCCTCAGCCGGCTCGAAAGAACCTAGCTTCTACACGCGTCACCCGATCCGAAACTACCCTACGGATCCATCTCGAACTATCGGTTAGAAATCCCAACGCGTTGAACGGGACCAGTTGCGTCTGATGCAGATCAACGTCGCCGCAGCCATCTCTGCTATCTTCAATGCTTAATTGGGATTCGTCTTCAGGTTGTGTATCCCACAGAAATCGTCTTCGACCTTCACTTCCGACCTCCGGATCCACAATCCGAAGTAGAGGTTTTTTCGGTTGTAGCCAAAAATGTTGACAACTCCCGATGGCGCAGCGCTTTTGGGGCATAAATTTCTGATAATGTTGACATTTTTTGACGTTTTGAGCTCGTTTCGGCATTAACGAATCACTCAACACGTTGTGCGAAAAGGGCTTGTCAACAAATTTGAAATGGTACGAGAATGGTACGGATTTTTCTGGGAGCCCAAAACTCATGGTTGGAAAGCACAACCTATACATTGAAATGCACCACGTAGATGCGGCTTCCCGGGCAGCGCTCAAGAACTCGAAGAAGGGTGCAATCGATGAGAGCTACACCCTCACGGACCGAGGCCATCGTGGCCTGGCGCTCCGCCTTCGAGGCGGCAAAGTGTCCTGGATGGTGAAGACCACAAAGGTCTCCAAGGTCATCGGCTACGCTCATCCAAAGACGCACCCGTGGGCCATCAAGGGGATCATCGAAGCCAAGGAGATTGCTGGTCACGTCCAGGCGATGATCCGAAATGGCGAAGAGGCGCTCGTCGACGATTACCTTTCCAACCGGCATTCCCTGAAGGATCATGACAAGGCCGTTTCTGCGGTGAGGCCAGTTGCAGAAACTTGGACTTTTCGAACATGCCTTGAGGAGACGTTGAAGGAACGGTCGGATGCGAGTGCGCAGCGACCGCTGCGACCCAGATCGGTCGATGAATACCGCCACACGTTCAGCCGCCCGATCCTTCAGCCGCTGCTGGAGAAGCCGGTCACTTCCATCACCCGAGGTGAAATCGAAACGCTGCGAAAGGCCATCAAAGACAAGCATGGCATCCGACCCTCGGAGAAGCTTCTCACAAATTTCCGATCGGTCATGGATCACGTAGCGGCGTTTCACTCGATGGAGGCGGGACTGGAGACAGTCGAGCCGTGGTGGCGAATGCTTTCGAGCCCCTTCGGGGTCAGGCCGAGGACACGAAGACCAACTATTCAGGAAATCGTAAAAACTCTGCTGATTGCAGAGGAGTATTCGACGAAGCCGTTCCCGGGCCGATACAACAAGAAAGTCGGCGTGGCACCGAGCGCCTTGGCGGGGCTCTGGTGGCTAGCCCTGACCGCCCAGCGGGCCCAAGCGGGCTTGATGCTGAAATCATATGACTTCAACGCGGACACGATGCCTGGTCGCGAGGGTTGGATGCTCGCGGCCTGGGACGGGTCCGTCATGAAAAACAGGCAGACGCATGTGTTGCCGATACCACCGCGCGCCTCGGCCAAAATCCAGGAGCACTTGGCGAAATGCAAATATGTCGGCCGAAGCGACTGGGCCTTCCCGAGTTCAACGAACCCCGACAAGCCCACCCATAAATCAGTCATCAACAACGTGATGAAGCGCATGGCGATGAGGGACCAAAAGCGCACGAAGAAACAAGGCACCGACGACGCACCGACGCGCAAGAAGACCCGGGTCGACCTCTTCAGCGAGAGAGGCATTCTATGGTGGTCGCCCCACGACATCCGCCGCACCCTGCTCCAGCGAATGGATGAGCTGGGAATGCCTGGCGGCGCATCCGCCATCATGGCGCACGAGATTAAACTGTCGCAAAGCCTCGACGACGAGCGGATGACGATGCTGCAGCGGGAGGAGTTTCGGCGACAGCGCGCCGCGCGCATCACATTGATGGCCTACGGCGGCGCGCAGCACATCAACCTCAAGTCGACGGCGATGACCGCCTGGACCGACAGCATCCTTGATGCGTATGAGGAAGAAAAGGCTAAGCAGATGGATCAGCGAGAAGCAGCATGATCTGCAAGAATGCAGATCTGCACGCCATTAACCATTAGATACGGAAGGATAGCCCGAGAGGCATTATCCAATTGAATTATCAGATCTACCGCATATTCTAGATCTTCTCACATCGTGAGAGACGGCCTCCGCCAGTGCTACCAACACTGCCGAAGGCCTGACCCGCCAAACCTCCTGAAAGGTTCACCAGGCTATGCACACAGATATCCAGATTCCCCCATCCTGCCTAGAACTGAGAACGAGCACCCACAACCGCGTCGTTTCGCCAATAGCGCCATCGTGTCACCCAGACTTGCGCGACCCCGGCATAGCCAGTCGTCCGCTGTAGACCCGGCCGCCACGGCTTTCTCACCTCAGTTCAATCTTCCGCATCCAGTCGCCCAAGCTGCTGAACAGTCGCGTCATCTTTTCCAGCGCTTCCCTTTGCGCCGGTTCGATGCCGCCTGATCTGCGCTCGCCTCCGCGTCTGATGCGCCAGTTCCAGGATGGAATCTATCATGTCATCTTCCAATGCCGTGCGCCTTGCTGCGTCCGCAAACCAAGCTTCCTTTTCAACACCATCATCGACCGCGTCGTCGCATGCAGTCGACCTACAGCATCGGCGGGTCGTCGACGATGCCATTCGGCAGCTTCGATCCTGCCACTCCGCAAGCGTCGATGCGCACTGGCAGTCCGCTGGCCTCATTGCCCTTGCTGCGCAGGTAGCCGCGGCCGAGGGGCGCATGCTGGAACAGCTGCTACGGGAAAAGGTCTCATCCGAACCCCGATTCCGGGTTCTCGATAGCGGCATCGATCTGCCCGTGCTCGAAGACGCCGAGCGCATGCTTGCGTTGAATGAGTGGTCGCGACTTTCGAGCTTGGCAGTTGATCCGGATCGACGGGCGACGCGTCATTATCGTCCCGACCTCATCGTCATTGAGAGAGCGACCAGCCGCGCGATCATTGTCGACGTCAAACGGTCTCTCTCGTCTTATTCCGGCAACCGCCAACTCAACCAGCTGAAGACCCGCATGTTGGCCGCTGCTTTGGTTGCTCCGCAGATCCTATACACCGAGCATCAGCGAACTATGGTGACGCGCACCGAGATCGCGATCCTCGATCTGGCCGACAGCCGTGCTTCGTACGGAGACGGCATTTTCGGTCTCTGTCATCTAGACGCGTTGCTCGGTATGCCGGGCCTCGCGGCTGATCTGCAGCAATGCCGGGTTGTCTATCGGGCAGCAGTCGACGCGCTTTTGCGGGAAATCGCTGTCGGCATTTTCAGTCTGTCGCGGTTCGCAACGACGATCGGTTCCGATCCGTCATCTGGCGACGCTGCATCGACCGATGTTGATGACGAAGACGATCTCGGTAACGGCACGAAGCGAATACCACCACACCGCCGGGCTGCACCCATAGCGCCGGTCGGTCTCGCGCGACTGCACCCAGTCAGCGTCAGCGCCTGAGGCGCAGGGGCTCGGCCCCTGCCCTCCGCTACTCATCCCTCATCATCTTTTGAACTGCGCCGCGCCCAGAGAGAGCAGCGGCAGCAGCGGAGCTGTGTCATGCAAAAGCCAATCAAATTCCCCGTCAATCCCACCCTCGAAGCGGCGTCCGAGAAACGTCTTTCCCGTCGCGTCCGTCCGACATCCGATCCGTCAATCGCTCGCTCTCAACAGCCATGTGGAGCTGGCGATCAAGTCATCGAGCAAGCACGGCCCGCATCCGGCAAGGCGCGCCTCGTTTCTGATTTGCCGGATGCCGCAGTGCTCATCGGGCTTGCAATGAACTTTGCACGGATGGGCAATTTCCGCCCAGGCTCTGTTCCGAACGTCATCCTGGCGCAGCTCGGATGGCACGGGCTCGCCGGGGATCACGCCGCCCTTCTTGTTCTCAAGCACATCCACAGTCGGGTGCTTCTGTACATCACCGATCCAGACGGACGCGTCCGGCTCCAGCCAAACACCAACAACGCGATCGGGGGTGCCGCATGAAAGCTTACGCGACGTTTCCTCGACACATCACCGATCAGTCACAACGACAGGAGCACAAAAGCTTCATGAGTCTCGCGCGTTTCCTGCGCCGGGCGATCATCGTCCGCGCTCTCCGGAACGAGCGCGAATTCCGCTCCGGGCAACCGGGACGGTTCATCCTGCTCGTGCCGCCGAGTTTTGAGCCCAAGACAATGGTCAGCGCTGCAAGGCGCGCTTTGTCTAAGTGTAAGCCCGATCTCCAGGATTTATTCGAGTATGACGTCGACCCAGTGGATGCAGAGACATCGCCATTGTGGTTGGAGGATCTGCCCGTCCGGCTGATGGAGATGCCAAGGTATCTGCTCCTAACGCATAGCCTAGATTTCATCCCCCATAGGTGTCGTTTGGGTTTCGATGCTGTGCTGCAGATGCAGCCTCCGACACCTGCGCACTGGCGGGCAGCGCTGAAAGTCTGTCTCGGCCTGGCCGCCACAAACGGGGAGATCGACCGTATTGCGCGCCTGCCGATCGATCTCGTGGCGCTTGCAACGGGACGGCGGCGATCAGTCAGCGAGATCATCAATGAAGTCGAAGCAGCCATCGCGGAGGACGATGCGAAAGAGAGCCGGTCAAAGCAGCCCGACGCATCATCGCGGCAGCCGCGCTTGATGACGCTCCAGGAACTCGCCGGTTACGGTGCCGCTAAGAGCTGGGGCCTCGACCTCGCGTCAGACCTGGCTGCATGGAAAGCCGGAGCGCTCGCTTGGGCCGATGTCGATCGCGGTGTTCTTCTGTGCGGACCGCCCGGGACAGGCAAGACGACCTTCGCTGCGGCACTGGCGCGGAGTTGCGACGCTCATCTCGTCGCTGCGTCTGTTGCACGATGGCAAGCGACCGGTCATCTCGGTGATCTCCTCAAGGCCATGCGCAAGGATTTTGCGGAGGCCCGCAAACATGCACCGAGCATTCTGTTCATCGACGAGTTCGACTCGATCGGAGATCGAGCGCGGTTTAGCGATCATCACGCCAGTTATTCGATTCAGGTCGTCAACGGTTTGTTGGAGTGCATCGACGGGCTCGACGACCGTGAAGGTGTCGTCATCGTCGGTGCCTGTAACGACAGCGACGGGATCGACCCGGCTCTACTGCGCCCAGGACGGCTTGATCGTCAGATCGACATTCCACTTCCTGACGAAGAAGCACGGCGAGCCATCCTGCGTGTCCATCAGACAGATGCGCTGGCCGATGACGTGGTCGAGAAGATCGCGTCGGTGACCGATGGCTGGTCGGGTGCTGACCTCGAAGCGCTCTGTCGCCGAGCGAGGCGGCGTGCGCGCAAGGAACGTCGGGCCGTCACCCTCGACGACTTCATGGCCGAACTTCCGCAAGAGATCGCGGTGCCCGACGACCTCGTTGACGTCATGGCAATCCATGAAGCTGGCCATGCGGTCGTAGCATCTGCACTCGGGCGCGGTGTCGAGATGATCGAGATCAACCGCACCATCCGGCGCGATCATGCTGGGCTAGGCGGCCACGTTACGATTCAGCAGCAGCCGCTGAAGCGGCGATCGCGTGCAAGCTATCTAGAAGAAGTCACCATCCTGATGGCAGGCATCGCAGCGGAGACCGTGTTTTACGGCGAACATGCAGATGGCGCGGGTGCCGTGCCCGGCAGCGACCTGCAGCGGGCAACTGACCTCGCCACAATCATGGAAACCTCAATGGGGTTTGGCTCGTCTTTAGTCTACCACGACGCGCAAGACGCTTATTCTCTCGATCGGTTACGTCGATCCGACCTCAAACTCAAAGGGCGGGTAGATGCCATCCTCAAATCCTGCCTGAAGACAGCAAAGGACATTGTTTCGGCTGATCGGCAGGCGGTCGAGGCTATCGCAAAGCATTTGGTGCGAAATGGATCGATGCCTGGGCATCAGGTGAAGAGCCTCATGGAGAGGCAGCGGACATCAGCGAAACGTTGTGGTGCAGCGCAGACGAAAAACGTCGCATGATTAAATAGCGAGGGGCAGCACGAACGGATGGAGATCACTTCCCGAATGCAGTCCCCTCGCCCATCCATCAAGCAGCTTGAGATTTCCGATTCACCGGCAAACGGCGTTTGCAGGCCATGCGCGGTGGTCGGCCAAGATGCGCGATGTTGACATGACGGCACAATTGAAACCACGGGACGACCTGCATCCGGTACGTCGACTCCCTGCGCCATGCCCCTTCCCACGTAAGGGCCACGCCCCCAGGGCTTGGCGGATGAAGACATTTCGATTTGCGTGCTGGGCAGATTCAATTGAGATGATGTCTCCGCACATGGCTTCAATGCTTGCTTCGGCGATCCATAGATCGATTTTCGCGATTCTGAATGCGATAAACGCGAGTCACGCAGCAACGGCGTTTGATCTTGGGTCGGCACTGCTCTTGAGCGTAAAGCTGTCCCGAGAAGACCGCCCAAGTCCGCTCGGATCCGCAGGGACGTGCTTCGCCCCATGCTTTCGACGGTCCTTTTCCAAGCGTTCTTCCAGCCGACGCAATCGGGGCAGAGAGCCGTTGGCACTCTACCGACCGCAGCCCCCCGGTGGCCGTCGACAATGCTGATTCACGTCGTGACATTTGCGATTCATCGACAAACGCCGTTAGGGGATATGACACCCATTCTCGCTATCGGCATCAGTGTTGACGTCACGGCCGGATGGTCGACCGGCATGCATCCCTAAATGTGCGCAATTTGGCCGGTTGGAATCGCTCGCGGCCTATATTCGAAGAAAAAAGCCGCTTTCTCATGAGGCCTCGCCTGAAGGCATCCCGATGTGTGCGAACATTCAAACACTTCGGGTCGATTTGAAGTAATTCAATCCGATTTCGATGTTTTAGATTCAGACGTTAACGAAAGCGATTCACCCGCTGAACGGCGTTTGCACGTGTGGCTGGTGACGGGATGAGCCGACCCTGGGCAGCATGGGCTAAGTGCGCTGTCCGCATCTGCACGAATTCCAATGCGATGGATTGCGCCGACAGGCTTGGCGACGCACCCTTATAAAGGGGCATCTTGCTCCAGAGCATTCTCCATGACCCATCGACCAAAGCCAACGACCATCACCCGCCTCGACGCCTGCCAAACTCACCCAACGTCCAGAACGTCACGCCACCGGCCGCGCATGCGCCGCCGTGTCAACATTGGACCGAAGGGATGCTGCTCATGACCAGCCGTTCCAAGAAGCGCACAACAGAAACGCGCCAAGCAGCCATCCGGCGGCGAGAGCAGCGTGAGCGGCAACAGGCCTATCGAGATGAGATGCGGGACTTGCGACGTCCTGATCGCGACGACATCGCACGCGTTTGGCTGTGGAAGTCGATCCGGATGGCAGAGAAAGCTGAGCCGAAACACCGCGACTGGATGCAGTGTACTGTTCTTGAAGCGCTCAAAGCTCAGGGCTTCGACGAGCGCCAAAGCGAGATCGCGCTTGACGAACTCGTTGAGCGGTACCGTCAATCAAACAAGCCTCCGTTTCGCCGGAAGCGGCACCTGAGCGATATGGGTGACTGACATCAGCAGCCTGGGTTGCCCGCCGCGACCAAAGGATTACGGGACGACCTTATAAACGCCGTTCAACACCAATCCCGGCATTCCCTCCGTTACTCCCTACTTTAGAAACGGGATTCTCCGAATGTGAATCAGAAATGTTAGGCGCGCAAAATCGAATCCAGGAACAGTGTTCCCTCCTGTCGAGCACGCCTATCCTCGATCGCCGCAGCCACCCAGTATCAGTCGACGCGATGATCCTTCGATCCGGCAAGGATCGCGTTCGAGGTGCACTCGAAACGTGTTCTAAAACGATCATGGCTAGCTGCCTTAATCCTTCCCGAAAATATCGCGGGTATATACTTTATGGGTCACATCTTCCAGTTCTTCAAATTTGCGGTTGGATATGATGATATTTGACCGGTTTTTAAAGTCGCTGACATCTCGGACCACTTCGCACTCCAGGAATCGATTTTCAGACAAATTTGGCTCGTAAATTAAGACCTCGATTCCGCGATCTCGGATCCGTTGCAAAATCCCCTGGATCGACGACTCGCGAAAATTGTCCGAATCCTTCTTCATGATGAGACGAAAAACCCCAACGACGCGTGGGGACATTGATGCCACCCTATCAGCGATAAAGTCTTTGCGGACATCGTTCGCCTCGACGACTGCACGGATTAAGCTCTGCGGAATATTTTCAAAATTTGCTAGGAGTTGCTTAGTGTCTTTTGGCAGGCAGTAGCCTCCATATCCAAACGACGGGTTGTTGTAATGGCTTCCGATGCGCGGGTCTAATCCTACGCCTTCGATGATCGACTGAGTGTCCAACCCATTTGTAATCGAATAAGTATCGAGTTCATTGAAAAAGGCTACGCGCATAGCAAGGTAGGAATTGGAGAAAAGCTTGATGGACTCTGCTTCTGACGATCCAGTTAGGAGGATCGATACATCGGGATTACTCGAAGCAGAACGAAGTATGTCTGCAAATGCCTCAGCATCCTGACGCAGTCCCCCCACAACAATGCGTGAGGGGAATAAGTTGTCCCGAAGCGCGCGCCCCTCGCGAAGAAATTCTGGGGAAAATAGTATCCGACAGTCGGAGGTTTTAGCGCTGAGGTGAGCCGTGTAACCAACTGGAACTGTCGATTTAATGACTATGACCGCCGTCGAATTGATTGACCGAACGGTCTGGACCACACCTTCGACGCTCTGCGTATCAAAACGGTTGGTATGCGTATCGTAGTTCGTCGGCGTTGCGACGATCACATAGTCGGCCCCCTCAAAGGCAGCCTGATCATTCGTGGTCGCCGAGATCGATAAGTCGCGTTCGAGTAAGAACCTTTCGATATCTTCATCGGCAATCGGTGACTTCTTGGCATTGATCTTGGCAACTCGATCGTCATCGACATCATAAACAACAACATCGTGCGCTGCGGCTAAAAGGACGGCATTGGAGAGACCGACATAGCCGGCACCGGCAACGGCGATTTTCATCATCAGAAATCAGAGCTTTCTTGTTGAATACGGCTGAGCCTGCAGCAAAGCTTATCTGGCTCACAATCACAGACGTAATGGCGACCAGTCACTTGCCGGATCGTGACCTATTGTAATTCACTCCCGCCAACAAACCATTTGACGGGAAAAAGACACATCCTTACTGCCAACGTCTAATTCGCGTGATCATCGACACGCGGCATCGACAGCAAAAAAGGGCGCGTCATGAAAGGCATCATACTCGCAGGCGGCAGCGGAACGCGGCTTTATCCGGTGACAAGCGCAGTCTCCAAGCAACTGCTGCCAGTCTACGACAAGCCGATGATCTATTATCCGATCTCGACGCTGATGCATGCGGGCATCCGGGACATTTTGATCATCTCGACGCCGGAGGACACGCCGCGCTTCGAGCAGATGCTGGGCGATGGCTCGCGCTGGGGCATCAGCTTCTCCTATGCCGTGCAGCCGTCGCCCGACGGCCTGGCGCAGGCGTTCCTGATCGGGGCTGAGTTCCTCGATGGTTCGCCATGCGCGCTGGTGCTCGGCGACAACATCTTCCATGGCGAGGATCTGCGCAGACTGCTCGACAATGCGGCCTCGCGCGAGAAGGGCGCCAGCGTCTTTGCCTATCACGTCCAGGACCCGGAGCGGTACGGCGTCGTCGAGTTCGACCAGGACGGCAAGGTGCTGAGCCTGGAGGAGAAGCCGAAGCAACCGAAGTCGAATTATGCGGTCACCGGGCTCTATTTCTATGATGGTTCCGTCGTCGATCGAGCACGCCAGGTGAAGCCCTCGCACCGGGGCGAGTTGGAGATCACCGATCTCAACCAGCAATATCTCGACGAGGGCCTGCTGAACGTCGAGATCATGGGGCGCGGCTATGCCTGGCTCGACACCGGCACCCATGACAGCCTGCTCGATGCCGGCAACTTCATCGCCACGCTGGAGCATCGCCAGGGCCTGAAGATCGCCTGCCCCGAGGAGATCGCCTACCGCTCCGGCTGGATCGATGCGGATACGCTGAAGGCGCTTGCCGCTCCGCTCGCCAAGAACAATTACGGCCGTTACCTGATCCAGCTCTTGAGCGATCGGGTTCTGGCATGATGTTCGAGGAGCTTGCGCTTTCCGGCGTCTTCCTGATCGAGCCGAAGGTCTTCGGCGACGAGCGCGGCTTCTTCATGGAGAGCTTCAACGCGGCACGGTTCCGCGAGGGCACCGGTGCCGACGTCACCTTCGTTCAGGACAACCACTCCCGCTCGTCGCGTGGCGTCTTGCGCGGGTTGCACTACCAGCTGCCGCCGCATGCGCAGGGCAAGCTCGTGCGCGTCGTCTCCGGCGAGGTCTATGACGTCGCCGTCGATATCCGCCGCTCCTCGCCGACCTTCGGCCAGCATGTGGGGGCGGTGCTCTCGGCCGAGAACAAGCGGCAGCTGTGGATCCCGGCGGGCTTTGCCCATGGTTTCGTCACACTTTCCGACCATGCCGAGTTTCTCTACAAGACGACCGACACCTATGCGCCGGAATGCGAGGGTGCGATCGCCTGGAACGATCCGGAGCTTGGCATCGACTGGCATCTCGATCCGGCCGTCATCCAGGTGTCGGAGAAGGATGGCAAGGCTCCGCCCCTGAAGGACGCGAAGCATTTTGAATAAGCGGCACTCTCAGGAAGCGGGTTGCAATACGCTCGTGATGGTTGCCTCACCCGGTTGAACGATGTAGCGGCGCAAGAACAGACGACAGGACAGCTTTTTCCATGACCATTCTCGTCACCGGCGGTGCCGGCTTCATCGGCAGCAATTTCGTCCTCGACTGGCTGAAGGCCAGCGACGAGCCTGTCATCAATCTCGACAAACTCACCTATGCCGGCAACATGGACAATCTGGCCTCGCTCGAAGGCAACCCGGCGCACCGCTTCGTCCAGGCCGATATCTGCGACGCAGACGCGCTGAAGAGAATCTTCGCCTCCGACGATATCCGCGCCGTCGTCCATTTCGCCGCCGAAAGCCATGTGGATCGCTCGATCCATGGCCCCGAAGCCTTCCTCGACACCAATGTCACCGGCACCTTCCGCCTGCTCGAAGCCGCCCGCCACGCCTGGGGACCGAATGCTGCCTCAGACGGACGCCGCTTCATCCATGTGTCGACCGACGAGGTCTACGGTTCGCTCGATCGCGATGCGCCGGCGTTTTCGGAGACCAACACTTACGAGCCGAACAGCCCCTATTCGGCCTCCAAGGCGGCGGCGGATCATTTTGCCCGCGCCTATCACCACACTTACGGGCTGCCGGTGATCATCACCAACTGCTCCAACAATTACGGGCCTTATCACTTCCCCGAAAAGCTGATCCCGCTCGTCATCCACCGGGCGCTCAAGGGCGAGCCCCTGCCCATCTATGGCGACGGCACGCAGATCCGCGATTGGCTCTATGTCGGCGACCACTGCTCGGCGATCCGCCGCGTGCTCGAAGCCGGTCGGCTCGGCGAGAAGTACAATATCGGCGGCTTCAACGAGAAGACCAATATCGAGGTGGTGCGCACCATCTGCGCGCTGCTCGACGAACGCCGCCCACGCTCAGACGGCCAGAGTTACGCCAGCCAGATCACCCATGTCCGCGACCGGCCCGGCCACGACAAGCGTTACGCCATCGACGCCACCAAGATCGCGACCGAACTGAACTGGCAGCCCGCCGAGACCTTCGACACCGGCATCGCCCGCACCGTCGACTGGTACCTCGCCAACCAGGGCTGGGTCGACCGCGTCACATCCGGCGCCTACAAGAACTGGCTGGAGAAGCAATACGCATGAGAGTGCTGATTGGGGGAAATGACCGAACGCCTTCAGACATAGGCTGATCCGATGGCGCGATACATTGTGACCGGCTCGACTGGCTTTTTGGGTTCAGATCTGGCCTTACACCTCGATCATAGTGGTCATGAGGTGATTAGAGCCGGTCGGCACTCTGTCGCGCATCAAACGATGGTGCATTTCGATCTTGGCGATTTGACCACTCTGTCGAACCTGGCAGCGACGGGAGCCGATGGAATATTTCACCTCGCTTGGTCGACCACACCCGCTGTTGCGGAAGCAAATCCCTATCAAGACATTGCTACAAACGTAGCGGGCACAGTCGCCCTCTTTCAGTTCGCTCGATCACAAAAGATCCCGATCGTTTTCGTCTCATCTGGTGGAACTGTGTATGGCAATGCGGCAATTACTCCGACGCCGGAAACATGTCCCCTCAATCCGATCGGTGCCTACGGGTTGGGAAAATCGTCCGCCGAGCAATATGCTGATTACTATTCGCATCTTGGAGCCGATATACGCATCGCCCGTGTTAGCAACCCATTTGGAGAGGGGCAGTCCGCCGCACGCCTTCAGGGCGTCATCCCCATCTTTGCAAAGAAAATCGCAAAAGGTGAACCCATTACAATTTGGGGTGATGGAGAAAATCTGCGCGACTACATTCCGGCTCGTGATGTATCCATAGCGCTCACTAAAATTATGCTGCAAGAAGGCGCATCCGTCCGAAGGCCCTCTGTCTTTAACATAGGCGCAGGTATTGGATTATCCTTAAATCGACTAATTGCAATATTTGAAGAAGAAATTGGCTTGAAGGCCAACGTCAAGTATCTGGACGCAAGGCCTTTTGACATACAAGCCAGCATTCTTGATGTTCAGCGCGCCTCAGATTTGTTGCAGTGGAAACCAAGCGCTGATCCAGAAAGTAGTGTTCGAGCATTTGCCAGAGCCATTCAGGCCAAAAAAACCAGATGATTGGACAATGTAATGAGACTCTCTCATAAAGACACTATTCGGTCTCTGATCGAAATTAAGAATAGCAAACTGTTTGATTTAGACCATTATCGGAAGCAGTCTGGCAAAAGACATCTTAGCCTGTATACAGCCATATATCATTATATCGAATCGGGCGAACGCCGAGGCCTTAGCGCCAATCCCGGTTTTGATCCCAGATACTATCTTACTGCCAACCCCGATCTGAGTGGTTGGTCGCTACCCCTTTTCGTCCATTATGTCCGGTATGGGCACAAAGAGGGACGGGCGGCTAAGTCACCAATCAGTTCCACTGACGGCGTTGCTAAAAGCATCAAAAGAGTAATCATCGATTCAGGGGAATTCGACGTCGACTATTACGCAGGGCAAAGTGGCGAGCGTTTCAAAAACGCTGAACAAGCCGTACGTCATTATCTGGCAAAGGGTGAATCGCGAGGCTTTAGGCCAAACCCCAATTTCGACCCTGTTGTTTACCGCTCCTATTCCGATCTGAAAAATTACGGCGCCCTTTTCTATCATTATTTGCTTCATGGCAGAAAGGAGGGCCGAATTGGTCACTACGATTTCGGCTCGTGTTTTCGGCCCGGAAAGCGCGTTTACGATAGTTCCAAAAAAACAGTCGCTTTGGTTATTCACGAGGGATCGTTCACGGGCGCCCCCATTCTCGGGATAAACCTACTTGAGCAATTTGCTCGAACGCACAACGTCGTCCTCATCTCTTTGAGAGATGGCCCGCTGCTTCGCTATGCTGGCGATTTCGCGGTTAAGATTGTTGTCGGCGATGTGAACATCGGCAGAATGAGTTCGGAGTTGCTAGCGGCAAAGCTTATTCAGCCGCTGGTCTCGGAATTCAACGTAACCGCTGCTCTCGCAAACAGCGTCGAAACGGCCGCAATCGTGGCGGCGCTTTCAGTTGCCAATGTCCCCATCGTGTCGCTCATTCATGAATTCGCGACTTATGTGCAACCGCTCACCCTTGCGACTGTGCTAGCAAGCTCGCAGAGAGTGGTCTTTTCGTCATCCCTGACCCAGAAGTCAGCACTAGAAGCTGGCATCACCGGCCATTTCCGACATTCGGTGGTTCGACCACAAGGCCGCTGCGTAATTCCTAACGTAGGAGCAACAGTCTCGGACAATACTGTCGCCGCTAAGCCCTCAGTTGAATTCGACAAGGCTGATTTTGTTTGCATCGGCTGCGGATACGTCCAGTACCGGAAAGGTGTTGATCTGTTCATCGCCACAGCGGCAGCCTATAAGCGACTAAACCCCGAAACCAATGTCGCTTTTGTGTGGGTTGGAGAGGGCTATGATCCAGTGCGCGATCTTGGCTACTCCGCTTGGTTGAAGGATCAAATCGAACGCAGTGGTCTCGATGATGTCGTTTCTCTGATGCCCGCAATGGATGCTGAGGCGTTATTGAAACTGTATAGAACGGCAGATGCGATGCTTCTTAGTTCGCGGCTGGATCCGTTTCCGAACGTTGCGATCGATGCAATCGCTGAAGGACTGCCGTTGGTCTCATTCAAAGACGCCAATGGCGTCTCCGAATACCTGGAGTCCGATGAGTTGCTTTCATCGCTCGTCGTTCCATATCTGGACATCGAGGCAGCGGCTGCGGCTCTCATTGAACTGCAGTCGAACGAGAAGAGAAGCCGAAAGACCAGCGAGCATCTGAAGCGGCTGGCCTCCAAGCAATTCAACATGGTCGACTATGTCGACAACCTTCAAAACCTGCTTGAGCAAGCCGTGGCCATTAGCCGACAAGAGCGAACAGATGTCGAGACGATATTAAAGCATGGCGGTGTCGATTTCGACATGCTCGGTATCCAGGACGATCCTGATCAGAAAGACGTCGTGTCCAACTATGTCCGGCTGTGCGCTGCATCCGTAAACAGAACGTCGAATGGCATAGAACGCCGGCCAATACCCGGCTTTTATCCAGCTCACTATGCCGCGTCCCATCCTTCGCTTGCAAAGCTGCCATATGAGAACGCTTATGCGCACTTCTTGCGAGCAGGTCGACCATCTGGGCCATGGGTCCGTGATGTCGTGCAGCTTAAGCAGAGCGACAAACCGGCTGTTCCCTTGAGGGACGCGGATGTGGCCCTGCATATTCATCTTCATTATCCGGACCAAGCTCTGGAAATCTGCCGACGCATCTCCCTCAATCGTTCGCGCCCGACCTTGCTAATCACCGTCACCGAAACGATCAATACGTCGGTCGCAGCTGAGGCGTTCTCAAATTATTCGGGTTCTGTAGAAATTCGGGTTGTTCCGAATAAGGGCCGGGACATCGGTCCATTCCTGTGTGGGTTCAAAGACCGCATGTCTGATTTCGAAGTGATCGGGCACATCCATAGCAAGAAGAGCATGGACATCGCAGAAGATACGGTCTCAGTCTGGCGCGACTTTCTACTCGAAACGTTGCTGGGAGGCCGATATAAATCCTTGGACCAAATTTTAGCAGCGTTCGATCGAAACCCAGAATTAGGGCTCATTTATCCCGAGGATCCTCAATCCGTCGGATGGACCGATAATTTTGACGTTGCCACTCGGATTGCGCCGCGCGTCGGGTTGTCGTCGGTCCCGGAGTTTATTGAATTTCCAGTCGGAAACATGTTCTTCGCCAGAACGAAAGCGCTGAGTAGACTTTTCGGTGCCGAATTTGAATTGTCCGATTTTCCAGAAGAACCGGTAGCTTATGATGGGACAATCCTACACGCGCTAGAACGCCTCACTCCGGTTATCGTGGAAGATGCCGGATACAGCGTGAAAGCCATTCATGGCAGAGGCTTAACCAGGTAGCCGAGATCATCGTGCTGCTTCAGTGACTGATGCTCGAATGCCTTCGAAGAGGAAACCGCTGTGCCAAGTCGTACGTCTTTCCTGACCGCAGCCCGTCGTAAGGGCAATGTCATGAAGGCAGTGATGCTGCGTGATATGCGTACGCGCTTTTTCGATCACGGTCTTGGATTTTTGATCGTCATCTTCTTTCCGCTCGGACACATGATGATCTTGTTGCTGATCTACAGCGTGTTGGGACGCTCAGCACCGTACGGCGACAGCCTAATGCTTTTTTTTGGTACCGGCTTGGTCCCGACATTGGCCTTCATGTATGTATCTCGGATGATGGTGGTTTCGATCCAGGCCAACAGACCAATGCTATCGTTTCCGGCGATCCGCGTGACCGACATCATTTTCGGACGCGCAGTGTTAGAAGTTTTCGGATCATGCCTGATGGCAGTGCTCGTCGTCTTGATCTTTGCTCTCATGGGGCAACCGGCATTGCCGATTGATGTACCAAACGCCGTAGCAGCCCTTGCAGCCACCCTCGTACTGGCAATAGGCGTTGGCTTCTTGATGAGCTTGGCTGCAGCCATTGTACCGGCAGTCGCGATGGCATACATGCTCGCCACCATCCTCGTTTATATTCTTTCGGGGACGCTTTTTGTTGCTTCATCACTGCCCGCCCCAGTGATCGAGGTCCTCGCTTGGAACCCCGTATTGCACGGCGTCGAATGGTTGCGGTCGGCCTATTATCTGGATTATCCCACCCAGGTTCTCGACAAGGGATACCTGATCGCATGTGGCGCAATTACGCTTCTTCTTGGACTGCTCGTGGAGCGCTATTCGCGGACATTGGTGTATTAGGGCTTCCTACAAAGCCTGGAAAGTACCTCCCGTGATCGATGCCCAGCGCAGAGGAAAAGCGATGAAAATCAAGAAAAAGCGCCCGCTCGATTCGAGCGGCGATTCGCGGAACCGTAGCGCCGCTCGTGCTCGGAAGGCACTGGTGGTCCTTGGCATGCACCGCTCGGGCACGTCCGCTTTGGCCGGGTTGATGATGCGGCTTGGTGGAGACGGACCAGCGAACTTGCTTGGCCCAACTGCCAACAACGAACTCGGTCACTTTGAGTCCCGACCGATCTATATGCTCCAGGACAAGGTTCTTGCGAGCGCAGGGCTCACGTGGGACGACTACAGACCCTTCCCCCAGGTTGGATGAAATCGCCGAAAGCTCACGAGTATCGAGCAGCCTTGAAAGAGGTGGCGATGTCCGAGTTCGGAAGTTCGGCGCTTTTCGTCGCCAAGGATCCGCGGACGTGCAGGCTGGTTCCGCTGTGGGTGGATGCCCTTGACGATCTCGATGTCGAACCGCTGTTCGTTCATACACATCGCGAACCAAGCGAGGTTGCGGCATCGCTGCATAATCGGAACGGATTGGACCTTGATTATTCGAAGCTGGTCTGGCTGCGTTACGTTCTGGACGCTGAAGCTGGAAGCCGCGGTCAGCGGCGCACCTTCACCAGTTATGATGCGGTTCTTAACGACTGGCCCGCTGTCGCGGAGAAAATCTCGCGTCAATTTGATTTGGCCTGGCCGAAGCTCGCGGCGTCCAACGCCAAGGACCTGAACGACATCATCCGGCCAGAACTGAGACACAACAAGGCTGCGGCTTCGGCCGTCGCTTCTCATGCACTTCTCACGAACTGGATCGATGAAGTGTACACGATCCTTGAGCGATGGGCGTCAAAGGGCGAAGACCTAAACGATCACCAGAGGTTGGACGTCATCAAGGCATCATTCGACGAGAGTGCTGCAGCATTCAGCGGCGCGGTCTCCCCGAAGGTGCGGGCGCTGCTCCTTGAAAGGGATGAGGCACGCGGCGAGCGTGATGCGATCCGAACTGAGATCGAGGCGGTGCGCGCCAAAAGCAATGAACGACATAACGTCATCGTTCGCCTCAAGGAGGAGCGCGACGGGGCTCTCGCTCGGATCGCCGAGCTATCCGCCTTGCGCCCGCAAGGAGATGATGAGGTTCAACGCGTAGAACAACAACTCTTGGAACTCAGAGAAAGCACTGTAGCGCAACAGAACCAGATCGAAGCTTTGACGACAGAGCGCGATGGTCTGGCGGCCGAAGTCCATCGTCACACGAGCATGCTCGCCCAAAGCAAAGCGGAACGTGACGACGTTTGGAATGAATTGAGCGAAGCCCGCACTGCCCTCGCCGCAGCACAGCAGAGACTTGCTGAGCTTGAAGTCGAAGTGAAGAAACGAAGCGAAGAGAACGCTCAGCTGAGGGCAGCGACCGAGCGTCGGGACGCTGAACTCGCCAAGATCCAGACAGTCATCCTTCGTTATCAGGACGAGGCGACCGCGCGCTCGGCCCAACATGCGGAAGACCTTGCAACCATCAGCCATGAGCGCGATGAAGCTCATCAGCATCTAGCGGCATTAGCGGAAAACGCCGCTGCGGTCGAACTGGATCGCGCGAGGATTGCCGCGGAGCGCGATGAGGCACATCGCCATCTTGCCGCACTGGTGGAAAACGCAGCCGCAGTCGAACTGGATCGATCGCAGATTGCAGCGGATCGAGATGCCGTGCGTCAGCAGCTGAACAACGTCCAGCACCAGCTCGCGACATTGGGAGCACGGGCGGCCTCGGCCGAAGTCAAACTGGCGGAAGCCCGCTCCACCCTCTCTTGGCGTCTGACACGCCCATTTCGCATGATGGCACGGCGCCTCCCATTTAAGACGAAGCGTTGAAGGGCAACCTCATCAGTCCTCCCAAGCTGATTCGAAAGACGGAAGCGATCATTATGGTCCATGTAACCAGCGGTCTTGCCAATCTTGAGGGTGGCTCCAAGTGGCGCGGCCACTTCGACGGCATGTCCCAGGATGGCAAACTCCACGGCTGGCTCTTTTGCAGGGATAATCCGCACGAGACGTTGACGCTTGATTTGTTTGTGCATGGCTTTCACATCGCCAGCACCACAAGCGATAAACCGCGCGGTGACATCGACAAGCTCTTGGGAGTAACCAGCCCGGCAAATACCGGCTTCAAGTTCGACATGAGGACGTTTCACCCTCGGGGCGCTCTCGATCTTCTCCGCCATTTCGATGGTGAACTGCCACAGCTCGATCTCGGGCTCGACGTGTCGATCTGCATTGGTGGAACCGCCCACCGGGTCCCAAACGGCGGCCGAAATACCGGCATCCTCTTCGATTTGGCTGCGGCGCTTGGCCCGTTGATGCACGCGGCTGCGGTTTGTCTGCGCTCTGAAATTGAGGTCAATGGCTCCGAAGTTCCGCTAGGCAGCGTCGATCAAGCGATCCTGCTACGTTCAAGCCCGTTCTTTTCCGAGAACTGGTACGAGACGACCTACGGCGAAGTCGCCCTGACCGGCCTCTCCCCTCTGGAACACTACCTGCGCATCGGCAACGAGTTGGAGCGCAACCCCGGCCCGTGGTTCGATACCGCGGGATACCTCAAGGCAGCACCGGACGCGAGCCAGTCACCTCTCCTGCCCTTGTTGCATTATGAGATCCATGGCCATCCCACCTGGTGGCCCGGCGCTGCTCGACTGGGTGGACGCAACGCCGAAGCGCCGACCGGCAACAAGGATTATGCCGTCCTCATCCATCTCTATCATCTCGACACGGTGCCCGATCTCCAGCGGTTCGTCGCGAACTTTCCGGAAGATGTCGACATCATCATCAGCGTTCCGGAAGGCTCACCGGATCATGATCCCGTCCGTATCGCCGAGATGTTCCCGCGGGCACGCGACATCTTCCAGGTTCCGAACCGCGGACAAGACGTCGCCGCCTTTCTCGAAACCGTTCGCCGAGTAAAGCCTCGCAACTATCGCTTCTTCTGCAAGGTGCACTCCAAGAAGGGCAACAAATACCCTGACACGTGGCGACGCGTGATGTTCGATGCGCTCGCCGCCACGCCACAGCGCGTGCAGGACGTCGTTGAACTGTTCCGATCGAATTCCCGGATTCTCATGGCGGGTCCGCGCGAGTTCTGGCTGAACGGGCAGGACTTTGAGCTGGGCAGCGCTGATCGACTGGTTCAGCTCTTGGACAGGATTGGGTTGGGCAAAGGATCGCTTGGCCGCGACTGGGCCTTTTTCGCTGGGACCTGCTTCTGGATCGACGCGCAATTGGCGGGCGTGATTGCAGACACAATCCATCAAGCCTCCTTCAACGAGGAAACAGTCACGCGCAATGGCCAGATGGCTCATGCGGTTGAACGCGTTTTCAGTCTTATCACTTCGATCCTCGGCGGGACTTTCGCGCTGCTCGACGGTAGCGACTGGAACTTAGAGCCTGCACTTCTCTCTCACCCATCCGAAGACAGCCTAAGGATGAAGCCCGGCGAAGATGTGGGGCGTCTTCTCGTCAGTTATCTCAAGTCGTTGTCGGCTCCTCGCGCTGTCAACGCGTCGAAGGGCATTGCCACTATTTCTCAGGCGGCGAACACCCATAGCCTCTTTCCCGATGCGGACACGGCTCTGCACGGCGCGATCGATATCATCATCAACTGCTGGATGGGCAACCTGGAGCCCTTGCACGAGGGCCTGGCAAATCTCCAGCATGAACTCGGCATGCAAGGATTAACCAGCGCCTGCGTCGTGGCCGGTGGTCCGCCGGTTGAATACCTGCATACGCGATCCTGCCCGAACGTTCTGCTTGAACGCGCGATGTTGCATCTGCCTTCCCACATCCCCGTCGACGCTCCGGCGCCGGAATGTGATGGTTTGCCGGATAAAATGCTGCAGCTTCTGGTCCGCTCTGAAGCAATCTTTCTGAAGACGGACTACCCGGAAGGCGACCAGCTGGAGGCATGCTTTTCGCGCATACAGAGAGTCTATGCGTTCTGGCGAGACGCACTCGTGCGTCACCGCGTCAAAATGTTCCTCATCTGGGGCAATACCGCGCCGAAAAGCCGCCTTTTCATATATTTGTGCGAAGAGCTCGGTATCGAATATCAGATCATCGAGCGGGGCCACTTTCCGGGGACATTCAGCATTGACCCGATTGGCCAGTTTGGTACGGCCAGCCGGGCTCGACTAATCGAACATGTGTCTGCTCAGAGCAGCGATGAACAGCATACCGAAAGCCGCTTTGCACAAATCAAAGAATGGTACGGCTCTCAGCAAGCCAATGCAGCTTACGCCGCTTTTCAGAAAAAGGAGACGTCTGATCTGGCCATTATCCGGCGGGCACGAGATCAACGCCGGCCTGTGATACTCGTCATTGGCGGGAATGACGCAGGAGCCGGTGTAACCGGCCCTACCCCGGATCCTCTGAGAGTAAATTGGTTCAACAACTCCGACGATGCATTCAGCAATATCCGTCGAATTGTATCATCAAAGTTTCCCGATGCGCTTCTTGTTCTCCGCCCTCACCCCTCACAGACAGCTCAGTCCGCCGAGTTTGTTCTTATCGCACGTGAGAGCTCTCTCGATGAGCTTATCGAGAATGCCGATATATGTATAACAATCTCAACAACAGCCAGTTCGATCTGCCTTCTCAAAGAGAAACCGCTGCTGACATTGGGCCTATCAGAGCTAAATGGTAAGGATGTTGGTGAGCATATTGTTGATGAGGCGCATTTTTTGGCTGCACTAAGACAATATATATGGAGTGATTACAAAGACCCTTATCCAAAAAACATCAATCGACACCAAATTGCCAGTCTTTTTGATAATCATTTGATTGGAATAGATAAAACAGTACCCACGCGTCATCATGTCGACCAGCTGGCAAGTCTTTTGAGCGGTCGAATTCAACGAATGAAAACTGGCTTCTTATCAGACCAGCTAAAGGGGGATCGCGATCTCAGTAAAGAAATTTTTGATGATGTGTCTAGCCGTGGACGCGCCGCCATCCCCATAGATCCACGCCGCCTTACGCGTGATGTACGCCCTCGCATTAGCGTCGTGTTGCCGATTTACGGTGACTATGAAGGCACTCAGCTGTGCTTTGAGCAATTGTTGAAGCATCAGCCAGAAAACAGCTATCGCGTCATAACTGTATGGGACCGCGGGCCGGACTTGCGCCTGAAAGATCTATGTCTTTACTATGAAAAAAACTTCGGTTTCACTTACTTAGAAAATCGCGAAAATGTTGGCTTCAGCGGCACAGTTAATTCTGGCATGCTGTATGCGAGCGACGATGACATCATTCTGCTAAATAGCGATACCGTTCCCTGCACAGACTGGGCTGTGCGTCTGCAAGATGCTGCATATTGCCATCCTAAAGTCGCCGCGGTCGTCCCTTTGTCAAACAATGCAACAATTTACAGCATACCATTCCCAGATGGGAGTGAGCTATCGAATGAACCCTTGCATTGGGTTGTCGCACGCGACAACAAGGTGAAGAGCAGAGCGCCGTTTTTCGTTGAGATGCCTGTTGCCCATGGATTTTGCACATACATACGCCGCAACGCTTTAAACTGCGTCGGACTTTACGATGAGCTGAGCTTTGGAATTGGCCAAGGAGAGGACAACGACTTCAGTATGCGCCTTCGCGCCGCCGGCTATTTCGTCGGGGCAGCTACAAATGTTTTCATAGGCCATGCAGGTAGCACGAGCTTCGGGACAGATGTGATGAAATGGAAGCTTGCCGGTCGTAGTGTGATGAACACTCGCTATCCTCATTACATGCAGGAAGTGGTTCACCTATTTCAAAACGATCCACTCCGAGAGTTTAGGCAGCTAGACGTCATCTAGCCTACGAAAATCTAGCTGCCGCCCCGAAGTCATAAAATTGCGATGTCGGGCAATGATTACGTTACCACTCTGGTCGCGCAACCTTATGATGGAGGATCCAGTCTTCTGTCTTCTTCAAATCTTCAAGATCATGGACATCGAGACAACCCTCCGTCAAATATGGCTTGATCCTCTGCCCCATACATGGCCATGGCCCTTGTCCATTGGGATCGTTGATCGCCTGAGATCGAATTGCCCATATTGAATGATCAAAGTATAAACACACTGGAAGATCTTGCCTGTTTGCCGAAACGGGACCTTCGGTTGCAACAAATGGCAGCATAAGCCCCTCTTTATCGACTCGCTTCCCCCTATATGGATGGTACTCAGCCTTTTCGTGACTTGGAACAACTGCTGACAATGAGGGGTCTTTGATAAGACCTTCAATACAGTCATCAATGATGTTTTCAGTTATCGTGCCGACATTGGCATGCTGGACAACAACAATATCAGCAGGCTCCTCTGCTTCAATGATGGCCATAGCATGCCGTACCGCATCAGTGCTCTGTGCAGTCGCCGTACTCAACTCTGCAGGTCGCCGGATCGGCACGTACCCTGCTCGTGCCGCCGTCGCTAAAATTTCATCGTCGTCGCTACTGACGTAGTACCGACCGATATACCGACTGCGCTTTGCTGCCGCAGCAGCCCAGACCAGCAGCGGCACATCGTGTACAGGAAGCACATTTTTGCCAGGCAGCGAACTCCCGCCGCGCCCGATCATCAAGGCAACAATGCGAGTATCTTTTTGCATGTTCAATAGCCTTTTTTTATCCGGTATTTATGATGCTCGCTAGGAGCGACTGACTTCTCTTCCGACCCAACGATGATCTCAGCCTCGCGAATTTTTTCGACATATTCGCGGAACTGAGGCGTCGTCAGATCCAGTGCAACGGCGTCGAAGTGAGCCCACTCACTGTTGCCGAACTTGACGTGCTTTTCGACCATGCGTGCGCCGGCGGCCACTGCAAGTGTTGACCCGAACCAGTTTTCGTCGTGGCTGGAATAGGCTGGGATGATGCGCGGGTTGGATTTTGCCAGGCGACTGTAGTGCCGCACAACGCCCACATTGCAATCACGCGCAGGGGTCGGATAGGCGGAATTTGCCTGCATCAGGTACAATTCCGGCGCCTCCTTGAACGTTTGCAGAACCCACTCTTCGTAGGCCTTGTCCGTCATGCCGGTGGACAGCACGATGCCGCGATCCGTGCTGGCCGCAACACGCGCGAGATAGTCCGTGTACTCCGAGATGGTTGAGGGGAGCTTGATCAGGGCCGGGTTGAAGTCCAGCACGAAATTGTAGGACGCTTCATCGAGTACCGACGCGAACCAGCGGATTTCAAGCTGCTTGCAGAGATCGGCAATGAAGGTGAAATCATCACCATCCAGTTCGAGCTGGCGCCGGTAATCACCAAAGGTGGTCCCGAAAGGTGAGCGATAGGGAGCAGCCAGCTGCTCTTTGCTGTAGAAGCTCTCCACATCGCGCTTCTGAACCTTGATGAAGTCGGCTCCCGCAGCCGCCGCTGCACGAACCATGCGTTCCAGCCTGAAGCGATCGCCGAAATGATTGGTCGTCAGCTCCGCGACGACACTCACGGACCAATCGCGCTCGTGATGGTCCCCACTCCGGTTCCGGCTGAAGCTCTCGACCAGCTCATCGACCGACAGCCGCGAGTAAGGACGATTGCCGACATGGTTCAGTTCAAGTCCCGTGCCCTGCAGCATGTAGAGCGCGTTCAGCAGGTAGTTCTCCTGCATCCCGATCCGCATCGCGCGCTCGACTTCATCGCCGACCGTGAACTGACGGCCGGCCGGGTGGGCATAGCCAAGCTCCGGGCGGAAGTCGAAGCCGACCATATAGACCTGTTGCGGCCTGCCCCGTTGATCCGCGACTTCGCGGGCCACGCGCAGTGCCGACATGAAGAGCACATCCTCGATGACGACTTCGTCGGAGAGCAGCCGCTGCACCATCAGGTCGGCCGTCTCCTGCGTCAGCTCCGCATGAGGAACCCGCAAAACGCGCCCGCGATCCGGTCGAAAATCGGTCGATGTCAGATAAAGCTGTGCCCGCGCGCCATTTTCGAGCAGGGCCTGGGCAACCCAGTCTGCATGAAAGATCGAGATGTCTGCGGGGTAGATCCGCTCTGCGTCATTGACGCCGATGACGAGAGATCCAGAGAATACCTCGGCAGGTATCTCATCGACGGACGGTCCCTTCCCCAGGATGAAAATCGTATCGGTGCCGTATGTCGACGCGATAGCGCCTACCTGGCTGGAGAAAGCGTCCGTCATAGTCTTCACCATCGATTATCACCTCACATCCGGCTTCTTCGGCAAGGGCGACACCAGCCAGCAAGTCCCAGCTATAGGCACCCTTCGGATTCACAAAACGCGCATACGCGCCGCGAATGACATTGAAAAGATTGTAGACGGCACATCCCATGATCCGACCCTCGGCATTTTCGGCGAGGCCTTGTCCGATCGCGTCGTTGAATGATGACGAGAAGCCGACGATACGCGACCGGGGAACACGCGGGATCGCTCCCGACGTCATGCCCTCACCGAGTTCCGGCATCAGCAACATGCTGCCTGCGTGCTTTCCACCGCGCCAGATGGAAAGGGACGTTCCCCACTCCTTCAGGCCTGAGCAGAAATTCTCGGTGCCATCGATAGGATCGAGCACGGCGACCCATTCGTCCCCCACCACGAGATCGGGAGTCCAACTCTCCTCGCCGATGAAACAGAGGCCGGGAAGCGCGTTGGTCAGCCAATCTCGGATCAGATCTTCGAGATACACATCAGCAGCCGTGACAGGACTGCCATCCGGCTTCCATGTGATGTCGAACCGTCTCTCCTGAAGTGCTGGCAGGGAGCCCTCTACCACATGTCGCAACTGCTGAAGCAGGGAGGGGATATCGGTCAAGTCGGAACTCCTGGCGGCATGGTTGCGCCTAGTTACACAAAAGTGGCGCTCGTCTCTACCCTCAAGGCTGGACGTGGGCAGGGGCAATCCGACATATCTGCATGGACGCAGCGAGGCCAGTCGTCGTCGGAGCGATACGGTGTGAAGGCCTTCAGGAAGAAATAAATCTCCAAGGTATTGGGCGGCTGAGGGGTGCTTTGATCAGCGCCGTTCCAGTTGCAACTTCGCCCAAAATGACGACTTACGCACTGGATTGATTGATGACAGAACTGACACGACGGAACTTCCTATATGCTTCCGGATGCCTCGCTGCCTCCACATCGGTGTCGAGAGCACAGCCCCTTGTTCCGGCTGAGCAGCAGAGCGGCGCAATCGCACCTGGCAGGGTAACCCAATCAGAGATCGTACTCTCTCCCTTCCAGTTTCAAGGGCGCGGCGACGGGATCCAGGATGATACCGGCGCGATCAACGCCATGTTTCGATACTTTCGCGAGTTGATGGCTCAGAGCGGAGGCCAGCAGGCTCCGATCGAGATGAGCTTTTCCGGAGGAAGATGGCGGTTGACCGATACCGTCGACGCCACCGCAATCACCGCATGGAACTGGAAAATGAGCGGAGGCCATTTGTACGGGGAATGCGAAGGCAAGCCGATGCTCGACCTCAGCGGATCGCGTGGCTACGAGATGAACGGCATCGGCTTTCACGGAGACCGTGAACGCATGCCGCGCTCGGCATGGCAGGCTGCGCGGCTGGAGCATGCGCAGTTTTGCGATAACGTCCAATTCAACGACGTGGCGACCGATGGCTTTTTTTCAGAGGCTTGCTGGATTGCGTTTGGTCAAGAGACAGCCAAACATGACCACTGCACCTACTACAACAGCTACCACAAGGGGCGGGTTGCGGTTGTCGAAGGGTATGATGCGCATCCCTTCGTTTCGGAGTTCGGCAAAGTCATTCGCGGATCAACAAGCAACGTCAACATATCTTTGCAAGGAAACTGTGATTTTCGCTACCTGCCGACACATGACCAATGGCACCTTTCCAACGTCACAAGCAGCCGCAGTGCAGTACTCACGCTGAGTGATCACAGCCTTGAAATAGGTGATGAAGTGGTTTTCGCTTATGTCGATGGCATGAGAGAGTTGTCCCAGCTCATCGCTAAAGTCACCGCTGTCACGGCCGATACTGTTACAACTGATTTGGACACGACCAATCTGGGAACCTACGCCGGTGGCGGTGTCGCCATTCGCCGTCAGACAAGAAGTCCGGTTTACATAGCAAGGACTGAGGGAATTAACCTAGCAGACGCTTACATTGTCGCTTACGGTCAGCCGCAGATCGAAATCGCATTTCCCGACACCAGTTTTCCATTTATCGAAATGTTCAGCGCTCCTCGAATCCTGTTCGAGGGCTCAGGAAACCGAAGCAACATCGCGTTTACTACGGGGACAGTTGCGACGGCGAACATCTTGGGATTCGAGCTGTCGACTTATAATTCGAACGCTGTTGAGTCGTTGATCTCCAATGAGGGAGGCGTAGTCGCGATCTACAAACCGGTCATCGATATGTTTTCAAGCCTATGGGATGTGAAACTATCAAATGACCCGAAATTGTTCGCGATGTACGGCGCAGAGGTTCTCTTCTCATCGCTCGATCAGACGGAGGCTGATCAAATGATTGCATTCAACGGCCAAATAACTTCAGTAGCCGACGGAAATACATACGTAATTGGGAAGACTTCCATTGAATAAGCGCCTGCCTTATAACGCTGCAATCTGTAATCTTGATATGCTATGATCGAACATGCCGTTCAAACTTAGTAATAGGTGCACGCCAAAGATAATTTGACTTTTTGTGGTTTCAAGGTTGGGATAAGGCGCTTCGCGCCACCCTTGCCAGTCACAACAGTTGGCGAATCTCAGTAGAATTTGATCCTTCACAGGCTGGACATCAGAAACTCTGCTGGAACGCTCGGCCACAGCATAGTTCCAACCAGTATCATACCGACAGACCCTTCAACTGTAAGAATGGCTACGCGCCATCTTACAGAATAACAGCTGACGAATCAATTTTCTCGATAATTAACAACAATGCCGACAATCGATAAAAAAGGTCATGTCAAACAAAAAATATGTACAGGAGACGAATTTTTTCCCGATCATCGCTGGCAGTTATGATTGCTCGTTCGGTAATGTTGACATTTTTGCCCTATCGGGATGGCGTTGCTTAGGACTTATGTTGACATTTTGCGCGAGCATCGTCGCCGTCTGGCAATATAATGTCCATCTCTGTCAACCCGGGCTGGAGCGGATCGCGGAACTGCCGCTGACATATTAGGGGACGAGTTACCCGCTCTAGATCCAACCTGACATGCCTCACCTGAATGTCCCCATTCATAGGCTATCTCTGTTCACGCTGTGGTCCATCCCAGACAGGATCGCAAATTCGTTCGGTGTGAGCCCATCAAGGTTGTGTGGGGCCGGTGCAGGTTGTAGTCTATTCTCCATGTCTCGATGATCTCGCGTGCATGGCGGTAGCTCGGAACAGGTGCTCGTTGAGACATTCGTCCCTAAGCCTGCCATTGAATGACTCCACGAAGCCATTTTGCTTGGGTTTGCCGGGTGCGATGTAGTGCCACTCGACGCCGCGATCCTGCTGCCAAGTCAGCATGGCGTTTAACGTCAGCTCCGTGCCGTTGTCGCTGACAATCAAGCAGGGGTAGCCGCGCCGTTCGGCGATCGCATCCAGTTCACGAGCGACACGTTCGCCCGAGATCGAGTTGTCGACCACTGTCGCCAGGCACTCCCGGCTGAAGTAGTCGATCACGCACAGGATGCGGAAGCGACGGCCGTCGACCAACGCGTCCGACACGAAGTCGAGCGACCATCTCTGGTTTGGATCCTGCGGAATGGCCATCGGCGCTCTCGTGCCCAGAGCCCGTTTGCGCCCACCACGTTTTCGGACCGTCAGGGGCTCTTCCTTGTAAATACGGTAGAGCTTCTTCCAGTTCACCGAAACACCCTCCCGCTTCACCAGCAGGTACATGCGGCGGTAGCCGAACCGCCGTCGCTGCGATGACAGTTCCCGCAGACGTGCTCGCAAAGCAGCATCTTCCGACCGGCTGGATCTGTATCGGTAGACACGCGGCGCAATGCCGACCAGGGCACAGGCCCGCCGCTGCGAGTTCTCTTCGACTGCCCAACTCACGGCATTTCTCCTTGAGCGGAACGTCAGAAGTTTTCTGCCAGCATCTCGCGCAGCGTCGATACATCGATCATCGGCTCTGCCAGAAGCTTCTTCAGGCGGACATTCGCCTCCTCCAAAGCCTTCAGCCGTTTGGCCTCCGACACCTCCATACTTTGTGCGCCAGGTGTAGAAGGTCGCGTCTGAGATGCCATGCTTGCGGCAAAGCTCGCTGGCCGTCATGCCCGCCTTATGCTCCTTCCAGTCCCTAAAGAGGATACACGCCGGGGTTGTGAACACCATCGCGGCGCAGTCTGTTGACAAACATCCACAGCGCCTAGAGTCTAAAAAATGGTACGAGAATGGTACGAATGGCGAAAATCGAGGTGGCAAAGTCCACTTCGCGGAAACCGCTCTGGCAATAAGTATCAGATTTAATTGGATAAAATGGTACGGTTGGGTGGGCTCGAACCACCGACCTCCGGATCCACAATCCGGCGCTCTAACCAACTGAGCTACAACCGCATAAGGGTCGGCGCCCATAAGGGGCGTCACGTGTGGCGTCTGATACCGGCTGGCTTTCGGTTTTGCAAGCGGAAAGCTGCAGGGAAACTGCCGTCCGACTGAGGAGCATCGTCCCGTGGGACATGAAAAAAAGGGCTGGCTTGCGCCAACCCTTTTCGACTGTCGATACCCGCCCCGGGCAACCAGCGCATCAGGCGACGTTGATGTCCTTCATGGACTTCTCAACGGCGACCTTGCCAGGCTGGGACACGTTTTCAGAAACCGTGCGTACGGCGTCCTGCCAGCCCTTGGCCTGGTCGACGGCGGCTTCCATCTGCGTGCGCAGGAAGGACGACTGCAGCTCGATCATTTCAGCGACGGACTTCACGCCGAGCAGCTTCTCCATGTGGGAGAACGTCGTCTCGGTGTTGACGCGCATGGTGTCGATCGCCTTAAGGCCGAGCTCGACGGTGCCGGCCTGCGCCTTTTCCATGGTGGTTTCCATGGTCTTGGAGGCGTCTTCGGCGGCAGCCTTCATCTTGGCATAGGCTTCCTTGGACTGGGCAACACCCTTTTCAGCGAATTCGCGATAGGTGTCGGTGACCTTTGCGGGGTCGAAATTCGGAAAAGCGAAGATTTCTGCTTCAGCAGTTTTCTTGGCAGTAGCCATAATGATGCGCTCCTTTGGTTTGGAACCCTCTCATGAGGCGTCCCTTGGCGATGAAGCTGATATAGGGGATGTTATTGTGCATTGCAACATTTTCCTGCGACGCAGCATCAGCGTTAACCTTTTGCCGCGAAAGCAGGGCACTGGCAGAGGCTTTGGGTGGACCCACGGGCGCGCGGGCATTATTAAAAAAGCCTTAATGAAGCCTATGATTAACAAAGCCTTGCCAGCGAATTCGGCCAGCGGATAGGGTTTTATATGCCGGCGCACGACTATCCGTTCATCGAGATCGCCGTTCATCCTTCGGTCCGTGAGCGGTACTCCGAAGGGGCCGGCCTTGCGGTGCTGTCGCCGACGGTGGATTACGTCTATTGGGCGAACGGCGCCGCTGCCACGCAGTTCGGCTATGAAAGCATCTACACGTTTTTGGAGGACGAGGCTTTCGAGGAAGGCCTGCTCGCGCGCCAGGTTGAAACCGCGGCGGGCCGCGTCGCCGCATCCGGCCAGGCCGAGAAGCTCATCTTGCGCGTCGGCTCCGGCTTTCGGCGCGTCGCCACGCCTTGCGTTCTGGAGCCGATGACCTTGAGTGGCGGTGAGCCTGCCCTCCTGCTGGCCATGCCCCCGGAAAAGCGCTTGAGAGACAGCATCCACCGCGCCCAGGCGATGATTTCCGGCTTCGGCGACACCGAGACCCATGTAGCCGTGCTCGATGGCGATGCGAACATGCTCGCCCAGTCGATGACCTTCGATGGATTGCGGATTTCTCCGGATGAACTGGTGGCCCTGGTCGACTCGGTCGATCGCGAGCCAAGCCGCTTGATCAAGCGCAGCATTGTCACGGCCCATGGTGCGATGCCCGCCGCTATCGCGCGGATCGGCGACAGCCAGCCGCTGAACCTCATCTTCGTCGTTGAAATGGCGGCAGCGGCTGCGCCGCAGGCCGCTCCCGCATCTCCGCAGACCACCGACGCCGCACCGTCGCCGATGCTGCAAGCGCTACCTCAGATCACGCAACCGCCTGCACCTGCATCCGCCGCACCCGGTGCCGATAGGTCCCGTGAATTGGATACGGTCTCGGGCGTTTCTGCAGTCGATCGGTTCGAGTTCGACATCACGGCGCGTCCGGTGCGCTTTGCCTGGAAGATTGGGTCTGATGGGCGCTTCAGCGAAGTCTCGCCGGAATTCGGCAAGACCGTCGGGCCGAATGCAGCCGATATCGTCGGCCGGTCCTTCGAGGATGTGGCAACGGTCTTCAATCTCGATCCCGAGCGCAAGATCATCGATTTGCTGCACCGCCGCGATACCTGGTCCGGCAAGACCGTGATGTGGCCCGTGCAGGGCACGCCTCTGGTCGTCCCCGTCGACCTGGCCGCTTTGCCCACCTATTCCCGTGACCGCGCCTTTGAAGGCTTCAGGGGCTTCGGCATCGTGCGCGTGGTCGAAGCTGTCGAAGATGCCGGTCGTCTCGGTCTCTCGCTCACGCCACAAGCCAAGGTGTCGCCGACGCCGGAGCCTCTGGCAGCGGACCCATCACTTCTATCCGAGATACCCGCGATCCTCGACCTTAAGGCGCAGGATCCTGTCATCGAACTACCGCTCCGCCGGCCGTCCGAGGAAAGCCCGCCGGCGGTGATCCCCGTGCCGTCCAACGACGACAGCGCGCCACCCGCCGCGAAACATCGCGCGTCAAATCCGGGCGAGAACCTCGCGGAAGATCCCTTCCGCGGTGAGGTGCCAGCGTTGCACATCGTGGAAACGCCGGCGAGGCGCTCGTCGGACAAGGTCATCGACCTCGATGAGCATCGCAGCCGCGGGCGCGAGGGCTTGTCGAAGATCGATCAGGCCGTATTCCATCAGATCGGCGAGGAGCTCGGCCGTCGTTTAGCAAGCCGTGATGCCACACGTAAGCAAGACGCAGATGCGGATCGCAATGCGGCTGCCCCAACGGCTGCAGAAGCGCGAGCCCCCGTTGCACCCCCTCCTCCGGCCGAACCCGTCGCAGCGGTCGCGCTTATCGCGCGGACATTGCCGAAGGCCTTGCCGGCCGCAGAATTCGTCGGAGCGGTCACCCTGCCCGAGCCGGACCTGTCGATTGCCGTGACGGCGGCACAGCCGGCTGCTGCGCCCGAAGGTGGCAGTGACGAACGCATCGATCCGGTTCAAGCGGAGGTTACCGAACTTCCGCAAGTCCCGCCGGTCGAAGTCGCGAGCGAAGCGCCAAGACGGCCCGGCCGCATCCATCTCAACGCTGCTTTCATCGAAGCTTTGCCCGTCGCTCTGGCCGTGTTGCGGGGCGAGCGGATGTTGTACGCGAATGCAAAGTTCCTGAGCCTCACCGGCTACACCGACAGCGCGCATTTCGAAAGCTCGGGCGGTCTCGACGCGCTCTTTCTCGACATGGAAGACAGCGCCTTGTCAGCGGTCGACCCGACCGCCAAGGGCCTGCGCCTCATGCGCCTGAACGGCGATGCCATCGCGGTCGACGCCAAGCTGCAATCCGTCGGCTGGGACGATGGCTCGGCACTGCTGCTTGTTGTCGAGCCGCTCCGCGAGGAGCTTGTCGTCGATGTCGAAGAAGAGCGTCGCGCCTCGCCCTCCAACGCCGAAATCGAGATGGAGGAACTACGCTCCATTCTCGAAACGGCAACCGATGGCGTCGTCATTCTCGACGAAGATGGCTCAATCCGTTCGATGAACCGTTCGGCAAGCGCCCTCTTCGACTATGAGGCCGACGAGACGCTGCATCAGCCCTTCGCGATGCTGTTTGCCCATGAGAGCCAGAGGGCCGTGCTCGACTATGTGGCGAGCCTTTCGGATCATGGCGTTGCCAGCGTGCTGAATGATGGCCGCGAAGTCATCGGTCGGGAAGCCTCAGGTGGGTTCATTCCGCTTTTCATGACTCTTGGACGGCTGCGGGGGTCCAACGGGTATTGCGCGGTGATGCGCGACATCACCCACTGGAAGCGGACCGAAGAGGAACTGCGTGCTGCCAAGCGC
Organism: Georhizobium profundi; assembly: GCF_003952725.1. Classification (NCBI taxonomy): domain Bacteria; kingdom Pseudomonadati; phylum Pseudomonadota; class Alphaproteobacteria; order Hyphomicrobiales; family Rhizobiaceae; genus Georhizobium; species Georhizobium profundi. Next base: position 1,296,743 of record NZ_CP032509.1, on the reverse strand, counting down.
AGCGCCGAAACGGCCAACGCCCATAAAAGCGAGTTTCTCGCGCGCGTCAGCCACGAGATTCGCACGCCGCTCAACGCCATCATAGGTTTTTCAGAGATGATGTCGACCGAGCGGTTCGGCCCGTTGGGCTCTGCACGCTATCTCGAATACGCGCACGACATCGGCCGTTCGGGGCGGCATGTGCTGGATATTGTCAACGACCTGCTCGACATCTCCAAGATCGAGGCCGGCCAGCAGGACATGGATTTCGCAGCTGTCTCGCTGAACGAGCTTCTTGCTGAAGCCGTGTCGCTTCTTCAGCCGCAGGCAAATGCCGAGCGCGTCATCATTCGCACCAGCCTGTCCACCGCTTTGCCGGACGTCGTGGCAGATCCACGCTCGGTCAAGCAGATCGCCATCAACCTTCTGGCAAACGCCGTGCGGTTTACGCCTCCGGGCGGGCAGATCGTGGTCTCCACAGTCTATGATGCGAGCGGCAAGGTCGTGATGCGCGTTCGCGATACGGGCATTGGCATGTCCCGCAGCGAACTCGACCATGCGATGAAGCCATTTCGCCAAGGCCCCACCAGCCCGATGCGCCCGCGTGGCGATGGCACGGGCCTCGGCCTGCCTTTGACGAAGGCAATGGTCGAAGCGAACCGGGCGCATTTCGCCATCGAATCCGCACCGGGCGAAGGCACGTTGGTCCAGGTGACCTTCCCGTCCCAGCGCGTCCTCGCAGACTAAGCGTTAGGACGCAGCGCAAAAAAAAGGAGGCACGGCGGCCTCCTTCAAGTCAAAATGCTGTTCGGCGGGCTTGAGCAGAAACAACCCTCAGCCATTACGCGAATCGGCTGGGACGGTCGCAACAAGTGGCTGCACTCAAGTTGCACACAAGATGGCGCGCCCGGCGTTACCAACCTCTTAACGGAATTTCTCAATTTTAACGGATCAGCAACACTTGTCGTTGCTTGGTTAATTTGATCGAAAGGGCTGGTTAACCATCATCCTCCGAAAAAGACCGTTCATTCAATGGGGCGGCTACCGCCGGGCTGCTTCAGCTGCTGAGTTCAGGCAGGTCGATGAACAGATCCAGCGCCTGCGGATTGGCGAGCGCCTCCTTGTTCTTGACCGGCCGGCCGTGAACGACATCGCGCACGGCCAGTTCAGTGATCTTGCCTGATTTCGTGCGGGGAATGTCGCTGACGGCGATGATCTTTGCCGGCACGTGCCGTGGCGACGCGCCTTGGCGGATGCGCGTGCGGATCGACTTTTGAAGGTCCTCCGACAGGGTCTTTCCATCCGCCATGCGCACGAAGAGCACGACGCGCACGTCCCCATCGAAATCCTGGCCGATGCAGATCGCTTCGGTGATCTCCGGCATCTGCTCGACGATGTTGTAGATTTCGGCGGTTCCGATCCGTACGCCACCTGGGTTGAGCGTCGCATCGGATCGGCCATGAATGACGAACCCGCCATGCTCGGTCCGCTCGGCAAAATCGCCGTGGCACCAGACATTGTCGAAGCGATCGAAATAGGCCTCGTGGTACTTGGCGCCATTCGTGTCGTTCCAGAAGCCGATCGGCATGGAAGGGAACGGCTTGTGGCAGATCAGTTCGCCTTTCTCGCCGACGATCGGCTTGCCGTCGTCGTTCCAGACATCCGTCGCCATGCCGAGCCCCGGACCTTGAATTTCGCCGCGCCACACGGGCTTCGTCGGGACACCAAGCACGAAACACGCGCAAATGTCCGTGCCGCCTGAAATCGATGCGAGATGCAGATCGCTCTTGATCTCCTCATAGACAAACGAGAAGCCTTCGGGCGAAAGCGGCGATCCGGTGGAGGTGAGCAGCCGCAGTGCCGACAGATCGTGATCGCGGCCAGGCGCAAGGTCAGCCTTGCGCACCGCATCGATGAACTTTGCCGACGTTCCGCAGACGGCGAAGCGCTCGGCGGCGGCATAGTCGAACAGCACGTTTCCGTCGGGATAAAAGGGCGAGCCATCGTAAAGGCAAAGCGTGGCCCCGACTGCCAGGCCCGAGACGAGCCAGTTCCACATCATCCAGCCGCAGGTCGTGAAATAGAATAGCCGTTCCCCGGACCGGATGCCGCAATGGAGACCATGCTCCTTTAGGTGCTGCAGCAGCATGCCTCCAGCGGAGTGGATGATGCATTTGGGCACGCCCGTCGTGCCGGAGGAGAAGAGGATATAAAGCGGGTGCGCGAATGGCAGCCGTTCGAACGTGACGGCCTGCGGCTCATAGGCTGCGATGAATTGGGGCAGTGTGGTCGCGTTCTTCAGCTGGCCAGCGATGCCGTCCGCCTTGCCGAGATAGGGAATGATCAGCGTCAGCTCGGGCGCCAGTGACGCTTCGATCGGCACGAGCTTGGCGGAAACGTCCTGCTTCTTTCCATTGTACCAGTAGCCGTCGCAGGCGATGAACAGCTTTGGCTCAATCTGGCCGAACCGGTCGGTCACGCCTCTTTCGCCGAAATCCGGCGAACAGGACGACCAGATGGCACCGATCGATGTGGCGGCCAGCATCAGCGCTACGGTTTCCGGCATGTTCGGCAGCATCGCGGCCACGCGGTCACCGGCTCCGATGCCCATGGCACGCATGGCCTGCTGCAGGCGCGACACCAGCGCGTGCAATTCATCCCAGGAGAGCCGCGTTTCGATCTTGTCTTCGCCGCGGAAGATGATCGCATCGTCGCCACCTGTCCGTGACAGCAGGTTTTCGGCGAAATTCAGCCGCGCATCCGGGAAGAACGATGCTCCCGGCATCCGGTCGAGATGCTCCGCCAGCGTCTCGCCCTTCTCGCCCCTGACCTCGAAATAGTCCCATACGGACGACCAGAAGGAAGGAATGTCGGCGACCGACCATGCGTGCAGCGCGTCGAACGTATCAAACGTCTTGTCGGCTCGCGCACCGGCAAAGCGCGCGAATTCCATCATGCGGCTGGCGTCGATGTCAGCGCTCGAAGGCGTCCAGAGCAATTGATTGTCGTCCGTCTTCATCGCTTGATTCATCTCCCTGAGGCTCACGCGATATCCGCATAGCATTGTGCGGACCGCTGTTGAAGGAGCGGCGACCCACGGCTGCCCGTCCTTCGCTTTGATTGCATTTGCGGAAAGGAGGCTCTAACCACAGGGCAGGATCATCGCATTCGGCTTTTCGGAAACACGCATTTGGTCGCTGACGACACATCCCGGCAAGGCTTCAGGCGCGTCCGATGGCTCCTCGTGCTTGTCCTTGCCGTCGCTCTCATCATCGGCGGCGCGCTGAGTATCCCTCTCTTTGTGTCCGAGCAGCGGATCGGCGAACATCTCCGCATCGAGCTGGAAGATGCGACCAGTCACCGCGTCGATTTCGATCCCGCCGTGGAGATCGTCTTCTTCCCGGTTCCGAGCATCAAGATCACCAACGTCACGATCCATTCCGATTCCGATCCTGAACAGCCTTTGCTGACGGCAGAAACCATCGAGGCCGATTTCGGTCTGGCATCCGTGGTGCTCGGTGGTCCGGAGTTCTCAGACATTGCCCTGCAGCGCCCTGTTGCACGTGTGGTGCTGGACGAAAACGGCGTCAGCAACTGGCATGATGCAGACCACCTTTCGGCGACAGACGAAGAGCTGGAGAGCACCAGCGGAGCCGAGGCGCAGCCTTTCGCCTTCGACATGTCACGGATCGGCAATCTCGAATTTCGCGACGGCACGCTTCTCTACGATGACAGACGCAACGATCGCAGCGAAAGCGTCAGCGCGATCAACGGCAATCTGGTCTGGCCACGGGTCGGCATGGGAGCGCGGCTGGAACTCGGCGGCGTTCTGCGCGGCGAGCCCGTGCGCCTGGTTGTCAATGCCGAGCGGCCGATCGAACTGCTGAATGGCACGCCGGCGCCGCTCCGGCTCAACGTGTCCTCTGAGCTTCTGACGTTCAATCTCTCGGGCACGGCAAACCTCGCTTCAGCATCGCCATCCTTCGTGGGGGATCTGGAACTCGCCAGCCCCTCCGTGCGCCGTGCGCTGCAATGGTCCGGGACAGAACTGAAGCCCGGAGAAGCGATCAGCGCGCTCGAGCTGGAGGCCGAAATTCAGGCTGCGGCGGGCCAGGTGAACCTAGCCAATGTGCTGCTCGACATCGACAACAATCGTGGGATCGGAGCGCTTTCTCTCAATTGGACCGAAGGTGCGCCACCGGCCATCTCCGGGACCCTGGCCTACAGTGCGCTCGACGTCGGCGCGTTCCTGAACGCGTTTGCGCCCCTGCCACTCGATGGCGGACAGCTGACCCCGTCGATCGACACGGGTTTTCTGCGTCAGCTCGGGCTTGATCTTCGTTTTTCCGCACAGACCGCTCGCATCGGACGGCTGGAACTTCAAAATCTCGCAGCAGCCGCGCGGATCGAACGCGGGCGCGCTTTGTTCGACATCGGCGATGCCTCCGCCTATGGTGGCCACATCATGGGCCGTATCATCATATCGGAGAACGGTTTCGATGGTGGCGGCGAAATCCAGCTTACGGCCGAGAACGTCGATTTCGGTGCCGCCTATCAGGCCGTAGGTGTCACAGGTCCGCTGCCGCGCGGCCGTGGCACGCTCAATCTCACCGTCGCTTCGCCCAACCCCGTCTGGGCAACGACTGCACGCGACCTGCAGGGCCGGCTTGAAATGGCGATGGGCGAAGGATCGATCCCGGGCTTCAACCTGCAGACATTCCGCACGCTGGCCTCCCAGGAACGGTTCTTCAGCCTCACACGCGCATCGGAAGGCGAGTTGCCGTTCCGCTCCGCACGCTTCGCCACCACCTTCGCCAATGGCACGGCGGAGATCGACATGGCCGAGATCCTGTCCGGAAACACGACGGTCGCGCTGTCTGGCCTTATTCCATTCGATCGCGGCAGTCTTGCCATGTCGGGAGCGATCACCGATGCGCCGGCTCAAGCCGCCGAGGGTGCCGAAGCCCCCGCGGCTCCGCCGGCCTTGCGGTTCTTCGTCGGCGGCTCCTGGCCTGCCCCGGTGATTTCGCCTGTGATGGGCAACTGACGGGATCAGCGCGGATCTGCACGCTCAAAGACTTGGGGTCGACCACCCTCAGCCGGCTCGGGCAAGCTGCTCGGCACGCTCGCGCTGGACCATGCTGCGTTTGTTGATCACCGAAGCGATGATGACTGCCGTCGTCACCAGCGCGATCAGCACCGTGCACACCGCATTGATCTCCGGGGTAACGCCAAGCCTGACCTGGCTGTAGATGCGCATCGGCAGCGTCGTTGCGCCGGAGCCCGACGTGAAGCTCGCGATGACGAGATCGTCCAGCGACAACGTGAAGGCGAGCATCCAGCCGGCGATGACCGCCGGCGCGATCACTGGCAACGTCACCGTCAAAAACGCCTTGAGCGGCGTGCAGCCAAGATCCTGCGCCGCTTCTTCGAGCGACCGGTCGAACGTCACCAGCCGTGATTGAACCACCACCGCAACGAAGCACATGGAGAACGTGGTGTGCGCCAGCATGACGGTGAAGATCGTGCGGTCGAGATTCATCGCGATGAAGAGCAGCAGCAGCGACAGGCCGGTGATCACTTCCGGCATGACGAGCGGCGCGAAGACCATGCCGGAAAACAGCAACCGACCGCGGAACCGCGTGATCCGGACGAGGACCACGGCTGCCAGCGTTCCGAGCAACGTCGCCGCTGTCGCCGACACGAGCGCGACGCGCAGCGTCACCCATGCCGCGTCGAGAAGTGCCTGGTTGCGCAGCATTTCGCCGTACCACTGCGTAGAAAATCCCGCCCAGACGGTGACGAGACGCGACGCGTTGAACGAGTAGATGATCAACAGAATGATCGGGATGTAGAGGAAGGCAAAGCCCACCACCACGGAGACGATGTTGAAGCCGGACCAGTGCCTGTTCATCGCGTATCGGCCTCGCGTGTGCGCGCCTGATAGTATTGAAAGATCACGATCGGCACGACCAGGATCAGCAGAAGCAGCGTGGCGACCGCCGATGCCACTGGCCAATCGCGGTTGGAGAAGAATTCCACCCAGAGCGTGCGGCCGATCATCAGCGTATCCGACCCGCCAAGAAGATCTGGAATGACGAATTCACCGACGGCCGGAATGAACACGAGCATGCATCCGGCCACGATGCCCGGCAGCGACAGCGGGAACGTGATTTTCCAGAAAGCCGCAAGGCGCGTGCAGCCGAGATCCTGCGCCGCCTCGATCAGGCTCTCGTCCATCCGCTCCAGCGCCGCATAGAGCGGCAGCACCATGAACGGCAGATAGGAGTAGACGATGCCGATATAGACGGCGATGTCGGTGTTGATGATGGTGAGCGGCTGGTCGATCACGCCGAGCCACTGCAGGAACTGGTTGAGCAGTCCTTCACGGCGCAGGATGCCGATCCAGGCGTAGACGCGGATCAAGAAGCTCGTCCAGAACGGCAGGATGACCAGCATTACCAAAAGCGGCCGCCAATGCGCCGGCGCGCGCGCCATGCCGTAGGCGAGCGGATAGCCGATGGCGAGCGCCAGCACAGTCGAGATGAAGGCGATCTTGAGGCTCGAGAGATAGGCGTTGAAGTAGAGCGGGTCTTGGGTCAGCCACAGATAGTTGTCGAGAGAGAGCTGCCGCAGCTTCTCCATCCAGACCGCAAACCCATCCGTCCACTCGAACACCGGCAGATAGGGCGGGATCGCGATGTTGGTCTGCGAAAACGAGATCTTGAAGACGAGGAAGAACGGGACGAGGAAGAAGATCAGCAGCCAGAGATAGGGAATGGCAATCAGAAGCCATCTGCGTGCGGCAGCGCCCATCGTCAGCGCTCCAGAACGACGCCGGCATCCTCGGCGAAGGATAGCCAGACGCGATCGTGATAGGTGAAGACCTCCGAGCCGCTGCGCGACGCGTTGACGACGCTGGCCTTGATGATCTTGCCGCTGTCGAGCTTAACGTGGAAGATCGACATGTCGCCGAGATAGGCGAGATCCCAGACCTCCCCTTCCACCGCGTTGACGCCGGAATCTGGCTTCGTATGGGTGACGGCGATCTTCTCAGGGCGCAGTCCAAGTGTCAGACGACTGCCGATGCTGCGCGACTGACCATCCACCATTCGCAGTGCAAAGCCCTCCGGCGACTGCAGTTTCGTCAAGGCCGCGTCTGAACGGGTCACTTCGCCGTCGAAGAGATTGATGCTTCCGATGAAGTCGGCGACGAACCGGGAATTCGGTGCTTCATACACTTCGGCCGGTGTCGCCACCTGGCGGATCTGCCCGGCATCCATGACGGCGATGCGGTCGGCCATGGTCATCGCCTCCTCCTGGTCGTGCGTGACGACCACGAAAGTCAGGCCAAGATCATATTGGAGATCGGTCAGCTCGAACTGCGTTTCCTCGCGCAATTTCTTGTCGAGCGCGCCGAGCGGCTCGTCGAGCAGAAGCACCTTCGGCTGCTTGGCGAGCGCCCGGGCGAGCGCCACGCGCTGCCGCTGGCCACCCGACAACTGATGCGGCTTGCGGCCGGCAAATTCCGACATCTTCACGAGCTTCAGCATCTGCGCGACGCGCTCGGCGATGGCGGGCTTCGCCATCTTCTCCTGCTTCAGGCCGAACCCGACATTGTCGGCAACGGTCATATGCGGAAAGAGCGCGTAGGACTGGAACATCATGTTGAGCGGGCGCCGATAGGGCGGCACACCCGTCAGATCGACACCGTCGAGAAGGATCGCACCTTCGTTCGGCGTCTCGAAACCGGCCAGCATGCGCAACAGCGTGGACTTGCCGCAACCCGAGGCGCCGAGAAGCGCGAAGAACTCACGTTCGTAAATGTCCAGCGAAAGGTTGTCGACCGCCGTGAAGTCACCGAAACGCTTCGTCACGTTCCGAATAGAGATCATCGCCTTGGCGTTCGGATCGGACCACGGCGCGAACGAGCGCCGAATATTGCCAAGGGATCTCATGCGGTTCTGCTGCCCGTGAATTGCGGCCGGTTGGCCAAGGGCGCGGGCGCGACCGACCGCGCCCGCGGATCGTGATTATTGGCCGCTTTTGACGCGCGTCCAGGCGCGCGTGATCAGGCGGTTGGCCTGCGCGTCATAGGGCGGCTTGGTGAAGAGCGCTTCCTGCGCCTCGGCGGGCGGATAGATCGCCGGATCGCCGATCACGTCTTCCACCAGAAACTCCTGCGAAGCCTCGTTGCCATTGGCGTAGTAGACGTAGTTCGAGGCCTTGGCGATGACTTCAGGACGCATCAAATAATTGATGAACTCGTGCGCTTCCTCGACATTGCGCGCATCGGCCGGGATGGCGAGTTGGTCGAACCACATTTCGGCACCTTCGACCGGGATCGCGTAGCCGACCTCGACACCCGCATCCGCTTCGGCGGCACGGTCGCGCGCTTGGAAAACGTCGCCCGAATAGCCGATCGCCAGGCAGATATCGCCGTTGGCAAGGCCATTGATGTATTCCGACGAGTGGAATTTCTCCACAAAGGGCCGGATCTGCATCAGCGCTTCTTCAGCAGCGGCGATATCTTCGGCCGACGTCGAGTTCGGATCACGGCCGAGATAGGCAAGCATCGCCGGGAAGATTTCGATCGGCGAGTCCAGCATGTGAATGCCGCAATCGGCGAACTGCGCGGCGATCTCCGGATCGAACACGACGGACCAGCTGTCGATGCTGTCCTCTCCGAGAATTTCCTGCACCTTTCCGACATTGTAGCCGATGCCGTTGGTGCCCCACATGTAGTTGACCGAATAGGCATTGCCCGGATCGAAGACCGCTGTGCGTTCGGTCACGAGGTCCCACATATTGCCGATATTGGTGAGCTTCGACTGGTCGAGCTCCTGGTAGACGCCGGCAGCGATCTGCCGAGACATGAAGGATGCGGTGGGAACGACAACATCGTAGCCTGAACCGCCCGCAAGCAGCCGGGTCTCCAGCATCTCGTTGGAATCATAGACGTCGTAGACGACCCGAATGCCCGTTTCAGCGGTGAATTCCGCCAGGATTTCATCGTCGATATAATCCGACCAGTTGAAGACGTTGACCACGCGGTCTTGCGCTCCGGCAGCCACCGATCCCGCAAGCAGGATTGCGACTGTGCTCAAAACTCGGCTGTTCTTCATGATCAAGGCTTCCCTGTATGTCCGTTTTGCCCGTTTGCCCGTCTTTGTGGGATTGATGGATGGGGCATTCTGTTGGCTGAAAACTAGGCGGGAAAGCCGGGCCTCACAAGCTTAAATTGATGGCAAGTGGCGCCCGCTTTCCAAGCAGCACCGCGCATGCTGTCCACGCGCCGGACTTACTGAAAGTCGAAAGCGCTGAGACCGGTCACCATTTCGTCGAGCCCAAGCGGCCGCGTCACTGGCGGCTCGGCGCGCGCAAGGCAACCCTGTCGCTCACATAGGCGGCACGCCGCACCGACTTTCGTTGTTTCCCGGCCCACCGAGGATCCAGCCGCACGCCTGGTCTCGATAGCCCCACCATAGATGATGTCGTCGCGAAACCCTATGTCGCAGCCAAGCAGCAACGCAGTGCGCCGCACCCGCTCGTTGAAGGCCGCCTGCGGCCCTTCCAGAGTACGCGACACGACCAGAAACTCGGCACCATCGGTGAGTTCGACGGCGTCGACGAGGATCTGCCCCGGCTGTGAGAAGGCAGCGTGAATGTTGAGCTTCGGGCAATCACCGCCGAAGCGCGCATGCGGATAGCCCTTGGCGCCCGAGCGCCGAAACTTGTGGCCCGCATTGTCGATCTCCAGCAGGAAGAAGGGGACGCCCTCCTGCCCGGGCCGCTGCAGTGTCGTGATCCGGTTTGCGACATGCTCATAGGATACGCGAAATCGGGATCTGAGAACGTCGATGTCATAGCGCGCGCGCTGCGCTGCCGCGAGAAAGGCGCCATAAGGCATCATCAGCGCATGCGCAGCATAGCGCGCGAGCTCGAAACGGGCGAGCCGACGCGCTTCGTCGCCTTCGAGACCAAGCGTATCGAGCGCAGCTCCGATCTCGTCGCGCAAGGCCAGCTGGCAGGCCTCCATCGCAACCTCGCGCAACTGGTCGAATGGCGACAGACGCTCCGACAGAAAAAGCCGCATGGAATGCCGATCGTAGCGACGGCGCAGATTCGGCATCGCATGAACCGGCAGGGCCCGCACGACGATCCCATGTTCGCGGCTCAACCACGCCCGAATGGCACCCGTCAAATCCTCGCCAGGCGCCAGCCGGTCATGAAAAACCTCTGCAGCCTTGTCGATGGCTGCAAAATGGTTGGACCGGCGCTCGAACGTTTCGCGCACGACATCGATCGGCAGCTTGGCACCTGCGGCAACCGTCTCGTGCCCCTCGCGCGCCAGCAGGCTGGAGAGATCGGAGAGGCGCTCCGCCTGCTCTCGATAGGCCCGATAGAGCTTCACCATGCCCGCCGCCGCATTTGGCGCAGCCTCGGAGATCTCGATGAGTTCCTGGTCGCCGGGCAGCTCACCGGCAAGAAGCGGATCGGAAAAAACCTCCTTGAGCGCGGTTACCGATGCGGGTGTCTCACCCTGCAGGGCATCGAGGTCGATCTTGAACGTGCTGGAAAGCTTCAGGAGCAATTGGACGGTCAGCGGCCGCTGATTGCGTTCGATCAGGTTGAGATAGGACGCCGATATGCCGAGCGCCTCGGCCATCGCCGTCTGGGTCATATCCATGCCGTTGCGCAACCGGCGCACGCGCGGCCCGGCGAAAATCTTCTGATCGGCCATTTGTGAAGACCTTTACATGTCAGTCGCCTTTACAGAATTAACAGATTTACAGAACCGACTTGTAAATTCAAGCACAGCGTGACCCTTTTCAATACCGTGCCAGCCCTTATCTTCTGGCGACCTACCGCAGCGCAATGTAAACCTTGTCACATCAACATAGCGCAACGGAGCGGCACAGAGATCGCCGCTCCAGCAGTCGGAGAAGTGCCATGACAGACTTTTACAACCTCGTTCCTTCCGCTCCCGAAGGCCGCTTCGATGGCATCGAGCGCCCCTATTCGGCCGAGGACGTGAAGCGCCTGCGTGGCTCGGTGCAGATCCGCTACACGCTTGCCGAAAACGGTGCGAACCGGCTTTGGGATCTCATCCGCTCGGATGACTTCGTCAACGCGCTCGGCGCGCTTTCCGGCAACCAGGCCATGCAGATGGTCCGCGCTGGCCTCAAGGCCATCTACCTCTCCGGCTGGCAGGTCGCGGCAGACGCCAACACGGCATCGGCCATGTATCCCGACCAGTCGCTCTACCCGGCCAATGCTGGCCCGGAGCTCGCCAAGCGGATCAACAAGACGCTGCAGCGCGCCGACCAGATCGAAACATCGGAAGGCAATGGCCTGTCGGTCGACACATGGTTCGCCCCGATCGTCGCCGATGCGGAAGCCGGCTTCGGCGGCCCGCTCAACGCCTTCGAGATCATGAAGGCCTATATCGAGGCAGGCGCCGCCGGCGTTCACTTCGAAGACCAGCTCGCATCCGAGAAGAAGTGCGGCCATCTCGGCGGCAAAGTCCTGATCCCGACCGCGGCCCACATCCGCAATCTGGATGCTGCTCGTCTCGCAGCCGACGTGCTGGGTGTCCCCTCGCTCGTCATCGCCCGCACCGATGCGGAAGCCGCGAAGCTTCTGACATCGGACATCGACGAGCGCGACCAGCCCTTCGTGGATTATGATGCGGGCCGCACGACGGAGGGCTTCTACCGGGTCAAGAACGGCCTTGAGCCGTGCATCGCCCGCGCAGTCGCCTATGCCGAACATGCGGACATGATCTGGTGCGAAACCTCCAAGCCCGATCTCGATCAGGCCCGTCGTTTCGCCGAAGGCGTGCACAAGGTGCATCCGAACAAGATGCTCGCCTACAATTGCTCGCCCTCGTTCAACTGGAAGAAGCATCTGGACGACGCGACGATCGCCAAGTTCCAGCGCGAACTCGGCGCGATGGGCTACAAGTTCCAGTTCATCACGCTCGCCGGCTTCCACCAGCTGAATTACGGCATGTTCGAACTCGCCCGCGGCTACAAGGATCGCCAGATGGCGGCCTATTCGGAGCTGCAGGAAGCGGAATTCGCGGCGGAAGTAAACGGCTACACGGCGACCAAGCACCAGCGCGAAGTGGGCACCGGCTATTTCGACGCCGTGTCGATGGCGATCACCGGCGGCAATTCCTCCACCACTGCCATGGGTGAATCGACCGAGCACGCCCAGTTCCGCCCGGCGGCTGAATAAAGTTCGAAACCGTGTGGCGACGTACCGCCGCCACGCCTCAAGCCTTCCACCAATTTGCGCCTCAGGCGCCTGGAAACGGAGATTACCGAAATGGCATCGATCTCACGCGTCAAGGAACGGGCTGAAGAGCAGTCATCGGCCATGAGCGACGACCAGCAGAGCGCAATCCGCATGCTGGCCAACGACCTGCACCGCCTCAACCAGTCCGTCATGAAGGCCGTCGACGCCGGCGTATCCGTCGAACTGGTTCGCTCGGCCCGTCATCACTCAGAGGGAAATTGGGGCGACCTGATGATCCCCGTCATCGTCACGCAAAGCCGCTGACCTCCACCATCACGATGCGTGGCGAAAGCCCGTCGGCTCAAGCGGCCGGCGGGCCTTTGCGTTGTTTTTCCCATGCCGCGCGTTCGCGCTCTTCCTCTTCCAGAAGATGCTCCTTCAGCATGCGGACATTGCGGGTATTCGCCTTGAAGGCGACGTCGACGACCGTGCCGAGGACCGGGATGGAGCCGAAAATGTAGTCAAACGCGATGTTGCTGACCATCTTGCGTTTGATGTGCCCCGGAACGCCGAGCTTTTGCGCTTTCCAATAGATCCAGCCGGCAGCGCCGGCAGCCACCGTGTCGCCCGCAACGGGAACGAGACCGAGCACCGCATCCCAGCCGAAACGGATCCCGAAAAAGCTGAAATTGCGGTCGAACAGCTTCTCCACCTGTTCGAGCCGTCGCAGGAGATCGCGCCGTTCGCGACCTTTCGGGGTATTATCGAAAATCTCGGCGATCGCCGGCCCGTTGGTGCGGTCGTGATCGGCAACCTTATCGCCCGATGGCATCGGCATCTTCGACATTGATCCGTCTCCAAACGGCCTCGAGGATCGAGTAGACCGCAAAGGCCGTGAGGCCAACACCCATCGCTCCCAGCAGGATGCCGCCGAATGGCAGCCCCTGAACGAAACTGAGCGCGTCCTCGACGCCGGGCGTTGGCGACCCTTCGCCTCCTGCATTGAGGCCCCGGTAGAATAGCAGGAACGCGACGACCAGAAATGACAGGCCCCGCGCCGTCAGACCCGTTCGCGCGATGGGATGCACGAAGTCCATCACCCGTTGCGGTGCTTCGAAGTGGCGAGCGTAGCCCTTGCGCACGGCCTTTGCGATATGTGCGATGCCGACGCCAATGAAGACGGCCGTCAATGCATAGGCCACCGCCTGGCTGCCCACGATGGAGACGATGAAGTCGACGATCTGCGATCCACCGCCACCGTCGCCGTCATTGCCCTGCGACCCGTTCCATAGCCCGAATGTAAAGACTGTGAGAATGCCGTAGGTCACGCCCGATGCGATGAGACCGCCGCGAATAGCCGCGCCCTTGAAGCCGAGCCCGTGCTTGTCGGTATCGAAGATTGCCTGGATGAAGCGCCAGATGAGATAAGAAACCATGCCGCACATCAGCAGAATGGCGGTTACGTCGCCAAAGGGCGTGTCGAGGATCGTGCGAAGCGCGTCGCGAGAACCCTGCTGCTCGCCTGAGCCGATGGCGGCCAGGACGGCGAAGAAACCGATGACGATGTAGACCAGTCCACGGGCGGCGTAGCCTGTTCGGGCGAACGGCTTGAACCAGACGTGGCGATGCGGAGATACCATTAAAGTGGGGCCTTGTCGTTGCGGTGAAGATAGCCACGGGCCTGAACGCCGAGTTCGGCAAGCCGTGCACGATTTTCGATCAATGCGATTGCGCACCAGACGATCGATGCCCAGGACAATCCGAGTGCCCATCCCGCAATAACGTCGCTCGGCCAGTGGACACCGAGATAGACGCGCGTCAGCCCTATCGTGACGGTGATGATGAAGACGACGGTTGCGACATAGATCACCTCTGCACGGCTGCGCGCATAACGGATCAGCAGCGCGCCGAGCGTGAGATAGGTGACAGTCCCGACCATCGCATGGCCGCTCGGGAAGCTCGCCGTGTGGATGACATCCAGTTGCTCGACAATATCCGGCCGCGGCCGCTCGAAGAATGCCTTGAGCACGGTGGAAAGGATCGCGCCGCCGGCGACGGAAAAGAGGACGTAGAACGCAGCCCAGCGCCTCGTTGCGACACCAAGATAGCCAGCAACGGCAAGTGTGAGCAGCCCTATGATCGGATAGCCGCCCAAGGCAGTCAGCTCCAGCGCTGTCTCTTCAAGCCAGGGCGGACCGAGTGGATCGCTGGTATCGGCAGGATTGCGCAAAGCCAGTAGAAGGCTTTCGTCGAAATCGAGCCCCTCGCCTTCCATGATCTCTTCGGCAAGCTCGAGAAAGACAAACAAGCCGGCGCCAAGCACCGCCAAAAGGGCGATGGGCCACAAAGCCTTCAAGGTTACTGCCGAACGCAATTCTGTCAGTCGCATGGTTGCCCCTAATCGATCCGTTGGAACGGATGGAATGTTGAACGGTTCCGCCGCGCCTCAAACGGCAGACGCCGGCGCAATTTTGGCGCCGGCGTCTTTGAATTTACACTCGAAGTGGCGGGATCAGAACTCGGTCCAGCCATCCTCCTCCGTGGATGCTGCCGCAGCTGCGGCCGTACCACCGCCGCCGAAGGCACCGGCCAGCTTGCGCCCAAGCGCCCTAGCGGGAGATTCCCGCGTCGCGCCGGTAGCGCCGTTGGCCCGGACTGGAACAGGTGCAGTGGACCGGCGCGAGACGGGAGCCGACGACGCGGCACTTGCAGCCCTGCGCTCATAGCCCTGCGAAACCATAGATCCACGGCCCGCCATTTCGAAGCGGCCGACCAGACCCCGCAGCGACTGTGCCTGTTCCTCGAGGCTCACACAGGCGGCATTGGTCTGCTCGACCATGGCGGCGTTCTGCTGGGTCACCTGGTCCATCTGGTTGACGGCGGTGTTGATCTCCTGGAGACCGGCGGACTGCTCGCGCGCCGACGTGACGATGGCTGCGATATGGTCCTTGATCATGTGCACGTGCCGTTCGATCTGCTCGAGCGACGCGCCGGTCTTGTTGACATGCGCGACCCCCATGCCGACTTCCTCGCCCGACTTGCGGATGAGGTCCTTGATCTCCTTCGCGGCCGCGGCCGAACGCTGGGCAAGCTCGCGAACTTCCTGGGCAACGACGGCGAAGCCCTTGCCCGCTTCACCGGCGCGCGCCGCCTCGACACCGGCGTTGAGCGCCAGCAGGTTGGTCTGGAAGGCGATATCGTCGATGACGCCGATGATCTGGCTGATCTGCGTCGACGATGTCTCGATCCGCTCCATCGCCGTGATGGCATCGCCGACCACTGCACGGGAATTGCGAGCTCCCGTCGTTGCGTCAACGACCATGCGGTCGGCTTCTTCGGCGCGTTGAGCGCTGGCGCGTACCGTCTGCGTGATCTGGTCGAGCGCCGCTGCGGTTTCTTCAAGCGACGCTGCCTGCTGCTCGGTACGACGCGACAGATCGTCTGCCGCCTTTGCGATTTCACCGGAGCTGCCGCTGACCGACTGCGTGGCATCCGTAATGTCGGACAAAGTTTCGCCGAGCGATTTCACCGCTGCATTGAAGTCTTCCTGCAGCGAGGCAAATGCGTGGTCGATCTGTTCGATCTGGACGGTGAGATCGCCCTGTGCCAGGCGACGCAGCGCATCACCGACCGTTTCCATCGCCTCTTCGCGGGCCTTGGCCGTGCGAAGCGTCTCGGTTTCGTTGCGTTCACGCTCAGCCTCGAAGGCCGCGCGCTGGCGCGTTGCTTCCAGCTCTGCTTCGCGCTTTTCCATGGCGGAGATGCGGAAAGACTCCAGCGCATTGGCGACCACGCCGACCGTGTCGGTGCGGGCACGGTGCGGAACGCCTGTTTCGAGATCGCCTTCATCCAGCCGCTTGATGCGCGCCGTGAGGTCGCCGAGCGGACGCGTGACGATGGTCCGAAGCGCAAGCAGGAAGAGCCCGACGACGATGAGGATCGAGACGCCCTGAACGGCAAGTGTCTGCAGACCGAAAGCAACGCTCGTTGCGTGAAGGCTTGCCGTGCTCCAGACGGTGGCGATATGACCGCGCGGATTGCCTTCGCTGTCCGGCTCCAGCGGCGCGATGATCGTAACCTTGCCGTCACCGAGCGGGAGGTCGTTGATGACCGAATTTTGCGGCGGTGTCGCCATCATCGCTTCGATGTCGCGGCGCGCTGCAGCGCCATCCGCACCGGAGCGTGTCCAGGCAGTCATTTCGGCACCAGCCGCATTGTAGACGATGATCTGCACCAGGTCGTGCTCGTCGGAGGTTGTGTAGCCCTTGTAGGCATCTTCGATCGCTTCCGGCACGTTCCATTTCACGCCGCCGGCTGCAACCATGCCGACTTCCTTCACCTCACGGCTCCAGTTGGCGAATGCGTCCTGGCGCAGCGTGTGTTCGGCCGATTGATAAAGCCACCAGACCGTGGCGCCGAGCCCGATGAGATTGACAACGATGATGACCGCGGCAAGTTTTGTGGTGAGCGAGAGCCGACCGAGGAAACCAACCGTACCGGGTTTGGAAACGTTAGCTTTCATGTTGTTTGTCCTTTGGCGCGATCAGAGCTTGTTCAGGTTCAAAGAGACCGTGAGCGCTCCAATGGGTTCGCCGGTGTCTGGATCGATAATTGCGCTGTTCGCCTGACTGAGAACGAGGTGCGTATCGGGCTCGTATTCGATGTCGTCGATGAAAAGGCCGGCTTCCGGCTGAAGAAACGTCTTCTGGAACTTGGCTTCGTCGCCTTGCCAGTAATCCGACGTCGGCGTGCTGACGCCGACATTGAGGCCCCTGCCATCCATCACGATGATCTCGACGATCATCCAGTCGGCGGCAGACTGTTTCTGACGCAGAAATTGCGAGACGGAATTCTGAATCATGGCGTCGATCTGAGGACGCTGGATCTGACCAACTTCAACGCGCCATTCGGCGTCCGCGGCATCTATTTCAGCCTGCGTCCATGCGGCTGTCGCGCCATTTTGCGCGCGCACGGCCTCGATGATCTCGGGGCTTTTGACCCACTCGGCCAGATTGTCTTGAAAATATGCTTTGACCGCCTCTCGGTGATTAATTCCGTTGGCGGATGCCTGGGACAAGGGCGCAAAAGCAGCCCCCCAAAGCGCCGCGTACACTGCAACCCTGCTCATGGCGAGCAACGACATTCCCACACCCCTTTGACCCGGTGCGCATCAATCAAGGTGGAATTGATGAAAACTGCACACCCACAGACAACTATACATGCCCATGATGGCGCGGCCTGGGACGTCATGTCGGCGCGAGAGCTAATCTCGCAGCAGCCTCCAACAACTGATGAGGAACGCTGCTTGCCGAAGACTTAACAAGTGTAGGCGAGAGATCGCGTTTTCAGTAGAAATTTAGGGGCTCCGGCCCGAAAATACACGGGCCGGTAGACTTTGGCATTGCGGCCCCACGTTAGGGTCGCAAGATGTTTGGTCAAGGCTCAGAAGATGAGGCTGAGAAGACCGATGACGACCAGAAGCCCAATCAGGAAAATGACGCCGACAGTACCGCCGATGAATTTCAGCATGGAGGTGATCCTTTTGCTTGCCCGTGATGACCGGATTAACGCGCAAACACCGCATTTGATCCAGCCGCGTGATCGATCGACGCGACCTGCAACGATCGGGAAGGCGATGACACAAGGACTTTCGTCCGTCACTTCACCGGTCTATGCTCATATCGACATAAACTGAAACGGTGATTGATGCCTTCCAGAATCGAACTTCATCCGGGTGCAGCACGGACGGAACGTCCTCGCAAACGGCCAGCCTTCATTGACCAGAAGCGTGGTGTGAAAGACTGGAAGCAAGCCAGCGAATGGCTGAAGTGGCGTGGGATCGAAGATATCGAATGCATCACGCCCGACATTGCCGGTGTGCCACGCGGCAAGATGATGCCGACGTCGAAATTCACGTCCAACACGTCACTGTCGCTGCCCTCGGCCCTGTTCCGACATACCATCTCTGGCGAGTATCCAGAGGAAACGGGTGACTTCCGTTATGACCCAACCGATGGCGACTTGAAGCTCGTGCCGGACCTGTCGACGCTGTCCGTCGTTCCGTGGGAAACCGACCCGACGGCGCAGGTCGTTTGCGACATCGTCGACACCCAAGGGAACGAGGTCGGCTATACGCCGCGCAATGTGTTGAAGCGCGTGGTCAGTCTCTACCGCGAGCGCGGCTGGCAGCCAGTCGTCGCGCCCGAGATCGAATTCTATCTGGTCGCAAAGAACGACGATCCGGATTACCCGCTGCAGCCGCCGAAAGGCCGATCGGGCCGCACCATCGCCGGTGGCCAGTCCTATTCGATCGCCGGCGTCAACGAGTTCGACGAACTGATCGACGACATCTATCATTTCTCCGAAGCGCAGGGCCTGGAGATCGATACGCTGATCCACGAAGAGGGTCCGGCACAGCTTGAAATCAACCTGCGCCATGGCGATCCGATCGAGCTTGCCGATCAGGTCTTTCTCTTCAAGCGCACGCTGCGCGAGGCGGCGCTGAACCACAACATGTACGCGACCTTCATGGCCAAGCCGATGCAGGGCCAGGCGGGTTCGGCGATGCATATCCACCAATCGGTGGTCGATCTTCAGACCGGGCGCAACATCTTTGCAGACGAGAAGGGCGAAGCCTCGCAGGAGTTCTTCTCCTTCATCGGCGGCATGCAGCATTTCGTGCCGAAGGCGCTGGTCATGATGGCGCCTTACGTGAACTCCTATCGCCGACTGACGCCGGACATGGCCTGCCCCGTCAACAATGCGTGGGGCTACGACAACCGCACCACCGCCTTCCGCGTGCCGAGTTCCGACCCAAGCGCACGGCGCGTGGAAAATCGCCTCCCCTCCTCGGATACGAACCCCTATCTGGCACTCGCCGCGTCGCTCGCCTGCGGCTATCTCGGCATGGTGCGCGGGGTGAAGCCTTCGGCACCGACGGCCCATACTGCCAATGAGGGCACGACGGTCGATCTCCCCCGCGGCCTTCTGGAAGCCGTATCGCTGCTCGAAAGCGAACCCGCATTCCAGGATGTGTTCGGCGCGGATTTCATCGCCACCTATTGCGGGCTGAAGCGTGGCGAATTCGAAACCTTCATGCAGGTCATCAGCCCGTGGGAGCGTGAATATCTCCTGCTGAACGTCTGAGCATTTCCAGGTGAAGTGGAGACCGGTTCACCGTTCGGAAACGCGAAAAAAAAATGCAGGGCAATTGAGCGATTCGAGCATAAGCGAAATTGCGCTGATCAGACGGCGCGAAGCCACCACATGATGACGGAGCATCCCATCGCCTACCAAAGCCCCATCTCGCCCGGCATCTCCTGGTACGAGGATGCGCTTGCCGAGCGGCCAAGCTTTGAACCTCTCGATAGCTCGCGACAGGCCGATGTCGTCATTGTCGGTGGCGGTTTTACCGGCTTGCAGGCGGCCTATAATCTGGCGATCGCCGGCGTCGATGTGGTGCTGATCGACGCCGCACGTTTTGGCGACGGCGCCTCCGGGCGCAATGGCGGCCAGATCGGCACCGGACAGCGTGAAGACGTCACCGCGCTTGAAGCACAATACGGGCTTGAGACATCCAAAGCGCTGTTCGATCTCGCCGAGGACGGCAAGCGCTATCTGATCGACTTCGCCGAGCGCCTCGGCATCGACATGGAGTTTCGGCAAGGCCAGCTCTCGGTGGCGCACAAGAAGCGCTATATCGATGACTTCCGTTCCTATGTCGACATTCTAACCGAGCGCTACGGTTACACCCAGGCGACCTTCATGGATGCCGCCGAGACCGCGGAGCGCCTCGGGTCGACGCGCTTCTTCGGCGGCATGCGCGACATGGGCACCGGCCACATCCACCCGATGAAGCTCGTCGCAGGGCTGGCACGCGCGACCGATACCGCAGGCGCGCAACTCTACGAGAATACGGGCGCGACGGGCATCGCCAGCGCCAACGGTCGCGTCACCGTCACAACCGACCGCGGCACGATCACCGCAAACCACGCGCTTCTCGCCTGCAACGCTCATATCGGCGATCTCGAGCCGGTGACGGCTGCGCATGTGATGCCGATCCGCTCCTTCATCGGCGCGACCGTGCCGATCGACGCGCCGACAATCATTCCGGGTGGCGAAGCGGTGGACGACAGTCGCTTCGTGGTGCGCTACTTCCGCAAAAGCCTCGATGGACGGCTGCTCTTCGGCGGGCGCGAGGCTTATACGTCGGAAAGCCCCACCGACATCAAGTCGCACATCCGCAAGCAGATCGCCGAAATCTACCCGGAGCTCGGCGATATCGACATCACACATGCTTGGGGCGGGTCGGTCGCGATCACCATGCCGCGCCAGCCCTTCGTGCGCGAAGTGATGCCGCATGTCATCACGATCGGCGGCTATTCGGGCCATGGGGTGAAACTGTCGAACTATTGCGGCAAGCTTTATGCCGATGCGGTGCTCGGCGACCGCAGCCGGCTTGCCCAATTCGAGCGCCTCAAGATCCCAGCTTTCCCCGGCGGAACGCGCTTGCGTCAACCGCTTCTTTTTCTGGCGATGACATGGTTTTCGCTGCGTGATCGCATCTGAGGCCAGCCAAAATCGTCGCCATGCTATGGCCTTTTTAAATCGATTAGATTAAAAGCCTCGACGACACCGATTGCAGGGACTTGATGCGATGAGCAGCCAGATCATTCCGGTCGATCCTTTCGACTATGTCGTGTTCGGCGGTACGGGCGACCTTTCCGAGCGCAAGCTCCTTCCGGCGCTGTACCACCGCCAGGAAGCGGGCCAGCTGACCGAGCCGACCCGCATCATCGGAGCTTCTCGATCCGAGCTTTCCCATGACGAATTTCGCGAATTCGCGCGCGCCGCGTTGGTCGAACATGTCGGCAATGGCGGCCTCGACGAAGCCGAGGTCGAGAAGTTCCTCGCGCGCCTCTTCTACGTCGCGGTCGATGCCAAATCCGACAAGGGATGGGATGATCTCAAGGAACTGTTGAGTGAGGGTGAAGATCGCATCCGCGCCTTCTATCTCGCCGTGTCGCCTTCTCTCTTCGGCGATATCTCCCAGCACATCCGCGACCACGGGCTGATCACCGACAAGACACGCATCGTCGTGGAAAAGCCCATCGGGCGCGACCTCGCCTCGGCGCGGCAGCTGAACGACACGATCGGCAGCGTCTTCCGCGAAGAGCAGGTCTTCCGCATCGATCACTATCTCGGCAAGGAGACGGTGCAGAACCTGATGGCGCTGCGCTTTGCCAACGCGCTTTACGAGCCGCTGTGGAATTCCGCGCATATCGACCACGTGCAGATTACGGTTGCCGAAAGCGTCGGGCTGGAAGGCCGGGCCGGCTATTACGATACCGCCGGCGCGCTGCGCGACATGGTGCAGAACCATATCATGCAGTTGCTCTGCCTCGTCGCCATGGAGCCGCCGTCGTCCATGGACGCAGAGGCCGTGCGCGATGAAAAGCTGAAAGTGCTGCGCGCACTGCGCCCGATCACCAGCCGCAATGTTCAGCAGATGACCGTTCGCGGCCAGTATCGCGCGGGTGCATCGGCAGGCGGGCCGGTCAAGGGCTATCTCGACGAGCTGGAGAGCGGCACCTCGAACACCGAAACCTTCGTCGCCATCAAGGCCGAAATCGGCAACTGGCGCTGGGCCGGCGTGCCGTTCTATCTGCGCACCGGCAAACGCATGGCCGAGCGGGCGTCCGAAATCGTCATCGCCTTCAAACCGATCCCGCATTCCATCTTCGACGAGAGCGCCGGCCGCGTCATCGCCAATCAGCTGGTTATTCGCCTGCAGCCGGATGAAGCGGTCAAGCAGTGGATCATGATCAAGGATCCGGGCCCGGGCGGCATGCGCCTGCGTCACGTGCCGCTGGACATGACCTTTGCCGAGAATTTCGATGTGCGGAACCCCGACGCCTACGAGCGGCTGCTCCTCGACGTCATCCGCAACAACCAGACGCTGTTCATGCGCCGCGACGAGGTCGAGGCGGCGTGGCGCTGGGTCGATCCGATCCTGAAGGCCTGGGAAGAAACCGGCCAGCAGGTTCAGGGCTATACGGCGGGCACGTCTGGCCCCAGTCAGGCGATTGCACTCATCGAACGCGACGGCCGCACCTGGCATGAGCATTGAGCCGATGGGAGTGTCGCCGGAATTCCACGAATTTGCCGATCGCTCGGAACTGGCCGAAGCACTCGCCGACGCAGTCGCGGAAGCCTTAGACACTGCGATCGGCACTCGGGGCCGCGCGACGCTCGCGGTGTCGGGCGGCTCTACGCCAAAGGCCTTCTTCAAGGCTTTGTCCGGCAAGGAACTCGCCTGGGACCAGGTCACCGTTACGCTGATCGACGAGCGCTTCGTGCCCGAAACGCACGAGCGATCCAACCAGAAGCTCGTGGTGGAAAACCTGCTGGTCGATCGCGCCGCACGCGCGCGTTTCGTGCCGCTGTTCAACGATGCGCCAGACGTTCATCTCGCCGCCGACCGCGCGTCGGGCGTGATCGACGCCTTGCCCCGGCCGATCGACGTTGCCATCTTGGGGCTTGGAACAGATGGCCACACCGCGTCTTTCTTTCCCGACGGCGACCGGCTGGCGGAAGCGATCGACCCCGGCATGCCGACATCGGTTCTGTCGATGGAAGCGCCGGGTGCCGGCGAACCGCGATTGACGCTGACGCTGCCGCGCATCGTCGAAGCGCCTCTTGTGGTGCTGCACATCGAAGGCGGCGAGAAGCGCCAGGTGCTCGACCAGGCGCTGGCTGGAGAAGACGCAAACCACATGCCGATCCGCGCCGTATTCGCCAATGCGCCGGCGCCGATCCACCTCTACTGGGCGCCCTGACGCCCGATCTTCGCCGCGGCTTGAGAAAGCCGAACCGAACTGACAACGGGATAGCGAACCATGGCTGCGGATACACGCATCGAAACCATCACCCGGCGCCTCGTGGAGCGCTCTAAGCCGACGCGCGAGGCCTATATCGACCGCGTCCGCCGTGCGGCCGGTCAAGGGCCGCATCGCTCTGCTCTAGCCTGCGGCAACCTCGCCCATGGCTTTGCCGCCTGCGGCCCGAGCGACAAGGAAGCGCTGGCGGGCGATCGCCTGCCAAACCTCGGCATCATCACCGCCTATAACGACATGCTTTCGGCCCACCAGCCTTATGAGCGCTTTCCGGACATGATCCGCGAGGCAGCGCGCGAAGCCGGCGGGGTTGCCCAGGTCGCAGGCGGCGTGCCGGCCATGTGCGATGGTGTCACGCAGGGCCAGCCGGGCATGGAGCTCTCGCTCTTCTCGCGCGACGTGATCGCGATGTCGGCAGGCATCGGTCTGTCGCACAACATGTTCGACGCAGCGCTTTATCTAGGCGTCTGCGACAAGATCGTGCCGGGCCTCATGATCGCGGCGATGACATTCGGCCATCTGCCGGCTGTCTTCGTGCCGGCCGGCCCGATGACGACTGGCCTCCCAAATGACGAAAAGGCCCGCATCCGCCAGCTTTACGCTGAGGGCAAGGTCGGCCGCGAGGAATTGCTGGAGGCGGAATCCAAATCCTACCACGGGCCTGGGACCTGCACCTTCTACGGCACTGCCAATTCCAACCAGATGCTGATGGAGATCATGGGCTTCCATCTGCCGGGCGCATCCTTCGTCAATCCGAACACGCCGTTGCGCGATGCATTGACCAAGGAAGCGACCCGCCGCGCGCTGGCGATCACGGCGCTTGGCAATGAATTCACACCCGCCGGCGAGATGATCGACGAACGCTCGATCGTCAACGGCGTCATCGGTCTCCACGCGACCGGCGGTTCGACCAACCACACGCTGCACCTCGTCGCCATGGCCCGATCGGCCGGGATCCGGCTCACCTGGGAAGACATTTCCGAACTGTCGGACGTGGTCCCGCTGCTTGCGCGCGTCTATCCGAACGGCCTTGCCGACGTGAACCATTTCCATGCAGCGGGCGGCATGGGTTATCTCATCGGCCAGTTGCTCTCCAAAGGCCTGCTGCACAACGATGTGCGCACGGTCTACGGCCAGGGACTTCAGCCCTATGCCATCGAGATCGGCATGGACGCAGCCGGCGCGATCGAACGGCGCCCCGCACTGAAAGAAAGCGCAGAGCCGAAGATCCTGGCGACGGTCGACGCGCCCTTCCAGCCGACCGGCGGCCTCAAGATGCTCAGCGGCAATATCGGCAACGCTGTCATCAAGATCTCGGCCGTAAAGCCGGATCGCCATGTGATCGAGGCGCCGGCGAAGATCTTCCAC
Organism: Georhizobium profundi; assembly: GCF_003952725.1. Taxonomy (NCBI): domain Bacteria; kingdom Pseudomonadati; phylum Pseudomonadota; class Alphaproteobacteria; order Hyphomicrobiales; family Rhizobiaceae; genus Georhizobium; species Georhizobium profundi. The sequence goes on along the minus strand of NZ_CP032509.1, from coordinate 1,272,258 downwards.
GACCAGCAGTCGCTGATCGACGCCTTCAAGGCCGGCGAGTTGAACCAGGACTTCGTCGCCGTGATCCGCTTCCAGGGGCCGAAGGCGAACGGCATGCCGGAACTGCACAAGCTGACGCCCTCGCTCGGCGTGCTGCAGGACCGCGGCTACCGCGTGGCGCTCGTCACCGATGGGCGCATGTCGGGTGCATCGGGCAAGGTTCCCGCCGCGATCCACGTCACGCCTGAGGCCGCCGACGGTGGCCCGATCGCCCGCATCCGCGAAGGCGATATCGTGCGCGTCGATGCCGTCGCCGGCGAATTGTCGGTGCTGGTCGAGGCCGGCGAATGGGAGACGCGTGAAACGGTTACCGTCGATCTGACCGAAAACGGCTTCGGCATGGGGCGCGAACTGTTCGCCGCCTTCCGCGCCGTTGCCGGTCCCGCGAGTGAAGGCGCGAGCGTTCTCTACTGACACTTGGTCCGAGTTATCCATATCGACAAAAAGGCCGCCCTTTCATCAAATAGGGCGGCCTTTTTCCGTTTTCGTACTGCGTCAGATGGCTACCGACGGTAGGTTTTCCCCGTCTCGTCGAAAAGATGCAGGCAATCGCGCTTGGCGGTGAAGCGCATCGTTTCCCCGCGCTTGACCGGCTGGTTTCCGGGCACCTTCACGACGATCGGCTCGCCCTCGACCAGTCCCTCGATGTAATAGAGCGTCACTTCGCCGAGCGCTTCCGAAAGCGCGACCTTCCCTTCGAAAAGGTAGTCCTCGCCGGTCGCAACGGTCAGATCCTCGGGACGCACGCCGAAGCTGGCGGCCTTGCCTTCCTGTGACGGGTCGGTCGCGATGTCGACCACTGCCTGGCGCCCGCCGGCCAAGGCGACCTGCGTCTGCACCCCCGCCTTTTCGACCCGCGCAGGAAGGATGTTCATCGCCGGCGATCCGATGAACTGCGCAACGAAGAGATTTGCCGGGTGATGGTAAAGCTCCATCGGCGACCCGACCTGCTCGATGCGGCCGGCCGACAGCACGACGATCCGATCGGCAAGCGTCATCGCTTCGACCTGATCGTGCGTGACGTAGATCATCGTCGTGTCCGGCATTGATTCATGCAGCTTGGCGATCTCGATGCGGGTCGCCACGCGCAATGCGGCATCAAGGTTCGACAGCGGCTCGTCGAACAGAAACACCTTTGGATCGCGGCAGATGGCCCGCCCGATGGCAACGCGCTGGCGCTGACCGCCGGAGAGCGCTTTAGGCAAACGGTCGAGATACTGGGTCAGCTGGAGGATGTCGGCTGCGGCACGCACGCGCCGATCGATCTCTTCCTTGGTTTCCTTCGCGATCCGCATGCCGAACGCCATGTTGTCGTAGACCGTCATGTGCGGATAGAGCGCGTAGGACTGGAACACCATCGCAATGCCGCGCTTTGACGGCGGGATGTCGTTGACCACCTGCCCGCCGATCGAAAGCGAGCCGCCGGAAATTTCCTCCAGACCCGCGATCATCCTGAGAAGCGTCGACTTCCCGCAGCCGGATGGGCCGACGAAGACGACGAATTCGCCTTCCTGGATGTCCAGATCGACCCCGTGGATCACATCCACATTGCCATAGGATTTCTTGATGTTCTTGAGCTGCAGTGCAGTCATTTCGCTCCCCTGTCCGCACGAACGGCCCTGCGGCCGTCCGCACTCGACGTTCCTCCCGAACTTCAGTCCGTCTTGCCGAAAAACGCGTCGAAAGCACCGAGATGGACGGTGCCGTCGCGGTAAAGACCAGAAAAATCATGATCGCTGATCGCCTGGATGCCGGGCCTGTCGAGCGCCACATCGCGACGCTCATCTGACAGGTTGAAGACGCACAGGATCGTCTCGTCACCCGCCTTGCGCTCGATGATCAGGATCCCGTCTTCGGCTTTCAGGATCGACATGGTGCCGACGCGCAGCGCCTCATGCGCCTTCCGGAACGCCAGGATCTTTCGGTAGTGGTTCAACATCGAGCCTTGGACGTGGTCCTGCTTGTCGACCGCGAGACCGAGATGGTCGCCCGGGATCGGAAGCCACGGGCGGCCGTTGGAGAACCCGGCATTCACCCCGTCGCCATCCCAGACCATCGGCGTGCGGCAGCCGTCACGACCCTTGAACTTCGGCCAGAAGCGAATGCCATACGGATCTTGGAGCTGATCGTAAGCGATGTCCGCCTCGGTTAGACCCAGTTCCTCGCCCTGATAGATGCAGAGTGAGCCGCGCAGCGATGCCATGAGCCCGGCCAGCAGCTTCATATAGGCCGTCCGATCGCGCACATGGTCGCCCCAGCGGCTAGCCGGCCGAACCACGTCATGGTTCGACATCGCCCAGCACGGCCACGCATCCTCCGACGCCTGACGCAGCGTCGTAAACACCTCTTCGACGCTCTCGGCCGTCGGCACTTCCGGCGCCAGGAAGTCGAAAGCGTAACACATCTGCATCTTGTCGCCGCCGCCGGTATATTCGGCCATCAGCTCCAGCCCGCGCTGGCTGTCGCCGATCTCGCCGACGGCCGCGATCGCCGGATATTCGTTCATCAGTGCGCGCAGCCGGCGCAGGAACTCGACATTCTCCGGCTGGCTCTTGGAGTAGAGATGCTCCTGAAAATTGTAGGGGTTCACCGCGGGCGCCGTCTTCGCGTTGCGGCGCTCCACCGGCAGGCTCGGATTGTCGCGCAGCTGCCGGTCGTGGAAGTAGAAATTGATCGTATCGAGCCGGAAGCCGTCCACGCCGCGGTCGAGCCAGAACCGCGCCACGTCGAGCACGGCCGCCTGCACCTCTTCATTGTGAAAGTTGAGGTCGGGCTGCGACGTCAGGAAGTTGTGCAGGTAGTACTGGCAACGCGTGGAATCCCACTCCCAGGCCGTGCCACCAAAGATCGACAGCCAGTTGTTAGGCGGGCTGCCATCGTCCTTGGCATCGGCCCAGACATACCAATCGGCTTTTGCATTGTCCTTGCTGGACCGGCTTTCGACGAACCACGGATGGATGTCGGCCGTGTGGGAAATTACGAGGTCGATCATCACCTTCAGCCCGTGGGCATGTGCGGCGGCAATGACATCGTCGAAATCATGCACAGTGCCGAACATCGGATCGACGCTCAGATAATCCGACACGTCGTAGCCGAAATCCTTCATCGGCGAGGTGAAGAATGGCGAAATCCAGATCGCATCCACACCGAGTGACGCGATGTAGGGGATACGCTGCGCGATACCGGCAAGGTCGCCGATGCCGTCGCCGCTCGTGTCCTGGAACGAGCGTGGATAGATCTGGTAGATCACCGCGCCGCGCCACCAGTCGTGATCGGCAGCCTTGTCGGTGAGCAATGTCGCATTTTCGGTCAAATCGTTCATGGCAATTGTCATAGTGGGAGGATCATCCGCCTTTCACGGAGCCCGCGAGAAGGCCGCGGACGAGGTAGCGTTGGAGGGTGAAGAACACGGCGAGCGGCACCAGGATGGTGATGAAGGCTGAAGCCGTCAGGATTTCCCAGTTGCCGCCGCGTGATCCGAGAAGGTTGACCAGGCGTCCGGTGAGCACCAGTTCGCTGTCCTGCGCGCCGAGGAAGACCATGGCGACGAGCAGGTCGTTCCAGGTCCAGAGAAACTGGAAGATTGCAAAGGAGGCAAGCGCCGGAAACGAGAGCGGCAGCACGATCTTCATGAAGATCTCGAAGTCGCTCGCTCCGTCGACACGCGCCGATTCCATGATCTCGCGCGGCAGCCCGGCAATGTAGTTGCGCAGGAGATAGACCGCGAGCGGCAGCCCGAAGCCCGTATGGGCAAGCCAGATCCCGAGATAGGTTTTCGCCGGCACGCCAAAGAAGGCGCCGATGCCGTTATACATGCGCAAGAGCGGGATCAGCGACATCTGCAGCGGCACGACCAGCAGCCCAACGATGACGGCGATCAGGAGTGCCCGACCGGGAAATTTCATCCAGGCGAGCGCGTAGGCTGCGAAGGCGGCAATCAGGATTGGAATGATCGTCGCCGGAATGGTCACCGTCAGCGAGTTGATGAAGGACCGACCGATCCCTTCAGACGCCAGCACTTCGCGGTAATTGTCGAGCGTGAAGCGTGGCGGGATGGTGGTCGTAAAGAATATCCGTGCGCCGCGCGGCAGGTCGAGTTCGCTCGGAGAGGTGATCGCATAGGCACCATCCTCGGCGACAGTCAGCACCCCGCCTTCGCGAAGCTCCGCTTCGGCGCCAGGCTCGTATTCCGTCGGGTTGAGGCCCGACGTGCCGAACGCCGACACGGTGCCGCTCCCCTCGCCAAAGACATTGCCTTCGAGGATGAACACACCGTCGCGCTCGACCTGGTCGTCGGAGGTTCCGGTGCGGGCCTGCAGGTTCTGGGTGGAGCCGGCGAGTGCCGTCCACCAGCCGGAGATCGCCAGTTGGTCCTTGTCACGGAAGGAGGAGATGAAGAGGCCTGCGGTCGGCAGCGTCCAGAGGACGACGAGCAGCAGCACCGAGAGATGGACCGCCCATGTGAGCGGTGACTTTGCGGAACCGGCGCCTCCCATATCAGCGGCCCTCCATTTCGGCGCTGGCACGGCGGATGTTCCAAACCATGATCGGGATGACCAGCACCATGATCACCATGGCGATCGCCGCGCCGCGCCCGAAATCGCCGCCACCGCGGAACATCCAGTCGAACATGAGATTGGCCAGAACCTGCGTGTTCCATTGCCCGTTCGTCATCGCCAGCACGATGTCGAAGACCTTGAGAACCAGGATCGTGATCGTCGTCCATACGACGGCAATCGTGCCCCAGATCTGCGGGATCATGATCTTGAAGAATATCTGAAAGCCGTTGGCCCCATCGATGACCGCCGCCTCGATCGTCTCGTCGGGAATGCCGCGCAGTGCCGCCGAAAGGATGACCATCGCAAAACCCGTCTGGATCCAGACAAGGATGATCATGAGAAAGAAGTTGTTCCAGAAGGGGATCGTGATCCATGCCTGGGGCTCACCGCCGAAATAAACGACGATGGCGTTGAGGATGCCGATCTGCTCAGAGCCTGCGGCACGGTAGTCGTAGATGAATTTCCAGATCACCGATGCGCCGACGAAGGAGATCGCCATCGGCATGAAGATCAGCGACTTGGCGATGTTGCCCCACCAGATGCGGTCCGTGAGCGCAGCGATGACGAGCCCGAGGAAGGTCGACAAGGCCGGCACGAAGAGCAGCCAGAGCATGTTGTTGAACATGGACTCCCGGAAGCCCGGATTGTTGACCATCCAGACGTAGTTGGAGAGGCCGACGAAGTTGCGGCCGGACCGGTCGTGCAGCGAAAGCCGCAGGGATTCAAACACCGGGTAGACGAGATAGATGCCGAGCACGAGAAGCGCCGGCCCGAGAAAGAGCCACGGGCGGATGGCATTGGCGCGTCGCATGTTGCGCGCGGCGGTCAGGGGATCGCGCCCCCGCGACGGAAAGGCCGCATCGAGCAGGAAGTTGGAGCCGAAGAAATAGGCTGCGCATCCCAAGACGCCGATGACGACGGTGACGAGTGCATCTGCAAGCTGTTCCATGCGATCAGCCTCCCCTTTGGCCGCCCCCTTCGGCTGCCATGGCTTTGGTCAGGGTATGCTATGCCCCGCGCGTGTGCATCATGCCGCGCGCCGAGCCAGCCGGCTCCCTCGAAAGGAAGCCGGCAGCTTGAACGGTGCTACTTGATGGAGTCCCAGGAATTTTGGACTGCGGTCGTGACGTCCTCGGCGGAAGCGCCGCCGACATAGTCGATCATCGCCGTCCAGAAAGCGCCCGCACCGATCGCACCCGGCATCAGGTCGGAGGCATCGAAGCGGAATGTCGTTGCTTCCGTCAGGATTTCGCCCTGACGACGGAGCGCATCATTGGCATAGGCTTCGAGATTGGCGCCCGTGTAGGGCGTTAGGAAGCCCGACTGTGCCATCCAGACCTCATGTGCGATCGGCGTCTGCAGGAACTCGATGAAGGCGCGGCCAGCCTCCGTATCCCGTGTCAGCATCGCGAGCGTGCCGGCGCCGAGCACCGGGCGGCCGAGATCGTTCTCGGCCGATGCCGGCAGGTAGAAGAAGTCCGCATCGAGACCAAGCTCGGTGCCTTCCGGGAAGAAAGACGAGATGAACGATGCCTGGCGGTGCATGAAGCATTCCGGCGGCGATGCGAACATGCCGTTCGGGCTTTCGCGGAAATCAGTCGAGCCGACGGCCTGGCTTCCGCCCTGCACGAAATCGTTGTTCTTGGCGAAGAAGCCGAATTCCTCGATCGCGCCGATGACCGCCGGGTCGTTGAAGGGGATCTCGTTGGTGACCCACTGGTCGTAGACTTCAGGCGCCTGGGTGCGCAGCATCAGGTCTTCCACCCAGTCGGTGGCGGGCCAGCCCGTCGCACCGCCTGAACCGAGCCCGATGCACCAGGGGGTATACCCATCGGCGGCGATCTGCTCCGTCAGCGCCTTCAGATCTTCGTAGGTTTCGGGAACCTCATATCCGGCATCGGCGAAATTGTCGGGGATGTACCAGACGATGGACTTCAGATCGATCTTGTAGGGAAACGCGTAGAATGCCTCGCCGTCCGGGCCCTCGTAGGTGCCGAGATCGACCCAGCTTTCACCGGCGGCGTAGTTTTCGTTGATCCAGTCGCGTGCTTCGTCCCCAAGCGGCGTCAATTGCCCTTTCGACGCGAGATCGGCAATCAGGCCTGGCTGCGGCAGGATCGCGACATCCGGCGGGCTGCCGGCCTCGGTGTCGATGACGATCTGCTGCTCGTAATTCTCGGAGGACGAGTAATTGACGGTGACGCCGGTCGCTTCCTCGAAATAGGCGGCGACGCTTTCGAACAGCGCCTGGTCCTCCCCGCGCCATGGTCCGAAGATCGTCAGGCTCTCGCCTTCGAGATCGTGCGCTTCAGAGAATGCCTCGAAGCTTTCCCAGTTGAAACGATCGTCTTCACCAGGTGCGAAAATCAATTCCTGAGCGCTCGCCGTGCCCGCGGTCAAGGCCACGGCGGCAACGCTCATCATCAGCCAGTTCTTCATCGGGTTCCCTCCCAGTCAATTCAATCGTCTGAACGCATGCTTCTGCTCAGAGAGCATAACGTCGAGCAAATGGCCACTGCAACGAGCGGCACAAAATCCAAAGCGCTTTGGTCGCAGCGACAAGATTGGATGATGCGCGGCAAGTCAAGGCTCCCAATCAATAAACTCCTGAATTACGCGGCTATCGCTCTGTTCGCGGTAGCATATGATGAATAAGCGGGTATCATCACGCTGAAATCTGACCCATTGCAGCGATCTGTAAACGCTTCTTCGCCACTGACAGGAGGGCGTTTGTCAAAGCGCTTTGGTGCAATGCAGCATGCCGAACCTGGGGAGTGACGGCCGTGAACCTCAAAGAGCTGGCCAAGCATCTGAGCCTCTCTCAAACGACGGTCAGTCGTGCCCTGAACGGCTATCCTGAAGTCAATGAGCGCACGCGTCAACGCGTTCTGCAAGCCGTGCAGGCGACCGGCTATCGTCCGAACCGCGCGGCTCAGCGTCTCGCAACAGGCAAGGCGGGCTCGATCGGCGTCATTATGCCCTCCAGTCCGGGGCGTGACACCGACCTGCATTTCTCCGAATTCCTGTCGGGCCTCGGCGAAGTCTGCGTGTCGGAAGACATCCTCCTCGTCGTTCACCCGAGCCGGCCGGAAGATGAGGAAGCCACATTCCGCAAGCTTGCTGCGAGCGGCAGCGTCGATGCCATCTTCCTCGCCTATACGCGCCGAAACGATACTCGCATCGATCTTCTGAAATCCTTGAAGTTGCCCTTCGTCGTCCACGGGCGCGCGGCAAGCGACGGGCCGCACGACTATCCGCTGCTCGACATTGATAATCACGGTGCCTTCCGCGACGCTGCCGATCTTCTGTTGCAACTGGGGCATCGCCGGATCGCGCTTCTGAACGGCCCGGACTATCTGACCTTCGCGATCGCCAGGCGCGCAGGCCTCGAAGAAGCGCTGAAAAGCCGTGATCTCAGCTTGAACCCGGCGCACTGCCAGGAATTCGCGATGACCGAGGAGAATGGGTATCGCGGCATGGTCCGCTGCCTGGAGACCGAGGAGCCTCCGACTGCCGTTCTGTGCTCGAGCATGCTGCTTGCGCTAGGCGCCGTGCGAGCCATCAACCAGCGCGGCCTGAAGGTCGGCCGCGACATCTCGCTGATCGCGCATGACGACGTGTTCCCCTACCTGAAGCCCGAGAACTTCACGACGCCGCTGACGACGACGCGGTCGTCGATCCGGGCTGCCGGTGCGCGCATCGGAGAACGGCTCATCGATGCCGTGGCTCGCTCGACACTCGATCAGCAGCAGGAAGTGTGGCCGGTGGAACTGATCATGCGCGCCTCCACCGGCCCTGCCCCGACGGAACTGGACATCAGCCGCCAGCAACGGGCCGGCTGAGTTTCATAAGCGCTGTCAGAAGACGGGCGGTTCGCGGCCCGCGGCACGATGGGCCGAGATCACGGTATTGGCCATCAGCATGGCGATCGTCATCGGTCCGACACCACCTGGCACAGGCGTGATGGTGCCTGCTACCTGCTCGGCCGCCTGGAAATCCACGTCGCCGACGAGGCGCGTCTTCCCCTCGCCGCGCTCCGGCGCATCGATGCGATTGATGCCGACATCGATCACGGTCGCGCCCGGCTTGATCCAGTCGCCCTGCACCATTTGCGGGCGGCCTACCGCAGCGACCAGAATATCCGCACGCCTGCAATGGTCGGCGAGATCCTTGGTGCGCGAATGAGCCGTCGTCACCGTCGCATTGGCGGCAAGAAGAAGCGCGGCCATCGGCTTGCCGAACAGGTTGGACCGGCCGATCACCACGGCATCGAGGCCTGAGAGGTCATTGCCGTGCACTTGACGCACGAACACCATCGCGCCCGCCGGCGTGCAGGAGATCAGGCCTGTCTTGAGATCGCCTGTCATCAGCTTGCCGGCATTGGCGACGCCCAAGCCGTCGACGTCCTTGGCGGGATCGATCGCCTGGATGATCGCATCGGCATCGAGCCCTGCCGGCAGGGGGAGCTGGACGAGAATGCCGTGGACCGAAGTGTCCGCGTTGAGCTTTGCAACGAGAGCCGCAAGCTCTTCCTGGCTGGTCGTCGCCTCCAGCGTGTACTGGCTCGAACGGAAGCCGCACTCTTTTGCCATGCGGCTCTTGGAGGATACGTAGACGTGGCTTGCCGGATCGTCTCCGACGATGATGACCGCAAGCCCGGGCGTCACGCCGGTCGCGTGCACGAGCGCCTCGGTTTGCGATTTCACCCGGGCGATCACGCCCTTGGCGATCTCTTTGCCGTCGAGGATTTGCGCCGTCATCCTGCTCTCCGCATTGTGCGTCAGGCAGGCGTTGACGCTATCGCGACGAGAAAATCAACCGTCGAGTCCAGAAATTCAGGCTTTGTGGCTCAATGGGCTGCGGGTTCTTCCGCCGCAGCCGGTTCCGCCGGCGCGGGAGCAGCTGCCGATGCGGGCGCAGCCGGGCGCCGACGCTGCATGTTGGAGCGGATTTCTTCCTTGGTCAGGTAGTCCACTTGCTCGATGATGATCTCGTGGAAGATCTTTTCCCCGACCCGCGCGTTCAGCGCATCACGCACGCCTTCGCGGAACTGCGTCAGGTCGAAGGTTTCCATCGTCGTGAAATCGATATTCGGATTGCCCATCAGGTGGGTGTAGAGCTCATCCGTGATCAGCGTCTGCGGCTGGATGGAGAGCTTGGCGAGTTTTTCAGGCTCGGCGGTGAAAACCAGACGGGCCAGGAAATAGCCCTGCACCGCGCCATCACGAATGACAGGAACCGAAATCACCTCACCGCGCACATAGTCGAGGCCACCGAAGAACGGAGGAGGCACGGCAGCTTCCGCTTCGTTGGTCGACGATGTCTGGATCGCGAAATAGACCGCGCCGAGTGTAACGGCGCAGATCCAGACGGCGGTGAGCGCAAGCTTGATCATTGTGCTGCGGGCCTGAAGGTATCCATGGAATAGGTGCCATCGGCTTCAGCGGCCTGGACAGCCTCGTTGATCAGGTCAGTCACGTCGCGCACGGCTTCCATATGGGCCTTGACGCGAGTCGCGTTGGTTTCGACCACGCTGCGCAGACGGATCAGACGATCCCCCGCCGCACGCGGCAGATCGGACGGCTCCATCGACTTCATGAGCAAATTCAGTTCGTAAAGGCAGCGGCTCTTCTGGGCGTTCGATGCGGTGATGTCGAACCGAGCATCGGTGCCGATAAGCGAGTTCTCGCGCTCAAGCACGGCTTCCAGCCGGCCCAGTACGCCGGAGATTCTCAGTTCAGTGCCGTTGGTTTCCATGTCTGGCCTTTTCATTGTTATCGGCAAAGCAAGTGGTCTGCCTGAAGCTTAGGCGTGATTGTCCGCTGCTTCAGAGCGTTCCCGTCCCTCAATATCTTTCCAGTCGTTCAACGTTGTGCGCTGCAATTCTTCAAGCATCATGGTCGCACGGTCGCGTGCCGCGTCCGGTGTGTGGGGTGATACCAGGCGTCCTTCGGCTGTCACGCGGGCGCCATCCGGCGCGAGCTGCTCGGCAATACCGATGCCGCCACCCTCGGAGATCATGCGGCCGAGGTGTTCGGCCATCATGCCTTTCCAGATTTCGCCCGCGGTCCCTTCGCCAAAGATTTCCTCGGCATCCTGGGGCAGCATCGACTTCACGAAAGTCTGCAGGACCATCGCCTCGAAGTCGCGGTAGGTCTTCATCGCATCGTCGGCTGGCGACAGTGCGCCTCGGCCGGTTCGGGCGGCCGCTCCGCCATCGCGGGCGATCGAAAACTCGATCGACGCCGACTGCGCACCATTTGCGGCCTTCTGCGTCAAAGCACGATGGGCTTCGCGCACGCTTGACGGATCTGCTGCGTTGATGACGTCGAGAATGATGTCGCTCGCGGGAGAGATGGCCAAGATATGCACCGTCGCTGAAGCACTGCGCCGTCCCTCATGGACAAGCCTTCAGTGCTGGAACGTTTCGGCGCGATCTGCATCGACGCACCGTCAAATCAACATGGCGTGACTATGAGCCTTGAAACTTACGGGAGGCTTGAGCGTCGATAGCGCCAATGCATTCAAGCAGTTGCTCAAGTTCGGCCTCCTGCTTCTGCCGCTCCACCTCGCCCAGCGCCATGGCCGTCGACTCCTCGAGCGTGTCCGCTTTCGCCTTCTCGGACATGACCTTCTTCTGCTGCAACTGCATGCGGCCGGTCAGGATCTGGTCGCGCACCTTGAGCTTGCCGATCTGCGCGCCGTAGAGCTTGGAGAAGTTGGCGTGCACCGGCTTCGGCGAAGCAAGCGCGCTCACAAGCGCATCCATCTTGTCCGCAACAAGCGCGCGCTCCCGCATGATGTCCGCGAGCTCGACATCGGCCACCCGCTCCATCTGTCGCTGAACGGCCGCAAGACGCTTCAGCTTGGCGTAGCGCTCGGCGCTCATGTCAACGCTCCATGAAGATCGGTTCGAAGCCGGCGGCGAACAGGCGGAAGAAATCGCTCGAGCCGAAATAGATCAGCAGCAGCCCACCAGCGATGAGGAAAGGCAGTGAGATGAAGTAGACCGGTATCTGGGGCGCGAGCTTGTTCACTAGGCCGACAGAAAGGTTGAAGACCAGACCGTAGATGATGAACGGGCTCGACAGTTGCAGCACCAGCCGAAACGACGCGAGCAGCGTGTCGGTCAAGGATACCAGAGCCAGCTGGGAGTCGAACGCGAGGCCGAGGGGCATGAAATCGTAGGAGCTCGTCAGCGACACGATCACCACGTGGTGGAAGTCCAGCATGAACAGCATGAGAATGCCGGTGAAGCTGATCAGCCGCGACAGGTCGGTGTGCTGCTCCATGTCCTCGATGCCGCCACCCGGCATGCCGTTGAAGCCGATGACCATCGAGATGACCGAACCGGCAAACTGCAGCGCCGCCACGTAGTAGCGCGCAAGCAGGCCGATGACTGATCCGATAAGAAGCTCGACGCCGACGATGCCGATATAACCCGGACCACCTTCCGAAACGCGCGGATAGATCTGGTCCCACATGAGCGGCGCGAGCGCGAAGGAGATGCCGATGGCGATGAAGAGCCTGACCTGCAGCGGCACGCGAATGGTGCCGAAGCCCGGCAGCAGCATGAAGCAGGCGCCGATCCTGCAGAATGCCGCGAAAAGAGCGAGGACGGAGCCTTCGGGATCCGTGATCAAGAGATCGCGCCCAGAACCTTGATCTCGAGCCCCTTGGCGATCTCCACATGCGAAATGACGGGCAGTGTCGCAAAGAGGCGTTCGATGATCATGCGCACGTAAGGCCGCGCATCCGGTGCGGTGACGAGCACGAAGGGTCGGCCCTTGTCCAGCTCCTCGCGGATGACCTTGGTCGCCTGCTCGCTAAACTCTTCCAGATGACGCGGATCGATGTCGAACTCGACCACCTCGCCCTTGTTGTCCCGCTTGAGCGCCTGGTGGAAGGCGAGATCCCACCGGTTGCCGAGGCGCAGAACGCGCAACACCCCATTTTCGGCAAGATCACCGCACAGCTGCTGCGCCATGCGGATGCGCACATGCTCGACGATCTGCTCGGTCTTGCGCACATGCGGCGCAAGTTCGGCGACCGCTTCGATGATGAGATGCAGGTTGCGGATCGACACGCGCTCGGCAAGCAGCAGCTTGAGCACGGCCTGAAGGCCCGAATAGGTCATGTGCGACGAACAAATCTCGTCGGCGAGCTTCTTGTACTCGGGATCGAGCCGTTCCAGCAGCACCTTCATGTCCTTGTACGACAAAAGCTGCGGCAGGTTGTTGCGGATGACTTCGCTCATATGGGTCAGAACGACGGAAACGTTGTCGATGGGCTGGAAGCCTTCGCGCTTGAGATCTTCCGTGAAGCTTTCCGGCATCGAGATCGCCGGCATGCCGAAGGCCGGCTCGCGAATATCGTCGCCCGGCACGCTCGGCATGCGGTTGGCCTGCTTGACGACCATGACTTCGCCGACGCGCAGTTCGTTTGCGGCAACCACGGTTCCGTGGATGCGGATCTGGTAGCCCTTCTGCGGCACCGAGTAGTCGTCGCTGACCTTGATTTCCGGCACGACGAAGCCGTACTGCATCGCGAATTTCTTGCGCATCTTGCCGACACGGAACGCCAGTTCCTGGTGCGCGCCGAGCAGTCGCGACGAGACGTGCTTGCCGAGCAGCAGCTCGACCTCTGCAGTCTTCAGGACAGACTTGACCGAGTCCTTCTCCTTCGCCTGCTCTTCCATCTTCGTGCTGCGCTCGGCCTCAGCCTCCGCAAGCTTCACTGCCTCGATCTGCCGAGGAATGATCCAGCCGCCGAAGGCCATGATGCCGCCGAGTACGACAAAAGGCAGGAACGGCAGGCCGGGCATGAACGCCAGCACGAACATCAGCACTGCCGCGACGATCAGGGCCTTCGGATAGTGACTGAGCTGGCCGATGACGGCCTGGTCGGCCGAACCCGTCGTGCCGCCGCGCGCCACCAGAAGGCCGGCCGCCAGCGATACGATCAGCGCCGGGATCTGCGTAACGAGACCATCGCCGACGGACAGGCGCACGAACACGTCAGCTGCTTCGCCGATCGGCATGTCGTGGCGCGCATAGCCGATGATGATGCCACCGAAGATGTTGATGGCCGTGATCAGCAGGCCCGCGATTGCATCGCCGCGCACGAACTTGGACGCACCGTCCATGGACCCGAAAAAGGAGCTTTCCTCCTCCAGTTCCTTGCGGCGGCGCTGTGCTTCCTTTTCGTCGATGATGCCAGCCGACAGGTCTGCATCGATCGACATCTGCTTGCCGGGGATCGCGTCAAGGGTAAAGCGCGCGCCCACTTCTGCGATGCGGGTTGCACCCTTGGTGATGACGATGAAGTTCACGACGATCAGGATCATGAACACGATCAGGCCGATCACGAAGTCGCCGGACATGACGAGGTTTGCGAAACCGTGGATCACGCTGCCGGCGGCATCAGTGCCTTCATGGCCCTGGGACAGGATGATGCGGGTCGTCGCGATGTTCATCGCAAGCCGCAGCATCGTGGCGATCAGCAGGATCGTCGGAAACGAGGAGAACTCGAGCGGCCGCTGGATCCACAGCGAGACCATCAGAATCAGGACCGAGAGCGCGATCGAGAAGGCCAGCCCCATGTCGATGAGGATCGGCGGGAGCGGAAGGAACAGGATCGCCAGGATGGCCACGATCCCGAGCGCGAAGCCCACGTCGCGGCCTTGCTTCTTGGGAAATGCCGGGGAAAGGGCCTGGATTTGCGCCATCGTCACTGCCGTCCGCTTCGGGCCGGTCGCACGGACGCGTCATGCGTCGGTGTTGGAGACCGCCTGACAGAGACCTAGCGAGCGAAGCTTGCGTGAGCATTTCGACAGGCGAGCGAAGACCTGACTAGAAGCCGCTCTCGATGCGCGAAAAGACGATGTTCGTGAAAAGCGAGATCTGTGCCCCGACGAACGGCGCCGAAATGGCGACCGTCACAAGGATGGCAACGATCTTGGGAACGAAGGTGAGCGTGATTTCCTGAACCTGCGTCAACGCCTGGATGAAGGCGATGCCCACGCCGACAACCATGGCGACAAGCACCGCCGGCCCTGAAGCCACGATGATCGTCCAGATGGCATTCTGAACAAGTTCGAGAGCGTCTGCTTCATTCATGGCACGCTGCCTCAGCTGATGGAAACGCCCGATGTCACATCGATCTTCTTGCCGTCTTCGAGAATCGCAGTGATGCCGTCAGACCGCAGAAGAACTTCCTTGACGACGCCCGAGGTCAATCCGTCGGTCGAGGTCAATGTGCGGCCGATAACCGCATTGGCTTCGGACAGCGCTGAAGACTGTAGCAGCATTTCAAGCCGGCGGTTCGTCTGGATCGTCTGCTCGACCTGGGAGAAGGTCGCCAACTGCGCGATCTGCTGCGTCGAGTCCATCGGCTCCGTCGGATCCTGGTTGCGCATCTGTGCGACCAGAAGCTGCAGGAAATTGTCGTAGTCGAGCATGGCGTTTTCCGACGCCTGCTGCGATTTGGAGGTCGCCGCGGTGCTCGTCGTCGCGCTGCCGGTGGCCCCTATCTCCATGGCGCAATCTCCTTCTGGATCGCAGTGATCGTCGCCGGCGTCATCTCAGGCGTGTTTAGAACCTGATCTTCGAGCGGGTAGAGCTTGCGGATCATCTTGAGTGCTTCGAACGGTTTCTTGCCGGAAACGACCTCGTCGATCAGCTTCAGCTGCGTGCGAATTTCCTCGTTCTGGAAGCAGTTCAAGAGCATCATGATCGACTTCTTGAACATGTTCATCGACTGATCTGCGCCTTCCGGGTTGATCAGCATCATCTGCACGATGAAGTAGAGCTGCTTCAGCGGCGTCGTCGCGTCCTCCGGCTGAAGAACATGGTTCTCCAGAAGGAAGGTGACGTCGTTGAGGAACTCGAGCGACACCTTGCGGTCGACCCGCAGGACGGCACCATTGATGAAGATTCTTTCGCCGCTCTTCAGCGAAATCCGCAGCGAACTCTTCATTTCAGTCCATCCCTGATGATCGACGAAATGTCGATGATGCCTTCGAAGTTCTCGGATTCACCTTTCCGGATCTTGTCGCTTTCGCGAAGGATCCAGAAACCGACCGAGATCAGATTTGCCTTGAGCGAAAGGTCGAGTTCGTTGTCCGGCGCATTCAGGTCTTCGATGAAGCGCATCCACACGCGATTTGTGAAGTAGAGTGCCTCGATGGCATCTCTCGATTTCGGACCGGCCACACGGGCCCGCTCCAGAAGGCCGATGGACTTGTCGAGAACCTGCCGCTCCCGGTCCTTCGATTCAGCAACATCATCCTGCTGTATCTCGGCATAAGAAAACTGATACATTCAGCTCGCCTTGTCATGTGTTGCGCCAGTGCCGGACGGCACGAGCGGCTAGAGGAAGTTCAACAAGCTCATCTGCTGGATTCGCGCGGTCAACGAGTAGGACGCTTCCATCTGGGTGAGCAGTGTATTCATGCGCGTGGCAGCCTCGTAAGGATCGACGCCTTCGAGTTCACCAATATAAACCGCAACGATATCTTTCTGGGTTCGCAGGCTGACATTGGCTTTTGTCACCCGCATTTCGGCAACGCCAAGCTCTGCCCGTTGCTCGTCGACAGAGGTGATCGCGCTGCCGGCCATGCTGATCACGGCGTCGCTCAGTGCCGCGCGTGCTTGACTGTTCCAGTTGCCGCCGATCAGCTCGCTGCCGACCACTGCGGCCATAGCGAATTGGCGGAAGCCCGCATTGTTGGCATTGGTCGAGCTTTGAATGACCTCCGAGCCATTGATGCGGTTCGTCAGGTTCGTGTCAGACGCACTCGACCAGTTCAGGTTCCAGGCCGGGCCCTCGAACATCTGCTTGACGTCGGTATCGAGGAAGTTGGTCAGGTCTGCAGCCGAAATCGTCTCCGTCTGCGGATCAGTCTGCGAGAAGCCGAAGCGCGACTGGAACAAATTGTCGAACGCGGCCTTGGCAGGCGAACCCGGCGCGAAATAATCGTTCATCGGCCGAACATCGGTGTTCACACCGGCGAACAAGAACTCGCCGCTGTTGGACGTATTTGCCAAAGCCGAGAAATTGCCGAGCGCGCCGTTGATCGTCTGCTGTGCGACTTTAACCAGAGATGCATTTTCGCCGTCGCTGAGCGTGATCAGCGTGTCGAGCATCTGCTGCGCGCTCTCCGACAGCTGACCCAGAACAACCTGCGAAGACGACAACCGCTGGCCGACAAGCGCGTTCGTGTCGAGCACGGCGTCGATGCGCGCGACTTCGCGGTTGAGCGAGATCGACCGTGTCGACTTCGAGCCGAGCGCCAAGCCCACATCCGCATAGCGGTTGGTCACGACTTCCTGCTGCCGGTCGGTCACTTCCGACTGCGCCCGCTGGATGGCGAGCCGGACCGCGTTCTGCATGGCACTGGTTGAAACGAAAGTTGTCTTCATGGCTCTAACGCACGCTCAGCAGCGTATTGATCATCTCGTCCACCGCCGTGATGATGCGGGCGGACGCCTTGTATGACTGTTCAAGCTCCAGGAGCTTGGCCATCTCTTCGTCGATGTTGACGCCGGTGGCATTCGAGAGCGCCTGGGTCGTGCGATAGTAGGAGGCGTTCTTATTTTCGGCAGCGGTGTTTGCCTGCTGGCGCAGGCTTTCCATCCAGCCGACCGAACTGGCAGCAAAATCGAAGAGCGATGCGCTCGCACCGATCTGGGCGTTCACATCGAAGTTCACGGGTTCCGACATTTGCGTCACGAAACCCTCGATGAGTGACGAGAACCCGGCGCCGCCTTCGACGTTTACGACGTAGTCTGCGCCGTTCGCACCGCCATCACGCAGCAGGAAAGCGTTGCCGGACGGCTGCACGTAAGCGGCGTTCACAGCAAGCGAGGTTGCCATGCCAGGCACGATCGTCCCATCGGGAGGGACGGTGCCACCACTCCAGGTGAAGAGACCCGGCAGATCAGTGCCGCCCGTTTGCGACACTTCGCGGAATGTCGTCACTAGAGCACGCGCCATTTCGTCGAGCTGCGACTGGTAAGTCGGCGCAATCGTATCGCGAACCTGGAGAAGCGCCCCGAGCGAACCCGAAGCGGTTGTCGCTCCCCCTTCGCCGGCACCAAGCGGTACGCCGTCGACCAGCACGGCATTGCCGACCGTGTTGGCGTCAAAGCCGTTCGTCCGCGCAAAGGTCACGTCGCGCGGCACCGTTTCGAACAGCGTCGCGCCTTCTTTCGTGTAGAGCGCGATATCGTTGTTCGGCCGCTTGACGACCGTCACGCCGATGATTTCGGAAATGCTTTTCAGGATCCCGTCGCGAGTATCCAGCGCATCGGAGGCATCCTGGCCGCTACGCGTCGCATTGCGCACGTCGTTGTTGACGACTTCGAACTCGCCGAGCAGCTTGTTGAGATCCTCGACCTGACGCGAAATCTCAGTGTCGGTCTGCAGGCGCATTTTCTGCAGGTCGATCGATGATTGGCGTATACCGTCGGCAAGCAGAATGGCGTCGGCGACCGCTCCCTGGGCTGCGCTGGTGTTGCTCGGCTGCGACGCAAAAAGCTGCAGCGAGTCACGCAGTGAACCCATGAGGGCCGCCGGTGCCTTTTCGAAATCATTGCCGCCGATCAAGGCACGGATCTGGTCGATGCCGTCCAGAAGCGCGTTCTGACCGCTTGCCGACGATGTCGACACGAGACTGTCGCGGAACAGCACGTCATTGGCGGCGCGCGAGATGTTCACGACCTGCGCGCCCCAACCGTTGCTCGCCAGCGTGGCAGATCGGCGGACATAGTTCTCTGCGCCGGCATTCGAAATGTTTCGAGACACGGTCGACGTTTGCGTCGACGTGTTCGAAAGGATCGATTGAGCCGTATTGAGTGCCGATGTCAGAGACATGCCAAACCCTTGAAAGACGGTTTATCGCTTCAGATTGACCAGGATTTCCATCAGGTCCGAACCCGTCTGGAAGACCTTCGAATTGGCCGTGTAGCTACGCTGCGATTCAATCATGCTGGTGAGCTCTTCGGCGATATCGACGTTGGAGCCTTCGAGTGCGCCGGAAATGATTGAACCGAAATTGCCGCTTTCGGCAAAGCCCGTGACGATCACGCCGGAATCAACGCCTTGCGTGTAAACGTTGCCGGCCAATGGCTGCAGCTTGTCCGGGCTCTGAACGTTGGCCATCGCCAGGCGATAGAGCGGCTTCAGATCGCCGTTCTCATACTGGCCGTAGACAATGCCGTTCGAGCTGATCTGCACGCTTTCGAGCTTACTCGGCGCGCTGCCGTTCACTCCGGCGGACGCTACATCATAGGGATAGCCAAGTGCGGTGATCCGGCTGAGATCCATCGCAATGTCTGGATTGCCCGTCCCAAGATTGAACGTCAGCGACGGCGAGGTTGTGAGCTGGCCGTTCGTGAAGGACAGCGTCGTGGGCGCGTTGAGCGGCGTCGCCGTCGGATCATCACGGCGCACGATTTCGAGCGTCCATTCTTCCGGCGTCGATGTCGACGGGTCGGCAACCTGGGTCTTGGTATAGACGAGATCGACCAGGACAGTGTTGCCGACCGTATCGAATACAGCGAGCGAGCTGCTCACCCTATCTCCAACCGCCGCACCGGACGGAAGGTTGCCGGCGAAATTACCTTCGGTAGAAGCCGTTGCGCTCAGATTGCCCTGGCCGATATTGACGGGCGACAGGCCATCGAAACCGTTGACGACCGTCTGAGGCGTACCGGTTCCGTTGTAAGGATAGCCGAGAAGCGTAAACCCGGCCGCATTCACCAGCTCACCGCTGCCATTCGGCACGAAAGAGCCTGCACGCGTGAGGAACGGGTCTCCATTGCCGTTTTCGACAATGAAGAAGCCGGGACCTTCGATTGCAAGATCGGTCGCCGAGGAGGTGAACTCTAGCTCGCCCTGCTTGTTGACGTTGTATCGGACGTCAGTCGTCACGGCGCCTGAATTGTAGGAGCCGGAGGAGCCTGGCAGGATCAGCGACGAGAACTCGGTCGAGGCGCGCTTGTAGCCTGCGGTATCGGAGTTCGCGATGTTTTCGGCGACCGTGCTCAGCCGATTAGCCTGCGCGTTCATTCCCGATACGCCAGTGCGCATCATGCCGTTGAGACTCATCGATCAGACCCTTTGTAGATTGATTGGGGACGATGCTATGGGCCCTGGCTTGCGCGAACCTGACAGAGGCCGCCGCCGGGGCGAGAGATCGCTCAGTCCCAGTCGATGCGGTAGCCAAGGAAGCGCTTGGAATCGATCGGATCGACGCCGAGCTTCTTGCGCAGTTTCTTGCGCAGCTTGCTGATGTGGCTTTCGACGACGTTCTCTTCGACGTCTTCGTCGAAGATGCCGTAGATGGCGTTGAAGATCTGCCCCTTGGTGACACGCTTGCCGCGATTGGCGACAAGATATTCCAGAATTCGGCGCTCTCTGCGCGGCAGAGCGAATGTCTCGCCTTCGATTTCTGGATCACGACCATCGGAGAACACGCGGATCGAGCCGATGTCCGTATGGTTGACCATCGACTTCAAGCGACGACGAATGGCAGCCGCACGGGCCAGGATTTCCCGCGGATGAACCGGATTGCGAACGACGTCGTCGACGCCGCTGTCATAGAGCGCCAGCGTGGCTTCCAGAGAATGCGTATCGTTGACCGCGATCACCGGTGCTGCAGAGCGGCTGCGGATGGCGCGGGGAAGCTCGAAAGTCGAGTTCGACTTACCGATCAGGAAGGCCTCGACAGCATCGAGATCCGTGTCCGCTGCCGTGTGAACCCACGCCTGAAACTCACGAGGCTCAAAGCTTGCAGACGGCACACCCTCCCGTCCGAAAAGCGATTTAAAGCCTTCCGTCACGAGCTCTCGCTCGTCAACCACAACGATCATTGTCGCCCCCGAATCACCGCACCCATCGCGTTAACCACGTTTTACGAATCGTGAGATTCTGGAACAACTACAGGAAATATTGATGCCTTTTGGCAGTTGCGACCGCTTGGCGTGCCGATTTGATACTAGATGTTGTGAGGCCTCGCGGCGGAGCCACAAATTTCCTTTGGAAAAAGTTAACAACGCCTAAATTTGGCCTTGCCGGCCACAATTGGACGTAGCTTCCGCTAATTCAATCTGAGATTGAAGAGGAAAGGTGACGGATCACGTGCAGAATGCACGGGCGCCGGGCGTCCATTGTCCGTACCCCGTGGCCACCAGATTGCTGATGACGCGGCACACGTACCGTTTCTGAGCCGGATCGTTGTTCGGCCCCGCATGATAACGCGCCACCGCCATCGTCCAGCTATCATGCCGACCTTTCAGCTCATGCAGAAATCGCGCGGCATAGCGAACATTGGCATGCGGATCGAGCATGGCATCGACCGAGGCGAACTGGTCCCGATGATAGTGATGATTGATCTGCATGCAGCCAAGATCGACCAGCACTTTACCCTGCGCCAAAGCATCGTTCAGGACCTGCACCGCTTCGCTCTTCGACCGCGCGAAGTATGCCTTGCCTTCGATATTGAGCGCAAAGGGCTGCAATGACCCGCGCATCCCGGTCTCCGTGAGCCCGACGGAATAGAGAATGCCGACAGGAATATCGTAGGCCTTGGCAGCGTCAGTGATCTCCGCTTCGCAGCTCGCAGCCGCTGCCTGGCTCACTTGGCTAGAGATACACGTCGCCAGAAGCAGCGCGATCAGTCCTGCGCGCATCGACATCTCCCTGCTCCCGTCCCGAACCGCGACGACCGTCGCTGCCGCCCTCACCGCGCTGCTGCCCGGTTGCCGATTGCTGGCTGCTGCCGCCTTCCATCTGGCCCTGCTGGCCGGCGGCACCGTTGCCCGAAGTCGGGCCTGCACTTGCGCTTTGCGCCGAGCGATCGCTGCCCACATGTTGGACAACGACGTTCTGAGCATCGATGCCCTGCGCCTTCAGGGCCTTGGCGAGGCCGCTCTGGTCATCCGACAACTGCCGATAGGCCTCGATCGTCTCGACCTTCAGTTCGATGGTCAGATGACCGCCGCTCATGCGGAACGTGGCTGTCACCGTGCCGAGTTCGACCGGGTTCAACTGGATCTTCAGCGTGTTGCTGGCATTGCGTGCCGTGTCGAGCGTTGTGGCGGATGTGGAAGCCACGTCCCGCAGCATCGCGTTCCACTCGCCGTTCTCGGTTACCGTGCTGATGATGCCGGCGGTGGACGTCTGGCCTGCGGCCACACCGAGAAACTTGCGGCTTTCCAGGATCGAAAGATCGGCACCGGCGCGCAGCATATTGTCTGCCCGGTCTTGCCGACCACCAAGATCGGCAAGACGGTCTGCCGGCGTGGTGGCGCTGGTCTTCTGCGATGTGTCGCTCACGCCACGGCCGCTATCCAGCATGGGTGCTGTCTTGAGCCGATCGGGATCAACCCCGTCCACCTTCGCGCCACGAGATGCACCATCGAGGCGGATCGGGTCGGCCTTCGTTCCATCTGGCCGTGCTTCGCCCTTGGCCATGCCCTGCGCGATGGAGCGGGCCACGGCATCGACCACTATGGACGGCACGTCGCCCTTGCCGCCGACCATGCGGAAGACATCGATCTCGCCATCGGCGCTCTGCGGCACCTCCGCGCCCTTCAATGCAGCAATGTCCGGACCGTCGACGGCAAGCTGACCATCAGCCGGAACCACCGGCAAAGCCGTGGTCGTGCTGCGCGATTGCAGCCAGGCGCTGATCGTGTCCGGCTTGGCAAGAGCCTGCTGCAGGGACGAAGTCACACTCGTGCCGACGCCCTGCGAGGTTTGAGTGCCCGCGAAGTCCATCACGTCCTGCGTCAGATCGAAACTGTCTTCAGCCGCATCCGAGCTTTCGGACAGGTCACCCGAAGCGGACTCAAGCGTTTGAGGTTGTGCTCCATTCGCTTCCTGGGAAATGGTATCATCCGGCTTCGAGCCATCCACTGGCCGGTTGCCGGCCTTGGCGGTGTTCTCGAAAAGGGCGAGCAGTGAACTGCGATCCTCGCGGCCGATTTCTCGCGGGCCTGCCACGTCCTTGCCCCCACGCGGCGCGTTGGTGATATCCACCTCGATGTCGCCCTTTCCATTGGCTGATGCCTCTGCGCGGGCCTGGCCGTTACCAGTGCCGCCGCGTTGCCCTTTCGGATCCTTGGCGGACAGCCGATCGATCGCCTGGCTGAAGACATCGCCTGCGTCCCGTTCCTTCTGGCCTCCGCTTCGACCCTTGATCGTCGGATCGTTGCCAATTGCGGGCAGTCCGATTCCCACAGGTGCGCTCATCGGTCTTCCTCCAGCAATGCGTCGATGCTTTCCAGAACCGCGCGGCGATCGTCCACGAAGCCGTCAACTTCGTCTTTCACGGCATCGGCCGGCGCATCGGTTATTTCGGGTGCGCCCTCGCCCTGCGGCATCATGGCCGGCTGCGTGGTGTCGGGAGCAAAACTGGCATCAGGCTCGACCGATACCGCTACCGGCTCGGCAATCGCTTCGAGGATCGGCGGCCGCGTGACCGCAGCGGCAATTGATTCGGCGGCCGATCGGAGCGCTCGATCGCGTGGTGATAACGCCGCATCATCGATGCTGGAAACGGCGGCAGCGACGCCGCTCACATCTTCACCGGGAATGGCTGCCGCTCCCGAATAGAGATTGGCGAGCGCCTGCGCCTTCTCGTCTTGCACCCCGAGTCCTTCGGCAGCGGCGGCCGCTTCCTGGGCCAAAGTCCGGTTGCCGTTGATGGCTGCCCGCCGGGCAATGCGCAGATAGATCGAGCGCTGCCGCGCCTCGTCCATGAACGCCAGCGTTTCGGCGATCCGCTCGCTCTTCACATCGTCCGGGTGCGAGAGCACCAGTTCCACGAAGAGATCGGCGAACTGGCCGGCATAGGGCGAGTGCAGGAAGCGCCGCGCATAGCGTTCGGCACGCTTCAATCCCTCATCGACCATGCCGAGCCTCACGGAAACCTCGACGGATCGCCGAAGCGCCGCTTCCTCGATGATCGAGCCTGGAGCCAGGAGCCTGGCCCAATCGAACAGAGGAAGTGAATCCGCCGGGCTGGAAAGCGCCGCCGCATTCGCCGCGACAAGCGTCAGATAAGGCTCGATGCGCGTGCCTTGATAATGCACCAGAATATCGCGCAGGGGTTCGAAGACACCGCGCCCGCGCCCGCGCAGATGCTCTTCAAGCAGAGGCATGAGCCGCGGATCGAAGCCCGCTTCCGGAAACCGGCGCGCGAGCATCGGCAACGTTGCCGGGTTGCCTCCGCTGAGCGCGTAGATGATCGCGGCATCCATGCCGTGCTGGTCGTAGAACGTCTCGGCGCTCGCCGCGCGCAGCCGCTCGTCGATCACCGTCAGCAGGTGACGCTGCATCTCGATGGCCGAATGATCGCCCTTGATCACCGCGTCCTGCACGAACTGCAATGACCGCACCATGGAGAGCGGCGTCGGACCGGCCTCCATGGCCTGTGCCTTGACGGGCACGAACGCCGAAGCCGCTACTGCGACAATGGCGAGCCAGCGCCGTGTCATGGGAGGATCTCGCTGGCATCGGCCTGCACGAGTATTTCGATGCGCCGGTTGGCATCGGCGAAGGGATCATCAGGCAGCTTCGGCCGGCGATCGGCAAAGCCCGACACCTGCACGATGCGATCTTCCTCCAGGCCGCCACGCACGAGCATGTAGAAGGCGCTGTGCGCGCGCGCTGTCGAAAGGCGCCAATTGTCGTTGCCTTCGCCGCGGAAGGGATGCGCGTCCGTATGGCCGCGGATAACGATCTGGCCGTCACGTTCCGCAAGCAACGCGCCGATGCGCTCCATGGCCAGCACCAGCTCGCGCTGCGGAACCGGAGAACCGCTGGCGAACATGGTGACATCGACCTGGTCGGTCAGGCTGATCAGAAGCCCGCCCTCGGCCGGCGTCAC
The DNA here is from genome assembly GCF_003952725.1 of Georhizobium profundi. NCBI lineage: Bacteria > Pseudomonadati > Pseudomonadota > Alphaproteobacteria > Hyphomicrobiales > Rhizobiaceae > Georhizobium > Georhizobium profundi. Next base: position 1,247,763 of record NZ_CP032509.1, on the reverse strand, counting down.
CTCAAGACCCTCCGCCAGCTTGCCGCCGACGCCGGCGATCTGCTGCTGGATCTCAGTACGCAGTTCCTGCGCTGCATCCAACTGCGCGTTGGTATCAGCCTCAGGAGTCACTGCTGCCATTTCAGCGGGAGGCGTTTCAGAAGTTGGCGCCGCCTCGGCTGGACTTTGCGCCGCTGCCGGCTCCGGAGCCGCAGCCGGCGCGATCACAATATCCTCTCCCGCAGCCGGATCGACAGTATCTGCGGCCGGCGAAAGGGCTTCTTCGATCAGCGCGGCATCATCGGAGATGGCCTGAGGCGTCACAAGCGCCGTCTCCTCATTGGCAGGATCGAGGCTGATTTCGCTCAGCGACTGCTGCGACCAGAAATCCGGATCGAAGGGATCGCGATAGGCCTCGCCACCGGACGCGCCGGTCGCAGGTCCTGACGTCTGCGCTCCACCCTCGCCCGCGTCGGAAATATTGGCCTGCTGCCCCGTTTCACGGGCGATTTCCGCCAGGACGGCATAGGGATTTTCAAAATAATCCGATTCGGAATACTCCGTTTTCTCGCCGGCCGTCGCGTTGCGGTCGGAGCCCTGCTCGATGCTGGCACCGTCCGTCGTCCCTTCGCCCTGCGTATCGGCAGCAGGTCGGTTGGTCTCGCCTTCGGAGGCCTGTCCTTCATCCTGGATGCTGCGATCGGCCGGCTTTTCATCCATAAGCTGGATCGGGTTGAAGTAGCTCGCAACCGCCGCCTTTGTTTCCTCATTGGCTGCATTGACGAGCCACATGACCAGAAAGAACGCCATCAATGCTGTCATGAAGTCGGCATAGGCGATCTTCCAGACACCGCCGTGATGCCCTTCTTCCTCGCCATGCCCGCCCCGTCGGACGATAACGATTTCCCGCTCGATTTCAGGCCGATTGCTGTCTCCGCTCACGCTACGGCCTCCTTCAAGGCTTCAGACCAGTCCGCGAGCCGCGTCGCGAAGACCGTGCCATCGAAATTCACGATAATGTCCATGTCGTCGCTTTCTTCGAAGGCGAAGGCGACGCCTGCATCGTCGAAGTGGCGCGCCAGCTGTTCTTGAAGGCCTTTCGGCCCAGAGACCGAGACGCTCGCTTCCGGCCCATTGGCGATCGCGGCCTGGATGGCGCGGGCCAGTTCGTCGACGACGCGGCGGCGGATGATGGAGTCGAGGAACGGCGCCAGCACATCACTGACCTGCTCACCGATCGTATCGCTAAGATTGCCCGCGATGCCATCGAGCTTGGACGCGATCATCGTCGCGTAATCCTGCTCGTAGGACGTGCGGACGCTGTCCATTTCCTCGCGATGCCGCGCGCGTTCGGCCTCGAGTGCAGCCGTAAGCTCCGCCTCCGCACGGGCGGCCGCCGCCTGCTCGCCGCGCGCGAAAGCGGCTGTCAGTTCCGCCTCGAAGTCCCGATCGGGAACGGCCGGCGCGATATCGATGCTGACCGGCTGCGGCTCGACATGACGCAGACGGGTTGCGTGCACGCCGCGAACCTCGTCCGGCGCACCAAAATCGCGCAGATAATCAGCAATGGAAACCATCAATTCGAACCAGCCCGAGCAGACACGCAATCAGCCGGACACACACTCCGCCATGTATGCCATTCGGGTCTGTTCTAGGAGGCGAAGCTTGCGTGAGGGTGGTTGAAGGGGAGAGGTGAGATCAGTTGCGCTCACCTCTCCGCAGGCCTGTCAGGCCCGTGTGTCCATCTGCCTGATCTGCTCGACATCGAGAAAATCGGAATTGTTGCCGCTATGATACTCGAACCCTGTGTGCACAGGTGAACCGTTCTCTCCGAGCGCATTGGTCGTGTAATCGAGATCGCTGTGATGGAACTTGATGGTCGGGCGCAGGACGAAATGGTCGTCGAATTCCAAGGTCAGGTGGCTGTCGTCGGCCGGGCACATGATCTCGTGAAGCTTCTCGCCGGGCCGAATGCCGATGATCTCCGCATCGCGTGTGCCGCTATAGGCTTCGACCAGATCGAGAATGCGCACCGACGGGATCTTCGGCACGAAGATTTCGCCGCCATACATTCGCTCGAAGTTCTTGAGAACGAAGTCGACGCCATCCTGCAGCGTGATCCAAAAGCGCGTCATGTCTTCATGCGTCACCGGCAGAGGCGTACGCCCTTCGGCGATGAGCTTCTTGAAAAATGGCACGACCGAACCGCGCGAGCCCACTACATTGCCGTAGCGCACCACGGCGAAGGTCGGTCCCCGACCGCCGGTGATGTTGTTGGCCGCAACGAAGAGCTTGTCGGAAACGAGCTTTGTCGCTCCGTAGAGATTGATCGGGTTCGCCGCCTTGTCGGTGGAAAGCGCAATGACCTTGCTCACCCCCGCCTGCATCGCGGCCGAGATGACGTTCTCCGCACCGTTGATGTTGGTCTTGATGCATTCCATCGGGTTGTATTCGGCAACCGGGACATGCTTCAGGGCAGCGGCATGGATGACGAAATCGATGCCGTCCATGGCTTGGCGAAGCCTCGCCTGATCGCGCACATCGCCAATGAAATAGCGCATCGCAGGATCGTTGAAGGTCTGCGCCATCTCGTATTGCTTGAGCTCGTCGCGCGAGAAGATGACGATGCGCGACGGCTTGTAGCGCGCAAGAATGGTCTCGGTGTATTTCCGGCCGAAAGATCCGGTCCCGCCGGTGATGAGAACTGCCTTGCCCGTGAACATCTGCTGCCCGCTCCCCGAATAGTCCTTTGCCCCGTCGATGAGACCATTCAGCATGCGGCCCGCCACCGATGCTGATTCGCCCCGTCTTCGTGACTAGCACGACACTTGCCGAATTGCGCGCACTGCGCCTCCTGGATTCCGGCAGTTCATCAGCAATGTTTCACATTTGAAATCCGCGGCCAGTTCTGCCTATTGATCCTGTCGGACCACGCGAATCGGTCCCTGCCGAGGTGAGCCCTTGCCCTTCGTCCCCTATGGTCGCCAATCCATCGACGATGCCGATATCGCCGCCGTTCTGGATGTCCTGCGCTCCGATCATCTGACGCAAGGTCCGGTCGTCGATGCCTTCGAGCGCGCGCTCGGCGAAACGGTCGGTGCCCCTCACTGCGTGGCGGTCAACTCAGCGACGGCTGCCTTGCACATCGCGTGTCTCGCGCTCGGCGTAGGGCCTGGCGACCTCGTCTGGACGTCTCCGATCTCGTTCGTCGCCTCGGCCAATTGTGCACTCTACTGCGGCGCGGAGGTCGATTTCGTCGACATCGATCCGGTGACGCTAAACATGAGCGTCGATGTGCTGGAGGAGAAGCTGCGCAAGGCAGAGGCGGCCGGCCGCCTGCCGAAAGTTGTGATCCCGGTTCATCTGTGTGGGCTGCCCTGCGACATGTCCGCAATTGGTGCCCTTGCGCTCCGCTACGGGTTCAAGGTCATCGAAGATGCGAGCCACGCCATCGGCGCGCGCGACGGCGGCGATCTGGTTGGCGCCTGCACCCATTCCGACATCGCCGTCTTCTCGTTCCATCCGGTCAAGATCATCACCACGGGTGAAGGCGGCTGTTGCGTCACCCAGGACCCGGACCTCGGCAAGGCGTTGCTCCGGCTCCGGTCACACGGAATTACGCGTGACGAGAACGACATGTCCGGCCCATCGGAGGGGCCGTGGTACTACGAGCAGATCGATCTCGGCTTCAACTACCGGATGACCGAAATGCAAGCCGCTCTCGGTCTGTCGCAGCTTGCCCGGCTGAACGATTTCGTCAGCCACAGGCACCGGCTGGCCGACCGCTATGATGCGGAGCTGGCCGCGCTTCCCATCGATTTGCCGCAACGCAGCGCCGACAGCCTGTCCAGCCTCCATCTTTACATCATACAGTTGCGGCTGGACGAAATCGCCCTCTCGCACCGGCAGGTCTTCGAAAGCCTGCGCCAGCGCGATATCGGCGTGAACCTTCATTACATACCGATCTATCGGCAGCCCTATTACCGAACGCTTGGTTTCAAGCCCGGCCACTGCCCGAATGCCGAGGCCTATTACGCGCGAGCCGTCTCCATCCCGATCTTTCATGGGATGACAGAGTCTCAGCAGGAACAGGTTGTCGTAGCCCTAAAGGATGTCTTGCAGTGAGACTGGGGCTCATACCCGCCCGCGGCGGCTCGAAACGCATCCCGCGCAAGAACATCAGACTGTTCTTCGGCAGGCCGATCATCGCCTACTCCATCGAGGCTGCGCTTGCTGCGAGGACCATCGATCGCGTCATCGTCTCGACCGACGATGAAGAGATCGCTGCGGTCGCCCGTGCTGCCGGGGCTGACGTTCCGTTCATGCGCACGCCGAAGCTATCCGACGATCACGCCACGACGCTTGCCGTCATCGCCGATGCGATCGATCGTGTCGAAGCGGAAGGCGTGGCGGTAGATGCGGTTTGCTGCCTCTACGCGACGGCACCCTTCGTCACGGCTCACGATTTGGATACTGCCTTCGGTTTGCTTGAAGGAGGCAATTCCTCCTACGTCTTCGCTGCAACCGAGTATGCCTACCCGATCCAACGCGCCCTGCGGCTCCGCAATGGTCGGCCGGAAATGTTCAATCCCGAGCTGGCGTCGACGCGGTCCCAGGATCTCGAACCCGCATACCACGATGCGGGTCAATTCTATTGGTGCCGCCCCGGCGCAGTGCGCGCGAACCGCCCCGTGCTCGGCCCGAATGCCGCGCTCTATCATGTCGAACGGTCGCGCGTGGTCGACATCGACACGCCCGAAGATTGGAAGATGGCCGAGGAGCTCTATCGTCTCCGCTCCGCCGGACAGGCATCATGAGTGGCCACCAACGCTGTCGCGCGGTTGCGATACGCGTCGATGCATCGCCTGTTATCGGGCTCGGACATGTCATGCGGTGCCTGACGCTGGCCAATGCGCTCACCGATCAGGGCTTTGAATGCGTCTTTGTCGCCCGCTTCATGATCGAGGATGTGAAAAAGAAGCTCGCTGAAGCAGGCCATCCACTGGTCATGCTGCCGGAAGACGGACCGCCGCCGGGCCCGACACCATACGGCACCTGGCTTGGGACCACCGAAGAGCATGATGCCGAAGCGCTTGGCGGTCACATGAAAACACTCCAACCACAGATCATCGTGGTGGATCATTACGCGCTCGGCATCGCATGGGAGCGCGCCCTGCGCTCGTCTACGGGCCAGCCGCCTCTCATTCTGGCGTTCGACGATCTCTCGAGGTCCCACGATTGCGATATTGTGCTCGATGCCACGCTCGGCAAATCTGCCAACGACTACGCCCATCTTGTACCAGCCCAGTGTCGCGTTCTGACGGGACCTAGTCACGCGCTTCTGCGGCCCGATTTCGCAGCCGAGCGTCGCGCATCGCTTCAACGGCGCGACGACGCTTTTGCGGCGGGCGCGGGCATTCAGACGATTCTCATCTTCATGGGCGGCGCCGACAGCGCGGACTGCACAGGCTGGGTGCTGAGCGGACTTTGCGAACTGCAATTGCCGCCAGAAGTGGACCTGCATGTCGTAACCGGCCCTGCCTATCCCCATCAGGATGCTTTGAGGCAATTTGCGGGGCAATGCGGTCGAAGCGTCACCCTCCATCACAATGTCTCCGACATGGCGGCATTGCTCAGCCGTATGGATCTCGTCATCGGGGCGGCCGGTAGCTCATCGTGGGAACGATGCTGCCTGGGCGTGCCTGCGATCAACCTGATCCTGGCCGAAAACCAGAAAGAAGCGGCGCAAGCGCTTTCGCTGAGCGGGGCATCTGTCGATGGTGGGGCCTACGAGCCGCAAAACGACCCACACCGATGGGCCGAAACCAAGGTAGGCCCGCTGCTGAAGCCTGCTGCCACGCACCCGATCAGCCTCGCGGCACGCGAAGTGACCGACGGAAACGGCGCCGCACGGGTGGTCGACGCAGTCCTTGCAAATGTGTCCCACCCACTGCTGGAAGATGCCCCATGACGGAAGACGGACCGGGGACCCTCAGGGCTATGTCGGACGATGATCTCGACCAAGTGCTGGTGTGGCGCAATGCGCCTACCGTACGCAGGAACATGTATACCAGCCATGAGATCAGCGCCGAGGAACACCGGGCTTGGTGGCGGAGGATGCGCGACACCAGAGATCGGCATGATCTCATCTTCGAGATGAGTGGACGACCGCTGGGGGTAGTCTCGTTTTCACAGGTGTCGCAAAGCGACCGGAACGCCGTCTGGGCGTTCTATGCGGCGACCGATGCGCCACGCGGAACGGGATCGCGGATGGAGTTTGCTGCGCTTGATTTTGCGTTCGAGCAGTTGGGCCTCCACAAACTCAGCTGCGAAGTCCTGGCGTTCAACGAGCCGGTGATAAAGCTTCACCAGAAATTCGGTTTCTCAATCGAAGGCATCTTCCGCCAACACCATCGGCGGGAAGAAGCATTCGTCGACGTCGTGCGTCTCGCCATCCTTCACCACGAGTGGAAAAGCATGCGCCCGGCAGCGAGTGGTAAGCTTCGCGCGACCGCACCGCGCTAGACGGCGTTCTCTCCTGTCTTGCGCACGAGGTTCTAATGTCCAGCATCAAGATTGCAGATCGCCTGATCGGCCAGGACGCCGAGCCGTTTATCATCGCCGAAATGTCCGGCAATCATAACGGGTCGAAGGAGCGTGCGCTGGAAATCGTGCGCGCGGCGGCTCAGTGCGGCGTCGATTGTCTGAAATTTCAGACCTACACGGCCGATACCCTGACCCTGGACAGCGATCTGGACGATTTCGTCATCCGCGACGACAAGAGCCTCTGGAATGGGCGCAGGCTGCACGATCTCTATCAGGAAGCCCATACGCCGTGGGAATGGCATGCCGATCTCTTTGCCGCGGCCGCAGAGCATGGCGTCATGGCCTTCTCCACGCCGTTCGATGAAACAGCCGTCGACTTTCTGGACAGTCTCGGCGTACCGATGTTCAAGATCGCGAGCTTCGAGCTCACTCACCTGCCGCTGATCGCCAAGGCCGCGGCCACCGGCAAGCCGCTGATCATGTCGACCGGCATGGGAACGATCGACGAGATCGAGGAAGCCGTTACCACGGCACGCAGCGCAGGCGCGAACGACATTGTCCTGTTGAAATGCACGAGCCAGTACCCCGCCGATGCCTCCGACGCCAATCTGATGACCATACCGGACATGGCCCGCCGCTTCGGCGTGCAGGTCGGCCTGTCGGATCATACGGCCGGCACCGGCGTCGCCGTCGCCGCCGTCGTGCATGGAGCCACGGTGATCGAAAAGCATTTCACACTGTCTCGTGCGGAAGGGGGCGTCGATTCCGCCTTCTCGCTCGAGCCATGGGAAATGAAGCTTCTCAAGGAGGAGACCCGGCGCGCTTGGCTTTCGCGCGGCACGGTTCATTACGGCGGCACCGAGAACGAGAAGAACTCGCGGGCATTTCGCCAGTCGATCTATCCGTCGCAGGACATCCAGGAGGGCGAAATCTTCTCCAGAGCCAATCTCAAGATCTGCCGCCCCGGCACAAGCCTCGAGCCGCGCCATTTCGCTGGCCTCCTCGGGAAACCGGCGCGGCGTGCGATTGGCAAGGGTGAACGCCTGACGCTGGACGACCTTTAGGCCTTCCACCAGAACCAGCGCTTGCGCCGACAAGGCTCGCACAACATAGGCCTGCGACAAGGCATCCTCGACGGAAACCATTCCAGCAGAGGATCGCACAATGGCGAACTCCAAGCCTGCCCTTGGCCAAAGCGGCAAATTGAAGCCCGCCGAGGACCAGCTAACGGCCCGAATGAAGGGCGCGCAGGCATTGCTGGCCGCGGTTGCCGCGAAGACCCACGGCCAGGCAGCAAGGTCTGCTTTCAAGGCAGCTCCGGCATCCAAGGCAGAGCGCAAGGCGACGAAAAAGGCGGTCGAGCTTACGACCGAAGCCACGAAGGCACTGCACGAGCGGCGTTACAAAACCGCCGAAACCCTTTTCGATCAGGCTATCGCTCTTTTCCCCTCGCCGCCGCACCGGCTGCTGATCAACAGGCTTACCGCAGCATCCAAGGCCGCCAATCATGCCTATGTCGCGGAGCATTATCCCCAGATACGGGCACTGGCCACGACCGATGAAGAGAAAGCAACGGTCGACCATATCTGGATCGACTGCCTCGTCGCCGCCGGATATCCCGACCAGGCGCTGGAACTGATCGCGGCCTGGCGCAATTCGGACGTGAAGATCTGGGCCTCGATTCAGACGGTCGCAGGAATCATCGAAGAAGATCGCGGGAACTTCAACAAGGCGATGGCGATCCAGGAAGCGATCCTGGCGCGCGATCCGAACTGCGACGTGGCTCGCTGGCACCTCTCCCTTCACCAGATGGCAGCCGGCAAGCTGCCGGATGCCTTCGATAATTACGATGTTCGATGGAAAATCAGCGACTTTCCATCCGAGCGCCGGTTGTTCGACATTCCTCGGTGGCAGGGCGAAGCGCTGGAAGGCAAGAAGATCCTAGTCTGGCGCGAGCAAGGTGTTGGCGACGAGATCCGCTTCGCCGGGCTGCTTACGGACCTCGTCGAAATCGGCGCCGACGTGACATTCGAATGCACGGCCAAGCTGGTCCCGCTGTTCCTTCCGTCCTTTCCGGACATCACTGTTCGACCGGTCGTGCCGGCGGCCAACCGCACCTCTGCGCTCTATGCCGAATTTGATTTCGAGACTCCGCTCGGCTCTCTTCCGCGGTTCCTTCGCCCGTCTGTCGAGGCCTTGAAGACGAAGGCAAAGCCGTTTCTGAAGCGCAGTCCGGAAGTCGAAAACAACGTCCGCGAAGCCATGAATGCGCGACCCGATCAGCCGGTCATCGGTCTTTGTTGGCGCTCGAGCCTTCGCAACCTGCACCGGGACAAGAACTATCTGCGCGCCGAGCACATCGCAGCTCTGAAGCTTCTCGGGAAAAGCGGTTTCATCTGTCTTCAGTACGATCAGTGCGCCGATGAAGTCGCGCTGATGCAGGAATTGGGCCTTCCCGTCACGCAGTTTACCTCCATCGACCAAATGAACGATCTTGCCGGAGCGGCCCTGCTTGCGGGCGCCTGTGACCTCGTCATCTCCGCTGGGACGGCCACCGCCGAGCTTTCCGCTGGCCTGGGCGTACCTACTCTGCTGTTCGGCCCTGAGCACAGCCGAACGCGACTTGGAACCGACGGCATGCCATGGCACCCCGCAACGCGCTACATGCCGACCAATCCCGACGAACCGATCGAACTGATGAAGGCGATCCTGTTCAATTGGGAGCCGATCGCGACTTGGGCAGAAGAGAAGAGCATTTCCGGGCGAAAGATCGACTGGAGCCAGTCCTATCCGCGCGCTTGACGCACACATTCAGCCTTCAACGGAAAAACCCCGGGATCCATCGGATCCCGGGGTTCTTATTTGGAGCGCCCGGCGCGAACCGGAGGCGGCTATTAGCCCTGGAAGAGCTGCAGGATGTTCTGCGAGTTCGAGTTCGCGATCGACAGCGACTGAATGCCGAGCTGCTGCTGCGTTTGAAGGGCCCGCAGACGGGTGGACTCTTCGTTCATGTCGGCGTCGACGAGACGGCCGATACCGCTATCGATGGAGTCCATCAGATTGGCGACGAAGTCTTCCTGCATTTCGATGCGGCTCTTGACAGCACCGAGGTCGGCCGCGGCATCCGTCATCGACTGCAGGACAGCGTCAACGCCCGAAAGTGCGTTGCTGAGAGCACCGGCTGTCATGGCGGAAATGTCGAGAGACAGGACCGAAACGCCAGAGATCGCAGCGGAAGCGCCCGAAGCGTTGATGTAGCGCAGATCGTTGGAAAGAAGGCCGGTGCCGGAAGCGACGTAGCCGCCCGATGCGTTGGTCTCGATCAGCGAAGTCGCGGTCGTGTCTACATCGAGCTTGGTAATGGAGACGTTGTTTTGCGAGTCGCGGTTGAACGAGCCGACGATGGACTTGGTGCCGGCGACGTTGTCAGCGCTGTGCGACAGCCAGTTTTCGCCCGAGAACGATGCTGAGCCGACGACGCTCTTCAGCTGATCCTGAAGCTGCGTGATTTCCTTCTGGATCTTGTTCTTGTCGACGCCCGGCTCCGAAGCCGCGACCAGCTTCGCCTTGATTTCGTCGACGACTTCGATCGCAGCGTTCAGACCCGTGTATGCGGTATCGACTTTGGCAGCGCCGAGGCCGAGTGCATCCTGAACGGTCGAGAGCGCCTTGTTGTCCGAGCGCATGGTCGTGGCAATCGACCAGTAGGCGGCATTGTCGCCGGCCGTCTGAACCTTCATGCCCGAAGAAATACGGTTCTGCGTCGTTTCCATGTCAGAATTGATGGAGCGCAGCGTCTGCAGCGCGCCCATGGCTGCGCTGTTGGTGAGGAGACTCGTCATGTGGGTAAAGCCCTTTATCGCGTGACTGATACAAAATGAAAGCGCGTCATGTGCGAGACGAAAGGCTTCATGCGTGTCGGCGAATGACTCGGCGACGTTTCGTCTGTGAGGAGGATTACAATCTATTTAGGTTAATGCAATGCTAACATACGGCCCTGAACATTTACCATTGGAGCGACGAGCCCAAACGCAAAAACGCCGTGGCCCAACTGGACCACGGCGCTCTGAAGGATTGGTGGGTTCCGGACGTCTCCGCCCGGAACCTCAAGTTTGTTTTTAGCCGAAGAGCTGCAGGATGTTCTGCGACTGCGAGTTGGCAATCGAGAGTGCCTGGATACCAAGCTGCTGCTGTGTCTGCAGAGCGCGGAGGCGGGTGGACTCTTCGTTCATGTCGGCATCCACGAGGCGGCCGATACCGCTGTTGATGGAAGTCTTCAGGTCGGACACGAAGTCGTTTTGCATCTCGACGCGCTTCTTTACGGCACCGAGATCGGCAGCGGCATCGGTCATGCTCTGGAGAACCGAGTCGACGCCCGACAGAGCGTTCGAAAGATCACCAGCCGACATGTCTGTGATGTCGAGGTTCATGACGTTCACGCCGCTCAGCGATGCGGAAGCGCCGCTGGCAGTGGTGTAAGTCAGGTCGTTGGACAGAAGACCATTGCCGGAAGCAACGTAAGCGCCTGAAGCATTGACTTCGATCAGTGACGTCGTGGTCGTGTCGATGTCGAGTGTCGTCAGGCTGACATTGTTGCTGGCGTCACGGTTGAACGAACCAACGACCGACTTCGTGGAAGCGGTGTTGTTATCGTCGTGATAGAGCCAGTTTTCGCCGTTGAACGACGAGGACTTGGTCAGGCTGGTCAGCTGCTCTTGGAGCTGCGTGATTTCCTTCTGAACCTTGGCCTTGTCGACGCCCGGTTCGGAAGCTGCAACCAGCTTGGTCTTGATTTCGTCAACGACTTCGATGGCGGCGTTCATACCAGTATAAGCGGTATCGATCTTGGCAGCGCCGAGGCCGAGTGCGTCCTGAACCGACGAGAGTGCCTTGTTGTCCGAACGCATGGTGGTTGCGATCGACCAGTAAGCGGCGTTGTCGGAAGCTTCGCCGACTTTCATGCCCGACGAGATGCGGCCCTGGGTCGTGGACATTTCGGAATTGATCGAACGCAGCGTCTGCAGAGCAGACATCGCAGAGGTGTTCGTAAGAAGGCTCGACATAGGTGTAATCCCTTGGACTAGATACTTTTCAGGGACATACCGGACTGCAAGAGATTACCGGCGATGGCGGTTTAGGCTTCATGCCACTCTGCTTAGACCTCGGTCAGAAGCGAACCCGCCATGTTGAGATCAACTTCGCCGAGGCCGCTTTCCAAACACTTAATCGACCCCCCGAACCGCGCGTTCGGCAGGCGTTCAGCAGGCGATAACCCGCATCATGGTTAAGGGGTAGCTAAGATAGATGATCTGCTTGCAGCGCGTTCAAACGAAAGAGCGCACCAGGGAACCAACGAGCAGGTTCCAGCCGTCGATCAAGACGAAGAACAGGATTTTGAACGGCAGCGAAATTGCCGTCGGCGGCAGCATCATCATGCCCATCGACATGGTGATCGTCGCGACGACCAGATCGATCACGAGGAACGGCAGCACGATGAGGAAGCCGATCTCGAAGCCACGGCGGATCTCCGAGATCATGAAGGCAGGCGTCAGCACGCGCAGATCGATCTCGCCATCCGTTTCGACCGTCTGACCACGCTCCGTCGCGATATCGATGAACAGATTGAGATCCTGGTCGCGCGTGTTTGCCATCATGAAGTCGCGGAACGGATCGGAAATGCGCGCGATGGCCTCCGTCTCGTCGATCTCGTTCTCCATCAGCGGCTGGACGCCTTCCGACCAGGCGCGGTCGAAGGTGGGCGCCATGATGTAGAAGGTCATGAAGAGCGCGAGTGACACGAGGATGAGGTTCGCCGGCGTCGTCTGCAGTCCCATGCCCGCGCGCAGGATCGCAAAGGCGATGATCAATCGCGGAAAGCTGGTCACCATGATCAGGATGCCAGGCGCGACCGACAGGACGGTGATAAGTCCGAAGGTACGAATGATCCAGCTCGCGACGGACCCGTCGACGGGCGTCTCGAACAGACCGGGATCGATCCCCTGGGCCTGGGCGCTGGCCATCAACGCCATCATGGCGAAGCCAGCTATGAGCAATCGGTTCATTCGATCACGAAGGTCCTGAACATGAGGCTGGCGACCTTACCTTGCGAGCGCAACGCTGCCCGTTCGGTCAGGTCTTCTTTGAGATGCTGGAAACCGCGAGCGCCTTCGATCTGCTGCAGCGAAACCGTGCGCAGATAGGCGATGATATCCTGATGGATCGTCTGCGCCATCGCTTCGTCCGCCATTTCGGCGAACACCAGTGAGACTTCGAGGCGGATCCAATTCTCGGACGGATAGGCAAGATTTGTGGTGATGGCATCGAGCGCCACCACTTTCGGTACCGCGTGTGCTTCGCCCTCTGCCTCGCCGCCATGGGCTTCAGCCTCGGCAGGTTGCACGGCAGCCTCCACCTGCGGTGCGAGCATGCCGCCGACGAACCAGCCTCCGCCGGCTGCAACGGCAGACAAAGCCAGAACCACAGCGATCGTAATGATTGCCGAAGGTTTCTTAGGCGCACTGCCCGTATCTTCAGGTGTCGTCATGTCACCCCCGCCGCCCGTTCCCGCCGTCGTCAGATCGGCGAATAGATATCGACGAACTGCTGACCGACCGGAGGCTGCTGAACCTCGGTCAGCCGGCCACGACCACCATAGGAGATGCGTGCTTCGGCGATCTTTTCATATGAGATTCGGTTGAACGCGTCGACATCGCGCGGACGCGCTATCCCCGCAATATTCAGGATGCGAAGCTCCTGATTGACGCGCACCTCTTGCGAGCCGCTGATGACGAGGTTTCCGTTTTCGAGAATGCCCGTCACCACGGCCGCAACGCTGAGGCGCAGTTGCTCGGAACGCGCCGTGGAACCAGATCCATTGGTGGCAGTGTTCGAGCCGAAATCGACGTCGGCCTCACCCGATCCGGTGCCGCCAAACAAATTATAGCTGCCCCCGAACCCGATGCCGCTTCGGTTGGTGCGGCTGCGCTCGGTCTCGTTATCGAATGCGGCACGGTCGTTGATGGCGATGTCGACAGTGAGGATGTCGCCGATATTGATCGCGCGTGCATCCTTGAACAGCGTGCTCTGGCTGTCCTGCCAGATGGAGAAGCTTCGATTGGTCGTATAGGGCTGCTTTGGATAAAGCGCCATCTGTGGTGTCTGCCCATAGTTCAGGCCGGCCCCCACCGGGCTCATGGCCGGCGCCCGACCGATCTCGTTGAAGGTCTGCGAGTTGCAGCCAGCGAGAAGCGCGAGCGTCGCGATGAGGGTCAGTCGGCGCATCATGATGGGTTTCTCGACGTTGTTTCATCCGCAGCACTTGCGATCACGGAGGTGAGTGCGGCAGCGACCTGGCTGTCCATCTCGTTGAGGATCTGGCTGGCGATGCGCGGGCTGAGCTTCATGATGATTGCCGCAGCAATCTCGGCATTGACGTTCTCGAGGCGCTCCGCAGCCGCATCAGGCCGCATGCCCTTGTAGATGTCGATAAGCCCCTGCTCTGCCTGCTGCAGGAAGTCGTTTCGACGCTTCAGCCAGTCTTCATACTCGGCACGGCGCTCCTCGAGCACCCCGATGCGCTCGTCGATACCCGCCTGCAGCGTGTCGAGCTCCTGCTTCTGCAGCAGGTAGCGACGATCACGGGCAGCATCCGCAATGTTGGTGCAATAGGCCTCGATATCCGCGCTGATTGCAGGGTCGATATTGCCTTGCGCGTTGGCGCCGCTCATCGAAAGCGGCAGCGCGATCAAGAAAGCGCCGACGGCGCAGGCGTTGAAGCCGAGACAGGCGAATGCCATGCGTTTCATGCTCATTGCAATACAAGCTCCGCCTGAAGTGCTCCGGCTGATTTGATGCCTTGGAGAATGGAAATGATGCCGTCGGGCTTGACGCCGATGCCGTTGAGGCCGGAAACGAGCGCCTGCAGGTTCGGTCCGTCAAGGATGGCAACCTGCCCGCCTTCGACGTCGGCATAGATGTCAGTGTTCGGCTCTTCCGCCGTCACGCCGTCGGAAAATGGCAGCGGCTGGACGATCGTCGGCGTTTCGTTGACGCGCACGGTCAGTGTCCCGTAGCTGACGGCCACCGGCGAAATGCGCACATCGTGCCCGATCACGATCGTCCCGGTCTTCTCGTTGACCACGACGCGCGCCGGCGCGTCAGGCACGACGGTCAGGCCTTCGATCTCTGCAAGAAAGCGGGTCAGCGCACCTGCATTGGCCGGCTTGCGAACGGTGATTTCGGTGCTGTCGCGCGCATCGGCAGTCGCGACGCCATAGCGCTGGCTCGTATAGGCATTGACGACATCGGCCACAGCGACGGCTGTGCCGAAATCGGGATTGCGCAGCTGGAACACGAGGTGATCGGCCGCCTCGAACTGGGCGCCTACTTCACGCTCGATGATCGCGCCATTCGGCACGCGACCGGCAGTCGTCACACCCTGGGTCAATTGCTGCGCCTGGCCTTCGGCCTGGAATCCGGAGACGACCACGCTGCCCTGGGCCACAGCGTAGATCTGGCCATCGGCACCGGAAAGCGAGGTCATCACCAGCGTTCCGCCGCGCAGGGAGGTGGCGTCGCCGAGCGAACTGACCGTGACGTCAACTCGGGAGCCCGCGCTTGCGAAGGGCGGCAGCGTTGCCGTCACCATCACGGCCGCGACATTATTGGCGTTCGTTGAACGACCATCGGTCGAGATGCCGAGATTCTGCAGCATCGCGCGCAGCGATTGTTCGGTGAAGGGAGAAGCACGCAGCCCATCGCCGGTGCCCTGAAGCCCGACGACCAATCCATAGCCGATCAGCTGATTGTCACGCGCACTCTGAACCTGCGCGATGTCCTTGATGCGCGAGTTGGCGTCAGCGCTGCCGATGAGGCCGCCCGAAAGCATCACCAGTGATGCGGCAAGCATGATGACGAAGCGGCCGGATATCGAGGATTTCATTGCGCGATGACCTGCACGGTCCCGTTCGCCATCACGGTGCCCGAAACGGTGCTTCCGCTTTCGAGATTTCGCACCTGAATGAAGTCGCCGATCGCCGCGGATTTCAGGGGGCTGCCGGAGGCAGTGATGACGAGGCCGCCACTGGAATAGACCAGCTTTACCGGTTGCCCGCGTTCGACTGCATAGGATGCGCGAACGGCTGACGTCGGGATGACCCGGCCCGGTAGAAGCGTGCGGCGCGCCACGGCGCCTTCGAGTTCGGCCATCGACGAGATGTAATCGGCGCGGATGTTCGGATTGGTGACCTCGACTTCGCGCATCAGCGCGATGTCGATTTCCTGGCCTGGATAGACCACTTCGTTTGGGACGACGGCTACGGGCCCGCTTGCCTTGGCGGGAACCGTTAAGCCGGCCGCAACGGCAAGCGCCGCCGTCAGCATCTTGAACGAGACCATGTGCGTGCGAAGAGCCATCATGAGCGTCCGCCTCAATCCTAAAGTTCCGCTAGCGGATGCCTTGCGACACCACCGACGCCATTTCGTCAGCAGCCTGAATGATCTTCGAATTCATCTCATAGGCGCGCTGCGCCGAGATGAGGTCGGTGATCTCCTTCACCGGATCGACGTTCGAAGCTTCGAGATATCCCTGCTGGATGCGCGCGAAGCCGGCATCGTCGGGAGCGCCAACGATGGCGGCGCCCGATGCAGGCGTTTCGCGGAACAGGTTCTCACCGAGCGGCTCAAGCCCCGCTTCGTTGACGAAGTTCGAAAGCTCCAGCTGGCCAAGCTCCTGCAGGTCGACCTGGTTCTCGACACGGGCGAAGACCTGGCCGGACCTGCTGACGACGATCTCGCTCGCATTCTGCGGCACGACGATTGCCGGCTGGATGCGATAACCATCAGCTGTCACCAGTTCTCCCTGGGCGTTGGTGTTGAAGGCACCCGAGCGCGTATAGAGCGTGTCGCCCTCGGCAGTCTCGACCTGGAACCAGCCGCGGCCGATCAGGGCGAGATCGAGATTGTTGCCTGTCGTGACCAGCGACCCCTGGATGTGCAGGTTGCGCACGGCAGTGGTCTGAACGCCGAGGCCAATATAGGCACCTTCCGGAACCACGGCGGAGTCCGCCCGGTTCGGCACGCCCTGCTGCCGCTCGACCTGATAAAGCAGATCGGAGAATTCAGCGCGCGAGCGCTTGAAGCCCGTCGTGTTGATGTTGGCGATGTTGTTGGCGATGACTTCCAGGTTCAGTTGCTGGGCATTCATGCCGGTCGCAGCGATGGCGAGAGCTTTCATGGTCTGGACGTCCTTAAATCTGCATTCGGCTGACTTCGAGGTAGGCGGTCACGATCTTGTCGCGGATGGCGATCGCCGTCTGGAGCGTCTGCTCCGCCGTCATCACCGCATCCACCACTTCGCGCATGTCGGCCTGGCCGTTGATTCCGTCGAGGGAGGCCTGCTCGGCGCCGCGCAGGCTGCCGACCATGTCGGTCGCCATGCTGGCGAGAGTCGCGCCGAAATCGCCGCTGGCCGGCGCAACGCCCTGCATCTGGCCCGTAAGCGGCATCTGCAGGATGGACGAACTGCTGCCGGTTTCCGATGCGCCTTCCATGGCGCGCGTGAACGACAGCGCCGAAACGTTCTGGATGCCGCCGATCATTGCGAGGCTCTCAACAGGTCGATTGTCATCGAAATCAGCTCTCGCGTTTGTTTGATCGTCTGAAGATTGGATTCGTACGCCCGGTTGGCCTCACGCATGTCGGCCATTTCGATCAGCACGTTGACGTTCGGCTTCTTGACCATGCCGTTCTCGTCGGCGGCCTTGTTGCCGGGATCGTATTCCACGGTGAAATCGCTCGTGTCCTCGTCGACCGAGCCGACATTCACGAGCGATGCGCCCGAGACGCGGTCGAGTTCGGCGTTGAAGTCGACGATCTTGCGCCGGTAGGGATCTCCACCCGGCAGGCTGGACGTGGACTGTGCGTTGGCGAGGTTTTCGGAAACCACGCGAAGCCGCGTCGTCTGCGCCTCAAGCCCGGATGCTGCGATCCGAAGCGATGCGGTCAGCGGATCGATCGTCATGCGCGCACCGTCTGCAGCATCATGCGGTGGAACGTCCGCACGAGGTTGGTGCTAAGCTCCATGTTCCGCTTGATCTCGCCGGTCTTGCGAAGCTCGTCTGCCAGGGTCACGGAATTACCCGAAACCTGAACTTCGACGCCGTCCTTGACGGTCGTGGAGGAGACAGAGTTGCGCATCTCGTCCTCGATGAAGTGGGCCGGGTGCGTGGCCGCCATGCGGTTTCCCGTCTCCTTCAGCACGTCCTCGAAGGGCGCTACTTCGCGCGCGGCGTAGCCGGGTGTATTGGCGTTGGCGATGTTTCCCGCCACGACGGTCTGGCGGACCGAAAGCCAGTGGGCCTGTCTGGACGCAAGATCGAAAAGTTGAATGGGCTCCATGCCGGGTCTCCGCTGGATCGTTCCGCTTGGATGACCGAACCTAGGCTTTCAATCTTGCGTCAGACTTGTGAGAGACCTCAGCGCTCGATCACCGCGCCTTCCGACGTCACGATCACCCAGGTGCCGTCGCGCCGCTCGAGCCTTGCAAGCCGGCTGTTGTCAGGCAGCACCGAGCCGATCTGCACCATGTACATGCCTGCAGAATCCTCGATCAGTGCCCGGCCATTCGCCACATGCAAAAGGCGGAAGGCGTTGGATCCCGGAAATGGCTGGTCGAGCGGATCGGCTGCCGCTGCGGCGGGCTCTTCCTCGATCGGCGGCTCGGGCACGGTGGCCGTCATCAGCATATCGAACTCGCCCTCGCCGGCCGGCTCGCCTTCCAGCACGATCGGCGACGCGCTCATCATCCCGGTGCCGGGCCAGTCCGACAGCGGCCGGTCGGTCGAATAGGTCATCGGGCGCACGCCGAAGGATTCCTGATGGAAGAAAACGTACCAGGGGAAGAACGCCGCGCCGACGGCCAGAGCGATGCCGCCACCGACGATCGCGGTATCGACGTTCAGCAGGCGCTTGAGAAGCGGCTCGCGCGGCAAGGTATCGTCGAAGAAGATGTCCTGTTCGTCGCTCATTTGCGTCCCTTGCTTGGCTCTGACTGCGGAGTGCCGGGTTGGATGAGGCCGGCTGCCTTCTTCATTTCGTGGGCCAGGTCGTCGAATGCGTCGGCTGCTGGCGGATCGTCGGGACCCTGGCGCAGAACCTCGTAGACGACCGGCACCTGCTTCACGGCCATGTCCATGTCCGCGTCGGTTCCCGGGCGATAGCCGCCGATGAGGCGCAGGTCGCGGGTTTCCTCGAAACGATGGATCAATGCCTTGAGCCGCGTGACGAGCTTTTCCTCGTCACCGGCCCAGGCCTTGCGGGCGAGACGGGAGATGGAGGCAAGCGGATCGATTGGCGGATAGCGCCCCTCTTCCGCAAGCGTACGGCTGAGCACGATGTGGCCATCGAGAATGCCGCGTGTCGCATCCGCAACCGGATCGTTGTGATTGTCACCATCGACGAGGATCGACACGATCGCCGTGATCGAACCCGCGTCCCGCCCGCCTGGCCCTGCCCGTTCCAGAAGCTTCGGCAGCTCGGTGAAGACGGAGGCCGGGTAGCCGCGCGCGATGGGCGCCTCGCCGGATGCGATGCCCACTTCCCGCACCGCATGGGCAAAACGAGTCACGCTGTCGACGATCATCAGCACGTTCTGCCCGGCGTCGCGAAAATACTCGGCAACAGTCATGGCGGTCAGCGGTGCAAGCCGGCGAAGCATCGGCGACTCATCGCTCGTGGCAACGACGACAACGCTCTTTGCCAGATTGTCGCCGAGCGTGTCTTCGATGAATTCCCGCACTTCGCGGCCGCGCTCGCCGACGAGTGAGATGACAACCCGATCGAAGGCGCTCGCCCGCGCGATCATCGAGAGCAGCGTCGATTTGCCGACACCAGATCCGGCGAAGACGCCCAAACGCTGACCCAGACAAATCGGCGAGAAGATGTCGATGGCGCGCACACCCGTGCGAAGCGGCGTCTCGACGCGCTGGCGGCTCATCGACGGCGGCGGCTGGCTGACGACGGAGCGCCGCTTGGCGCCGGGTACCAGTTCAGGGCCGCCATCGATCGGCTGGCCCATGGCATTGATCGTGCGCCCGCACCAGGACTGGTCCGGAGCGACCTTGAAGGCACCGCGGCTGAAAACCGTTTCATTGACACCGATCGGCTCCCCAGCCTCGATCGGGCAGACAACGACCGTATCCGTATCCACCTTGACGACTTCGCCCAGATGGTCGCCGCTCTGGCTTCGGTGAACCACGAATTCGCCAAGCCGGACATGACGCGAAAGGCCGGACACGGTGTAATGGCCGGCCGCGATCGACTGGACATAGCCGCCATAGCGAATGGCTTCGCTCGGCTCGGCGAATTTACGTGCGACCTTGGCGAGCGCATCCAGCTTCTCGGATCGGTGCGAATGGGAGTGCACGCTCATGTCGCTTTCTGTCCGGCCTCACGCTGACTGGACGTTTCCGGGAAACGCGAAGTTGCTCTAGGTGTTGCTGCCGCCAAGCGTGCGGATAGCGTCCTGCTTGATCCGTTCGGCATCTCGCACGAGCGCGGACACGTTCTCGAACTGACGCGTGACCATGATGAGCTGGGTCATCTCCGAAACGGCGTTGACGTTGGACTTTTCGATGAAGCCCTGCACGACGCCCACGTCGAAGCGATCGACGACAGCTTCCGGCTCGCCATTGGGCAGGATCGCGCTGTTGTCGTGCCGGCTGTAGCCATTGGCAGGATTGAAGGTGAAGAGCCCGAGTGCGGCAAGCTGCACGCCGTTCTGGCGAAGCGCGCCGTCGCGCGAAACTTCCGGTTCGCCGCCCGCAGCATCGAGCTGGATGGCAGCGCCGCCCGGATCGAGCACTGGATAGCCATTCAACGTCACGAGCGCACCATCCTCCGTCATCGTGAAACGGCCGTCGCGCGTCAGCGCCGGGCCGGCGGGTGTCTCGATGGAGAACCAGGCATCGCCCTGCACGGCGAAATCGAGCGCACTGCCCGTCTGCTGCAAACCGCCATTGCGCGTGGAGAGGTAGTTTTCGCCCGAGGACACGAAGGTGACGTCGGCAGGGCGACGATTGTCGACCAGTTCCTCGAACTTCACTTCGGTGGCGCGAAAGCCGACCGTGTTGGAGTTGGCGACGTTGTCCGAGAGCGTCGTCAGGCGCCGCTCGAGCGCGATCTGAGACGACAGCGAGACGTAAAGAGCGGTATCCATGGATCACCGTCCTCCGAGCTTGAGTGTGTTGATGGACAGGAGAAGATCGGGCGAAATGCCCGCGGCGCCCTGCGTGCCGAAAAGAGCGGACGTATCGAGCGTCCCCTGCGATGGGTTCTTCATTTCCCAAAGGGTCGTGAACCGGTCGATGAAATCGCCGAGCCTTGCGGGATCCTTGAAATCCGCCAGACTGAACTGGTCTTCGAAATAGGCCGCCTGCTTGTCGATGTCGGTTGCGGCGAACTCGTCCGGCAGGTTGAGCGACGTGCGCACGACTTCCGCGAGCGCTTCGTCCGCCAGGATCTCGTAGGTGTTCTCCAGCCGCGGCGCCATGCGCTCGAAGTAGAGCGCGAGCCGCACGCCGTTGTTGTCGGCACCAGCGCTCTCTTCGAGCGTCTGGCGCATATATTTGTCGATGGTCTTCTGCTGCGCCGCGTCGAAGCTGGTTGCGGCGGCGCCATGCGTCTCGAAATTGAACGCCTGCGCAAATTCCTTGTAGCGCGTGTCGGCCAGCTTGTTGGCGAAGCTATCGTCGTTGGCGACGCCTTCGGTCAGAACCTTGCGAATGAACGCTTTGGCATAGGTCATGTCCTCCAGCCCGTGCGCCTTCAGCGCATAGCGATAGACACGGTCGTCCGCCATGAATTCGTCGATCGATTTGATGTTGCCGACAGTCTCACGGAAATAGGCGGTTTCGCGCGCAACGAGGGGTTCCTCCGAAACGCGCGCGATCGAACGCGGCAGATCGGAAGCCAGCAGTCGATAGCTGGTGAATGTCGTGGTCATTCTTTGAGAGACCCCCGCTCGTCGGCGCGAGAGGGCCCGCGCAGTTCAGCACCCTGAGTGCGAGCGATAGGTCGGCTGGCTTGCGCGAGGCTTGATGATCGCCTGGCGTGTTAATCGATTGCTAATGAACAGCCGAGCAACCAGCTTCACGCAAGCCCCGGTGCGTAGTCAGATTGATACCACGCCAGCTGCGCGAGAGAGTTCATGAACATCCTTATCGGCCTCATCCTCACATTCGGTTCCATCCTCGGTGGCTTCATGGCCATGGGTGGACACCTCGAGGTGTTGATGCAGCCCTTCGAGCTCGTCATCATCGGCGGTGCGGCGCTGGGCGCCTTCATCATGGCGAACCCCGTGAAGACCATTAAGGACACGGGCAAGGCCATCGGCGAGGCACTGCGCTACAAGGTTCCGAAGCAGCGCGAATATCTCGATACGCTCGGCGTGCTCTATACGCTGATGCGCGACCTGCGCGCCAAGTCGCGCAACGAGATCGAAAGCCACATCGACAACCCGGAAGAGTCCGAGCTGTTTAAGGCTGCGCCGACGGTACTGGCCAACAAGGACCTCACCGCATTCATCTGCGACTATGTCCGCCTCATCATCATCGGCAATGCGCGTCCCCACGAGATCGAAGCGCTGATGGACGAGGAAATCCAGACGATCGTGCGCGACCGCATGAAGCCTTACCATTCCATGACGACTGTTTCCGACGCCTGCCCCGCCATCGGCATCATCGCCGCCGTTCTCGGCGTCATCAAGGCCATGGGCGCCATCGACCAGTCTCCGGAAATCCTCGGCGGTCTGATCGGCGCGGCACTCGTCGGCACCTTCCTCGGCATCTTCCTGTCCTACAACGTGCTGGGCCCGATCGCGACCAACATCAAGATCGTTCGCGAAAAGCAGAACCGCCTTTACGTCATCGTCAAGCAGACCCTGCTCGCCTACATGAACGGCTCGGTTCCTCAGGTTGCGCTCGAGCACGGCCGCAAGACGATCTCTGCCTACGAGCGTCCTTCGATCGATGCCGTTGAGCAGGAAATGATGAACCCCGGCGGCGACGCGAAGGCAGCCTGAGACAATGGGCATGGCCGTCACCAAACCCATGGATACCGCACTTCTGGCCCGCATGACCGGGCGCCTCGGCGAGGCATCGGTCATCGAGGCGCAGATGGCGGCCATCGGCAAGGCAACCGCCGATCGCCTGGCGGAAGCCCTGCTGCAGGCAACCAGCGTTGCGGTGTCGGTCGTTCCCGAAACCGCGCCGCAGGGTGTGCGGGCCGACATGGCTGCGACATTCGGTGCTCAGGATGTTCTGTGCGAGACCACGATCGAAGGCTGGTCGCTGGACCTGCTGCTTGCCGTCGATTCAGCCTTCGTCATCGCCATGACCGAGCGGCTGCTCGGCGGCGAGAGCGACGGCGTGCCGGCATCGCGTCCTCTGTCGGAGATCGAACAGGACGTCGCCAAGCTGCTCTTCGAAACCTTTGCCGAGACCCTGCGCAAGGCGGTTTACCCGAACTGCGATCGGGCGATCTGCTCCAATCCGTTCCAGGGCCCGCTCAAGCGCGAAAGCGATGCCTCGTCCGCTGATTTCTCGGCAGTTCTCGTCCTGGGCGTCACGATCGGCAAGGCCAGCTTCAAGCTGCGCGCCATGGTGCCTCAGGCGGTGGTTCTGAAGACGAAGATCGCCGAACCTGCCACCGCGAAGATCGACACCCGGCCGAAACACTGGACCGAGCAACTGAGCGAAAAGGTTCAGAAGTCCAATGTCGGGCTCGAGGCCCGCATTCGTCTGGTGCCACTTTCGCTCGGAACCGTCGCCAGGCTTCAGCCGGGCTCGGTCATCCCGTTTGCCGATACGAAGGACACCCGCGTTCTTCTGCGTGCCAACGGCAAGGACCTGTTCTGGTGCGAACTCGGCAAGTCCGGCGAACGCTACATGGTGCGCCTCCAGGAGCGCCATGGCAGCGAAGAAGATTTGATGAAGGAACTGACCGCATGATGCGGCAGCATATGTCGATGGAGACATGGGAATGGCTGGTCAGCCGGAATTGAACCGCGAAATCGAGCGCGGCGATGGCTCCGATGAGGAATTGAACCGGGCCATCGATGGTCTGCGCGGAGTGCTGCGCAAGGATACCGACGGCGTGTCGTCGGCTGAGGATTTGGAGAGTGTCAGCGAAATGACGAATGCCGCAACAGGACCGAGCAAGGCCTTCCCGGCCGATTTCGGCAGCGACTTCGACGACGGGCCAAGCCCCTTCGACGCAAGCCCTGCCGGCGCAAGTCTCGACGGAATGTTTGGTGCTGAGACGCCTCTGTTCGACGATGAGCCGACCGCAGCTCTCTTCGCGCCGGAGCCTGAAAAGCCTGCGCGCCGGACGAGCGACAGCCACCGCGCGAAATCGGGCTCTGCGATCAACAACGTGGCCGAGACCGGCAATTACGATCTGGTCATGGACATCCCGATCGACATGCAGATCGTTCTCGGCACCAGCCGCCTGCCGGTGGCGAGCCTGATGAACCTTTCCGAAGGCTCGCTCATTGCGCTGGATCGCCAGATCGGCGAGCCGGTCGACATCCTAGTGAATGGACGCCATTTCGGCCGCGGCGAGATCACGGTGCTGGACGGTGATGACAACCGTTTCGGCATTCGCCTGATCGAAGTCATGACTGAGAAATCGAAGTAAACCGACATCAAGCGAGAAGGGAAGCGCGATGAACGCGTTCACCGAATATGCTCAGGCCGAACCCGCGCCCGCATTGACCAAAGCGCAGAAAGCAGCCGCAATCCTGATCGCTATGGGCAAGCCGGTTGCCGGCAAGCTCCTGAAATATTTTGCCTCGTCAGAGCTTCAGCTGATCATCGCCAATGCGCAGACACTGCGCACGA
This sequence comes from Georhizobium profundi, assembly GCF_003952725.1. Taxonomy (NCBI): domain Bacteria; kingdom Pseudomonadati; phylum Pseudomonadota; class Alphaproteobacteria; order Hyphomicrobiales; family Rhizobiaceae; genus Georhizobium; species Georhizobium profundi. Next base: position 1,223,341 of record NZ_CP032509.1, on the reverse strand, counting down.
TCCCGGCCGACGAGCTGGAGGTGCTGGTCAGCGAGTTCGAGGACCTCTTCACCGAGGGCACCGGCCTGATGGATAATGCCCGTGCCATGGAAGACATTCTGGAAGAAGGCCTGCCGCCAGACGAAGTGGACGGTCTGCTCGGCCGGCGCACGTTCTTCCAGGCGCTCGAGACATCGATCTGGGACCGCCTTCAGGACGCCGATCCTGTCGTCATCGGCAACTTCCTGACGCGCGAACACCCGCAGACAGTGGCCTATATCGTCACGCAACTTCCCTCCGCCTTCGCCGCCAAGACGCTCCTGCAGCTGCCGGACGAAAAGCGCGCGGACATCATGCACCGCACCGTGAACATGAAGGAGGTGAACCCGAAGATCGCCGAGATCATTCACAAGCGGGTCGTCGATCTCGTCGAGGCGCTCGAAGCCGACCGCAATTCCACCGGCACCAACAAGGTCGCCGACATCATGAACGAACTGGAGAAACCGCAGGTCGACGCGCTTCTCGGCGCTCTGGGCTCGATCAGCACCAAAGCCGTCGAGCGCGTTCGCCCCAAGATTTTCCTGTTCGAAGATATCCTGGAAATGCCCTCCAAGAGCCGCGTCATGCTGTTCGACGACATCTCCAACGATCTCATCACTGCGGCTCTCCGCGACACACGGCCGGAACTTCGCGAAACGGTCCTCGGCTCACTGGGTGCACGCCAGCGCCGCATGATCGAAGCGGACCTTGCCGGTGGCGGTGGGTCGCCGCGCGATACGGAAGTCGCCCGCCGCTCAATCGCCCAGGAAGCGATCCGTCTGGCTGCGGCAGGCCGAATCGTCCTAAAGGAACGCAGGGATACGCCACAGGCCGCATGATGCGGTACTGCCGGGACGCAATGTCTTCCTGACGTTCCTACCATGGAGCCATGATGGCTGAGGATCAGGATAAAGACAGCAAAACAGAAGAACCGTCAGAGAAGAAATTGCGCGATGCGATGGACAAGGGCAACGTGCCCTTCTCCCGCGAACTGCCGCTCTTCGGTTCCGCCCTTGCAATCCTCATATTCTTTGTTTTCTTCCTGCCGGCCGGCGCTGCGCGTCTGACCAGTTCGCTTGTCGACGTCTTCGAGAAGCCGGAAGAGCTTTCGCTAGCGACCGGTCAGGACGCCGTCTTCCTGTTCCAGCACCTCTTCATGGAATCCGGCGCGGTGCTGCTGCCCGCCTTCGTCTTGATGATCACTTTCGGCATCGCGGCGTCCGTGTTCCAGAACATGCCACGTCCGGTCCTGAACCGCGTCCAGCCAAAGATGGAACGCATTTCCCTGATGAAGGGGATCAAGCGCATCTACAGCGTCAAGGGCATGGTGGAATTCGCCAAGTCGCTGTTCAAGATTCTGGTCGTCTCGTCGATCATCGGTGTCGTGCTCAGCGACGATTATTTCGGCGTTCTGGCTGCCATGTTCTCCGATCCCGCAACGATCCTCGACATGATGAGGGCCATGGTCGGCAAGGTCATCATCGTCGTTTTGATCGCCACTGCAGCGATCGCGGCAGTCGACGTCTTGTGGACGCGCTTCGACTGGCACAACGACCTGCGCATGACGCGACAGGAAGTGAAGGACGAATACAAGCAGTCCGAAGGCGACCCGATCGTCAAGTCACGGCAGCGCTCGCTTGCCCGTGACCGCGCACGCCGGCGCATGATCGCCGCGGTCCCCCGCGCGACGCTCGTCATCACCAACCCGACGCATTATGCCGTTGCGCTTCGCTATGTCCGCGAGGAAGGCGGCGCACCGCTAGTCGTCGCCAAGGGTCAGGATCTCATCGCGTTGAAAATTCGCGAGATTGCTCAAGAGCATGGCATCCCGATTTTCGAGGAGCCACCGCTCGCCCGCTCCATCTTTGCGCAAGTCTCCGTGGATAGTGTCATACCCACGGAATTTTACCGGGCCGTCGCCGAGCTGATTCATCAGGTCTACGCCAAGCCCGCACAGTCGCAACCAGTCAAGGCCAGTTAACCGCCATGATGAAGACAAGCTGCACCGCCGAACGCGAAATGATCGTTGCCGAGGCACTGCGCCCGGTGGCCAGCGAATTGCGTCTGATCGACGCCGGCGATCTGATCTCGATGTTGAAATTCGAGTGCTACGGCGACCTCGCCGACCTCGTCGCTTCAGCAGCAGAGCTCTATTTCCTGCCGGGTACCGTGTCGCTCGGTATTGGTGGCGATTACTGGCTGGACTGGTCGACGCGGCCGCGCGTTGTGCTCGACCTGGAGTTGCGACCGGAAGGCGTGACGATCTATACCCGCCTCACGCTTGAGGATGCGCAGGGCGGCGTCGAGATCAGCCACATCGCCTTCGACGATCCCTCCGAGGATCCTGAAGTGAACACGCTTCTCCTGTCGGAAAGCCTGCTCAAGTCGCGCTTCCGCAAGTCTGTCGGCGCGCTCCATCTCCCGCACTGAATTGGCAGCGCAATAGCGCGCTGCAGTCTACCCTGTGCAGCTTCGGATGGTATCAGGCGAGATATCCGAGACGGATCGCCTTGGCGATCGCCTGGATGCGATTGACGGAATCGAGCTTCGCAGTCGCCGTGCCGAGATAGGCGTTGACCGTGTGGACCGACAGTTCCAGGCGGTCGGCGATCGCTTCTGATTTCAAGCCGTCACCGGCCAGTTGCAGGCATTCCAGTTCCCGCTCATTGAGCTTCTGGCGTGGTGCTGCTTCGCGAATGTCGAGCATCAGGAGAAGCTTCATCACCTTGAAACTGCGGCGATGAAGGTTGAGCAGCATTTCCGCGTCACAGGACAGGTCCTCACCGGCAAACAGCGTCAAGCCATTGCCGAGACCACCAAGCTTGACCGGAAACGCGATGATGTCGAGCCCCTCGGCCGTCACCGGCAGGCACCCTACCTCGCCCATCTGCGAAGCACAGCCGTTCAAATCTGGCGAGCTGGCGAAACCGTGGATCAGCGGAGCCAGCGAACGTTCCATGTGCCCGATCACGGCCCGCGAGAAGCGCGCATTGAAGCCGGTCGCGATGTCGCCGCTGCCCTTGCCGGCGCACCGGCTCAGCACGCAGTGCGTCGCCGCGCGCGCGGCATTTGGCGATAGCCGAAGAAGAAAACGGCTTTCGGCGCCAAGTGCCTCGGCCATCTCGCGCAACTGCTCGTCGATCGCAACCACCGAGCACTCTTTGTCCTTGACCTGAAATGTCGGTTGCCCGGCAGTTTTGGTGTGACCGATTTGAATGTTCAACGCGGTGGCCTCCTTAGATCAAGCTATGTCTGACAGCGTAAGCGATCGCTTCCGATCGGGTCTTCGTCGCCGTCTTGCGCATGATGCTCGTGATGTAGTTGTTCACCGTGTTCCGCGAGATGCCGATGATCATCGAGATCTCGTCGCTGGTCTTGCCTTCGGCGATCCAGTTCAGGCACTCGATCTCACGCTCGGTCAGATCGAGAACGCTGGACGGAACGTAGGTGGCTTCGTCGAATCGCGCTGCGAAATACGCGCTGAGCAAGGCGACATCGTGAACCCGTTCGCGCGCAACGACGATATCGCTGCGAAACAGGAAGATGACCGAGAGCCGCGCCTGGCCCGTGCAGAACGGGAAGGCGCAGTAGATGCGGCTCAGGTGCTCGGGCATTCTCAACGTCGCCGGCGCGCGGATAAAAGCCGGCTCCATGATCGCCATGCAGCGTTCGAGTTCGTTGCGCTTGGACTGCTGCTTGATCACATGCTGCCCGAGCGTGCGCACGAGGTCGAACGGCCAGTTGGACGAGACGATGTGGTCGAAGCCATCTTCGTTGAGCATGTCCTGGCGGGCGAGCATGTAATGCTCGGCGCCGACGAAGCTGCTCATGAGTTCAAAGCCGGCCGGCAGATCGCCGCGCTCGGCACATTGCGCCAGCTTGCCGATGAGAACGCTGCGGTCGATCATGTTCGCCGACCGCCCGCGGTTGCCTCATCCGCACACAGCATAAGTGAGGACGCCCGCCCAGCGCCCGAAAAAAACATCACTCTTGGCTCCTTCGCCAAACGGTGTCGAAGATACGCAAGAACGCGAAACGTTACGTAGCCAGATCGGTGATTCGTCCCTTAACAAAACGTTACGCAGGGCTCCCGCGGGTGTCCACTGCCAATCCTAGCCATTTACGGCGGGCTAGCGATGTGGAGTGATTCGCGTGGCGGTCGCGCAACATTTCGGATCAATAAAACTGGTAGCCGGACGGCTTAAACGGCGATAATTGCAATTAATCGCTACGCTTACTTGTATTGTCGTTTACCGGAATGAACTAATGCGGAGGGCGTTCATGTCGACCCAAGGGCGGAGGGTCGACATATTCTAAATGGCGAGTACCTGTGGTGTGAACGACAAGATGCAAGCTCCGACCGATTTTCTCGATCAGGCGACGATCAATCTTCTCTCGGAGTTTTGCATCGTCGATCATTGGTCCGCCAACCTCGCCAATGCGATGCTGAAGATCGGACATCGGGCGCGCACCCTGCATGGCCTCCCGGAAGACCGAACGGCTTTCGGCCTGCTGGAACTCGTGCGCTGCTACGACGACAGCATCCACGACAAGATCATCAAGCTCTTTGAACATGCGGCGTTTGAAAGCCGACCGTTCAACTTTTCCGCGGCCATCAAGCAGCCGTCGGACGACCACCGCATCGTGCATTGCTTCGGCGCTTATCGGTCGCTCGAGGACCAGTCCGACGGTGAGGAGCTCTACGGGGTGTTTCTCTTCTCGCGCGGCACCTACGGCCATCTTTGAAGGCAGCCCCGATCAGGCCGCCTTCTCAATCGCCCATTTCCGCAGGATCTTGGCTGCCCGCTCTTCGTTCAGTTCGACCATGCGAGCCAGACGCTTCTCCGGGCCTTCCTTCATCCGGCGATTGTAGCCGCTGCTCTCCTCGCTGCCGAGGAGATCCGTTTCCGGATCGAAGCCGAAATCCGCACCGAACCCTTCCATCGGCATGGCGCCTGTCCCCATCGACGGGCTGAAGTCGCCAAGCGCTGCATCGGCTTCCTGAGCAGGAGCTACGGACGTACCGACGGACCTGGCCAGCGGGCGAAGTCCGAACCAGACGACCAGAAGCGCGACCACGATGAAGGCGAGTGCATTGATCATGCTGCCGGCATGGCGCGAAAGGTTCTCCAGAATGGAGCCTTCGACCGCGGCTTCTTCGAGAAGCTGGTTCTCAAGAAACGCCATGGCATTCAAGGACACGACGTCGCCCCGGTTCTGGCTGAAACCAGCGGCCGAGCGCACGATGTTCTCCATGTCTGCAAGATAGGCGTCGATCTGCTCCTGGGTGGCGTTCTCGCCGATCATCGCAGCAATGCGGCCGCGATTGACGACGACGGCAATCGACAGTTGCTCGATCGTGTAGCTGTTCTTGACCGTCTCGATCGTCTTCGAATTGATCTCGAAATTCGTCTGTTCTTCGCGCCGATCGAGCGACTCGTTGGAAGAAGGACCGCCGCCGGTACCTTCCGGTGCAGCCTGCGGCAGGTTCTGTTCGACCGTCGCAGGCGTGTCACCCTCGGCACGGTTCGAGCGTTCCTCCTCGCGGGTCACCCGAACCGAACGCTCGACGCGTGATTCCGGATCGAAGGTGGTCTCGCGGATCTGCTGGCTGTCGGTGTTCAGGTTGGCGCGAACGCTGGCGCGGAAATTGTCGACGCCGAGAAATGGCGCAAGCGCCTTCTCGATGCTCGTCTCGATCTCGCGCTCCACCAGCTGCACAAGGCTCATCGAGCGATTGAGCGCGCTGTTGGTCATGTCGTCGCCAGAAGCGAGCAACTGGCCGGTGGAGTCGAGCACTGTCACATTGTCGATGCCGAGGCCCGGAACGGATGCTGCCACGAGATGACGCACCGATTCCGCGGCCCGCTGTCCGTTCGTGCCCGACGTGCGGATCATGACGGATGCTGACGGCTCCTGTTCGCCACGCCGGAAGTTGCCGCGATCGGGCATGACGATGTGGACGCGGGCGGCGGAGATGCCGCTGATGGACTGGATGGTCCGAGCGATCTCACCTTCGAGCGCGCGAACGCGGGTCACTTCCTGCATGAATGAGGTCAGGCCGAGCGAACCGACATTGTCGAACAGCTCATAGCCGCCATTGGCGCTGTCGGGCAGGCCGCGCTCGGCAAGAAACGCCCTCACGGAACCCACTTGACCGACCGGGACGAGAAGGGTCGAACCATCTGTGCCGACGGCAAAATCCATATTTGCTTCGGAAAGTGCCATCGAAACGCGGCTCAGGTCCTCCGGCTCGAGGCCGACATAGACCGTCTCCATCGTCGGTTTGTTCAGATAGAGGCCCGCCGCCACGATCATCGCAATGGCGAGCGCGGTCCCGCCGAGCATGGCCATGATGCGCATCTGGCCGAGGGCCATGAACCGCTTGGAAAGTGGTGCCAGTTGGCTCAACAGATTCATTCTGTGCCCGTTCAACTGCAAAATTCGACGCGTCACGGCGTGACACGCCATGCGATCCTGTCAGGGCCGACAATAGGCAGTGAAACTTGCGCGAAGATGTTGCGCCCTGAACGCAGCCGGGCACAGCTGCAAGCGGGCGTCAGCGGCTTAGAAAAGCTCGATGTCGCCGCTCTCCTTCACCGCATCGCGGCGACCGTCCGCCTCGCCGGACAGGCGGCTCTTCACGTCGGACAAGGTCATGATGCGAAGCGCGTCCTGAAGGTGGATCGCAACGCCGTGAGGAACATTGACCGAAAGCGCGTCGAGGAAATGGCCGAGGCCACGCAGGCGCTGGATCGTGAGATCCAGCGTTTGCAGCCGCATGACGCGCGCGTCGTCGCCATGGTCTGCCTCTCCGGCGGTCAGATCATGCTCGATCGCCTCCACCGCGCCGGCAAGATCGATCATCTCGTTGGCCAGGCGGCCCAGAAGATGGCTCAGTGGTTGACCGGCCTCGTCCTGCTCCAGTCGGCGTCGTGCGTGCTCGGCCATTATGTCATGCTCCAGAAAAGGCACTTCGGCGTGGTCGACGCCGTCAATCAAAAGAATTCCACGCCGCCATCCGCGGGAGCCGGCGCCACGGGACGAGGACGCTCCATTTCAACGGCGCGCTGCGTCTGAGTGTTGTCGAGCGCATGCTGTCTGGCACGTCCGCTCACCGGCCAGAACTCGACTTTGCGGCCGAGATCGCCCCCGGTCGAGGCGTTGATGATCGGAATGCGCTCGTCGGTCAGAAACCGCGTCGCAAACTCCGCGTTCTGCCTGCCGACATTGGAAAACTGCGCGATGGTCTGCGCTCCGCCGAAGATCTTCGCCTGCAGCCGATCGCGGCGCGCGCCGTTCTTCAAGAGCTCGTTGATCAGCAGTTCCATCAGATGCACGCCGTATCGGGTCGCGGCGTTGCCGGAGGACCCCGGTCCGCCGGGCAGCAGGAAGTGGTTCATCCCACCGATTCCGGCGGCCGAATCCCGCAGGCACGCGGCGACGCAGGAGCCGAGGATCGTGGTCAGAACGACGTTCGGATCGTCGCTGACGTGATACTCTCCCTGAATGACATGAACGCGCCGGACCGCACCGGCTGTCATTTCAGGGCACCGAAGACGGCCTCGATCGCCGCCTGCATCTTTTCCACCGTGAAGGGTTTGGACAGCACGTTATTCGCACCAAGCTGCGCAGCCTTCTGCACCAGGGCGCGATCGCCCTGTGCAGTCAGCATGATGAACGCCGCCCGCTTCGTCTGTGCATTGGAGCGGATCGCCTGCAAAAGCCCGAGGCCATCCATCTTCGGCATGTTGAAATCCGAGATAACCAGATGATGCGGCTGCTGCTGCATGATCGCGAGACCTTGCTGACCGTCGCCTGCTACGGTGATCTGCGAAAAGCCCAATGACTGGAGCGCTTCGCCGAGCAGCAGGCGGCTGGTCACCTGGTCGTCAACGATGAGTACTTTGATTTTTTGCGCAAGCGACATCACACAACCCCGATTTTCTTGGCCGCCGTTGCGGCAATAATTTCATCTCCGATGGCATCGAGGGGCAGCTGCATCGCCACAGCTCCTATCTCCTGCGCAACGCGAGGCATTCCATAGACAACAGCACTGCGTTCGTCCTGACCGAACGTTGCAGCTCCCGCCTGGCGCATGGCGAGCAGGCCCTGGGCGCCGTCCCGGCCCATGCCGGTCAGGATCGCGCCGACGGCGTTCTTGCCCGCCGTGGCGGCAACCGAGCGGAACAGGACGTCGACCGACGGCCGGTGGCCGTTCACCGTTCCACTTTCCACCAGCCGGCACCGCGGTCCCGATCCGTTGGTGATTTCCAGATGACGCTCGCCGCCTGGCGCGAGATAGACGCGGCCGAAGGACAAGGGCTCGCCATCGATCGCCTCGGTCACTTTCGGCGCGCACAGGCGATCCAGCCGTTCCGCGAAGCTGCGCGTGAAGGATGCCGGCATATGCTGCGTGATGACCGTCGGCGGGCAGTTGGCTGGAAACCGCGAGAGAACCTGGATCAGCGCCTCAACACCACCGGTCGATGCACCGATCGCGATGATGCGGTTGCGCGGGCGGTAGTCCGAGGTGACAGGCGCCGGCGCAGCCTTTTCCGAAGGCCGCTGATAGCTCCGCTTCAGCCGCGATGCGGCCGCTTCCTTGACCAGTGTCGTCAGTCCTGCAAACGGCTTGCCTTCGCCTGGAACCGGCTTTCCGATACAGTCGAAAGCGCCGATCTCAAGCGCCGCCAGCGTCGCTTCGGCCCCTCGCTGCGTCAGCGTCGACACCATGATCACCGGCATCGGCCGCAGTTGCATGATCTTTTCTAGGAACTCGAGCCCGCTCATGCTGGGCATCTCGATATCGAGCGTCACCACGTCGGGATCGAGTGCCTTGATGGCGCTTCTCGCTTCCATGGCGTTCGACGCCTGGCCAACGACCTCGATATCCGGATCGGCATTGAGCACGGCCGAAATCATCATCCGCATCGTGGCGGAGTCATCGACGACGATCACCCTGATGGGAGAGTTCATAACGTGCCGCTCCTGCCTGCCGGCCTGCCCGAGTTCTTGCGGTAAGTGGTGATGGCGACGTTGTCGAAACCGTCCTTCGCCGGGCCAGACACCCGCTCGGAATGGCCGATATAAAGGTGACCGCCCTCCTCCAGCGTTTGGTAATAGCGGCTCCAAACGCGAGCCTGGGTCTGCTCGTCGAAATAGATCACGACGTTGCGGCAGAAGATCACCTGGAAGGTCCCTTTGAAGGGCCATTCACGCAAAAGATTGAGCTCACGAAACGCGATCAGTTGTTTGACCTGCGAGGAGACTTCCCAACGGGCCCCGGCCTCGCCTTTCGCCTCGTGGATGAAGCGCGAACGCAGCGCGGATGGCACCGTCTCTACCGCATGGTCGTCGTAACGCCCCGCTTTCGCCTTCGAGATGATCTTCGGATCGATGTCGCTCGCGAGAATTCGGAAATCGTAGGAAGCGATCTCCGGCATCAGCGACAGGACGGTCAAACCGATCGAATAGGGCTCCTGGCCGTCCGAGCAGCCGGCCGACCAGATCCGCACCCGTCCCCCGGCTTTCGCCTGCTTCAGGAGCGGTGGCAGAACGGTGTCGCGCAGATGGTCGAAATGGTGGTTCTCGCGAAAGAAGCGCGTGAAGTTCGTCGTCAGGAACGACAGCATCTCACGCCGCTCGTCCGCACCTTCCGGTGAAGAGACGAGTTCGCAATAGTCACGGAAGCTCGACAGGCGCAGTTGGCGAATGCGCTTGGAAAGCCGCGAATAGACGAGCGAGGCCTTGGTCTCGTTGAGATGGATGCCTGCGTCAGCGTAGATCATCGCCGCGATCTCGTTGAGATCACGACGGGTCAGCGGAAATTCGCCGCTGACCAACAGCTCTTCGCCAGGCAGGCCTCCGCCGTCGCGCGCCAGTGGGCGTGTCATGCAGCTTCGCTTTCGCTCGACTTGAAGAGGGCTTCGAGTTCGATGAGACAGATCATCCGACCCTCGATCGCCAGCACACCGCGGGCAAACGACTTGTCGAGCTCGGAGGAGACTTCCGGCGTCGGCTGGATGTTCTGGCTCGTGACCGACAATATGTCGGAGACTGCATCGACCAGAAGCCCGACGACCTTCTTGTGCACCTGAGCCACGATGATGACGTGCCGCGCAGTCGGATCGGCTGCCTTCATGCCGAGACGGCTCGACAGATCGATGATGGGAAGCACCGCGCCGCGCAGGTTGATGACGCCGAGCACGAAGCCCGGGGAGTGCGGCAAAGCGGTCGCGGGGGTCCAGCCCCGGATTTCCCGCACCGACATGATGTCGACGCAGAATTCCTGATCGCCGATACGGAAAGCGATGAGTTCGCGAACGCCGTCGGCCTGTGTCCTGGCAAGTTCGTTCATGGTCCTATCCTACTGCTGCGAGGGAAAGTTCGGGCCGCGCCTGGTCGCCGCGAGAACCCGCGACGACGGCATCGACGTCGAGAATGAGGGCAACACGCCCATCACCGAGAATGGTGGCCGCGGCAATGCCCGGCACGTGATCGTAGTTGGCTTCGAGGCTCTTGATGACGACCTGGCGTTGGCCCTGGATGGCATCGACCATGAGCGCGCGCTGGCCGCCGCCTTCCGTTTCGACGAGCACGGCCACGCTTTGAACCGGATCAGCCTGCTCGCGGCGGAAGGACAGCACCCGCCCGACATCGACCAGCGGACAAAAGGTGTCGCGGATCGAGATCAGGCGCTGTTCCGCGCCGAAGCGGTGGATCTTCGAGGCTTCCGGCTGCAGCGTTTCCACGATCGCCGTCAGTGGCACGACCAGCGTCTGGTTGGCGACCGAGACGACCATGCCATCGAGCACCGCAAGCGTCAGCGGCAGGCTCATGGTGAAGACCGAGCCTTCGCCGGGCCTGGAGACGATCGAGATGCGACCACCCAACTGCTGGATCGAGCGCTTGACCACATCCATGCCGACGCCGCGGCCCGAAATGTCGGAGATCTTGTCGGCGGTCGAGAAGCCCGCGTGGAAGATCAGGTTGTCGATTTCCTCGTCCGACAGGTTCGCGTCCGCACTGATCAGGCCGTTCTCGATCGCCTTTTTGCGGACGCGCTCGCGGTTGATGCCGGCGCCGTCATCGGCGATCTCGATCACGATACGGCCGGACCTGTGCTTGGCGGCAAGACGCAGCGTACCTTCCTCCGGCTTGCCTGCGGCGAGCCGCTTCTCCGGTGTCTCGAGCCCGTGGTCGACCGCATTGCGGATCATGTGCGTCAGCGGCTCGGCAAGCTTGTCGATGACGGTCTTGTCGACCTCGGTGTTCTCGCCTTCCGTCACCAGACGCACGTTCTTGCCAGTCATGTCGGCGATTTCGCGTACGATCCGCGACATGCGCTGGAAGACTGGCTTCACCGGCTGAGCGCGGATCGCCATCACGCTGTCCTGGATTTCCCGGGTCAGCTGCTGCAGTTCCTCTAGGCCCATATTGATGGCCGACGTGCCGGCGGCACTCTCATTGACGCTCTGCGCCAGCATTGCCTGGTTGATGACCAGCTCGCCGACGAGGTTGATCAGCCGGTCGACGCGGTCGAGATCGACGCGGATGGTTGGAGCGACCGTTTCCGCTGCACGACGATCCCCACCCTGGCGGCGGTCGGCCGCATCGGGATCGGCCCCCCGCTTGGCCGCCGCTTCCGCGATGGAGATGACGGGGGCGACCGGAGCAGGTGCCGCAGGCGTGGCAGCCACGGGCGCAGCAACCGGCTGCGGGGCGATCGTATCGGCCACCGTCAGATTATCGAATGCGGACAGATCGAAGGGCACGGGAACCATGCCGCTGTCGTCTACCGAGGCAGTTGGTTTCGCAGGCGTGAACTTCGGAGCAGGCGCCTTGACCGGTGCAGGCGTCTCTATCGGAGCCATCAGCACGATCTCTTCAGCCGGCTGAACCGCAGAAACGTCTCCCGAAGGCACGATCGTCAGGTCGCAATCCCACTCGGCGAATTCGAAGACCCGCTGAATCGGTGCTTCGTCGGCCAGACCGGTCACTTCGATCGTCCAGGAGAGATAGGCACCCTCCGGGTCCATCTGCGCGAGGTCCGGAAGATCGGTGCTGTCGCACGCGATCTTCGCCGCGCCGAGCTTGGCGACATCGCGCAACAGCAGATAGGCGTCGTTGCCCTTACCGTAGAGCTCGGCGCGCGGCCGAAAGGTTACGACGAAGCCCGAGGCTGCGGCGGCGGTGTCTTCGTCATCGAAATCGTCGAAGGAGAACGGCACAGGCGCGAAGTCGGCACTTTGCGGTTCTTCCAGCATCACCGGCACCGGCGTGAACTCAGGCTCGGCTTCGGCCGGCTTCTCGCCGCTCGATACGCCTTCGCCGCGTGCCAGCGCCTCCAGGTCGGCAACGAGCGATGCGCTGCGATCCTGGTCGATCTGGTCGCCATGGCGGGCAGCGTTGGTGAGGTCGGCCAAGACGTCGGCAGACTTCAGCATCACCTTCAAAACATCGTGTGTCGGCTCAAGTTGTCCAGAGCGCACCTTATCCAAAGTGGTTTCAAACACATGGGCGAATGCCACGAGATCGTCGAGCGCGAACGCACCGGCGCCGCCCTTGATCGAGTGCACTGCCCGGAAGACGGCATTGACGGTTTCCGGATCGGTATCGCCGTCATTCAGCGCGAGAAGACCCGTTTCCAGTTCGGCGAGTTGCTCCTCGCACTCCTGGAAGAAAATCTCTCTGATTTCGTTCATATCCATGATGTCGATCCCGTCAGGCCGTCACGCGCTCGATGGCGTCGATAAGTTTGGCAGGGTCGAAGGGCTTCACGATCCAGCCGGTGGCACCGGCCTGGCGTGCGCGGTTCTTCTTTTCCTGGTCGCTTTCCGTCGTCAGCACGAGGATCGGAATGGCGCGGGTGCGCTCGTCCCGCCGCACGCCTTCGATGAATCCGAAGCCATCGAGCCGCGGCATGTTGATGTCGGTCACGATCACGTCCGGATTGGAACGGGCGAGAACTTCGAGGCCCTCGACGCCGTCCTCTGCCTGGATGGTCTCGTAGCCGGCCCCGGACAGGGTCATCAGCAGCATGTTGCGGATCGTGCGGGAATCGTCGACCGTCAGCACCGTCTTCTTCATCGTGTCGTCTCCGTAGCGGGCGTCAGATCACCGGCAAAACCCATCTGCCGGAGTGCGTTGAGGAAACCGTCGGAAGGACGATCGATCGAAAAGCCGGCGCCGTCGCGCTGCCAGGCATTTCGCGCCGCCAAGAGAACCTGCAGGCACTGTCCGCCGATCCGCTCGACCCGCGAGGCATCGAGTGCCAACGGCGTGCCGCGGCGCGCAAGAAGGCGATCGCGCAGAGGCGCTGCCGCGTTGAGGTCCAGGACCGTCGGCAGTTCGACGATCTGTGCATCGTCCATCATCGTCATCGTTCCATTCATGCGTGCTGTCCCTTGAAGAGTGCGGCCGTCCCGCCGCCTTCCCGCGTTGCCGTCGTCGTCATGCTCCAAGGCTCCGCAGGTAGCCCCAGGCATCGTTGTCCCGAGAATGTCGCTTGTTCGCGACGGGTTCTGTCGATCGTGCCGTTTCTCGCCGCCCATAGGCGTGTGGCGCGACCGGCATACCGACGCGATCTTCAACGTGAGACCCACCGTGAAGCGCGACCGACATGATGTGAGAGATCGATGCCTTGGCCGCCTGGCCGGCGCGATCGATCGCATCGAACGTCTCTGCCATGCGCCCGAAACCCTGACCGAGAAGGCCGCAATCGGACTTGATAGCGATCAGGTCCTCGCCTGCAGTCTTAGCGTCCACGTCGACCGCCGACATGCGCAGCAGCACGTCCTTGAGGATATCGCGGGTCTCTCTGACCCGCGCGGAGCCCTGGACCACATGCGATTTCGTTTGTGCGACGATGCGTTTGATGTCCTTGGCCGCATCCGCCGAGCGCTCCGCCAGCGCCCGCACTTCTGAAGCAACCACAGCAAAGCCGCGGCCGGCGTCGCCGGCACGTGCCGCCTCGATGCCCGCGTTTAACGCAAGCAGGTTCGTCTGGAATGCAATGTCGTCGACCGAGCCGATTAGTCGGCTGATCTCTTCTGCCGACCGCTCGATATCGGCCATCGCTGCCATTGTGTGGGCGGCGGCGCTGTCGCCTTCGCTTGCTTTTGCACGCGTGTCACTGAGCGAGGTTCCCACGACAGCAAGCCGCGCCTCTGCCGTGCCGACGGCAGCAGAAAGATGCGCGCTGTTCTGGCGCGCCGTCTCCACGACAAGACGCGCTTCGCCGGTCAGGGCGAGCACTTGCTCCTGCGCATTCTCGGCAAGCACGCCGCTCGACCTCAGCGTCTTCGTGGCCTCGGCGAGTGCGCCCCGGTGCTGATCCAGTTCGACGAGCACCGCATTGATGGTGCCGGCAACGGTCGCAAGGCTGTCGGGAAGTCGCGCCGGCTCGAGACGACGGCCGGTGTCTCCCCGCGCGGCGTGCTGCAGAGGCGGCAGAAGCACCGTTTCGATCCGCTGGCGGGTATCGAGCCGGCGCGCTTCGGCTTCGCGCTTGAATGTGTCTTCAAGGCGCGCAGCGCGTTCGCTCACCATCGCCTCGATGTCGGCAAAAACGCTCTTCACCAGCGCCGAGACCGCAGTCAGATCCACGCCTTCTGGTTTGCTGAGAGATGGCCAGCGCCGCTGACGTGGCTGTTCGACGATGGTGGTGATGGCCGCTTCGATGGCCTGCCCGTAAGCCGCGAGCACAAGCCCGATAGGCGCGCCGGCCTCGGTCAATACGGGGTCGATTTCCGCGCGTGCAAGATCGTCCTGATTATCGAGGATCGCATCCAAGCGCTGGGCTAGTGAGCGCTTCAGGCGCCCCTGCATGTTCCCGTCGATCGCGCCGCTTTGTTGCGCGCTGTCCAGGCAGGAGACGATGCCGCTCTTTGCAGAAGTCCCGAGGATGGGCAACACGAGCCGCAAGGCTTCGCGCTCGCCCTGGCCGATCGTCGATGCGACGAATGCGGTCCGGTCGCTGCGAAAACCATGCTCGTTGAGCCGATCCTGCCTCAAGGTGATCCTAACCGGTCATGCAGGCGCGCATCCGCCCCGGTCGAGACCGGAAACGCCACGTCACTTACATGCCTGAACTCTGTCGGGAAAATACCGGTCTCTGTCCGGTACGACGAACCGGCATCATGCCTGAGGGGAATGGCTGTGCGCCCCCACACCCACTGCGTCGTGATGGCGAGACTATGATCGAAGTCCTTGCGCGAAGGTTAACCATCGAGAGCAAGTTCCTGAGTGGTCGTCCCGCCGCCCCTCGCCTTTCAGGGGGGTTTTGCATTGCCGCGCAAGATAAATAATGCCAGTATTGCGTTGCAGCAACAAATGTTGCGGGTACGACCTTTTAACCCTTCGACACGGCCGGGGCGGCGCGATACCATCGACGCCAAAGTATTAACCTTGTGCGCCAACGATGTCGAAACCGCCTCAACTGGCCGACCGATTTGAAGTGGCCGCGTCGCTCGGCGCGTCGCTGCTCGCAATGGCTCGCGATCGTGACATCGACATTGACATTGACAGCATTGCGCGGTCGATGGGGCTCAGCACATCGAGCTTCAACGATTTTTCGACGCGCATCAGCCTGGACCGACTGTGTCGGCTGTTCGAATCGCTCGCGATCATTTCCGGCGATCCCGCCTTTGGACTGAAAGCGGCCGATCATCTAGAGCCCGGAAGCACGGGCATCTATGGCTACGGTATGTTGAGTGCGCCGACGCTCGCCGAGTCGCTCTCCTTTGCCGTGCGTCATCATCGCCTGCTGATGGAAACGCAGCACTGCGCGATCGTCGTCAAAGGGGAGATCGCGCGGCTCGAGTGGTCGCTGCCCGCGCTCATCGTGCGCCACGATCAGTTCACCGATTATTTTGCTGCGCTCTTTGCGGCACGTTACCGCGGTCTGCTCGGGCTGAACCTGCGCGCGGCGCGCTTCCTCCTGCAAAGGCCGCCGCCCGCCGCGCTTGGCCTCTATCGCCGTAAGCTGGCAACCAATCTGCGCTTCGGCGAGCCGATGAATGCCATCGAATTTCCGGCCAGCCTGATGGCGACGCCGAACCCGAAGGCCGACGCGCGGCTCCATCGCCTCATGGAAGAACAATGCAACAAGCAGGCGGAATTGAAGGTCGAAAACGACGACCTCCAGACGCGCATCCGGCTCTTTCTGCTGCAGAACCTATCCGCTGGCGAACCGACGCTCGAGCATGTGGCCCGCCACATGGGCATGAGCGAGCGAACGCTTCAGCGCCGCTTGGCTGAAGCGGGGACATCTCACAACGACCTCATCGACCAGACGCGCTGCGAATGGGCGCGCCGTCTTCTGCGTGACAGCGAGCGCAGCATCTCCGACATCGGCTACGAACTCGGCTTTTCCCAGCCAAGCGCCTTCACCAGGTCGACGCGGCGTTGGTTCGGCCGATCGCCGAGCGAACTCCGTCGGGAATTGCGGAGCTCCTCTCGTCACTGAAATTTTGTGCATTGCAGCATCCGGATTGGCGTCGCGGGTCAAACCCGCCAAGGTAAATTCGTATATTAGGCTTTTATCGCCGCCGGTCGCCCTGACCGCCGCGAAGCGCTTTGCCGCCCGCATGGATGTCGGCAGCCCTCAGACTCTCATTGTAGAGTTCGAAAGACGACCATGAACAAGATGAACGAGTTGGGCGCCAGCGCGCTCAGCCAGCACGAGATGGATTGCCTGCGCCTGCTCGCGGACGGCCGCGACACCACATTGATCGCCGCCCAGCTAGGCCGCTCGGTCGGCGAAATCGAGCAGACGCTGGATCAGGCTGCCATGCAGATGGGTGTCTCGAGCCGCCTACACGCCGTCATCAAGGCCATGCGTCTCGGCCTCGTCGGATAAAGCCATAACAAAGGGGCCAGCCGGTTTGTCATGAGCCGGTCGGAACCGCCTTCACGCCGACCTCGTCTTTCAGCGTCTTCAACACGATCTCCGACCGTACCTGCGTCACCTGTGGCTGCGGCAGGAGCTTTTCGTGGACGAAGCGCGCGAACGCGGCGAGATCGGGAACGCGGATGTCGAGCACATAATCCGCATCGCCGGACACCGAGTGGGCTGCCCGCACCTCCTCATGACGTGCGAGAAACGCGGCAAAGGCAGCCTCCTGCTCCTGGCCGTGCGAACGGAGGTTGACGCGGGTGATTGCGCGCATGCCGAAGCCGAGCGCATCCGCGTCCACAAGCGCGCCGTAGCCCTTGATCAGTCCGCCGGCTTCAAGTGCCGCCCGCCTTCGCGAGCATTGCGACGGCGACAAATGGACCTCGGCCGCGAGGTCGGCATTGGTCAGCGTTGCGTCCCGCTGCAGCGCATTGAGTATTGCAGCATCGACGCGGTCGATACGAATTTCTTGCATCGAGGCTCGCTTCTTATCGATTTCGATGCATCATCGTCGTCATGCACGCATGAGATTGCAAGCCGCTTGCATGCCTCCGGCAGTAGAATGATGACCGTTCTGCAGCGAGGAGGATACGCATGGGACCCTTTCCACACGACGCACCGAAGGCCACGATCTCTGAAGCCAACCCGGCCGGCACGGATGGGTTCGAATTCGTCGAGTTCGCCCATCCCGAACCGGAGGTTCTCGATGGTCTGTTCCGCCAGATGGGCTTCACCCCGGTCGCCAGACACCGCAGCAAGGCGATCACCCTCTACCGCCAGGGCGATATCAATTACCTGCTGAACGCCGAGCCCCGCTCCCATGCCGCGCGATTTTGCGCCGAACACGGCCCGTGCGCCCCGGCCATGGCCTGGCGCGTCGTCGACGCGAAGCACGCGTTTGACCGCGCCGTCAGCCTGGGCGCCGAGCCCTACAACGGCGACGGAAAGTCCATCGATGCGCCCGCGGTCGTCGGTATCGGCGGATCGCTCCTCTATTTCATCGATCAGTATGGCGAGAATGGCAGTTGCTATTCGGCAGACTATGAGTGGCTGGGTGAGACCGATCCTAAGCCGCAGGGCTTCGGCTTCTTCTATCTCGACCACCTGACGCACAATGTCGTGCGCGGCAACATGGACACCTGGTACCGGTTCTATGCCGAGACCTTCAATTTCCGCGAGATCCGGTTCTTCGATATCAAGGGCAAGCAGACGGGCCTCACGTCGCGCGCCCTCACCTCGCCCGATGGCAAGATCCGCATTCCCATCAACGAAAGCGCCGACGAGCACAGCCAGATCGAAGAATATCTGCGCGAATATCGCGGCGAAGGCATCCAGCATATCGCGATCGCGACGAATGACATCTACAGCGCCACCGACAGCATCGCTGATGCCGGCATGAAGTTTATGCCCGGTCCACCGGACGTCTATTACGAGATGTCCCTCAATCGCGTCGAAGGCCACCAGGAGCCGCTGGAACACCTGAAGAAGCGTGGCATCCTGATCGACGGCGAAGGCGTCGTCGGTGGCGGCGAGACCCGCGTGCTGCTGCAGATCTTCTCCAAGACCGTGATCGGCCCGATCTTCTTCGAGTTCATCCAACGCAAGGGCGACGATGGCTTTGGTGAAGGCAATTTCCGCGCGCTGTTCGAATCGATCGAGGAAGACCAGGTCCGGCGCGGCGTGCTGAGCAGACCGGAAGCGGCCGAATAGCGCTTGGGCGAATTGCGGGCAGCCGGCCGGTCAATTCTGGTCGGTTGCAACGGAAGAGATGCGCTTCAGGGAAATGGTGCCCAGGGACGGAGTCGAACCGCCGACACTGCGATTTTCAGTCGCATGCTCTACCAACTGAGCTACCTGGGCATCTTCTTGATCCGCCGACATTTCTGCGGTGGGAAAGGCCGTTGGCTGGCCCTTCGAAGTGGGCGGGTTATAGCCACCCGAAATTGCGGTGTCCAGCACCCGGCACCGAAATTTGTCAGTCTATTCGCGGCCTGTTTGATCGTCGTCCGGCAGGCTGCCATCGCCCTCTTCCGGATCGTCTTCGTGCACCGGAATGACATAGGCTCCCGTCAGCCATCGATTGAGGTCGATTTCCTTGCAGCGGGTCGAGCAGAACGGAAACGTGGCCCGGCTGGAGGGTTTACCGCATTCCGGGCACGGCCGCGGCTTGCGCAAGGGCGTCACTTTGCCGTCGACACCGTCAATCATGCTCAGCGTGCTTCCAGCCAGTTCAAATGCACGTCGTAACCCTCGCCCGTCAGGAGACCTACGGTCTCATAAAGCGGCAAGCCGACGACGTTCGTATAGGAGCCAACGAGCTTGACCACGAAGGCACCGGCAAAACCCTGGATGGCGTACCCACCCGCCTTGCCGCGCCACTGGCCCGATGCCAGGTAGGAATCGATTTCAACCGTCGACAGCCGCTTGAAGCGCACCCGTGTCTCCACGATCGTCTGCCGCAGCTTGCCGGACGGCGTGATGACGCACACACCAGTAAACACGCGGTGCGAACGGCCGGAGAGCAGGTAGAGGGCGTTCGATGCCTCATCCACCCGCTCGGGCTTGCCGATGCTGCGCCGGCCGACAGAAACCACGGTGTCCGCCGAGAGAATGAAATGGCCCTTGAGCGCTGGATCCGACACGATCGCGGCGCGCGCAGCCTCCGCCTTCTCCTTCGACAGGCGCCGGGCAAGCGAGCGAGGGTGCTCCGACTTTGCCGGCGTCTCGTCGATTTCCATCGGCATCAGCTTGTCAGGCTCGATGCCGGCCTGCGCAAGCAGTTCGACCCGCCGAGGCGAACCGGATGCAAGAATGAGTTTCTTGGACAACGCCATGGGTGAGCCCGAGCCGCAGCCGTTCCGCCGGCCGCCTGGGGCCGTCTGGAAGGCTATTTGAAGCGATAGGTGATGCGGCCCTTGGTCAGGTCATAGGGCGTCATTTCGACAAGCACCTTGTCACCAGCCAGCACGCGGATGCGGTTTTTGCGCATGCGTCCGGCAGTGTGGGCGATGATCTCGTGCTCGTTTTCCAGCTTCACGCGGAAGGTCGCATTCGGAAGCAGTTCGGTCACGACGCCCGGAAACTCCAGGACTTCTTCTTTTGCCATACAGGTCGGTTCTTTCTTTTTTTAAGTGCCCAGGCCGAGGCCTCGGCCGAAATTGGGCGGAAACTACACAATCCGGTTACCTTTGTGAACCGTCGAGATCATGCCGGCGACTGCGATGCCACTTGGGCCAACCGCGGCCAGATCAGTCGCGTCTGGACCTGAACCGCGCCATAATCGCAGTCCTGATCCGGTCGCGCACATCGCGATAACTCTCCAGGATCTGCTCGCGCGTCCCAGTCGCGACCGTCGGATCCGGCATCGGCCAGTAGATCACGTCGACCGCATTTGTCCGCGTCAGCTCCAGCGCCCGGTGATGCGCCTCCGGAGCGAGCGTGACGATGACGTCGAAAAAGCCATCCTCGAGATCGTCGAGCAGTTGCGGTTGCCGTTTGCCGAGATCCAGCCCGATCTCGTTCAAAACGGCATCGACGAACGGATCGCGCGTTCCCGGCCTGACGCCCGCCGAAGCGATATAGGTGCCGGGCCCGAGAATGTCACGCGCCATTGCCTCGGCCATCGGCGAGCGGATCGAATTCATGCCGCAAACGAAGAGAACCGAACCCGGATCGCGCCTCTCTTCGGCGGGCGTGTCGGTATCGGCGGGTGGCATCAACCGCGCCAGTGCAGAACGCAGATCAGGGTGAACAAGCGGCGCGCGGTGGCAAAATCGACTTTGATCTTGCCTTCGAGCCGGTCCATCAGCGTTTGCGAACCGTCATTGTGGATGCCGCGGCGCCCCATGTCGATCGCCTCGATCTGGCCCGGCGAGGACGACCGGATTGCATCGTAATAGCTTTCGCAGATCATGAAATAGTCCTTCACGATCCGCCGGAACGGTGTCAGCGACAGGATGTGCGTCACGACCGGATCGCCGCTTTCCGTCGTGACGGCGAAGACGAGGCGCATGTCGACCAGCGAGAGCTTTAGCTTGTACGGTCCGCCCGGGTGCCCCACCGGCTCGAAGCTGTTTTCTTCCACGAGGTCGAAGATGGCGACTGCCCGCTCATGCTCGACATCGGGCGTCGATCGGCCGATCGATTCGTCGAGTTCGACGTCGCTGAGCCGGAAGACGCCCGTTGTCCCCATCACGAACCCGGCATGTTCATGCGGATGGAAACGGAACGCGCATGGGCGTCGAGACCTTCAGCTTCCGCCAGCGCGATGGCCGCCGGCCCGAGCGCGCCCAGTTGATCCGGCCCGAGCTCCAGCACCGACGTGCGCTTGACGTAGTCGAGCACCGAGAGGCCGGACGAGAACCGCGCCGAACGGGCCGTCGGCAGCACGTGGTTGGACCCTCCGACATAGTCGCCGATCACTTCCGGCGTGTGGCGACCCATGAAGACGGCGCCGGCATTGCGAATATGCGGCAGAAGATCGTGCGGCCGCTCGACCGCCAGCTCCAGATGCTCGGCGGCGATCCGATTGATCAGCGGGAGTGCGGCAGTTAGATCGCCCACCGTGATGACGGCGCCATGATCGCGCCAGCTGGCTTCCGCCCGCTCCCGGCCAGACAACGTCGTCAGCTGGGCGAGAACGGCGCGCTCGACGGCATCCGCCAGCTCGCGGTCATCGGTGATGAGAATCGACTGTGCCGCTTCGTCATGCTCGGCCTGCGCCAACAGATCGGCCGCAAGCCAATCGGCACTGTTGCCGCCATCGGCCACCACAAGGACCTCCGACGGGCCGGCGATCATGTCGATGCCGACATGGCCGAACACCTGCCGCTTGGCTGCAGCCACATAGGCGTTGCCCGGTCCGACGATCTTGTCCACCGGCTTGATTGTTTCCGTGCCGAAGGCCAGCGCCGCGACGGCCTGCGCGCCGCCAATGCGGTAGATCTCGGTTACGCCGGCAATGCGCGCAGCCGCAAGCACGACGGGATTGAGCGCACCGGCGCGTGCCGGAACCGTCATGACCAGCCGCTCGACACCGGCCACCCGGGCAGGAACAGCGTTCATCAGGACGGAGCTCGGATAACTCGCCTTGCCGCCCGGCACATAGAGGCCCACCGCCTCGATCGCCGTCCAGCGCGAACCGAGCTTCACGCCAAGCGCATCCTCGTAGAAATCATCGCGCGGGAGCTGGCGGCTGTGATGCGCCTCGATCCGCTCGGCCGCAAGCCGCAACGCATCCAAGGTCCGCGCATCGACCAGATCCATCGCCGCATCGATTTCGGCCTCGGTCACGGCCAGACCGTCATGCTCCAGGTCGATACCGTCATACTGCTTGGACAATTCGATCAGCGCGGCATCACCGCGCGCGCGCACATCGGCAATGATCTTGGCGACAGCATCGCCGACATCGATGGACACTTCGCGCTTGGTTGCAAGCAACGCCGCGAAACGTTCTTCGAAATCCGGTTCCTGATGATCGAGACGAATGGCCAAGCGGCTTGCTCCCTGCACAGATACTTTAGCGCTCAATCACGTTCTGGATGGCGCGGTCGGCGCTGGGTTTCCCATGCTGGTCCAAGATCGGCAAGCTGCGCCTCGATACATTCAACGTTGAGCTGAACGGAAATATCGTCGGCGAAGATCAGTTCAATCTCTCCACCCGGTCCTTCTGTCGCAACATCGGGCACGAACTGAACCGCGAGCAGCGACAAGACCGTCTCTCGCGCACCGCGATCGAAGCCCCTGGAGCGCACGCCAAGCACACGATCGAAATGCATCGCGGCGCGCCGGCGCTCGAAGCTCTTCTGCCGCTTGCCCTGTGCGACTTCCCAGACGAACCGGTTGGCTCCGAGCACGAACTGCCGGCTCTTGGCGTCGTAGCTCATGTCGCCCACCTTCAGCACGGCGTCCTGCATATGCGCGGAAAGAACGTCGAGGTCTTCGCTGTCGAGGGCTATGAGTTTGATCAGATCCATCACTGCATTCTCTTGGAGACGGCGCCGATGCGCAATGCGGTCGATCCGCTGCGGGCCATGCCACGCGAGCGGCCGTGCTCGCATTTCATTGTGCAGCGCAACATAAGCACGCCCATCCGGTTTCGCAACGGCGACAGCTCGATTACCGCACCCGGGCCGATCAGCCCGAGATGCGCTCGACCTGCGCGCCGCAGTTGGTGAGCTTTTCCTCAAGCCGCTCAAACCCACGATCCAGATGGTAGACGCGGTTGACGACCGTCTCGCCTTCGGCAGCAAGCCCGGCGATGACGAGCGACACCGATGCCCGCAGATCGGTAGCCATCACCTGCGCGCCCTTCAGCCGGTCGACGCCGCTAACGGTGGCGGTCTGGCCCGAAAGCGATATGCGCGCACCAAGCCGCGCGAGTTCCTGCACATGCATGAACCGGTTCTCGAAGATCGTCTCGGTGATCCGCGACTCGCCCTTGGCCATCGTCATCAGCCCCATGAACTGGGCCTGGAGATCGGTCGGAAAGCCCGGAAACGGATCGGTCGTCACATCGACCGGGGCGATTCCCGATCCATTGCGCACGACGCGGATACCGCTTTCCGTTTCGCTGATCTGCGCGCCGGCGGATTGAAGGGCATCCATCGCCGAGCGCAGCAGGTTGATATCGGTGTTTTCGAGAACGACATCGCCACCGGTCATGGCGACGGCCATCGCATAGGTGCCCGTCTCGATGCGGTCCGGAAGCACCCGATGACGCGCGCCCGAAAGCGAGGCGACGCCCTCGATCGTGATCGTCGAGGTGCCGGCGCCTGAGATTTTCGCGCCCATGGCGTTCAGACACTTGGCGAGATCGGCGACTTCCGGTTCGCGTGCAGCGTTCTCGATCTCGGTGACGCCTTTGCCAAGCGTCGCCGCCATCATCAGCACATGTGTCGCGCCGACCGAGACCTTCGGGAACACGTAGCGCCCGCCGACAATGCCCTTCGGCGCCTTGGCGTTCACATAGCCGCCGTCGATTTCGATCTCGACGCCGAGCGCCGCGAGGCCTTCGAGGAAGAGATCCACCGGACGCGTGCCGATGGCGCAGCCACCGGGAAGCGAAACCCGGGCTTCGCCCATGCGGGCTAGAAGCGGACCGATGACCCAGAAGCTCGCCCGCATCTTGGAGACGAGTTCATAAGGCGCGGTCGTGTCGACGATGTTGCGCGCGGTGAAATGCACGGTACGGGCATAGCTTTCGCCCTGGCGCTCACGCCGGCCGTTGACCGTGATGTCGACGCCGTGATTGCCGAGAATGCGCACAAGCTGCTCGACATCCGCCAGATGCGGCACGTTTTCGAGCGTCAGCGTGTCGTCGGTCAGGAGCGAGGCGATCATCAGAGGCAGCGCCGCGTTCTTGGCGCCGGAAATCGGGATGATGCCCGAAAGAGGGTTGCCGCCGATGACTTTGATACGATCCATGCGCTTGCTATGCGGACTGAAAGTCCGCCCTCTCCTGGTGATCGACAAAACCCATTCGCGGGCTGCCCGTCGCATCGTTGCGACCGATTGAATTCAGATCTGCGCGCCGGCACCGCAAGAGCGGCGTGACGCGCCTGATGAGATGCGGCCGCACGGTGGCTATTTTCAGCGCCATCCATGAACCGCATCTTCGATGCCCCACAGGCGCGCTAGAGATCAATTATGCGGATATCAAGACTGATTCGCACCATCCACAGGGCGCCAAGTGAGCATGCCGCGCAAAAGCCACTCCCGGAGTACGCCGCGGCCTGTTTGCCGAGCGCCAGGACGCTCAGGAACTGCCGCTGTCGTCCGCACCGTCGCCCATAGCGCGACGCCCGCGCATCTGCGCCTTGCGACGCCTGAGATTGTCGCGAAGCGCTGCGGCCAGCCGCTCTTTCTTGCGCTCGGCCGCACTGACCGCCTTTGGCGCCATGGCCGCGTCTGGTTTAGGCGATTGCGTATTGCCAGTCGCATCGCGCGCCACGGCCCCGCCGGCATCCTTGGGCGTCGCGCCGCTCAGTGTCGTTCCGATCAACCTGGCCTCATCGCTTTTGCCAATGTCGCGCTCGCCAATGACGCTCTGGCCGCTGTCGCTCTTGCCGATTTCATCACTCATGATCACGTCGCTTTAGCCGATCCCACCATGCAATCAAAGCCTGTGCCGTGCGAATACGGCCATCGGCATCGCCCGCTCAAACGATGCGAGATGCGGCTTGCACTCCCCCTGAACCTATGGCAATAGGCCCCTGCCCGCGGCAAGCCCGCGCCGGCCATCAAGCTGCGGTAGCTCAGTGGTAGAGCACTCCCTTGGTAAGGGAGAGGTCGAGAGTTCAATCCTCTCTCGCAGCACCAGCCCTCCCCCATACGAAAGACTTTCTAGGACTACGTCTTAGGACATTATCCTTTTCGATTTCATCAGCAGGCGCCCGTCGAACCACCACACACCTCACCAACATAAAATTAGCCCGATATAATAAATACTTAGCGCCATCGTGTTGCATTAGGGAGACAGTGCCGCGCCCTCATAGCTTGTACTTCTTGCAGGCGAATCAACTTCAACGGGGGCTCCCATGAAAATCGTTCTTGCCGCATCGGCGGCATTTCTCGCACTTGGTACTGCTTCATACGCTGCCGACGCCATCATGTCGGTTCCATCTGCACCTGCAGCGGCGCCGGTTGCGGCCGCCTACAACTGGTCGGGCTTCTATGTCGGCGCCTTCGGTGGCGTGACGACCGGCGACTACGATTTTACCGGCACGGACGGCACCGACACGCTGGATCTCTCCGTTTCAGGCAGCGGCTTCCTCGGCGGCGCGCAGATCGGCTACGACCAGCAGTTCGGCCAGCTCGTCTTCGGCACGGTTGCCGATATTGCAGCAACCAACCATGAAGCCGAAATCACTGCCGCCGTTCCGGGCTTCGGTGCAGTTCAGGCGGAATCCACGCTGAAGTACCTCGGCACCGTTCGCGCTCGCGCCGGCTTCGCCATGGATGATCTGCTTATTTACGCACACGGCGGCTACGCCTATGGCGAAACCGAGCAGACGCTTTCGGCAACCGGCATCGGCAGCGTCTCGACCGACAACGACGTCAAGCACGGCTTCGCGGTTGGCGCTGGCGTCGAATACGCCGTCACGGACACCATCTCTTTCCAGACGGAGTATTCCTATACCGACCTCGGTGACGACGAGATCTTCAACGCCGGCGGCGTGTCGATCGCGGAAGATCTGAGCTTCCATGCGGTCAAGGTCGGCGTGAACTTCCGCTTCTGATCAGGACCTGACATTTCAAAAGCAAAAGCCCGGCCTCGCGCCGGGCTTTTCTGTGCGTTTGGAGATCCCGCTCAACCGACGCGGGGCGTCCTGCTCAGTTGAACAGCTGCATCACGAGATCGGTATTGTCGTTGGCGATGGCGAGCGACTGTCCGGCCAGCTGTTCCTGCACCTGCAGCGCTTTCAGCCGCGTCGAGACATCGTTCATGTCGGCATCGATGAGCCTGCCAACGCCTTTTTCGATCGACTGGATCAGGCTCGCGTTGAAGTCGGTCTGCATGTCGATGCGCTTTCGGAATGCGCCCAGCGTCGCAGTGCCATCGATCGCCTTCTGCAGCACTGTGTCCATGTAGTTGAGATAAATCCCCTTCATCGCGGGGTTAGTTGCGATGTCGATGGCTCGAAACGACAGATCCGCGAGCGGCTCGATGCTGACGTCGATATTGCTGAACCCGATCCTCGTTCGCCCGCCCGCCAGCCGATCGACGGCAGGATCGGTGCGTATCGATATGGTGGACGCGCCGTCGACCTCGATAAGCACGTCCGGCCAATCTGCGGCGATTAGGGAGGTGAGGAGTTCGTGCATCTCCTCCACCGTCTCGACCTTGCCCGTATCCCGGTCGAAGAGCGCGTTCACATAGCTGCGATCGAACTCATAGAAGCGCTGAGGTTCGCCATTTGCCGAGAAGGAAAATGAGACCTTCACGCCGTCGTCCGACTTTCCGTCCAGATGCACGGTGAACGGCGAAAACGAAAGCGTCATGCCCGAGCCTCGCGTTCCGAAAACCTGCCGATCCGTCAAGCCACTTGCAGAAACACCGACTGCCGTCAGACCGCTGATCTCGAGGTAGGAGCCGTCGAGCCCTGAATTTTCGGATGTGCTGAGCCCTATTGCGTCCTCGACAACAAAAA
This sequence comes from Georhizobium profundi, assembly GCF_003952725.1. Taxonomy (NCBI): domain Bacteria; kingdom Pseudomonadati; phylum Pseudomonadota; class Alphaproteobacteria; order Hyphomicrobiales; family Rhizobiaceae; genus Georhizobium; species Georhizobium profundi. The sequence goes on along the minus strand of NZ_CP032509.1, from coordinate 1,196,272 downwards.
TGTTTCCATCGTCATCGTAGTCCAAGACCTGCGTTGCGTATGCACCAGCTGGGGTAAGGACGTGATTTAGCACGCGGATGTAGTCCTGATACGTCCCGATCGTCCCGTTGGCTGACGGCAGAACCGCGTCGACGACGGTCCGGTCGATGCGCAGCGATGTGGTACGGCCTTGATCGTGAGGCGGCGCCACATCGCTCGGATTGTCCTTGTCGACGACCAGGTCGAAAGTGATCGCGTCCGATGGATCATCGAAGGTCATGGGTCCGGTGAAGTCGAATTTAAAGCGTGCCCGCTCGCCTGCTAGCGTATTGAAACGATCGATGACGATTTCGCCGTCCTGGTTCCGGTAGTTATCGGAGTTACGAATACCGCCGAGCGTGAGAGAAAGGCGGCTGTCGGGCTCCAGGAGCCCGCCGCCGCTGGTGTTGAAGAGCGATGTCTCCGAGAGGTGAAATTCCATCGTGGACAGTGCCGAGAAGCCATTAGCGCTTCGGGTCATCGTCGATGTCACATGGGTGACATCGAGCGTTCGGTCGTGGATGTCATCAATGTCGGTGCTCAACCAGTTCGCGCCGTTAAAGCTCGAAGAAGCGGCGATGGACTCCACCTGGCCTTTGAGTTGATCCAGTTCCTTTTGAATTTTTGCGGGATCGACGCCCGGTTCCTGCGCAGCGACCAGTTTTGCCCGAAACTCGCTCAGCACGTCGATCACCGAAGACAAGCTCTGATAAGCGACATCGATCTTGGCACGCGCGAGGCCAAGCGCATCGCCGACTGCGCCGAGGGCCTTTGCATCGGATTTCATCGTCGTCGAAATCGACCAGTATGCAGCGTTGTCGCTGGCGCTGCCAATGCGCAGACCGCTGGACGCCTGAAGCTGTGTAGAGTTTGAGAGAAGGGCGATAGAACGCAGGGTCGCGCTCGCAGCCATGGCGGCACGATTGGTCAGAACACTGGTCACTGAGGGAAAATCCTGAGGAAGGCGCGCGTCATGCAGCGAAAGAAGTACACGCAGAAATTGCGGTGAAAGTGGTTAACGAAAGATTAACGGCTGCGAATTCTATTCAATCTTTCGTTGCAGTTGGATTGCCACCGCACGCTTCGCCCGCCATTCTGCCTTCAAGGCTTTGGGGGAAGCAGGCATGCAGAAGATCGCGGCAGTCGAGCGCTTCGAGAATGTCGGTATCAATTGCGAATTTGGCTTCGTTCAGCGCGCACTGGGTTGTGAAGCAGGCGGTCTGCTGCGCTGGGCCTTCTGTCCGCCTGCGTCGCTGCTGAAGCTCTTCGAGCGCGATTTCGCCGGTCTCTTCCTGTTCGAGAACCTGATGCCGGATTTCGGCATGGTGCGCGACGCGGCATACGACATCGCATTTCACACCCGCATGAAGTCCGACAGCGTCGGATGGCTCCACGATGAGGACACAAGACGCGCAATTCATGCCGAGGAAGTAGCTAAGGTCGCCCATCTGCTCGAGAAGTTCCGGGGGCGTCTTCAAGATCCGGATGTGGTGTTCGTCGTCAAGGACAATCAGGGAGTGCCGCAAGATCTGCGCATAGAGCTTGCCCAGGCATTCGGCGCCCGCAGCGCTGGACGATTGCTGGTTGTCGATACAACGCCCGATCCAGCGCTGGTGGGGACCGTGATCGAGCACGGCGATTACGTTGAGGGACTTATCGATCGTTTCGCGCCCTATCCCGAATCCGACAAGTTCTCCCCTGCCTGGCTGGAGATACTCGCCGCATTCGAGCGCCACTGCCCGCCGGCCTTGTTAGCCGAGAAATCCCACGCGTGAAAAGACGCGCGCTGCTCACGCGCCGGAGCAGTGGGCCCCGCCCGGTGCCTGACCGGAGCCGAGCGCAATGGGGCTCGGAGCGTTGAAGGGATCAATGCCGCCCGATGCCTGAAGATCGAAGGCAGCGAGCACCAGAACGACCAGCATCGTGGTCAGCGCCACGAGCGTGCGGCCGGGAAAGCGGTAGTGTTCGCTCGTCATGCGGGTTGTCCTTCTCCGACAGGGGGCGTCATTGGTCGCAGCAGCACGGGGCGAAGCTTCAGGCCGACACCGGATCCTATAAACGCTGCCGCAAACCACACCCAGCCATGCAGGCTGCCGGTGGAAATGCCGCTGAAAAACGCCCCGACATTGCAGCCGAACGCAATGCGGGCGCTGTAGCCGAGCACGAGACCGGCGATCAGGATGACGGCCCAGCTTTCGAGTTTGAGGCGCTTGACCTGCTCACCGACGGGAGCACGCCACCGCATGACGAGGAACGCGCCGAAGAGAAGGCCGACATTGGTGAGCGACGTGTAGTCGGTCAGAATGCTCTGCTCCAGCCGCTCCGCATGCACCGGGCCAGACCAGAATGCATTGGCGGCGAGATCCATGCCGACTGCCTGGGCGATCTTGGCGCCCCAAAGCCCGAGACCATAGACGATGCCCCAGGGTTGTCCGGCGACGATAAGGTTGCCGATGGCCAGAAGCGCGATGAGGATCGCTGCGATCCACAACCGGCGCGGCGGCATCTTCTTACCAGGCGCCGAACGGGCGATCACGAAGGCGGCAACCGCAGCAAGTCCTACGAGCGTGAGCGCCAGACCCCCATTGGTCCCGGCAAGCCCTTGGATCGTGAGCGTGGGCAGTGCGCCGAGGCCCGTCCACCAGTCGAGATGCAAGGTGCCGAGAAAGCTGCCGGCGATGAAGCCGACAAGGGCGACGGCGCCGATGAGATTGCCGCTGCCCGCATTGACCAGCGTTCCCGATCCGCAGCCCATGACCAGTTGCATGGCCGCACCGAACACGAAAGCACCGGCGATCATCGCCAGGCCGATCGGCGCATGCGCACCGATGAGTTCACCGGGTGCAGAGGCGAGTAGTGGAATGGCGACGGCCGCAGTCAGCCCGATCGCCAGCAGCTGCGCGACCAGACCGCGCCCGTCCCTTTCGGTGATCATCACCCTCCATGGGCCGGCAAAGCCGAAGCGAAGCCCCTCAAGTGCAAGGCCAAAGCCGATGCCGACCAGAACGAGAAGAGCCGCGCGCGGACCCGCGAGGCCGAAGACGACGACGACCAGCACGAGGCTGGCGGCGATCAGCGACAGACGGTTGAGGATCATTTCAATCACTACCTGAACAATGCGGACCGCGCCCCGATCAGGGCGCGGCGGACGTCTGGATTAAAAAGGTGGACTTCAGGCCCGATCCCGAGATCAGGAGAAGAGGCTTTCCACCCAGCGCTTCGTCGAAAGCCAGTAATAGGTGAAGGCGTTCGGCTGGTTGGCGACGGGACGGTCCGCCTGGGTCCATTCCGCCATGCTTTCGGCATAGAGGCGGGTGTTCTCGACGCCGGCCATTTCACTCAGCGCGAACCAGTTGATTGCCGCCCAATGGCCAGTGTTGCAGAAGGATACCGTAAGCGGCGCATCGGTCTGGCCGTAATCCTCGGCAATCTGGCGGGCAGCTGCCGCATCGACCATGCGGTTGCCCTCAAACCAGCTTTCATAGGTGAGGTTACCGGCATCCGGCAGCGTGCCAGGATCGGCGACGGTCCACATGATGCCTTCGAAGAAGCTCTGCGGGCGCGCGTCGATCAGGCGGGCATCACCGGAAGCGACATGCTGCTCGACTTCTTCGGTGGAGACACGCCACTCATCCGACCACTGAGGCTCCCAGCTGCTCGCCGTCACGGAGCCAGCTTCATTCTCTACATCGAGGCCCGCCTCGCGCCAGGCCGTGAAGCCACCATTGACCAGCGCGAGATCCTCCACGCCGAGCGACTTCAGCGTCCAGTAGACGCGCGCTGCGGTGCCCATGTCGGTCGTGTCTGCGCCTTCATGAACCAGCACCACCGGCGTGTCGGCCTCGATGCCGAGGCTCTGGACGAGATCCTGGTAGTACTCCACTTCGCGGAGCGCGCCGGGGTTCTCCGCAGGTCCACGCCAATCGGCATAGGGTGCGGAAACAGCGCCCGGGATGAAGCCGCTGTCACCGCTGACGCGAATGATGCGGACAGTCTCGTCCTGCGCCAGGATCGCGGACAATTCTTGCGGCTCGAGAAGCGGCTTCCAGCCATCCGGCGCGGCGAATGCCGTGCTGGCGAGAAGGGGCGAAACGAGAGCTGCGATCAGCAGGCTGCGCGCTTGGGGCATTGTGAACTCCGACAATAAGCAAGGAAAACTTGAAGGCTAAATATGAGCCCGGGCGCTTTTTGACAAACCGGGAGGACAGGGTCTCCGAGAACTTTTCCGGCTCCTGCGTCACCCCACGGAAAATTTGCCCGCCATGCGCCGGCGACACAGGATGATTCAAAGCGTAACGGACGAAGAACGATAAATTTTTCCAGCGCCCACGGGACAGATGCAGCCTCGTCGTCGACGCGATTGCCTTGACGCATGAGCTTTTTGGCTCAATGACGGGCAAATCCTCGTCCACCACCTTGTTCCCGCCGGAGAGAACCGCGATTTTGTCCAGCAGCCATCACGATGTGCTCGACCTGACCGATGTGCCTCTCATCGGCCAGGGCACGAAGCGGCGGGTGTTTCATCACCCCGGCGATCCCAGTTGCTGCATCAAGATCGTTCGCCCGGACCTGAAGAACTGGACCCGTCCCTTCCAGGGCTGGAAGCGGTATTTCTATCGCTCCGGCGCCCATTCCATGCAGATCGACGAATTGCGCGAGCAATTCGCACTCTATGCGCTTGGCGGCTACCCGGATTTCATGACGCCGATCCGCGGCCTGCTGGAAACCAATCTCGGACCCGGGCTGGTCGTTGGCATCGTGCGCGATGACGACGGCACGCTGGCGCCGGATGTCCGCCAGATGATCCTGCGCAAGACGTTCACCCCCGCTGCCGAGCAGGCAGTTGAAGACTTCTTCCGCAAGGTGCTGGCGGCACCCATCGTCGTCAGCGATCTGACGCCGCAGAATATCTGCTGTGCACGGCGAGGTGATGGTTATGCGTGTTTCATGGTGGATGGCTGGGGAGATGACAGCCTGCTGAAGCTCAAATCCTTCAGCACGAGCATCAACACCCTCCTGAAACGCTTCGCCATCGCGCAATGTCGCGCCAAGATGAGAAACTACCAGGCACTGGTGGCAAAGGGTGCGATCGACGAAAGCACCGGAGCCCAGCCGGTCTGAGATCGCTGTGTCGGCGCGAGGCGGCAGCCGAATCGGTCACGCACTCACTGGCCGAAAAGCAGAAGGGCGAGCTTTCGCCCGCCCTTTGCTTTAGCTTTGTCGCTCTCAGGCGATCAGAACTTGAAGGAAGCCTTCGCCTTCAGAGTGTGGACGTTGACGTCGATGCCGCTGTCGTCGAAGTTCGAGAAGTCGTGGTAGAGGTACTCGGCACCGACGATGATGTTGTCGGTAGCAGCGAAATCAACGCCAGCGCCCACGAGCCAGCCGAAATCATTCAGGTCACCGAGAGCGGTGTCGGCGGTCGCATAAGCACCACCTGCCGTACCGTAGACGAGAACCTGGCCGAGATCGGCGCCGGCACGCAGCTTGGCGCGTGCAACGCCGTCGATTTCACCGAGGCCACCATCGATCTCGACATTTGCGAAGTCGTAGTCGACTTCGCCGCCGACGACGAAGCCGCCGAAGTCGTAGTTGTAACCGGCATGGATGCCGCCGAGCACGCCGTCAGCGTCGATCGTTGCAGGACCGGTGTCGAGCTCGGCCCAGGCATAACCAGCCTGAATACCGATATACGGACCGGTCCAGTCGAAGCCGGGAGCGACGAAAGGAGCGCTGGCGGGAGCCGGCTCGTTGTAGACGATGGCGTCGGCTGCAAATGCCGATGCGGACATGACGGTAGAGGCAAGTGCGATTGCGATGATGTGCTTCATTGTCTTCTCCATAGGCGACCCGATTGAGGGAGTGGATCGCTTGAATTTCATGGCGCCACTATCGCTGAAAATATGAACCAATCCTTTACGATCCAGTTCAACTTCTCCACGATTTCAGCGCTGTGGCGAAGTTGCAACAGGCTTTGGAAGGGAGGTTCGCCAGACGTCAGCGGTCGGCGATGAACGCCTGTAACCGGTCGGCAGCCTCCGTCACCTGGTCAAGGCGGCGCAGGAAGCAGGCGCGGAAGAAGGGCGAGCCTCCAGCACCGAATGCCGTGCCCGGCGCAAGCCCGACCGCCGTGCTGTCGACAATGTCGAGTGCGGCCCGTCTCGGGTCGTCGATGCCGTCGATCGCGAAGAACGCGTAGAAGGCGCCATCTGGTTTCACGAGGCGCACGCGGTTGGTTGTCAGCAGCGCATCGCAGAAGAGATCCCGTGCTTGACGCGCCCGCTCGACCTGTTCGTCCACGAAACCGTCGCCGTGTTCGAGTGCTGCCGCAGCGCCCTGCTGCAGGAAATGCGGCACGCCCGACGTTGCGTACTGGATGAGGTTCTCCAGCACCTGGCCCATTTCCGGCGGCGCCGTGATCCATCCCATCCGCCAGCCGGTCATTGCCCAGTTCTTGGAAAAGGAATTGACGAAGAGAATGCGGTCGCCCTCTTCCCGGATGTCGAAGAACGATGGTGCACGGCCACCGGCATAATAAAAGCGCGAATAGATTTCATCCGCCATGATCCAAAGACCATGGCGCCGGGCGAGATCGAGGATCTGCTTGAGATCGTCGGCCGACGCGGTCCAGCCGGTCGGGTTGGACGGTGAGTTTACGAAGATCGCCTTTGTGCGCGGCGTGATGGACGCTTCGAGCCTGCCGATATCGAGGTTCCAGCCGCGTTCGGTGAATTCGAGCAGCACGGGCACCGGTTGCGAGCCGCAGATGGTAACCGCGGCCGGGAAGTTCGGCCAGGCCGGCGACAGGTAGAGCACCTCTGATCCTGCCGGGACGATCGCTTCCAGGCCGATGCGGATCGCCTGCATGCCCGAAACCGTCACGTAGAACTCGTTCGCGTCGAAAGACGCGCCGAAATGGCGTGTATGGTAGCGGGCCAGTTCCTGCCGCAGATTGGGGATGCCGCGCTGCCAGGTGTAGAACGTCTCGCCGCGCGTCAGCGATGCCGACGCGGCATCCGAGATGAAGGCTGGCGTCGGCTGGTCACCCTCGCCGACCCAAAGCGCAATCAGCCCTTCACGGCTGCGCCCGTGATTGACGACTTCGACGATCCCGCTTTCCGGCACGGAATGCGCAATCGGGCTCAGATGGTCCATGAGGGACATGAATGTACTCCGCCTCTTGATCGGCACTGCCTATCGCGATTCGAGGCGGGGCACACGTCATAAGCACTGATCGACGGATCGATGCTGATGATGGACGAACCTACCTCTTCAGCAGGTCCCTGATCTCGGTCAGAAGCAGGATATCGGCGGGCGGAGCGGTGTCCTGCGCCGGGTCTTCCTGCTTGCGACGAAGCCGGTTCACGCCCTTGACCATCAAGAAGATGATGAAGGCGAGGATCACGAAATTGATCACGACCGTCAGGAAGTTGCCGTAGGCGAGAACCGCGCCCTGTTCGCGGGCGGCTGCCAACGTATTGGCCGTGACGTCGGACGACAACGGAATGAAGTAGTTTGAAAAATCGACGCCCGAGCCGAGAACGGCTCCGACGAGCGGCATGACGACATCATCGACGACCGAGGAAACGATCAGACCGAAGGCTCCGCCGATAATCACACCGACTGCCAGGTCCATGACGTTGCCGCGGGCAATAAACTCCTTGAATTCGTTCAGCATTGACTACCCTCCATTGGCGGTCGGTAACCCCTCGACCAAGCCGGCGTGCTGTGACCGGCATTGTGCAGGATTATCACAAGCAATGGTGCACCACGATACGATTTCGCGCATGCGGTAGGACTTGCGCACCGTCTTTCGCATGATTTGCGCAAAGTCCGGATCGCGCTATGCTTTCCTGTCGTAATGGACGGCGTTTCTGTCTTATGACGGCAGGGCGATTGGGGAGGTTGAATGGTCGCCGGCTGGGTCATTTTCTGTTCGGCGCTGTTTTACATGCTGCTGCTTTTCGCCATTGCGACCTATGGCGACAAGATCGGCATGCGCCCCAAGCGACGGCTTGCCGGCCGGCCCGTCATTTTCGCACTGAGCCTGGCGATCTATTGCACGTCCTGGACCTATTTCGGTTCCGTGGGCCTTGCGACGGAGCGCGGACTCGAATTTCTCGGGATCTATATCGGCCCGATCCTGATGTTTACGATCGGCTTTCCCGTCATCCGCCGCATCGTGCGCCTCGCCAAAGCCGAAAAGATCACGTCGATCGCGGATTTCATCGCGGCGCGCTACGGCAAGAACCCGCTTGTGGCAGGCATCGTCGCCCTCATCGCCGTCATCAGCGCCGTTCCCTATATCGCCCTTCAGCTGAAGGCCGTGTCCAGCAGCGTGACGGCCATCGTCAATGCAAACGGCGCCGATGGCATTCGCGAGTCTTTCCTCGTCACCGAGATATCGCTGGTCGTCGCCGGCATGCTCGCCGTCTTCGCCGTGATCTTCGGGACCCGTCATACAGATGCGACAGAGCACCAGGACGGCCTGATCCTCGCCATCGCCATGGAATCCGTCGTCAAGCTCATCGCCTTCACCATGGTGGGTCTCTTCGTCGTCTATTGGATCTTCGATTCCCCGGGGGTCCTCTTCGAGGCGGCGCAGATGAACGCGCAGGCCGTGGAAGCCATGGCCTATGAAACGTCGCTCGGCCGATGGCTCCTGCTGACGGTGCTCTCGGCCTTTGCGATCATTCTCCTGCCGCGACAGTTCCATGTCACCGTCGTGGAAAACCGCACCCACGACGAGCTGAAGACGGCAGCCTTCCTCTTTCCGGCCTATCTCATCGCCATCAACCTCTTCGTGCTGCCGGTAGCGCTCGCCGGCCTCATCGTCTTCGACGGCGGCGGTGACGCTGATCTGTATCTGTTGTCCCTGCCGCTTGCCTTCGACGTGCCGGAACTCACGCTCATCACCTTCATCGGCGGGTTTTCCGCCGCAACCGCCATGGTCATCGTCGCCTCGGTGGCGATCTCGATCATGATCTCCAACGACATCGTGATGCCGGTGCTATTGCGCCAAAGCTCGTTTCGCCGTTCGATCGCCGGCCGCGACGCCTCGCTGACCATCCTGCGCATTCGCCGCACAGCCATCTTCTTCACGGTCTTTCTCGGCTACTGTTACTTCCGCGCATCGGATGTCAGCGGAGGCCTGGCGTCGATCGGCCTCCTATCGTTCGCGGCGATCGCCCAGCTCGCCCCCGCGCTGTTCGGCGGTCTCATCTGGCGCGGTGCAAATGCGCGAGGCGTCGTGGCTGGCCTCATCGGCGGCACGCTGGTCTGGTTCTATCTCCTCTTCATCCCGAGCCTTGGTGGGCCCGAGCAGACCATGCTTTCGGCCCAAATCCTGAGTTTCCTGCTTCCGGGAATGGACGCCACGTCGCCGGCCATGGCCGATCCGCTGCTGAACGCAACCGTCTTGAGCCTCGGGCTCAACATCGTGCTTTACGTCGTGGGCTCCCTGTCGCGCGATCTGAAGCCCCTTGAAAGGCTGCAGGCGAACGTCTTCATCCCGCAGCGGTCACTGGCAAACCCAGCTTCCGGCCGCTGGTCCACGAAGGTGACCGTCAAGGACCTGAAGGCGACGATCGCGCGTTATCTGGGCGAGCGGCGCACGGAACGCTCGTTCCACACCTACGAGACGACCACTGGTCGTTGGCTGGAGCCCCAATCCGCGGTGGACATGGGCCTGGTGCGGTTTGCGGAACAGCTTCTGGGCAGCGCGATCGGCTCCGCGTCCTCGCGCCTGGTGCTCTCGCTCCTGTTCCAGAAGCATGACGATACATCGGCCGCCACGGCGAGGCTCCTCGACGAGGCCTCGGAGGCACTACAGTACAATCGCGACCTGCTGCAGACGGCGCTCGGCCAGATGGACCAGGGCATAACGGTCTTCGATCATCTGAGCCGATTGACCGTCTGGAACACCCGTTTTCGCGACCTGCTCGGCTTGCCCGAAGCCGTCGGGCAGGTCGGGTTTCCGCTGCGCGAGATCATCGCGATCATGAAGGAGCGCGGTGACATCGACCCGAAGCAGGCCGACAAGGTGCTTGCCGACTTCATGGTGATGGACAAGGCCTTCGCGCTCGAACTTCCGAGCTTCGGTCGGATCATTGAAATCCGGTCGAACCCGATGCCCGACAAGGGCATTGTTACCACCTATGCCGACATCACCCAGCGCGTAAAGGCCGATCTCGCCCTCAAGCAGATCAACGAGACACTGGAGCAGCGCGTTGCCGAGCGCACCTTCGAGTTGACCCGGGTGAACGAAGAGCTCGCGGAAGCCCGCGCCACGGCCGAAGAGGCCAATATCGGCAAGACCCGCTTCCTCGCGGCAGCCGGCCACGACATTCTCCAGCCGCTCAATGCCGCCCGCCTCTATTCGTCAGCACTCGTTGAACGCCTCGACGACACGGCGAACCGCGACCTTGCCACCAACATCGATTCCTCGCTCGATTCCGTGGAATCGATCCTCGGCGCGGTGCTGGACATTTCCCGCCTCGACACCGGAGCGATGAAGCCGCGTTTCTCCGTCGTCGCGCTCGATGAGCTCTTTCGCCGGATCGAAACGGACTTCGCGCCGGTCGCCGCCGCAGGAAACCTGCGCTTCAAGGTCATGAAGACATCGCTCGTCGTGCGCACCGACCCAAACCTTTTGCGCCGCCTGATCCAGAACCTTGTCTCGAACGCGCTCAAATACACCAAGAGCGGTGGCGTCGTCGTCGGGGCTCGGCGGCGGGGCAAGGATGTTGAGATCCAGGTGGTCGATACGGGCATCGGCATACCGTCCTCGAAATTCCGCACCGTTTTCAAGGAATTCGCGAGACTCGAGGAAGGCATGCGGACCGCCAGCGGCCTCGGTCTCGGCCTTTCCATCGTCGATCGCATGGCGCGCGTGCTCAATCACCGCGTCAGCCTGAGCTCCGTATCCGGGCGCGGCACCGATTTCCGCGTCACCGTTCCGATGGAAAAGGCAAGCCGCGTGGCGATCGCGGAGAAGATCGGCGGTCACGACATGCGGCCGATGACGAGCCTCGGCGGTCTCCGCGTCCTCGTGCTGGACAACGAAAAACGCATCACCGAAGGCATGATCACCCTGCTCACGGGCTGGGGCTGCTCTGTCACCGGGTTGCATTCGATCGCCGATATCGACGCGCTCTCACCCACGCATCCGGCGCCGGACGCGCTGATCGTCGATTATCATCTGGATGACGGCGATGGCATCGGGGCGGTCATTCGCCTGCGCAAGCACTTTGCGGCCGACCTGCCGGCGCTGATGGTCACCGCCGACCGAACGGTGGAGGTGCGCACCATGGCGGATGCGGAAGGAATTGCCATCCAGAACAAGCCGGTTCGGCCTGCAGCACTGCGCGCGTTTCTGACCAGGATCGCCGCTGCGCGTCGTCAGGCGGCGGAGTGACGTATTAGTGACTCGAGGCGCTTTCCGGCAGGGCGTTCAACCCGCCCATGCCGATGCGCGACAGCTGGATGACCGCCTGTGTTCGGCTGTCGACACCGAGCTTCTGCAGCACAGCGGACACATGGGCCTTGATGGTGGCTTCCGACACACTGAGCTCGTAGGCGATCTGCTTGTTCAGCAAGCCCTCGGCCAGCATTCCGAGTACCCGGCTCTGCTGAGGCGTGAGCGTCTGCAGGCGGCGAATGAGATCCTGCACCTCGGTGTCGGCTTCTTCCGCAACGTCGATCGAGGCGGGAACCCAGACTTCGCCATCCAGCACGGCCCGCACGGCGGCCCGAATATCGTCGATGCTTGCGGATTTCGGGATGAATCCCGATGCACCGAGATCAAGCACCCGGCGGATCGTTGCCCCATCGTCCGAAGCCGACACGATGACCACCGGCAGGCTGACGAATTCCGCGCGCAGGGAAATCAGGCCCGAAAGGCCGCTCACGCCGGGCATGGCGAGATCGAGCAGCATGATGTCCGCATCGGGATGGTCGATGACCGCTTGCCGCGTTGCATCGAAATCACCGGATTCGACGATCTCGACCGCCTCGCCCAATCCGTTGAGCGCCTGCCGCAACGCACCGCGAAACAGCGGATGGTCATCGGCGATGATGATTGTGGTGTTCGAAGTCAAATGCCCCTCCCGACGGCGCTTCGGTTAGACCTCCGCCCGGGCGCCGACACTGGACGCTCATGCTAGACGCGAACGCTATGCGTTCAAAGCGCTTTCTGCTCTTGTCCACGAACGGACGCAACCGCATGCCCGGCCCAATCCCGGATCTTGTGCCAACGAACGACGAACCAGAGCGCGGTCCAGAGATTGCCGAGAAATGGCAGCGGCAGGCACCACAACAGGACGGCGAGAGGCCTCCGCTCGACGAGCGCGATGATCACGACGAACAGAAAAAGGCCGAGATAGAGATCCACCAAAGACACGATCCCCCAGGGATCAGACGTCAGGAAGCTGCCGGTTGCCCAGAAATCGCCCGTCAGGCTCGCCCAAACGATCAGCAACCCGAAGGCGAGCCCAAAAAGTCCGATGATGATCCTCAACTGCATATCTCCTCGTCGACGCGCCCATTGCCATCCTGGACTGCACCCATATGGTGCAGGACGGGCAAAACGACAGTCTTGAGAAGAGGTTCGTGCGTGATGAGTTCAGTCGACTGGCCAGGTCCCGACATTTTCGCGCCCGAAAATATCGACGGGGAAATCCGGGAGCTCAACGAAAGCATCCTGTCCCGGCTGGCTGCGGCACCCGACATCTGGTCGTTCAGCCTGCCGGAGATCAGGAAGGCGCGCGCTGCCGGTCGTGGCTCGTTTCCACTGCCGGCACCCGACCGCCACGCCATCGAGCAGACCATCGTGGGCGATGACGGACATCCGATCGGCCTGCGCATCCTGCATCCGCTGACACGCGCTCCACGCGGAACCTATCTGCATTTTCACGGCGGTGGATGGGTGATGGGAACGGCGCGCGAGAACGATCTGCGTTTGCGGCGCCTGGTCGAAGTAACCGGCTTTTCTGCTGTGTCGGTCGACTACCGTCTTGCTCCCGAACACCCCTTTCCTGCCGCCATCGACGATTGCCTGACCGCGGCCTTGTGGCTCGTCGGCGAAGGCGGCTCGGAGTTTGACCGTTCCGTTCTGGCCATCGGGGGCGAATCCGCCGGCGCACACCTCACCGTCGCCACCCTCGTGGCATTGCGCGATCGCTACCAGCTGACGCCATTCTCAGCCGCCAATCTCACGGCGGGCTGTTTTGATCTGTCGCTTACTCCGAGCGTGCGGAACTGGGGCAGCGACAAGCTGATCCTCAACACCCGGGACGTGGAAAAATTCGTCGAGAATTTCGTGCCGGCAACGATCGACCGGCGCGACCCCGCCGTTTCACCGCTCTTTGCCGACTTGGCCGACATGCCGCCGGCATTGTTTTCCTGCGGAACCGCAGACCTTTTGATCGACGACACGCTTTTTATGGCAGCCCGCTGGCTGGCTGCCGGCAACACGGCCGAGATCGACATTGCGCCAGGCGGCTGTCACGTCTTCCAGAGCTTCGAAACGAAGCTGGCCGAAGCGAGCCGGGAGCGGATAGAAACCTTCCTCAACAGCCGGATCGATGCGGCGCTCGCCACATAGCGATCAGGTGCGGGTGCCGTCCTCGGTCGTGCCCAGCTCCTGCTGGAATTCCTGGATCATGCCGAAGAAGCGGCGCATGAAGCTTTCCATGATGCCCATCGCACGGTCGATCTCTTCCTCGGGCGGCAGATCGGCCGAGGACAACTCTGCAAGCCGCTCCTCGAGCGCCGTGACTCGGTCAGACAGCGCGTCGAGATCCGTCTCGAAGGCCTGCCGATCGTCGGCCGCCAGCCGGCACACGAGATCCTCGCCCTGCTCGCGACAGACCGAGACTTCGCCGGTCTGCCGATCCATGCGCACGAAGCCATCTTCGGTACGCTCCATGGAGTAGCGCCCATCGTCCTGCGCGACCGCGGGGCCCGCCAAAAGGCCGAGGATCAGCGCGGCGGCGGGAAATTTGTGCAACATCGTCGCCTCCAATTGCTTAATCACAGTCACTATGCCCATTGAAACGCGTCCGAAATAGGATATCCGGATCGTTACACGCGAAGGGACTCGCATGACAGCACCGATCTACAAGATCGCGCCGCGCCCGCTTTGGGAAGCAGCCGAAGCCGCGGGCCAATTCGTCGGTGCGCCGATCGATCTCATCGACGGTTATATCCATTTCTCCACAGCCGATCAGGTTCGCGAGACGGCGGCCAAGCATTTCCAGGGCCAGGACGATCTGGTGCTCGTCGCGATCGATTCCGAACAGCTCGGCGATCATCTGGTCTATGAACCGTCCCGCGGCGGGCAGCTCTTTCCGCATCTCTATACGCCGCTGGAATTGTCGGCCGTGCTCTGGGTGAAGCCTTTGCCGCTGAACGCCGACGGCTCCCACAATTTTCCGGCACTGGACGCCTGATGTCTTTCACCGCCGATATCGGCCGCCAGCTTCTGTTTCTGTTGCAGCCTGAAACGGCGCATGGACTGGCCATTCGGGCGCTGTCGGCAGGCCTGGTGCCTGCCCCGCCCCCGGTGCGCGACAAGCGTCTGGAAACACGTGTCGCCAATCTGATCCTGCCGAACCCGATTGGCATGGCCGCCGGTTTCGACAAGGACGCGGAAGTGCCGAATGCGCTTCTGCAGCTCGGCTTCGGCTTCGTCGAAATCGGCACGGTGACCCCGAAGCCGCAGGCGGGAAACCCGCAGCCCCGCATCTTCCGGCTGCCGGAGGACGAAGCCGTGATCAACCGGCTCGGCTTCAACAATCGCGGACATGAGGCGGCGTTAGCTAGGCTCAAGAAGCGCTCGCGCCGGGCAGGTATCGTCGGCGTGAACATCGGCGCCAACAAGGACAGCGACGACCGCGTTGCCGATTACGCGGCCGGCATCAAGACCTTCGCGACGGTCGCCGACTATTTCACGATCAATGTTTCCTCGCCGAACACACCCGGCCTTCGCGACCTGCAGGCGCGCGAAAGCCTGGCCGAACTGCTGAAATCAGTGACCGCTGCGCGCGAAGCTGCCGCCAGCATCACGGGCAAGCGCCTCTCGGTGTTTCTCAAGATCGCGCCGGATCTGGATGAAGCCGCGCTCGACGACGTCGCCGAAATGGCGCTGGCCCATGCCATCGAAGGTGTGATCGTTTCCAACACCACCCTGTCGCGCGCCGGCCTGACCAACAGCGACAAGGCACGCGAGACGGGTGGCCTTTCCGGACGCCCGCTGTTTGAACGCTCCACCATCATGCTGGCGCGCCTGCGTCGACGTGTGGGGACCAGTCTGGTGCTGATCGGCGTCGGCGGCGTCGATTCCGCAGAAGCGGCCCTCACGAAGATCAAGGCGGGCGCCGATCTCGTGCAACTCTACACGGGCCTCATCTATCGCGGCCCGGCGATCGCGCATGACATCACCAAAGGTCTGGTCGATCGTCTCGATGCCGACGGCGTCGCCGTCATTGCCGATTACCGTGATACCGAAGTCGATGCCTGGGCGGATCTCGCGCTCACTGCCTGAACGTCGCCAAGGCGCGGCGCGGTATGAGCAGATAAAGCGAGATGCCGCGCAGCCCGAGGAACAGGTTGAACGCGGCCCAAAGCCCGTGATTGCCGGCCATGGGCACGACGAACCAGACCATCGCGACAAAGGCGATCAGCGACAAAACCATCATGTTGCGCATGTCGCGCGACCAGGTCGCGCCAATGAAGACGCCGTCCATCTGAAATGCCAGCACGCCGGCTAGCCCGGTCAGCGCCGCCCATGGCAGATAGATCCGAGCGGCCTCACGCACCTCCGGCGCGGTGGTGACGATATCGATCAGCGCCGGCCCCGCCAGCAGAAAGAACGCGGCTGCAATGCCTGAAAGGGCAAAGCCCCACATCACCGTCAGTCGGATGGCCTTGTCGAAAGCCGGCCGATGCAGCGCGCCGATCGAGCGACCGACGATCTGCTCGGAGGCCGTCGCCAAGCCGTCGAGATAAAACCCTGCGATCATGAAAAAGTTGAGAAGCACCGCATTGGCTGCCAGCGTGACCGGTCCGAATTGCGCCCCTGTGCGCGTGAACAGCGCGAAGGCGGTGAGAAGCGACAGCGATCGGATCATGATGTCGCGATTGAGCGCCATCAGCGCAACGAGCGCCTTCCGGTCGAAGAGCGACAACCAGCCCTGTCGTGATTGGCGTGAAAAGCGCCCGACGATGATCGCGAAGCCGCAGACGGCGCCGATGCACTCGGCTGCAACCGTCCCCCAGGCGACCCCTGCGATGCCCCATCCGAGCACCACGCCGAGATAGAGCGAGAGGGCGATGTTGGCGCCGTTGATCACCACCTGCAGACCGAGGCCGAGCCGGGCTTCTCCGCGACCGAGGACAAAACCAAGGATAGTGTAGTTCGCAAGCGCGGCCGGCGCCGAGAGAAAGCGGATCGCCGTATAGGTTTCGGCCGCAGCGCGCACGTCCGCGCTGGGCTCCATGAAGGCCAGCCCCGCGCCGGTGATCCATTGTGCAAGCAGCACGAAGATGATGCCGATTCCGAGCGCGAGGATCAGTGCGCGCCAAAAGATCGTCTGTTCCTCGCCGACATCGCCGCGCCCTGCCGATTGCGCGACCAGCCCGGTCGTTGCCGCGCGCAGGAAATTGCAGCTGACGAACACAAAATCGAAGATGATGGCCCCGATCGCAAGGCCGCCAAGCGGCGCGGCCTCACCCGACTGGCCCACGATCGCCGTGTCGGTCAACCCGATCAGCGGCGTCGTCATGAAGGCGAGCGTCATCGGCAGCGCGATCGCGAGCACCGATCGGCTGGTCACCTCGAACGACCGGGCAGCGGACACATTGGAAATCGGTGGGTTGGGCGACAAGAAAGCGACCTTGAGCGAAGCGAAGCGAACGTCGCACCTCCCCTAGATCGTTTCAGGGAAAGAGAGAAGCGGCTGCGAGGCGGACGCCGCTCAAGCGCATTGGAGGCCGTCAGCACTTCACCTGCAGCCAGCTTCCACTATATCGGGTCTCTGATGGTGCTCCCGATCGTCCACACCCCCGACTACGATGCGCAGTTTTCTGCTGACCATCGCTTTCCCATGGGCAAATACACCCGGCTGATCGAGATTTTGAGACGCGATGGCCTCCTCGAACAGGGCCATGAGGTGCCCGGGATCGAACCGCAGGAGGTCTTTGCGCTCGCCCATGATCCGGCCTATGTGGCGCAGGTTTTCGCCGTTGCCGTACCCGAGCCGATCGAGAAGGCCATCGGCTTTCCGGTCAATGAGCGCGTATCGCGCCGCGCGCGCGCTGCGACTTCCGGCACGCTTCTGGCGGCACGCATCGCGCTCGAAACCGGCCTTGCTTGCAACACCGCCGGCGGCAGCCACCACGCACGGCGCGCACATGGTGCCGGCTTTTGCACCTTCAACGATGTCGGCGTTGCGGCCTCGAAGCTTCTCGAAGAAGGAGCGATCCGCCGGGCCATGGTGGTCGATCTCGATGTGCACCAGGGCGACGGAACCGCCGACATTTTTCGCGACGAGCCCCGCGTTTTCACGGTGTCGGTTCATGCCGAGCGAAACTATCCGAACGACAAGGTGCCCTCGGACATGGATGTCGCGCTGCCCGACAAGGTTCGCGACGATGCCTATCTGGAAATCGTCGAGGATACACTGGCGCGCGCATGTCTTGGACCGCGGCCTGATATCGTGTTCTACAACGCCGGCGTCGATCCACACGCCGATGATCGGCTCGGCAGGCTCTCCCTGACCGACGAGGGCCTGAAGCGGCGCGACCGCGCGGTCATCGGCTTCTTCCGGCAACGCGGCATCCCCCTTTGCGGGGTCATCGGCGGAGGATACGGCAAGGATGTCGATGCGGTCGCCGAGCGCCACGCGACACTCTTTCGCGTCGCCCGCGAATTTGTCTGAGACTGGCAGGAGCGGCACGACCTAATGACCGAAAAAGCTCAATTCACGCGCCGCACGTTCCTCTGGTCAGGCGCCGGCGCGGCGACAGCCCTGCTGCTCGGCACGCCGCACGCCTGGGCCCAACGCGCTCCCGAACGTCAGGCTGCCACTTTTCCCGGCTGGACGGCGCCCGAAAACTTTGGCGCGGTAGGCGACGGCGTGGCCGACGATACGGATGCCGTTCGCCGCGCCCTGCACTCGGGGCTTGGCGTGGCGCTGGTCGGCACCTACCGGCTGACCGAACCGATCGTCTTCGGCACTGGCTTCACCGAGCAGCCGAGCATGCTGCAGGGCCTTGGCCGCAACCATTTCATCGTCGACCACGCCGAGGGCGACGCGCTGCACTTCGACTGCGGCGAGATCGGCATTTCGACCGGCAACGCGCTGACTGCGCGCGATTTCGGGCTGCTGTCAGGAGTTGCCGGGACGCCGCATGGGGCGCTGACCCTCACGGCCAGCGGCGGAACGGGTTCGGTCTACCGCACCTTCGACATCACCAATGTCCATACAAGCGCGACCGATCACGATCGCGGCTTTCGCACCGGCATTCGCCTCGTCAACCAGCGGCACGGTGTGGTGCGCGGCTGCATCCATAACGGCGTCCGCCACATGGTGCCGGGCGAGCGCCAGGGAAGCGCGATCGTTGCCGAGGGCGACGGCGAGAGCCACCCGGTCGACTTTACCATCGAGAATTGCCAGGCCTATTTTGCCGGCTGCGGCGTGCATCTCATCGGCACCCACGAAGGCATCACGATCGATAAGCACTCTGCCGTTGCCTGCGACGAGGGCGTGCTCGTGGAGGCGGACGAATACCCGCTGGACGGGGGCAATGCCGGCAAGCCGCTCTTCTGGATCACCAACTGCCACTTTCAGACTTTCAGAACGGGCATGCGCCTGATGCGCGCCCGCGATTTCATCGTAACGGGCAACGATCTGCTGGTGGAGCAGCCGGATACCAGCTGGACCGGCCTCGTTGCGGAAGTGGGTGACGCCGCCTCGCAATATGGCTGGATCGACGGCAACAAGTTCCAGGATGCGACCCGGGTCGGCAGATCGGCAGGCCGAACGACAGGCATCGCGCTGAATGGAGCCTCTGCAGGCGTTCTGGACACACGGATCGGCGTCAACCGCTACGTCAACTTGGTCGTCGGCCTTCACCTTGGCGCAGATGCGCGCAGGGTCGTCTATTCCGACGCCAGTCTCTATGCCGCGGTCGACACGCCCATCGTCGATGAAGGCTCCGGCAACAGCCGCTATTGATTGGGCGACGGCTTCAGCCGCCCGAAAGGATCATCGCCCAATAGGGCGCACCACCATTGCCGGTGTCCTGTGCCATGGCGACGCCGAGACCGGTAAAGCGGGGATCGAGCGTATTGGCGCGGTGGCTTGCGGAAACTTCCCAGGCGAGCAACGCGCGATCGACAGTCGCCTGCCCGGTCGCGATGTTCTCGGCGGCCGGCAAGGTCACGTTCTGTCCCTTCATGCGCTGCACGAAATCGGCGCCGACGCCGATATTGTGCGCCATGCGGCGGTTCTCGGCCATCGTGCGTGCATGAGAAAGCGCTGCTTCCGAGGCACGCGCATCATGGCGCAGCGGCGTCCTCCCATTGGCGACGCGAAAGGCGTTCACCCGCTCGATCGCGTCCATGGTGACGACCTGGCCCGGGATCGAACTGCGGGTGCCGAGCGTCGAGCACCCTGCAATCAGCGCAAGCCCGGCCGCGCCGCTTCCGAGAAGGACGAAACGTCTGGTCTGCATGAAAGGATCAGTTCCGATAGCTGACGATGCGCAGAATGAGGAAGACAGGAATGACCACCATCGCGCCGAGAATCAGGTAATTGCCTACGCTGCCGAAGGCATCGAAGCCCAAATCCCAGAGATAAAGCGCGAAGTCGCGGACGAAGTAGTAAATATCCAGCGGATACCACCCCATCACGTTCATCACGACGCCGACGATGAAGGAGACGACGAGAAGCTTGACCAGCGTCCGTCCCGGCGTATCGCCCAAAAACCGTGTCACCCTGCCCGACATTGGTGCCTTTCCGAAGCTGTCAGCGCGTCTTAAAGTTGGCGAGGTAGGAAGCCTTTGCGGCTTTGGCAAGGCGCCCCGTCAGTCCAGCATCCGTTCCAGTGTCTCCAGGCGATCGGCCTCGCGCGCCGGCTTGTCCCAGCGCAGCCGCGATATGCGCGGAAAACGCATCGCGACGCCCGATTTGTGCCGGGCGGAGCGGTTCAGCCCCTCGAACGCGATTTCCAACACCAGCCCCACCTCGGGCGTCGCCTTGACGGAACGGACCGGGCCGTAGCGGTCGATCGTGTTGTCGCGCACGAATTTGTCGATCAGCTTCAATTCGTCATCCGTAAAGCCGAAATAAGCCTTGCCAACGGGCACCAATTCACCGGTTTCCGGCGTGTCGCCCTTCCAGACCCCGAATGTGTAATCGGAATAGAAGCTCGACCGCTTTCCATGGCCGCGCTGCGCATACATCAGCACCGCGTCGATGGTGAACGGCTCACGCTTCCATTTGAACCACGGGCCGCGCGGTCGGCCGGGCACGTAAGGGCTGTCCCACCGCTTCAGCATCAGCCCTTCGATGATCGGATGCGGTGGCTCGGTGCGGAAGTCGACGATCTGCTGCCAGTCGGTGAATTCGACGAGCCGGGAGATATCGAAGCGCGTCGGATCGAGCCCGAGCACGAAAGCTTCCAGGCGCGCCCGTCGCTCGCGAAAAGGCGCCGCACGAAGGTCTTCGCTGCCATCCTGCATGAGATCATAGGCGCGGATGAAGGCCGGATAGGCCTCCATCGTCTTCGCGGTGACGGCCTTGCGGTTCAATCGCTGCTGCAGGTCGCCGAAGGTGCCGATTTCGACCGGGCCCTGCTTGCCTGCTGTCAGGTCGGGGCTGTGGCCGACGAGCAGTTCGCCGTCCATCGCGCCTTCGAAATCGAGCGCCTCGAGAATATCGGGAAATGTGCCGGAGATGTCGTCGCCGGTGCGCGTATAAAGCCGGCGCACACCGCGCTCCGATGTCGCCTGTACTCGGATGCCGTCCCATTTCCATTCGGCGGCGTAATCGGCAGGGTCCAGCTTGTCGAGATCGCCATCCTCGATGGCGGTTGCCAGCATCACCGGCCGAAACGGCGCGGCCGCAAGGCTCTCGGGCTTCGGCGCATGACCTTCCAACCATGCAAAAAGCTCCAGATAGGGCAGCGTCAGCCCGTGCCAGAGCTCCTCGATCTCGACCACGTCGACCTTGCCGAAATCGGCGAGCGCCTGCTTGGCGAGCCGCGAGGAGACGCCGATGCGCAAGCCTCCGGTCGCGAGCTTGATCAGCGCATACCGGCCTGATGCATCGAGGCGATCGAGCCAGTCCGCCATGACCGCCGGCGCCTTCGCCCGGCTCGTCGCATCCAGCGTCTGCACCACTTCCGACAGCGTCGGCACGTCGTTCCGCCGGTCGAGCGCGCTCGCCTCGGTCGGCCAAATCAGTGCGATCGTCTCGGCCAGATCGCCGACATAATCATAGGAATATCCGAACAGGATCGGATCGATCCGCTCCTCCACCAGCGCCCGCAGCATGGCTGGCTTTACAGATGCGATCGACAGGTCGCGCGTAATCGCGGCAAGGGCCAGCCCCCGCTCAGGATCCGGCACTGTCGTGAAGTAATCCACGAGCAGCGTGAGCTTGCCGTTGCGCGACGGGGTCAGGAGCAGGCGGTCGAGCAGTTCGGCGAAGCGTTTCATCGGATCACGGCGCGGGCGTCAGGGCGATGATTTCAAAGAACGTCTCGTCCTTCGGCTCCATGCCCCGCGCCTGCGTCGAAATCAGATAGACGCTGTCGCCGAGTTGCGCCGCCAGGCCCACCTTGTTGCCGAAATTGGAATTGCCCGCATTGGCGGGGTTGGCCGCGTCGTAAGCGTTTTCGCTCTGGCCTTCGAGAAACGTGCGGCCGACATAGACCGTCCGGTCACCATCTGCCACGAGATTGGCGGCGAGGCGCTCACCCGAAATCTTCTCGACGATTGTCCCGATCTCGGCTTCGGTGACCCGGCAGCGATGGTCGCCAACCCGGCGCGCGCCCTGGTCCAAGAAACCGTACCAGTAGACCGTGCAGGCATAGGCGCCCGGGGCCAATGCGATCGCCGAGAAGGTGTCGTTCAGCCCGGTCAAGGCGTTGTCAGCAGCGTCCATGGCGCCGGCATCGAGCGGCTCGCCGCTCGACTCGATCTCGGCCAATGTCCGCTCCGCAGCCGCCCGCATCGTGTCGAGGTCGGCCCGATCCTCGCTCGCCAAAAAACCAAGAGCGTCGCCGGTTGCCGCAGTCATCGGCAATTCACCGCCAAGTTCGGCCTCCTCGCTCTGCTTGTCCATCACGCAGATGCGTTCGACCGCCGCCTCGCCAACCCGGCCGGAAACGATTGCAAGGCCGTACGTTTCGCTGCCGAACGGGTCGACCCGAACCGCCTCGATCTCCATCTCGCCCTCGGCCAGCGCGCGGCACTTCTCGTCCACGGTCTCGGCGAATTCGGCCCAGGCGTCCGGAGACGCTGCCGACACCGGTTGCAGGCAGGCCGCGAGCAGAACTGCGGTCGTTCCTAAAAGTCTGGCAATCATCACTCAGCCTCGTCTTCGTATCCGACCAGATGTAACGGGCGAGCGCGGATACCGTTCAACTCGCACCAGCGAACCAGCGCCTCTTCGCGCCCATGCGTCACCCAGACTTCCGAAGGCGAGATGGCGGTGATCGTTTCGATCAACTCGTCCCAGTCGGCATGGTCGGAAAGAATGATCGGCAGTTCCACGCCGCGTTGCTTGGCGCGCTGGCGCACGCGCATCCAGCCCGAGGCGAAGCAGGACACCGGATCGGGAAAACGCCGCGCCCAGCGATCGGCAAAGGCCGACGGCGGTCCAACGACGATCGCGCCCGCGAAATCGCCCTTCTTGCCGTTGTCGATGGTGGCCGGCGCCAGCGGACCGAGCGCAACCCCTTGGGATTCGTAATAGTCGCAGAGCGTCTTCAGCGCGCCGTGGATGTAGATGGTTTCGTCATAGCCCGCGTCGCGGATCAGCCGGATCACCCGCTGTGCCTTGCCGAGCGCATAGGCGCCGACGAGGTGCGAGCGCTCCGGAAACTGCCGCACGGACTTCAGGAGCTTGCCGATCTCTTCGCGGTCGTCGGGATGGCGAAACACCGGCAGCGCGAAGGTCGCCTCGGTGATGAAGACATCGCAGGGCACCGGCTCGAACGCCGCACAGGTCGGGTCCGGCCGCGGCTTGTAATCGCCGGACGCAACGATCCGAAGCCCATCCTTCTCGACGCAGATTTGCGCCGATCCCAGCACATGCCCGGCGGGATGAAACGACACGGTGACGCCGTTGATCGTCAGCCTCTCGCCGATTGCCGCTTCTTGCCGGCTGGCCGCGAAGTTCTCGCCATAGCGGATCGCCATGATGTCCAGCGTCTGCCGGGTGGCGAGCACGTTCTGATTGCCCGGTCGGGCGTGATCGGCATGGCCATGCGTGACCAGCGCGCGCTCCACGGGGCGCACCGGATCGATGTAGAAATCACCTGGCGGACAATAGAGCCCCTCGGGGCGCGGCTTGAGCAGATCATCGGGGCGCATCGTCTCTAGATAAGGCGCCTGTGGTGTGGCGAAAAGGCGCTTGCCAAATCATCGCCATGCGCGCATAGCCCGCGCCGTCCTCCTTTGGCGCTTGATCATCATGACACAACTGTCGTTTTCCTCCGGCGATCTGGTAGCCGATCGGCGCGCCGATTATGCGCGCATGCTCGCCGATGCGGGCGACTTCGCGGCCGCTGCCGATCTCATGCGCCAGGCGCTCGAACTCGTGCCCTCATGGCCAGCAGGCCATTTTACCCTTGGCGTGCTTGAGGAAAAATCCGGGCGTCTCGCAGCGGCGAGCGAGGCCTTTCGCGAGGTTCTGCGTCTTGCACCGGCGGATATCTACGGCGCCGGGCTAAAGCTCGCGGCGCTCGGCCAGGCACAGGCCCCGAGCCAGCCCCCGGCCGCCTATGTCGCGCGGCTGTTCGACGACTACGCCGAACGCTTCGATTCCGCGCTCGTCGAGGGCCTTTCCTATTCGATCCCGGAGAAACTGACCGCGCTGATTGTCGCCAACGCGCCGGACCGCTTCAAGACGGCAATCGATCTCGGCTGCGGAACCGGGCTTCTCGGCGAACGCCTGCGCAACCGCGTCTCGTTCCTCAAGGGCTACGACATCTCCAAGGGCATGCTGGCGAAGGCTGCGGAAAAAGCGGTTTATGACCAGCTCGCACCGGCGGACCTCGCAAGCGGCCCCGCCAACGGGGGCGTGCCACTGCCGGACAATGAAGCGCTGAAGGCGGATCTCGTCACCGCTGCCGACGTCTTCATGTATCTCGGCGATCTGGAGCCGGTCTTCGCGACGGCTGCCGCGATCATTGCAACCGATGGCTATTTCGCCTTTTCGGTCGAGGACGGAGCAGCCGATGTCGACTGGCAACTGCAGCCATCCCTTCGCTACAGGCACGGCGAACACTATCTGCGCGCCCTTCTGGATCGGCATGGCTTCGACATCGTGGTGACCGAGCGCGGGCCGATCCGCAAGGATGGAGCCGAGACGATCATCGGTCTTCTGGTCGTTGCCCGTAGGCGCTCGGCCGCGGGCGTCACGCTCGCCGATCTGCCGGTGATCGACGCTTCACCCGATATCGCACCGACGGAAGTGCTGCACTGAGCGTCTGCGCCTTGGCGATTGCCGATGCCGGGCCTACCTTAACGGGTCATGGAGCATGACCCGCGACTGGCAGCACAACTCGAGGTGGATGGCGAAGGGCCTCGGTTTGCCCTGCCTGCGCAATTCATCGACTGGTTCGCCTCGCGCGGGTGGCAGCCGCGTGCGCACCAGTTGGAACTGCTGGCGAAGGTTCGGTCGGGCAAGTCGGTTCTGCTGATCGCGCCGACAGGTGCTGGCAAGACGCTCGCCGGCTTTCTCCCGAGCCTCACCGATCTGGCCGAGCGCGGGCCTGCAAAACCAGGCGCTGCCAGAAACGGCATCCACACGCTCTACATTTCGCCCCTCAAGGCCCTCGCCGTCGATATCGAGCGAAACCTGTCGCGCCCCGTCGACGAAATGAAGCTGCCGATCCGCACCGAGACACGAACCGGCGACACCTCGCAGACCAAGCGCACACGGCAGAAGACCAATCCGCCCGACATTCTTCTGACGACGCCGGAGCAGCTGGCGCTCCTCCTTGCCTCCCCAGATGCGGATCGGTTCTTTTCCGACCTGAAGACCGTCATCTTCGACGAGCTGCATTCGCTGGTGACTTCGAAGCGCGGCCATCTGCTGGCGCTCGGGCTTGCGCGGCTCCGGCGCCTGCGGCCGGATCTCGTGACAATCGGTCTCTCGGCAACCGTGGCGGAGCCGGAAGAGCTGCAGGGCTGGCTGGTGGCGCAGGATGGTCGTGAGCGCCGGCTGGCCGAGCGCATCGTCGTCAGCGGCGGCGCGAAACCCTTGATCAGCATCCTGCAGTCGGATGAGCGCGTGCCCTGGGCCGGCCATTCGGCCCGCTACGCGATCCCGGACGTCTACAAGGCCATCAAGGACCATCAGACGACCCTGCTTTTCGTCAACACGCGCAGCCAGGCGGAAATGCTGTTCCGCGAACTCTGGCACGTGAACGAAGACAATCTCCCGATCGCGCTGCATCACGGCTCGCTCGATGTCAGCCAGCGAAGGCGCGTGGAAGCGGCAATGGCCGACAATGCGCTCCGCGCCGTCGTCGCGACCTCCACGCTCGATCTTGGCATCGACTGGGGCGATGTGGATCTCGTCATTCATGTGGGCGCGCCGAAGGGCGCAAGCCGGCTCGCCCAGCGTATCGGGCGCGCCAATCACCGCATGGACGAGCCGAGCCGCGCGATCCTCGTTCCGGCCAATCGCTTCGAGGTGATGGAATGCCAGGCGGCGCTCGACGCCAACTATCTCGGTGCCCAGGACACGCCCCCGATTGGCGCGGGCGCACTTGACGTTTTGGCCCAGCACATCCTCGGAATGGCTTGCTCGGCCCCCTTCGATGCGGATGAGCTCTTTGCGGAAGTCACCTCCGCCTCGCCCTATCAGGAGGTCGGACGCGACACGTTCGACCGGGTTCTGGAGTTCGTCGCGACCGGCGGCTATGCGCTGAAGACATATGATCGCTATGCCAAGATCCGCCTGACCGCCGACGGCCTTTGGCGCGTCTCCCATCCGCGGATCGCTCAGCAATATCGCCTCAACGTCGGAACGATCGTGGAGGCCCCGGCGCTCAACGTCCGGCTCGTTAAGCGCGGCAAGGCAGGCGTGACAGCGGCGCGTGGCGGGCCCACGCTCGGCAAGATCGAGGAATACTTTCTCGAGACGATGGTTGCCGGCGACACGTTTCTCTTTTCCGGCCGCGTGCTGCGTTTCGAAGGTATTCGCGAGAACGAGTGCATCGTTTCGCTGTCGCCGAGCAACGATGCGAAGATCCCGACCTACGCCGGCGGCAAGTTTCCGCTCTCGACCTATCTGGCAGACCAGGTGCGCGCCATGCTGGCCGATCCCACCCAATGGGGCGCTCTGCCCGACCAGGTCGGAGACTGGCTGCGCATCCAGAAGGAAAAATCGATTCTGCCATCACGCGACGAGCTCTTGATCGAGACCTTTCCCAGAGGCCGACGGCATTACATGGTCGCCTATTCCTTCGAAGGCCGCCTCGCCCACCAGACGCTCGGGATGCTCCTGACGCGCCGGCTGGAGCGGGCGCGCGCAAAGCCGCTCGGCTTCGTGGCAACCGATTATGCCCTGGCGATCTGGGCACTGTCCGACATGGGCGAACTTTTCGACAGGCGCCGGCCGGCTCTCTCCGATTTGTTCGACGAAGACATGCTGGGCGACGACCTCGAAGCATGGCTCGCCGAATCCTGGCTGCTCAAGCGGACCTTCAGGCAGTGCGCCGTGATCTCAGGACTCATCGAGCGCCGGCATCCGGGCCAGGAAAAGACCGGCCGTCAGGTCACCGTCTCATCCGACCTCATCTACGATGTTCTGCGCAGCCATGAGCCGGACCACATCCTCCTGCAGGCGACCCATGCCGATGCGGCGGCGGGACTTCTCGACATCCGGCGTCTTTCCGACATGCTCGCGCGCATCAAGGGGCACATCGTCTTGAAGCGCCTCTCGCATATTTCACCGCTCGCAGTGCCGATCATGCTCGAAGTGGGCAAGGAATCGGTGGCCGGCGAGGCCAATGACGCGATCCTGGAAGAAGCATCGGAAGATTTGATTGCGGAAGCCATGGGCGAATCGGGTATCGGTCTGTGACGAACAAGCCGAGAACGATCAGACCCCGCCATGAACCACCATGCCGCCCTGCGGCTTTCCTCCGCCGAAACTGACATGCCCGGCCGCACGATCGCCATCGAGATCGCGGGCGTCGAAGTCGTTTGCGATGCGCTTGGCGTGGCCTATCTGGAACGAAGCGGCACGCTGATCGTCAGCGATCTGCATCTGGAAAAAGGTGCCGCCTTTGCAAGACGTGGCATGATGCTGCCGCCCTACGATACGGCCGCGACCCTCGATCTCCTGGAAGCGGCGATCCGGCGCTACGAGCCGAAAGCCGTGATCAGCCTCGGCGACAGTTTCCACGACCGGATCGGAGCGGCCCATATGCCGGCGATCTATGAGGAGCGGCTACGTCACGCCATGGCGGGTCGGCAGTGGTTCTGGATTTCCGGCAATCACGATCCGGAGCGGCCGGCGAACCTGCCGGGCGAAGCGACGGACGCGCTTTATGTGGATGGCTTGTGCTTTCGCCACGAACCGACCGCACGGCGCGCCGACTGCCGGGGCGAGGTCGCCGGCCATCTGCATCCATCCGCCCGCGTCGTTCGGCGTGGTCGTGCGGTGCGCCGCCCGTGTTTTGCCTCCGACGGCACCCGCCTCGTCATGCCGGCATTCGGCGTGACCACCGGCGGGCTGGATCTGCGCCATCGCGCCATGCAGGGCCTCTTCGACCGCGCGACGCTGTCGGCACATCTGCTCGGCCGCGAGCGGCTCTATTCGGTGCGCTTCGCCAATCTGATCGGCTAGGCATAAGCGCTTCCAGGTGAAGTGGATGCCGCTTCACCGTTCGGAAACGCGACGTATCAGACTCAGTTCTTGCGGAAGATCACGCTGCCGACCCAGCCGGTCAGCATGGCGAGCACCACGCAGACGATGCCGTAAAGCAGCGAATCCTCGTAGGCCGCCGAATAGATGAACTGCTCCAGGCCGGTTTTCACGACCCGCAGCGGCAGATCCCGCTCCATTACGAAATTGCCGCTCTTGAACAGATAGGCCCGGATCGTGTGCTCTCCGAGCGGCACGTTGGCCGGCAGGCGAATCGAGGCCCGAAACAGGCTCGAGCTGACGAAATCGACGCCGTGCGGCGCGGCTTCATAAAGCCCGCTCGTCTGCTTCAGTCGCCGAAGCGCATCGCGAAACACTGCGATATTGCTGCCATCGCCAATGGCGCCTGTCGGCACCAGCCGGATGTTGTTGGACCCGATCTCGTAGCGATCGAGCACGATCGACCCGGTGATTCGCTCCACCGGCCGCGTGCTTGACAGCGAATAGGAAGCCGCGACGGGCTCGAATTCCATCGATCGACGGTTGACCCAGATGCCGAGCACCCTTTCCTTGCGCCAGACGGTCGTCTGGCGCTGCGGGCCGACCAGCGCCACGACGATGTCGTACTCGCCGAGCTCCAGGAGAAACGGATCGGCACTGTCGAGCGCCCCGAACACCGTGATGTCGGCCCCCGTGAAATCGGATGTGATCGCGATTTCGTTCGTCGAGACGCCGATATCGAGGCGCTCGGTGGGCTCTCGTTGCTGGGCGAGCGCTGACCCTGCCAGCAGGCAGAGGAGGATGCCGAAAAGTGCTGCGAACGGCCTCATGTCAGAACGCCGCTCCTTCGATGATCACCGAATAGACTTCATCCGGCGGCAGCAGGAGATCGAGCCCGAGGCGCATGCCGACGGCGAGCACGAGAAGCGCAAGCAGCGCCCGAAGCTGCTCGCCGCGCAGTTTCTGCCCGACCCGTACGCCATATTGCGCGCCGATGACGCCGGCGACCATGAGCAGGAAAGCAAGAACGATATCGACCGAGTAGTTCGTCGTCGCCTGCATGATGGTGGTGAAGGCCGTGACGAAGATGATCTGGAAGAGCGATGTCCCGATAACGACGTTGGTTGGGATACGCAGGAGGTAGATCATCGCCGGGACCATGATGAACCCGCCACCCACGCCCATCACCGACGTCAGAATGCCGATGGCGAAGCCGAGCGCGATGACCGGGATGACGCTGAGATAGAGCTTCGATTTCTTGAAGCGCATCTTCATCGGCAGCCGGTGCACCCAGATGTGCTGGCCGGGCTTGCGCAGCGCGACCGTCTCCTTGCGCGCGGCGCGGCGCATCGAATTGATGCTTTCCCACAGCATCAGTCCGCCGACGATGGAGAGAAACAGCACATACATCAGCGAAACGATGAGATCGAGCTGACCGAGCCGCCGCAAAAGCGTAAAGATCCAGATGCCGAGCGCCGCCCCCGCAATGCCGCCGATGAGCAGCACCACCCCGAGCTTGATATCGAGAGAGCCGCGCTTGAAATGCCAGAGCGAGCCGGAGAAGGACGAGGCGACGACTTGGTTTGCGCCGGTGGCGACGGCGACTGCAGGCGGGATGTTGTAGAAGATGAGAAGCGGCGTGATGAGAAAACCGCCGCCGATGCCGAACATGCCCGACAGGAATCCGACCGCCGCACCCATGCCGAGAATGACGAAGATGTTGACCGATAATTCTGCGATCGGCAGGTAGATGGTCACGTCTTGCCCCTGAGCGCTCCGCACGGTTCTCGGGCGTTTCCAGGTGAAATGCGAACCGGTTCACCGTTCGGAAACGCGGTATGTCACAGACCTGGAGCAGCGGACCGCTTTGATGAAGCGAACTGCTCAAGGCGCCGGCCGAACGCCGAAGTCCCGCCAACAGTGCAATTGCGCAACGTTGAACGGGATGTTGGCAGCACAGGGTTTATTCGCCGTTAAGACGAAACCGGGCGCAATGCCCGATGCCCAACCGCGACCGGTTGTGGGATGATCATCTGCGCGTTTCGGGACGCCCTGTCAATTCAGGGCGCCCGCGAATTGAAGGCTTGAGGTGACGGCTCAGCCGGCGTTCGTCTGCGCGAGCAAGGCTTCGACCAGCGGTGCGTCGATGCGGCCAGTCGGCTCAAGTTCGTTGGCTTCCTGGAATGCGCGGATCGCTGCCGTCGTCTTTGCGCCGATCACACCGTCTGGCGTGCCGGCATCGAAGCCGCGGTCGTTCAGGATGCGCTGGATGTTGCGCACCGCATCGGCCATATCGATGGTTGCGGTGCGGGTCTGCGACACGCCCCACTCTTCCGGCAGCTCGACGGAATTTGCAGCCGGATCGACGGCTTGCGGCTCCCAAAGCTCGACTTCGGCACGGGCGCGCTCCAGCGCTTCCGGGCTCATAGCATTGGCCACCTCGTCGCGCTTGTTGGCCGCGTCTGCATCGCCTTGGTCGGCTGCGATCGCAAACCACTTGTAGGACTGGCCGAGATCCTGCTCGACGCCGCTTCCGCGGGCATAGAGCACTGCCAGGTTGAACTGACTGTCCGAAACGCCGTGTTCCGCAGCCATCGCAAACCAGCGTGCAGCCTCGTCGAAATCCGAATTGCCATCGACACCGCCGGATGCATGCAGCACCGCGAGATTGTGCATGGCGCTGACATTGCCGCCGAGTGCTGCTTCGCGGTACCAGCGCTCCGCCTCGACCGGATCGCGCTCGACGCCCGTTCCGCGCTCGTAGAAATTGCCGATGCGGTACTGCGCCGGAGCAAGCCCCTGCCGTGCAGCGTCGAGATACCACTGCGCTGCCTGGTCGACGTTCTCTTCGACGCCGCGACCTTCCATGTAGCGGGACGCGATTTCGAACAGCGCCCGGCCCTCGCCGGCTTCGGCAGCGGCGAGCAATGCGGCCGTGCCAACACTGTCCGGCAGAGCAGCGATGCGGGCCGAGCGTTCGGCCGGATCGGTCTGCGTTGCCATTGCCGGCGTCACTTCAGCCGGCGAACCTGCGCCAGGGGCCTCAGTGGTCGGCGCGGTCGCACCCTCGGTCACGACGGGCTCATCGGCGCCGGCAGAAGAGGATTCGAGGCTGGACGATGAAACCGGCGCGGCGGTGTCACGATCGAGGCTCGACGTCGTCATGGACGCCTCGTCATCCACAGACGGCGCGAAAGCCTGCTGTGAAAGACCGGTCGGGCGGACCGGCGACGGCTCAGCGACGGTCGGTGCCTCGGCGACCGGCGCCTGAACAGGCGCAGCGGTTTCGGCGGCAATCTCAGGTGCAGCGTCGTCGCCCGAGGAGACGGCAGCGCTATCCGTCTCGGCTGGCGTGACGGATTGGACCGCGACAGGCGCGTCAGCCTGGCGAGAGCCGCCACCCATCATGTCGGAGATGAGCGGATAGGACATGACGGCAAGCAGGATGGCGCCGACAGCGATGAGGATCGGCCGGCGACGGGAGGACCCGCCGTCAGTGCGTTTGTCGTCGCCCTTGCCAGCCGACTGTTTGCGGCCGGAATTTTCGACATCGGCAGCTGCGGCCTGGGCGGCGCGGCGGGCGGCGGCGATGAAATCGGCGCGGTCGTCCTCGCTGTAGACACTGTTGCCGACACGCGACCCGCTCGTCTGCTGATCGCGCACCCGCTGGAGGATACGATTGAGGTCCGGCGTACCGGAGCCGGGCTCGAGCGGTTCGTTGGCGATCCCCGCATCGATCTGCTGGCTGGGATCGATGGGCGGGGTCGGCTCGACGGTCTCGCGGGCAACGGCAGGCGTGCTTTCGGGCTCGATCGCCGGCGCTGCCTCAGGTGCGGCAGCCTGGCGGCGCGGACGGACCTTCTCGGCAATGCGGCCGATCAGCGAGCGCGGCGCCTGCGTGTCAGTGGCCGAGGCCGATGCGGCAGAAGCGGTTGCGGCTGCCATGACGGCGGCGGTGCTGACAGTCTTGCCAAGCGCTGTCTGGTCGGCCTTGACCACATTGGCGGCCTTGGCTGACAGCGGCTCCTGCTTTTCGAGGTCCGGGGCAGCAGCGGCCCCCACGGAAATGGCGGGCTCGGCGAAGGCCGGCGCTGCCAGGGCTGAGGCGGCAACAGGCATCTCGCGCGAGACATTTAGTCCGCGATCGAGGCTCTCGAGGCGCTCCGCGATCTTCATTAGCGTGTCGTGCACCGCATCGAAGGCGCGCGCGCTGCGGTCGTTGCTCATCCGGGTGAGCTTTTCGAGCGCCCGCAGATCTTCCGCCAGACCGGTCACCGCCGACAGATCCTCGGCGCCGCCCTCATAATCGTCTGCACCGCTTTCGAGGAAGGCGGCAACGGCCTGCTCGGCAGCACGGCTCGCAGCTTCGATCACATCCTGGCGGCCATGCGTCAGATGCGTTTCGATCGCGGCCAGACGCGGCTCCAGGCCGGCAAGGCCGGAGCGATCAGAAAGATGCTCCGAGAGGGTGAGAATTTGTGCTTCGAGCGAGCGCATCGCATCGTCGCTTGCCGGAGCCGAGGTCGCCGTGCCGCGATCGAGACGGCTCGTGATCTCGTCCAGTTGCCGGTGGAGACTTTCCAGTCCGGCGACGGGCAGCGGATCCGATAGGCGCGCCTCGGCACGATCGACCAGGGCTTCCAGCCGGTCGAAGTCGACGCTTGCCTGAGCGACCGTCAGGGTCTCGATCTGCTCGGAGATATGCTCCAGATGTTCCACCACCGCCTGCGACGGCTCCTGGTTGCCACCACTGGAAAGCGCGGCCACCTGATGTGACAGCGCATCGAGGCGGCTCAGCACCGCGCTGTCCGTGCCGCCCTCGCCCAGCCGTTCGATCTGGTCGGCTAGAAGCGCAAGATGCGGCGTCAAAGCAGCAGCGATGCCACCGGCGACAGCTTCGTCCTGAGACCCAAGGTCGGTCAGAAGCGCTTCGATGCGCTCCAGCCGGGCATTGTCGATTGCCGTGTCGGCCTTGTCGGAAACCGTGAGGATCGCCTGAGAAATCTCGTCCAGCCGCAAATTCACGCGGTCGAGTTCCCGGCCGACGCCTTCCATGTCCGAGCCTTGCCCGGCGATCATCTCGACGGAACCGGCGATCGTGCGCATTTCGGCGCCGATCTGACGGGTCCAGTCGCCGTCGGGCAGGCTGGTCATCAGCACCTGCATCTCGTCGAGCCGCTTGACCATGACGGCGATCTCGTCGCGCATGGTGGCTGGATCGATCTCGCTGATCAGGTCGCAGATCTCGCTCCAGCGATTGTCCAGCCCACGCACGGTCTCATCCTTGGCGAGACCATCGACGATGGCGGAGATGCCGCGCACTTCGGCGCGCAGTTCGACCAGCGCATCGCCACCATCGCTTTCGCTGAGCGCGGTGAGCTTCTGTTCGATAGAAACCAGCCCCGCATGGAGCTCGGAAGGCAGGCTTTCCAGTTGATCGAGCGTCTTCAGATGCATGAGGTCGCCGCGCAGCGAGCCGAGATGGCGTGCGACGTCTTCTCCCAGATCGCGACGCATCTCGTCGCGCAGGTTTTTCCCGAACGTGTCGAGCAGGCTTTCCATCCGGGCGCCGCCCGTCTGCACCATGTCGGCTGCTGCGACGGGCTCGACCGCTGGCTTGGCAACGAGAGCTTCACGACGTTCGGCGGCTTTGGAGCGGAAAGCGTCGAGGCGGCGCTGGCGCTCCTTGATCTGGGCGACCGCATCGTTCTGGGCCGCGGCGGCACGCGTCTCGGGGACGCTGGCCGGTTCGACGCGCGGTACACTTGGCGTCGAAGTACCTGGAGCACGCTGGCTTTTCGATGCCATGATCCCGTCCAAGCGGCTCTCGAGCGCTTCGAGCGTCTTATTCAACGCATCGAAAGGCGAGGATCCTTGCGACTGGCTGCGGGTATCGCGTGAGGTATCGTTCATTGCGAAGCTCATCTCGGTTCGCCTCACCATCGCGGTGAAGCCGGGTTTTGCCGCCGGATGCTGGTGCCCGCACATCGATGCGGACGGAAGCTACCGGAAGCGCGTCAGGCAATCCGAAGAGACGCAATACTGTTGTCGGGATTCACCTCTAGTTGCCGCACAATCCACCAAACGTGGTAAACAAGCCGTTAAGCTTTTGGATCTCGCCCCACATCCAGCACAGGAAATAGACATGGACCTTGCCGGCTGCGCTTGTATCATCGGGCGTCGCAGGAACGGTGTTTCCGAAATCAATACAATTCAGAGTAGTGTACTTTTTGGTTTCTCTTAATGGTTGAAAATGGAGTGAAGCTTGCGTAGTCGCCAGCAAGCCCCGATCGACGAGATCGACCGCATCGCAAGCCACGCTGCGGAGACCGACGACGGAGCGTTCGGGCCGGAAGACCAGCTGTTTCGCATTGGCGATCTCGCCGCCGAGTTCGGCGTGACGCTGAGGACCCTTCGTTTCTATGAGGACAAGGATCTTCTGCAACCGCGCCGCATCGGCGTGACACGGCTCTATTCGCGCCGGGATCGTGCAAGGCTGAAACTCATTCTGCTCGGCAAGCGTCTCGGCTTCTCGCTGGAAGAAGTGCGGCGGATGATCGAGCTTTACGATCCGGAAGGCCGCAACAAGACGCAGCTGAAAGTCGCGCTGGACAAGGGCGGTGAGCAGCTGCAACGCCTGAAGGATCAGCGCATGGAGATCGATACGGCCATCCGCGAACTGGAACAGACGATGGCCGTCGTGCGCGAGATGCTGTCGTCGTCGACGTGAATCGATCGACACATATGCACGCCTGCGCGATAAAATTGACGTTTACGCAAACGTCAATTTTTGCTATGGCGTCTCCAACCAAACGCTCCCGCTGTATTCGCGCTTCAATGAGGAGGCATTCATGCCCGTGTACAAGGCCCCGGTCGACGATACCCTGTTCATCCTGAACGATGTGCTGGGCTTCGAGCGGTACAACAATCTCGCCGGGTTTTCCGAGGCATCGTCCGACATCGTCGAGGCCGTGCTCCAGGAAGGCGGAAAGTTCGCCGAAGAGGTCCTGTTTCCGCTGAACCAGGTCGGTGACCGCGAAGGCTGCGAGCGCCTGGCGGACGGCCAGGTGAAGACGCCGACAGGCTTCAAGCAGGCCTTCGAGCAATACCGCGAAGGCGGCTGGCTCGGCCTCGCCGCAGATCCGGAATATGGCGGCCAGGGCCTGCCCTACGCGCTGCACACCGCCGTAGGCGAGTTCATGTCGTCGGCGAACATGGCACTGATGATGTACCCCGGCCTGACCCAGGGCGCGATTGCCGCGATCCAGGTCCACGGCTCGGACGAGCAGAAGCAGGCCTATCTGCCGAAGATGATCGACGGCACCTGGACCGGCACCATGAACCTGACGGAGCCCCATTGCGGCACCGATCTTGGCCTGCTGCGCACCAAGGCCGTGCCGAATGGCGACGGCTCGTACAAGATTTCCGGTCAGAAGATCTTCATCTCAGCCGGCGATCACGACATGGCCGAGAACATCGTCCATTTGGTGCTCGCCCGCATCGAAGGCGCGCCGGAAGGCACCAAGGGCATCTCGCTCTTCATCGTGCCGAAGTTCAAGCTGGATGGCGGCGGCGCTCCGGGCGAGAAGAACGGCGTCTCCTGCGGCTCCATCGAAGAAAAGATGGGCATCCACGGCAACGCAACCTGCGTCATGAACTATGACGAAGCGGAAGGTTACCTGGTCGGCACCGAGAATCGTGGCCTGAACGCCATGTTCGTGATGATGAACGAAGCCCGTCTTGCTGTCGGCCTGCAGGGTCACGCGATCGCCGAAGTCGCCTACCAGAATGCGGCCAACTACGCCCGCGAGCGCATCCAGGGCCGCGCCCTGTCCGGTGCCAAGGCGCCCGAGAAGAAGGCTGACCCGATCATCGTCCATCCCGACGTGCGCCGCACGCTGATGACGATCCGCGCCTTCAACGAAGCCGGCCGCGCGCTGCTGCTCTGGACGGCCCTGAAGTCCGACATCGCACACCGTTCCGACGACGAGAAGGAAAAGCAGGCCGCCGACGACGTGCTCGGCCTGATGACCCCGATCATCAAGGGTGTCCTAACCGACAAGGGCTTCGATCACGCGGTTGCTGCCCAGCAGATGTATGGCGGCCACGGCTACATCGAAGAATGGGGCATGAGCCAGTTCGTGCGCGATGCCCGCATCGCCATGATCTATGAAGGTGCCAACGGCATCCAGGCGCTTGACCTCGTCGGCCGCAAGCTCGGCCTCAATGGCGGCCGTGCCGTCATGGCCTTCTTCAAGGAGGT
This sequence comes from Georhizobium profundi, assembly GCF_003952725.1. NCBI lineage: Bacteria > Pseudomonadati > Pseudomonadota > Alphaproteobacteria > Hyphomicrobiales > Rhizobiaceae > Georhizobium > Georhizobium profundi. The sequence continues at coordinate 1,159,876 of NZ_CP032509.1, read as the reverse complement.
CGAGGATTTCTGCGCCGAGAACCGCGAGAACGAGAAGCTCTCCTTCTTCACCAAGCACCTGAAGAAGGGCCTCGGCGACCTTCAGGCCTCCACCATGTGGTTCATGCAGAACGCCATGGCGAAGCCGGACAATGCCGGTGCCGGCTCCACCGACTACATGCATCTCTTCGGCCTCGTCGCGCTCGGCTACATGTGGGCGCAGATGGCGAAAGCCGCATCCGAGAAGCTCGCCGCCGGTGCAAACGGCCAGTCGACCTATCTCGAAAACAAGCTGATTACGGCAAAGTTCTACATGGAAAAGGTCATGCCGGAGACGGCACTGCGCCGCGCCCGCATCGAGACCGGTGCGGATTCCATGATGGAACTGGCCGCCGAGGCGTTCTAGAAGTCGATCGGCCTCGTTGGGCAGGCGCATCTTGCAGTGCCTGCCCGAACTGTTTTGGAGGAAACAGTCATGATCCAGCCATCCGAAGTTCTCGGCATCCCGCTGCCCGCCTGGCGGACAGACGATGTCGCCATGCTCGAAGAAATGGCGACGCGCTGGCTCAAGGACGAGATCGCGCCGCACTATGAGCTGTTCGAAAAGCAGGAGATGGTCGACCGGGAAAGCTGGACGAAGGCGGGAGAAGCAGGCCTTCTCTGCGCATCCATGCCGGAGGAATACGGTGGGTCGGGCGGCTCCTACGCCCATGAGGCGGTGATCATCGAAGCGCTCGGCCGCACCGGCACCGACGGCTTCGGTATCGCGCTCCACAACGCGATTGTCGCGCCCTACATCCTGCATTACGGCTCCGAGGAGCAGAAGCAGAGATGGCTGCCTCGCATGGCGACCGGCGAACTCGTCGGCGCGATTGCCATGACTGAGCCCGGTGCCGGCTCCGACCTTCAGGGCGTCAAGACGACCGCGAAGAAGGACGGCAACCAGTACCTGGTCAACGGCTCCAAGACCTTTATCACCAACGGCCAGCACGCCAATCTGATCATCGTCGTCGCCAAGACCGACCCGGCGAAGGGTGCCAAGGGCACCTCTCTGATGGTGGTAGAAACCGACGAGGTCGAAGGGTTCGAGCGCGGCCGCAACCTCGACAAGATCGGGCTGAAGGCCAACGACACGTCCGAGCTCTTCTTCAACGATGTCCGCATCCCGACGTCGAACATGCTCGGCACTGACGAGGGCCAGGGCTTCATCCAGCTGATGGAGCAACTGCCGCAGGAGCGCCTGCTGATCGCCAATCAGGCGATCGCGATGATCGAGCGGGCGCTTGCCGTCACCATCGACTACGTCAAGGAACGGAAAGCCTTCGGCAAGGCCGTGATCGAGTTCCAGAACACGCAGTTCAAGCTCGCCGAACTGAAGTCCGAAGCGACGATGGCACGCGTCTTCGTCGATCATTGCGTCGATCAGCACCTCAAGGGCGAGCTGACGACGACCACGGCGTCCATGGCCAAGTACCTCTTGAGCGACCTGCAGTGCCGGGTCGCCGACGAATGCCTGCAGCTCTTCGGCGGCTATGGCTACATGAACGAATACCCCATCGCCCGCATGTTCCGCGACGCCCGCGTCCAGCGGATCTACGGCGGCACCAACGAAATCATGAAGCTTCTGATCGCCCGCTCGCTTTGAGCGGGTGGCCATAGCTTCGAACTAGGGAGACCTGACGAATGGCCGACGTTTATGTTTACGATCACGTCCGCACCCCGCGCGGCCGCGGCAAGAAGGACGGATCGCTGCACGAGGTGCCATCGGTGCGCCTCGGCGCCCATGTGCTGAAGGAAGTGCGCGACCGCAATGGCCTCGACACGGCAACCGTCGACGACATCATCTTCGGCTGCGTTGACGCGGTCGGTGAGGCTGGTGGCGACATCGCCAAGGCGTCGTCCTTCGAGGCCGGCTACAAGACCCAGGCGCCCGGCATACAGATCAACCGCTTCTGCGCTTCCGGTCTCGACGCCATCAATTTCGGCGCCGCCAAGATCGCTCAAGGCGCTGACGACATCGTCATCGCCGGTGGCGTGGAATCCATGTCGCGCATCGGTCTTGGCATGGCCGGCGGCGCATGGTTCATGGATCCGTCCGTCGCCTTCCCCGCCTATTTCATGCCGCAGGGCGTTTCAGCCGATTTGATCGCCACGAAATACGGCTTCTCGCGCGACGACGTCGATGCCTATGCGGTGGAAAGCCAGAAGCGCGCCGCCAATGCCTGGGAGAAGGGCTACTTCAAAAAAGCCGTCGCTCCGGTCAAGGACATCAACGGCATGACGATCCTCGACCATGACGAGCACATGCGCCCGTCGACCGACATGCAGGGTCTTGCAAGCCTCAACGCGTCCTTCGTCATGCCTGGCGAAATGGGCGGCTTCAACGCTGTCGGCATCCAGGCGCATCCGGAAATCGAGACGGTCAACCACGTCCACCACGCCGGCAACTCCTCCGGCATCGTCGATGGTGCCGGCGTCGTGCTGCTCGGCTCCAAGAAGGGTGGCAAGTCCATAGGCCTTGCGCCCCGCGCCCGCATCAAGGCCTTCGCCAATATCGGCTCCGACCCGGCGCTGATGCTGACCGGTCCGGTCGATGTGACCGAGAAGCTCCTGCAGCGCGCCAAGATGAAGCTCGAGGACATCGATCTCTTCGAGCTCAATGAGGCATTCGCGGCAGTCGTGCTGCGCTACATGCAGGCCTTCGACATTCCGCACGACAAGATGAACGTCAATGGCGGCGCCATCGCCATGGGCCACCCGCTCGGCGCCACCGGCGCCATGATCTTGGGCACCGTGCTCGACGAGCTGGAACGCCGCGACCTCAACACTGCGCTGGTCACGCTCTGCATCGGCGCCGGCATGGGCACGGCGACGATCATCGAGCGCGTCTGAGAACCGGGGAGATTTGAAACCATGGCTTACAAGAACTTCACCGTCGAAACCGACAATGACGGCATCGCTCTCGTCACCTGGGACATGCCCGACAAGTCGATGAACGTCTTCACCATGGAGGTGATGGACGAGATCGAGGCGATCTGTGACGCGACGACAGCCGACGACAAGGTCAAGGGCGTCGTCTTCACCTCCGGCAAGAAGACCTTCTCCGGTGGCGCCGACCTCACCATGCTCAAGGGCATGTTCGCGATGATGGCCGAGGAAAAGGCCACGGACGCCGGCAATGCCACGAAGAAGCTCTTCGACGCGGCCGGACGCATGAGCTGGCTGTGGCGCAAGATCGAGACCTGCGGCAAGCCGTGGGTTTCCGCAATCAACGGCACCTGCATGGGCGGCGCGCTGGAACTGTCGCTCGCCTGCCACGGCCGCGTCGCGGCTGATGACAAGTCGGTCAAGATGGGCCTGCCGGAAGTCAAGGTCGGCATCTTCCCCGGTGCCGGCGGCACGCAGCGCGTTCCCCGTCTCACCAATGCGCAGGACGCCCTGCAGATGATGACGACCGGGTCGTCGCTGTCGCCGCAGCGCGCCAAGGCCATGGGCCTGATCCACGAGATCGCAGAGCCGAAAAAGCTTGTCGCGACCGCCAAGAAGATGATCAAGGATGGCCTGAAGCCGGTTCAGCCGTGGGATGAAAAGGGCTTCAAGGCTCCCGGAGGCGCCGTCTGGTCGCCGCAGGGCGCCCAGCTCTGGCCTGCCGCCTCCGGCATCCTGCGCCGCGAGACCAACGGCAACTATCCTGGCGCGCTGGCGATTCTCAAATGCGTTTTCGAAGGCCTGCAGCTGCCGTTCGATACGGCACTCAAGGTCGAGCAGCGCTATTTCACCCACGTCCTGCAGACGCCGGAAGCCTTCGGCATGATCCGCTCGCTTTTCGTCTCCATGCAGGAGCTGAACAAGGGCGCGCGCCGTCCGGCAGACGTGAAGCCGACCAAGTTCAAGAAGATCGGTGTCGTTGGCGCCGGCTTCATGGGTGCGGGCATCGCCTATGTGACGGCCAAAGCCGGCATCCCGGTCGTGCTCGTCGACCGCGACATGGAAGCCGCCGAGAAGGGCAAGGCACACTCCGCCGACATCGTGAAGAAGGGCGTCCAGAAGGGCAAGACCACGCAGGAGGAAGGCGACGCACTCCTCTCGCTGATCACGCCGTCGTCCGATTACGCCGATCTCGACGGCGCCGATCTCGTGATCGAGGCGGTGTTCGAGGATCGCGACATCAAGAAGACCGTAACCGAGGCAGTCGAGGATGTGCTGAAGCCGGCCGCCGTCTTCGCCTCCAACACCTCGACGCTGCCGATCACCGGCTTGGCCAAGAACTCCAAGCGCCCGAAGAACTTCATCGGCATCCACTTCTTCTCGCCCGTCGACAAGATGATGCTGGTCGAGATCATCCTCGGCAAGAAGACCGGCGATAAGGCGCTCGCCATGGCGCTCGACTACGTCGCCGCAATCAAGAAGACGCCGATCGTCGTCAACGACACGCGCGGCTTCTACGTCAATCGCTGCGTGCTCGGCTACATGAACGAAGCCTACAACATGCTGATCGAGGGCGTCCCGCCGGCGATGATCGAGAATGCCGCCAAGATGGCCGGCATGCCGGTCGGCCCGCTTTCGCTCAACGACGAAGTGGCGCTCGACCTGTCACAGAAGATCCTGAAGGCTGCCATCGCCGATCTTGGAGAAAAAGCCGTCGATCCGCGCCACATGGACCTCGTCAACACGATGGTCGACAAGCATGGTCGCTTCGGCCGCAAGAACGGCAAGGGCTTCTACGACTATCCGGCGAAGCCGGCGAAGAAGCACCTCTGGCCGGAGCTCAAGACGCTCTTCCCACAGCAGAAGGCCGATGACGTCGATGTCGAGGTCCTGAAGCAGCGCTTCCTTATCGGCATCGCGCTTGAAGCAACACGGACCATGGAAGAAGGCATCGTGACCGATCCGCGCGAAGCCGACGTCGGCTCCATCCTCGGCTTCGGTTTCGCTCCCTATACGGGCGGCGCCATCTCCTACATCGACGCCATGGGCGCGGCGAAGTTCGAGGAACTCTGCAAGACGCTCGCGAAAAACTACGGCAAGCACTTCAAGCCGACCCGCATCGTCCAAGAACTCGCCAAGTCCGGCGAGACCTTCTACCAGCGCTTCGGCCAGGAAGAAGCGGTCAAACAGGCGGCCTGATCCGGTCCATTTCGCACCAACATCGACCCGGCGGTCTCCGCCGGGTTTTTTATGCCATTGCCGCAGCATCGAGGGCGCGATAGGGAACGGGCATGACCATTCTCCTCCTCGCCATCCATGTCCTTGCCACCGTCTTCTGGGTCGGCGGCATGGCGTTCGCCTATCTCGTCCTGCGCCCCGCCGCAGCCCCGCTGGATCCGGCCGCCCGGTTGACGCTCTGGCGCAACGTCTTCGCCAAGTTTCTGCCCGCCGTCGGCTGGGCCGTCATCGCGCTCCTCGTTACGGGATTCGCGATGATCTTCGTCACCTTCGGCGGTTTTGCCGGCGCGCCTATCTCCGTCCATGTCATGACGCTGACGGGCATTCTCATGATGCTGCTCTTCTTCCACATCGTCGCGGCGCCCTGGAAGCGGTTCCGAACAGCAATCGATGCCGGCGATTATGCGCAAGGCGCGCGCAACCTCGACAAGATCCGCAAATTCGTCGGCATGAACCTCGTGCTCGGCCTGCTGACGGTGGTGATCGCCACGACCGGACGTTATTGGTAATAGATACATCACAGGGAGCAGCCCTATGGCCACGATCGATTATTACTTCTTCGGCGCATCTCCCTTCGTTTATCTCGGACACAAGGCGCTTGAGGAAATCGCCGCCAAACACGGTTGTGGCATCGCCTACAAGCCGGTCGATATCGCCGCGATCTTCGGCAATTCCGGTGCCAAGCCGCTGAAGGAGCGGCCGCTCGCTCGCCAGCGCTACCGGCTTCTGGAACTGCAGCGGGCAGCCGACCGCCGCGGCCTGCCCATCAATCTCGCACCACGGCACTTTCCGGTCGATGCGACGCTCGCCGACCAGGCCGTGATCGCGCTGCTCGACGAGAAACAGGACCCGTCGGCCTACATGTTCGAGATCTTCTCCGCCGTTTGGGCCCGTGAGGAGAACATCTCCGATCCCGCCGTCATCACGCGCTACCTCAATGCATGCGGCTTCGATGGCGACGCCATCTTGAGCGCCGCGCAAGGCGAAGATATCGCCGCTCGCCGCCGCCAGAACACGCAAGAAGCCATCGCCGCCGATGCCGTGGGTGTGCCGGCCTATGTGCTCAACGGCGAAGTCTTCTGGGGCCAGGACCGGATCGACGATCTCGACCGCGCACTCGCATCCGGCCGCGCTCCGTTCAGCGCTGCAAAATCCTAGGTCATTCTAGGGATTTTATTCCTACATCTCTTTACTCCGCGCTGTCCTGGCGGTAGAACAACCGGAATGCAGCCGCATTCAACGGCCGCCCTGATCGAGCGGGAACCCAAGCATGCTTTCCCATGACCGCATATGGGCAGCGATCGATGCCTTGGCCGAGCGCCATCAGCTCTCGCCATCGGGCCTCGCGCGGCGTGCCGGGCTCGACCCCACATCCTTCAACAAGTCCAAGCGCCAGGCGTCCGACGGCCGGTCCCGCTGGCCGTCGACCGAATCCGTGTCCAAGGTGCTCGAAGCGACGGGCTCCTCGCTGGAAGAGTTCATGGCCATGGTGCGCGGCCAGGCGGCAGGCGCAGGATCCGAGCGTGCCGCACCCGGTTCGAACGCCATTCCCCTTCTCGGTTTCGCCCAGGCCGGCGCCGGCGGCTTTTTTGACGATGGCGGATTTCCGGCCGGCCAGGGTTGGGAGATGGTCGATTTCCCGACGGCTCCCGGCGGCAAGGGCGTCTACGCGCTCGAAGTTCAAGGCGAATCCATGCTTCCGCTCTACCGGGACGGAGACGTGTTGATCGTGGAGCCCCATGCCCAGGTTCGGCGCGGCGACCGCGTGGTCGTCAAGACTCGCGAAGGCGAGGTCATGGCCAAGATTCTGCACCGCCAGACGGCCCGTACGATCGAGCTGTCATCGCTCAATATCGAGCATGAAAACCGGGTGTTCGACATGACCGACGTCGAATGGGTCGCCCGCATCATCTGGGCAAGCCAGTGATCAAGCGCTTCCTGCGCAGCCTGATCCTGCCGGTGACGCTGATCGCATGCCTGCTGATCGGCCTCTTCACCGCCATGGATTATTTCGCCGCCCTGGAAGTGGTGGAGCGCCCGCCTCAGCAGACGACCGAAGTCTCCCCCGATCCAGCTCCGACACACCCAGAGCCATCGACATTCCCCTCGCAATCTTCACAAATCAGCATTGCGAGACCGGTGGATCCCGATCTCTTCGGCCAGCCTTTCACGGCGGCTCCTGACGAGTTGGAACGGATCGAGGCGCGCGAGCCGATCTCCGAACCGCCACCGCCGCGCGAGGAACCAAAGCCGCTCCTCTACCGGCCGCTTGCCCTGTCCGCTGGACTGGTCTCGATTTCCGGCCGCAATCTTGCGCTCGAAGGCATCGTGCCGACGCCGGCCGACCGGTTCTGCCCGGATGAAAGCGGGCAGCGCTGGCCGTGCGGCATGATTGCCCGGACCGCATTCCGCAATTTCTTGCGCGGCCGCGCGCTCGCCTGCGATCTCGACGAGGCGAACTGGGAAGGGACGGCAACGGCCAACTGCATGCGGGGAGAGACCGATATCGCCGCCTGGCTCGTCACCAATGGCTGGGTCGATGCCGAGCCGGGTTCCGCCTATGCGGAGCTTGCCGACGCGGCGCGCGAGGCCCGCATCGGCATCCATGGTTCCGATCCGCGCTGAGGCAGCGGTCAGGCAGCCGTCAACCGGCCCTCAAGAGCGTCGTCGATCAGTGCCCGCGTTTCCGCGATCCCGTAAAGCGCCGCAAAAGAGCCAAAGCGCGGCCCGCGCTCCTGCCCGAGAAGCACCTCATAAATCATCTGGAAGAAGGCGATCGAAACGCCGGGGCCACCCGATGGGCTCTTCTTGGCGTGATCCTGGTAACGCTCGATGGCGCGCGCCACGTCGAGCGCCGCATCCTGGATGACCGCACCGTCCGCATCCGCCGGCAGCGTGCCGAGTTTTTCAGACAGCGCTGCCAAGGCTTCCCGCTCGACCGCATCTGGCGCACGGAACCGCTTCGCCGGCTTCACGAAGTCGTCGAAATAGCGGATCGCATAGCCGACCAGCCGGTCGAGCTCGGGATGCGTCTCGGCCGTGACGCCTGGCGCATAGCGCGAGATAAAGCCCCAGAGCACAGCATTGTCATGGGCGTTCGACGCGCTTACGAGATTGAGCAGCAGAGCGAATGGCACCGGCAGATCGATGGCCGGCGGCTCACCATCATGCATGTGCCAGACGGGATTGGAGAGCCGGGTCGGCCAGTCCTGCTTCTCGTAGGCGCTGAGGAACTGGTAGTATTCGTCGACAGCACGCGGAATGACGTCGAAATGCAGCCGCTTCGCCGTCTTGGGCTTCTGGAACATGTAGAGCGACAGGCTCTCGCTCGGCGCGTAAGCGAGCCATTCGTCGATCGTCAGCCCGTTGCCCTTCGACTTGGAGATCTTCTGACCCTTGTCGTCCAGGAACAGCTCGTAGTTGAAGCCTTCCGGCGGCGTTCCGCCGAGCGCCTTGCAGATCTTGGAGGACAGCGTGACGCTGTCGATCAAATCCTTGCCCGCCATCTCGTAATCGACGCCGAGCGCGAACCAGCGCAGCGCCCAATCGGCCTTCCACTGGCACTTGACGTTGCCGCCGGTCACCGGCGTTACCATGCGCTCGCCGGTCTCAGGGTCCAGGTAGGTCACCGTTCCCGCCGCGACGTCGCGATCCACCATCGGCACCTGCAGCACGACGCCCGTGCGCGGGCAGATCGGCAGAAAGGGCGAATAGGTCGCGCGGCGCTCCTCGCCGAGCGTCGGCAGGATGATCGCCATCACGTCGTCATAGACGGCCAGCATGCGCAGGAGCGCTTCGTCGAACCGGCCTGACGTGTAGTAGTCGGTGGCGGAGGCAAATTCGTAGTCGAAGCCGAAGCGATCAAGGAACGAGCGCAGCCGGGCATTGTTGGCGGCAGCGAAAGAGGGATGCGCATCGGAGAACGGGTCCGGCACGCGGCTCAGCGGCTTGCCGAGATAAGTCGCCATCATCTCCTTGTTCGGCACGTTGTCCGGCACCTTGCGAAGCCCGTCCATGTCATCCGAGAAGCAGATGAGCTTGGTCGGCACCCGGTCGCCGGTCAAAACGCGGAACGCGTGGCGCACCATCGAGGTGCGCGCCACTTCACCAAACGTTCCGATATGCGGCAGGCCCGAGGGGCCATAGCCGGTTTCGAAAAGCACCACATCCGGAAAGCCGCTCTTTTCATAGCGTTTGACGAGCTTGCGCGCCTCCTCGAACGGCCAGGCCTTTCCGCCTTGAGCCGCCGCGATCACATCCGGATCGAAACTCTCGTGATGGGACAGGCTTGCGCCTCGCTCGGGATCGCTCATCGTCTCAATTGTCCGTGCTTGTCAGAGGGGCCGGCGCCTGAAGCACCCGCAAGGCCGGCCCGTGGGGCTGGCTGGCCGCAGCTATGCCGTGCCGACCCTTTCGCGTCAACATTTCGCGCCTTCGTGAACGCAGTTTGCGTTGCGGCAACCGGTGCTCGGCGCCATATCGATGGTAGAGGCAATCAAGGAGCGACCCCTCGCGATGGAACTGTTCGGCTTGAGCGAACCGGTCGTGCGGATGGGCGTCTTCCTCGCCATCTTTGCGGCTATGGCGCTTTTGGAACTGGCAGCACCCCGGCTGGAGCGGCCCGAGATGGTTGGTGCGTGGCGCTCGAAGCGTTGGATTACCAACGTCTCCATGGTCGTCCTGTCGTCGGTCTGCCTGCGCATCGTCTTTCCGCTGGCTGCCGTCGGCACCGCGCTTTGGGCAGAAAGCCGCGGCATCGGCCTCTTCAATGTGCTCGACGTTCCCGTCTGGCTTGCCGGCCTCATCGCCTTCATCGTACTCGACTTCGCCATCTGGCTCGAACATTGGGCGAGCCATCGCTTCCCGCTATTGTGGCGCATCCACCGCATGCACCATGCCGACAGCGGCTTCGACTTCACCACCGCGTTGCGCTTTCATCCTCTGGAGATCGTGCTCTCCATGGTCTGGAAAGCTGTGATCGTCATTCTGCTCGGCGCACCTGCCCTTGCCGTTCTGATCTTCGAGATCGTTTTGAACGGCGCGTCGATGTTCAATCACGCCAATCTGAGGCTGCCGAAATGGCTGGATGCGCCGCTGCGCCTTGTGATTGTGACGCCCGACATGCACCGCGTCCACCACTCCACCGATAGGCGCGAAACCAATTCCAATTATGGGTTCAACTTTCCCTTCTGGGATCGACTGTTCGGTACTTATGTCGACCAGCCGCGGCGCGGCCATGACGGCATGGAGATCGGCCTCGAGCACTATCGTGGCGAAGAAACCGCAAGGCTCGGCTGGGCGCTCGCCCTGCCGTTTCGCAAGCTCGACAGCTAGAGCTCAGTAAAGCCCGTTGGGGAAGTAGCGCAAATAGAGTTCCGCGAAGCGGCCGCTTTTGTTGAGCGACATCAGCGCGTAGTCGAGACCTTCCACGAGTTGGGGCAGATCGTTCCTGACAGCGATCGAGAGCCCGTTGCCGAGAAACTCGCGCGACAGGAAGGGCCCGTCCAGAAACCCGCAGCATTCGGCCGAAGCCGGACTGCCGAGCCAGAACGACAGTTGCAACCCGTCGGCAAAGATCCCGTCGACCCAGCCGCCCTGGACGGCGCGGTAGAGCATGGTGGAACTCGCGAACGGAACCGGCGTCAAATCAGGAAAGAAGCGCTGAAGCATCGCTGCATGGGCGGAGCGTTGTATGACACCGATCCGGGCACCCAGTTCGAAATGATCGGCTGCCACCCGGTCGGTTCCGGCCTCAGCGGCCTTCACGACGAAACGCGCCGGCAAGTCCATGATCGTGCGGGTGAAAAGATAGCGCTCGCGGCTTTCCTCGCTCACCTGCAAACCGGCCATGATCACCTCTCCCTCGCCGGCCGCGAGCGCCGGTTCCAGCTCGTCCCATGGCAGCGCCTGGACCTGGCAGCGGGGCTCGATGTCCAGTTCCCCGCAGAGCACCCGCGCTAAGTCGACATGAAAGCCGGCAAGCCGCCCGCTCTGGTCGAGAAAGCTGAATGGCGGAAAATCGGTCGTCATCAGGAAGCGCACGCGTCCCGCGCCAGACAGGTCTGGCAAGGCCAGCCGCTCCCGTGGATCAAAAACATTCGGGACTTTTACGGTCTGGCCCCAAGCAGAACCGCTCGGCAAGCCGATCAAACAGAGTAAAAAAACAATTAACCCATACAAAGCCAGGGATGTTTTATTTTGGTGTCTCGCTAGCATGCTAGGCCTTGAGCAGAGTGGGGCAGGCATCGCCTGGGGCTGTGTGACGCAAGACCAATACACGTCCGCGGCGGCGCGGCGAAGTATGCTTTTGACTTCCGTTCCAACTTCCGACGCCAGCGGCCTCGGCCGCGCCATCGCCCGTGCTAGCCTGCCCCTTGCAAGATCAGCAACTGAAAAGTGCTCGCACCCGGTCGACATCCTGTCCCGCGTTCTGAGACGGCTGAACCTCTCAGATCAGCAATTGGCCGAAGCGGCGGACCGCGCCTCGCGGCATTCCACCTCCGTCGATCGCGAATTGCTCGCCGCCCGAGCCGTAACCGAAACAGCCTATTACCAGGCGGTCGCCGCCGAACTCGGCCTCGCCTTCATCGAGACGATCGATCCGCATTTTGTCATCGTCACGCCATCGATCGACGCGCTGCTGATCATGCCGCACAAACCGCTCGTCATCGATCAGCGCGGACGAACGCGCAAACTGATCGCGCCAGATCTCGCGGGACTGGTCAGCCTTGCCGAGATGCTCTCCCGGCACGGTGGCCTGCGCCCAGCTTTCGCAATCACGACACCTTCGGGGGTTAAGCAAGCCGTATGGGCCGTCCGCAGCCGCGAACGGGTCGCGGAGACCGTCGGACATCTGTTCGATACCCAGCAGGCAGCCAGCGCACGGATCGTGGCGACCGGCAGCCAGGGGTTCATCTTCGGAACGATCTTCACCGCGCTGGCGGCCTTGTTGATCGTCTCCCCCGTGTTCATGTCGATTGCGGCGCATCTGTTCCTGACAAGTCTGTTCGCTACCCTTTTATGGCTGCGGGCAACAGCCTTGGTCGATGGGCTTGGCCTCGATCCGGAGATCGTGCCGGCCGAAGCAGCCGATCCGACGCTACCCGTCTATACGGTGATGGTGGCGCTCTACCGCGAACATGCGATGGCCGGGCAATTGGTGCGCGCATTGGATGCGATCGATTGGCCACGCGCCAAGCTCGACATCAAATTCGTCTGCGAGGCCAACGATCCGGAGACGATCTCTGCCTTGCGCGCGCAGTCTCTCGGCCCCGAGTATGAGATCGTCGTCGTGCCGCGGGTTCGCCCCTACACCAAGCCCAAAGCGCTGAACTACGCCATGGCCGGAGCACGCGGCGAGCATCTCGTGATCTACGATGCGGAAGACCGCCCGCACCCGGCACAACTGCTCCAGGCGTTGGCGCGCTTCAGGGCGGGCGGCCCTCGGCTCGGCTGCGTCCAGGCGCCCCTCGTCATCGCCAATCCGCGCCACTCCTGGATCACGGCTCTCTTCGCGCTGGAATATGCGGTGCTTTTTCGCGGGCTTCTGCCCTTTCTCGCCCGCAACGACCTGCCGCTGCCACTGGGTGGAACCTCCAACCATTTTCGAACCGCAACGCTGCGGGAGGTGGGCGCGTGGGACCCTTTCAATGTGACCGAGGACGCCGATCTCGGCTTTCGGCTTGCGACACACGGTCATCGCCTGGGCGTCATCTCCCTGCCGACGCTTGAATCGGCGCCCACCGATATCCGCACCTGGCGCAACCAACGTACGCGCTGGTTCAAGGGCTGGATGCAGACCTGGCTGGTGATGCTGCGTCGCCCGCGCGGCGGACCGAACGCGCTCGGCTTCGTGCGCTCCGCCACCTTCCAGATCATGACGATTGGACTTCTCGTTGCCGCCTTGCTCAGCCCGGCAATGGTCTACTTCTTCGGCGTTTCGATGATCTCGGCACTGTCGGTCGGCGACCACGGCCGCACCAGCTTCGAATCCATCCTGTTCGTCGCTGACATCACCATTCTGACGGCAACCTTTGCCTGTTTCGTCCTGCTCGGCCGGCGCGCGATGTCGCCGCTTGAGCGGCTGCGGGTGGGATGGCGCTGGATGCTTCTGCCCGTCTACTGGGCGCTGATGACATGGGCCGCTTGGACCGCGCTTTACGAGCTTCTCCGCCGGCCGCACCACTGGGCGAAGACGCCGCACCGGCCGACATTGGCGGCAACGGGCGCTGCGATCGGTCCCTCCGAGCAAAGTCTGCCAGCGGCCTGCCCGCGTGATCGGCACAGGATCATTTCACCTAAAGCGCGCTGATCGGGCCCAGATTTCGCCATAGTGTCTGAGGGTTTTTCTGGAGCGGGTGAAGGGAATCGAACCCTCGTATGCAGCTTGGGAAGCTGCCGTTCTGCCATTGAACTACACCCGCTCAATGCCGCTAAACCTATCTGTGCAAACGCCTTTCAGCAAGCCGAAAAAGCTCAGGAACTGCTTGTCGTCAGGCCAGACGAGGCTGGCTCGATGACGGATTGCCGCAGGCAATTTTTGATAGTTTGACAAGTCCGCCCCCACTCCTCACACTCCGTAACAGTTCGAAACAAATCCGGAGGGAAAAGATGGGCATTTCTGACAAGTGGAACGCATACGAGCCGACCAAGGGCACTCTCGGCTGGGTCGCCGCAGGCTCTGCCGTTGCGACGGTCGTTCTGGGCTTTACGCTCGGCGGCTGGGTTACCGGTGGCACCGCCAATGAAATGGCTCGCGATGCCGCCAACGCGTCGCGTGCCGAACTGGCCGCCTCCGTCTGTGTCGACAATTTCCGTGGCGTGGACACGGCCCGTGCCGATTTCGAAGAACTGACCGGCATGCGGCCGCATCAGCAGCGCGGTTTCGTCGAGAAGGCAGCATGGGCGCAGATCCCGGGCGTCGACCGTCTCGGTCGGGATGCAGCATCGCGCTGCGCGGAAATGATCGTCGCGCTCGATCCTTCGGAACTTTCCACGCCGGTCGCCGAAGTCGTGGATGATGAACCGGAAACTGCGATTCAGTAGGATCCGGCCTCCAGTCAAAGGGCGGCGTCGTCCCTGCCTCCGCCCTTTGACCTTTTCGATTTCTGAGACAGCTTGACTTGCAGGGCCTCGCAATCCACCTAACGGCCGCTCTTCCCTGCTGCAGGCCGCCCCATGAATTCGCTGAAATCCCTGATCGAATCCCGCCGTTTTGAATGGTTCATCACCGCCTTGGTGGTGATCAACGCCATCACGCTCGGATTGGAAACCATGCCTGCCGTCATGGAGCGTGCCGGCGGCTTCCTCAAGGCGCTCGATCGTACGATCCTCGCCATCTTCGTCTTGGAATTGATCGGCCGCTTCGCCGTCTACCGGATGGCCTTCTTCCGTGATCCCTGGCGCATCTTCGATCTGCTGGTCGTCTCGATCGCCGTTCTGCCCGCAACCGGCAATCTCTCCGTTCTTCGCGCATTGCGCATCCTGCGCGTGCTGCGCCTCATCAGCGTCGTGCCATCCCTGCGCCGTGTCGTCGGCGGCCTAATCAATGCGCTTCCGGGCATGGGATCGATCGTCTTCCTGCTCGGCCTCGTCTTCTACGTCTTCTCGGTCATGGCGACCAATCTTTACGCGCAGAGCTTCCCCGAATGGTTCGGTTCCATCGGTGAATCCGCCTATACGCTGTTCCAGGTCATGACGCTCGAAAGCTGGTCCATGGGCATCGTTCGGCCGGTGATGGAAACCTACCCGCTCTCCTGGCTGTTCTTCATCCCGTTCATCGTGGCGACATCCTTCACCGTGCTCAATCTCTTCATCGGTATCATCGTATCGGCGATGCAGGAGGAGCATGAGGCAAGCGCCGCGGACGAGCGCGACGACATGAAGGAGAACCAGCGCAAGATCCTGGCGGAACTGTCGGCTCTCAAGGCAGAGATCGCTCGTCTGAATGGCAGCCCGGCGGCGGCTCACAAGGAAAGCAGTCAGCCCTAAAGCGTTTCCAGGTGAAGTGGATACCAGTTCACCGTCGGAAACGCGACAAACCCAAACATGGAGCCGTTGAGCGATTCAAAGAAACGCGAAACTGCTCTAGTCGATCGACCGGAAATGCTTTGAAAGCTTCAGGCCCTGCGCCTGATAGTTGGACGAGAGATCCGTGCCGTAAAGCGCATTCGGCCGCTCCGCCATGTGCTCGTAAACCAGGCGCCCGACGATCTGCCCATGTTCCAGGATGAACGGCACTTCGTGGCTGCGCACTTCCAGCACGGCCCGGCTGCCGGCTCCACCGGCGGGATCGTGCCCGAAGCCGGGATCGAAGAACCCGGCGTAATGCACCCGGAATTCACCGACCAACGGGTCGAAGGGCGTCATCTCGGCCGCAAAGAGCGGCGGCACATGCACCGCCTCGCGCGACACGAGGATGTAGAACTCGTCCGGATCGAGCACCATCTCGGCCGCCTGGCGGCGATGGATCGGCTCCCAGAAATCGAGAACGTCGTGAGCGGCCTTGCGATCGACGTCGATGACGCCCGTGTGGCGCTTTCCGCGGTAGCCGATGAGCCCGTGCTCATCGCCCTCCAGATCGATGGAAAGCGCGATGCCCCCGCCGGAGATATTGGCATCGCCCGTGCTGACAAGGCGCTCCGACGCATGCAGATCGACCAGTTGCTCCTCGTTCAAAAGCGCATTGCCGCTGCGGAACCGGATTTGCGACAGGCGTGAGCCGGCACGCACGATGATCGGGAACGTGCGCGGGCTGATCTCGATGTAAAGCTCGCCGTGATAGCCAGCCGGAACCTTGTCGAATTCCTGACCGCCATCCACCATCACGCGGGTGAAGATGTCGAGCCGGCCGGTCGAGCTCTTGGGATTGGTGGAAGCGCTTAAGCCCGCAGGCAACGCCAACCTTTCCATCAGAGGTACGATATAGACGCAGCCTGTCTCCAGAACCGCGCCTTCGCTCAGATCCACCTCGTGCAGTTTCAGGCGATCGAGCTTCGTGCGCACAGGCGTTTCGCGCCCCGGCAGGAAGCTCGCGCGGACGCGAAAGGCCCGTGCACCGAGGCGAAGATCGAGGCTTGCCGGCTGGATCTGGTCGCCGTCCAGCGGCCGCTCGGTGACAAGCGCTCCCGTTTCGAACAGCGCCGCAATCGCGGCATCGGCCAGTATGCCGGGTGTCACAGTCGTTTCCTCGCCAGCGTCTCAAGGGCGCATCATTCGCAGCCATGCAGAATTGACGCAAGATTGGAGTGCCGGTATAGCCTCCTTATCCCGTGGTGATTTGGCCGGCCGGCTTGCAGCCACGTTAAAGAAGTTGCTAAAATGGTCGGGTGTCACGAACCGGCCAGCTATGCGGCCGGTTTTTTTGTGACCGCGTTGCGGTTGAGAACGGAAAAAGCACGATGACATCGAAGACCTGGCGTACGGCAACCACCCTCGTCCACGGCGGCACAACGAGATCGCAGCACGGCGAGACCTCTGAAGCCCTCTTCCTCACGCAAGGCTACGTCTACGAAAGCGCCGAAGCTGCTGAAGCGCGCTTCAAGGGCGAAGCGGAAGGCTTCATCTATTCGCGTTACGCCAACCCGACCGTCGACATGTTCGAAAAGCGGATGTGCGCGCTGGAAGGCGCCGAAGACGCCCGGGCTACCGCAACGGGCATGGCCGCCGTTTCCGCAGCGCTTCTCTGCCAGGTGAAGGCGGGCGACCATGTCGTCGCTGCCCGCGCGCTCTTCGGTTCCTGTCGCTGGGTCGTCGAAAAGCTGATGGCGCGCTACGGCGTGGAGACCACGCTGGTCGATGGCCGCGACATCGAGAACTGGAAGAAAGCCGTTCGCCCGAACACGAAAGTCTTCTTCCTCGAAAGCCCGACCAACCCGACGCTTGAAGTCATCGACATTGCTGCCGTCGCAACGCTCGCCAATGAGATCGGCGCCCGTGTCGTCGTCGACAACGTGTTCGCCACACCTCTCTTCCAGAAGCCGCTGGAACTTGGCGCGCATATCGTCGTCTATTCGACCACCAAGCACATCGACGGCCAAGGCCGTTGTCTCGGCGGCGTGATCCTCTCCGAGAAGGAATGGATCGACGAGAATCTGCACGACTATTTCCGCCACACCGGCCCTTCCATGTCGCCGTTCAACGCGTGGACGATGCTGAAGGGTCTGGAAACGCTGCCGCTGCGCGTCCGTCAGCAAACGGAAAGCGCGACCCGCATCGCCGATGCGCTCGATGGCCGCAAGGGCGTCAACCGCGTCATCTATCCGGGCCGGGCCGACCATCCGCAGGCCAACATCATCGCCAAGCAGATGAGCGGCGGCTCGACCCTCGTTGCCATCGACATCGACGGCGGCAAGGAGGCGGCGTTCGCGTTCCAGAACGCGCTCGAGATCATCCGCATCTCCAACAATCTTGGCGATGCCAAGAGCCTGATCACCCATCCGGCCACGACGACGCACAAGAACCTCGCCGAAGAAGACCGCCTGGAACTCGGCATTGGCGCCGGCACGCTCCGCCTGTCCGTCGGGCTCGAGGATACGGACGATCTGATCGAGGACATCGACCGGGCGCTGTCGGCGATCTAGTCCGCGTCGGCGAACAGGCTGCGCGCCTCAACGATCCGCGACAGCGTCGTATAGAAGCAGAGGATCGCGAAGACGATCGCGATCCACGCGAAATATCCGGGCAGCAGACAGAAGGCGAGGAACACGAGCAGTGTTTCCGACGCTTCCGCCAGCCCTGTCGTGAAATAGAAGGATTTCACGCCGCGTGCGTCGGTCGAGAGGCCGCGCTTTTGCGCAATGGTCGCGAAAGCCAGAAAGCTCGCGCCATTCACGTAGAAGGACAGCAGCAGCAGCCCGCCGGCGATGCCGTTTTGCTGCGGATCCTGAATAATGAAGGCCAGCGGGATGAGGCCGTAGAAAGCGAAGTCGAGAACGATATCGAGAAACCCGCCGAAATCGCTTGGCGCCGTTGCGCGCGCCACTGCGCCATCGAGACCATCGAGCGCACGGCTCACCAGAATGAGGACGAATGCTGCGAAAAACTGCTCGGCGACGATCGCAGCTCCGGCGAAAACGCCGATCAGCAGGCCAACGAGCGTGACGTGGTTGGCGCTGACGCCCCAGCCTGCCAGCCCCCGGCCAATGCGGTCGAGGGTCGGCTGGATGATGGATTTGGCTGCTCCGTCCAGCATTGTGCCTGCCCCTGATGACGAAATGCCACGCCGCTGTAGCGTCCCTTGGCGCTTCTGGCCAGCACCGCCGCGTCATGCTGCCGTGAGGATGCCGTTAACACTACTGAAACTATGATTCTTGACGTGTCGTGGCCGCTGTAGAATATCAGCGAGAGAATAGGCCGCCGTTGCGGCTTGGAAGGAATGACCATGTATCGCGCATTGACCCGCGACATCGAAGTAACGGTCGAGCCCTTCTATCTGGACGACCAATCGGACCCGGACGACAGCCGTTATGTCTGGGGCTATCGCATCGTGATTGCCAACAAATCCAACACGGTCGTTCAACTGAAGAGCCGCTACTGGCACATCACCGACGAGCAAGGCCGCGTCGATGAGGTTCGCGGCCCTGGCGTCGTCGGCGAGCAGCCCATCCTGCGCCCCGGCGACAGCTATGAGTACCAGTCGGGCTGCCCGCTCGATACGCCGTCCGGCGTCATGTACGGCCTCTACGAGATGCAGTCGGAAGACGGGGAGAGCTTCGAAGTGGCCATTCCCGCATTCTCGCTGGATCGACCAGGAGCGGCGAGAACCCTCAATTGAGCGATGCGCTCGATTTCCGGCCGGTTTTTCTTGTCACAGGCACCCTCCTCGCCGCGCTCGGGCTGGCCATGCTCGTTCCGGCGCTCGTCGGGTTTGCCGCTCAGGACGAAGACTGGACGGTTTTTGTCGTCTGTTCGCTGATCACCACGCTCGTTGGCAGTTCGCTCTTCGCAGCGACGCGAGGCACCGCGCAAGGTCTCTCCCGGCGTCAGGCATTGTTGATGACAGTGATCTCATGGCTGGCGCTCGTCTTCTTCGCCTCCCTGCCCTTCGTCTGGACCGGCGTTCTGCCGAGCTACACCGACGCATTTTTCGAGAGCATGTCGGGTCTGACGACCACCGGCGCGACCGTGATCATCGGGCTCGATACCACGTCGGTCGGCGTGCTGTTCTGGCGCGGCCTGCTACAATGGCTCGGCGGCCTCGGCATCATCGTCATGGCGATCGCCGTTCTGCCCATGCTGCAGATCGGCGGCATGCAATTGTTCAAGGCGGAAGCTTTCGACACGGCCGAAAAGATCCTGCCGCGCGCGCGCCAGATATCCAGTTCCATCACCTTCGTGTTCATCGGCATCACGCTGATCTGCGCCATGTGCTACGGCGCCGCCGGTATGGGCATCACCGATGCGGTCATCCATGCCATGACCACGGTCGCCACCGGCGGCTTCTCCACCAAGGATGCTTCTTTCGGCCATTTCGACAGCGCTTCCATCGAGTGGATCGCGGTCTTCTTCATGATCGCCGGGTCGATTCCGTTCCTGCTTTACGTGCAGCTGCTGCAGGGGCGGGCTCGCTCGCTCTTCGACGACGATCAGGTGCGGGCGTTCCTCCTGTTCGTGCTCGCGGCCTCCCTGATCGCCTGGGGCATCGCCGATCGCAGCGGCTACCACCAGGGCCATGACGCGCTGCGACACGCAGCCTTCAACGTGATCTCCGTCGTCACCGGCACCGGCTATGCGTCGACCGATTACGGCCTCTGGGGCTCGCACGCCGTCGCATTCTTCTTCGTCATCATGTTCGCCGGCGGCTGTGCCGGGTCGACTTCGTGCGGGATCAAGATCTTCCGCTTCATCGTGCTGTTCGAAGCGGTGCGGGAACACATCTACCGCGTGCTCTATCCGCGCGGCATCTTCCGGCCGAAGTTCAACGGCCGACCGATCGAAGGCTCCGTCATCACCTCGGTGATGAGCTTCTTCTTCCTGTTCATCATGGCTTTCGCGTTTCTGTCCCTCGGCCTGATGATGACCGGCCTCGACATGACGACGGCGCTGTCCGGCGCCGGTTCGGCGCTCTCCAATGTCGGCCCGGGGCTTGGCCATCTGATCGGGCCTGCCGGAAACTATGCGAGCCTCAACGATACGGCGAAATGGATCCTGTCGGCGGGCATGTTTCTTGGCCGCCTGGAGCTGTTCACGATCCTCGTGCTCTTCCTGCCGCGGTTCTGGCGAACCTGATCCACGCTTAAAGAGACGCCGGTGTCACCGGTGCCCGGCGGCCGTAGATCGCCGAAAGCGCGCTGCGGATATCGTAACCGATACCGATGAACGCCGGCACCAGCATTAGCACGAGCACGGTCGAGATGCCGAGGCCGAATACGATCGTCACGGCCATCGGGATCAGGAACTGAGCCTGGACGCTCGTCTCGAAGATCAGCGGGAACAGGCCGCCGATCGTGGTCAGCGACGTCAAAAGCACGGCCCGGAACCGATCGCGGCTGGCGCCGATAGCCGCCTCATCGACGGCGTTGCCGGCTTTCAGCCGCTCCTCCATACGGTCTACGAGAATGATGGAGTCGTTGACCAGTATCCCACCAAGACCGAGCAGACCGATGAGCGACATGATCGTCAACGGGAAGCCTAGCACCCAATGGCCAAAGACGGCACCGGCAAGCCCGAATGGAATGATCAGCATGACAGCGATCGGTCGCCAATAGCTGCCGAACACCCAGGCGAGGATGATGTAGATCACGGTCAGCGCCGCCATGGTGGCAATCGTCAGGTCCGAGAACGCCTCTTCCTGCTCTTCCGCGCGGCCGCCGAAATTGAAATCCACACCATGTTCGGCGGCAATCAGATCAAGCCCGCCGCTGCCTCTCACCTGCGCGAGAACCGCATCGGGCGTTGTCTGGGCTAAATCGACGTCCCCGGTCACCGACAAGGTCGATTGACCGTCCCGGCGTCGGATCGAGGAAAAGCCCTGCCGCTCCGACAGCGATACGACCTCGGTCAGTGGCACATAGCTGCCATCGGCCGTGCGCAGCTCGAAATTTCTGATCGCGCCGGAGCCCTGCTGGCGCATCGTCTGGCTGATGCGTACCGTCACTTCGTCGTCACCGCGCGCGAAGCGAAACGGGATCGCGCCCTGGAATGCATTGCGGATCTGCCGGCCGACCTCGTCCGTCGTGAAGCCGAGAAGCGCGCCACGCGTCGTCAATTCCATGACAAGCTCGGGCTTGCCGTAGGGCAGATCGTCCTCGACGCCCGAAACGCCGGGGATCGTCGCGAGCAGCGCAATCACATCGTCCGATGCTGCCTTGAGAGAGCTGATGCGGTCGCCCTGCAAGCGGATTTCGACATCACGGCCGGGTGGCCCAAGGCGCGCCTGGAAGATCGAGAAGCGCCGAACGCCGGCGATGTCCGGCGCAGCTTCTTCCCATGCTGCGACGATCTCCGGCGTGCGGATGGTCCGGCTTTCAGATGTCGTCAGCTGCACATTGATCCGCGCCGTCGTATCGCCGCTGCGGCCCGATGTGCCGAGTGTCGTGAAGGTGGCGGCGATCAGCGCGCCCTCTTCGGCAAGACCACGTTCCGCCTCCCGCAGCGCCGCCTCGATGCGCCCGATCGCGGCAACGGCTTCCTCTTCCGGCAGGCCCGCATTAAAGACGATGCTGCCCGAAATCGTTTCGGCTTCCGGGGATTCAAAGAAGACAAATGGCACATGCTGACCGCGCAGCAGCCCGACGCTGACGATCATCATCACGCCGACCGACAGAGCCACGGTCACGTAACGCCAATGAAACGCCGCGGAGACGACACGGTGAAACGGCCCGTCGCGGAAGGCTTCGAACCGTCGATCGAAGCCTTTGCGGAAGCGGCTCTTCTGCGAAGCGGACGAACCGGCATCGCGGCGCTGCAGTTTCTGAATGGCAAATTCCAGCAAGCCCGCGATGAGCAGCGCCACGGCGCCGATGATCGCCGCCTGAAGCACCGGCGCCAGAGTGCCAAGCGCGAGCGAGGCCTGGCCGAGCAGCGAGGCGCTTTCCGCGGCCAGACCCGATTGACGCGACAGGAAAACGGCCGCCGCAAGCGTCAGCATCAGAGCGATGGCGAGATGGCGCCAATAGGACCAGCCGACGCGCCGCTTGCGCCCGAGCGAATGGGCCAGGTGCCCCGGAAGCACGAAGAAGCATTCGACGAGGCTCGCCACCAGAACGGCAATGACCACGAGCGGCAAAGCACTCATCATCTGCCCGATCGGTCCGCCGAGGATCACGATCGGGGCGAATGCGGCGAGCGTCGTCGCCATGGCCGCGAGCACCGGCGTCATGACCATCCCGACACCATTCTCCGCTGCCGTCAGCGGATCGTCGCCCATCTCCAACCGCGTATTGGTCTGTTCACCGACGACGATCGCATCGTCGACGATGATGCCAAGCATCATGATCAGCGCGAAGATCGAGATCATGTTGATCGATTGCCCCGACACATACATGAGCCCGAGCGTGGCCATGACCGCGACCGGAATGCCGGCAGCGACCCAGAACGCGATGCGGAAGTCGAGGAACAGGAACAGCACCACGATGACCACAAGCAAGCCGCCGATGCCGTTCTCGATCAGCAGCCACACCCGTTCTTCGAGCGCGTCCGATGCCACGTCATAAGTCTGGATCTCGATATTGGCCGGCAGCTGCGGCGTGAGGCTTGCGAGATAGGTGTTGAGGATCGATGCGGTCTGCAGCGTATCGGCATTGGCGGCACGCTGGATGTCCAGTTCGATCGCAGGCGTGCCGTTCGAGAAGCCGCGCTGCTCGTCGGGGTCGTATCCACCCTCGATGCGCGCTACGTCGCCAAGCGTCACGCGCTCGCCGGTCGGCAGGGTTTTGATCTCCATGGCAGCGAGGCGCGCTGGCGTCTCACGCTCGGCAATCAGCCGCACCTGGCGCTCGACCGAGCCAGCAACATTGCCCGAAGGCACATCCCGGCTGTTCGCCGAAATCGCCTGGGATACTTCCTCGATCGTCATCCCGAGCCGACGAAGCTCCCGCTCGTCGATATCGACGACGATCTCGGGGCTGCGCAGTCCGGTGAATTCAATCCGGTCGATCCCGCGGGCGACAAGGTCGTCGCGGATACGCTTGGCCCAATTGCGCTTCACGTCTTCCGACGCCGCTCCGGTTACGGCGAGCTTGGCGACACCTTCGAAGAACTGCGCGCGGGTAACCCGCGGCGTCTCCACGTCGGTCGGCAGGTTAGAGACACCGCGCACGGCGCTTTCCACTTCCGCCAGCGCGCGCTGCATGTCCGTGCCTTCGGCGAAGTCGAGCCGGATCGAGCCCGACCCCTCGCTTGCCGTGGACGACATGTCGTCGACGCCGTCGATGTAGCGCACTGCCGGCTCGACCAGTGCCAACACGTTGCGCTCGACATCTTCGGCACTCGAACCGGGCCAGGCAAGGGACACCGAAATGCTCGGCTGCTCGACGGGCGGGAAGAACTGGGTGTTGATCCGCGCCAGGCTGAAGAGCCCGAAGATGATCATCAGCGCCATCAGCATGTTGGCGGCATTGGGATGGCGCACGAAGGTGCGCAGGATGCCGCCGCCTGCGGCGCGTCCGGCACGCTGGCGGGCTTCCACCATCGATTGGCGAATGGGAGAGCGGGCCATCGTCAGCCTCCGAAGGCGCGCATGGCGCCTCGTCCGCCGGGTCGTCTGCCGCCGCTGCGTTCACCGGCAGGCTCGACAGCCTCGGCCGCAGGATCCGTATCGCTCGCTTCGCCGGCAATGCGCACGGCCAGGCCCTCATCGGCCTCCGTGAGACGCGTCGTCAGAACGCGCTCGCCAGGCTGCAGGTCGCCTCGAAGCAGAATCGTGTCGCCTTGATAGGCGAGAACCGTCACCTCGCGGCGCCGCAGCACGCCCTCTTCGATCACATAGGCATGGCCGGGATCGTAAACCGCGCTTTCAGGCAGTTCGATGGTGTCGGCATAGAGCCGATCCGGCACGGACAGCGCGACGAAGGCGCCCGGCCGCAACTGCACGGCATGATCGGCCGGAGCCAGCCGCGCGAAAACCTCGACCCCGCCGCGGTCGGACGCAACCGTGGCACCCAGGCGATCGATCGTGCCTTCATACCGGTAGGTCTCCGTGCCGACGACCCACGATGCCTCGACCGCGCGCCCGATCAGGGGTTCGCCATCGGACGAGATCCGGCCGTATTGCGCATCGGTGAGCGTGAAGCGGGCCTCGAGCAGCCGGTCGTCGTAAATGGAGGCGATGATGTCGGCGCTGCCGGCAATACGCCCCGGCTCCGCGATGGCTTCGGAGATCACCCCGGCAAAAGGTGCCGTCAGCGTGGTGTTGGAAAGCGCGCGCTCGGCTTGGCGCACCAGCCATTCCTGCCGCTCGATCTCCGCCTGCTGCTGGTTGCGGCGTGCCTCTTCTACGAGAAGTGTGTTCCTGCTCTGGCTGACTGCCTGACTGCGCTGCGACACGACAAGGCGGCGTTCATCGAGCTGCTGCTGCGTGCCAGCGCCGCGATCGGAGAGAGATTGCGCGCGGAGAAGATCGCTCTCGGCGATCTCCAATTGCAGTTCCGCACTCTGCTGCTGCTCTCGCTCGGCCGCGATGCGCGCATCGATCTCGCTGAGCACCGCCTGTGCCTGCGCCAGGCTGGCGCGCGCTTCGGTAAGTTGCCCTTCATAAACGAAGGGGTCGATCCGGGCGAGAAAGTCGCCCTGCTCGATGCGCTGACCGGCCCGCAGCTGCGGGTTGACCTCGATGATCTCTCCCGTCACCTGGGCACGCAGATCGACGGTGCGCTGTGCGACCACATCGCCATAGGCCAGAATGTCGGGACGGTGATCCTCGATGACGACGTCCTGCGCAGCCACCGCATAGACCGTCGGCGTGATCGGGTTCGGCACACGCTCGGGGCGCGCGGCGATCACCATCGTCATGACGACGTAGGATCCGACGAGGATCGCCAGCATCAGCACGAATTGGAGGACGAAGCGACCGGTGCGCCACATCGTCGAGCCGGACGCACGCGTGGCATCGTTCACGCGATCGGTCGACACGGACTCGTCATGGGGAGAGATCAGCATAAGCGTGCTCCGTCAAACTCATCGTCTGGGATAGTCGCGGGCTCGGCACTTCGGCCCTTTTGTCCCGCGAGAACCGCCATCCGACCGACGTCCCCGGCGCACGGCTTTCATATGTGTTCTAGCTAGATGCCGAACGGATGAAGACAAGGCAAATTAAAGTTTTGTCATGTGATCGCGGCTCCAGGCGATGCATGCCCCCGCCCAAAGCGACTTGAGCCGCATGACGCGGCTCAAGTCTTCTAGTGGAGGTGGCTTTCGCTTTCCGCGCTGTGCTGACCAAGTTCTTCGGGTTCGAACCGATATTCGGTCGAACAGAACTCGCAGGTGACGGCGATGACGCCATCATCGGTGCTCTCGGCGATTTCGTCGCTGGTGAAATTGTCGAGCACCGACTTGATCTTCTCGCGCGAACACGTGCACCGGTCGAGAACGGGCGCCGGTTCGAAAACGCGCACGCCGCGTTCGTGAAAGAGCCGGAACAGCAGCCGCTCCGAGCCGACGAGCGGATCGGTCAATTCATCCGCATCGATGCTTTCCACCATGGCGACGGCTTCTACCCAGGCGTCGTCGTCCTCGACGCCCGTCGGCTCGAAATCATCCGGCGCATCGCCGCCGGGCAGATCGCTCTGACGCATCCGTTCGGGCGCATCAGGCAGGAACTGGACGATGACGCCGCCGGCCCGCCATTGATGCCGCGGCCTGCCATCCTCATCGCGATCGTAAAGCTGCGCCACCGAAAGCCGAACCTTCGTCGGTATCTGCTCGGACTGCCGGAAATAGGCGCCGGCGATCTCTTCCAGCGTCGCACCATCCAGCTCGACGATGCCCTGATAGCGCTGCATGAACTCGCCCTGGTCGATCGTGAAGGCGAGGATGCCCTTGCCGAGTAGTTCATGCGGCTCGAGCCGGTTTGCGGCAACCGCTTGCGCAAGCGCCTGCTCGTCAAAGCGCGCGTAAGCGCGCACGGCATCAGGCGTGGTGAAGTCTGCCACCAAGAGGTCGACCGGCCCATCGCCCTGCGTCTGCACCATGAACTTGCCATCGAATTTCAGCGACGTGCCGATCAGCACCGTCAGCGTGATTGCCTCGGCAAGCAGGCGCGCAACAGGCTCGGGGTAATCGTGGCGCGCCATGATCTTGTCGAGCATCGGGCCGAGTTGCACAGCACGGCCGCGCGCATCTAGCGCCTCCACCTGGAATGGCAGGACGTGATCGTCGCCGGCATAGTCAAACTCGCCCAGTCTGGGGCTTTGGTCATTCATCGGGTTTCTCCGGGGAAGAAGTGCCGGCAACAAGCGCACGGCTGAACTATTTGCCGGATATTTAGGTACTCAGACGCCCATGCACCAGGCGATGATGGCCTTCTGCGCGTGCAGCCGGTTTTCCGCCTCGTCGAACACCACCGATTGCACGCCGTCGATGACACCATCAGTCACTTCCTCGCCGCGATGCGCCGGCAGGCAGTGCATGAAGAGCGCATCCGGGTTGGCCTCTGCCATCAGCGCCTCGTTCACCTGATAGGGCTGGAAGACGTTGTGGCCGCGCGCGCGATGTTCCTGGCCCATGGAAAACCAGGTATCGGTCACCACGCAATCGGCGCCGCGCACCGCGTCCATCGGGTCGTTCGTGACATTGACGATGCCGCCATTGGCGCGCGCCCAGTCCACATAGCGCGCCTCCGGCTCGGAGCCTTCCGGCACCGCGACATTCATCGTGAAACCAAAGCGCGCCGATGCCTCGATCAGCGAATGCAGCACGTTGTTGCCATCGCCCGACCAGGCGACCGTCTTGCCCTTGATCGGCCCGCGATGTTCTTCGAAAGTCAGGATATCGGCCATGATCTGGCAGGGATGGGTGTCGTCCGTCAGCGCATTGATCACGGGCACGGTCGCGTGTTCGGCCAGTTCAAGCAGGCGGCTGTGCTCGGTCGTGCGGATCATGATGATGTCGACATAGCGCGACAGCACCTTGGCCGTATCCGCGATCGTTTCAGCGCGCCCGAGCTGCATTTCCGTGCCGGAGAGAAACAACGTTTCCCCGCCAAGCTGGCGCATGCCGACATCGAAGGATACGCGGGTGCGCGTCGAGGGCTTTTCGAAGATCATGGCAAGCACTTTGCCGGCGAGGGGCTTGTCGCCCTGACCCGACTTCAAGGCATCCTTGATCGCGCGCGCATTGTCGATCATCCCACGAAGATCGTCTGCCGTGGTGGTCGATAGATCGATGAAATGACGTGGCGTGCCGTTGGCGCCCATGGTGATGATCCCCGTGCCCCGGCCTGCTCTCAGGCGGAAATTGCCTGTTTGGATGAAGAAAGTTCAGAGGCGACCATGTCGATGCGCGACAGCCCTTCGCGCATTTCCTCGGCCGTGATCGTGAGCGGCGGCAGAAGGCGAACGACGTTGTCGCCTGCCGGTACCGAAAGCATGTGATGCGCGCGAAGGCCAGCCACCATCTCCGTGTTCGGCACGACGGTCTTCAACCCGAGCATCAGGCCGCGCCCGCGGATTTCGGCGACGACATCGGGATAGCGATCCTTGATCGCCTCGAGGCCCTGCTTTGCCACCAGCGACAGGTCGCGCACATGCTCCAGGAAGCCATCCGCCAGGATGACGTCGAGAACGGCGTTGCCGACGGCCATGGCGAGCGGATTGCCGCCATAGGTCGTGCCGTGCGTGCCGGGCACCATTCCCGCGGCCGCTTCGGACGTTGCGAGACAGACGCCGAGCGGGAACCCTCCACCGATGCCTTTGGCGACCGCCATGATGTCCGGCGAAATGCCCGACCATTCATGCGCGAAGAGCTTGCCCGTGCGACCGACGCCCGACTGCACTTCGTCGAAGATCAGCAGCGTACCGGTCTCGTCGCACAGAGCCCTCAGTTGGCGCAGCCGTTCGTCGGGAACCGGCCGAACACCGCCCTCGCCCTGCACGGGCTCGATCAGAATCGCGGCCGTATCCTCGGTGACAGCGGCTTCGAGTGCGGCCCAATCGTCGAACGGTACCTGGTCGAAACCCTCGACCTTGGGCCCGAAGCCTTCGAGATATTTGGGCTGGCCACCGGCAGCGATCGTCGCGAGCGTCCGCCCGTGGAATGCCCCTTCGAAGGTGACGATGCGGAACCGCTCGCCCTGCCCGCGCGCATGATGATAACGGCGTGCGGTCTTGATCGCACACTCCAGCGCTTCGGCACCGGAATTGGTGAAGAAGGCGCGATCCGCGAAGGTCGCCTCCGTCAGGCGGCGCGCAAGCCGCTCCTGCCCGGGAATCTCATAGAGATTGGACAGGTGCCACAATTTGTCGGCCTGCTCCTTGAGCGCGGCGACGAGATGCGGATGGGAATGCCCGAGCGAGTTCACGGCGATGCCAGCGGCGAAATCCAGATATCGCTTGCCATCCTCGCTCGTCAGCCAGACACCATCGCCACGCTCGAAGCGGAGCGGAGCGCGGTTGTAAGTCTCGAAAAGCGGCGACGCCGGTGCCATCTGGCGCAAACTCCCACTCAAGGCCACACCGCAAAAGGGTCGGACGGTTCGCGTCGCAAACCTCAAGGACTGCGGCCTGAAAATTGAAAAGCCGCCCTGCGGCGGCCCGACGCACTATCTTCATTTCGCCCGGCGCTGTCAAGAAAACGCCCCTTGTGCCGGCTACCACGCAATTCGCCTAAAAAGCCCCAAGTTGGGGAAAACTCAAAAAAGCGAATCGGCCGATTCCCGGGACTCTTGTCACGGAGTCTGCCGACCATTAAGTTGAAATAACAGCACTAGACTGCATGCGGCGGACCTAGTCATCACACAGTATTAAGGCGACGCGGTTCCGTTGATACTTCGGGCCAGCGCCGAGGGATTCTGCTGCGCCCTATATCGAAACTGGAGTTGCGGCCATGAATTGGACCGATGAGCGCGTCGAAAAACTTACCAAATTGTGGGCCGACGGCCTCAGCGCGAGCCAGATTGCCGCACAATTGGGTGGCGTGACACGAAATGCTGTCATCGGCAAAGTACATCGGCTGAACCTGCCGGGACGCGCAAAGTCCGGAGGCACCCCTGCTCCGCGCGCAAAACGCCCGGCACCGGCTCCGCGCCCGGCCTCCAACTTCAACGCCCGCCCTGCAGCACCGCGCACGATTTCCCGAGGTGGCGCAGCCGCCGCGGTGCGTGAAGATGTCGCCATGGAAGCAGCGCCGCAGACACGTCCCGTCAGCGATGTCGTCGTGCCGATCGCCAAGCGCTTGGCGCTGGTCGACCTGACTGAGCGCACATGCAAGTGGCCGGTTGGCGACCCGATGCACGAAGACTTCCACTTCTGCGGCCACGATTCAGGCGAGAACACGCCCTACTGCAAATACCACGCGCGTCTCGCCTTCCAGGTCTCGGGCGAAAGGCGCCGGGCGCGCTGATCGCGCGCCGTCGTCGTCAAATTCAAGCTGAGAATGAAGAAGGCGCTCAGCCTTCCAGCGCGTAGCCGGCGCCCCGCACCGTGCGGATGACATCACGCATGTTGGCGAGATTGATCGCCTTGCGCAGCCGGCCGACATGGACATCCACCGTGCGCTCGTCGACATAGATGTCATGGCCCCACACGCCATCGAGCAGTTGCGCGCGCGAATAGACGCGACCAGGCGACGACATCAGAAATTCCAGTAGCTTGAATTCTGTCGGTCCAAGCCGGATCTCGCGCCCCTTGCGGTGGACGCGGTGCGTTTCGCGATCGAGCGTGATGTCGCCGCTCTGCAGCACCGAAGAGATGACCTCGGGCTTGGCGCGACGCAGCATGGCGCGAACACGCGCCATCAGTTCAGGCGTCGAAAACGGCTTCACCACATAGTCGTCGGCACCGGTCGCGAGACCGCGAATGCGCTCGCTCTCTTCAGCACGCGCCGTCAGCATGATGATCGGCAAGCGTTCGGTTTCAGGCCGCGCGCGCAGCCGGCGGCAGAGCTCGATGCCAGAGACGCCTGGAAGCATCCAGTCCAGGATGAGCAGGTCCGGAACACGCTCTTTCAGCTGGATCTCGGCCTCGTCGCCGCGAAGAACAGTGTCGACCTTGTAGCCTTCGGCTTCCAGATTGTAACGCAGGAGCACGCTCAGCGCTTCTTCGTCCTCGACGACCGTTATCTTTGGCAGCATCTTCCCATCGTCTCCGTCAGTGGCCGCTGGCCATCACCGTCGCAGTCTTGTCGCCGCGCGGCCGTTCGCCGAGCAGCCGGTCGCCGGTCGCCATATAGTAGATCGTCTCGGCGATGTTGGTTGCATGATCGCCGATGCGCTCGATGTTCTTGGCGCAGAACAGTAGATGCGTGCAGGCCGAAATGTTGCGCGGATCTTCCATCATGTAGGTCAGCAACTCACGGAACAACGACGTGTACATTGCGTCGATTTCGTCGTCGCGCTGGCGCACCTGGTTCGCCGCAACGGCGGAGCGCGTCGAATAGGCATCGAGCACTTCCTTCAGCTGCGTCAAAGCGAGTTCGGAGAGGTGCTCGAGCCCCCGCACCAGTTGCTTCGGCTGGGCCGTGCCCTGGACGGCGACCACGCGCTTGGCGATATTCTTTCCCATATCGCCGACGCGCTCGAGGTCAGCCGCGATGCGGATCGCGCCCATCACTTCGCGCAGATCGTGTGCCATGGGCTGACGCTTGGCGATGACGACGATGGCACGCTCGTTGATGTCGCGTTCGGCATCGTCGAGAATGATGTCCTCGGCGATGATCCGCTGGGCGCTCCCCGCATCGGAAGCCACCAGCGCGGCGACGGCGTCGCCCACCATGCGTTCCGCGATGCCGCCCATCTCCGAGACCCGGCGCATCAGATATTTCAGCTCTTCGTCGAAGGACGAGACGATATGCGGATCGCTCATTGTTCTCTCCGTGGCCACAGCCGGTTGGTCAGCCGAACCGGCCGGTAATGTAATCCTGGGTGCGCTTGTCTTCCGGGTTCGTGAAGATCTTGTCGGTCGGACCTTCCTCCACGAGATTGCCGAGATGGAAGAACGCCGTCTTCTGCGAAACGCGCGCCGCCTGCTGCATCGAGTGCGTCACGATGATGATCGTGTAGTTCTCGCGCAGTTCGTCGATCAGCTCTTCGATGATGGCCGTTGCGATCGGGTCGAGCGCCGAACACGGCTCGTCCATCAAAATGACTTCCGGACCGACCGCGATGGCGCGCGCGATGCAGAGGCGCTGCTGCTGGCCGCCCGAGAGGCCGGTGCCCGGCTCGTGAAGACGATCCTTGACCTCGTTGAAGAGCCCTGCCTTGCGCAAGCTCGACACGACGACTTCTTCCGCATCAGCCTTAGTGCGGATGAGACCGTGGATTCGCGGACCGTAGGCGACGTTTTCGAAAATCGATTTCGGAAAAGGATTGGGCTTCTGAAACACCATGCCGACGCGGGCACGTAGTTCGACGACGTCCAGCGAGGGATCGTAGATGTCCTCGCCGTCGAGTTCGATCTTGCCGCCGACGCGCGCGCCTTCGATCGTATCGTTCATGCGGTTGATGCAGCGCAGGAACGTGGACTTGCCGCAGCCCGATGGGCCGATGAAGGCCGTAACGGCGCGGTCAGGAATATCGACCGACACGTCGAACAACGCCTGCTTGGCGCCATAGAAGACGGACACGTCGCTGGCGCGCACGCGAACGCTGCGCTGGGCAAGCTCGGCTGCGCCGTGGTCGCTGGCCTGCTCTGCGTTCGGGGTGAGCTCCGCATGTGGAAAGTTCATTCCAGAGGCCATGACGGGATCCTTGGTGATGGTGCTATCTGACGTCACTTGCGTTTCTCCAGTCGCGACCGAAGGAAGATTGCGATCGCATTGAGGCTCAGCATCAGGCCGAGTAGCACGATGATGGCGGCAGAAGTACGCGCTTCGAAGAAATTACGGTTTTCGTTGCCCTGCCAGAGATAGATCTGCACCGGCAAGGCCGACGCCTGGTCCATGGGACTGCTCGGAATATTGGCGACGAAGGCGTTCATGCCGATGAGCAGCAGAGGAGCAGTTTCCCCGAGCGCCTGAGCGACACCGATGATGGCGGCAGTCAGGATGCCCGGATAGGTGATCGGCAGCACGTGATGGAAGACCATCTGCGTGCGCGATGCGCCGAGACCGAGGGCCGCCTGGCGAAGAGAAGGCGGCACTGCGCGCAGCGATGAACGCGTGGCAATGATGATCGTCGGCAGCGTCATCAGCGTCAGGACGAGACCACCGACGAGCGGCGCGGAAAGCGGCAGGCGGAAATAGTTGATGAAGACCGCCGCACCCAGCAGACCGAACACGATGGAAGGCACCGCCGCCAGATTGTTGATCGTGATCTCGATCACATCGGTCAGCCGGTTCTTCGGCGCGAATTCTTCGAGATAGACGGCGCTTGCGACACCGATTGGCACGGCGAGCACGATGACGATCAGCATCATGTAGAGCGAGCCCATGAAGGCGCCCGCGAGACCCGCGCTGGCCGGTGCCGAGCGGGAGTCCACATTGGTGAAGAGGTGCGACGCAAAAGCGAAACGGATCTCGCCGCGCTCCAGAAGGTCGTCTGCCAACGCACGCGCATCGGCAGAGAGCTGTTGGCGGGCGTCCGGCAGGCTCCGGTCGATCGTGCCCTTCAGCCAGTTGTCGGCATTGGCCGAGGCGAGAAGTGCGAACTCTCGGGTCTGACCAAGCAGGGAAGGATCGTTCGTGAACGCATCGCGGATGACGAAGCGTTGCGAACTGTCGATGATGGCAGCGATTTCACGCGCACTGCCCTGGAATTCCGGCACGATGTTGCGGATTGACGTTTCCAGCACGAGGTTCCAGTTGGCCAGAGCCGCGTCACGCAGCCACGCATTCAAGGCTGCGCGGTAATCGGCCGGAGACTGACCGGCAGCCTGAACGGGCCGCTCGCCGAGCTCGATGATCTCGGGATCGAAATAGACGTCGACCGTGACCTGCGCCTGCTGGAACGCGGGGAGCCCGCGCTGCAGCACGTCGTAGAAAAGAATGCCGACGAAACCAAGCGCCAGGACGACGGCAGTAATGCCGAGGCCATGAAAGAGGCGTTCCTTGCGGTGCCGTGCCCCGAGGCTCTTTTTGACCCGCTGGCGCCGCTCTTCGGCGGTAACAGCAGTGCCGGCACTGGCTGTCGTTGTGCTGTCGAGATTAGCCATGATCAGTCATACTGCTCCCGGAAGCGGCGGACGATGTAGAGCGCACCGACGTTGAGAACCAAGGTCAGCACGAACAGCGTCAGGCCAAGCGCGAAGGCGACGAGGGATTGGGGTCCGGCGAAATCACTGTCGCCGGTGAGCTGGTTGACGATCGAAACGGTGATCGTCGACGTTGGCTCGAAGGGATTGAAGCGCAGCACCGGACTGTTGCCGGCCGCGAGCACGACGATCATCGTCTCGCCGATCGCACGGCTGACCGCCAGCAGAATGGCGCCGACGATGCCCGGAAGAGCAGCCGGCAGGATGACCCGGCGGATCGTCTCGGACTTCGTTGCACCAAGGCCGAGCGAGCCGTCGCGCATCGCAGTCGGCACTTGGCGGATGATGTCGTCGGAAAGCGACGAGATGAACGGGATGATCATCACACCCATCACGATGCCGGCCGTGAGTGCGCTGGTGGCGCGAATATCGACGCCGATCGCGTCACCGAAGCTTGCGAGGAAGGGTCCCACAGTCACCAGGGCGAAGAAGCCGTAAACGATCGTCGGGATACCCGCGAGCACTTCGATCAGCGGCTTGACCACGCTGCGCACACGCGGTTTGGCGTATTGCGACAGGTAGACGGCGGCCATCAGGCCGATCGGCACTGCCGTCAGAATGGCGATGATGGTGATCTGGATCGTACCCCAGAGAAGCGGGATCAGACCATATTCGCCACCGCCACCGGCGCCGGTCGTGGAAAAGCGCGGGTTCCAGACGGTCCCGAAAAAGAAGTCGAGCGGATTGACGAAAGAGAAGAAGCGCATGGCTTCGGTCAGGAGCGAAGCCACGATGCCGAACGTGGTCAGAATGGCGACGACGGAGCAGGCGAGAAGGAGGAGGCGGACTGCACCCTCGACTTCGTTGCGGGCGCGAAACTGGGGCGTGATACGCTTGCGGGCATAGAAGAGGCCGAGCGCAGCAAGCGTGGTTGCTGCCGCCACGACAATCAGGAAAGCCGTTGTCTGAAACCGGCCGACGGCCTGCGCAGCTGTCCGCTCGAACTCCTGAACCTCGCCGACGACGCCATAGCCCGTCGCAAGAGCCTCAACGCGCGCGATCGAGGCGCGCAGCGCATTGCCGCCCTCGGCAACGAGGCTTTCAGGCAAATACCAGGTGATGAACGTGCGGATGACGTAACTGTCGAGCAGCGCCCAGGCGCCAAGCACGAGAAGCAGCGGAACGAGCGTCCAGATCGCAATCGCAGAACCATGATAGGATGGGCGCGAATGCAGACGGCGGCCTGAAGTGCCCGCCAAGGCGCGACTTCTGGAAGAACCGGTCTGGTAGGCGATGCCGAGAAAGGCAAGGATCAGCGCAGTGATGATCAGGGTGTTCATCGGCGTGCCTTGAATGACCAAATGTCAGGGAAGCAAAATGGGGCCCCGCCGCTACGGCGAGGCCCCGTCTGGTAGATTACTCGGCGCCGAGGCTTTCGACGGTCAGCGCTTCGCCGCCTTCGAAGGCTTCCAGAACGGCAGCGGTTTCTTCAGCCGGAGCCGGGATCATGCCGGCAGCTTCAAGCGCGCCGCCTGCACCGGCCATCTGGTCGGAGAGGAAGAACTGGACGTACTCTTCGATGCCCGGGATGACGCCGATGTGCTCGCCCTTGACGTAGAAGAAGAGCGGACGCGAAACCGGATAGTCGCCCGAAGCGATCGTCTCGAGCGAAGGCTCGACGCCCGATACGGTTGCAACCTTCAGCGTGTCGCGGTTCTGGTCGTAGAACGACAGGCCAAAGACGCCGACGGTTGCCGGGTTCGACTGCAGGCGAGCGAGCGTCTCGGTGTAGTCGCCGGCGATTTCAACGACGACGTCTTGGCGGAATGCGAGGCAAGCTGCTTCCATTTCCTCTTCGGACATTTCCGGCAGTTCAGCAGCTTCGCAGCCCGGAAGAACGACGCGCTCTTCGAAGACTTCGCGGGTGCCGTGGTTGGAAGCCGGGATTGCAAGAGCAATCGCCTGGTCAGGCAGGGAAGCGTCGATTTCCGACCAGTTGGTGTACGGGTTGGCGACCATTTCGCCGTCCTGCGGAACCTGGGCTGCGATCGCCATGAAGACGTGCTGCGGCTCGAGAGCGAAATCGCCCTGGTCAACGGACGTTGCGAAAACGATGCCGTCGTAACCGATCTGGATTTCGCGGATGTCTTCTACGCCAGCCGTGTTGCAGGCTTCGACTTCGCCGGCGCGGATGCGGCGCGACGAGTTTGCGATGTCGATCGTGTTCTCACCGACGCCTTCGCAGAACTGGCGCAGACCGCCCGACGAACCGCCCGAACCGACGACCGGCGTGCCGAAATCAGGGAAAGCAGCGGAGAATTCTTCAGCAACGATCGATGCGAAAGGCAGAACGGTCGAAGAACCGGCAATCTGGATGGTGTCGCGCGACTGTGCGACGGCAAAACCGGCAAACGTCGTGGATGCCACGAGGGCAGCGACGGAAATCTTAAGAGCGTTCATGGATGTCTCCCGCTTATTAGCTCTTTGAATGGGCGCCTTAAGGGCGCCTGTGGGTGCCCCTTGAGGCCGTCGGTGTTCTAACACCCCGCTGACCCACCTTTTATGACAAGAGCATAACGGATTTATGACACCCTAAGACCTTGTTTTTCCTTATCAATTAGACGAAGCACGACATCATTCGGCGTTTTTTGTCGCTCAAATCTGACAATGAAGGTCGTGCCCTCTCCCAGTGTCGATTGAACCACCAGTCTCGTCCTGTGGCGGGTGAGAATGTGCTTGACGATGGCGAGCCCGAGACCGGTGCCACGCTTCGACCGGCTGCTCTCTATGTCGACCCGGTAAAAGCGCTCCGTCAACCGCGGCACATGCTCAGGCGCAATGCCTGGACCATAGTCGCGCACGCGAAGTTCGGCACTGCCGTAGCCTTCGTCAGTGGGCAGAACATCAACCGCCACATCGACGCGGCCACCACTCTGTCCGTATTTGCACGCGTTTTCGATGAGGTTTTGCAGCACCTGGATCAGTTCATCCCGGTCCCCCTGGATGACCACGCGCTCGTCCGGCACGGTTAACGCCACCGTCACACCCATTTCCGCCGCCAGCGGCTTCATGCTGTCGGTGACATGGGCGACGAGGCGGTTGAGGTCCACGCGGTCTGTCGGCGCCACATGGGTCTTCATCTCAAGCCGCGACAGCGACATCAGATCGTCGACGAGACGGGTCATGCGCGTCGCCTGCTCGTACATGATGTCGAGAAACCGCGCCTGCGCGTCGCGATCGTTCTTGGCCGGCCCCTTGATGGTCTCGATGAAGCCCGTCAGCGAGGCGAGCGGCGTGCGAAGCTCATGGCTGGCATTGGCAACGAAGTCGCTGCGCATGCGATCCATCCGCCGCGCTTCGGTCATGTCGCGAAAGGTCAGGAGATAGAGCTTGCCGCTGTGGTCGCGGGCGGGTGCACCCGCAATCGGCGCGCAGCGCACCTGGAACCAGCGCTCGGAGGGCACGCGCTCGGAATGATCGACAGAGCGGGGCTCGTCGTCCTCCATCGCCTGTTGCACCATGCCCAGAATGGCCGGTGACCGGATGCGGCCGGAAAGATGCGTGTTCGGCTCGGAAACGCCGAACAGGGCTTCTGCTGCTTCGTTCTGGAATTTCACCGTTCCGTCGACCCGCAGGAGATAGGCCGGCTCGTCCATGGCCTGCAGCGGCAGGGCGATCGCCTGACGCCAGTCCATCGCCGGTGCTTTCTGCCGGGCAGCCAGCCGCATGGAACGGGATCGCCGCGGCAGCGCGGCGGCAAGCGCGATGATGAGATAGAGAAGCGCGCCCGACAGCCACCCGATGGCTCCACTCGCTGCGAACGCCGCGATGGCGAGCGCACCGGCAATCAAGATGTAACGCGCATCCTTGAGGCTCATGGATGCAAGCCGCACCGAACCGCGTTCGGTCGTCTCGTTCATCGGCAGGCCGCCTTCAGACATGGCTCGTTCTATCCTCCACATGAACGCACGAAAGACGAGCAGCTTGAATTCGCCGCGCCCCTGTGGCCCAAATCCTCCACGATCCCGGGCACGCCGGAATCATCCGGCAACCATGACGCCCCCATGCGAGACATTTATGACAGATGAGCAGGAAGAGCGAGCAGTCGAGATCGAGATCGGCGGGGCGAGAAGGCGGTTCGACATCGACGATCCCATCCTGCCCGATTGGGTGAAGACCCTGCAAGAACAAAGCGCCGTCGGCCAGCCGGACAAGCTCGGCAGGTCGGACTACGACCGCGACCTGGAATTGCTGCAGGTTGAACTGGTCAAGGTGCAGGCCTGGCAGCAGGCGACCGGC
Source organism: Georhizobium profundi (assembly GCF_003952725.1). NCBI lineage: Bacteria > Pseudomonadati > Pseudomonadota > Alphaproteobacteria > Hyphomicrobiales > Rhizobiaceae > Georhizobium > Georhizobium profundi. The sequence goes on along the minus strand of NZ_CP032509.1, from coordinate 1,122,152 downwards.
AATCGCGTCGTCTTGCTGTTCGAAGGCCGTGATGCCGCCGGCAAGGGCGGTGCGATCGCAGCAACGCGCGAATACATGAACCCGCGCAGCGCCCGCATCGTGGCGCTGCCGAAACCGACCGAGCGCGAGCGCGGCCAGTGGTACTACCAGCGTTATGTGGAGCACCTGCCGTCCGCTGGCGAATTCGTGATGTTCGACCGGTCCTGGTACAACCGTGCCGGCGTGGAGCCGGTCATGGGCTTTTGCACCCCGGACGAGCATGCGCACTTCCTGGCTGAAACACCCGATTTCGAGCGGATGCTCGTCAAAAGCGGCATCTATCTCTTCAAATTCTGGCTGGATATCGGCCGCGCCAAACAGCTGGAACGCTTCCATGATCGTCGCCACACCATCCTGAAGGCGTGGAAACTATCACCCATGGACATAGCGAGCATTCAGCGCTGGGACGATTACACCGCCATGCGTGATCAGATGTTTGCGAGCACCCACACCGATCTCGCGCCATGGATCGTGGTGCGCGCCGACGACAAGCGCCGCGCGCGCCTCAATCTCATCCGCCGCGTTCTTCTCGGCCTGCCCTACGAGGGCAAGAACATCAACGCTATCGGGCATGAGGAACCGGCCATCATAGGCGGACCGGAACTGGCCGTTCAGGCCTGAGGAGAGTTCGGTTCAACGCCGAAACGTTCTCAGGCGCCAGGCCGCAGACGGACGCTGAGGAGATCGATGCCCGCGCCTTCGCCGGCCACGTCAGCATTGAGCATCACAGTTCCGCCGCTTGCTGCTCCGCTGGCGGCACCGAGGTCGATGTCGAGCAGGAGGTCCGCAGGCGTCTGGTTAACCTCGAAGCGACGGCGCCCGCATCCGGCTTCAGCCGGGAAGCTGCACCGCACATAGATCTGGGTCACGCCCTCGCCGGCCGAACGGACGGTCAGCGCAACGGTTGCCGGTCCTGCGGCAAGTGCCTCCGCCGCGTCGCCCTGAAGCGCGATGCGCACTTCGCCATCTTCGCCGGCGCTGGCGGACTGTATCCTGAGAAAGGGCTCGCTCGTATCGTCCACAGCATCGACCGTCGCTGCCGATCCGGCCGAAACGCTGTCGACGGTGTCGGTTTCGACCACCGTGATCCACTCCCCGGTGAATTGCCCGGCGCCCACACGCTGGCCGGGCACGCTGGCACCATCCTCGCTCGGCTCAGCCAGAAGTCCGGCGCCGGATTCGGCGAGATTGCGGCCCACCTGCTCGATGCCGCCATTGGCGGAAATGAACCAGAGCGCTCCGGCAATCAGCAGCAGCACGAGGCCAAGCTGGAGAGCAAGCCCGATAAGCGCGCCGCCGCGACGCTTCTTCTTCCGACGCGGCGCTTCGACGACCGTTTCCACTTTCGGCTTGCCGCCGCCACGGCGCAGAAATCCTCTTTTTCCCCGGCCGGGCCGGACGTCCCCTGCCACGGAAGGCGACGCGGCGCCCCCTGCCGTTGCAGAAGCGGTTGATGCAGTCGGCTCGGTGGCAAGACCCATGTCCGGCTCCCGCCGGCCCATGCTGCTGCGCGGACCGTCGAGCGACAAACTGTCCGACCGATCGACCGAAGGTGCCCGATCGTCGAAGCGAACGTCACGCCCTGCCCTTTCGTCGCGATCGACCGACACGATTGGCGGCTCTGCATCGGACCTGCGCCGGAACGCGTCGTCCGGCATGACCTGCGGGGCGCTGCCAATGTCGGGTGCACCACCGGGAGCAGAAGGCGCTGGATCCGCGATGGACCCGATCGTCGGAACCGGTGTAGTCGCGCTTACGCGTTCCCGTTCTGCAAATTCCTTTTCAACCCTGGAAATGACGCTCTCAGCCTCGATGCGCTGCTGGTTGATCACCTCCGGTGCGACATCCGCCTGCTTCGCGAACGAGTTCTGAACGGCCTGGCGCGCCGACGCATAAACGCGCTGGCGCGTTTCGGCATCGGGATTGCCGGCACGTGCCAGGGCATTGCGGAGGGCGGTTTCGAGACCTTGCACGAGCGGGCCTTTCGGTAAGGCAGGCGCTCTGGGCACCTGGGCCCAAGAGCATTGGGCGAAAATTGAGTTCATCTTGCGTCAAACTCACCGGTACAAGCTCAATTCGTCCCGCGCAAGCAAGGCGTTAACCAAGACCGCGATGGGTACCGGGCAATTGCGCCACCCTCAGGCACGCCAAGGTGGGCTGGACGGAAAACGCTCCGAATGGCATAGGTGGCCACAAGCGCAGTTTACGTAAGTGTCAATCAAAACGCTCTCGAGGTGATGCTCCATGGCTCTTCCGTCCATTCTCAAGGACCGGCTCCGCCTTCCCGTTGTTGCTGCCCCCCTGTTCATCATCTCGCACCCGCCGCTGGTCATCGCGCAGTGCAAGGCCGGCGTCGTCGGCTCGTTTCCGGCACTCAATGCGCGTCCCGAAGCGCAGCTCGATGAGTGGCTGGCGGAAATCACCGAGACGCTTGCGGCCCATGACGCTGCGAACCCCGACCGCCCTTCCGCACCCTTCGCCGTCAACCAGATCGTCCACCGCTCAAACCAGCGGCTGGAACACGATCTGCGCATGTGCGTGAAATACAAGGTGCCGATCGTCATCTCGTCGCTTGGCGCCGTGCCGGAAGTTAATGATGCGATCCACTCCTATGGCGGCATCGTGCTGCACGACGTCATCAACAACCGCCACGCCCATTCGGCGATCAAGAAGGGTGCCGATGGCCTCATCGCGGTCGCGGCCGGCGCCGGTGGCCACGCAGGCCCCCTCTCGCCCTTCGCGCTCGTCCAGGAAATTCGCGAATGGTTCGATGGCCCGCTCCTGCTTTCGGGCTCGATCGCGACCGGCGATGCCGTTCTCGCCGCGCAAGCCATGGGCGCCGACATGGCCTATATCGGCACGCCCTTCATCGCGACGCCGGAAGCCCGCGCCATCGATGCCTACAAGGACATGATCGTCGAAAGCACGGCCAAGGACATCGTCTATTCGAACTTCTTCACCGGCATCCCCGGCAACTATCTGAAACCGTCGATCGCCAAAGCCGGCATGGATCCCGACAATCTGCCGCAAGCCGATGCCTCGAAGATGGATTTCGATGGCGCTGCAACCGGCGCCAAGGCCTGGCGTGATATCTGGGGCGCTGGCCAGGGCATCGGCGCCGTCAAGGAAGTGGCTCCCGTCGGCCAGTTCGTCGACCGGCTGGAACGCGAATACCGCGCCGCAAAGGCCCGCATCTGCGCCTGAACGCGCTCTGATCGGAATTTGCCTTTGCCCGCTTGAAATGCCCGCACAATCGCGGTATCTGCGGGCACCTTTCGTGGCAGCCTTGTTCGGGGCAGCCACCGGGCCGCTTTAGCTCAGTTGGTAGAGCACATCATTCGTAATGATGGGGTCAGGTGTTCGAGTCACCTAAGCGGCACCACTTCTACAAGCCAGAATGCCTTGATGGCACGGCGACTCCCCCAAGCCAACAGACTGTCTCATCGGGCGGGCTGCAATCTCATCTGGGATTCCATGACATCCAGATGAACAACACGCCCATTCCGGCGTTAGTCGCGGACCAACATCATTGGAGGCCGCCTTGGGAAATACACCGCAGGATCGTTCACGTGTCGCCGGAAAGCAGGACCACGAAGTTCGCTACGAAGCCGACAAGACCGGCAAATCAAAGGCCGAGGTCAAGGACGCGGTGAAAGAAGTCGGCAACAGCCGAAAGAAGGTCGAACAGAAGCTCGATGGCAAGTAGCAGACCGAGCGGGTTGGCCGCGCGGCGGCTAACATCCATCTTCTGCCCCTCTCACTTTCGAAACCCTCGTGCGATCATCCCGCGGCGACTGCACATGATCGCCCTCGGAACACTCTGCAATGTCGCTGGTTCTGCTCGTGAAGGAGACTGCCATGGCCGATGATCGCAACGAGTGGACGAACCCCCAGGATAACGACGAGGCGGAGATCAAGTATCTCGTCGAGAACACCGATCTGTCACCGCTTCAGGCGAAAGAACTCGTCGCCAAGCATGGTGCCGATCGCGACAAGCTTCTGGAGATCGCAAGGACGATGCAGGCGGAAGGGTAAGGGTACCGGAACCTTCCCGACCTGTAGCAGTTTGCCTGTCACTCAAAAAGGAGCCGTCATGAGCCGCAACACATTGATCGCCGTTATCATCATTCTCTTGATCATCTTCGGTGGCTGGTCGTTTATGGGCGTCTGACGACTGCCCTCGCCCGTTCACCATCATCTGGGATCGTGAGTCCGGCTCGATTGTGCTGTTTTCAGCCTGCGGTTATTGAAGATGCCCGGCTGCGCATCGTGCGCGGCCGTTGGGGCACTGTGCCGCCTGGGGAACACCGCAATGAAGTCCGCCGTTCTGTCCGCAGTCGCTTTTGCGTCTTTGGCATTGGCAACCAACGCATCGGCTGAAGATCTCGTCTTCACGCTGAACAACAACACCGACTACACGCTAATGGAATTCTACGCGTCGCCGACCGACGTTTCGAACTGGGAAGAGGATATTCTCGGAGCGGACGTTCTCGGAACCGGGCAAAGCGTTCAGATCACCATCGCCGACGGCCGGTCGACCTGCGACTACGATCTGCGCATGGTCTTTGACGATGGCGACATCGTGGAAGACGCCGCGAACCTGTGCGAGACGGGCAGCTACACGGTCGAATGATCGGCCAATCAGGCCCCTTGTCATCGGCCGCTTATTGAGCTTCCGATAAACTAAAAAGGCAACGAGTCGCTGATCGTGACCCGCCGGGCCGTCTGACGGTCCGGCTTTGCCGCAACCTTTCCCATGGAAGTTCGTTCCGTCCGCAGAATTGGTGTCCATGGTTGTTCCTGGTGAGCGGCCAAACGGCCTCTCACCGCTCAACCAAGGTTATCCGCCCGTGAAACGTCTCGATATCATCGATGGAATGCGAGGCTACTTTCTCGTTTTCATGCTGATCAACCACCTTGTCTTCATCGGTGGGTATTGGCTGGTCGAGATCAACCATCGCCAGCTGGCGTTTGTCGAAGACGCTCAGGGCTTTGTATTTCTGTCGGGTCTGCTGATCGGCCTGGTCTATGCTCGCAAGATGCTGAAATACGGCAAGGATGAAGGATCGCGCAAAGTCTATTCGCGCGCGTTCGAACTCTACCGCTACGCCATGGGGCTCATTCTTGCCGTGCTGCTCGTGCGGATGGTGCTGCCAGGTGGCCACGAAGCCTGGTGGAACTGGCTGGGCGATACCGATTTCAGCGATCCGCTTCGGCTGGCCGCCATAGCGACGTTCATCTTCCAGCCGACGTTCATGGACATCCTGCCGCAATACACGGTCTACCTCCTCTTCGCGCCTGCCCTCATCTGGCTGACGCTCAAGGGACAGTGGCGCACCGTGATGGTAGGTTCATTTCTGGTCTGGTTTGCCGCACAGCTCGGCGTTCACCGCCTGGTCACGGTACCGCTCGATACGCTGGTCGAAGGCTCGGACGAACAGGGCGTGCGCGTCAGCTTCAACATGATGGGCTGGCAGATCGTCTTCTTCACCGCGCTGGTGCTCGGCACGCTCACGGCGCAGAAGAAGATCGATTGGACGGCGATTTTCGCACCGGAAAAGACCTTTTGGCCGAAAGTCGCTCTGATCACCGTGCTGTTCTTCCTACCGCTGCGCGTCGCTACAGCGCACGGGTTCATGCCGGACTTCATGATCGGCAAGTTCGCCTCGCTCGAAGTGCGCGCCGATTTCGGCCCGGTTTATCTCGTCAACTTTATCGCCGTCGCCTTCGGTATGGCGTGGCTCCTGATTGCGGGCCCGCGTCACTCCAATGCTGTGGTGCGTGCTGTGGCCGACGGCCTGATCTGGGTCTTCACCCTTCGCTTCCTGCAACTGCTCGGTCGTCACTCCCTGCAGATCTATGTCTGGCACGTCGTGATCGTCTACGCAGTCTATTATGTGGACCAGCGGACACCGGAGCTGTCGCAGCTTACGAAGACGGTGATCGCGGTCGTCTCGATCGGTCTGCTCGCCTTGCCGGCGATCTGGCGGGAGCGCGACAAATTCTTCGGTGCAGGTGAGGCCGTGCCGGTCGGCAATACCGTGGCGGCGACACCAGCCTCTGCGACCACGAAAGCAAATGCGAGGATTTCGCCGAAATAGCCTGTGGCGTGCGATCCCTGCCGATATTCATGTCAATGGAAATCGCGTGACTTCGGTATGATCCGTACATTGCGCGGGTGGCGCCCGCCCTCGCCCTGGCGGGTATAAGTTGGGTGGGTAACCTCGTCGGCGCGTGACAATTCGATGCTGGCGGAATGGACATCGGACAGCATCGCGAGATCCCCCGTGCGGTCATGCACGGCAGTGACCATGAGATGCACCACGCCTTCCTTGCTTCTTTGGATCTGAGCTTCGACCACGACGAGCTTTGCGCTCATCACGGCGCGTCGATACCTGTCGAAAAGCCGCGACCATAAAAGCGTGTTGGCGACGCCCGTCTCGTCTTCCAGCGTCATGAAGATCGCGTTGCCCTTGCCGGGCCGCTGGCGCACCAGAACCACCCCCGCAACCTTGACGAACGCACGGTCCGGCATCTCCCCTGACTGAGCGCAGGAGATGATGCCTTCGCTGCGAAATCGCTCGCGCAGAAAAGCGATCGGATGCGCCTTGAGCGACAGTTTCACGGTCTGATAATCGGCGACGACCTGTTCGGCGAGCGGCATGGGTGGCAGGCGGGAGGGTTGCTCAAGCCCGAGCTCCTGCTGTGCGGCCGCGGCAAAGAGCGGCAACGGCCGATCTTCCGGCAACCGCCGCACGGCCCACAGCGCATCACGCCGGTCGATCCCGATCGACCGAAATGCATCGGCATCGGCCAGGCCTTTCAGCGCGCGGTGTTCGAGCTCGACCCCATGCCACAAGGCCTCGATGCTCGCATAGCCACGGCCACGCCGGGAAACGAGCGCTTGCGACCAGTCCTCGCGAAACCCATCCATCTGCCGAAAGCCGATGCGCAGGGCGAGTTTGCCATTCGCCGCCCGCTCCAGCGTGTTGTCGTGATGGCTGTAATTCACGTCCACCGGCCGCACTTCGACGCCATGCTCGCGCGCATCGCGCACGATCTGCGCCGGGGCGTAAAAGCCCATGGGCTGGGAATTGAGGAGCCCACAGGCAAAGACCGCCGGATAATGGTGCTTGATCCAAGCCGAGACATAGACGAGGCGTGCGAAGGAAGCCGCATGGCTTTCGGGAAACCCATACTCGCCAAAACCCTTGATCTGCGCAAAGCAGCGCTCGGCAAAATCCCGGTCGTAGCCGCGCCGCGCCATGCCATTCACCATCATTTCCTCGAAACGGCCGATCGTGCCGTTGTGGCGGAAGGTTGCCATCGCCTTGCGCAGCCCGTTCGCTTGGTCCGGCGTAAATTCCGCCGCCGTGATCGCCAGCTGCATTGCCTGTTCCTGGAAAAGCGGCACTCCCAATGTGCGGGAAAGAACATGCTTCAGCTCGTCCGGATCATGCGGCGGGACGGGCGAAGGAAAATGCACCTCTTCCAGCCCGTCGCGCCGCCGCAGATAGGGATGAACCATGTCGCCCTGGATCGGCCCGGGCCGCACGATCGCCACCTGGATGACGAGATCGTAGAACTTTTCCGGCTTGAGGCGCGGCAGCATGTTGATCTGCGCCCGGCTTTCCACCTGGAAGACGCCGATGGAATCGCCCTTCTGCAGCATGCGATAGACATCGTCATCGTGCTTGATGGCAGCAAGATCGAGGTCTCTGCCCTCGTGCAGCCGGATGAGGTCGAAGCATTTGCGAATGCAGGTCAGCATGCCGAGCGCCAGCACATCGACCTTCATCAGCCCGAGTTCATCGATATCGTCCTTGTCCCACTCGATGAAGGTGCGGTCCTCCATCGCCGCATTGCCGATCGGCACCGTTTCATCGAGCCGCCCGTTGGTCAGCACGAAGCCGCCCACATGCTGCGAGAGGTGGCGCGGAAAGGTGAGAAGCTGGCGGGCAAAATCGAGCGCGCGGGCGATGACGGGATTGTGCGGATCGAGCCCAGCCTGGCGCACATGGCTTTCGGGAATGCTGTCGCCGAAACTGCCCCACACCATGCCGCCGAGACGCGCCGTCACGTCGTCGGTCAGCCCGAACACCTTGCCGACTTCGCGGATGGCGCTGCGCGGCCGATAGCGGATGACGGTTGCGGCGATACCAGCGCGCAGCCGCCCATAGCGCTCATAAAGATGCTGGATGACCTCTTCGCGCCGCTCATGCTCGAAGTCGACATCGATATCCGGAGGCTCGCGGCGCTCCTCCGACAGAAAGCGTGCAAAGAGAAGATTGCTGGTCGCGGGATCCACCGAGGTAATGCCGAGTACGAAGCAGACCGCCGAATTGGCGGCAGATCCGCGGCCCTGGCACAGAATGCCCCGGTTGCGCGCAAACTGCACGATATCGTGGATGGTCAGGAAATAGCGCGCATAATCGAGCTTCGCGATCAGCGCGAATTCCTGCTTCAGAAGCGCTTCCACCTTGGGCGGAACGCCATCGGGGTAGACCCAGCCGGCATGTTTCCAGGTGAGTTCCTCCAGCCAGCCCTGCGGCGTCTTGCCGGGCGGCACCGGTTCGTCCGGATACTCGTATTTCAACTGATCGAGCGAAAAATCGATGCGGGCGAGAAAGTCCGTCGTTTCGCCGATGGCCTCCGGGCAATCGCGAAAGAGCCGCTGCATCTCGTGCGGTGGCTTCAGATAGCGCTCGGCATTTTCCTGAAGCAGGCGGCCTGCCGCCTCGATCGTCGTCTTCTCGCGAATGCAGGTGAGCACATCCTGCAGGGGCCGTCGTTCATGTGCATGATAAAGCACATCGTTGAGCGCCATCAGCGGCACGCGCGCCGCATCGGCCAGGGACTTCAGGGCGACGAGGCGGCGCCGGTCATCCCCTCGACGACCCATGGCCGCGCCGAGCCACACGGAGCCGGGTGCCGTGCGTGAAAGCTGCGCAAGCGTGGCTTCCACCTGGTCAAGCTGATCGGGCGGCATGACGATGAACAGCAGATCGGCCGAAAGCGACAGGAGATCGGCGAAGCTCAGGATGCAATCGCCCTTCTTCGTGTCGCCCATCTTGCCCTTCGTCAAAAGTCGGCAAAGCCTGCCCCAACCGGCCCGGTTTTCCGGATAGGCGAGAATGTCGGGCGTGCCGTCGGCGAAGACGAGCCGGGCGCCGACGACCAGCTTGAAATCAAGCCTGGCACCCTTTCCATACTGAGCGGCGTAATCGGAATTCAGCTCGTTGAGAGCACTATAGGCGCGGACGACTCCCGCCACCGTGTTGCAATCGGCGATGCCGATGCCCGCATAGCCGAGTTCCAGCGCGCGGGTGATGAACTCATGCGGATGGGAGGCCCCGCGCAGAAAGGAGAAATTGGTGGAGACCGCAAGTTCGCCGTACCGCATCATGCGAAGATCCCATGCAGGAACCAGCGCGGATTGGTGACTTCCATCCCGTAGAGCCCTTCGCGATAGACCCAGAACCGGCGCCCGGCGGTATCCTCGAGCCGGAAATAATCGCGTGTCATCGCCTGTCCGGCATCGCGCCACCACTCCTGCGCAATGCGCTCAGGACCTTCCGCCTTGACGATCGCATGCTCGACCCGGCGCCAGAAGAAGCGATGCGGCGGGCCATCCGGAACCGAGGCGGTAACGTCGATCGCATGGGGCGGCGTGAAGAGAAAAAGCGGACGCAAGGGCGGCTCGCCACTGTCCTGCACCACCCATGTGATCGCCGACTGCTCCGATGACAATGCCGGAATGGCTTCGGCGGCACGTTCGGGAATATGCGTATCGCGCGAAACGAAGCGCACCACCTGCTCGGGCGTAAACCGGGCACTCAGGCGCTCCACCAACGCGCTTGCCTCTTCGGTTGGAACGCCTTTCGACGAAAGCTCCTGCGCCTCGGGAACGAGCGTTTCGCTGAAGATGACCGACAGGCGGATCAGATCGAAGCCGAAGCCGGGATCGAGGGGATCGGCAAGCCCTTCGAGCTTCGCATCGTAAAGGCGCATCAGCGCAGCTGGATCGCGCGAAGGTCGTGCCGTTTCCACCGGGATGCGCGTCACCTTGCCATCGGCCCTGAAGAAAGCCGCCTCGAAAAGCCGGCCGCCTTTGCCGCGCTCTTGCAAAAGTTCTCCCGCCTGCCCCGCAAGGTGGCGCAGGCACGCCCGAATGTCCTCCTCGTAGCCGATCGGCTCGCCGAACCGCTTTTCCACGATGATGTCACCGACCGTGCGGCGCGGCGTGATCGATGAGCGGCGCCGTCCCATCACGAGATCGAGCCGGTAGGCAAGTTCCGGCCCGAAGCGCGCGACAAGCGGTCCGCGCGGACGCGCCGCGACATCACCGATGCTCCTGAGTCCGGCGCGGGCGAGCCCGTTTTCGATCTCCGCGCCAAGACCAAGAGCGGCCACGGGCAAGGGCCGCACCGCATGCTCTTCACTGCCTTCAGCCACGATACCGCCTGACCCGAACTGCGCCATGGCGCGCGCCGTATCCGGCGCCGACGCGATCGCGGCGAAGGTCTTGAAGCCCGCCGTTTCGAACTTGTCCGCGATATCCTGCAGCATGGCCGCCTCGCCGCCGAAAAGATGAACGCAGCCGGCTATGTCCAGCATGAGCCCTCCCGTGCCATCGAGACACTTGCCATCGAAACCGACGAGCGGCGTGAAGCGGTCGCAGGCATCGGCGAGCCGTTCCAGCATGCGCCGATCGGCTTCCGGCGCCGTCTCGCACACTTCGATATCGGGCACGCGCGCCCGCGCATCGGCAAGCGTGAGCCCGGGCGACAGGCCGAGTGCCCGTGCCGCAGGGTCGGCGGCGGCAAGACGCAAGGCGCCCTTCACCTTCTCGACGATGACGAGAGGCTTGGACAGGCTGCTGCTTTTCTCTTTCGGCGCGTCTTCAGCCTGTCTTGCGGAAGGGCTTCTGGTCTTCTGGCGATGCAGCCGGTCGGTCGACAGGAAGGGAAACCACAGAGCCAGGAAGCGGCTTTGCGGCGCTTCGCTTGGGTGTTGCGAGGGGCTCGTCGAAACGGGCAGGCTGTGCTGCGGAGAGATCGAAGCTTTTGCGGTCACGGTTCCACTCCAAATGCCAGCGCCCGCCCGCAATGCCGGCGCGATGACGGTCCAAAAGAATATCGAAGACAGGATTGGACGGTGCCCCGGCCGCAAGCCCCACCGAGGGTGCCGCCCTTACCTGCCATCGGGTGAGTGAAGAACTGGGCTGCGGCTGCCCCGCCGCCCGAAGGATGAAACCCGTCACGCCGGAGCGTGAGGCCGCCAGCATCATGCGGCGGCTGGCTGTCAGGTCGAGAAACCCTGCCTTGCCCCAGATTTCCAGGAGAACGGCGCCAAGAGCCGGGGACCGCAAGGCCTCAAGCCCTGCCCGCAGCACCATCGTTTCGCTTTTTGCCGAGATCAGCAGAACCCGGTCCGGATCGATGCCGAACTGCGCAAGGCCGGGCGCATAGAGATCGCCCTGCTCCAGCACCGCAAATGCATGCCGCACCCAGACGATGTGCCGTCCCTCTCCAGCGGCGCGCAGGGCAAGCGCAAGCGCAAACCCGGCGCTCGCACCCGCATCACCCACTTCATGGGCAAAAACTTCGTGCAGGCACCCCCGCGGAAGCCCACCACCCAACGTTGCATCGACCTGATCGAGGCCAAGCGTAAAGCCTTTCTCCCCGGCGATCGCGCCGGTTCCAGTGCAGCCAGTTGCCGCTTGAGTTGGGAAAGGGTGGAAGACATGGAGATCAGGCTCGATCGTCGGTTGGAGGTCGATTTCAATGTTCATGTTATGTTCTATTTAGGACTCAGCTTCAGCAAAGAGTCAACAACCCCGCCGGCCCTGTTTCAGACAGTTGCGCGTGGACGACGTTTACGTCAAAGTCAGATTAATTAGCGCGGACGGTGCGGGTGTCACACCCGGCAAATCCTGCTAGCCTCACAAACCAGCGTGGGACGGCGCCGAGGTTTGAGGGGAATTGCCAAAAAGACCACAAGATACCGGGAGGGCATCGTGGAACAAAATATCAGGACAACCGACCAGAACTCCGCCAAGCTCTGGCTGAATTCCTATCCGCCGGGGACACCAGCCGACATCGGGCCATTGGCCTACGCCTCTATCGGCGAATTGATCGAAACCGCCTGCAAGCGTTATGCGGAGCGGCCGGCCTTCACCTGCATGGGCAAGTCCATCAGCTATGCGGATCTTGACACCCATTCCGCCGCGCTCGGTGCCTGGCTGCAAGGCAAGGGCCTGAAGCAGGGTGACCGCGTTGCCGTGATGATGCCGAACATCCTGCAGAACCCGGTTGCGATCGCAGCCGTGCTGCGCGCGGGCTTCGTCGTCGTCAACGTCAATCCGCTCTACACGCCGCGCGAATTGCAGCATCAGCTGAAGGATTCCGGCGCCAAGGCGATCATCATCCTCGAAAACTTCGCCCACACGCTGCAGGAAGTGGTCGCCAAAACCGACGTCAAGCATGTCTGCGTCGCAACCATGGGCGACATGATGGGCCTCAAGGGCCACATCGTGAACCTCGTGGTCCGCAAGGTGAAGAAGATGGTGCCGGCATGGAGCCTGCCCGGCCACATTCCCTTCAAGACTGCACTTGCCGAAGGGCGCGGCAAGGCGTTCACGCCTGCCAAGGTCAAGCCGGATGATATCGCCTTCCTGCAATATACCGGCGGCACGACGGGCGTTTCCAAGGGCGCGGTTCTCAGCCATTCGAACGTGTTGTCGAACGGTGCCCAGATCAATCTCTGGCTGCAGGCAGCCTTCCTCAACAAGGAGCGGCCGGATCGGCTGGTCTTCGTTTGCGCGCTGCCGCTCTACCACATCTTCGCGCTGACGGTGAATGCCATCATGGGCATCGACCAGGGCGCGCAGAACATCCTGATCCCCAATCCGCGTGACATTCCGGGCTTCGTCAAGGAGCTTGCGAAATATGAGGTCCACATCTTCCCAGGACTCAATACGCTCTTCAATGCGCTGGTCAACAACGATGATTTCAAGAAGCTCGACTTCAGCAACCTCATCCTGACGCTTGGCGGCGGCATGGCTGTGCAGCGTCCGGTGGCCGAGCGCTGGCACCAGCTGACCAACTGCCCGATCTCGGAAGGTTACGGGCTTTCCGAAACCTCGCCGGTCGCCACCGCGAACCGCTTTGATCGGGCAGAATTCACCGGCACGATCGGCCTGCCCCTACCCTCCACGGAGATCGCGATCCGCGACGAGGACGGCAAAGATCTCGGCATCGGCGACGTCGGCGAGATCTGCATCCGCGGCCCTCAGGTCATGAAGGGCTATTGGCAGCGCGACGACGAGACGGCCAAGGTGATGACGTCGGATGGCTTCTTCCGCTCCGGCGACATGGGCTACATGGACGAGGACGGCTACACCAAGATCGTCGACCGGAAGAAGGACATGATCCTCGTCTCCGGCTTCAACGTCTATCCGAACGAGGTCGAGGAAGTGGCCGTGTCCCATCCGGGCATCGTCGAAGCGGCAGCCATCGGCCTGCCCGATGAGCACTCCGGCGAAGTCGTGAAGCTTTACGTCGTCAAGAAGGATCCGTCCCTCACCGAAGACGACGTGAAGAAGCACTGCGCCGAAGGCCTGACGAACTACAAGCGCCCGAAATACGTGGAGTTCCGCGACGAACTGCCGAAGACCAACGTTGGCAAGATCCTGCGCCGCAAACTGCGCGACGAGTAAACTCAAATAGCGAGGCAGGCGAACCGCCCTGCCTCGCTATTTCCCGCTGCTATCAGAGATGATCAGGCTGAAGCCCGGTTTGCTTGGCAATTCGGATCATCATTCGAGGACCGATTTCTTCGCCATCGTGGAATGCGAAGACCACATCGGACCAACCTTCTCGTTCGAGCAACTTATGAGAACCGCTCTGACGCTTGACGGACCATCCGATCCGCTGAAGAGCCACCAGAACGCGACGAGCAGGATGAGAGCCGAAACGGCTCATGCAGCAACGATGAACAGTCGGCCGAGTTCGGGGATGACTTCTCCGTGCTCAAGGCGATCGGCCAGGACCCGGAGAGCGAGCGCTTCGACTTTGCCTTCAGCTTCCGCCTGGCTCTCTCCATAAGCCATGACACCAGGGAGATCGATGACTTCGGCAAGCCAGCGCCCGTCATCTTCCTGCTCAACTTCGATGCGCAGCATGCCGATCTCCCTGCCGATGCAACCTTCTACAGCAAAATCCACCGTCGCGGCAATTTTTGCCAAGCCTCATCACCCTTGAACAGCCCTCTCAGACCGCGCATAGAACAGTCCAGCCCCCAAGCGAAGACAGGCACGCACCATGACCGCAGATGCTCGCAAGACCACCCTCGACGCCCTGAAATCGCATGCGAAAACTGCGGCCCCGGCCGATATGCGTGCGGCGTTTGAGGCGGATCCGTCGCGCTTTACGCGCTTTTCGGCTCGGCTCGACGATCTGGTGCTCGACTATTCCAAATGCCGCATCGACGATGCGACCATCGCACTTCTCGAACAGCTCGCCATCGACAGCAACGTCGAGGCCAGGCGGGACGCGATGTTTTCCGGCGAGGTGATCAACACGACGGAAGGCCGCGCAGTGCTGCATACGGCGCTACGCAATCGTTCCGGCAAGCCTGTCATGGTCGATGGCAAAGATGTCATGGGCGACGTGCAGGCCGTGCTGAAAGCGATGGGGGGCTTCGCTGAGGACATCCGCAGTGGCGCGGCCAGCGGCGCGACCGGCAAGAAGATCACCGACATCGTCAATATCGGCATCGGCGGCTCCGACCTCGGCCCGGCCATGGCGACGCTGGCGCTCGCGCCCTATCATGATGGGCCGAAAGCGCATTTCGTGTCGAATGTCGATGGCGCGCACATCGCCGACACGCTGAAGCCGCTCGATCCCGAAACGACGCTCGTCATCATCGCGTCCAAGACGTTCACGACGATCGAAACGATCACCAACGCGCAGACGGCGCGCCGCTGGCTGGTGGAAGCGCTCGGCGAAGCGGCCGTCGGTGATCACTTCTGCGCAGTTTCGACCGCGCTCGATAAGGTCTCCGCCTTCGGGATCAGCGAGAACCGCACCTTCGGCTTCTGGGACTGGGTGGGCGGGCGCTATTCGATCTGGTCGGCGATCGGCCTGCCGCTGATGATCGCTGTCGGCGCGGAAAATTTCGGCCGCTTCCTGGATGGCGCCCATGCCATGGACCGGCATTTCGCAGAAGCGCCGATCCGTCAGAACCTCCCGATGCTGCTCGGCCTGATCGGCCTCTATCACCGCGTTGCCTGCGGCTACGCTTCGCGCGCGATCATTCCCTACGACCACCGTCTTTCCCGTTTCGCCGCTTATCTGCAGCAACTGGATATGGAATCGAACGGCAAGGGCGTCACCATCGATGGCACCACAGTCGAAACGCCGACCGGGCCTATCGTCTGGGGCGAGCCGGGCACGAACGGCCAGCACGCATTTTTCCAGCTCCTGCACCAGGGCACCGATATCATTCCGGTGGAATTCATGATCGCCGCGAACGGCCATGAGCCGGATCTTGGGCATCAGCACCAATTGCTCATCGCAAACTGCCTGGCGCAATCGGAAGCACTGATGCGCGGCCGCACGCTCGCTGAAGCGCGCCGGCAGTTGAAGGACAAGGGCGCATCCGACCCGGACGCCGACCGTATCGCGCCGCACCGGGTGTTCACCGGCAACCGCCCTTCCATCACGCTCGTTTATGACAGGCTGACGCCCGAAGCGCTCGGCCGCCTCATCGCGCTTTATGAGCACCGTGTCTTCGTCGAAGCGCAGATCTTCGGCATTAACGCCTTCGACCAGTGGGGCGTGGAACTCGGCAAGGAGCTCGCCACCGGCCTGCTGCCCGTCGTCGAAGGCAAGGATGCCGGCGGAGGCCACGATGCCTCGACACTCGGGCTCGTGAAAACGATCGGGGACCTGCGCGGCGCCTGACGCCTAGAGCGTTATGCTCAAAATCCGATTTCGTGCGCCCAGGGCGGATTGGCACCCGGGCGCGACACGGTCACTGAGGCGGCTTTCGCGCCGAGGGCGAGCGCGTCTGCAATCGCCTGCTCGCCAAGCTCTGCGATGGAGCTTTTGGTAAGCAAAGACGAACGTTTGAGCGACGCCAAAATGCCCGCGTTGAATGTATCGCCGGCCCCGACCGTATCGGCCACATCAACGGGATTGCCCGGCATGCTGACGCGGTGGCGAATCGAAAGCCCGACTGCGCCTTCGGCCCCTTTCGTGACGACGACCAGCGACGGGCCAATTTTCAACCATTGTGCGGCTGCCGCCTCTGGCGTGTCGAAGCCGAACCAGGCCAGATCTTCATCAGACAGCTTGACGATATCGCTCATGGCGATCATCCGGTTCATGCGCTCCAGATGCGCCTGCCGGTCAGGGATGAAGCCAGGGCGAATGTTCGGGTCGAGCGAGATCACGCGGCGTGCCGCTTCTCGCTTCATCAAAGCCTCGTACGTCGCACCGCAGGGCTCC
This sequence comes from Georhizobium profundi, assembly GCF_003952725.1. Lineage (NCBI taxonomy): Bacteria > Pseudomonadati > Pseudomonadota > Alphaproteobacteria > Hyphomicrobiales > Rhizobiaceae > Georhizobium > Georhizobium profundi. The sequence continues at coordinate 1,105,599 of NZ_CP032509.1, read as the reverse complement.
GGTATCAGGCTGATCGCCCCGAAATGCAGCGCCTTCACGTCCGCACCGAACGTCGGCAAGTCGGCCTCGGTGATCATTCGCCCGGCGGTATTTTCGTCGAAGAAGGCGTAGCTCGCATGGCCTTTGGTGAGCTTCACAAAGGCAAGCGTGGTCGGCCGGTCGAGGGTCGCACAATGTCTGTGATCGACATGGGAGCTGTCGAGCGTCGCTCGCAGGACATCGCCAAACATGTCGGAGGAAAGACCGGTGAAGAAGCCGGTGGCAATTCCCAAGCGCCCGAGAGCGACTGCTGTGTTGAAAACCGCCCCACCCGCATAGGGAGCGAAAGCGTCCTCTCCAGTGACCGATTTGCGCGGCAGCATGTCGATCAGGGCTTCACCACAGCAAACGATCATCGCATCCCTCCCAAGCATTCAATCGATTTAATCAATTCCGCCGGTCGTGGCTAGCCCAGCCGCTGCTCGAAATCGTCGTAGCCGAACGTCTTGACGATCTCCACGGTATCGGTACGTGCATCCCAGGTGGCGATCGACGGCAGCGGCGTGCCGTTGAAGGTCGTGTTCTTGACCATCGTGTAATAGGCGAGATCGAGGAAGACGAGCCGATCGCCGATCTGGGGACGCGTTTCGAAGCGATAGGTGCCGACGACATCGCCAGCAAGACATGTCGGTCCGCCGAGCCGCATCGTCAGATCATCCGCTTCGGACGCTGCCAGGCCACGCGGCAGAGCTGTCGCGCCAATGAGTTCCGGCGTGAACGGCGCTTCGATTACATCAGGCATGTGACAGGTTGCCGAAGCATCGAGGATGCCGATGGCGGCTCCGTTCTCGGCGATGTCCAGCAATTCGGCAACGAGCGCGCCGGCATGCAAAGCTACCGCCGTGCCAGGCTCGAGATAGACCTTGAGGCCAGTCCTTTCGCGAAAAGCCTGCAATCGTTCGACCAACCGATCGACCGGAAAATCCTCCTCGGTGATCAGCAGCCCGCCGCCGAGATTGATCCAGCGAACCGCACCGAAGAGATGCGCGCATCGCTCTTCGACGGCAGTCAGCAGGCGGTCGAACGCATCGAAATCATGGTCGCACAGCGCATGAACGTGCAGACCCTCGAAAGGCGCGAGGTCCTCTGCGGTGACCGCATCGGCGGGTACGCCGAGCCGCGACCACGGTGCACACGGATCATAAAGCGGTTGCGCCACTTCCGAATGCTCCGGGTTGATGCGCAAACCGAAATCAACGCCCGATGCTGCTTGAAGCTGCCCTTGGAAACGCTGCCACTGATGGAGCGAGTTCAGGATGACATGATCGGAATGTTCGAGAATACCTTCGATGTTCGCGGCCGAAAGCCCGGGTGCGTAGGTGTGGACCGCGCCGCCGAACCGCTCGCGCCCGAGACGTGCCTCGTAAAGCCCGCTCGCCGCTGTACCCGACAGATATCGACCGATCAGGTCACCAGCGCCGGGAAAGGAGAATGCCTTGAGCGCGAGCAGGATCTCGACGCCTGCGCGCTCGCCGACGGATTGCAGTAGTTTCAGATTGTCCTCGAGCTTGGTGAGATCGATGACATAGCAGGGGCTTGGCACGCGCGCGGGATCGAAGCGCTTGAAATTGCCCGCCATCAGGCCGCACCCGGCTTGGTGAACGGCCAGGAGCCATCGAGTGGCAGCTCCGTCTCGTGCCAGTCGATGCCGGTTTCCGGCATCAGCTTCAGGAACGGATCGGGATCCAGCTCCTCCATATGGGTCATGGTCTCAGGGTTCCACGTGCCGTTCGCCATCAACCGGATCGCAGTGATGACGGGGACGCCGGTCGAATAGGAAATCGATTGGCTGCCGACCTCCTCGTAGTTTTCCGCATGGTCGCAATTCGACCAGATGAAGAGCCGCTTCTCCTGACCATCCTTCATGCCGCGAATGTCGCAGCCGATGCAGATCTTGCCTTGGTAGTCCGGTGCGAGCGACGACGGATCCGGCAAGAGCGCCTTCACGAAACGGTTCGGCGCAACCTCGACCCCATCGACCTCCACCGGAATCGACGACGTGAGCCCCAGATTGTCGAGGACGTTGAACACCTTGAGATAATGTTCGCCGAAGCCCATCCAGAAGGTGATGCGCTCGGTGCCTGGGAAGGTGTAGGCCAGCGACTGCAGCTCGTCGTGCCCCATGGAATAGACGCGGTGCGAGCCCACCTGCGGCAGGGTGACGTCCATCCATTCGGAATGGTGCGGGATGGTCTTCCATGCACCCTTTTCCCAGGTGATCACGTCTTCCTTCACCTCGCGCAGATTGACGTCCGCATCGAAATTGGTCGCGAAATATCTGCCGTGGCTGCCGGCATTCACGTCGATGATGTCGATCGAAGAAATGCTGTCGAAATGGTGCTTGCGCGCATGGGCGCAGAAGATGTTCACGACACCCGGATCGAACCCCATGCCGAGAAATGCGTTCAGCTTCTTCCCGGCAAACTTTTCGCGGCGTGGCCACTCCACGTAGGAATACCAGGGCGCCTTGATGTCCTCGACATGCTCGTCCTCGCCAAGCGCGGTGTCGAGATAATGCGTGCCTGTGGCGAGGCAGGCGTCGAGAAGCGTCTCGTTGCAATAGGGCGACGCGACATTGATCAGGATCTGCGCGCCCGTCTCCGAGATCACGCGTTTAACGTCCTCGAGGTTGCGCGCGTCGATGACCATCGTCTCGATCAGGGGACCCTCGCCCGGCGCCGCCCAACGCTCCTGTACCTCTTGCGCGATCGCGGCGAGTTTATCCGCGTTGCGTGCTGCGAGAACGATCCCGCCGAACTCGGCGCGGAACTGGGCTGCCTTGTGAACTGTCACCTGGCCGACGCCACCGGCACCGACGATCAAGAGCTTCGGCTTCGTCACGGCCTGTCTCCCTCGTTGAATGTTTGAGCTAAGGAAAGAAAATCAGGATTGCGGCAGTTCGGAGATACCGCCATTGCGCGCCGACCATGCAAGCGGCGCATTGAGAAAGGCTTCCACCTCCGACAACGTCTGTTCGTCGAAGAGTTTCTGTTCGCGGGCAACGGCCAGCACATTGCGCCAGGTGGCGACATAGTGGAGCCGCACCTTGCCGTTTTCGAAGCGCTGCTCGGCTTCGGGAAAGATGCCGTAGAAAAAGAGCGCGATACCGTGATCGACGACCCCGCCCGCCGCACGGATCGCGTCGATGAACTTGAACATGCTGCCACCGGCCGTCGTCAGGTCCTCGATGACGAGCACGCGCGCGCCTTCCGGCATGTGGCCCTCAATCTGGGCATTGCGGCCGTGACCCTTCGGCGCCTTGCGCACGTAGATCATCGGCAGCCCGAGGCGATCGGCAAGCAAGGCCGCGAAGGGGATCCCGGCCGTCTCGCCGCCGGCAATGCAGTCGAATTGCTCGAATCCTGCATTGCGCAGAAGCGTACCAGCGGCAAAATCGATGACAGCAGAACGCACGCGGGGGTAGGACAAGAGCTTGCGGCAGTCGATATAAACGGGGCTGCGCATGCCCGATGCGAGCTTGTAGGGCTCGTCCGCCTTGAAATGCACCGCCTTGATCTCAAGCAGCATTTTCGCGACGAGTTCGGCGGCCACATCCTTGTCGGGGAAGCTGTTGGCGAACATCGGCGGATCCTTGACTGTCTGATCGGGCGGGCGGGAAAAGCGGGCGCCGGTTGATTAGCAGCAAGCGATGCGCGGCGCTACCCGTCAGACGACATCCCAGTGAACCGGGAACATCGGGTCGAAGAGCGTGACTGGCCCGGCGCCCGTTTCGATCTTTGCTGGGTAAGCGACCGGCTCGGCGCGCTTGCTCAGCGTCATCGTGCCCGTGTTGACCGGAAGGCCGTACCAGGCCGGACCGTTGAGCGAAGTAAACGCCTCCAGCCGGTGCAGCGCGCCCTCCTCCTCGAACACATGGGCAAGCAGCGGCATCGTGTTGGTGGCGGTGAAAATGCCGGCACAGCCGCAGCCGCATTCCTTCGTGGCATCCACGTGTGGCGCGGAATCCGTGCCGAGGAAGAACCGCGCGTCGCCCGACGTCGCGGCAGCGCGCAGCGCCAGGCGATGCGTCTCGCGCTTTGCGACCGGCAGGCAGTAATAATGCGGCCGGATACCGCCTGCGAGGATCGCGTTGCGGTTGATGATCAGGTGGTGGGTGGTGATCGATCCGGCGAGATTGCTGGAGGACGATTTGATGTAATCCACGCCATCCTTCGTCGTGACGTGCTCCATCGTGATCTTGAGTTCCGGCAGCCTCGCGCGCAGTGGCGCCAGCACCCGCTCGATGAAGACGGCTTCCCGGTCGAAGATGTCGATCGCAGGATCCGTGACCTCGCCATGGACACAAAGAGGAAGCCCGATCGATGCCATGCGCTCCAGGATCGGCATGACCTTGTCGATGTCGCGCACGCCGCTTGCCGAATTGGTGGTGGCGCCGGCCGGATAAAGCTTCACCGCCGTGACGAGGCCGCTCGCATGGGCGTCCGCCAGATCGTCGGCGTCGGTCGTTTCCGTCAGATAGAGCGTCATGAGCGGCTCGAAATCGGACCCTTCCGGCCGCGCTGCCAAAATACGTTCCCGATAGGCGCGCGCATCGGCTGCGGTGACGACCGGAGGGACAAGGTTCGGCATGATGATCGCGCGCGCGAAATGCGCCGTCGTGTGCGGCAGCACGCCCTCCAGCATCGCCCCGTCGCGCAGATGCAGATGCCAGTCGTCGGGGCGGCGGATGGTCAGTTCGGTCATGGAGGGTGTCTCGCGAGGCTTTGATATCGCCCTTCGTTAGCAGAGCCGGTCGGCCAAGGACAATCGCCGCGCCGCTTGTTGTTCACGGCTCCCGGCGGCTATACCGAGGCCCGAATAATGAAAAGGGAGAGCATCATGGATCTCGGATTGACCGGCAAACGCGCGCTCGTGCTTGCCTCCACACGCGGCCTCGGTCTCGGCATCGGCACCAAGCTCGCCGAAGAAGGCGCGCACGTACTGCTTTCCGGCCGCTCCCGCGACAAGCTTGAACACGCCGTCACCACGATCCGCGAAGCCGGTGGCAAGGCCGATTTCGTCGAAGCCGATCTCACCGATCCGGGCGTCGTGGATACGCTCGCCGCAGCAGTTGCCGAGAAGCTTGGCGGCATCGACATCCTCGTCAACAACACCGGCGGCCCGCCCCCCGGCGCGATGACCGACGCCTCGCTCGAGGTCCTGGCAAAGCAGTTCGACACGATGGTGCTGCGCGTGATGGCGATCACGCAGCGCTTCCTGCCCGCGATGAAGGATCAAGGGTTCGGCCGCATCCTCACCGTCGCCTCCTCCGGCGTCATCCAGCCGATCCCCAATCTCGGCCTCTCCAATGCGCTCCGCTCCGCACTGGTCGGATGGTCGAAATCGATGGCAAACGAGAACGCCGGTGCCGGCGTCACCTTCAACATGCTCCTGCCCGGCCGCATCCAGACTGAGCGGGTCGATGAGCTGGACGAAGCCAATTCCAAGCGCACCGGCAAGCCGATCGAAGACATCCGCGAAACCGCCCGCGCCTCGATCCCCGCCGGCCGCTACGGCACCGTCGACGAATTCGCCTCCGTCGCCGCGTTCCTCGTGTCGGTACCCGCAAGCTACGTGACCGGCGGCCTGATCCGCTGCGACGGCGGCGCGATCAAGTCGGTGTGAGAATGCAGTAGGGCGTCGGCGTTGACAGAAATCAGCCCGCCGCCCCATATCTCTTCCATGAGCGCAGCGGTGCGAGGTACCGCGAAAGGATCCGGTGATGCGACCCGAGCATGAATTCTTTGTCGCTGTCGAATGGGATGAGGAAGCACAGGTCTGGTACGTCGCCGACAGCGATGTCCCGGGCCTTGCCACTGAGGCGTCATCCATGGACCAGATGATCGCCAAGCTGAAAGTGATGGTGCCTGAGCTTCTCGAGGAGAACGGCGTCATCGAGGCTGTCCACGCAGAGGTGCCGTTTGCGCTGATGGCGAACGTCGCCGGCATTGCATCGCGCGCCTGACGCCGACGGATGCCGGGCTACACCAAAGCGGTCAAAGACATCCTTCGCGAGAACGGTTGCGCATTCTTCCGCCACGGCAAGGGCGATCACGAGATCTGGTGGAATCCGACGACCGGCAAGAAATTCCCGGTCGATAGCGACATAAAATCGCGCCACACGGCCAATCAAATCATGAAACAGGCGGGCATCGACCACGAATTCTGATCGACTCACCGGCTCACCTTGTCCGCCAGCCGCTCCAGCATCCCAAGGCACTGGTCGAGTTGGTCGAGACTGATGAATTCGTCCGGCTTGTGGGCCTGCGCGATCGAACCAGGTCCGCAGACGACGGCCGAAATGCCGGCCTTCTGAAAGAGGCCGGCCTCGGTACCGAAGGAAACGACATCGGCCTCGTTGCGGCCCGTCAGTTCGCGCGCGATGGCAAGCGCTTCGGAATGGCTCGCCGGCTCCAGCCCTTCGACCTCGCCGATCACGTGGGTCACGATATCGGTTGCTGGGTCGACCGCATGCATCGCCGGCCTCAGCACCTGATCGACGAAGGCACGCATCTCCGCCTTGACGAAATCAGCGTCGGCGGAGGTCACCGGCCGCATTTCCCAGTCGACGCGGCAGTCGCTCGCCACCACGTTGCGTGCCGGACCGCCGACGATGGCGCCGGCCTGAAGCGTCGTCCACGGTGGCGTGAACGGGCTGCCTTCAGGCGACCGCGCCTTCAGCGGCTCGCGCAATTCGAGCAGGCGCGTGATGTAGCTGACGGCGTATTCGATGGCATTCACGCCCGCATCGGGGATGGAGGCATGGCCGCCCGAGCCGGTGAAATGCGTCGTGTACTCGAAGCACCCCTTGTGGCCTTCGATGATGCGCATCTCTGTCGGCTCGCCGATGATGACGCCCGACGGTCGAATTCCTGCTTCGGCAAGATCGGCAATCAGGGTCCGCGCGCCGAGGCAGCCGACCTCCTCGTCATAGGTGAAGGCGAAATGCACGGGGCGGGCAAGATCGCGCGCGGCGAAGACCGGTGCCACGGCAAGACATGCGGCGATAAAGCCCTTCATGTCGCAGGTGCCGCGCCCATAGAGCAGGCCGTCGGCTTCCCGAAGCGCGAACGGTTCGCTCGTCCACTCCTGTCCCTCGACGGGCACCACATCGGAATGCCCCGAAAGCACGATGCCGCCATCCACACCGGGCCCGAGCGAGGCGAAGAGGTTCGCCTTGCGCCCGTCCGGATCCTGCGAGATGCGAATGTCCGCGCCGGATTGCTTCAAGAGGTCCGCGGCATAGGCGATCAGGTCGAGATTGCTGTCCGACGACACCGTCGGATAGGCGATGAGATCGGCAAGGATCGCTCGGGTCCGCTCCAGCAACATGAAGCCCGCTAATCCTTCACATACATCTTGCGGGGACGGTTGCAGAGGCATTCGGCCGCCGCGCCGTCGCGGATCAGGATGCTCTCGGTGATCTCGAGACCCCAATCCTTCATCCAGAGTCCCGGCATGAAGTGGAAGGTCATGCCAGCTTCCAGAATGGTGTCGTCATTTTCGCGGAACGAGATGGTCCGCTCGCCCCAATCTGGCGGATAAGAAATTCCGATCGGATAGCCGCAGCGCGCGCCGCGATCGATGCCGATCTTCTCGAGCTCGTAGTGGAAGGCACGCGCGACATCGCCGGCGCGCGCACCAGGACGCGCGGTCTCGAGCCCAGCTTCGAGGCCGAGCACAACGGCCATTTCCGCATCGAGCAGATATTGCGGCGGCTTGCCGAGAAACACTGTCCGGCAGAACGGCACGTGATAGCGGCGGTAGCATCCGGCGATCTCGAAGAAAGTCGCTTCACCCGTCTTGAAGGGTTGCGCGCTCCAGGTGAGGTGCGGCGCGGCGGCATCCGATCCGCTCGGCAGGAGCGGCACGATCGCCGGATAGTCGCCCCAGATGCCCTCTTCCGTGCCGTCGTCGAGACCACGGATCGTGTCCGCATAGATCTCGGCCACCACCTCGTTCTTCTTCATGCCCGGCTCGACGCGCTCCACGATGCCGTCGACGACCTTTTCCGCAATCAGCGCCGCCTTGCGCATGAAGGCGAGTTCCTCGTTCGACTTGACCGTGCGCTGCCAGTTCACCAGCCCTGTCGCATCGCTGAAGGTTGCGTTCGGCAGCTCGTATTCGAGCACGAGGTAGGCTTTGGCGGAGAAGTAATAATTGTCGAGCTCGAGCCCGATACGCGACGACGAATGGCCCTTGTCGCGGATCAGCGCGGCCAGCGTCTGCATCGGATGAATGTCGCGCGATTGCACATAGTGGTCGGCATAAGGGATGCAGCGCGCATCCTCCATGTAGACGGTGCGCACCGCCCCATTGGCATCCTGCCCGCGCCCCCACCAGATCGGGTCTTCATCGTGGAAGATGAGCACGCCCTGGTGCACGTAGAACGACCAGCCGTCATAGCCGGTCAGCCATGCCATGTTGGAAGGATCCTCGACGAACAGGACATCGATCTCCTGCCTGCGCATGGAGTCGCGCACGAGACGCAGGCGGCGCTCATATTCGGCGTGGCTGAAAGGCAATGCACTGGCGGGCATCAGCAGACTTCCTGATCTAAAACGACATTTTTAGGCACCGTCACACTATGCCTACACTACAAGCAGTACGGGCAACAACCTGTCTGAATGCGACGTCCGGATGCCGCGACGAGCCAGCCGCCTGGAGCTTGAAACGGAGCGAAACTTGACAGCGCAGACGCCGCCGTGGTCGGCTTGCGGCTTCAAGAACGCATCAAATCTCGGAAAATCACCGGAGAACGTGCCGTATTGGCTTCCTTCAGCTTCAGCGACATCGAGCAGGCACAAGCGACCATCGCAGGCCATGTGCTCCGCACACCCCTCGTTGAAGCCACGGCATTGTCCCGTCTCCTCGGCACCGAGCTTCTCCTGAAGCTGGAATCGCTGCAGCCCATCGGCGCGTTCAAGCTGCGCGGGGCCGTCAACGCGATCATGCAGCTTCCGGCCGATGTTGCCGGTGTCACCTGTTGCTCGACCGGCAATCATGGTCGCGCAGTCGCCCATGCCGCCAAATCCCGTGGCATTCGTGCGGTCGTCTGCATGTCTACGCTTGTGCCGAAGACCAAGGTGGACGGCATCCGGGCGCTCGGCGCAGAGGTGCGGATCGTGGGAATTAGCCAGGATGATGCGCAGGAGGAAGCGGCGCGCCTGGTGGCCGAGGAGGGCCTGGTGGATATCCCGCCCTTCGACCATCCGCATGTCATCGCCGGACAAGGTACGATCACGCTCGAGATGCTGGAAGACCGGCCCGACATCGAAACGCTGCTGATCCCGCTTTCCGGCGGTGGTCTCGCCGCGGGCATGGCGCTTGCCGCCAAGCACATCAAACCCTCGATCCGGGTGGTGGGCATCTCGATGGACCGCGGCGCGGCAATGCACGAAAGCATCCGCGCCGGCCGTCCCGTCGCTGTCACCGAAGTCGCGAGCCTCGCCGATTCACTCGGCGGCGGCATCGGGCTCCAGAACCAGCACTCTTTCAAGCTCTGCCGGGACTTCCTGGATGAAACCATCCTCGTCACCGAAGACGAGATCTACCGGGCGATGCAGGCCCTGTTCTACGAGGAGCGCATCGTGGCCGAGGGCGCCTGCGTGGTGGGCATCGCCGCGATCATGGCTGGAAAGCTCAAAGAGCTTGAAGGTCCAGTCGCGACCGTCATCACCGGACGCAACGTCGATATGGGCGTCTTCAACCGCATCATGGCGGGAGACGATATCGTCCTTGGCGACGTCACCGTGAAAGGAAGGACCTACGACCATGGCTGAGCCACGCGACGTTCTCATCCTCACCGAGCGCGACCTTCGCGAACTCGTCCATCTGGACCATGCAGCCATCAACGTCGTGGAAAAAGCATTCGCGGCTTTGGCAAGCGGCAAGGTCGTGATGCCGCCGATCCTGTCCATGGCGATCCCCGAAGCACATGGCGAGGTGGACGTAAAGACCGCCTTCATTCCCGGCTTCGAAGGCTTTGCCATCAAGGTGAGCCCCGGCTTCTTCGACAATCCGAAGCTCGGCCTTCCGAGTCTGAACGGCCTGATGATCCTCTTTTCAGCACGCACGGGCCTCGTCGAGGCACTGCTGATGGACAATGGCTACCTCACCGACATCCGCACGGCAGCAGCCGGCGCGGTCGCCGCGAAACATCTCGCGCCGCAGACGGTCGATACGGCTGCTGTCTTCGGCACCGGCGTCCAGGCGCGGCTGCAGATGAAGGCAGCGCATCTCGTCCGGCCGTTCCGAAAGCTCATCGTCTGGGGCCGCGATCGGGCGAAGACGGAAGCCTGCGCCGCCGATCTTGCCGCAGAGCTTGGCATCGAGGTCGTCGCCGAACCGGATGGCGAAAAGGCCGTCGCCGAAAGCCAGCTCGTCGTGACGACGACGCCTGCCCGCGAACCGATCCTGAAGGCTGAATGGCTTCATCCGGGCCTCCACATCACCGCAATGGGTTCCGACAGCCCTGAAAAGAACGAAATCGAACCAGAAGCCCTCGCCCGCGCCGATCTCTACGTCGCCGATCGTGCAAGCCAGTGCGAAACGCTCGGTGAACTGCGGACCGCAATCGAAGCCGGGCTTTGGGGAGCAGGTCAGCCGGTCGAATTGGGTGACATCGTTGCGGGCAAGGTCGAAGGTCGCATGTCCGAGGATGCGATCACCATGTGCGACCTGACAGGCACCGGCGCGCAGGACACCGCCATTGCGACCTTCGCCCTCGGGGTTGCCAAGGCGGGGGGTAAGGGTTCAAAAGTGGCCCTATAGGCCCGCACCTCCGATTTCTGCCGCAAAATGCGCCATGGAGGGGCCCGAAGGCCCGGCCGCTGCATCGAATTGCCGGCAAGAGGGCGCTGGAAACCAAGAGACCACCCGACGGAGTAACCATGCTCAGGAACGACCAGCTCGACCAGTGGGACCGCGAGAATTTCTTCCACCCCTCCACGCATATGGGCCAGCACGAACGCGGTGAAAGCGCCAACCGCGTCATCACCGGCGGCTCGGGCGTCTATATCGAAGATCGCAACGGCAACCGCCTTCTCGATGGCTTTGCCGGCCTCTACTGCGTGAATGTCGGCTATGGCCGCCAGGAGATCGCCGATGCGATCGCCGCCCAGGCCAAGGAACTGTCCTACTATCACGCCTATGTCGGCCACGGCACAGAAGCCTCCATCACGCTCGCGAAGATGGTGATGGACCGCATGCCCGAGCACATGTCGAAGGTCTATTTCGGCCTTGGCGGCTCGGACGCGAATGAAACCAACATCAAGCTCGTCTGGTACTACAACAACATCCTCGGCCGTCCCGAGAAGAAGAAGATCATCTCGCGCTGGCGCGGCTATCATGGCTCGGGCCTGATGACCGGATCGCTGACCGGTCTGACGCCCTTCCACAACAAATTCGATCTGCCGCTCAGCCAAGTGCTGCACACCGAAACGCCGTCCTATTTCCGCCGGCCCGATCTCGACATGAGCGAAGCCGACTTCGTCACCCATTGCGCCGACAAGCTCGAAGAGATGATCGCGGCGGAAGGTGCCGACACCATTGCAGCCTTCATCGGTGAGCCGATGCTTGGCACGGGCGGCATCGTTCCCCCGCCGGCCGGTTACTGGAACGCCATCCAGGCAGTGCTCGACAAGCATGACATCCTGCTGATCGCCGACGAAGTCGTTACCGGCTTCGGCCGTCTCGGCACCATGACGGGCTCGGCGCATTACGGCCTGAAGCCCGACATCATCACCATCGCCAAGGGCCTTACCTCGGCCTATGCGCCGCTTTCCGGATCGGTCATTTCGGACAAGGTCTGGCAGGTTATGGTGAAGGGTTCCGACGAGATGGGGCCGATCGGCCACGGCTGGACCTATTCGGCGCATCCGATCGGCGCGGCCGCCGGCGTCGCGAACCTCAAACTCGTTGACGACCTCGGTCTCGTCGAGAATGCGGGAACGGTCGGCGCCTATCTGAACGAAAAGATGAAGGACGCCGTTGCGGATCACCCACAGGTTGGCGATGTCCGCGGCGAAGGCATGCTTTGTGCGGTGGAATTCGTCGACGACAAAGCGAGCCGGAAATTCTACGACCCCTCCCGCAAGATCGGTCCAGCCGTTTCAGCGGCTGTCCTGAAGCAGGGCGTCATCGGCCGCGCCATGCCGCAGGGCGACATCCTGGGCTTCGCCCCACCGCTCTGCCTGACCCGCGAGGAAGCCGACAAGATCGTCGACGCCACGCGCGCCGCGATCACTGAAGTCTTTGGCTGATCAACAATAACGGGCTGGTCACCGAAATCGTGCCCAGCCCTCGTGGTTCGACAGGCTCACCATGAGGGCTGGATAGCCTGAATGCGCGGTTAGGCTTCGCGCATCAGCGTGTGCTGGTCGATCAGATACTTGTCGAAAAGCGGGAGACTGGCCGCGCCGAGGGCTCGGGCGATCGGGCCGATCGTGCCGGCTTCCACGGTTGGCACGTCGATGCCCTGCATATCCATTCCGGCGATCGCATCGCGGGTTGCAGAGACGAGCGCATCGCGGACGGTCTGGGGCATGGCCCCATCGATGATAACCGTTTCGAAGTCGATGATCGAGACGGATGCGACGATGGCATAGGCAAGGCCTCTCGCAACTGTGACGACCCAGTCATTCACATGCGCCCCGAATTGCGACCAGTCTTCCGGCGTCTGCCACAAGGGTGATGGATCGATCCAGTCGGCGACCAGCATCCTTTCGAGCACCATGATCGACGCCTGGTCGAGCAATCGCTCGGTCCGCCCCCCTCGCCCTGGCACCGGCATGGAGCCGAGCGCGCCGGCATTACCGCTGCGCCCCGCATAGAGACTGCCGTTGAGCACGATGCCGCCGCCGATGAAGGTGCCGACATAGAAATAGATGAAATCCTGGCGGCTGGCGCGCTCGCCGAAGATTAGCTCCGCCGCGCAGGCCGCCGTCGCGTCGTTCTGCAGATAGACAGGGAAGTTGCAGATCGCGTCGATCTCGCGCTTCAGGTCGAAATGCCGCCACCGGTCCATCTGCGCCTGTGGCGCACCGACCTCATCGTGCCAGTTCCAAAGCTGAAACGGCATGGCGATGCCGAGCCCCGCGATGCGGCTTTGCTGGTCGGCACCGAGCGCTGCGATCATCTCCGCCAGCCCCTCACGCACGAAGGCCAGAATGGCATCGGGATCCGGATAGGCGTAGCCCGCATGCCGGCTTGCGACCGGCTGGCCGAGGAAATTGATGACGATGAGATCGGCGCTGCGCCGGCCGACTTTCAGGCCGATGAAGAAGGCGCCTTCCGGATTGATCGACAGCGGCACAGATGGTTGCCCCACCTTGCCGCGAATGGGTTCGCCGCGCACCAGCAGTCCGTCGGCTTCGAGTTCACGCATGATGACGGAGATGGTTTGAGCGGAAAGGCCGGTCATGCGGGCGATCTCGGTCTTCACCAGCACGGCATGGCGACGAACGAGGCTCAGCACGAGCCGTTCGTTGTAAGCGCGCATCCCGCTCTGGTTCGAGCCGCGCAATTGCTGGCCGCCGGCCTCTTGCAGCCCGCCCGTCAGCGCCATTGATGTCCTCCCTGCCAATGCCGGACGTCCTTCGCAGGTCTCCCCGGCAGAGACAAGGATGAGCGCGACACGGGCAGCGTGTCAATAACTAAATAAGAGTGATTTATTTATTGACACGCGTCGACGCTTGGTGTTTCGTTTGCTCAGCGCCGGACAGGGAGTGGTCCGGATCGTCATTCTGGGAGGAACATCATGACACGCTACGCTAGTCTCGCGTCGACTGCCCTTGCCGCCGTCACCGCCGGCTTCATTATGGCCACGCCCGCCAAAGCGCAGGATACGGTCAGCGCCTGCCTTATCACAAAGACCGACATCAACCCCTTCTTCGTCAAGATGAAGGAAGGCGCCACCGCCAAGGCCGAAGAACTCGGTGTCGAGCTGTCCACCTATGCCGGCCGTGTTGATGGTGACCACGAAACCCAGGTCCAGGCGGTCGAATCCTGCATCGCCTCTGGCGCAAAGGGCATCCTGATCACGGCGTCCGACACCAAGGCGATCGTAGACGTTCTCAAGACTGCCCGAGACAACGGTGTGCTCGTCATCGCCCTCGACACGCCGCTCGAGCCCATCGACGCCGCCGACGCCACCTTCGCGACCGACAACTTCAAGGCCGGCGAACTGATCGGCCAGTGGGCGGCAGCCCAGCTCGGCGACGAAGCCGCCAACGCCAAGATCGCGATGCTGGACCTTTCGCCCAGCCAGCCTTCCGTCGACGTGCTGCGCAACCAGGGATTTCTGTCCGGCTTCGGCATCGAGCTTGGCGATGAGAACATGATCGGCGACGAGGAAGACGAACGCATCGTCGGCAACGACGTGACCGCCGGCAACGAGGAAGGTGGCCGCCGCGCCATGGAAAACCTTCTTCAGGTCGATCCGGAAATCAACGTCGTCTACACGATCAACGAACCGGCAGCGGCAGGCGCCTATGAAACGCTGCGCTCCTTCGGTCGCGAGAACGACGTGATCATCGTGTCCGTCGATGGCGGCTGCCCAGGTGTCCAGAACGTGCAGGAAGGCATCATCGGCGCAACCTCACAGCAATATCCGCTGGAGATGGCGGCGCTTGGCATCGAGGCCATCGCGAAGTTCGCCGAAACGGGCGAGAAGCCCAAGCCGACCCCGGGCCTCGACTTCTACGATACCGGCGTGCAGCTCGTGACCGATCAGGCGGTCGACGGCGTCGAGTCGATCAGCGTCCAGGAAGGCCTGGAGCTCTGCTGGGGATGACAGCTTTCTGCCGGGCGGAAGACAGGAGCTGTTTTCCGCCCGGATCCGCCATCTGGCGTGATCAACAGGCCAATTCGCCCATGCCATTGTGCACCGCAGATTGATTGGCGGTCCATTCCGCTTCACGCTCTTCGTCGCGAACGATGGGAGGTTCCACCATGACCACGACAGACCAGCCCTCGGCTGCGGTGCGAAGCCGGCAATCCTTCGAGGAAACCCTGGAGGCGAGCGACCGCAGGGTCGCTGAATTCGAAGCGCGCAATCAGACAGTCATCGAGCGGTTGCAGCACTTCCTGCATGGCAATCCGACCATGGTGCCGGTCATCGTGCTGCTGGTGTCGGTCATTGCCTTCGGGTTTGTAGCTGGCGACCGGTTCTTCTCCGCTTTCAACCTTTCGCTGATCATGCAGCAGGTCTCGATCATCGGCATCCTCGCCGCAGCTCAGAGCCTTGTCATCCTGACGGCCGGCATCGACCTTTCCGTCGCAGCCATCATGGTGCTGATGTCGGTCATCATGGGCAATCTCGCCGTGTCCATGGGCGTGCCGGCGCCAATCGCCATACTGATCGGCTTTGTCGGCGGCACTGCAGCTGGCGCCATGAACGGCCTTTTGGTCACGCGCCTCAAACTGCCGCCCTTCATCACGACGCTCGGCACCTGGAACATCTTCTTCGCGCTCAATCTCTGGCTCTCCGGAGCCCAGTCGATCCGCAGCCAGGACATCGATGCCGAGGCGCCGATCCTCAAGCTTTTCGGCCAGAACTTCGGCATGTTCGGCGCGCAATTCTCCTATGGGTCAGTGCTGATGGTGCTGATCTTCGGCGCACTCTGGTACATGCTGAACCGCACCGCCTGGGGCCG
This sequence comes from Georhizobium profundi, assembly GCF_003952725.1. Taxonomy (NCBI): domain Bacteria; kingdom Pseudomonadati; phylum Pseudomonadota; class Alphaproteobacteria; order Hyphomicrobiales; family Rhizobiaceae; genus Georhizobium; species Georhizobium profundi. The sequence continues at coordinate 1,089,904 of NZ_CP032509.1, read as the reverse complement.
GCATGTCTACGCGGTCGGCGACGACCGGGAAGCCGCCGAACTCGCCGGCATCCGCACAAATCGAATTCTCGTCTCGGTCTATGCGCTGGCAGGCCTCGTCTGCGCGCTCGGCGCCTGGGCCTCCATTGGCCGCGTCGGCTCGGTGTCCCCCCAGAGCTTCTATGAGGGAAATCTGCAATCCATCACGGCTGTCGTCATTGGTGGCATTTCGCTGTTTGGCGGTCGTGGATCGATCATGGGCCCCTTGATCGGCGCCCTGATCGTCGGCGTCTTCCAGTCCGGCCTTCGCCTCGTCGGTGTCGATGTTCTCTGGCAGGTTTTCGCCATCGGCTGGCTCATCATCATCGCGGTCGCGATCGACCAGTGGATCAGAAAGGTTTCGGCATGAGCACGGTTTCAGGAAATGCCTCTCGCCCGATCCTGAAGGCACGCGGCCTCGTGAAGCGCTATGGCCGAGTAACCGCGCTCGACAACGCCGATTTCGATCTCTATCCGGGTGAAATCCTCGCGGTGATCGGCGACAACGGGGCCGGCAAATCCTCCCTGATCAAGGCGCTCTCCGGCGCCGTCACGATCGACGATGGCGAGATGGAACTCGATGGCAAGCCAATGCGCTTCTCCTCGCCCATGCAGGCGCGCGAAGCCGGTATCGAAACCGTCTACCAGACGCTGGCGCTTTCTCCGGCGCTCTCGATTGCCGACAACATGTTTCTCGGCCGCGAGATCCGCAAGGCAGGTCCGCTCGGCTCCATCTTCAAGCTGCTCGACAGGGGCGCCATGGAGCGCATCGCCCGTGAGAAGCTCTCCGAACTCGGCCTCATGACGATCCAGAACATCGCCCAGCCAGTCGAGACCCTATCGGGCGGCCAGCGCCAGGGCGTTGCAGTTGCGCGCGCTGCTGCGTTCGGCTCCAAGGTCATCATCATGGACGAACCGACAGCGGCGCTCGGCGTCAAGGAATCCCGTCGCGTGCTTGAACTGATCCTGGATGTGCGCAAGCGCGGCATTCCGATCGTGCTCATCTCGCACAACATGCCCCATGTCTTTGAAGTGGCCGATCGCATCCACATTCACCGGCTCGGGCGAAGGCTGTGCGTTGTCCGGCCGGGCGATCATTCCATGTCCGATGCCGTCGCCTTCATGACGGGGGCAAAATCTCCGCCTGAGGATGTTCTGGCCGCATGAACTTTAGCTTTGAGGACCTTGCGCAACAGGTCGCGGACCGTGCATCCGGTCGCGACCGCTTCGTCGTCGCCTTGGCGGGTCCTCCCGGTGCCGGCAAGTCGACCGTGGCGGAGCGGCTGGTCAAAGCGTTGAACCAAAGAAGCGAAATCGCAGCCTTACTGCCGATGGACGGGTTTCACCTCGATAACATCGTGCTCGAGGCACGGGGCCTCACGCATCGCAAAGGAGCCCCCGAGACCTTCGACGCGCAAGGCTACGTGTCCCTCCTCCAGCGCGTTCGCGCCGTTCCCGCTGCCGAGATAGCCGTCCCCTTATTCGACAGGATGCTCGATCTCGCCCGTGCCGGAGGCGCGATCGTCGCACCGCATCACCGGATCATTGTGACAGAAGGCAATTATCTCTTGGTGGACCGGTTCCCATGGGCGGACCTCTCCTCCCAGTTCGACCTGACGATCTGGCTCGATGTGGATGACGACACGCTCCAAGAGCGCCTCATCCGCCGCTGGCTTCACCACGGACTGTCGAGGGAAGCCGCCATCAGCCGTGCCCTCGACAACGACATGCAAAATGTCTCTTGGGTGAAACGCCTCTCCGGACCGGCGGACATCACGCTGCGATAGTCATCCCCGCAGCCGCGATCAGGCCGCTGCCTTGAGCTCTACGGCGGCCTCACCTTCGACCAGGGTGCGATGCAGGCTCTTCACCGCGACATCCATCGCCTCCTGCGCCACGACGATCTGGACATCGACGCCACGGCCCGTTTCATGCGCACCGAGCGGCTCGATGCCGGCATCCTTGAGCGCGATCAGAGAGTTCAGCATCACGTCGAGACCACGTAGCTCGCGTCCGATCGCAGAAACGATAGCCACCTTGCGGACCTTGATCTCGGCGGAGGGATAGAGAGCGGCAAGGTCATGCTCGACCCGCCGAATGCTTTTGAGCGACCCCTCCAGATAATGCGTGATCGTGTTGGCATTGGATGTCTTCGAAACGATCCAGACACGATGACGCTTCAGCGCGTCGAGGATCGCCGCATCGTAGCCCTTCACGCCGACCATGTCCTGCTCGAACAGTTCCAGCGAAATGACCGGCAAGCCGGTGATGATCTCGACTCGAGGTTCGCTCGCCGGCTCGGCATCGATCAAGGTGCCGGGATCGTGCGGCTCGAAGGCGTTCGCGACGCGAAGTGGGATGCCCGCCTGACGCAGGGTCTTCGCAGCCTTGGGGTGGATGGCTTCCATGCCCATATTCGACAGTTGGTCGGCAACGTCGTAATTGGTGCGCCCGATCTTCTTGACCGCATCGACGCCGACGAGCTTCGGGTCTGCGCTCGACAGATGGAACTCCTTATGGATCACCGCTTCGCGCGCCTTGGTCAGGGCAGCGATGCGGGCAAACGTCACCTCGGAATATCCGCGATCGAATTCCCGCATCAGGCCTTCGCGGCACTGTGCGTAACCGGTCGCGATCGGCAGTTCCTGCGCAAGATCGATATCAGCGAACGCCGTTTCGATCCGCACGTTGAGATCCGGATGGCTCTCATCGCGCCATCCGGTGAGGTCGACGAAGCGCGCATTGACACCGTGGCGGCGCAGAAGCAGCACGGTCGTGAAGGCCGAATGTGCCTCGCCGAGGCCCGACAGCAGCTCGCGCGTCGTCATCATGTGCTCTTCCAGCCGGAAATGGCCGTAAGAGCAGAGGCGCTGCAGGTCGAACAGACAGGTGCGGGCACCTTCGATGCGCTCGCGCACGAAATCGTCGGCCACCTTTCGGTCACCGGCATCGCTCAGGATCTCGGCGTTCTTTTCCCGCATCATGATGCCGACACGGTTCAACTGATCCATCCAGCCATGATCGTTGTCGGCATTGGAGAACAGGGCGTAGACTCCGGGCTCGTCGGTCTTCTTGTGCTCCAGAAGAGCGTTGGTCATGCCGGCATAGGCCGAAACCACGAAGACGCGGTTGTAGAGGTCGCTGCCCTCGCGATCTCCGATCCAGATGCTGTCGATGAGTTCGCGCGAGCGGCTGATCGACGTGCCACCGATCTTCTCGACCGTGTGGACACCGCGCGTCTCGTTCATGCTGTCGGTCATACTCATTCCACTCTCCGTGCCGCTGGTGGCGGCATCTTGTCTGTGTCCAGGGCTTGAGGCGACGGCAGGGATCAGCCCGCGGCCGCCTGCTGGTGCTCGTCGGCGCTCGCATAGGAACCATCCGCCCTGTGAACCTCGTTCCCCGTCACCGGCGGATTGAACACGCAAGCCATGACCATTTCGGTCTTGCCGCGCAGGATGTGCTTGTCGTGCTCATTGAGCGCGTACATGACGCCGGGGCGAATCTCGTGCACCTCGCCCGTTGCAAGGTCCTCGATGGAGCCCTCGCCCGAGATGCAATAGACGCTCTCGAAATGGTTCTTGTAATGAAACTGCAGCTCACCGCCCGCGTAGATCGTGGTGATGTGGAAGCTGAAGCCCATATTGTCGCCGGCAAGCAGAAGGCGAACCGAATTCCAGCCCTCTGAATCCACGCGGCGCTCGGTGTTCTTTGCAGTGTGCAGATCTCTGACGATCATGTGATAGTCCTTTTTTAAGTCTTCTTGGGAAGATGCGCTGGGACGGCGGCTATTCAGCCGCCATCTTGTGCGCCGAAAACTTTTCGGCAACCGCAGCTTCCAAGATGTCGAGACCCTTTGCCAGCAGGTCCTGTTCGATCGTCAGTGGCGCGAGGATCTTGACGACCTCGTCATGCGCACCCGACGTTTCGATGATGAGACCCTGCTGGAAACAGCGCTTGCAGATCTCTCCGGCAACTTCGCCCGTTCCCACATCGACGCCACGCATCATGCCGCGCCCCTTGAGGCGGGCACCCGGTACCATGTCGGCGATGGCTTCCAGGCGCTGCTTCAGATAGTCACCCTTTGCTTGGACTTCCTGCTGGAAAGCACCGTCCTTCCAGAACTTCTCCAGAGCGACACGTGCCGTGACGAAGGCATGGTTGTTGCCGCGGAACGTGCCGTTGTGCTCGGCCGGGCCCCAGATATCGTGCTCCGGCTTGATCAGTACGGCCGCAAACGGCAATCCAAACCCGGAAAACGATTTCGCCATGGTGACGATGTCGGGCGACACACCCATTTCCTCGAACGAGAAGAACGCACCTGTCCGGCCGCAACCGGCCTGGATGTCGTCGATGATCAGCAACGCGCCATGCGCGCGAGCAATTTCTTCGATGCGCTTCACCCACTCAGCCGAAGCGGCGTTGAGGCCACCCTCGCCCTGAACGGTCTCGAGCATGATCGCGGCGGGTGTATCGATGCCGCTGGACGGATCGTCGAGCATCTTTTCCAGCATCTGCGCCGTGTCGATCTCGTCGCCATGATAGGCATCGAATGGCACGCGCTGCACGTTCGAGAGCGGTGCCGAGGCACCGCCGCGGTGATAGCCGTTGCCAGTGGCAGCCAGCGCACCCATCGTCACGCCGTGGAAGCCATTGGTAAAGGAGATGATGTTCGTGCGGCCGGTCACCTTGCGGGCAAGCTTCATGGCTGCCTCAACGGCATTAGCACCAGTAGGGCCCGTGAACTGCACCTTGTAGTCGAGGCCACGCGGTTCGAGAATGATCTCTTCAAAGGCTTTCAGGAAAGCCGACTTCGAAGACGTGTGCATGTCGAGGCCATGAGTCACGCCATCGCTCGTAATGTAATCGACCAGCGCGGCCTTCATGTCAGGATCGTTGTGGCCGTAATTCAGCGAGGAGCAGCCGGCGAGAAAGTCGATGTAGTCGCGGCCACTCTCGTCGCGCAGCACCGCGTTGCGGGCCGATGAAAAGACGTTCGGGAAGCTGCGGCAGTAGCTGCGCGCTTCGGATTCGCGACGTTCAAAAATGGTTTTATCGGTCATGGTCATAGTCGTCATGGTGCCACTCCAGTGTCTGGATTGGTGAAAGTCTCGAAGGGTGAAATGGAGAACTGATCAGGCAGCGAAAGCGATGCGTACGCTGTCTTCGAAGGTGATCGTCACCATATGCTCGGTGTCGTGTTCGCCGTCGAAATGCTCGTCTTCGCGAAAGTATGGCCGATCCTGAAGCTCGGCGCCTGACTGCTTGGCAAACGAGCGGAACAGCGCCCAGCTTGCGTCATTGTCCTTGGTAATCGTCGTCTGCACGCGCTCGATCTCGGCGCATTCCTTGCGGCGCATCAGTTCGGCCAGCATGCGCTTGGCAATCCCCCGCCCCCGGGCCTTTTCCGATACCGCAACCTGCCAGACGAAGAATGTTTTCGACGCATCAGGTTGGATATAACCCGAAATCCAGCCGACGATTTCGCCGTTCAGTTCCGCAATGATGCAGGTGTCCGCGAAATGGTCGCACTGCAGGAGATTGCAGTACATGGAGTTCTCATCAAGCTTACCGGTGCCCGCGATCAGTCGCCAAACGTCGGCGCCATCGCTCTTTTTCGGCTTGCGAAAGCTGACGCCGTCAACCGGCCGCTTGCGGTGCCCCGAAAGTTCGATCGTCTGATGTGTCATTGTCCCGTCCGCCTTGGTCTTATTTATTTGATAGCCGAAATATACAGCACCCACAGATCGATTCAACGATCACGCCGCATTTCAGGCATTTTTTACAGGAGAGCCGGGGTTCCAAGGAATAATGATCTTTTTTACCGGATGATTGAGCGTCTTGGCGAATGGCATTCTACAGAAGCCGATCCTAAATTCGTTCGATAGACGAAATGCATTGCACGCTTTAAAGACAAACGATGTTGGAATACCCCTTCGAAAGGCTAAGGAAATGCACGAGCGAACGCATGCGAGCCTCGTAGCGCTGCGGCGCATTCTCAAGGCAACGGATCAGCATGCCCGGGCACTGTCGCGCAGTACCGGACTGACTGCCGCGCAACGAGTTTTGATGCAGATCATTGGGGAGGCCGGCGAAACGACGCCGAAGGAGATCGCGGCACGAGCCCGGATCAGCCAGGCGACCGTGACGTCTTTGATCGACAAACTGGAACGGCGCGGCTTCGCAACACGCATCCGGGGTGAAAGCGACCGTCGGCAGATCTGGATCAGCCTGACACCTGAAGGCCGCCAGACGATGGAGACGGCTCCCGATGCGCTCCAGGAATTGTTTTCTCAGCGCTTCGAGGCCTTGGAAAACTGGGAACAGGCGATGATCGTCTCATCGCTCGAGCGCGTCGCAACGATGCTGAACGCTCAAGCGATCGATGCCTCCCCGCTATTGGACGGGGCGGCGATCGATCGCTGAGAGAGAAGACGTCGAGCTTATTGAATGCGGCCGAACGTGTAGGTGAGGCCAACGCCGCCACGGAACTGGTTTTCCGAAGCGGTGATCGAGCTGTCGGCCGCATCTCCGATGAGGCGTGAATAGCCGACGCTGCCCGTGAACGTCGCGCGCTCGGTCAGGCGGTAGTCGAAGGCAAGATCGAGCGCCACGTTCTTGAAACCACCATCGGCATCATAAGGTGCAAGCCCCGCAACAGATGAAGCCGCCTGCGCTGGAGTCACCGAGAAGTAGGTGTCCATGTAGTCGTCCGACGCGTAGGCCGTGGAGAGCGTCGCGGTCATGTCGAGCCGGTCGGTGATCGTGTGATCGACGCCTGCCGCAACCTTGATCTGGTACCCGGCGTCATCCTGGCCGGTCACCTGCGTGGCGAAGGCGGCATCGATGAAGAACGGTTCGAACTTGTAGCCGGCATAACCGCCGACGATGAGGCCGCCATCGACATCGCCGATACCGTTGATGAGATCGGCGTCATCCTGGTCGCGACCAAACGTATAGCCGGCGAGTGGACCGAATTCGAAGCCCTGATGCTGGATGACAGCGAAGCGGACATCGTCGAGTCCACGGAGCGTGAAGCGGTCACCGAGACCAGGTCCATCGCCATAAAAGCGCGGATAGACGATCGGGAAACCGACGACGCGATATTCATCCGAGCCTTCGTAGACCGGCGAAATGAATGCATAGCCACCGGCAACGATGCCGAAGGGCAAACCGCCGCTTTCCTGGATCACGGGATCCTGTCCCATCGGGACCGCGCCCATGGTCGCATCGGCCGCAAGAGCAATCGATGCCGAAAGGCCGGAAAAAGCAGTGCCAAGCGCAACAGCAAGTTTCAACGTCATGAAATGGTCGTTCCTCTGAATGGGCAGGGAGCCCCCGCGCCGCCGAGACAGCGCTTTCCCTCGTCTTTTGCTAGTCAGCGCGTCGGATACGGTCAACGCCGAATATCGGTTCACCGCTCACGCGGCATGCGATTGTGCGTGAGGGTTGCGATTGAGCACCGATCGGTTCAGCGCTGCTGCGATCGAAACCCAAACGAGATAGGGCACGAAGAGAAGGGATGCAGTTGAAGACACAGACCATGAGGTAACGATGAAGCCTGCGATCGCGAGCCAGAGCACACTGACCTCCATCAGCGCCAGATCCATGCGCCGTCGGCCGAAGAACAGCCAGGACCAGGCCGCATTCAAGATGAGCTGCGCGCCCCAGAGAATAATCGGCAGCGACCAGCCGGCCTCACGCCAGACCAGCGAGCCTGCCGCCGCGATCATGACGTAAAGGATCGACCAGACAATCGGAAAGGCGATGTTCGGCGGCGTCCAGGAAGGCTTGTCGAGCCGCTCGTACCAGGGGCCGGGCTTGAAGATCGCCCCGGTGGAAGCGGCGGCAAGGACGAGAATGACGAAAACTGCGAGTGCCATGGACCTTACTGGCTCCGGATGAAGGCGGTTCTTGCACCCAATGGTGCGCGATGTCGGAAGTTCCGATCGCTCTCGTGCGTGACGATCCGACGGCAGTCATCATACCCCATCGGCTAGCGGAATCTGGCCCAAAGATCGGTCAGGTGACTGACAAAAGCGAGAGTCAGAAGCACGAGGACTGCGGCGTCCAACCCGGCGACCGCCACCCGGTAGACGGCGAGAATGAGAAAGATGCCCGAGAGCGAGGTCGCGACATAGCCAATCCCCGCCTTTCGGCCAGAGCGAAAGGCTGGTCGGACAAGCAACACCGTTTCCGCAGAAAGGATGGCCAGGGCGAGGAGCGCCACGCCGCCTCCCTCCAGGAGCCAGGCCATCATGCCTTGGCGATGCCCATCAGGTGCGACATGTCCTTGAGAAAGACGCGCAAATGCGCCATCGGCTCGCGCCGCACGATCTTTTTGTCGAGATAGGATTCCCAAGTCAGCTTCTGGACGTCGGGATCGCGGCACATGGACACGAAGCGCTCGCGGCGGCCGTCGCTCGAGTACCAGAAATACTGCATCATGCGCAGGATGAAGAAGGTGCGCCCATGCATGCGCCCGAATTCGCTGCGCACGCTTTTCAATGCACGCACATCGTTGGTCCGCAGTGCTTCCAGCGCCGCATGGCCAGCCAGTTCGCCGCTGCACATGGCGTAATAGATCCCCTCGCCGGAAGACGGCGCCACGACGCCGGCGGCATCGCCGATCAGGAGAACGCCGCGGCCGTTGTCGAAGCGCTTCAATGGATAAAGCGGCAGCGGCGCGCCTTCCCGCCGCACGATCTCCGCATCTCCAAGGCCGGACCTGCGCCGCAATTCGCTGGTCGCAGCTTTCAGATCGAAGCCCTTTTTAGCACTGCCGACGCCCACGCTGGTGACCGGCCCGTGCGGAAACACCCAGCCGTAGAAATCCGGCGAAATGGCACCGTCATAAACGACGTCGCACCGCGACTTGTCGAAGTCTCCGCTTTCGGGCGAACAAACGATTTCGTGATAGGCAAATACGTAGGGCGGCCGCGCGGCGGGTGAAAACATCTGCCGCCGCACGGCTGAATTCGCCCCATCCGCACCGATGACCAGCCGCGACCGACACGAAACGCGCGCACCCTTCGCATCGCGGTAATTGAGCGCGAAGCCGCCGCCTGTGCGTTCTTCGACGCGATCGAACGTGCCTTGCTCGACATGGGCGCCGGCGGCTTGCGCCCGCCGCCTGAGCCAGCGATCGAAATGCTCCCGGTCGACCATGCCGACATAGGATGTGCCAGCACGGCGGCGATGTCCGTCGATCGTCATCTCGACCGCCTGCGACTTTGGCGAAATGATGCGCGCCGAGCCGACACGCGCCACGATCTGTTCGGAAGGAATGGCGAAATCCTCGATCAGCCGGGGCGGAACAGCTCCGCCGCAAGGCTTGGGCCGCCCTTCCCGATCAAGCAGCAGAACGCTGGCGCCGGACTTGGCGAGCTCATACGCGGCAGTCGCTCCTGCCGGGCCTCCACCGATAATGGCAACGTCGTATTCGGCAGGGCTCATGGCTTACTCCGCGGGTTGCAGAACATCTGGTGAGGGCGAGGTCGTCGCGCGTGGCCTTGCCGCGGACGGCATGGCGATCGCGAGAGCGACGGCGGCGGCAATCAGAAAGAGACCGGCTTCGATCATGAACACCAGCGCGTAAGCCTCTTCGACGGGAAGAACGGCACGCGCGATGTCGACGACGATCGTGCCCGCAAATCCGCCGAGCCCGAAGGCAATCGCCTGCGCCGCGCCCCAGAGGCCCATGCGCATGCCTTCGCGCGGCCGTTCGCCCGGCCGGTTGGCAGCACCGGCAAGCGCCATCATGGAGCCGATCGCAGCAACCGCGAAGACGCCATTGGCAAAACCAAGCGCGAACACATTGGCTGTGAGCGGCCATACGCCAGCGCTCTGAGAGGATGCCCCGAGAAGAGCAAGCGCCATGGCCGAAGCGATACAGCCAGTGACCGTGAAGATCTTCAAAACGCCTGGGCGCGTGCGCCCAAGGCTGCTGCCGAGAAGGCCCACCAGAAGCATGCCGATGAAGACACCGCCGCTCTGAATGCCGGAAAGCGTCGTGGTTTCACCGGGCGTCATGGCGAAGACGAGGCCAGCATAGGGCTCCAGGATGAGATCCTGCGCACTGAAGGCGAGCATCGACAAAAAGACAAAGATGGTGAAGCGACGCGCCTGCCGGTCGGCCCATGCATCGGCCAGGCTTTCACGGAACGACACCTTTGCCACCACCTGCTCGGGTGCAAGCTGGGAAGTGCGACGCAATCTGCCTTCGATGCCGGCAAGCGACAGGCCAGCCAGCGCCAGCGCGGCGACACTGACGATCGCGGTGACGACGACGAGCCGCCCCGGCGTGAAGGGATCGAGAAAGGCGCCCGCAGCAATGGACGTAATCGCCATTCCTGCAATCATCATCAGCCAGACGAGGGTGGCGGCTCCCGCGCGGCGAGGTGCTGCCGTATTCGTGGCCAAAAGCGCCAGCAGCGAGGTGCCGGCAGCACCGATGCCGATCCCGATCAAAATGAAGTCGACCACCGCGAGTGCCATGCCCAGCGCGAAGTTCGTCGCCATCACAGCGCTTGCAGCCGCCGCGCCGACACTGCCGAGGCCGGCAAGCGCGAGGCCGCCGAGAATCCACGATGTGCGCCGACCGCCGATATCGGATCCATGTCCCCAAAGCGGCCGCGTGATCTGCACGGCATAATGAAGGGTGACGAGGATCCCGGGCACCATGGCTGCCAGCGCCAGCTCAACGACCATCACCCGGTTCAGTGTGGAGGTTGAAAGCACCGCAATGGCGCCGAGCGAGGCCTGCACCAGGCCCAGCCTGACGATATCGATCCAGCCAAGGGCGCTAAGGGCATTGCTCTGCTTCGCGCTGCCCATCCTCAAAGCCCGCCCTGAACGCCGCGAAGCGCAAATGCCGCAGCGAGCATGCCGAGAACGTAGAGCGTCGTGCCGGTCGCGTTGTACCAGGCCGCACGTCCTTCCGGATCGGCGAGAAGCCGGCGCATGAGGCCAAGCTGCACCACGATCAGCGCCGCAACGATGGCGGCATGCACTGGCGCGCCCCAAACAATGAGCAGAGCCACCACTGCAATTTGCGCCGCAGCCATGAAGAAACAGGCGACCCGGCAGGCTCGATCGGTTCCGAGCGTCACCGGCAGGGACGCGAGCCCCATCCGCCGATCACCCTCAACAGCCTTGAAATCGTTCAGTGTCATGATTCCGTGCGCGCCTATACTGTAAAGCACCGCGATGATCAGCGTCTGATGGCCCGGGTAGCCGCCAAGCGCCGCGGCAGCAGCCGTAAACCAGGGCAAGCCTTCGTAGCAGAGCCCGACGGCGGCGGCGCCGAGCCAGCCATTGCGCTTCAAGCGCAGCGGCGGGGCGCTGTAGATCCAGGCAAGAACAAGGCCCACCACGGTAGCGCCAAGCACCCAGGGGCCCAGCAGATAGCCAATCCAGAGCGAAATGACGCTCGCCATGGCGGCAATGTAAAACGCCCAGCGTCCCGGCATGCGGCCGGACGGTACCACCCGGTGCGGCTCGTTGATCGCATCGACGAACCGATCGTACCAATCATTGGCCGCCTGGCTTGCGCCACAGACGAGCGGACCGGCGAGGAGGATGCCGAGAACGATGGCGACCCAGCGCTCCTGGAGCGGCACGCCGGATGCCACAACCCCGCAGCCGAACGCCCACATGGGCGCGAACCACGTGATCGGCTTCAACAGCGCGATCGTCGCCGAAAGCGTTGGGTAGGCAGGATTCGGATGCGCGGTCGCAAATTGGGCCATAGCAAAAGCTACGACTGACGGCTTATACTGTCAATTTGAATTGACATCATTCCTCGCCGGTGAAGTCAGCGAGATTGTAGCGACGCAGCTTGATGTAGAGGCTCTGGCGGCTCAAGCCCAGCATTTCGGCAGCCGATGCGCGGTTGTTGCCCGTGAGACGAAGCGCGGATTCGATGCACATTTTCTCAATGATATCGGACGTGTCCCGAACGAGATCCTTGAGGGGAACGCGCCCGACCAAGTCCGCAAATTGCTCCACCTGATAGGGCAAGCCGCCCTCGCCGGCTGTGCGCACGACATCGGCAGCAGCAGCCGCAACCTCCCTGATCGAAAACCCGAACGTGCCGCCAGCCTCGTCGATCTGTCCAGCCGACAATTCGACATCGTGCCGCCCGCCAAAACCGTCGCGCAGGATCGTCTGAAACCTGCTGACGACCCGGTGCTCACGCAGGTTGGACAGAATAATCTGCACGTCCACGCCCGTAACGCCGAGCCAGTTGTCGAGCGACTTTCCCACCACCCTTTCCGGGCTCAGCACCCGAATGAGATCGAGAAAGGCGGGGTTGGCCTCCAGCACGACGCCCTGCCGATCGGTCACCACATGGCCATCGGGCAAACCGCTGAAGAAGTCCTTGCCATAGGCCTCACCGGCCAATGGGCTTCCACTCGGCTTGATACGAATTAGAAGCTCCACCGCCCCGGCAAGGCGAAACGGAATGATGGAGAGAGTGAGAGCACCGATACCATCGGCGGCATCGACGACGATCTGCTCAGAAACCCCACGCGCACGCACGTCGGCAAGCGTCGCCGCCAGTTCGGCTGGCTCGCTTGCAGCCAGCAGCTGAACGGAAGACATGCCGATGAGCTTCGCAACCGGGCGCCCGAAAAGCCGACCCGCAGCTTCATTGGCATCGATGATGCGCAGGCTTGTGCCGTCGAGGGCGACCAGCCCTTCATCTTCCGCCTGGAACAGCACGCGATACCGGGCTTCCGCATCTCGCAGCCGGCGATAGTCGCGCTCCATCTCGATCTGAGCCGCCACCAGTCTTTGCTGCATTTGCGCGACGCCGCGCAGATCCGAGCCGAGAGCGAGATGGACTTTCTGATCCGGGAAGCTCAGAAGCGCATAGGACACCGGCAGATCGGGAAACCCGGGAGCCGGATGATTGACCTGCCGCGCTCGTGTGCGTGAATTGCGTGCGGCATCGGCGAGCAGCGCCTCGACCTTTTCGAGGCTTTCGAGCGTCACAGTCTCTGCGAAAAGCCGGCCGACCCAGGATTCCGGCCTGTATCTCGACAGATCTCGGTCGCGATAGGCGACGTCGATGACGGTGCCATCGGCGTTCAACACGAGCGTGATGTCGGATGCGGTCTGGGCGATCGCCAAGATAGCAGCCGGGCCGAGATCACCCAGCAGGGACTGCTGGCTCGTAAAGGAGCGACTGAATTCGTCGGCAGGTTGATGGTCCATCAAGGCCGTCCAGTTCCTTTACCTACCGCGCCAAAGCTTGCTCCCGCCCCGCATGCGATCCCAATCGCAGCTGCGCAAGATAAACCGCCGTGTCGGGATCCGTGGCCAAGAAGTCCGCACCGACACCAACGGCGTACTCCGGGCGACTGACGAACGCATTACCTCCGACGAGGAATAAAACGTCCCGGGTCTTATCCTTGTTACGCACGTTCCCGATAAACAATGTCAACCTGTCGAGCAAGCATTCGGCAGATAGAGACAGCCCTACCAGATCGTATCTGTGCATAACCAGTGCCGCCATGAGTTCGGCCTCGTCGGCTCCGGTCCGCAAGTCGACGGCATAACCGGCACGCTCGAATGCCAGCGCCACGTAATGAAGGCCGAAATCATGCGTCTCACCCGGCGCCGCGGAAAGCAGGATGGAGCGGGCGCCGACATTGGGCGGTCGATGGCGCTGCCGAACTTCCTGCACGAGCAGACGCTTCAATCTTGAGACAGCGACCGTGACGTCGAGAAACGACCAGACATCGCTGGACCAATAGGCACCCGCAAGCCGCGCGGCTGGTGCAAACACCGCATCCTGAATGGTTTGTCGCCGTTGCAACCTGTCGCGCAAAATGTCCACCGCACTCTCGCACGCCCAAAAGCCGGGCGCCCGCAACGTTTCGGTAAAAGCCGCAATCATCATGTCATCGATAGGCAGCAGCGGCGCAAATGGGCGTTGCGCACCGATCTGCCGCAGGTAATCGGCAGGCCGACTGTCCAGGCCGACCGCTTGGATACGATGTGCAGTATCGCTCATGGGCCACCTCGCTCGACGACCCCATCGCCATGACTGGTGTTGATCGGGCACCAAAGAAGGGCGTCGGTCGCTCCGGCGCCGGCACATCATCAGTGTCATTGGAGCATGACCCAATTGCAGCACATTGTAAATCTAGATGTACGTCATGTTTAGTTGACACATGCCTTTGCGCGGCGGTACTCTCCATTCAACAGCTGCAGTTCAGTGCAGCAGGAGGCAAGGCGCATGGCGGGATCGAGTACCAGGCAGTGCGTAGCGCTTTATACGGTTGAAGAGCGCGCCCGCCGGGACCAGACCGTGTGGACCCTGGTTCAGGGGATCCTTGCGCCGATACAGTTCCTTGCCTTCGTCGTCTCCGCCCTCTTGATTGCGCGCTATCTCGCAACCGGTGAGGGGGCGACGGCTGCGCACACATCCATCGTCGTCAAGACCTTGCTTCTCTATGCGATCATGATCACCGGCTCGATCTGGGAGAAGGTCGTGTTCGGACGCTACCTTTTCGCACCCGCCTTCTTCTGGGAAGACATGTTCTCGATGGTGGTGCTGGCGCTTCATACCGCCTATCTCGCGGCGCTTCTTTCAGGCGCCCTGGAGACCACACAGCTTCTCTGGTTGGCGGTGGCCGCCTACGCAACCTATGTCATCAACGCCGCCCAGTTCATCGTGAAGCTGCGGCAGGCCCGGCTTTCACGCGGTGACGACGCGACCGCTGCCTCCTATGCAGGAGGCGCAGCGTCATGACGACCGTGCTCGACCGGACAACCTCACCCGCAACGCCTTCTACCTCGCCTGCGCCCCTATTGCGCGAACGCGGTCAGCGCGAAGTCTTCTGTGGCCTCACCTCCATCATCTGGCTGCACCGCAAGCTGCAGGACGCATTCTTCCTGATCGTCGGATCACGGACATGCGCCCATCTCATGCAGTCTGCCGCCGGCGTGATGATCTTCGCCGAACCGCGTTTCGCAACCGCGATCATCGAGGACCGAGACCTCGCCGGCATGGCCGACCTGCATGACGAGTTGGACCGCATCGTTGCCCGCGTCGTGGCCCGGCGCCCGGAGATCCGGATGATCGTGCTCGTCGGCTCCTGCCCGTCGGAAGTGATCAAGCTCGATCTTTCCAAGGCGGCCGAACGGCTGCAGGCCCGCGGCCAATACGCTGGCGTTCGCTTCCTCACCTATACCGGAAGCGGCATAGAGACGACGTTCACCGAAGGCGAAGACCGATTTTTGGCAAGCCTCGTGACGGCCCTGCCCGCGCAGGAGCAGAACGCCAAGCCGCGCCTGCTCGTTGCCGGCTGTCTGGCAGACGTGGTGGAAGACCAGTTCCGCCGCATCTTCACCGCGCTTGGGATTGAGCAGGTCGATTTTCTGCCGATGCGCGAAAGCACGGTCATGCCGTCCGTTGGCCCGTCGACCACGGTGCTTCTGGCGCAGCCCTATCTCACCGAAACCGCCCGTCTCCTGCAGTCTCGCGGTTGTCAGCTGCTGCATCCGCTATTTCCGCTCGGCGAAGAAGGCACGACTGCCTGGCTTCGGGCTGCGGCAGACGCATTCGGCGTCGATCCCGGCCGGTTCGAAGCCATAACCCGGCCCGGACGAGACCGCGCCCGCATCGCCATGACGCGCGCCCGCTCTGAACTTGAGGGCAAGTCGCTCTTCCTGTTCCCCGATTCACAGCTGGAACCTGCCCTGGCCCGCGTTTTGTCGCGCGAAGCAGGCATGGTGCCGCTCGAAGTCGGAACGCCCTTCCTCAACCGCCTGCACCTGTCTTCCGAACTTGACCTTCTGCCAAGCGATGTGACGCTCAGCGAAGGCCAGGATGTCGATCGCCAACTCGATCGGCTGCGCGATGCTGCACCGGATCTCACGGTTTGCGGCATGGGCCTTGCCAATCCGCTCGAGGCGGAAGGGTTCGCGACCAAATGGTCGATCGAGCTCGTCTTCACCCCGATCCAGGGCTATGACCAGGCCGGCGATCTCGCCGAGCTGTTCATGCGCCCCTTGCGCCGTCGCGCGCTTCTTCAGACCGGGAGAGCGTGATGCAGCTTGCGATGTGGACATATGAAGGACCACCCCATGTCGGCGCGATGCGGATAGCAACCGCCATGCGCGGGCTTCATTACGTGCTGCATGCGCCGCAGGGCGACACCTACGCCGATCTGCTGTTCACGATGATCGAGCGCGATGCCAAACGTCCGCCGGTTACATACACCACCTTCCAGGCGCGCGATCTCGGCGCCGACACCGCAGCGATCTTCAAGACCGCCTGCGCCGACGCCGAAGCGCGCTTCAAGCCGGACGCCATGATCGTCGGCGCCTCCTGCACTGCAGAACTTCTGCAGGACGATCCGGGCGGGCTTGCCGCGGCCCTCGGCCTTTCAATTCCCGTCGTGGCGCTGGAACTGCCCTCCTACCAAAAGAAGGAAAACTGGGGCGCGGCGGAAACCCTCTATCGCCTCGTCCGAAGCTTCGCCGCCGGCCCGACGCCCGAGGGCCGCAATCCGGCCAGCTGCAACATCCTTGGCCCGACCGCACTCGGCTTCCGCCATCGCGACGACGTCGAGGAAATCTGCCGGCTGCTGGTCTCGATCGGCGTGACGGTCAATGTGGTCGCCCCGCTCGGCGCCTCCGTGCACGATTTGACCCGGCTTCCGCAGGCGGCTTTCAACGTGGTGCTCTACCCCGAGATCGCCGCGACGAGCGCGAGTTTTCTGAAGGAGCGTCACGGCCAGCCCTTCACGAAGACGGTTCCTATCGGCAGCGGCGCTTGCCGCGATTTCGTTGCAGAAGTGGCGCAAATGGCAGGTCTCGACGTCGAGGCTGCGCTCGCCAAGATCCAATCGCGGGCACCGTGGTACGCTGCCTCGATCGATAGCAATTATCTCACCGGCAAGCGCGTCTTCATCTTCGGAGATGCGACGCACGCCATTGCTGCTGCCCGTATCGCCCGCGACGAGCTCGGCTTCACCGTTTGCGGTCTCGGCACCTACACGCGCGAATTCGCCCGCGACGTCCGTGCTGCCGCGAAGACTTACGGCCTCGACGCACTGATCACCGACGATCATCTGGAAGTCGAGGATGCCATCATCGCGGCGCAGCCGGAACTCGTGCTCGGCACGCAGATGGAGCGCCATGTCGCCAAACGGCTGAAGGTGCCTTGCGCGGTTATCTCATCACCGGTGCACGTGCAGGATTTCCCAGCTCGTTACTCGCCGCAGATGGGTCCCGAAGGCGCTAACGTCATTTTCGACAGCTGGGTCCACCCGCTGATGATGGGCCTGGAGGAACATCTCCTCGGCATGTTCCGCGACGACTTTGAGTTTCACGACGGCGCCAACCCTTCGCACCTTGCTCCCGCAAGCCAGAAAACCGTCGAGCCGGAAGCACCGCAGATCGTCGCCCAGGGTGCTCCCAATTGGGCCCAGGAAGCCGAAAGCGAACTGAAAAAGATCCCCTTCTTCGTACGCGGAAAGGCCCGCCGCAACACAGAACGTTTCGCCGCAGACCACGGTCTGTCCACCATCACAATCGAGACGCTCTACGATGCAAAAGCGCATTACAGCCGGTGAGACGACGCCGATCACCGTGACCATCGTGACGCTCGACAGTCACATGGCGAGCGCGGTCGAGCGTGCGGGAAGGCTTCTAGCGCCGGAGCTACCGGGGCTTCGCCTCACACTACATTCCATGGCCGAATGGGGCGACGATCCGCTCGCTGCCGATCGTTGCCGCGACGACATCGCATCCGCCGATATCGTCATCGCCAACATGATCTTCATGGAAGAACACATCCGCACCGTCATGCCGTGGCTGAAGGCGCGGCGGGATGCGTGCGATGCCATCATCGGCTGCCTCTCGGCCGGTGAAGTGGTGAAGATCACGCGGCTTGGCGATTTCGCCATGAACAACCCGACCGGTGGCATCATCGGCCTGCTCAAGCGTTTGCGGGGCGCCGCCAAGCCAGGTCAGCAGGCGGGCCGCCAACAGGTTCGCATGCTGAAGCAGCTTCCGCGCATCCTGCGCTTCATTCCGGGCAAGGCGCAGGACCTGCGCGCCTACTTCCTCACGCTGCAGTACATGCTCGCCGGTTCCGACGAGAATATCGCCAACATGGTCCGCTACCTTGTCGGCCGATACGCATCGGGCAATCGCGCCGGCCTGCGCGCGGTCGTCGATGCCAAGGCACCGAACGAGTATCCGGAAGTCGGCGTCTATCACCCGAACGTGACGGCCCGTGTGAGCGATCGCGCTGAGGTGTTGCCGCGCCGGGCTGGGCACGGCGGTACCGTCGGCCTCATCATCATGCGGTCCTACGTGCTCGCCGGAAACACGGCCCATTACGACGCCGTCATCCAGGCAATGGAAGCGCGCGGCCTGAACGTCGTGCCCGCCTTCGCAGCGGGCCTCGATGCCGGCCAGGCCGTCGAGCGCTTTTTCCTGCGCGACAACCGCGCCACCGTCGATGCCGTCGTCTCGCTGACCGGTTTCTCGCTGATAGGCGGGCCGGCCTACAACGACTCAAGCGCCGCCGAAGCGCTTCTCGCGCGCCTCGACGTTCCCTACCTCTCGGCTTGCGCCATCGAGTTCCAGGGTCTGGACCAATGGCACCGCTCGGGCGAAGGCCTGACACCGGTGGAGACCACCATGATGGTCGCTCTTCCGGAAATCGACGGCGCGGGTGGCCACATGATCTATGGCGGCCGAGCCGGCTCCGCTGGCGGACGCGACATGCAGCCGGAGCCTGAGCGCGTTGCGATGCTGGCTGCAAGGGTCGAGCGTCTCGTCCATCTGCGCCGTTCGCAGCGCGCCGATCGCAAGGTGGCGATCGTACTCTTCAATTTTCCGCCAAATGCCGGCGCCACGGGCACGGCTGCCTATCTCTCCGTCTTCCGCTCGCTCTTCAACACGATGAAGCGCATGCAGGCGGAAGGTTATGACGTCGCTCTTCCCGAAAACGCCGACGCGCTGCGCAAGGCTGTGCTCGAAGGGAATGCAGCACGGTTCGGTACACCGGCCAACGTCACCGCACGCATTTCGGCCGAAGACCATGTGCGGCGCGAACCGCATCTGGAAGAGATCGAGCGGCAGTGGGGCCCGGCGCCGGGCCGCGATCTGACCGATGGCCAGAACATCCAGATCCTCGGCGAGCGCTTCGGCAATGTGCTGATCGCCATCCAGCCGGGGTTTGGCTACGAGGGCGACCCGATGCGGCTGCTGTTTGAGCGCAGCTTCGCACCGACACACGCGTTTTCCGCCTTCTATCGCTATTTGCGCGAGGATTTTGCGTCGGATGCCATCCTGCATTTCGGCACCCACGGCGCGCTCGAATTCATGCCGGGCAAACAAGCCGGGCTTTCCGGCGATTGCTGGCCGGATCGCCTCATCGGCAGCGCACCGAACATCTATTTCTATGCGGCGAACAACCCGTCGGAAGGCACACTCGCCAAGCGCCGCTCCGGCGCAACGCTCGTCAGCTACCTAACCCCACCCGTCACGAAAGCCGGCCTCTATCGCGGCATGGTCGATCTGAAATCGGCGATCGATCGCTGGCGTGCCACCCCGCCAGCCGCGCATCGCGAACGTGTCGCGTTGGCCCAGTTGATCCGCACGCAGGCAGCCGCACTCGATCTCGTCCCCGAAGATGCCGTGTTCGACGGGGCTGGCAGCGATGAAATCGCGGCACTGATGCGCGATCTCGCTGAGCTGGAAGCAACGCTCATCCCGCACGGCATGCATGTAGCCGGCGAGCCGATCACCGCATCCGAGCGCGTGGATCTTCTCAAGGCAATCGCCGAGGCCGATCAGCAGGCTGCGCTGCCACCCGAAGTGATCGACATGATCGCGAATGGCGCCGATCCCTCTCTTGCTCTCAAGGAGCACGGCATCGCTCCAACCGGCGCGGTATTCATTCTCGCCGAACGCCTGGCCACGGCGAACGGGCATCTTTCGACCGACAGCGAGCTCACCGGCCTGATCGCAGCGCTCGACGCCCGCTTCATCCGCCCGGTTGCCGGTGGCGATATCGTTCGCACGCCTGAAATTTTACCGACCGGCCGCAACATTCATGGCTTCGATCCCTTCCGGCTCCCGAGCGCCTTTGCCTGCGCCGATGGCCGCGAACAGGCGGAGAAGCTGCTGGCCCGCCATGTGGCCGATACAGGCCGACTGCCGGAATCCATCGCGCTCGTTCTCTGGGGCACCGACAACATCAAGAGCGAAGGCGGCCCGATCGGTCAGGCACTGGCTTTGATCGGCGCAGCGCCCCGCTTCGATGGCTATGGCCGACTTGCAGGGGCCGATCTCATCCCGCTCGATCAGCTCGGTCGGCCTCGTATCGACGTGGTCATGACGTTGTCGGGCATCTTCCGCGACCTGCTTCCGCTTCAGACCAAGCTTCTGGCAGAAGCATGCCAATTGGCTGCCGCCGCGGATGAACCTCTCGACATGAATTTCGTCCGCAAGCATGCCACCCGCTACGCGGAGCAATCCGGCTGCACGCTCGAAACAGCCGCATTGCGGGTGTTCTCAAACGCCGCCGGCACCTATGGCTCCAACGTCAATCAGCTGATCGACAGCGGAGCCTGGGACGGCGAGGACGAACTGGCCGAAGCCTATCAGCGCCGCAAATGTTTCGCCTACGGCGTGGACGGCAAGCCGGTGCGCCAGGCGGAACTTCTCGGCGATATCTTGGCCAATGTCGATGCCGCCTATCAGAACCTGGAATCGGTCGAACTCGGCGTCACCACGGTCGACCACTATTTCGATACACTCGGCGGCATCAGCCGTGCGGTGAAGCGTGCAAGCGGCACGGACGTTCCGGTCTATGTGGGCGACCAGACCCGCGGCGCCGGCAAGGTGCGCACGCTCGCAGAGCAGGTCGCAATCGAGACTCGCACCCGCACGCTGAACCCCAAATTCTACGAGGCGCTGCTCGATCACGGCTACGAAGGCGTGCGCCAGATCGAGAGCCACGTGACGAACACGCTCGGCTGGTCGGCCACAACCGGCCAGGTCGCGCCCTGGATCTACCAGAACATCACAGAGACATTCGTGCTGGATGAGGCCATGCGTCGCCGCATGGCCGAACTCAACCCGCAGGCTTCCGCGCGTCTCGCCGGTCGCCTGATCGAGGCCCATGAGCGCCGTTATTGGCAGCCGGACGCCGAAACACTCGACGCCTTGCTCGAGGCGAATGACGAACTCGAGGACCGTCTCGAAGGCATATCGGTGGAGGCCGCAGCATGAACGTCTATACACGACCAGACCTCAAGGGCCGCGGGGACGGAGAAGGCAGCGTCCAGGTTCACCTCGATCCCGACCTGAAGATCGAAACCGCAAAGGTTTTCGCGATCTATGGAAAGGGCGGCATCGGCAAGTCGACGACCTCGTCGAACCTGTCGGTGGCTTTCTCGCTGCTCGGCAAGCGCGTTCTGCAGATCGGTTGCGATCCCAAGCACGATTCGACGTTCACCCTCACGAAGTCGCTGATCCCGACCGTCATCGACATCCTCGAAGAGGTGGATTTTCACACCGAGGAATTGCGGCCGGAAGACTTCGTCTTCGAGGGCTATAACGGCGTGCGCTGCATCGAGGCAGGTGGTCCGCCCGCCGGCACGGGCTGCGGCGGCTATGTCGTCGGCCAGACGGTGAAACTCCTGAAAGAGCATCATCTCCTGGAAAATACCGACATCGTCATCTTCGACGTTCTCGGCGACGTCGTCTGCGGCGGCTTCGCATCGCCTCTGCAACATGCGGAGCGCGCGCTTGTCGTGGCCGCCAACGACTTCGACTCCATATTCGCGATGAACCGCATCATCGCGGCAATCAAGGCGAAGTCCAAGAACTACAATGTGCGTCTGGGTGGCGTGATCGCCAATCGGTCCCACGCGACCGACGAGATCGATCGTTTCAACGCGGCTGTCGGCCTGGAACGGCTCGCGCACATCCCGGATCTCGACGCCGTCAGACGCTCGCGCCTGAAGAAGTCGACGCTGTTCGAAATGGACCTGACGCCGGAAGTGGAGCGCGCCCGCGCCGAATACATGGCGCTCGCCCGCACGCTTCTTTCCGACAACCGGGAGTTCGATGCGCAGCCGATGAAGGATCGGGACATCTTCGATTTCCTGGGGTTCGAGTGATGGAGAGCCCGACCTACAAAGCCCGGCGCGACGAGGTCCGCACCTATTTCGACTCGACCGCGCTCGATGCCTGGAAGCGTTTCGCAGGGGGCTCGCCGCTTGGCCGCATTCGCGACAGCGTGCGCGCGGGCCGCAGCCAGATGCGGGAGACGATCCTGTCGCGCCTGCCTTCCGACTTGCAGGGCTGGCGCATCCTTGATGCAGGCTGCGGCACCGGCGCAATCAGCGTCGCTCTGGCGCGGCGCGGCGCAAGCGTGGTCGGCGTCGACCTTTCGCCCGAAACGATCGCCTACGCGCAAGAGAACCTTCCGGCCGATTGTCGTGACGGCGCAATCGAGTTCCGTCATGGCGACATGCTGGACAGCGAACTCGGCCCGTTCGACGCCGTGGTGGCGATGGATTCGCTCATCCACTACAGCACGCCGGATGCCGTGGAGGCGCTCGCGCGTCTCGGTGCCCGCACGCGTCACACACTGCTCTTCACCTATGTGCCGCGCACGCCGCTGCTCGCCGCGATGCACCTGACCGGCCGCCTGTTCCCAAAGCGCAGCCGCGCACCGTCCGTCACGCCGACATCACCCGAAGCCATAGCGGCGCAGATCGCGGAGTCTCCGGCGCTGATCGACTGGCAGGCCTATGATCGCAGCCGCGTCAGCCACGGCTTCTACACCTCCGAACTTCTGGAGTTGATGCGGCGATGAGTACTGCGCGCAGCCACAAGACGGGAGCGGCGTTGCTTTGGCGCTCGGTGGGGACACGCTTCCTGCCGTTCGCCGATGCCGCGAGCCCCGGGCTGCCGCTTACACGACTGCTCCGCCTTTCGCTTTTTCAGGTTTCCGTCGGCATGGCCATGGTGCTGCTGACCGGCACCTTGAACCGCGTCATGATCGTCGAGCTCAACGTGCCGGCCGCGTTGGTTGCGCTCATGGTGGCACTGCCGATCGTGGCCGCGCCCCTTCGTGCGCTCATCGGCCACCGCTCCGATACCTATCGCTCCTATCTCGGCTGGCGCCGGGTTCCCTTCATCTGGATGGGCACGCTGCTTCAGTTCGGCGGCCTGGCCATCATGCCCTTCGCGCTCCTCTTGCTCTCAGGTGATGGCCATTACGGGCCGCTGGGCGGGCAGATCGGCGCCGCGCTCGCGTTCCTGCTGGTCGGCGCCGGCATGCACATGACGCAGACCGCAGGCCTCGCACTTGCCTGCGATCTCGCAGAACCGAAAAACCGGCCGCGGGTCGTCGCGCTGCTTTATGTTTTCCTCTTGGTCGGCATGCTCATATCCGCGATCGTCTTCTCCGCCCTGCTCGCCGACTATTCGCATCTCCGGCTGATCCAGGTCGTGCAGGGCGCCGCGATGGTCACGATGGCGCTGAACGTGATCGCGCTCTGGAAGCAGGAAGGCCGTGATCCGGTACGCACGCGCCATAACCGCCCCCGCCCGGCCTTTGCCGAAGCCTGGGCGTCGTACATGGCGTCTGGCCGCTCGGGACGACTTCTCGCCGCGCTAGCTTTGGGAACGGCCGCATTTTCCATGCAGGATGTGCTGCTCGAGCCCTATGGCGGGCAGGTGCTGGCCTTGCCGGTCGGCGCCACGACGATGCTCACGGCCATTCTCGCAACCGGTACGCTGGTCGGTCTCGCCATCGCTGCGCGTCTTTTGTCATCAGGCTTCAACGCCTATCGCCTCGCAGCCATCGGTACACTGGTCGGCGTTCCGGCCTTCTCGCTCGTCATCATCGCGGCACCGCTGGACTCGGCCATGATCTTCCGTCTCGGCACGGCGTTGATCGGGCTCGGTGGCGGGCTTTTTGCGGTTAGCATGCTCACCGCAGCCATGGACCTCTCCGACAATGGCGACAGTGGTATTGCGCTTGGCGCTTGGGGCGCGGTGCAGGCCACTTCCATGGGGCTCGGTATCGCGGCTGGCGGCCTTATCCGCGACGGCGTCACCCATCTTGCCGCGCAAGGCTCGGTGTTCGACCAGGTCTCGGCCGGCTACGGCGTCGTCTACCACATCGAAATTGGACTGCTCTTCGCCACGCTCATCGCGATCGGCCCGCTTGCCCGATACCCGGGCCCTCGGGTCGGCACACCGCGCGAACGCTTCGGCATGATGGAATTCCCCAACTAGCTCGGGGATTGAGGAAGGACATGGCAATGGAAATCGGCGCAATCACAGGCTACATGGACGTCGCTCAGCTGGCGCTTTACGCCTTCTGGCTCTTCTTCGCCGGCCTCATCTTCTACATCCGTCGCGAAGATCGTCGCGAGGGCTATCCGCTCGAGCGTGATCCCACCGGCGAGATCCATCGACCAAATGAGTTGTTGATGGCGGAGCCGAAGACCTTCTTCCGCCCCCACGGTGCCGGCCCCTACACCGTGCCCAACAACAAGCGTGACAACCGCCCGATCGCCGCAGCCCGACTGGCGCCCTGGCCCGGCGCGCCTCTGACGCCAACGGGAAATCCTCTCATCGACGGCGTCGGCCCGGCCGCCTGGGCGGAGCGTGATGATCGCCCAGACATGACGCATGATGGCCGCCTGCGCATCGTGCCCTGGTCGAGCGACACCCATTTCATGATCGCGACGGGCGATTTCGATCCCCGCGGCCTGCCGGTGATTGCCGTCGACCGTCGGCAGGTGGCCACCGTCACCGATCTCTGGGTCGATCGGGCCGAGCATATGGTCCGCTATCTCGAGGTGGAACTGACGGGCGGGCGCCACGTGCTCGTTCCGCACAATCTCGCACGCATCAAGAAAACGCAGGTCGACGTGAAGTCGCTGACATCTGCCCAATTCGCAGACGTGCCGGGTCTCAAAGCAATGGACCGGATCACGCTGCTCGAGGAAGACAAGATCATGGCGTATTTCGCGGGAGGCCATCTCTACGCGATACCCGAGCGTCTGGAGCCACTGATATGAGCGCTGTCTCCCACGACGATTTCGCGTTCGACCACGCCCCTGGACTGCCCGAAGCCTTGCCCCAGAACGAGACGCTTCTCTGGCAGGGCTCGCCGGACTGGCGCACGCTTGCAAGGGATGCCTTTCACCTGCGCGCCGTGGCGATCTACTTCGGGCTTCTGCTTGCCTGGCGCTTCGTGACGGCACTCTATGATGGTCTTGGCGTCACCGCCGCCCTGATCCATTCCGCCTGGATGGTGCCAGTGTCGCTCGCCGGCATCGGCATCCTGCTCGGTCTCGGCTATGCCTATGCGCGGACCACGATCTACACACTGACGAGCAAGCGCCTGCTGATCCGCTCGGGCCTCGCGCTTCCCGTCACGCTCAACATTCCCTTCGCGCGCATCGAGAGTGCCGCTGTGCGGCCACTGACGAAATCCGGCGCAGGCAATATCGCTTTGAAGGTCGCGCGTCCGGATCGGATCGCCTGGCTCCTCCTCTGGCCGCATGTGCGCCCGTTGTCGCTGCGCGATCCCCAGCCGATGCTGCGTGCCGTCGCAGATGCGGATGTCGTGGCCAAGCACGTTGCCCGTGCGCTCGCCGCCGACGCTGGCCAGGTTCAGCCGCGCTTCACACTCGTCTCGAACGTTGAGCGGCCCGCCCAACAGGCGCCACAGCCCGCAACGGCAAGGGGCTAAGCTGATGGCGCCGATCAACCTCATGTCAAAGCCCGGCCAGCAACGCATCTATGCGAGCCCGCTCGCCTGGATGATCGCGGTTATGGTGTTGTCGATCGGCTTTGCTGCGGTCGGCGGGTTCGGCCTGGGCGCGATCGATCGGCCGGCCCACACGGTCGCCGCGGTACAGCTCTCGTTCGCCGATCGCAGCGATGGCGCTGTTGATGTGATCGATGCCCGCACCGGACATGTGCTGCAGCGCGTAAAGCCCGGCGAAGGCGGCTTCCTGCGCGCCACGATGCGCGGGCTTGCCAACGAGCGCAAACGCCGCGACATCTCCGACGACCTCCCCTTCGCGCTTGAGCGCACGCAGGACGGCCATGTGCTCCTCTCCGATCCGGCAACCGGCCGGCTCGTCGCGCTGGATGCCTTCGGCCAGACGAATCGGGCCGCCTTCGAGCGCTTCCTAGACGACCGGAAACTCGCCGCGGCACTGCCGAACACTTCTCAGGGAGAACGACCATGATGATGGAAAAGCTCACGCTCACGCGCACCCGGATCGACCTGCCCTGCCGCATCGAGGTGTGCCACACTTTCGAAAGCCTACACGCGCACATGGAATTGTCCGGTGACATCGAAATCGAGCCAGGCGACAGCGTGCATGTCCACGGCCCGGAGATCGCCGTGCCCTATGGTGAAACGGCCATCTTCAACCGCATGGCAACGGTGACCAAGGCATCCTCCCCGGAGAAGCTTTGGGTGCGCATGACCGGCGACTTCGAATTTATGGAACTCTTGGAATTCAGCTTCTCGTCAGGAGAACGGCTATGACCATCGAAACACTCTCTCTCCAGTCGCGCGACACGACGGGCATGGCGACCGAAACCACCATGCTCTCGCCGCGCTTCTACACGACCGATTTCGCGGAGCTCGACCGCACCAATGTCGAGCCCGTGCGCCGCGAGTGGGATGCCCTCATCGCCGAAATGGAAGCCGATCCCAACAAGGGCCATTTCAAGCGCGACGAGAACTGGGACAAGATCGATTTCGAAGCGCTGCCGGAAGGTCTCCGCAACGAGTTCGTGGATTTTCTCGTCTCTTCGCTGACGGCAGAATTTTCAGGCTGCGTGCTCTACAAGGAGATGAAGAAGCGCGGTCAGAACCCGGACATCGTCAAGCTGTTCGGCCTGATGAGCCGCGACGAGGCCCGCCACGCCGGGTTCATTAACGATGCGCTCAAGGAATTCGGCATCGGCGTCAATCTCGGCTTCCTGACGAAGGCGAAGAAATACACCTTCTTCCGGCCGAAATTCATCTTCTACGCCACCTACCTGTCCGAAAAGATCGGTTACGCGCGCTACATCACCATCTACCGGCACCTCGAGCGTCACCCGGAGCGCCGCTTCCACCCGATCTTCAAATGGTTCGAGAAGTGGTGCAACGACGAGTTCCGGCACGGTGAAGCCTTCGCGTTGCTGATGCGGGCCAATCCCGATTATCTGGCCGGCACCAACAAGCTCTGGGTGCGCTTTTTCCTGCTCGCAGTATTCGCCACGATGTATGTCCGCGATCAGGCACGCCCGGAATTCCACAAAGCGCTCGGCATCGATCCGGTCGAGTACGACTACCGCGTCTTCCACCTGACGAGCGAGATCACGCGCCAGGTGTTTCCGCTGGTGCTCGACATCGACAATCCGAAATTCGCGCGCGGCCTGGAAAAGCTCAGCGTCATCAACGCCAAGCTGAACGACCTCAACGGCAAACAGGGCGTGAGGGCGAAAGCTTCGCGCGCCATGCTGATTGCACGCGCCGGGGCGATCTTCGTCCGCCTCTACGCTTTGCCGGTGAAGGAAAATGCACTGCCGGAGGCAAGCCGCCTCCAGCCGGTCTGGTAAGCAAAAAGCCGTGAGCGCTTATCTCGCACCCATCGCCTACGCCCTGTTCCTCTGGTGGTTCGCCACAGGAGCGATCCTTTTCCTGGATGGGCTACCCCGGCGCACATACGGTTTCAGTATGGCCGGGGCGACGGTGATGTTGGTTGCGGGTCTTGTCGGTATCGCCTGGACCGGAACGCAAGCGGGCGTTTCGGCGGTCTATGGCGCTTTCACCAGCGCACTGGCCATCTGGGCCTTCGTCGAGATGAGTTTCCTCATGGGCTTCGTGACGGGGACGCGGACGCGACCCTGCCACGCCCATTGCAGCGGGCTCGCCCATATGGGGCACGCCATCGGCGCGATCATCTGGCACGAACTGTTGATCGTCGCGGCGGCGATCGTCATCGCCTTGTTGACTTGGAGTGCGGAAAACCAGGTGGGTTTCTGGACCTTCATGATCCTGTGGGGCATGCGCGCCAGCGCCAAGCTCAACCTGCATTTCGGGGTGCGCAATCTTGGCGAAAGCCTTTTGCCGCCGCATCTTGCCTATCTGAAAAGCTTCTTACGAAAGCGTTCGATGAACGCTTTCTTTCCGGTTTCGATCACCATCTCGACAGTCATCGCCACAGCGATGGGCCTAGCCCTCATCGACGCAAGTGATGCCGCGCAAATCGCCGGCCTGACGCTGCTTCTGACGCTTCTGGTTCTTGCCGTTGTCGAGCATTGGTTCCTCGTCCTGCCGCTGCCGGTGGACGCGATCTGGAACTGGAGCCGGTCTGGGGTCGGGGCGACACAACTTGGCGCGAAAGCGCCCGTCGCACCCGCTAAAGTTCATGTCGAGTAGGGGGAGGAAAACGCGATGATGGATTTCGAAAGTTTCTTTGCAGGCCAATTGGAGGACCTCCGCAAAGAAGGCAATTACCGCGTTTTTGCCGACATCGAACGTCGGAATGGATCATTCCCGCACGCGACCCGCTTCACGGAAAATGGCGAGCAGAGCGTCACCGTCTGGTGCTCGAACGACTATCTCGGCATGGGCCAGCACCCGAAGGTGGTCGCGGCCATGAAGGAAGCGATCGACCGCTGTGGCGCAGGCGCCGGCGGCACCCGCAACATTTCCGGCACCAACCACTACCACGTGCTCCTGGAGCAGGAGCTCGCCGATCTTCACGGCAAGGAATCCGCACTCCTCTTCACCTCTGGCTATGTGTCCAACTGGGCTGCCCTCGGCACGCTCGCCTCGAAGATCCCCGGCTGCATCGTCTTTTCCGACGCGCTGAACCATGCCTCCATGATCGAAGGCATTCGTCATTCGAAAGCCGCACGCGTCATCTGGAAGCACAACGACGTCGCCGATCTGCGCGCCAAGCTCGCAGCTGCCGATCCGAAGGCGCCGAAGCTGATCGCCTTCGAAAGCGTCTATTCGATGGATGGCGACATTGCGCCGATCAAGGAGATCTGTGACGTCGCCGACGAGTTCGGCGCCATGACCTATCTCGACGAAGTGCACGGCGTCGGCCTCTACGGCCCGCGCGGCGGCGGCATTGCCGAACGCGAAGGCCTGATGCACCGCCTGACGGTGATCGAAGGCACGCTCGGCAAGGCGTTCGGCGTGATGGGTGGCTATATTGCCGCCTCCACCGCGCTCTGCGACTTCGTGCGCTCCTTCGCCTCCGGCTTCATCTTCACCACTGCATTGCCGCCGGCGCTTGCCGCCGGTGCGTTGGCTTCGATCCAGCACCTGAAGCAGAGCCAGTTCGAGCGCCTGCGCCACCAGGATCGTGTGGCGAAGTTCCGTCAGGGGCTCAATGCCATCGGGGTGCCCTATCTGCCGAACCCAAGCCACATCGTGCCGGTGATGGTCGGCGATCCGACAAAGTGCAAATGGCTGTCGGACCTGCTGCTCGACAATTACGGCATCTACGTTCAGCCGATCAACTATCCGACGGTCCCGAAGAAGACGGAGCGCTTGCGCATCACGCCGTCCCCGGTGCATGACGATGGGGCGATGGCCGATATGCTGCATGCGTTGAGCGACCTCTGGTCACACTGCGCCTTGTCGCGCGCTGTCGCCTGAAGCAAGACACGCAGTCGCCATGATCTGAGGGGAGAGCATATGCCGTTGCCGTTGATGCGTTCCCCTGTCACGACCCGCTGTGGGGACGATCGGATCATCGCTGCGATCGACGATGATGGCGCGCTCTACCCTGTCGAAAAGCTCGATGCGCATCGGCGCGGCATCAAGCATCTGGCAATCTCGGCTTTCGTCTTCAGTAGAAACCGGCTGCTCGTCCAGCGGCGCGCCGGCGGCAAATATCACAGCCCAGGCCAGTGGGCGAACACCTGCTGCACCCATCCCGACTGGCAGGAAGACCCTTCAGACTGCGCGACCCGCCGGTTGTGGGAAGAGCTCGGCCTGGAAATCGATCTACAGCCGCGCGCGGTGATCGAGTACATGGCCGATGTCGGTCAAGGGCTGACGGAGCACGAGCGGGTTCACGTGTTCGAAGGCACTGTCGAAGATCCCGACGCTGTTATCCCGTTCGATCCGACGGAAGTCGACAAGGTTCGCTGGGTGGAAATCGCTGAGCTGCAAAAAGAAGCGCGGCTGAACCCGGAGAGCATCACGCCCTGGTTCCGGATTTATCTGGAGCGCTGGTCGGAATTGGGATTGTCGCCCACCTGACGCGACGGGCAACGAACTGGATTATCGAAATCACAGTCGTTTAAGCGGCAGCCGCCAGGTGGCTAACGCGCCGGACTTCGTCGTCGGTCAACAGCCCGCCAGCACGGAGCAGCGCCGCAAAGCGTCCGCTCGACGCAGCAAGTTCACCGAACGATCCAGCTTCCACGAGACGCCCTTGGTCGAGGAACATCACGAAGTCGGCGTCCTTCACCGTCGAAAGGCGGTGCGCGATGATGAACGTCGTGCGGTCGCGCCGCAGTTCGTCGATCGCTTCCTTGACGCGCTGTTCAGTTTCGACGTCGAGCGCGCTTGTTGCCTCATCGAGAACGAGGATCGGCGCATCCTTCAGCACGGCCCGGGCAATGGCGATACGTTGGCGCTCGCCACCGGAAAGCTGACCGCCGCGCTCGCCTACCAACGTCGCAAAGCCTTGAGCCTTGCCGTGGATAAAACCATCGGCCGCCGCCGCCTGTGCAGCACGCAGAACCTCGTCATCACCGGCTTCCGACCGACCGAGGCGAATGTTTTCCTCAATCGAGCGGTTTAGCAGCCCGGCATCCTGGAAGACGGTGGCGATGTTGTCGCGCAGCGAACGGCGCGTTGCCGTCCGCACATCGATGCCGTCGATGAGAATGCGACCTTCTGCCGGATCGTTGACCCGCTGAAGCATGTTGATCAGCGTCGTCTTGCCGGCACCCGTCGGTCCGACGATCGCGACCGTCTTGCCGGCAGGAATCTCGAACGACAGATCGAAAATGCCATGGCCGGAATTCGGGAACGAGAACGAGACGTTCTCGAAGCGGACGTGACCTTCGACGCGACCGATGTCACGGCCCTGCTCTGCCTCGTCCAGCGCGGGAGCGGCATCTTCGAGCGCATAGAAATCGACGAGCTTGGCGCGTGCCTCGAACACCTGGTTCACGAACTGCATGATCTGGTCGAGACGGCCGATCAAGAGATTGGCGAAACCGACAAAGGCCACCACGTCGCCGACACGCAATTCGCCTGCAGACACCAACATGGCGCCGATCAAGAGGATGACGATCATGGAGATCGTCGACGCCATGCGATGCAGGCCGCTGGCGAGAGCCCACCAGTCCAGCACCGGGAACTGTGCGTTGATCAGACGGGATGTGTGGATGCGCAGCTGGCGCACCTCGCTGTCCATGCGGTTGTAGCTCTGCAGCACGGAAACGTTCGAGATGCAGTCGCTCACATGGCCGAACACGTCGTGATGGTAGCGCTCGACGGCCGCCTGACCTTCCTTGGTGCGCTTCATGACGAAGCGGCCGATCATGAAATAAAGCGCGCCGAGAACGAACAGCACCATTGTGAGGCGCAAATCCATGACGAGCGCCGTCGGCACCAGGAGGACGAGCGCGACCGCCGTCGTCAAATGCGTGCGCATGAACTCGAGCCACAGGCCGAACAGCGTGTCGACCGCGCGCAGCATGGTATGCAATGCGTTCGACGTGCCCTTCTCATGGTGCCAAGAGAGCGGCATGCGGATGACGCGTTCGAAGGAATCGCCGAGAACCTGAACCCGGCGCTGATGGGCCAGGCGGTCGGCGCTGCGGGCGACGATGACGAAAGCGACGATGTTGAAGACGCCGAAACCGGCCCAAAGGCCAAGCGTGGCGAAGATGCCCTGCTTTTCGGCGATGGCATCGATGACGCGACCGAAAAGAATGGGCTCGGCAATCGTTACCACCGCCAGAACGATATTGGCCGCGCAGACGAACAGAACGCCCGTGCGCTGGTGCCCAAGGTAACGCAGGGCCCGCCAATAAATCTCAGTCAAAGACATCACACCACTCCGAACGCGACTTTTGTGCGCCGCACCAATCGGCAGCAGCGTTATCGGGTAATTTAGGAAACACAATGGGATTTCAGAGGGATGGTTGCGTCCGCGCCTGCAACATTTTCGCTTTCACTGTAACATGCCGTGAAGGCTACTTCGCAGATGCAAAAAATTTGTTCAGTCGCAACGTATTCCAGCCAGCCCGGATTCGATAACTGGGCTTCGAAACAGTTTTGGCAAGGTAATGGTTCCAGGAACCGCAAAGTATAAAGTCCCAATTTTATACGTGACGAATGCGTCGAGCCGATTTAAGGGGTCTGGATGCCACGCTTTCTGATTGTCGACGATCATCCGCTCTTCCGAGAAGCACTCACCAGCGCTCTTGCTCTGGCGGGGCCGGAAATACAGACCGTGGACGCTGCGGATTTCCAAAGCGCGCTGACGATCCTCAACGAGCACAAGACGTTCGACCTCGTCCTGCTCGACCTGGCCATCCCGGGCGTGACGGGCTTCGAGGGACTGCTCGCCATCCGTTCCAAGTTTCCGCGTGTTCCGGTCGTGGTCATTTCAGGTCACGAGGATTCGCGGATCATTTCTGAAGCGCTGTCCTATGGCGCTGCCGGTTACATCCCGAAATCCGTACGCAAACAGGAACTGACCATCGCTGTTCAGCGCGTGATGGCGGGTGCAGTCTACGTACCGGAGTTT
The DNA here is from genome assembly GCF_003952725.1 of Georhizobium profundi. Taxonomy (NCBI): domain Bacteria; kingdom Pseudomonadati; phylum Pseudomonadota; class Alphaproteobacteria; order Hyphomicrobiales; family Rhizobiaceae; genus Georhizobium; species Georhizobium profundi. The sequence continues at coordinate 1,057,076 of NZ_CP032509.1, read as the reverse complement.
TACGAACCTCCGAGCGATCATGTGGACAACAGCGGGCGCAAGGCCATGATCAGCAGGGTCGCAACGCTGACACCTCAGCAATTGCGCGTGCTTCAAATGCTCCGCGAGGGGCTTTTGAACAAGCAGATCGCCTACGAACTCGGCGTGGGCGAAACCACAATCAAGGCCCATGTCTCCGAGATCCTGCGAAAGCTGAACGTGTACAGCCGCACCCAGGCCGTCATCGAGATGACGAAACTCGATATCGCCGACCTGAACGCGTTCGCGCGCGATAATTCCTGAGCTCTTTTCGCCAGACCACGCTCACTCCACCCTGCCCGCCGCAAGCAGATGCTCGACCAGGGCTCGGAACTCGGCTGGTTTCAGCGGTTTGTACATGACCTCGATCTCTCGGGTCCTGCAGCGCGCTTCGAGGCCGGCCGACGGGTCGGCGGTCACGATGAGAGCCGGAAGCTGCCGGCGAAGATAATAGCGGATGTGTTCGATGGTGACGGAGCCCAGATCGCCGTGGTCCAGATGCTGGTCGGCGATCACGATGTCCGGCCGCCACGCCGGATCGGCAAGTAGCCCGATCGCCTCGCTGCTGTGGCTCGCGATCCTGACCGAACAGTGCCAGCTTTCCAGAAGGGTCAGCATCGCTTCCATGACCGATCGGTCGTTCTCGATCAGAAGCACATTGGCTCCGAAGAGATGGTTGGAGATCGGCAGCCTTGGCGCATACTCGCGGGTCTGTCCGCGCACGAGATCGGGCTGGCCAAACGGTACGTAAAGGTGAAACGCCGTGCCGTGGCCAGGCCGCGAGGTGAAGGTGATGTGGTGACCAAGCGCCGACACCATCCGCTGCACGATCGACAGTCCTAGCCCAAGCCCCGGCGTGCCGCCGAGTTCACCGCCTGCCGGCATCGTGCCGCGATGGAACTCCTCGAAGATCGCCTCGTATTGGTCCTCGGCGATCCCAATGCCGGTATCGACGATGTCGATGCGCAACAATGCCCCGCGCTTGCGGGCACCGATCAGCACCCCACCCCGACTGGTATAGTGGATGGCGTTGGAAATGATGTTCTGCAGCACCCGACGCAGCATTCCGCGGTCCGAACGCACGATCGCATCGGTCGGACGAAAGCGGATATGCAGGCCCTTGGCGGCGGCGATCTGCTGAAAGTCGCTGCTCAGGCTGCCGAGCAGCGCGTCGAGCGGCAGGTTCACGATGTCCGGCTTCATCACGCCGCTGTCGAGCTTGGCGATATCGAGCAGCGTGCGCAAAAGTTCGTTCATGGTGTCGAGCGATTGCTCGACCTGTCGGGCAAGCTTCTTGCCCTGATCGCTCGTTTGCAGGTCTGCCAGCGCGGAAATCGACAAATGCGCGGCATTGAGAGGCTGCAACACGTCGTGGCTTGCAGCCGCAATGAAGCGCGTCTTGGAAATATTGGCCGCTTCGGCTGCTTCCTTGGCGGCGTTCAGAGCGCGGTTGGTCTGTTCGATCCGTCGCAATGCGCTCGTCAACTCATCGGTGCGCTGCCGCACCTGCGCTTCGAGACCGATCGCGGTCTGAAACAGTGAAAACGCATTGCCCTGCTGATCCATGGACCGCTCGACGCGCTCGATGAGGGCCATGTTGATCTTGCGTAGCTTCTCGACATCATCGATCCCGAGCGTATCGCGCATCCGCTTCACTCCGATGCCGCCGAGCTCGCCGCGAAGGCGATCCCGGTAAATGTCTGGTTGAGGTGCATCGACCGATATTGCTCGCCGTAAGTTCCAAATCCGATGATGTTGTTCTCACGATAGAGCGACGAGATCGCGGCGAGACTTTGCCGGTTCTGCGCGTCGAGACGCCGCAGGACGCAATCGAAGCCGAGTACGACATCGATCCCGCCGAGCCCCGCCGCCACGTCGTGCAGTTTTGCCCGCGTGGACTCCACCATGCCCATGGGCTCGGCGAGTGTCAGAACGATCCCGTTGTCGATCGCACAGAAGAACGTCAGCGATCCGTCTTCGTTTGCCTTCTGGATCGAGCGACAGAAATACTCTCCGCCGACCCGCACGACGAGAGGATAGGACGCAAAGCTCATCGGCGTCAGCGACCCCGCATCGAGGCCGATGGCCTGGGCATAGGCCGCAGCAGCCGGCTCGGCATTGATCTCATGGACGGTGCGCGTGTCCGGATCGGACGCGGTGACGACGAGCTTCCGGCTCGTCGGATTGAAGTTCTCCGTCTTGAAGACATCGAACGGCACTGCGCTGTGCACCAGCATCAGGATCGCGCAGTCGGACACCACATTGCCGTTGTGAATGAGCGTCGTTTTCTCGAACCGAAGATTGTCGCCGGCCGAACCGCCCACCAACGGAATTTCGTCGAGGCTCCAGTAAAGCGCCGATGTCACCGCCTCTTCGGCGCGCGACAGCCCATCGATCAGCACGACCCCGAAGGTGCGCCCGCCGGCGAACCGCTTCGGCTCGAAGCTTCGACGCAGTTCCCGCACATCCTTGACCACGCTCTCCATGCGGGCGGTGGAGATGTCGCGGATCAGGCAGGCGGAAGCGCTGAACTTGTCGGAGGGAAACAGCATGGCGATGATCGACCCTTCGCCGTAACCGTCCGGTGTGATTTCGCCTGCTGTCGAGCAGCCCACATAGCGCAGACCTGGCGCGTGTTCGGCCATGTTCGCTGCGATCTGGTGCGCATCGATGGCATCTTGGGAGAAAAAGAGCGAAGCGAGTTCGGCACCGGCAACCTTGGCCTGGACGGCGAGCGTGCCTGCGAATTCATCAAGCCCCAGACCGCTGCCGTGGATGGCAACGATGCCGCACGCATAGGTCGTGATATGGCAGGTCATCCAGCCATTGCCTCTCGCCTCTTCCCGCCACCACTATTCTCCAAGGATAGCACGTGGATCAAGCGTAGCGCCGCGCATGGCGGACCATCCAAAGTACAATGTCCTTTTCTTCAAGCCGTGCCATTGTTCGCCACGCTCATGCACGATGGCTGAAGGAGCCGGAAGGTGCGGGAGGAAGAGAAGGTCACCGACGATCATGGTCCGCCGTCGACCTTGCATAACGATCCCTTCCGCGCAAACTATCGCTGCGGGGCGTCGTCTGCAGGATAGATGTTGAGGGCGCCTGACGTTCGGTCGACGAATGACAGCGAGTTCAAGGGGAGGAACCCGAATGACCAAAGTTGCGATGAAGGTGAATGGCCGTCAGGTCTCAGGCGAGGTCGAGGGACGCACCCTTCTCGTTCATTTCCTTCGTGAGAATCTCGGCCTCACAGGCACGCATGTCGGTTGTGACACGACGCAGTGCGGGGCCTGCACCATCCACATGAACGGCCAGGCGGTGAAGGCCTGCACGATCCTTGCAGCACAGGCCGAGGGCACCGACATCGTCACCATCGAAGGCATTGCCACGGGTGGTGAACTGCATCCGATGCAGGCTGCATTCAAGCAGCATCATGGCCTGCAGTGCGGCTTCTGTACGCCAGGCATGATCATGGCCTCGATCGACATCGTCAATCGCCATGGCTCGGACCTCGACGAGCAGACCGTCCGCCATGAGCTTGAGGGCAACATCTGCCGCTGCACCGGCTATCACAACATCGTGAAAGCAGTTCTGGCCGCCGCCGGCGCGCAGGAGCAGCGCCAGGCCGCGGAGTAAGATCAGCGGCGCGGGCCAGGCTTTGGGCGGCGCCGTTGGGGCGCGCCTTAACCAAGCTTCGCCGGCGTCTTCTCGGAGGAACAGGCCGGTCTCCGGCCCCCGGATATTGAGGAGGAATTGATGGGTATCGAAGGTATTGGCGCGAGCGTTCTGCGCAAGGAAGACAAGCGTTTCATCACAGGCAAGGGCCGCTACACGGACGACATGGTCGTTCCCGGCATGAAGCACGCCGTTTTCGTGCGTTCGCCCTATGCCCACGCCAAGATCGTCAGCATCGACACGAGCGAAGCCGAAGCGATGTCGGGCGTGATCGGCATCCTCAACGGCAAGCAACTGACGGAAGACGGGATCGGCAATCTGATCTGCGGCTGGATGGTCCACTCCAAGGACGGCTCGCCGATGAACATGGGCGCATGGCGCCCGCTGGCACAGGAAACGGTCCGTTACGTGGGCGATGCCGTCGCGATCGTCGTGGCCGACACCCGTGCCCAGGCCCGCGACGCTGCCGACCTCGTCAATGTGGAATATGAAGAGCTGCCGGTGGTGACCGGCGTTGAAGATGCCCTTGCCGAGGGCGCGCCGCAGATCCATCCCGAGGCCAAGAACAACCTGATCTTCGACTGGGTGCTCGGCGACGAACAGGCGACCGCCGACGCATTCTCCAAGGCGGCGCATGTCGTCAAGATGGACATCGTCAACAACCGCCTCGTGCCGAACGCGATGGAGCCGCGCGCCGCACTTGGCGTCTACGACGCGGCGGAGGATCATTACACCTGCTGGACGACGTCGCAGAACCCGCACGTCGCCCGCCTGGTCATGAGCGCGTTCTACAACGTCGCACCGGAAAACAAGCTGCGCGTCATCGCACCGGATGTCGGCGGTGGCTTCGGCTCGAAGATCTACATCTATCCGGAAGAGATCGTCTGCCTCTGGGCATCCAAGCGCACCGGCGTTCCGGTCAAGTGGAACTGCGACCGCACGGAAGCCTTCCTGACCGACGCCCATGGTCGCGACCATGTGACCCATGCGGAGATGGCTTTCGACGCCGACCACCACATTCTCGGCCTCAAGGTCGAGACCAAGGCCAATCTCGGCGCCTACATGTCGCTCTTCTCGTCGGCGACACCGACTTATCTCTACGCGACGCTGCTGTCGGGCCAGTACAACATCCCCGCGATCCACGCGAATGTGAAGGCGATCTACACCAACACGACGCCGGTCGATGCGTATCGCGGCGCGGGTCGCCCGGAAGCGACCTACGTGATGGAACGCATGATGGAGACGGCAGCGCGCCAGTTGGGCGTCTCGCCTCCCGAGCTACGCCGCAAGAACTTCATCCGCTCCTTCCCGCACCAGACCCCCGTCATCATGACCTACGACACGGGCGACTTCGAAGCATCGCTCAACGCGGCGATGCAGGAAATCGACTATAACGGTTTCGCCGCACGTCGCGCCCATTCCGAAAGCCGCGGCAAGAAACGCGGCATCGGCATGAGCTGCTACATCGAGGCTTGCGGCATCGCGCCGTCCGCCGCGGTCGGTTCGCTCGGCGCCGGTGTCGGCCTGTGGGAGTCGGCTGAAGTGCGCGTCAACGCGGTCGGCACGATCGAAATCCTGACCGGTTCGCACAGCCACGGCCAGGGCCACGAAACGACCTTCGCGCAGCTCGTGGCGGAACGCTTCGGCGTCGGCATCGACTCGGTCAACATCGTTCATGGCGATACCGACAAGGTGCAGATGGGCATGGGCACCTACGGCTCGCGCTCCGGCGCCGTCGGCATGAGCGCGATCGTTAAGGCGCTCGACAAGGTCGAGGCCAAGGCCAAGAAGATCGCGGCCCATTTGATGGAAGCGGACGAGGGCGACATCGTCATCGAGAACGGCGAACTGAAAGTGGCCGGTACCGACAAGACCCTGCCCTGGTTCCAGATGGCGCTTGCGGCCTACACGGCGCACAATCTGCCGTCCGGCATGGAGCCCGGCCTGAAGGAAGGCGCCTTCTACGACCCGTCCAACTTCACCTTCCCGGCCGGCTGCTACATCTGCGAGGTCGAAGTCGATCCCGACACGGGCAAGACGGAGATCCTGAACTTCGTCGCAGCCGACGATTTCGGCAACATCATCAATCCGATGATTGTCGAAGGCCAGGTCCATGGCGGCCTCGCGCAGGGCATCGGCCAGGCGCTGCTCGAAGGGTGTCATTACGATCCGCAGACCGGTCAGCTGATCACGGCAAGCTACATGGACTACACCATGCCGCGCGCCGACGATCTGCCGTCGTTCCAGATCTCGCACCAGACGACGCCATGCCCGGGCAATCCGCTCGGCATCAAGGGCTGCGGCGAGGCCGGTGCGATCGGGTCGCCGCCGGCGGTGATCAACGCCATCACGGACGCAATCGGCACCAACGCGCTCAGCATGCCGGCCTCTCCGCAGAAGGTCTGGGCCGCCCTGCACAACGCCTGACACCGCCATCAGAAAGCAGAAGATCGAAGAGCAAGCGGCGCAGCAGCGACTGAACCCTGCAAGCCCTTGCCCTTCGTCTTCAGGGAGACATCCAATGTACGAAACGAATTACCATCGCCCAAGCTCGATCGAAGAAGCCGTCAGCCTCGTGGGTTCCACCGAATCGGGCAAGTTCCTGTCGGGTGGCATGTCGCTTCTGCCGGCCATGAAGCAGCGTCTCGCCGCACCGTCCGATCTCGTCGACCTGCGTCACGTCGAGGAAATGAAGGGCATCACGGTCAATGGCCGCGAGGTGCGCATCGGCGGCGCCGTCACCCATTTCGAGATCAAGAATTCCGATGAGATCAAGTCGGTCTGCTACGGCCTGCACCACATGGCGAGCGTGCTCGGCGATCCGCAGGTGCGCTATATGGGCACGATCGGCGGTTCGGTCGCCAACAACGATCCCGCTGCCGACTATCCGGCCGCGATGATCGCGCTCGATGCCACGATCCACACCAGCAAGCGGGCCGTCAAAGCCTCGGAATTCTTCGTCAGCCTCCTGGAGACCGTGCTCGAAGACGATGAGATCGTGACCGCCGTCTCGTTCACCGCGCCAGAGATTTCCGGCTACGAGAAGTTCCGCAATCCCGCCTCACGCTATGCGATGTGCGGCGTCTTCGTGGCGAAAACCGGCTCGACCGTCCGTGTCGGCGTCACGGGGGCCGGCGCAGACGGTGTCTTCCACTGGGATGAAGCAGCGCAGGCTTTGTCGGCGAACTTCGCGCCCGATGCCGTTGCCAATCTCTCGGTCGATCCAGGCGGCATGCTCTCCGACCTGCACGGATCATCGGAATACCGCGCCAATCTGGTGAAGGTGATGGCCAAGCGGGCAGTGGCTTCAGCCAAATAATTGTAGGAACGACGAGAACGCGAGGGGCCGGAGCGCAAGCTCTCGGCCCTTTGTCTTGCCGCGAAGACCGGACCATCGTCCTGCCGCTCACGCCAATGCTTGGACCTTCGCCCCTCGCCCCCATGCGCGCAGCACTTTAGAACCGTTGTCGGAGATTAAGGCTTGCGCAATCGTGCGGCGGGTCGTCGCAATTGATCGGTTTAAGGCTGCAAATGGCGCCGTTTTGCTATGAATTTGCCCGTACAACCTTGACTTAGAACGGTTCCAAACCGAAAACGGGTTGCAGTCAGCGGAGCGTATGAAATGGATTTCGACGGATTTTTCCAGAACGCATTGGACGGCCTTCGTGAAGAAGGGCGCTACCGTGTGTTCGCAGACCTTGCACGGCGCAAGGGCGAATTTCCGCACGCGACCCGCTACACGGAGAATGGCGAGCAGAGCGTCACCGTCTGGTGCTCGAACGACTATCTCGGCATGGGCCAGCACCCGAAGGTGGTCGCGGCCATGAAGGAAGCGATCGACCGCTGTGGCGCAGGCGCCGGCGGCACCCGCAACATTTCCGGCACCAACCACTATCACGTGCTCCTGGAGCAGGAGCTCGCCGATCTTCACGGCAAGGAATCCGCACTTCTCTTCACCTCGGGCTACGTCTCCAACTGGGCTGCCCTCGGCACGCTCGCCTCGAAGATCCCCGGCTGCATCGTCTTTTCCGACGCGCTGAACCATGCCTCCATGATCGAAGGCATTCGTCATTCGAAAGCCGCACGCGTCATCTGGAAGCACAACGACGTCGCCGATCTGCGCGCCAAGCTCGCAGCTGCCGATCCGAAGGCGCCGAAGCTGATCGCCTTCGAAAGCGTCTATTCGATGGATGGCGACATTGCGCCGATCAAGGAGATCTGTGACGTCGCCGAAGAGTTCGGCGCCATGACCTATCTCGACGAAGTGCACGGCGTCGGCCTCTACGGCCCGCGCGGCGGCGGCATTGCCGAACGCGAAGGCCTGATGCACCGCCTGACGGTGATCGAAGGCACGCTCGGCAAGGCGTTCGGCGTGATGGGTGGCTATATTGCCGCCTCCACCGCGCTCTGCGACTTCGTGCGCTCCTTCGCCTCCGGCTTCATCTTCACCACTGCATTGCCGCCGGCGCTTGCCGCTGGAGCACTCGCCTCGATCCAGCACCTGAAGCAGAGCCAGTTCGAGCGCATGCAGCACCAGGATCGCGTGGCTCGCGTACGCGCCCGCCTCGATGCCATCGGCATCCCTTACATGCCCAACCCGAGCCACATCGTGCCGGTGATGGTCGGCGATGCGGCCAAGTGCAAGTGGCTGTCGGACCTGCTGCTCGACAATTACGGCATCTACGTTCAGCCGATCAACTACCCGACGGTGCCGAAGAAGACGGAGCGCTTGCGCATCACGCCGTCGCCGCTTCACAGCGATGCCGATATCGATCATCTCGTTTTGGCTCTGTCATCGCTCTGGTCGCGCTGCGCCCTATCGCGCGCCGTCGCCTGATATTCAGGAAAGCGGCTTGAGCATGCCTCAAGCCGCTACGTCAGCTCAGGCTGCCCGGCGCAAACCGACGATTTCTTCAGCAGCGATGACGCGCGCTTCCGCGTCGGCCGCATAAACGGCGTTTATCCCCGTTGCGGCGCCTGCATCGGCCATCCGCGCCATTGTGCGTTCCACGACATCCGCCATCTGCAGGAAGCCGATCTCCTTGGCGAGAAAAGCGTCGAGCGCGCGTTCCTTGGCACCGTTCAGCACCGCACCGGCAAGCCCGCCGCGCTCCATCGCTTCGCGCGCAAGCCTGACCGCCGGGAAACGCGCTTCGTCCGGCACCTGAAAGTCCAGCCGCGACAATTGCGTGAAATCGAGCCGCTCGACCGGAAGATTTCGCCGCTCGGGATAGGCGAGCGCATAGCCGATCGCCGTGCGCATATCCGGTGCGCCGAGCTGCGCCAGCATCGATCCGTCCGCATAGCCGACCATGGAATGGATGATGGACTGCGGGTGAATCACCACTTCCACCTGATCCGGCAGGAGATCGAAAAGGTGCTGCGCCTCGATCATTTCGAGCGCCTTGTTGAACATCGACGCACTGTCGATGGAAATCTTGCGCCCCATGCTCCAATTCGGGTGAGCGGCAGCGTCGTCCGCGCTCACCTGCGCCATCTGTTCAAGCGTGTGGTTGCGGAAAGGCCCGCCCGAGGCCGTCAGGACGACGCGCTCGAGGGCCTGGTTGCCCCCGGCGGCGAGGCATTGGTGAATGGCGTTGTGCTCGCTGTCGACCGGCAGCAAACGCCCGCCGCCCGCAGCCATTTCCGCTTTGAACACCTGCCCGGCCGAAACGAGGCACTCCTTGTTGGCAAGCGCGATATCGGCGCCACGCCTTGCGGCTGCCAGTGTGGGTGCCAGACCCGCAACGCCGACGATCGCCGCCATCACGATATCCGCCTCACGCTCGCCGGCTTCGATCAAAGCGTCGGCCCCTGCTCCGCAGACGATGCCCGTTCCCGAAAGCGCCGCGCGCAGGGCCCCATACCGATCCTCATCCGCTGTCGCCACGAACTCGGCGCCAAGCGCGATCGCTTCCCGCGCGAGAACCTCGATATTGTCGCGCCCCGTCAGCGCCGCGATCTTGAAGGCATCTTTGCCGCCCAAATGGCGCACCACGTCCAGCGTGCTCGCGCCGATCGATCCTGTCGCGCCAAGAACCGTAAGGCGCCGGCGTTCTTGAGAAGTCTGTGTCATCTACCGACTATCCGGTTTGGCCAGCGCTTCGTAAAGCCCTGCCGATTATCGAAATCCAGGTGCCGCACAGCAGTTTAAGGGTTTCTTCGCACTCCAAAATCAAGCGTTAACGCTTGCGATAAGAATTTATGAACTGTATTCAGCCTATTGAGGTCGCTTGATCAGTGACCGCGGGGATGACCGCATGGCGATTCGGGCAGGGTGGGCAGCCAATATGCGCTGGCATCGACTTCTTGTGGTTTCGGGGCTGTGCCTCACATTGGCGGCGTGCAACAGCGGCGATACGCTGTCGGGCGTCTCGAACAAGGTCGAACATCCGTTGCCGACGAAGGTCGTCAACCGCATGAAGGCCTACGACATGACCGAGGCCTCCCCGATCATGATGCGCATCTTCAAGGAAGAAAGCGTTCTTGAAGTGTGGAAGGCCAAGGCCAACGGCCGCTACGAAAAGATCGCCGAATACGAAATCTGCAAATGGTCGGGTGAGCTGGGTCCGAAGCGCGCCGAAGGCGATCGCCAGGCGCCGGAAGGCTTCTATACCGTCAACCGCCACCAGATGAACCCCAATTCCAGCTACTACCTCTCGTTCAATCTCGGCTACCCGAACCGGTTCGATCGCGCCCATGGCCGCACCGGCACGAACCTCATGGTGCATGGCGCCTGCTCGTCCGCCGGCTGCTATTCGATGACGGATGAACAGGTGCTCGAAATCTATGCCTTTGCGCGCGAAGCGTTCAAGGGCGGGCAGGATAGCTTCCAGGTCCAGGCATTGCCGTTTCGCATGACGGCAGAAAACATGGCGCGTCACCGCGACAATCCAAATTACGAATTCTGGGAAATGTTGAAGGTCGGCTACGACCACTTCGAGCTGACCAAGACGCCACCGAAGGTCGACGTCTGCAACAAGCAATACGTCTTCAACCAGGTGCCGACCGAGCCGAACGCCGTCTTCGACGCCTCCGCCGCCTGCCCTGCGACGTCGACGCCTGAAAGCCTGCAGGTCGCCTACCAAACCTATGTTCAGGACTACGAGGCAGCCTTCCAGGAAGCGCTTCAGAAACAGTTGGGCCAGAAGCCTGGCCGCTCCGGCGCGCTGTCGCGCCTCCTGCCGGCAAATCAGTCGACCCCGGCTTCTGCTGCTGCGGCATCGGCTGCTGCCGTAACGGCCGTGCCTGCCGTCGCTGCACCCGCCGTCGTTGCGCCTGAAGCCGCGAGTGCAGCTGTGGCAGCCGAGGCTGCACAGCCCGCTTCGGTTACCGTGCCTGCCGAGGCAAGCGCACCGACCGCGGCAACGCCGGTTTCGACGACGGCCCTGCCCGTTCCGGTCGCCAATCCGCTTCATACCTCGACGTCGCTCTACGCAGCGCCTCCGCAGGCACCTGCTGAGCAGGTCGCGGAACGTCCGCGCTGGTCGCTTTGGGGTCGGAATTGACGTCTGGATCAGGCGAAACGATCACCTACGACCTCAAAGGCCTGAAATGCCCTTTGCCCGTGCTGAAGACGCGCAAGCGGATGGCCGCGCTCCCGTTGGGCACACGCGTCGTCGTGGAAACGACAGACCCGATGGCGGTCATCGACATTCCGCACTTCTGTCAGGAAAGCGGCAATAAACTCATCTCCACCGAAACGGTCGAGAGCGGCCACCGCTTCTGCATCGAAAAAGCCTGAACGCTGGGCTTGAGCGCGAGATCCGGTTTCCTAGAACCGGTGACCCGGCACGACCAGCGGGTTTGATTCCAGCGCTACGCGATCAGCCCGGTCGGCAGCGGGCTGCCCGGCGAAAGCGCCGAAAAGGTCCCGGACGAAGTCTTCACCCAGATCGCGCGTGATCACGACGATGCGCGTGCGGCGATCGTTATCCGGCCATGACGGCAATCGTGCCGGCGGATGGAAGGTACCCTGGACGCCATGAATGACGAGCGGGCGCTCCGGATTGTCCGAAAGCCCGACGATCCCCTTCATCCGCAGCACGCGTTCGCTGTGCGCCGAGCGCAGGAGATCGATGAACATCGCGATGGCATCGCGATCGACCAGGCCATCATGTACGAGCGTGAAGGCGCGGATGCGTGCATCGTGGCGGTTCACATCGTGATGATGGTGGTGATGGTGATGGGCCGCCGCAATCGCCTCGTCGCGCAGCCAGCGTTGAACGTCCGCTGTCTTGGTCTCGGGATCGTAGAGCCCGCAATCGAAAAGCGCAGCGTAGCCTGTTTGCGCTTCCTGGGCATCGAGAAGCGGCGCACCCGGGTTCAGGGCGCCGATGCGCGCGCGCAGCGCATCGAGCGGTGCATCTTCGGCCAGATCCGTCTTGGTCAGCACGATCCGGTCGGCGACCGCCACCTGTTTGACGGCTTCCTCATGCCGGTCGAGCGTGCCGATCGCATTCAGCGCGTCGAGCGTCGTGATGACGCCGTCGAGCCGCAGGCTGTCGACGAGCACGGGATGGCCCATGACCGCCTGCAGCACCGGCGCCGGGTCGGCAAGGCCGGTCGTCTCGATCACGATGCGGCGCAGGCGCTCGATGCGGCCCGTCTGCAGCCTGTCGACGAGCTCCGCCAGGGTATCCACCAACTCCCCGCGCACCGTGCAGCAGAGGCAGCCATCCGATAGCTCGATCACGCCATCGCTCGATTGCTCGACGAGCAGATGATCAATGCCGACATCGCCGAATTCGTTGACGATCACGGCCGTATCAGTGAGTTGCGGATCCTTCAGCAGGCGGTTGAGCAGCGTCGTCTTGCCCGAGCCCAGAAAGCCCGTCAGCACGGTCACTGGAATGGGGTCGTGACGCTTCATGGACGCGGCCTCGGCAGGGGCAGCGGCACATCGAGCGAAGGCCGCAGCCCGTCGGTCGACGCCTCGCCTTCCGGCGCGGATGTCGCAAGTGAGGCCGCCATGGGCGCTGAATCCTCCTCAAGCTCGACCAGACGCGGCCGCGGCGTGGGGATCGGCACATCCACCTGGATCGCAGCGACGCGCCCGCCCGTTCCACCCAGCGCAACGGCCACCGGCTCCAATTCGCGTTCGAGCGGGCGGATGAACGCCGAGCTCAGGATCAGCTCGCCATTGTCGTCGCGGCCTTCGGACCGCTGCGCAGCCGCTTCGGGCGAACAGATCTGCGGGCGCAGATCGGCCACCTCGGCATTGCCCTCGCCATAGGGCTGCAATTGCATGATCGGCGTCGCACTGGCGGGTATCGCTTCGGTCAGCCCCTCCTCCAGCAACCGCGCGGATTCTTCCGCCCGGTCAGCCAGGCTTTCGGCCCCGAAGACGACGGCGACCACCGAGCGGCCGTTGCGGCTTGCCGACGACACCTGGTTGAAGCCCGAGGAGCAGATGAACCCTGTCTTCATGCCATCGGCGCCCGGATAGCGCCCGATCAGCATGTTGAAGTTGGGATAGATGTCGTTGCCCGCCTGGATGGCCTCGATGCTGAAATAATCGGAATACTGCGGAAAATCGCGTTTGATCGCGAGCGCCAGCAAGGCCATGTCGCGGGCCGTCGTATACTGGCCTTCGCCCGGCAGGCCATTGGCGTTGATGAAGCGGGTCGACGTCATGCCGAGCCGTTCCGCCTCGGCGTTCATGCGAGCCACGAAGTTCCTGTCCGTGCCGGCAAGCGACTCCCCGATCGCCATCGCCACGTCGTTCGCCGACTTGACCATGATGATCTTGATGGCGTTGTCGAGGGTCATGGTGGCGCCTTCGCCATAGTACATCTTGCTCGGCGGCTGTGCAGCAGCCCGCGCGCTGAGCGTGACCGGCGACGTCAAATCCGCCTCACCGCTTTCGATGGCACGCAGCGCGATATAGGTGGTCATCAGCTTCGTCAGCGAAGCGGGGTACCAGCGCTTGAACGCATCCTCGTGCTCGATCACCCTGCCAGTTTCGACATCCACCAGCATGCGGGGAGCGGCTTCCGCAGCCGACAGCCCAACCATCGAAGCGAGAAGGCCTCCCGAAAGAAGGATGGCGGAGAACAGATGTGTAGCGCGGCTTTGCAGCACGTCATGCATTCCTTGGACAGTGGCGGCGAAGCCGAAGGCCGTACTTAACCTATATGGCGCCACCGTGGCAAAAAGATCGTTGATCCGGACGCTCCCGAGGTCCACATATTGGCGACCGAACCGGCTGCCATCTCGTGGCCTTGCACAAAAAATCAAGGATCGTTCATGCCCATCCTCAACCGCGCCGCCGAATTGCAGGAAGAAGTCGCGGGATGGCGCCGTCATCTGCACCAGCATCCGGAAATCCTTTTCGCCGTGCACGAAACTGCGGCCTTCGTTGAAAGCAAGCTCAGGGAATTCGGCTGCAACGAAGTGGTAACGGGGCTCGGCCGCACGGGTGTCGTGGGCATCATCCGCGGCCGCAACGGCGAGGGCCGGACGATCGGCCTTCGAGCCGATATGGATGCGCTGCCGATCACCGAGCAGACGGGCAAGGACTGGGCGTCGCGTTCCGCCGGGAAGATGCATGCCTGCGGCCATGATGGCCACACCGCCATGCTTCTCGGCGCCGCGAAATATCTTGCCGATACCCGCAATTTCCAAGGCTCCGTGGCAGTCATCTTCCAGCCCGCGGAGGAAGGCGGCGGCGGCGGCAATGAGATGGTGAAAGACGGCATGATGGAGCGCTTCCAGATCGCCGAAGTCTACGGCATGCACAATCTGCCGGGCCTTCCCGTCGGCGCGTTCGCGACCCGCAAGGGCCCGATCATGGCGGCGACGGACGAGTTCCGCGTGACGGTGAAGGGGCGCGGCGGCCATGCGGCCATGCCCCACGAGACCATCGATCCGATCGTCATCGCCGCGCAGATGGTGCAGGCGTTGCAGATGATCGCCTCGCGCAATGCCGATCCGGTCGATGCGATCGTCGTGTCCGTCACGCAGTTCAAGGCGGGCTTTGCGCACAACGTGATCCCGGAAGAGGCGGTCTTCTCCGGCACCGTGCGGTCGCTGTCCGATCACAACCGCGATCTTGGCGAAGCGCGCATCCGCCAGATCACCGAAGGCATAGCAGCCGCCCATGCCGCGACGGTCTCCATCTGGTACGACCGCAACTATCCCGTCACCTTCAACCATGCCGAGGAGACCGATCACGCCATCCAGGCGGCGGCGACGATCGCCGGCGATGACAATGTCGATGGCGACGTGGCACCCACACTCGGTGGCGAGGATTTCTCCTATATGCTGAACGCCCGGCCGGGCGCCTTCATCTTCATCGGCAATGGCGACACCGCAGGCCTTCACCACCCCCGCTACGATTTCAACGACGAGGCGATCCCCCACGGCATCTCCTACTGGGTCCGCCTCGCCGAGACCCGCCTGGCCGCCTGAACCCCTTGGCGAACGCCGCGGTCTCGATTATGGAAAGACCCGCGTGGTCCCGTAGCTCAGGGGATAGAGCACAGGATTCCTAATCCTGGTGTCGCAGGTTCGAATCCTGCCGGGATCACCAAACTCGGAACTTTGCAGCCCGGAGACGTCGGTAATACTTTTGCACCTCGGACATGGAGGACAATCGCATACCGACCAGCGGGTAACTTCCGCATGGCCAGACCCAAGGCAATAGTGCCGGTCACCCCAGCGCCACGATCACGTTATCCGGGTGGAGCGGACGGTTCATCCAGATGCGCACCCTTGTCCGCGTGCTAGGAACGTCCATAAAAAGAATTTCCGGGATGTTCGCGTCGAAGAGGTCCACGCGATAGTCAGGCGTATTGAGCGTACCGTCAAATCTCGGCGGAACAGCCTGTGGCTGCAGTTCTTCGAAACGGGCAAGCGTTACAGTCGTCTCCCCTTCGTTCCAGGGAAGAGCGCTGACATTTATGCAATCTTCAGTAGACACAACCCCGCGTAAGTCGTGATCGAGGGGAATCCTCACTCCATCGATACCAGAGATGTAGAAGCTGCAATAATCGAGTAAGACAGATGCCTTCTTGACCGTCATTCAATGATCCTCCGACGCGACAGGTGGCATGATCGAGGACCGTGCAGCGCAGATACAGATGTCATCATTGCCTGTGGCGGTTCACAATCTCCGAAATGCCACAGAGCAACGTCATATGCAGCGACGATTGGCCTGCCTGATGCGGTTGGCCCGCTGGGCGGAGCGGTGAGATGCCCTCAATGATCAAACTCGGACATTGGCGAGGCGCATTTGCCGTCGTGTCTGTCGCTATGCTTTTCCTCCCGGCGCTGGCCATGACGGTATCGACCGACATCGTCTGGGGAGTGGAGGATTTCCTGGCCGCAGCCGCAATCCTGGCCTTCGTGTGGTTGGCGATCGAGATGTCGGTGAGGCTATTGCCTGGGACGAGAGCGCGCGTTGCGGCAAGCGCCGCCGCGATCCTGGTCGCGCTCACGATTTGGGCACATCTGGCCGTCGGCGTTTTCTGACTTCCCTACGCGGATCGAACGGCTTATTCCCGCAGCCGATGCAACCGCACGATTTCCGGCTGGCGCTCGATCGTGCCGAGGCCGATGGCGGCTTCGGCCGCGGCGAGGATGGCGGTGCGATCGAGTTCGGCTTCCGCATACATCGCCTCCGGCTTGTCCTGCTGAATGAAGCGATCGGGCAAGGTCAGCGTGCGGATGCGACAGCCGCGGTCGAGGATGCCACGCTCCGCAAGCAGATGCAGCACATGCGCACCGAACCCGCCGCGTGCGCCCTCCTCGATCGTGATCAACACCGCGTGTTCGCGCGCCAGCGACAGGATCAGTGCTTCGTCGAGCGGCTTGGCGAAGCGTGCATCGGCAACCGTCGTGGAAAGACCCATCGCGTCGAGCCGTTCGGCCGCTGCCAGGCATTCCTGCAGGCGGGTGCCGAGCGACAGAAGCGCGATCTGCGTGCCTTCCTTCACGATCCGGCCACGTCCGATTTCGAGCACTTGGCCGACGCGCGGCATCTCGACGCCTGTGCCTTGGCCACGCGGATAGCGCACCGCCGAAGGACCGTCGGACAGCGCTGCCGCCGTTGCCACCATATGCACCAGTTCTGCCTCATCGCTCGCCGCCATGACGGTGAAATCCGGCAGGTTGCACAGATAGCCGAGATCGAAGGATCCCGCATGGGTCGGCCCATCGGCGCCGACGAGCCCCGCACGATCGATGGCGAAGCGCACCGGCAGACGCTGCAAGGCAACGTCATGCACGATCTGGTCGTAACCACGTTGCAGGAAGGTCGAATAGATTGCGCAGAACGGCTTCATGCCGGATGCGGCGAGACCGGCGCAGAAGGTCACCGCATGCTGCTCGGCAATGCCCACGTCGAACATGCGCGACGGAAAGCGCTTGGCAAAGCGGTCGAGACCGGTGCCATCCGGCATGGCGGCCGTGACCGCGACAATGGACGCATCGCGCTCCGCTTCCTGGATCAGCGCATCGGCGAACACCTTCGTGTAGGACGGCGCCTTGGCCACGCTCTTGACCTGAGTTCCGCTGGCGACGTCGAAACTGGAAACGCCATGGTACTTGTCAGCTGCTTCCTCGGCCGGCCGGTAGCCCTTGCCCTTGCGGGTGATGGCATGAAGGAGAACGGGGCCGTCCGACCGCTCCTTCACGGTCCTGAGGATGGGCAGTATCTGCGAAAGGTCATGTCCGTCGAACGGGCCGACATAGGAAAAGCCGAGTTCTTCGAACAGCGTCGCACCGGGCACCAGCCCTTTGACGAGCGTGCGGGCGCGCCGCGCGCCTTCCCTCAGCGGCGGCGGCAAATGGTCGACAGCGTTGCGCGCAGCCGACTTTAGGTCCTGCAAGGGCCGTGCGGCATAGAGCCGGGCAAGGTATTTCGACATCGCACCGACAGGCGGCGCGATCGACATGGCATTGTCGTTCAGGATCACGATCAGCCGGCTGCCGAGCGCGCCGGCATTGTTGAGCGCCTCATACGCCATGCCGGCAGACATGGCCCCGTCGCCGATCACGCAGATGACATGGTCGTCGCTGCCCTGGAAATCGCGGCCGACGGCGAAGCCTAGCCCTGCCGAAATGGATGTGGACGAATGGGCGGCGCCGAACGGGTCATAGGGGCTTTCCGAGCGCTTCGTGAAGCCGGACAGTCCGTTGCCCTTGCGCAAGGTCCGAATCCGATCGCGCCGGCCCGTCAATATCTTGTGCGGATAGCATTGATGGCCGACATCGAAGATCAGACGATCCTTCGGCGTGTCGAACACCGCGTGGATCGCAACCGTCAGCTCCACGACACCCAACCCCGCACCGAGATGGCCGCCCGTCACCGAAACCGCGTCTATGGTTTCGCGCCGGAGTTCGTCGGCCAGCTGGCGCAATTGCCTGTCGCTCAGCCGCTTCATATCACGGGGCTCGGTCACCTGATCGAGAAGCGGCGTTGGTGAAGGCATTTTCCTGCTGCTCATCATGGCTCTCCCGGCCTCATGACCTCCGACAATCCGTGACCGCCGATGGACGATTGGGTATGTCAATTCAGATTGACATATAATACAGTCACTGTCGACATACAGTTGGACACTCGAAAAGAGAGACGCGGATGCCACAGACCTATCCGTTCAGCGCCATTGTCGGTCAGTACGAAATGAAGCGCGCGCTGCTTCTGGCGGCCATCGATCCAGCAATCGGCGGCGTGCTGGTCCTCGGCGATCGGGGGACCGGCAAATCCACGGCCGTGCGCGCGCTGGCGGCCCTCCTTCCCCCCATCAAGACGGTGCTCGGCTGTCGCTTCAACTGCGATCCGGATGCGCCGACAGCCGGCTGCCCGGATTGCCAGCGCAATTCGAACGCACGCCTGAAGGTCGACAAGCGCCCAATTCCAGTCATCGATCTGCCTCTCGGCGCGAGCGAAGACCGGGTCGCCGGCGCCCTCGACATCGAGGCCGCGCTCACTCAGGGCAAGAAGACGTTTCAGCCGGGACTGCTGGCAGCCGCCCATCGCGGCTTCCTCTATGTCGACGAAGTCAATCTCCTGGAGGACCACCTCGTAGACCTGTTGCTCGATGTCGCTGCATCGGGCGTCAACCTCATCGAGCGCGACGGGCTGAGCCTGCGCCATCCGGCGCGCTTCGTCTTGGTGGGCAGCGGCAATCCCGAAGAGGGCGAGTTGCGGCCGCAGCTGCTCGACCGGTTCGGCCTGTCGCTCGACGTGACATCGCCCACCGATATCGCGGAGCGCATCGAGGTGGTGAAGCGACGTGATGCGTTCGAGCGCGATCCCGCGCAGTTTCTCGACAGCTGGGCCCGCAAGGACGCTGCGCTTGGCAAACGTATCCTCAAGGCCCGCGCGGAACTGAACGAAATCGCCGTGGGCGATGAAATCCTCGAGATTGCTGCCGGTCTCGCCATCAAGCTCAGCATCGATGGCTCGCGTGGCGAGTTGACCATGATGCGGGCAGCCCGTGCGCTTGCAGCCTACGAACAGCGCGAACGTGTCACGCCCGAACTTCTTCTGGCCGTTGCCCCATCCTGCCTGCGGCATCGTCTCCGCCGCGATCCGATGGACGAAAGCGGCTCGTCGATCCGTGTCGAACGCGCGATCGCCTCCATATCGGTTGCAGTCGCGTGACAGCCGACACCGGCGATCTCCCGATGCTTGAGCGGCCGGATGCACCAGACATCTGGTCGGCTGTCGCGAGGGCGGCGGATGTCTTCGCCACGGATCCGTTTCTGCTCGGCGGGATACATCTGAAGTCGCAGGCCGGGCCGGTGCGTGACGCGGCAATCGAATTTCTGCAGTCGCGCATCTCTAAACAGCTGCCTTGGCTGCGCATGACGCCATCGATCGCCGACGATCATCTTGTCGATGGATATGATCTCGCCGCGACGCTCGCGCAACGCGAACTGGTTGCACGATCGGGGATGTTGTCACGTGCCAAGGGCGGCATCCTGGTCATTGCCATGGCGGAAAGGCTGACAGCGCTGCAGGCCGCATTGATCGCTGCGGCGATCGATCGGCGCGAATTCGCAGTTCTGTTGCTCGACGAGGGTCTTTCGGACGAAGCCGTCCATCCCTGCCTGCTGGATCGCGTCGCGCTGACGCTGGAGCTTTCCAAGGGCCGCTTGCCTGTAAAACCGGGTGATATCGCCTCGGCGCTGGCAGCACCTC
Organism: Georhizobium profundi; assembly: GCF_003952725.1. Taxonomy (NCBI): domain Bacteria; kingdom Pseudomonadati; phylum Pseudomonadota; class Alphaproteobacteria; order Hyphomicrobiales; family Rhizobiaceae; genus Georhizobium; species Georhizobium profundi. Next base: position 1,037,233 of record NZ_CP032509.1, on the reverse strand, counting down.
AGGAAACCCCACGCGAGGTCGCAGTGCCGGAGCCGGTGATGGAGGCTTGCTGCGCGTTGGCCCTCGCCCTCAACCGATCTTCCATGCGTGCGCCATCGCATCTTCTGAACGTGACCCGCATCCTCGCGCATCTGGATGGAGAAGCTACCGCCAGCACCGAGTCTCTGCGTGAAGCAGTCGGTCTTGTCTTCGGTCTCACCCCGATCGCCGCCGAAGACGACCGTGGTGAAAACCCGGAGACACAGGACATTCCACAACCCGACGACACGGCAGCCGAATCTGAACCCGAGCGCAATCAAGCCGAAAACCTGCCGCAGGATCTGGAAGATTCGGAACATGCCGGCGCCGACGAAACAATCGCGGTCGACATCCTCGACGCCTATCTGCCGGAAGACGTGCTTCAAGCCGCAACCGCAGCCCGGGGCGCACGCGGTGGCGCATCCTCCGGAAAGCGCGGAGCGAGCCAACGATCGGTAAGCCGAGGTCGACGTCTGGCTGCCCGGCCGCGACCTGAGAATGGTCGTAGCACGCTGGATATCGTCGCAACATTGCGCGCTGCGGTTCCATGGCAGACGATCCGGCGGACAGCGACGTCCTCGAATGTTACGACCGATCGGCCCATCGCGATCCAGCGCGAGGACTTTCGCTATACCCGCTTTTCCGCGCCCTCGGAAACGCTCGCGATTTTCGCTGTCGATGCGTCAGGGTCATCTGCCCACACACGGCTCGGCGAGGCGAAAGGCGCGATCGAGACGCTCCTTGGCCAGTGCTACGCCCGGCGCGACTCCGTGGCGTTGATCGTCTTCAGGGGCGCGCAAGCCGAGATCGTTCTGCCCCCCACCCGCTCGCTGCTGCGCGCACGGCGCGCGCTCGTCGCCATGGCTGGCGGCGGCCCGACGCCGCTTGCCGGCGGCCTCGCTCTTGCTCGTCTCCTTGCCGGCAAGGCTGCGGAGCGAGGTCAGAACGCGATCACCATCCTGATGACCGACGGCCGTGCCAATATTGCGCTCGATGGCACCGCCGGGCGCGAGCGCGCCGAGGCAGACACGCGCCGCATGGCCGCCGCGTTCCGGCTTGCCGGCCTCTCGAGCGTTCTGGTCGATACGGCACGGCGCCCGCGCGAACATGCAGCCGATCTTGCACGGGCCATGGGCGGCGAGTATCTGCCGCTTCCCGCCGGCCGCGCGCAGGATCTGAGCTTTGCCGTGCGCAGCCGAATTGATCGGCAATCCTCCAATACCAGGCCGCATTGAACGGCCATGAACGCGCTCTCCATCCACCGCTATCCGGACTGGAACGTGCTCGGCAGAGACTGGCCGAACCGGGAGCACAGCCGGTTCGTGCGGTCCGGCGCGCTCACCTGGCACATGCAGATTGCAGGCAGCGGTCCTCCGCTGCTGCTCATCCATGGCACGGGCGCGGCAAGCCACAGCTTTCGCCACATGCTGCCCGACCTCGCGCGTGATTTCACGGTGATCGTGCCAGACTTGCCCGGCCACGGTTTTACACGCGGTGCCGGCCAGCACGATCTCACACTGTCCGGAATGGCGCGCGCGCTCACGGCACTGATTGGCGAGCTCAAGCTTGCTATCGTTTGTGCGGCCGGCCACTCGGCAGGCGCGGCGATCCTGCTGCGCATGGCGATCGACGGGCGACTGCCGCAATGCAAGCTCATCGTCGGCTTCAATGCCGCCATTCGCCCGATCGCCGGCTCCGGCATTTACGGGCCGCTGGCGCGGTTGCTTTTCATCAATCCCATAGCGCCCAAGCTTTTTGCCTGGCGGGCGGAAAGCATGGATGCCACCCGAAGGCTGCTCGCCGGCACCGGTTCCACGATCGAGCCCGCAGGTGTTGCGCTCTATCGCGCCCTCTTTCGCCATTCCGGCCACGTGGCGGGCACGCTCGGCATGATGGCCAACTGGGATCTGGAAAGCCTCAACACCGACCTTGCCAAGCTCACGACGACGACCATGCTGGTCGCGACGAAAGGCGACAAGGCTGTGCCCTACGCCGACAGCCAGTCGGTCACCGCGCTGTCTCCGGCAATCACGGCGCTCATCCTCGATGAGGGAGGCCATCTCTATCACGAGGAACATCCCGACGAAGCGGCGCGCCTGCTCCGGCATCTCGCACTCGATGCCGGCATCGCAACGGGTACAGCGCGAACGGGCAGACGCGAACCGAGCGAGGATCGATAGATGCTGACCGTCGTGGACAATCAACGCCCCCAGCTCGCCGCTGACGACAAGCGTCCCCACGCCATCGTCATCGGCAGCGGTTTCGGTGGCCTTGCCGCGGCGGTTCGCATGGGGGCACGCGGCTACCGCGTAACCGTGCTCGAGCGGCTCGACGAGTTTGGCGGCCGCGCCGGCGTCATCCAACAGGACGGCTTCACCTTCGACCGCGGCCCGACGATCGTCACGGCGCCGCATCTTTTCGAGGAACTGTGGACGCTCTGCGGCAAGCGCATGCAGGACGATGTGGAGATGCTTCGCCTGAAGCCGTTTTACAAGCTTCGCTTCGACGACGGCGACATGATCGCCTGCTCCGATGATAGCGATGCTATGGAAGCGGAAGTACGGCGCGTGAATGCCGACGACCTGCCCGGCTATCGCCGCTTCATGAAGCTCAGTGACGAGATCATGGCGCTCGGCTTCGAGCAGCTTGCCGACCAGCCGTTTTCGACCGTCACGGACATGCTGCGCATCGCACCGGACCTGCTGCGGCTCCAGGGCTACAGGTCGGTGTTCGGCCTCGTCTCGGCGCATGTAAAGCACCCTAAGCTACGCACCATGCTGAGCTTTCACCCGCTACTCATCGGCGGCAACCCCTTGAGCGCGCCGGCGATCTACTGCCTGATCCCATCGCTCGAACGCCGTTGGGGCGTGCATTATCCGCAAGGCGGTGTCAGCCAGATCGTCGATGGACTGGTGAAGCTCATCCGAGGACAGGGCAATCTCGCGGTCACGCGCAGCGAAGTCGCAGCGATCACGATAACGGACGGCAAGGTTTCCGGTGTCCGGCTGTCCGACGGCACGCGGCTCGATGCCGATATCGTCATCTCAAATGCCGATCCCGCCGTGACGAGCGCCCTCCTTCCCAATGGCCAACGCCAGGCGAAGCGGCTGGTGAAGTCGCGCTATTCCATGGGGCTGGTCGTCCTCTATTTCGGCACCAAGCGACGCTATGACGATGTCGGCCACCACACCATCCTGCTCGGGCCGCGCTATGAGGGCCTGCTGAACGACATCTTCAAGCGCCGTCCGCTGACGGAGGATTTCAGCCTTTATCTGCACCGCCCGAGTGCCAGCGATCCATCCGTTGCGCCTTCCGGATGCGATGCCTTCTATGCCTTGACGCCCGTGCCCCATCTCGGCGCCGACATCGATTGGCAGGAAGCGACGGCAAGACGCCGCGACGCCATCGTCGAACGTCTGTCATCGACCCTGCTGCCGGGTCTGCGGGACGAGATCGTAACCGAGGCGATTGCCGTTCCCGATGACTTTGCCGAGCGCTATCTCTCGCCCTATGGCTCCGGCTTCTCGCTCGAGCCCATCCTGACCCAGAGCGCCTGGTTTCGCCCGCACAATCGCAGCGACGCCGCTGAACACCTCTACCTCGTCGGTGCTGGCACGCATCCAGGCGCCGGCCTGCCCGGCGTCATCTCCTCTGCCCGCATGCTCGACAGGATGGTGCCCGATGCCGTTGCCTTCAAACGCTAGATCGCCCCTGACGCCGCGCGACTGTGCCCAGTGCCGGCAGTCGATCCGCCAGGGGTCGCACTCCTTCTTCATCGCGTCGCTGCTGCTGCCGGTCGACGTGCGCGAACCTGCCTATGCCATCTACGCGTTCTGCCGCATGGCCGACGACATGATCGATCAGGCAGGTGGCGGCCCGGAGGCAATCGCTGAGCTCACCGCGCGGCTCGACAACATCTATCGCGGGCGACCCGCAAACCATTTCGTCGATCGCAGTTTCGCCGAAACCGTGGCTCGTTTCGCCATCCCGCAAGCGATTCCAGCCGCGCTCATCGAAGGCCTTGCCTGGGATGCCGACGGCCGCACCTACGACACGCTTGGCGACCTCGAGAACTACGCTGCCCGTGTCGCCGGCACGGTTGGCGTGATGATGACGCTGGTCATGGCAAGGCGAGATCCGTTCGTGCTCGCCCGTGCAGCCGATCTCGGCGTGGCGATGCAGCTGACCAACATCGCCCGCGACATCGGCGAGGACGCACGTGCCGGCCGGAACTACCTGCCGGAGGAATGGCTGCGCCGTGAGGGCCTGTCGAAAATCGCGGCAATAAAGCCCGATGGTGCCCGATCGGAAACGGTACGCCGGATGACGTTGCGGCTGCTTGACCGGGCGGAGTTTCTCTACGATCGCGCGCTGCCGGGCATCGCCGAGCTACCGGCCGATTGCCGCCGCGGCATCCAGGCTTCGCGCCTTCTCTATCACGCGATCGGTGACGAAATTCGCGCCGGCGTCGATTCGATCCATGAGCGCGCCATCATCTCGAAACGCCGCAAGATTTCGCTCGCCTTGAAGGCGGCCGCGATGCCACTACCATCGCCGGACGGCCTGAACCAACCATCGCTCCCGGCGACCCGGTTCCTCATCGATGCCGTCGAAGCCGAAGCACGCTCCCCGCGCCTGGAGACGCTGCCGCCCTGGTGGCGGTATGACGCCCGGGTCGTGCGCATGCTGCAACTGTTGGGCGCCTTCAAGGCGCGACGCGAACCGGACGGCGCGGCACAACTGGAAGGGTAGCCGGGATGTCGCCGGGCTGGATCATCTTTGCGGAACTGACGCTGGTTCTCGGCCTTGCACTCTTCTTCGGTTTTCGGGAATTGCGCAATTTGCGCCGCTACGACCGCGAACGGGCCGAGGCCGCAAAGAAACAATCAACGGAGTCGCGGCATCCGGAAGGGGAGCATGGCCTGGACGACCGGTGAGACGAAGCGCCGAAGATCCACGCTTTCATGCACCATCAAGCCGCGCCGTCCGCCGATGGACCCATCGATCAGCGAGCGCGTATAGAACGGCGCATCTTCGAGCGCCCTGACCAGCGCAGGCTTCACCCCGGGGTCGCTGCGCGTCCACCGATCCATACGCCATAGTCCCTTGGGAAGGCCCACGATGCCTTCGGGACCCGGCGGGACATAAGGTACGATCTCGCCGTCGACGACATCGATCGCCACGCAATGGGATCGTCCATCGCTCTCCGTCACGTCGTAGAGCAGCCGCGTTCGATCGCTGAGGTGCATCCGCGACCATGACCATTTGGAAAACGCCGTTTCCAGAGGCTCCGAGCCGTAGTTCATATCGAGATAGCCGTCGCCGCTCCAATGCAGATCCGGATTGTCGAACGCAAGGTCGACCCGTAATCGTGGCGCAAGCGGCCGCCAGCTGTGTTTACCGAGACGATCGAGCGCAAATGCATGGGGCATCACCTCCTCGAACGTGACCTTGATCGAGCCTTTCAGCGGCCGCGGCACGGGCATGCAGCGCTCGTCGATGCGAAACTCAAGCCCCGATGGCGTCCGCTCGACACTGCTCGTGCCGATCGAAAAACTGGTCTCGTCGCGCCTGAGGGAAGAGGCGCCCCGCTCCGTCATCGCCCATCGGTTTGCGCCTTTGCTATAGAGCGCGACGTTGAACGCGACATGGTTTTCCGGATTGGCAGCACTGCTCCTTCGCGCAAAACGATAATAGGGCGAGAAGACGCTGCCGACGAAGACGATGACGGTCAGCGCATGCTGCCCGTCATCGCTCGTGGCGTCGAGGTACCACCAGCAATAACCGTTCGCGCCGACATGGACGTCGAACCGAGGTCCATCCTTGCCGCCCGCGCTGCATTGATTCCCGATAACGCCACCATCGGAAGGCCCGGCCCGGGGTGGATCGCCCCGCCCGCCTGGTAGAGAAAGGGCACCGCCGTCCGCACCTTCGGACGTCGAAAAGACGACATGGCTCCGTTCGGCGCCGCGCCATAAAGCGCTCCGCCCGATCCCGGAAACAGCGCCTCGAAATCCGATGGCATCGTCACCCTGCACGTCACCTCGCGCAGCGTCAGCCCCATCTCCGCCAGGCGCTTCAAGATCGTGGCTTGCCATTGCTGGCGCTCCCTATCGTCTGAGACATGATCGTCGCCATTGGCCGGCGCATTGGCGAGGACAAAGAGGCGCTCCGGTTGTCCGGGCGTTGGCAGCCCATCGTCGTCCCGGTCCTGCGCACACACATAGAGCGTCGGCTCGTCCGGCATCTCGCGCCGGTCGAACAGCGTGGAAAACTCGCGGCAAGCGTCACTCGAAAAGAAGACGTTGTGGCGAACGAGATCGACCCCTTCGGCGATAGCCGTGAGCGACAGCGTGACAGCCGACAGGGAGCGTTCCTTTGGCGGACATGCGGCGGCAGCAGTGTCTCTGCTACGCCCGATGATCGACAGCTTCGACGGGTCGCCATTGTGAATGACAGCATGAGCGTTGAGCGCGCGGCCGTCGCCGAGATGGAGCCGATAACCGCTTGCAGGATCGGGCTCGATCTGCTCGACCCGGCTTCCCATCAGAAATCGGACACCGCGATCCCGGCACGCTTGCGCAAGCCCTTCGGCGAGCCGCACCATGCCGCCTTCGACGAGGTAGACACCGGCACGCTCCACATGGGCGATCGTCATCAACGGCCCTGGCGCCTGATAGGGCGAGCCACCGCAATAGGTGGCGTAGCGCCCGAAAAGCTGCCTCAGCCGCCTGTCCTGGAAGTGATCGCCGATCACCGCGTCAAACGAGCGAAACGGCGCGATCTTGAACATGGCGCCGATGCCGCCGCTCAGTGTCAGTGAAGCCGCGCTGGGCGCTGGCGCAGCCATGAAGCTGTCCTTGAGCGCCAGATACGCATCTTCGGCCCGGCGGCTGAAATCGATGTAGCCGCGCGCCTCGCGAGCGCTCGCAAAGTCAGCGACAGCAACTGCACTCTCCTGCAGGTCGGCAAAAAGATCGAGTTGGCTTCCGTCTGTCCAGAAATGCCGGGCAAGGCACCGTGACGGCCGCACGGTCACGTAGTGGGAGAGGCGCAATCCAACCTGCTCGAACAGACCTTCGAACACGTCGATCATCGTCAGCACGGTAGGCCCGGAATCGATAGCTGCTCCGGATACATCCAGGCTTCTCAGCTTTCCACCGGCGTACTCTCTCGCCTCCACCACCGTGACGCGCGCACCCGTTCCTGCCAGGGACAAGGCAGCGCTCAAGCCGCCGACCCCAGCGCCGACCACCACGATTTCGGCTCCTTCAATGTCCGACGCTGATGGCAACCAAGGCTCCTTGTGTAAATTTGAATTTACATGCAAGATGACCATGACATTTTACACCGGTGGAGGGAAGCATGCGAGCGATCGACCCCGGACAGGATCCCGGCATCAGAATCGAAGAGGCTTTGGCCGAGGTGCTGGCGCGCGCCTGCACAGGCCAAGCGCCACCCTTGCTGGCAGCGGCCTATCACCATGCCGTTTTCCCCGGTGGAGCACGGATCAGGCCACGCCTGACCTTGTCGGTGGCTGGTGCCTGCGGCGACGATCGCCCCGCAGTCGCCAATGCCGCAGCAGCTGCCATCGAGCTTCTCCATTGCGCATCGCTCGTGCATGACGACATGCCCTGCTTCGACGACGCCGACCTCCGGCGTGGCAAAGCCTCCGTCCACCTGGCATTCGGCGAGCCGCTAGCACTTCTCGCGGGCGACGGCCTGATCATTCTCGGCTTCCAGACACTGGCGATAGCCGGTGGCGTGAGCGCCGAGCGGGCTTTGCAGCTCACGATGATCCTCGCCCGCGCGACAGGCATGCCGGGTGGCATCGTCGCGGGCCAAGCTTGGGAAAGCGAGCCTGAAATCGACCTCGTGCTCTACCAGCAGGCCAAGACCGGCTCGCTTTTTGCGGGTGCCGCCATGGCCGGTGCCGCGGCCGCAGGGCAGCCGCACGAACAATGGGCAGGGCTCGGATACCGGCTTGGCGAAGCGTTTCAAGTCGCCGACGACATCCGCGACGTCTGCGCCACACAGGAAGAAATCGGCAAGCCAATCGGCAAGGACGATGCGTTGGGCCGCCCGAATGCGGTCAAGGCGCTGGGGCTGAAGGGCGCGGTTCGCCGCCTTACCTCGCTTATCGACGAAACGATCGAAGCCGTGCCGGATTGCCCCGGAAGGGACGCGCTGCGCCGTCAGATCCAGCGCGAATCCGCGCGGTTTCTCCCGGCATCCAGCGCGCTCCTCCCCGCATGATATGGTGGACCAACCCTATTCCGCGGGCTCGCCGCTGCGCCGCTTGCTGTCGGCCTTCCATGCATTCCGCAGCCGACAGGTCGCGCGCCGGGAGTTTCGGGACTTTGCCGCGCGTTTCCCGCTGACCCGGCCAATCGCGCGCCACAATGCGTCTCGCCTCTTCGATCTGACCGCCGGCTTCGTCTACAGCCAGGCCCTGTCGGCCGCTGTAGAGCTCGATCTCTTCGATCAGATGGCGCGCCGTCCCCAATCCACGGCAGACATTGCCGAAATCGGGAGCATGCCGGTCGCATCCGCGCACACATTGATGCGCGCGCTCGCGTCCCTGGACTTGGCTCACCAACAGTTCGACGGGCGCTATGCCTTGGGAACGCTCGGAGCAGCGCTCGTCGACAATCCAGGCGTCATCGCCATGATCCGCCATCATGGTCTGCTATACCGCGATCTGGCCGATCCTCTGGCGCTTCTGCGCACGCCAAAATCCGACACGGAGCTCCGCCGGTTCTGGAACTACCGTGATGCGGCAGGCAGCGAGGACGACGCTGCAGCGCGCTACAGCGACCTCATGGCCGCCTCGCAATCCTTCATCTCGGCGGAAATCTTCTCCGCCTACCCCATCCAAAGCCATTCGGTGGTGCTGGATGTCGGCGGCGGCGACGGCAGCTTTCTTCTGGCTGTCGCGGGGCGGACCGCAAAAGCAACACTCGTACTTTTCGACCTGCCCGCCGTCGCCACGGTCGCACGTCGGCGTCTGGCCGCACATCCACTCGGCCACCGCATCGACGTGCACGGCGGCAGTGCCTTCTGCGACGCTCTCCCGGTCGACGCCGACCTCGTGACGTTGAACCGCGTCCTGCATGACCACGACGATGGCGACGCACAGCGATTGCTCGCCAATCTCCACCAATCCATGAGCCCGGGCAGCCGGCTTTTGTTGAGCGAGCCCATGTCGGAAACGGACGGCACGAGCGCCATGGCCGATGCCTATTTCGGCTTCTATCTGCTCGCGATGGGACAGGGACGGCCCCGCTCCGCGGATGAAATCCAGGCGATGCTGCGGGCAGCCGGCTTCGAAACGATCCGCGCGCTGCCGGCGCGCCAACCGCTGCTTTCACGCAGCATTCTGGCGATCCGCTAGACATCTCGTTGCCACAGTATGTACAAAAGATTTGACAAATTAATGTGTCAATATATGCTGACACTTGGTCGCTGGGAGTGTTGTCTGCCACGGCCGCCAGGAGCAGGTCATGAATTCGCATGCCGTAGTCCTTCACGAGCCCAAACGTCTGTCGCTGGTCGATCTCGCGCTCAAGAGCCGGGAAGACGACGACGTGGTCGTGGCCGTGCACTACAGCGGCGTCTCCACCGGCACCGAGAAGCTTTTCTGGAGCGGTACGATGCCGCCCTTCCCGGGCATGGGCTATCCGTTAGTTCCCGGTTACGAAACGGTCGGTGAAGTCGTGGAAGCCGGGCCGACATCCGGCCGAAAGCCGGGAGATTTCGTCTTCGTTCCGGGCGCGTCCTGCTACCGCGATCTGCGCGGTCTCTTCGGTGGCGCCTCCTCGCGCATCGTCACGCCCGGCAACCGGACAACGATCGCGCCGCGCAATGCGCAGTCCGTGCTCATGGCGCTTGCCGCGACCGCTTACCATGCGCTGCAGACCTGCCCCAGCCAGATGCCCGATCTCGTCATCGGTCACGGCGTTCTCGGCAGGCTCATCGCGCGTCTTGCCATCGCCTGTGGCGCGCCCGCGCCGACCGTCTGGGAAACCGACCCGGAACGCAGAACCGGTGCGCAAGGCTACACGGTCGTCGATCCGGCCGAAGACGAGCGGCGCGACTACGGTTGCATCTGCGATGCAAGCGGCGACAGCGCCATCCTCGATCCGGCGATCCGCCATCTTTCGCGCGGCGGCACGGTCGTTCTCGCCGGGTTTTACGATCAGCGGGTCGCCTTCGCCTTTGCCCCTGCCTTCATCAAGGAATGCGCAATCCGCATTGCCGCCGAATGGCGGCCCGAGGATCTAGCAGCCGTCAGCACGCTCGTCGAAGAGGCTCGCCTCCCGCTTGACGGCCTGATCACCCATCGCAGCCATCCGGAACACGCCGACAACGCCTACCAGACCGCATTTTTCGATCGCAACTGCCTCAAAATGATCCTCGACTGGAGAGACATCCAATGAATTCTCACGTGAAGATCGGCGCGAGCGAACCGAAATCGGGCGCGATGGACGAACTCCACGCCGCATTGCGCGCGGAAGCCTCCGAACCCACTGCGACGCCGGAAACCGGCGAAGCGAAGAAGACCACGCAGATCATCGCGATCTACGGCAAGGGCGGCATCGGCAAGTCGTTTACGCTCGCCAATCTGTCCCACATGATGGCGCAGCAGGGCAAACGCGTGCTGCTGATCGGTTGCGACCCGAAGAGCGACACGACATCGCTTCTGTTCGGTGGGCGCGCCTGCCCAACGATCATCGAGACATCGTCCAAGAAGAAGGCAGCCGGCGAAGAAGTCGAGATCGGCGACGTCTGCTTCAAGAAGGGCGGCGTATTCGCCATGGAGCTCGGCGGGCCGGAAGTCGGTCGCGGCTGCGGCGGACGCGGCATCATCCACGGCTTCGAACTGCTCGAGAAACTGGGCTTCCACGAATGGGGCTTCGACTACGTGCTGCTCGATTTCCTGGGCGACGTGGTCTGCGGCGGCTTCGGCCTGCCGATCGCCCGCGACATGTGCCAGAAGGTCATCGTCGTCGGCTCCAACGACCTGCAATCGCTCTACGTCGCAAACAATGTCTGCTCGGCGGTCGATTACTTCCGCAAGCTCGGCGGCAATGTCGGCGTCGCGGGCATGGTGATCAACAAGGACGACGGGACGGGCGAAGCGGCCGCATTTGCGGAATCGGTCGGCATTCCGATCCTCGCCGCCATCCCCGCCGACGAGGACATTCGCCGCAAGAGCGCCAATTACGAGATCATTGGCCTGCCCGGCGGCCGCTGGGGATCGCTGTTCGAAACGCTCGCCATGAACGTGGCGGAAGCACAACCGGTGCGCCCCAATCCGCTGGAGCATGACGGTCTGCTCGCGCTCTTCAAGGGCAGCGACGTCGGTGCGCATGTGGTGCTCGACCCTGCGACACAGGCCGACATGCGCGGCGGCATCGTGGTCGAAAAGCAGTCCCTCGAAGTCGTCTACGACGTGGTTTGAGCATGATCATGGATGAGCGTCCGACACAGACGGATCAAGGATCGCCGCTTTCAGTCGAAGACGGTGACCAGGCGGGTCGCGAAAGTGATCACGGCTCACCGGTCCTGGATTCGGTCGTCAATGACCGCCCCGCGTCGGCAACCGGCTCCTGCCATGGCGGCAAGGCCGAGATGGACCGGGCAGCGCGCGCCAACGGCAAGAGCGCGATGCTCGACCAGCTGAAATCGGACTACCCGACGGGCCCGCACGACCAGCCGCAATCCATGTGCCCCGCATTCGGGTCTCTCCGCGTGGGGCTGCGCATGCGTCGCACGGCAACAGTGCTTTCGGGTTCCGCCTGCTGCGTCTACGGCCTGACCTTCACGTCCCATTTCTACGGCGCCAAGCGCTCGGTCGGTTATGTGCCGTTCAATTCCGAGACGCTCGTGACCGGCAAGCTTTACGAGGACGTCCGCGACGCCGTCCACACGCTGGCCGATCCGGAACTCTACGACACGATCGTCGTCACCAATCTCTGCGTACCGACAGCATCGGGCGTGCCGCTCCGCGCATTGCCCAAGGAAATAAACGGCGTGCGCATCATCGGCATCGACGTGCCGGGCTTCGGCGTGCCGACCCATGCGGAAGCCAAGGACGTGCTGGCCGGCGCCATGCTCGCCTATGCCCGCCGCGAAGCTGAACAGGGCCCCGTTGCAGCGCCGAGCACTGCCGTCACCGACAAGCCGACCGTCGCGCTGATCGGCGAAATGTTCCCGGCCGACCCGGTCAGCATTTCCCGCCTCATCGAACCGCTCGGCCTTGCCGCCGGACCTGTCGTGCCGACACGCGAATGGCGCGAACTCTATAGCGCCCTCGACTGCGCGGTCGCAGCGGCGATCCATCCGTTCTACACCGCCAGCGTTCGCGAGTTCGAGGCTGCCGGCCGTGCCGTCATCGGTTCGGCCCCCGTCGGATTGTCGGGCACGGCAGCCTGGCTCGACGCTGTCGGCAACGCAGCAGGCGTCGCGCCCGCCATCATCGACGCTGCCAAAGGCCTCGTCCTGAACCCAATCGCGGCCGCATTGAAGGCATCGCCGATCAACGCCCGCATCACCCTTTCCGGGTACGAAGGCTCCGAACTGCTGGTCGGTCGGCTCTTGAAGGAGTCCGGCGCGGATCTGCGCTATGTCGGCACCGCCTGCCCGAAGACGCGCTGGTCGGCAGACGATGCAGCCTGGCTCGAAGCCAACGGCGTCATGGTGAAGTTTCGTGCGTCGCTGGAAGACGATATCGCCGCCTTCGAGGAATTTTCGCCGGATTTGGCAATCGGCACGACGCCGGTAGTCCAGCACGTGAAGCAGCGCTCTGTTCCGGCGCTCTATTTTACCAATCTCATATCCGCCCGCCCGCTGATGGGGATCGCCGGCGCCGGTTCGCTGGCAACCGTCATCAACGCGGCCATTGCCGGCAAGGCGCGCTTCGACCGCATGTCGGACTTCTTCGAAGGCGTGGGCACCGGCGCGACGGCCGGCGTCTGGCCGCAAGTCGGAGGGCCGGTCTGATGCTGGTCCTCGATCACGATCGTGCCGGTGGGTATTGGGGCGCCGTCTACGTTTTCACCGCGCTGAAGGGTCTGCAGGTCATCATCGACGGCCCCGTCGGCTGCGAAAACCTGCCGGTGACCTCCGTCCTGCACTACACCGACGCCCTGCCGCCGCATGAACTGCCGATCGTCGTCACGGGCCTCGGCGAAGAGGAACTCGGCCAGATCGGCACCGAACAGGCGATGAAGCGCGCCCATTCGACGCTTGACCCGACCGTCCCATCGGTCGTCGTGACGGGCTCCATCGCCGAGATGATCGGCGGCGGCGTCACACCGGAAGGCATGAACATCCAGCGCTTCCTGCCGCGCACGATCGACGAGGATCAATGGCAGAGCGCCGACCGCGCGCTCGCCTGGCTTTGGAAGACCTTTGGTCCGAAAAACAAGGCAAAGGCGCTGGAAAAAGCCAAGGCAGCCGCCGAGAAGCGCGGGGGCAAGCCGCGCGTCAATATCATCGGGCCCGCTTACGGCATGTTCAACATGCCCTCCGACGTCGCCGAGATCCGCCGCCTCGTCGAGGGCATCGGCGCCGAGATCAATCTCATTTTCCCGCTCGGTTCGGACCTCGCGGACGTTCCGCGCCTGATCGATGCCGACGTCAATGTCTGCATGTACCGCGAGTTCGGGCGCAAGCTCTGCGAGGACCTCGATCGCCCCTATCTACAGGCGCCGATCGGCCTTCACTCGACCACGCTTTTCCTGCGCAAGCTCGGCGAGCTCACCGGCCTCGATCCCGAACCGTTCATCGCTACCGAAAAGCACACGACGATCAAGCCGATCTGGGATCTATGGCGCTCCGTCACCCAGGATTTCTATGCGACGGCAAGCTTCGGCATCGTGGCGGGCGAAACCTATACGCGCGGCATCCGGCATTTCCTCGAAGAGGACATGGGCCTGCCCTGCAACTTCGCATTCGCGCGCGTGGCCGGTGCGAAGACCGACAACGATGCTGTGCGTGCAGCGATCAAGGCGACGCCACCTCTGGTGCTTTTCGGTTCGTTCAACGAGCGCATGTATGCCGCCGAACTCGGCGCGATGCGCGGGCCGAGACCTGCCTTCATCGCAGCCTCGTTTCCCGGCGCCATCATCCGCAGACACACGGGCACGCCTTTCATGGGTTACGCCGGGGCGACCTATCTCGTCCAGGAAGTCTGCAACGCGCTCTTCGATGCGCTCTTCCACATCCTGCCGCTCGGCACCGATCTCGACCGTGTCGAAGCGACGCCGGCTCGACCCGAGCGCGCGCTCGGCTGGAACGAGGCGGCACGCGCGCTGCTGGACGAGGCGATCGAGGCCCATCCCGTCTTGACCCGCATCTCCGCTGCCAAAAGGCTGCGCGACGCTGCGGAACGGCAGGCTCGCAATGCGGGCGAAGAGGAAGTCGGTATCGGGCGCATGCGCTCGGTGCTGAATGGAGAATTGGAGCCGGCGTGATGCCGGGGCGGCTTTGCCGCAGGAGGGACTGCACATGGCTGTCATCGATATCGCGAGACCCGGACACGACCGCCGCGAGCGCCGCGCGGAGTATCGGGAATATCGGCTCACCTATTTCGGTGTCTTCGCCTTCTTCCTGATCGTCGCGGTCGGGCTGCGGCTCGCGCCGCGCCGGATGCGCGCATCGGTTCCCGCCCTGAGCGGCCAGCGATCGATCCTCACCGAGGTTCGGGTCGCAGCAAGCAGCTGCATACCGTTCGCCTATCGCTGAACGGGGACAGATCCCCTGCGGTCCGCCGCAAGGGAAACGCCGAGGACGCCTTTGGGCTGAGACGGCAGCGAAGACCCAGCCGGCACGATCCCGTGCCGTCGGGGACCATGGCCGAAGGGCCAAAACCTAGGAGGTAGACCATGGCTGAGAGAATCGACGGCGCGCTGTCGGGGCTTTCCGAAGCAGAAGCCAGGGAATTCCACTCCGTCTTCATGAGTAGCTTTATCGGCTTCGTCATCGTCGCGGTCATCGCTCACATCCTGGTGTGGATGTGGCGCCCGTGGCTGCCGGGACCAGAAGGCTACGTCTCGCTCAACGACGGCATCCAGCCGGCGCTCAGCGCTCTTCAGACACTCGTCGGCTGAGGGAGAGAAGACCATGTGGAGAATCTGGCTGCTTTTCGATCCGCGTCGTGCACTCGTCGCGCTATTCACGTTCCTGTTCGCACTTGCTCTGTTGATCCATTTCATCCTGCTCAGCACGGAACGGTTCAACTGGCTGGAAGGCGCGCCGCAAGCCGCCCCCGCCGCCGCATCGATCGAACAGATCGTTCCGAACCCGTCCGAGCATCAACTCGGATAGGGCCGGTTCAAGACCGGTGCGGGCGCCGGCGGCCAGTCCGCCACGCCCGCGTCCATCCGCGCAAAATAGGCTGCGAAGTCCGCCCTCGTCGGGAGCGCGGCAACGGGTCCTTCTGGGAAGGGAGATGGCGCCATGGCAATGCTCAGTTTCGAACGGAAATATCGCGTGCGTGGCGGCACGCTGCTCGGCGGCGACCTCTTCGATTTCTGGGTCGGCCCCTTCTATGTGGGCTTTTTCGGCGTCACGACGATCTTCTTCTCGTTCCTCGGGACGGCGCTCATCATTTATGGCGCGGCGATTGGGCCGACATGGAACCTGTGGCAGATCTCGATTGCCCCGCCCGACCTTTCCTACGGTCTTGGCCTCGCGCCTCTCAAAGAGGGCGGACTCTGGCAGATCATCACCATCTGCGCCATCGGCGCCTTCTGTTCCTGGGCTCTGCGGCAGGCGGAGATCTCGCGCAAGCTCGGCATGGGGCTTCACATCCCCTTTGCATTTTCCTTTGCGATCTTCGCCTACATCTCGCTCGTCGTCATCCGCCCGGTCCTGCTCGGCGCATGGGGCCATGGTTTCCCCTACGGCATCATGAGCCACCTCGATTGGGTGTCGAATGTCGGCTACCAGTATCTGCACTTCCACTACAATCCGGCGCACATGATCGCGATCACGTTCTTTTTCACGAACGCACTCGCGCTCTCCATGCATGGCGGCCTGATCCTGTCGGCCACCAACCCGCCAAAGGGTGAGGAAGTCAAAGGACCGGAGCACGAAGACACCTTCTTCCGTGACACCATCGGCTATTCGATTGGCACGCTCGGCATCCACCGGCTCGGCCTGTTCCTGTCCGTTTCCGCCGCGTTCTGGAGCGCGGTCTGCATCATCATCTCCGGTCCCTTCTGGTCACGTGGCTGGCCGGAATGGTGGACCTGGTGGCTCAACCTGCCGATCTGGTCGTGAGGAGGCGATACCATGTTCGAATATCAAAACATCTTCACGCGTGTTCAGGTCAGATCCGAACCCGATATGGGCGTTCCGATGCGCACGGGTGCCTGGGGGCGTGAGCCTCATGCCGGCTTCTCCTACTGGCTCGGCAAGATCGGCAACGCTCAGGTCGGCCCCATCTATCTGGGTTGGACCGGCATCGTCTCGCTCATGTGCGGTGTCATCGCTTTCGAGATCATCGGTCTCAACATGTGGGCCTCGGTCAACTGGGACCCCATCCAGTTCGTGCGCCAGTTGCCATGGCTCGCGCTTGAGCCGCCGCGGCCTGAATATGGCCTGACGATCCCCCCCATGTCCGAAGGCGGCTGGTGGCTGATGGCAGGTTTCTTCCTGACGACGTCCATTCTTCTGTGGTGGGTGCGCGTCTATACGAGAGCACGCGCGCTCGGCATGGGCACCCATGTCGCCTGGGCCTTCGCCTCTGCCATCTTCCTCTATCTGGTGCTCGGCTTCATTCGCCCGCTCCTGATGGGCAGCTGGTCGGAAGCCGTTCCCTTTGGCATCTTCCCGCATCTGGATTGGACCGCTGCCTTTTCTCTCAGATACGGCAACCTGTTCTACAACCCGTTCCACATGCTCTCGATCGCCTTCCTCTACGGGTCGGCTGTTCTCTTCGCCATGCACGCCGCTACCATCCTTGCGGTGTCGCGTGTCGGCGGCGAGCGCGAGATCGAGCAGATCACCGACCGCGGCACGGCCTCGGAACGTGCAGCACTCGTCTGGCGCTGGACCATGGGCTTCAACGCCACGATGGAATCGGTCCACCGCTGGGCGTGGTGGTTCGCCGTGCTGGTCACGCTGACCGGCGGCATTGGTATCCTGCTTACGGGCACCGTCGTCGACAACTGGTACCTCTGGGCCGTCAAGCATGGCGTCGCGCCGATGTATCCCGAAACATGGGCACCGCTGCCGGATCCGGCAGCAGCGCTCGCCATCGAGTAGGAGGGCGCCATGAGAATCGCACTGTCGTTGATCGGCATCGTCGCTGCCGCCTTGCTGACGATCGCCATGATGCTTACCTGGGAGCGACCGCCGATGGAGGTCACCCAGATCGGCTATCGCGGCACCGGGATGGAACAGGTGACCAACCCGCGTATCCAAGCCGCAGCCATCGCCATCCCGGAGCCGCTTTATCCGCCGGAATCGCCTGAAGGCACCCGCGCCTCGGAAGTCTATGAGAATGTCCAGGTGCTGGGCGATCTCTCCGACGCGCAGTTCAATCGCCTGATGGCCCACATCACCGAATGGGTCGCCCCTCAGGAAGGCTGCGGTTACTGCCACAACCTGGAGAACATGGCGTCCGACGAAATCTACACCAAGGTCGTCGCCCGCTCGATGATCCAGATGACCTGGGACATCAACCAGAACTGGGATGACCACGTCGCCGAAACCGGCGTCACGTGCTACACCTGCCATCTCGGCCAGCCGGTGCCGCAGTCGGTCTGGTACCAGAACGAGGACCTGCCGGGTGCCGGTGGAATGGCGGGCGACCGCAACGGGCAGAACGTCGCCACCGAGGTCGCGGCCTACTCCTCGCTGCCCTACGACGCGTTGACCGACTACCTCGTCGACCGCCAGGTCATCCGTGTGGTGCCGACCAATGCCCTGCCGCTCGAAGATAAGCCACTCATGCCCATCCAGTCGGCTGAAAATACCTACGGCCTGATGATGCACATGTCGGATGCGCTCGGCGTGAATTGCACCTTCTGCCACAACACCCGCTCCTTCGCGAGCTGGGAGACGAGCCCGACGCAGCGCACGACGGCTTGGTACGGCATCAACATGGTCCGGGACATCAACCAGGATTACATTCTGCCCCTGACCGGCGTTTTCCCGCCTAATCGTCTCGGCCCGCAAGGCGACGTGCCGAAGGCCGTCTGCTCCACCTGCCACAACGGCGTGAACAAGCCGCTTGGTGGGATCAGCATGCTGCAGGACCATCCGGAACTGGCCGGCCCTCCAGAGATGGCGAGCGGCATGCCCGCTGCAGAAGGCAACGACGGCGCCACCATGGAGGCTCCGCTCGACACTGCTACCGACCAGGCACCGGCGGATGGCGCCCCTGTGCCGGATGCCGAGGATGCGGTTCCGGGTGATCCGGCTCCGGCCGATGCCGGAACTCCGGATGATGCGGCGACGGATCCAGCTTCGGTGCCCGACGCATCCGGCACGGAGCCACCGGCGACTGACCAGAGCCAGCAGCCCGTCGCACCGGCAGACGCAACGGAGGCGCCTGCCGAAGACCCGGCAGCGCCCGCTGCAACCGAAGAAGCCGTGCCACCGGCCGCCGAGGAGCCAACTCCTCCAGCGCAATAGGCACATCCGAAAACGGGCGACGGGGCTCCCCGTCGTCCGCAACCCAATGCGCAAATTGGCGGCCTCGGCGGTGAGACGGTTTTCCTCCCAAACCCAGATCCCTGCCGACGCCATTCGAAGCGGCCCCGGATCAAACCGGGGCCGTTTTGCATGTGAGAAGCTGCCCGTCGGGATGCGCTCAGGTACCCCTCGGGCCTACGCGCATACTCGGCCGCTTTTGTCCTCAAGCAGGGATCTGCTGCTCTGCCGGAGGCGTCGTCTGCGTGATCCCTCGGGCAGGAACAACAGGCGGCACGCTTGGGCCCTGCACGGTCCTGACGCGCGTCTTCTGGCCTTTCAGAAGCCGTGCTTCCCATTCCAGGTAGTAGGCGAGCAGGAATTGCAGCGCGATGCCGGCACTCAAGATCGCCGTGTCGAGCAGGAAGCCCGTTTCCGTGATCTGGCTAACGACCTGACCGGCCATGGAGAGGATCGTACCGGCAACGAAGACCGGCAGTCCGTGACGCCCCATCACCGCGAGTGGATTGCTGTGAGCGAGGCGCGTGAACCTGGAGAAGATCGGGAAAGCCAGGAAAACGTAGGCCAGCGCCAGCACATGCAGAAGCCGCGGCAGCGTCAGGAACGTCTTGTTGAAATCACCGAGCACGAAGGGCAACGGCACGGCCTTTTCCAGCCCCCAGAGTGGCAGCTTCACCCATGCCAGACTGACCAGAAGATAGACGATCGAAGCACCCACCAGACCGGGATGGATGGCGATGCGCCCGCCACGTTTCACATGCATGACGCCGGCCATGCCGATCGCGAACAGGAACTGCCAGGAGAGCGGGTTCAGGAACCAGATGCCGCCAGCCGGAAAGTGGGGCGGGCCGATGCGGTAGAGCCCCGCCAGCAGCCAGAGCGTTGCGGAGACGGCAAGCATGAGCCTCAGGCTGCGTGTGCCGATCAGCAGCAGAACAGGCACCATGACGAGGACGGCCGCGTACATGGTGAGAATGTTGTTGTAGCCGAGCTGGTGGCCGAGAGTGACGATGCCGAAGAGCGCCATGGGCGTGTCTTCGAAGACCGCCTTGAGATTAATGCGCTCGAGCAGATCCGGTGCCGAGAAATAGATTGCCCCGGCAGAAAAGATCGCGATCGTCACCATCGTGGCCATGATGTGCGCGACATAGAGCGTGAACGCCCGGCGCCAGGCTCGGATCGTGCTGGCGAGCCGCTGCCCCGCTTGAAACCTCGATCCATAAGCCAGCCCCACGGCGATGCCGGAGATCAGCACGAAGGCCTCCGTAGCATCCGAAAAGCCGAAGTTCCGGCTAGTGAACATCTCGTAAGGATTGCCCGGCACGTGGTTGATGAAGATCGTGATCAACGCCAACGCACGCAGCACATCGAGCCGGCTGTCACGGCTGTCAGGCAATGGCGCAGCCAGTGGCAAGGACTGCGCGTTCTGTCTTGCAAAGAAAGTCATCGGGTCTTCAAGCCTGTCCAAGCTTCGCCGCCCCGCGACGCTCGATGGCTGTCGCAAGGTGGACACCGTCTAAGGCACGCGCGCACCCACTGGCCCGCGCCCTATCGGCAAAAAATGTCCCTTGAAACCTGCACCGGCCGATTGGTGATCTTGTTTTTCTTCTTGATCGGCCGGACGAACTCAAACGCCACGAGCGGCGTTTGGTTGCAAGCTATAGTGCGATACCGGCCTTCACATTCTCCACCAAAACGTCATTGACGGTGATGCGCAGATCCGACCCATCGCGGTTGACCCCAATCCTGTAGGTCTTGCCCTCGAGACGCAACTGCGCGGAGAAGCCGGGCCAGCTTAGGGGCAAGCTGGGATCGACGATAAGGCGATCGCCCTGTCGCCGGATACCGAGAATGGCCTCCACCGCTGCGCGGTAGAGCCAGCCACCGGAGCCGGTGTACCAGGTCCATCCCCCACGTCCGTCGCGTGGACCACCGGAATAGATGTCGGCGGCCACGACATAGGGCTCGACGCGGTAGCGGTCGGCAGCAGACCGATCGAGCGCATGGTTCACGGGGTTGAGCATCGCAAAGGCGCGATGCGCTTCGTCGCCACGGCCCATCGCAGCCAGGGCATAGACCACCCAGGTCGCGGCATGGGTGTACTGCCCCCCGTTTTCACGAACACCCGGCGGATATCCCTTGATATAGCCGGGCTCCTTGTCGGAGTTTTCGAAAGGCGGCGTGAAGAGCCGGATGATCTGCGCATTGTCATCGACGAGATGATCGATGACCGCATTCATTGCCTGCTCGGACCTTGCCGGATCGCCGAGACCCGAAAGCACGCTCCAGGATTGGGCGATGGAGTCGATCCGGCATTCGTCGCTGACATGCGAGCCAAGCGGCGATCCGTCGTCGAAATAACCGCGGCGATAGTAGTCGCCATCCCAACCGGGTCCAGCAAGCGCCGCGCTGAGCTTGTCTATATGGGCGCGCCAAGCGCTCGCCCGCTCCATTTCTCCCCGCTCAAGAGCGATCGGCTCGAAGCGATCGAGCACATGGATCAGGAACCAGCCGAGCCACACGCTTTCGCCGCGCCCGCCTTCGCCGACCCGGTTCATGCCGTCATTCCAGTCCCCGCCGAGGATCAGCGGCAGACCGTTCGGGCCTGTGCGTTCGACGGCAAGATCGAGAGCGCGCGCGCAGTGCTCGTAGAGCGAAGCAGTGTCTTCCGAAAGCTGCGGCTGGAAGAAGCTGTCATGCTGACCTTCCGCAAGAGCGGGACCTTCCAGAAATGGCAGAGGTTCTTCGAGGATTGCGCGGTCCCCGGTCACCTGAAGATATTCCGCCGTTCCGTAGCCGAGCCACACGACGTCGTCCGAGATCATCGTGCGCACGCCGGCGCCCGTGGCAGGCAGCCACCAATGCTGAACATCGCCTTCGCGGAACTGCCGCCCCGCCGCATTCAGAATCTGCGCCCGCGCGAGCGATGGGTCATGCAGCATCAGCGACAGCGTGTCCTGCAGCTGGTCTCGGAACCCATAGGCACCGCTTGCCTGATAGAACGCGGACCGTGCCCGGATACGGCAGGCCAGCGACTGATAGGGCAGCCAGCGATTGACCATGAAGTCCATCGCCCGATCAGGCGTCTCGATGGTGAGCGTCGAGAGGAAACCGTCCCATTCGGCGTTGATGGCCGTGAGCGCCTGATCGAAATGCGCAGGCGATGCGAGCGCGGCGATGCGCTCGGCCTCTGCCGTGCTGTCCGTATCGCCGAGAGCGAAGATCACCGTGCAGCTTTCGCCCGGTGCGAGATCGATATCCCTGGCGAGTGCGGCGCACGGATCACCATCGGGCTCCAGCGTACCGTCGAGCGGGAACAGCCCATAGACGGCCTCCGGCCGATAGATTGAGCCGCCGCTGCCAATGAACGATCGCCGGCTGGTGGTGAAGCTGTCGGCACCGTCCAGCGCCAGAAATGCGGTGCGGCCGGCATAATCGATGCTGTACGGGTTGGTGGCCGTCAGAACGTTCTCCGACGGCCGCTCAGATTTCACGAAGGGGGCAGTTCGGCCGCGATTGCCGCCAAGAACCCATTCCACGTAACCATAGACCCTGAGCTGCCGGCTGATCTCGCCGTCGTTGCGAATGGTGAAACGCGAGAGCTTCACCGGGTTTTCCGGATCGACGATCTGTGTGAGCTCGAGCGCGAGACCGCCGCGTGCGGTCGTGAACGTGCTGAACCCCTGCCCGTGCCGCACTTCATAGACCTCTGGCCCATCCTCGGCGAATGCCGCAAACGGCGTCATCACGCGACCGGATTGACGGTCGGCAACGAAGAAGGCTTCGCCCGGCCGGTTCTCGACCGGGTCGTTGGTCCATGGCGTCAGCTGATAGTCACGTGAATTCAGGCTCCACGTGAACGCCGAACCTTCTGCCGCGATGTGCCCGCCGAACGTGCCGTTGGACAAAACGTTGATCCAGGGCTGGGGCGTCGCTTCGCCGGCACGCAGGCGCATCACATAATTCGCGCCGTTTTCGGCAAATCCGCCATAGCCGTTGAAGAACTCCAGATCGCTGCCGTCCACCGCTGCGGAACCGAGCGGCGCCTTGACGGCACGGCCCGGCACCAAAGGCAATGTTACCGATAGCGCCGTCAGCATCTGCCGGTCGTCATCCACCTGCGCGGGACGGCCCTTCAACTTGCGTTCTGCCTCCGCGGAGGCGCGGGCAGCCGCCGCGGCACGATCGATCTGCGTCGACAATTTGCCGTTGCGGGCATGGAGAACGATCCGCGAGGCAGCGAGCAGTTGTTCGTAAGTCGCCTGGTCCATCAGGTCGCGCCGCACGGCAAAGATGTGCTGGCGCGGACCGTCGGCCGTGCCGCGCAGGCGCGCATTCTCGCACATGGACTCGATCGCGTTCTGCAGATCCTGCGCGTAGGAACTCGCCTTCTCGTTGATCACGACGAGATCGGCAACGAGACCGCGTGCGCGCAGATATTCCTGGCCCAGAAGCGCCTTGCGCACGATTTCGAGGTCTGTGTCGTCGTTGATGCGAAGCGCGCAAATCGGATAGTCGCCCGAAATGCTGAGCGGCCAGAGAGCCGACTGCCGCGTGAGTCCGGAAGTGAAGGATTCCGTCCCGCTGCGAAGCTCGAGATCCGGATAGACGAGGTATCGCGCAAGCCGCTGGAAATCGGCGGCTTCCTGCGAGCTGACACCCACATGGCGCGTCTGCACCTGCGACCGGGTCCAGGCTTGCATCAGCTCGTGATTAAAGCTTTCCGCATGGCGATAGCGCGCCACGGCCTCTTCCAGCTCCGAGCGGCTCGGTGCCGCGATCGTCCAGAAGATCACCCGCGTCTTCTTGCCTGCCGGCACGCGCACGGTGCGCCTCAGCGACAGGCAAGGGTCCATCGTGAAGCCCTGGCTGCCGGACAAGGCGTCGCGCCCGTCGAAGGCCTGCGCCTCGCTAAGCGTGCGGCCGCGCCCGATGAAGGCTCGGCGGTCCGTTTCCACCTGCGTCTCACGGCTTGTGTTGGAGCTGTCGACGATCAGGTGTGCCACCTGCATGTCCGGGTCGCCGGGCGACCGCTTCTTGCGCTCGGCAAAGATGGCATCGCCCTGCCGGGCAATCTCGGTCTTGACGAACATCTTCGAGAAGGCCGGATGCGCCATGTCGGCATCATCGGCCCCAATCACCAGCTCGGCGAACGACGTCACCTCGATGAACCGGTCCTCTTTGGACGTGTTGAAGATCGTGAGGCGCTTGCCCTCGGCGTCGCTTTCCACGCCGACGATGCATTCGAGTTCGGTGCGGATGTCGCCGACCGTCTTGTAGAACTCGGCCTTGTCGTCGGCAAAGATCGCCGTCGCCTTCTCGCCCGGAGCCTGTTTCGGCTCGACCGTTGCAGACCACCAGTCACCCGATCGCGTATCGCGCAGGAAGATGTACGACCCCCAGCGATCTTCGGTCGGGTCCGGCCGCCAGCGTGAAACGGCAAGGCCGTTCCAGCGCTGATAGCCCGAACCGGTTGCCGTGAGCATCGTGGAAAAATGACCGTTCGAAAGCAGCACGACCGTGCGGTCGGCGACTTTCGGATTTTCCACGATCCGCAATGCGGGCCGCCGCAGGTCGGTCGTCCCCTTGTCCGCCAGCTTTTCCTCGTGCTTGACGGTGATCACTGGCACATCGCGCGGCGCCTTTTCCTGAAGCAGCAGTTCCGCCGCTTCGATCACCGGATCGCTATGGAAGAGATCCCTCAGGCGACCCGAGAAGACGACATTGGCGATCGCGGTGATCGACATGCCGTGATGGTGGGCCATGTAGTTCTTGACCACCGCGTATTTCTGCTTTTCCGGCACGCGGCTCGGCGTGAAGTCGACCGCGTCGTAATAGCCATAGCGCCCCATAGCACCCAGATTGCGCAGACGCTTGAGGTTGTCGACCGCATCGCGCGGGCGGTACTGGCTGGCAAGGATCGTCGCATAGGGCGCAACAACGGCATTTTCGCCTAGCCCGCGCTTGAGACCGAGCGAGGGCACACCGAAATTGGTGTACTGATAGGTCATCTCGGGGTCGCGGGCATTGAAGGCCGCTTCCGATATTCCCCACGGAATACCAAGGCTCGCGCCATATTCCATCTGGCGCTTGACGATGAGATTGTTGGTCTGGTTGAGGATGCCGCCCTGGCGCTCCTGCATGACGAGCGGCGGCATCAGATATTCGAACATCGATCCCGACCACGACATCAGCGCGCCATGGGCACCCACCGGCACGATCGGTCGGCCGAGACGGAACCAGTGCTCAGTGGGCAGATCGCCCTTGGCGATGCCGAACAGGCTGGTGAGCCGCGCTTCGGATGCCAGAAGATCGTAGCAGCTTTCGTCGAGCTCGTTCTCGACGACCCGGTAGCCGATCGACAGAAGACGGCGCTCGGCCCGTAGCAGGAAGCGAAAATCCATCGAAAACGCGATGTCGCGTGTGCGATCACGCAACGCTTCGAGGCGCGAGCGCAGCGCGCTGATCTGTTGCGGCTCGAACACCGCATCTGCCACATGCGCCTCGCAGGCGGAGATGAGGCTGCGCGACCAGGCGACCAGTTGCTCGGTCTCCGCCGAGCCGATTTCTCCGTGAAGATCGTCGGCGAGCTTTTCGATTTCGCGGGCAAGAACGGAGAGGTTGATGGTGCGGATCGAAGCGAATTCCGGCTCGTGCTTCAACCGTGCGAGCGCCCGGCGGAAGCCTTCGATGCGTTCCGATATACGCTTGCGCAGCGGCCGAACCGTACGCCGGTCGTCCGCAACCTGGTTGAAGGTCTCCTCCAGAATACCAGCGACATCGTCGATGCCGTCGATCGATCCTTGCAGGAACGCCGCAGGCGCATCGGCCCAGTCGCGGCAGGCCGACGAAACGGCGATCAGGTGCCCGGCAAGGTTTCCGCTGTCGACGGCGGACACGTATTTCGGCAGCAGCGGCTGCAGCGTGCGGGTATCGTACCAGTTCAGGAGATGGCCGCGATGCTTCTCCATGCGGTCGAGAGTGCGCACGCACTGCTCCAGACGGCGCACCGATTCCTCAAGGCTGATCCAGCCGAAGTCTCGGGCCGAGACAATGGAGAGCAGATAGATGCCGATATTGGTGGGCGATGTGCGGCCTGCCACGACGGGCGCCGGCGATTCCTGGAAATTGTCCGGCGGAATATGGTTGTGCTCTTCGTTGACGAAGGTTTCGAAGTAGCTCCAGGTGCGGCGCGCGACGCGTCGCAGTTCGTCGCGATCGGCATCGCTGACGACGAGCCGATCCTCTGTCTCGGCCGATTGGCTCACGAACCAGGCGATCGCCGGCGACAGAACCCACAGCAAGGCAAACGGCACGGCGACCAGCTCGCCGCCATTGCCGATCGACAGGAAGGGGATCAGAAACGCCAGCAGGCCGATGGCGACCGCTTGCCACATGGATCTGTAATAGGACGCGATGTCGCCGCTCGCGCTGGAATGTGCCTGCGCGGCCGTGCGCCATTCCAGCATCTTCTCGTGGCTGACGAACAGGCGATAAAGGCTTCGGCCGAGCGCGTCAGTCATGATCCAGGCGGTGTGCGCCATGAAGATGACGCGCAGCACAACCTGCGCCGTGGCGGAAGCGAATTCCTCGATCACGGACTGAAGATGCGCGCGCGGAATGATATCGGTTCGCCGCGGGATCGCGCCGGACAGAAGTCCGATGGTCGGAGCGACGAACAGGCTGACGATCATGATCATCTGCCACAAGAGGGCGGCATTAATCGGCAGGATCGTCCAGCCCGCCACCGATCCGAGCACCCAGGCAATTGGCGTCAGCGAGCGGCGGAGATTGTCGATCATCTTCCAGCGGCCAAGCGCGGTCACGCCACTGTTTGCCTTGCAGATGAACGGGAGAAGCTGCCAGTCGCCCCGTGCCCAGCGATGCTGCCGCGATGCTTCCACCTGATAGCGGACAGGAAAATCCTCGACCAGCTCGACATCCGTCACCAGCGCACTGCGAGCGAAAGAGCCTTCCAGCAGATCGTGGCTCAGAACCGCATTTTCGGGGATCCGCCCGCTGAGAGCGGCCTCGAATGCATCGATGTCGTAGAGGCCCTTGCCCGTGAACGACCCTTCCTCGCCGATATCCTGGTAAACGTCCGATACGGTGAAGACGTACGGGTCGAGACCGCGATTGACCGAAAAGATGCGTTGGAACGCGGACGCCTCGTGTCCGGTCGTCAGCGACGGCGTCACGCGCGGCTGAAGAATGCCGTAACCCTTCGTCACGCGTCCCGTCTCGGCATCGAACACCGGCCGGTTCATCGGATGCGCTATCTTGCCGGCGAGTTTGGTGACGGCGTCACGCGTGAGGCGCGTGTCGGAATCGAGCGTCATCACATAGCGGATGTCGGAGGGAAGCGGTGTTTCCGGCTCGAGATAGGTGGTGTCCTTGTCGCCCCGAAGCAGCAGGTTCAGCTCGTGCAGCTTGCCGCGCTTGCGCTCCCAGCCCATCCAGGCGCCCTCGGCGGGATTATAAAGCCGCCGGCGATGCAGCAGGTAAAAGCGCGTGCGGCCGTCGAAGGCATAGCGCGCGCTGAGCTCCCTGATCTGCTGGTTGGCATAATCGAGGATTTCAAGATCCTTGGGGCTCTCCTCGACATCGCTGTCGGTCCAGTCGGACAGAATCGCGAAATAGATTTCGCCCGCAGTATTGGCGAGATAATGGACTTCCAGGTTGCGGATCAGCTCATCGACACCGTCTCGCGATCCGATCAGCGAGGGCACCACGAGCAGCGTGCGCTGGTCCTCCGGGATGCCCTCTTTGAACTCGTACCCAATCAGCCTGGTTGGCCTAACGGTGAGCGAGACCAGCGTGTTGTAGAGACCCGTCGCCGCTTCGGTTGCAGGCAGCAGGAAAAACGCCAACAACAGGGTGGCCGGCCCGGTTGGAACGCCGAGCGAGGAGAGGAGCCACCACGCAAGCGCCATGAAGATGGGCACGAGCGCCAGATTCGGAACCGCGATGGACAGCCAGCCAAAGCGCTTCGCCTGCTGCCAGATCTGGTCACGGATTGACGGGCGGTACCCGATGGCCTTTTCGAGCTTGGCACGGTGATCGCCGACCACGAACGGTCCGATGTCGAGCTCCTCATCCGGCAGGGCCGCGTCGGAGGCCATGGCCAGGGCCGTCTCGGCAACGAACACCTCTTCCTTCTTGGCTCGGCGGGCGAGGCGCTCGATCGCGTCGCGGTAGATGTCGCGCGATTGGAAGTCGAGCCGAGAGAATGTCGACCGCTCTCTCAGGATATTGTCGACGCGGCTGACGGTTTCGAACCAGACCGTCCAGTCCGTGTCGTCGATCTTGCGCAGCGAGCGAATGATCGCGCCCATGGTGGCATTGCCGAAGGAAAGACGGCTGTGCTCGCGCACCAGCACCTCTTCGGCATCCATGCCGCGCTCTTCAAGCCGCGCCTCAAGCCATGATATCGCTTCCTCGGCGACGGCCGAACCGTCGCGCAGCCGATAGAGCATCTGCGCAGCAAACGCGTTGTCTTCGGTGTGCTTGGCGTTCTCCGACAGCACACCGCGGCAGCTCTGGCCTGGCTCGAGCTTCTGGATCCGGTCGGCCACCTCGTTGGCAAGCCTACGCATGTTGCGCGCATGCTCGACGCGCACCGAAATACGGCTGAGATTTTCGATCAGCACGAAGCGCAAGATCGAGGGCAGCGCCCAAACTTCACCGATCCTCAGAACTTTTCTCGACTGGTAGCCATCCACCATCGCAGTCAGGCTCTGCATCGTCAGCGCGCTGTGCGTATGGGCGATGTACATCCAGGCGATGCTGAGCACGCGCGGCAGAGCGCCGACACCCGGCATATCGATCGTTGGCAGCTGCCGATAGAATTTGAGCGGCAGATCCTGGCGCACCTGCCGGATGTTTTGCTCGACCAGATAGTGGTTATCGAGCAACCACTCCGCAGCCGGCGTGATCATCTCGCCGCTTTCGTTTGCCTCGCGGGTCGAGCGATAGGCCTTGAGGATCGCGGCCTCGTTTTCCTTTTGGCGCGCCACGAGATCGAAGGCGCGAAACTCGGGCAGCGTGTGCACTTCGCCCGTGGCAAGCCGCGCACCGAGCTGTTTGAGGTCCGCATCGGACAAATAGTTCGCGCGGATCGAATCGTTTTTGTTCATACGCTTCAGGACTTTGGTCACGGCCGCGCGGCTGGATGCACCGCTGCTGGATCGTCGTGGATCCCGAGGCTCTGCCGAACCTGCGGTCGAAGAACCATCATCGAGGGACTTGTCCTGAAAATTCATCGGCGTTCGTTGCCCGCATATGTTGAGAGGTCGTCAAGCGGCTTGAGTGATGTGAGTGACGGTGCTTTCAAACACCGCATTCGCGCTCAACGGTTCTGTTAATCCGTTTCTTATAGACGCGTTCCATCCCGCTTTGTCATAATTTTGAATTTCCCCCTGTATCGTGTTCGGAACTTTCAGCGCCCCATCACGTATATGAGAAGCCGAGAACCGTCGTCTCGGCGCCGGGACCCCGCCTCGATACAAATCCGCTCTGGGCTGTCGGTCGTAGTGCATGGCAAATGCGATGCGGCGGCATCCGCAAGAGGCGATTCTCAACGTGAACATCAGCGTGGACATGGATTCATTGAAGACTGCGAAATCTGACCAGATCGTGGTGGTCGGTCAGTTGGGCCAGACCCTCGACGGGCGTATCGCCTGCGCCAATGGCGCGTCCAAGTACATCAATGGCTCCGATGCGCTCGATCACCTGCACGCCCTGCGCGCTAATGCGGATGCCATCATCGTCGGTGTGGGGACGGTTGTGGCGGACGATCCGCAATTGACGGTCCGTCGCTGCAATGGCTCGTCGCCGCGCGCCGTGGTGATCGACCCTGGCCGTCGCACACCGCCCGATGCCCGCCTGTTCGGAGCTCACACGGAAAAGCCGCTCTTCATCCGTCGCGAAGACGACGTCCAGCACGAAGATGAGATCGGCGTTGCTATGCTTCCGCCCGGCGAAGGCGAAGACAGGCCGATGCTTGATCCCGTCTCGGTGGTGAATGCACTCGCCGCACGCGGCTATCGCCGCATTCTCGTGGAAGGCGGAGCCTCCACGCTCTCCCATTTCATCAATCACCGAGCGATCGACAAGCTTCATATCCTGATGGCGCCGATCATCCTCGGCTCGGGCGTCAGTGGCTTGAACCTGACGCCGATCGACAGCCTCAACGGCGCCATTCGCCCTGATGTCCGCTTGATCCAGTTTGACGATGGCGACGTGCTATATGAGTGCACGATGCAGAGCGTGTGGTCCGCGGACTGAAGTCTTGCCGTGACCTCACCCCTATTTGGAGGTCGCAGCCGATGATCCGCAGGACCTATCATCCCGCACAGCGCTTCTTGCACTGGACCATCTTCCTCCTGATCCTGATCGGATTCCCGCTCGGGCTCATCATGGTCGAGCGGGATTACAACCCGGTCACCGACGTCATGTACACGCTGCACTGGTCGATCGGGCTCACCGTGCTGGCCCTCATGATCGCAAGGGTAGCATCCCGCCTCGCCTTCACGGCTCCCAAGCCTGCCGCGGTTTTGACCGGCTGGCAGCGCACGCTGTCGCATCTCGTGCATGTCGGACTTTATGTCATGTTGTTCGTCGTTCCGATCCTGGGCTGGCTCGGCAAATCGGCCTACGGAGCGGGCGCGCAAGGCATCAACGTCTTTTATCTCTTCCACGTCCCCGTCCTGCTCGAAAAGGACGAGGACCTCGCCGAGACCCTGCTCTTTGCGCATGAGATCGCGTCAAAAGTGTTTCTCGTGCTGCTCATTCTGCACGTCGCCGGGGCGCTGTACCACGCCTTCGTCAAGCGCGACGGGGTGGTCGGACGCATGGGCATCGGCAAGCGGGTGGCAGAACCGGAAGCGTAAGCCACCACGCGAGACATTCGCCCGAGCAAATCAGATCGGGCGCGCGAAAATGTCCTCGTGCCCGACGACGACCGTCTCGGCGATCTTGCGCGACCTGAGCCATTCTTCGCGCGCGTCAGCCGTAGGTTCGGGATGCGCCGCGATACCTTCGGCGATCCCTGCTGCAAGGGCCTCGATGAGCGCTTGATCAGCTCGCCCCAGACGCCAGTCGCTTGTTCCGCGAGTCACGGTGAAGGCGTCACTGAGCTTTTGCGCGAGATAGTCGGTCGCATCGGGTCCAAGCGCACGGCCGAACCCCTTGTCGCGCCGCTGGTCCGCCAAGAACGCAGCGAGCACGGCCTGGTCTGTCGCATGTGGTGGAGACCAGGCCTCGGTGCCCGAATAATTCAGCGCGAACAGAAGTGCCGTCCGGTGCCTGGCCGCAGCCTGCGCCGCCCAGTCGAGCCATTCGGCCGAAACCAGATCGATCAGCGCCGAGCCGGTGACCACGTCGGCGCGCGCCATGTAGCCGTCCAGTGCCGAACGGTCGGCAAGATCGGCCTGCTCGAATTCGATGCCGATGCCCTGGCCTATGAGACCTGCCAGCTCCTGACGCGCGCGGTCGATGAGCAGGCTGTCGGCATCGACGAGGACCCAGCTTTGGCGCAGGCCTGGATTGGCCTTGGCGATCGCCGGCGCAAGGGCGCGCGCGGTCGATCCCGTGCCGGCGCCCATATCGACGATCACCGCTTCGCCTGTCAGTTCGGCCATGTGGGCAAGAAAGGCTGCCTGAACCTCTTTGTTGCGCGAGGCGTGATCGGCGGGCTCCCGCAGCGCCAGCCAGTCGGCAGCAAAACCCCTGATTTCGGACGCTTCTGTCATGCTCAAGCTTTCTGCCGCACGGTGTCGTTGATGAGTGCCGCCGTCTCCGGCCAATCCGGCAGGGATTGCCCCACGCGATATGCACCGTCGGCAAGCCGCTCGCGATGGGCGCCGTCACGGATCAATGCCCCCAGCGCTTCCGTCAGCGCATCGATGTCGCCTGGGGCAACGAGCGTGCCCGCTTCGGCTGGAACTAGATCCGGCACGGCGCCTGCGCGATAGCCGACGATGGGCAACCCCGCCGCCAT
This sequence comes from Georhizobium profundi, assembly GCF_003952725.1. Classification (NCBI taxonomy): domain Bacteria; kingdom Pseudomonadati; phylum Pseudomonadota; class Alphaproteobacteria; order Hyphomicrobiales; family Rhizobiaceae; genus Georhizobium; species Georhizobium profundi. The sequence goes on along the minus strand of NZ_CP032509.1, from coordinate 1,005,546 downwards.
CGCTTCGGCAAACGCCATCCCGTATCCCTCGTAATAGGAAGCCAGTGCAAAGATCGAGGCCCGCGCAAACAAGCCGTCGAGCTCCTCGCCGCCGAGTGCGCCTGGAACATGAATGCGATCTTCGAGGCCCTTGGCTGCGATCGCCTGGCGGATGTCGTTGGCGGTTTGCGGAGACGCCGACGCGGAACCGACAATGTGCGCAGTCCAATCGTGCTCCTTGAGCCGTGCCAATGCCGCAATGAGATCGAGGTGCCCCTTGCGCGGCGTCAACGATCCGAGCGACAGGATCATCGGCGTTGAACCGGCAATCGCCCGCGGCCGCCGCTTGGTCCCTGGAACGGCCACTGTCACCGCGCTCTCTGCCACATCGAACAGGTCGACGACCGTCCGCGCCGTCTCCGCACTCGTCACGACCACATGCGCGCAAGCATCGACGGCAGCTTTCTCACTCTCGATCAGCGCCTTCGCCTGGGTCTCGTCCAGCCCTGTCTCCAGGCCAAGAGGATGATGAAGGAGAACGACGAAGCGGCGCTGAAGGCGATCGATCAAAGCCCGGGGTATGGCGCCATAGGCGAGGCCATCGATCAGGATCGGCTGATCCGGATCGATGAGCGCGATCGTCCGCTCGGTCTCTTCCAGGGAAGCGGTCGACGGGAACGGGTAATCGCCCGGCAGAACGATGTGCTCGAAGGGCACGCCCGCAGCACGCCAAGCGGCCATCACTGCGCGGGCGTAGCCATAGCCGCCCGACAGGGTCTCGATGTCGCCTGGAATGACGAACGCAATCGGCTTCGTCACCGAAGCCTCATCGCCTCGCATGATCAGAGGGTCCCGTTGTAGCCGGCACGGGCAAAATGGGATTCGTGGAGATAGACGCGAATCTGCTTGATGTTTTCCGATCCCTCACCGAGTCCACCGCTACGCGCCGTTTCGGCCAGTTCATCGAAGATGTGACGCGCCAAGAACTCGGTCGTGGTGATCTGGCCCTTGAAGGCCGGAATTTCGTCGAGGTTCTGATAGTTCAGCGGCTTCAGCGTCGCCGAAAGGGCTTCCATTGCCTTGCCGATATCGACGACGACGTTCTTGTCGGTCAGGCGATCGGCGACGAACTGCACATCGACCGTGAAGGTCGCTCCGTGCATGCCCTGCGCCGGGCCGAAAAACGGATCGGGCAACGAGTGGGCGATCATGATGGAGTCACGCAGTTCGACGAAATATTCCGACAATGCTCAGTCCTCGTGAAGGAAGGGAAAGTGTTGAAGGGTTAAAGATAGGACACTGCCGTCGCCAGACCATCCGCTTTCGGATCAAGAATGTCACCGATGCGATACGGAAGGTCGACAAAGGCGACATCGCCGGTGATCAGGCGATCATATTTGTCATCGAGCAGAAGCCGCATCGCCATCTTCAGACGCCGCTGGTACGTCCAGCGCACGCGACGGGAAGGCGAGACCATACCCACCTGCGACGACTTCAAGACGAGCCGGCGGCTGTGGAAGGCGCCACCCAGCGGGACGCTGGGCGTGGCCGCGCCAAACCAGCTGGCCTCAACGACCGTGGCTTCCGTGCCGGCCAATGACAATGCGGTTGCAAGACCCGCTTCGCTCGCGCTCGTGTGAATGACCACATCGCGATCCGCAGCCGCCCTGTCCGGTGTTGCGAAGCCGGCGCCAAGCGCACCGGCGACCGTTTCTCGTGCGCCGTCGATGTCGACGATCTCGACATCGGTACCGGCAATATCGGATACCACTCCAGCAACCAGCAGCCCGAGCACGCCCCCACCGACCACGGATATCCGGTCGCCCGGACCGGCGCCGCTATCCCAGGCGATGTTCAGCGCTGTTTCCATGTTGGCGGTGAGCACGGCGCGGCGGGGATCCAGCCCCTCCGGCAGCGCAGTCAGCGCCTCTCGTGGAACCTCTACGTGATCCTGATGCGGGAACAGGCCGAAATAGGACTGCGCGCCGTCGCCGACGATGTGCCCCACCCAGGAATAACCATAGCCGACGGGAAACGGGAAATCGCCATGCTGGAACGGCCCACGCATGCGCTCATGCTCGCTCGGCGGAACCTTGCCGTTGAAAACGAGCCGTTCCGTGCCGCGGCTGATGCCGGAATGCTGGGCCTGCAGCACGACGAGATCGTCGACGCCGCCGAGACGGAGGGGCGCTGGGCGCAGTTCGACCTGCCCCGGTGCGACATAGGTGAGACAGGACGCCTGGGCGCCCCCGATAACCGCTTCTTCTCGCATCAGGTCGGCCCGACGCTTCGAGTGCCGGCAACCCCGTCATTCACTGTGCCTGGTGGCGAACTCAGCGTCTCGACGACACGCCCCCGAAAAACGCTCATGCGTTCCGCTACCGCATCGTCCGGTGGCGTCATGCCTGCCGTGAAGCCGAGCGCTGCAGCCAGATCCGAAACAATCTGCGCATCGTCGGAAATGATATGAATGGGCACGTCGCGATTGTCCGTTTCGCCGGTGATGATGCGGGCAGGTTGATGGTCCCCGAGAATGATCAGAACGAACTCGTCGGCAAGCCGTTCCGCGATATAGGAATCGAGATTCGCCAGAGCATATTCGATCGACAGGCGAAACTGTGTGCGAACCCGTTCCGGATCGGCCCAGACTTCTTGCGGCGTCGCGCCGTCCCGTGCCTGTTCGGAGAAGATCGAACCATCGCCGACAGTGGCCCAGTCGATGACGCGCGGAATGGGCGTCCACGGCGCGTGGCTGGAAATGAGGGCCACCTCCGCAAAGAGGGGCTGGTCTCGATCTGCCAGCCGCTCGAAGCGGTCGAGCGCCGCAAGCGTGTACTGATCGGGCATCGTCACCCAGTTGAACGGCAGGCCTTCGTAACCAAGGTTCGGCTCGTCATAGACCATGTCGTAGCCAAGCGCCGTGCCCTCCGGCCAAGCCATAGTGATCGCGGGCATCACCGCCACAGTGCGATAACCGGCGCGATTGAAATCGTCGATGAGCGTTTGCCTGTTCTTGACCAGCATCGAATTGTAGCGGCGCTGATTGTCGACCCAGAGTCCGGCAAGCGTGGAAGCATGACCGAGCCAGCTTTGGCCACCTGACACGGGCGATGTGAGGAAGCCGCTTGCCGCATGCAGGCCCTGGTCGTCGACCGTCTGATCCAACTGCTCCAGAAGCGGCCGGATGGACGGCGCGTAGAGCGGATTGTCGAGCACGGTCCGGCCATAGGATTCAACGAAGAACAAGAGCACGTCGCGGCCGCCAAGCCGCGACATCAGCACATCGTCGGCAATATCAGCCGCTGGATCATTGCTGGCTTCGCGATCGAATTCCTCGAGATCCTTGAGGCTTGCTGCGAGCGAGGTCGCATGCCGCTGCATGAGCCCGGAGGTCGACGCCGTAAGGAAATGCAGGCCCTGGGACGCGGGATAGAGCTTGGGCATCTGCCAGCCGATCAGAAGCAAAGCGCCTGCAACACTCACGGCAGCAAGGCGATGACGCTTGACGCCCGACGCAGTGATTCCGACCAAAAAGCCCGAGAGCACGATGATCGACACAAGCAGGAGGACGACTGCGATGGTCAGCCCGACAGCGGCGGCGTGTCCGAGCGTCCCGACCGCCAGATCCCAGACCGCGTTCAGGAGATGCGCGTCGAGAACCGGATTGAACGGCCGCGCCATGGCTTCGAACGCCGCCATGTCAGCGAGCTTCACGATAAGAACGATCGCCAGCAGGAGCGCCGCGCCCCACCGGATCAGTGGCCGGAGAACGCCGGGCACGACGGCAAGCGCGATGATCAGGACGAGCAGCTCGATGGGAACGGCGGCAAACGCATCAGCTGCCAGGCGGGATCGGTCGTTGGGCAACAGAAGTGCCGCGGCAATGGCAAGAACCGCCGCAATCAGCAACAAAATCCCGAAGGGCCGCCGGCGGTCAGACCGCATGGGCTTTTCATTGTCCGAACGAAATCTATCTGCCATCACTTGGACGATCCGAATTGAGGAACGATGACCTTCTGTGGGTCGCGGGGCGATAATTCCGGCTTCCGGCCGAAAAGATCCAAGAACAGGCGAGCCTTACGTTTCTCACCATGCCAGATCGTCATAAACTTGTCATACGGCTGGTGGCCGTGGTTGGACTTCTTGTCGCGGTCGCTTTTGCCGTCGATCTGGACGCGGCGATCACAAGTCTGCTCGATGCCAATCTCTCGCTGACGATCCTCGCTATCATCCTCGTGCAAGGTCAGATCGTCCTTTCGGCCTATCGGTGGCATTTCACCACGCAGCGGCTTGGGCGCCCTCTGCCGATCGGTCGCGCCATCTCGGAATATTACCTGGCAAGCCTCCTCAACATGGTCCTCCCCGGTGGGGTCGGCGGTGATGCCGTGCGCGCCACGCGGGAAGGCAAGGCCCGCGAAGGTGCAGCCGACAAGGCTTATGGCGTTGCAGCAAGCGCCGTCATCCTGGAGCGACTGGCCGGCCAGGTGGCGTTTTTCATGGTCGCCGCCGTCGGCATTGCCTGCTGGCCTCTGCTGTTGGAAGACACGTTGCCGGTCGGAACCGGATGGCTGCTTGCCGCACCGCCTCTGATCCTCGGCGCGCTCGCGCTGCTTGCCTGGGTCGGCACGCGACTGGCACCGCGCCCACTTGCGAACTGGCTGAAAACACTCGGCCCATCCATCAGAAAGGCGTGGCTGACGGATGGAGCGTGGCTCATCCAAGGCGCGCTGAGCTTTGCGATCGCGCTTCTCTATATCGCCGTTTTCGCGCTCGCCTCGGCCGCCATCGGCGCGCCGCTCGGCCTGCTCGCGGCTGCCGCACTCATTCCGCTAGTGCTTTTGACGATGCTGGTGCCGATTTCGATCGGCGGCTTCGGTCTGCGCGAAGGTGCCGCCGCCGCGCTGTGGCCACTCGCCGGATTTGCGGGATCAGATGGATTGGCGGCAGCGCTGCTTTACGGCGTGGTCAGCATCGTGGGCGCCCTGCCCGGCGCGCTCTTGCTGCTCAAGCGATCGTCGGCAGCCTCCAGCCGGGCATAGATATCGCCGGACCCGTTTGCAGATGCACGCGTCAGCGCGACCTGCATGTCGGCGGCCGAAAGCCAATGCGGCTCAGCAAACTTGTGGCGTTCGCCAACAACCCAGTTGAAGCGGTAACGACCAAGCGCTTCGAGCCTGTCGATGCAGGCACGCGCACCATCGAGCGCCTCTGGAATATATTCGAACGCGACGATCGGGATCGGCTGGCTTAGCCCGGCGAGGATATCGGGCTCGAGACCCTCAACGTCGATCTTGCAAAAGCGCGGCAGGCCATGGGCTTCGATCAGCGCATCGAGCGTCGTCACCGGCACTTCGACCGCCTCATCCCAGTCGACGGAGGAGAATGCCTTGGTCTTGCCTACGGTATCGATCCAGTCGCGCGACATGGTGGTGACCGTGGGGTGGCGCCTTGAAATGTGAAGCGTCAGCCGTCCGCTTTCGGAGCCAGCCGCAGCGCCGACGATCTCGATGTCGGGTGAGCGCACGAAGCGGCGCAGAAAATCGAGGAAGGCCGGCTGCGGCTCGAGTGCGACGACGCGTGCTCCAGCCTTCACCATCGCCCGCGAGCGACTGCCGACATGGGCCCCGACGTCGAAGCACAGATCCCCCGGCGTCAGGAGCTCGCCGTAAAAGGCAGCGAGCCGTCGCTGCTTCCAAGGCTGGCCGCGGTAGATGACGAGCGAGCGGACAAGGCCGGCCAATGTGCGGATATCCATCAGGCCGTGCCCTCCTGCGGTCCGCCCACCTGCTGGCGATGCCTGAACAGCCAGACGATATCGACGGCGAACGAAGCGATGATGGCGGCAACCGCGAAGCCGGCGATGCCCGTGGCGGCCACGTCTGCAACCGGGGGCATCGCGAGCAGGCAAAGCGCCGCGCCCTGGATAACGCACACGGTCTTGCGGCGCATCGACGGCGGCAACGGACCATCGAGCCATGGCAGCAGGTAGGACGCGCCGACGAAGAGATAGCGCATTGCGCCGATCAGCAGCACCCAGCCTCCGACTTTATCGAGCACCAACGCCAGCACCGACAGGATGAGGATAAGGAGTGCGTCGCTTTCCATGTCGAAACGTGCGCCAAAGTCCGACCGGGGGCCGAAACGCCGCGCCAGCCAGCCATCGACACCGTCGAGCACGACGGCGAGTGTGGCGATGCCAGCGAAGAACCAGGCAAGCTGCGGGCTCGGCTGCAGCGTCCACAGCGAAATTTCTGCGGTGTAGCCGGCAACAAGTGCCGCGAGCACCGTCCGCCCCAGCGTCACCGTATTGGGCCAGCCGAAAACGCGATACGGATGATGCGCGAGAATGCGGGAAAGGACAATCGCCCCCACCGTGACGTAAATTGCGAGAGACGTCATGGCGCTGATGAGCCCGAGCGTGGCCCCACTGAACACGAACGCATTGGTGACCACCAGCGCAACGCCGGCGCCCACCAGGGCGACGACGGTCTGACGATAAAGATTGCGGGTAGGCAGTTCTGACGATACGGCGGTTTTGACGCCCGGATTCTTCTTTTTCATATGTGCCTTTACGCAACTGTCACAATTGCCGGATCACTTGGCGCAAATATCTGATTCGATCGGCGTTCGCACAAGCTCCCGGCTGGTTCTCCGGAACCGCATCCGTGCCCATGTGTTTTAGCGTTTCATTACCTGCAAGAGTTGGCCGTGATCACGGTCTGCTCCGGCTGCGACTCTCAAATCCCAACCGATCCGGAGCAACGCGATGGCGAAGAGCGTGAAGTACGATGGCGACCTTTTCGCGACCCATCCCGACGGGATGGATTTCACTCCCGGACACAAGGTAGAGCCGCTTATCGGCGGCATGGAAACGTATGCGGCGCTTGAAGAAGCGATCGATGGGGCGAAATCATCTGTCCACATGGCCTATTGGACGCTGGAGCCATCCATCAAGACCACGGGCAAGGTGAAGGCCAAAACACTCAGCGGCCTCCTGCAGGATGTCGTGGAACGTGGCGTCGACCTGCGCATCGTGGTGGCTGATTTCGATCCCGTGATCGGCACCGTTTATCATCTCGATGCGTGGAAAGCCTACCGGAAGCTGCATGCCGTCGCCGACGCGCTGCCGGAAGATAAGAAGCGCCATCTCTCTATCATGTGCTCGCGCCACGACACGCGCTGGGGCCCGGCAGCCCGAACCGCGGCCCAGCCTATCCTGCGCTGGAAGCTCGCGGAGAAGGTCAACACCATCAATGCCTTCAAGACCAAGAAGGAAAAGGTAGCCTATCTCGAAGCGGCACCTGGCCTGTGGCCTTTCGTCAATTTCGACGGAAAGACATGTTCGATCAAACCGACGGCATTCCCCGGATTCTATCCGGCGGCCCATCACGAAAAATTGTGCGTCATCGACGACGAGATCGTCTTTCTCGGCGGCCTGGATATCACCACCAAGCGCAAGGACGACTGGGAACACGACAACGCCTTTCCGTGGCATGACGTGGCCTGCAGACTGGAAGGCCCGGTCGCCAAGTTCTTTGCCCGCCATTTTCGAAGCCGGTGGAACGAGGAACGCGAGGACAGCATCGAGTTCCTGAAATCGCTGAAAGCGCCGGATGGGATCAAGCAAATGCCCAACGGCATCACTATCCCCGAGCTGGCCACGGAAGTACCCGAAACGAAGCCCATCAAGGGCGGCGTCGAAGTGAAGCCGATGCGCACGATCTCCAAGCAGAGCAGGTCGTGGCTCTCGCGATCGCCGACCACCCAGATCACCGAGATCCGTGAAACCTATCTCGACATCATTTCGAAGGCCGAGGACTTCATCTACATCGAGAACCAGTACATCCGCTCGACGGCGATCGCCGAGGCGCTGTCAAAGCGTGCCAAACAGAAAAAGCAGCTCGAGCTGCTGATGGTGTTGCCCCTCATTCCCGAAGATGCCTTCGTCGAAGACGAGCCCAACATCGCCACGCGCCATGGGCAGTATCTGCGCGAGAAGAACACCGACATGCTCTACGACGCCTTCGGTGATCGGCTGGGCATCTACTGCATGCAGATGCCGCGAGACGACAAGCTTCCGGATCCGGAAGAGGACGATCCCGACGAGATCATCAAGAACACGATCTACATTCATGCCAAGACAATGGTCTGCGACGACAAGATCGCGATCATCGGCTCTGCCAACCTGAATGACCGCAGCCTCGTGACGGACACGGAAACCGCGATCGCATGGCGCGGCGGGGATTCCGTGAAAAAGTTCCGCGTGCGGCTTTGGGAGCACGCTCTGGACATGAACACGTCGAAATGGACGTCCGAGCATCTCAAGCGCTGGAATGGCATCGCGTTGAAGAATGCCAAGGGTACGGCCGAAGAACGCCAGGGCTTCATCGTCCCGCTGCCACGTCATCACCTCGACGCGCACGCCAAGAAGTCGTGGCTGGTGCCTGACGAACTCGTCTGAGGTCAAAAAAAAGAGCGGCCACCAAGGCCGCTCTTTCAATCTTCAGTGTGCCGAAGGCTTACTCGGCAGCGATCTGACGCTCGTGACGGCCTTCTTCGATCTCCTCGACGATCTTGGCGTTGAACGCCGGCAGGTCCTTCGGGTTGCGCGAGGTGATCACGGCCTCGTCGGTCACCACTTCCTGATCGCTCCAGTTTGCTCCGGCATTGATCAAGTCCGTCTTGATCGAGCCGTAGGACGTGACGTTGCGGCCACGCACCACGTCAGCTTCCACCAGAAGCCATGGGCCGTGGCAGATCGCAGCCAGCGTCTTGCCGGATTCGGCGAATTCGCGAACGAAGCTGACGGCTTTTTCTTCGACGCGCAGCAGGTCCGGATTGATCTGGCCGCCCGGGAGAACGAGCGCGTCGTAGTCGCTGACGCTGACTTCATCCAAGGTCTTGTCGACGGTGACGCTGTCACCCCAGTTGTCTTCGTCCCAGCTCTTGATCTCGCCGGACTTCAACGAAACGACATCCACCTTGGCACCCTTGGATTTCAGGAAGTCCAGCGGCTCGCGCAGTTCTGAACGTTCGTAGCCGTCGGTTGCCAGGATCGCGATTTTTGCAGATTCGATTTTGGGCATGCTCGTCTCCTTTGATTATGAGCCTCCCCCCGTCTCCCCTGCCAAACGCATCGCGCACGGCGACCGTTCCGCTCTGTTTCGAAGAAATCCGGGGGGCCTGGCGTCTGCAACCTGCGCGACATGCGCACATCGTCGAACATCCTAAAATGCATCGTCTCGTTGCATCATGCAGCGAATCCCATAAGTTTGTGGGGCGCCCTGGGCGCCTCGCCGAGAACCCTTCATTCTCTCGACTTTCAAGGAGCTCCCAGGTGACTGTCAGCGCCGTTCTTGCCGCCATCGATCGAACCGACAATGCCGAGACGTCGGAGGAAGTGACGGAAATCCTGCAGCAGGCGCTCGCATCCTATGGTGTGGCCTATCACGGCCTGGTCCGCGCCCAGTTGCCACACGAGCCGTTGGGCGATGCTCTGCTCTCGGGCATCCTGCCCGACGGATGGGCGGAAACCTATGTGAAGCGTAAGTACCTGCTGATCGACCCCGTGGTGCGCCATCTCGGCCAATCACGCTCCGGCTTTCGCTGGCAGACCGCGGCCGAACTCCATGCGAACGGCAAGCACGGAAAGCGAATGGACCGGATGATGGCGGATGCCAGCAAGGCCGGTCTGAAGGATGGCTACAGCTTCCCGGTGCATGGACGCCGGGGGCTTCTGGCGCATCTCAGCATCGGCGGAGACCCCGTCGATCTTCAAAGTGCCGATCTTGCGCTGATCGGAGCTTTGGCAAGCAAAGCCTATTGGCGAATGGCTGATCTGAAAGGCCTGGGTCAGACGCACCCGCTCGATGCTCTCGATGACATCAAGCTGACCCATCGAGAAATGGAGTCGTTGCATTATCTCGCCGACGGCATGACATCCCCGGAGATCGCTGCAGTTCTCGAAATCTCCAACCACACGGTCGATTGGTACATGAACGGCATTCAGCAGAAACTGAAAGCCAAGAACCGCCACCATGCGGTCGCGCTCGCCTTTCGGCTCGGACTTGTTTCCTGAGCTTTCAATCGGTTTGCACCGCAGCAATTCTGCGCTAGACATTCCAAAGTGAGGACCGGCACGGGCCTGTGCCGTAAAGGAGTGTTGCGCTGTGCCGATTTCGAAGATTCTCGTCGCCAACCGTTCCGAAATCGCCATCCGCGTCTTCCGCGCCGCCAACGAGCTCGGCATCAAGACTGTCGCCATCTGGGCGGAAGAGGACAAGCTCGCCCTTCACCGCTTCAAGGCCGATGAGAGCTACCAGGTCGGGCGCGGTCCGCATCTGGAGCGTGATCTCGGACCCATCGAGAGCTATCTGTCGATCGACGAGGTAATCCGCGTCGCAAAGCTCTCAGGCGCCGATGCAATCCACCCGGGCTACGGCCTGCTGTCCGAAAGCCCGGAATTCGCCGACGCCTGCGCCGAGCACGGCATCATCTTCATCGGCCCGAGCCCCGATACGATGCGTCGCCTGGGCAACAAGGTTGCCGCCCGCAATCTCGCCATCGAGGTCGGGGTCCCGGTTGTGCCGGCCACCGAGCCTTTGCCGGACGACATGGACGAAGTGGCCAGAATGGCGGACGCCATTGGCTACCCGCTCATGCTGAAGGCATCCTGGGGTGGTGGCGGCCGCGGCATGCGCGTTATCCGCCAGGCCTCAGATCTTGCGCGTGAGGTGACGGAAGGCAAGCGCGAGGCGAAAGCGGCCTTCGGCAAGGACGAGGTCTATCTCGAAAAGCTCGTCGAGCGCGCCCGCCACGTGGAAAGCCAGATCCTCGGCGACACCCATGGCATAGTGGTCGATCTTTTCGAGCGAGACTGCTCCATCCAGCGCCGCAACCAGAAGGTGGTCGAGCGCGCGCCCGCGCCTTATCTCTCCGCCGAGAAGCGAGCCGAAATTGCGGGATACTCCCGCAAGATCGCGGAAGCCACGTGTTATGTCGGCGCTGGCACCGTCGAATTCCTGATGGATGCCGATACCGAGGAATTCTATTTCATCGAGGTCAATCCGCGCATTCAGGTGGAGCATACGGTCACCGAGGAAGTGACCGGCATCGACATCGTCAAGGCGCAGATCCGCATCCTCGAAGGCAAGAAGATCGGCACGCCGGAATCAGGCGTCCCGCGCCAGGAAGACATCAAGCTCAACGGCCACGCCCTGCAGTGCCGCATCACGACCGAGGATCCGGAACAGAACTTCATTCCCGATTATGGCCGCATCACCGCCTATCGCGGCGCGACCGGCTTCGGCATCCGCCTCGATGGCGGCACAGCGTATTCGGGCGCCGTCATCACGCGCTTCTACGATCCGCTTCTGGAGAAAGTCACCGCCTGGGCGCCGACGGCGGAAGAAGCGATCCTGCGCATGGACCGTGCTCTGCGCGAATTCCGTATCCGCGGCATCGCCACCAACCTCACATTCCTCGAAGCGATCATCGGCCACCCGAAATTCCGCGACAACAGCTACACGACCCGTTTCATCGATGAGACGCCCGAATTGTTTGCACAGGTCGGGCGCCAGGACCGCGCCACCAAGCTTCTGACCTACCTTGCCGACGTGACCGTCAACGGCCACCCCGAAGTGAAGGGTCGTCCGGTGCCGGCGGAAGCGGCAGCGCCGCGCATTCCCCATGTGGGCAAGAAGGAAATCCCCGACGGGACCAAGCAGCGGCTCGACACACTCGGCCCGGAAAAATTCGCCGAATGGATGCGCGGTGAGACCCGCGTACTCTTGACCGACACGACCATGCGCGATGGCCATCAGTCGCTTCTGGCAACCCGGATGCGCACCTACGACATCGCGCGCATCTCCGACACCTACGCCCGCGCGCTCCCCGAGCTCTTCTCGCTCGAATGCTGGGGCGGCGCGACATTTGACGTGTCCATGCGCTTCCTGACGGAAGACCCCTGGGAGCGCCTCGATCTCGTGCGCAAGGGCGCGCCAAACATCCTGCTGCAGATGCTGCTGCGCGGCGCCAACGGCGTCGGCTACAAGAATTACCCCGACAACGTCGTGCGCCATTTCGTCGAACAAGCGGCAAGGGGCGGGATCGACGTTTTCCGTGTCTTCGACTGCCTGAACTGGGTCGACAACATGCGCGTCGCGATGGATGCGGTGCGCGAGACAGGGCGGCTTTGCGAAGCAGCGATCTGCTACACCGGCAACATTCTCGATCCGGAGCGCGCCAAATACGATCTCGCCTATTACACCAACCTCGCAAAGGACCTTGAGGCCGCCGGCGCCAACATCATCGCGCTGAAGGACATGGCGGGGCTCCTGAAGCCTGCCGCCACTCGCGTGCTCTTCAAGGCGCTGCGTGACACGACCGATCTGCCGATCCACTTCCACACACACGACACGTCGGGCATCGCGGGCGCCACGGTGCTTGCAGCCGTCGATGCCGGCGTGGATGTCATCGATGCGGCGATGGATGCACTGTCCGGCAACACCTCGCAGCCCTGCCTCGGCTCGATCGTGGAAGCCTTGCGCAACACCGAGCGCGATCCCGGTCTCGACCCGGAATGGATCCGCCGGATTTCCTTCTACTGGGAAGCCGTGCGCAACCAGTATGCGGCTTTTGAAAGCGACCTGCGCGGGCCTGCCTCGGAGGTGTACCTGCACGAAATGCCGGGCGGCCAGTTCACCAACCTCAAGGAACAGGCCCGCTCGCTCGGGCTTGAGACCCGCTGGCACGAAGTCGCCCAGGCCTATGCGGACGCCAACCGCATGTTCGGCGATATCGTGAAGGTGACGCCGTCCTCCAAGGTGGTCGGCGACATGGCGCTGATGATGGTTTCGCAGGATCTGTCCGTCGCTGATGTGGAGAACCCGGCAAAGGACATCTCCTTCCCGGACTCCGTCGTATCGATGATGCGCGGCGATCTCGGGCAGCCGCCGTCAGGCTGGCCTGCGGCCCTGCAGAAGAAAATCCTGAAGGACGAGAAGCCGTTCACCGAACGCCCCGGCGCGCTTCTGGAGCCCGCCGATCTCGCCGCTGAACGCAAGTCGATCGAAGAGACGCTGGAACGTGAGGTCGACGAGTTCGAATTCGCCTCGTACCTCATGTATCCCAAGGTCTTCACGGATTTTGCACTTGCCGCAGAAACCTACGGCCCGGTCAGCGTGTTGCCGACGCCGGCCTATTTCTACGGCCTCGATGTCGGCGAAGAACTGTTCGTCGATCTCGAAAAAGGCAAGACGCTCGTCGTGCGCAACCAGGCGATCGGCGAGACCAACGACAAGGGCATGATCACCGTCTTCTTCGAGCTCAATGGCCAGCCTCGCCGCGTGAAAGTGCCCGACCGCGCCCACGGAGCAGGCGGCAGCGGCGTCAAACGCAAGGCGGAAGCCGGCAACGACCACCACATCGGCGCGCCGATGCCGGGCGTCGTTTCGACCATCGCTGTCTCCGCCGGCCAGAAGGTGGCTTCCGGCGACGTGATCCTCTCCATTGAGGCCATGAAGATGGAGACGGCAATCCACGCCGACCGCGATGGTGTCATCGGCGAAGTGCTGGTGAAAGCCGGCGACCAGATCGACGCCAAGGATCTTCTCGCAACCTACACACCGGAATGATCTGCCATCAATCGTGAAGTGGGGGCGTGCGAAAACGCGCGCCTTCCCCATTTTCAACGCGATCAAATCGATTTAATGGAACCCGCAGAGCTCCGGCCCGGGATATGTGACATGCACGGCACGACAGGACACTCAAGCGCCGCGACCGGCTTTTTTCCAAGCCAGCGCGCGGCCATCTCCGCTCTCTTCTTCGCCAATGGGTTCATTGTCGGAAGCTGGGCCCCGAAGATCCCGGATTTTGCCGGACGCCTGGGCCTGAGCGAAAGCCAGCTCGGCCTAATGATCCTCGTTTTCGGCCTCGGTTCGCTCGTGATGATGCCAGTCGGCGGCGCCATGGTTGCGCGTCTCGGATCCGCATTCGTCACGCGCATCACCGCGATCGCCTGCATCCCGGCCCTGCTTCTTCTGACGCTGGCGCCAACGGTTCCCGCAGCCGTCGTCGTCATCTTCTTCTTTGGCGGCCTCCTCGGCGCAATGGACGTTGCGATGAACGCAAACGCCGTTCATGTCGAAAAGTCCATGCGGCGCGCGATTATGTCGTCCTGCCATGGCTTCTGGAGCCTGGGCGGTCTCGTCGGCGCAGCGCTCGGTGGCGTGTTGATCGCAGCGGTTGGCACGATGAACCACGTCATCATCGTCACGCTCGTGCTTGCAGCCGTCGTCTTTATCGCACTGCGCTTCGTCAGCGGCGATGCCCAGCCGGAAACTGCGGAAAAGCAGCCGCTCCGCCTGCCGAAAAGCGTGCTGCCCTACCTCATCGGCATCATGGCACTCTTCTCCATGACCCCCGAAGGCGCAATTCTCGATTGGGGCGCACTCTATCTGCGCCAGGAACTCGACGCGACGCTGGCTCTCTCCGGCATGGCGTTCGGCGCCTTCTCGGCAGCCATGGCCGTCATGCGATTTGCAGGCGATCCGATCCGTGACCGGCTTGGCGCAGTGCTGACGCTGCGGATCTGCACGATGTTCGCCATTGTGGGCATGCTCGTCGCCGGTCAGGCACCCAATGCGACGGTCGCCATCATCGGCTTCGCCATTGCCGGCATCGGCATTTCCAACATGGTGCCGATCGCCTTCTCGGCTGCCGGCAACTTGCCGGGCTTCGCGCAGGGCATCGCGCTGTCGGTCGTCACCTTCATGGGCTATTCGGGCATCCTGGTGGCGCCGTCCGTCATCGGCTTCATCGCCGAGCACACGGGCTTTGCCGCCGTCTTCACCGCCCTGCCGATCCTGTTCATCGTCGTGCTGGCGCTGTCATCGCTCGCCCGCCACGGAGACATGCAGAAGGACTGACGCGGACGCTGGCCCGGTCGGCCCGGATCAATAAGGCAAGCCGACATAGTTCTCCGCAAGCGAGGCGGAGGCAGCTTGCGAATGCACGAGATAGTCGAGCTCGGCCTCCTGAATGCGCTGGCCGAACGGACCCGTATCGTCGAAGCGGTGCATCATCGTCGTCATCCACCAGGAGAACCGTACGGCCTTCCAGACGCGGGCGAGCGCCCGGGTCGAATAGGCATCGAGCGCGGCTTCTGATTTTTCCAGATAGTGCTCGCGCAGCCCCTCCATCACGTAGTGCACGTCCGACACGGCGAGGTTCAGGCCCTTTGCCCCCGTCGGCGGAACGATGTGCGCGGCATCGCCGACCAGGAACAGTCGCCCGAAGCGCATCGGCTCGGCGACGAAGGAGCGCAGCGGCGCGATCGATTTCTCGAATGAAGGCCCCGTCGTCAGCCCATCCGCAACCTCCTGCGGCAGCCGGCGGCGCAGTTCGTCCCAGAAGCGCTCGTCCGACCAGTCTTCCACCTTGTCGTCGAGCGAACACTGCACGTAGTAGCGGCTGCGCGTCAGCGATCGCATGGAGCAGAGCGCGAAGCCGCGCGGATGGTTCGCATAGATCAGCTCGTGGCTGACCGGCTTCACATCGGCCAGGATGCCGAGCCAGCCGAACGGATAGACCTTCTCGAAAAGCTTGATCGCATTCTCCGGTACCGCCTTGCGGCTTGGCCCGTGATAGCCATCGCACCCGATGATGAAGTCGCAGTCGATCCGATGCGTCACGCCGTCCGTGCGGTAGGTGACATAGGGTTTCTCGCCATCGAAATCATGCGGCTGCACGTCCTCGGCGTTATAGATCGAGGTCGCGCCATCTCGCGCGCGCTGGTCGAGAAGATCGTGCGTCACCTCGGTCTGGCCGTAGACCATGACCTTTTTGCCGCCGGTCAGGCTCTCGAGATCGATGCGGTGGCGCCGCCCGTCGAAGGTGAGGTCGAAGCCCGAATGCGGCAAGCCTTCGCGGCGCATGCGCTCGGCAACGCCCGCTTCCTCCAGCATCCGCACCGTGCCCTCTTCCAGGACACCGGCACGCACGCGTTCGAGGATGTAGGCCGCGTCGACCCGGTCGAGGATGATGCTGTCGATGCCCGCCTGGGTGAGCAGCCGGCCGAGCAGCAGCCCTGAAGGCCCCGAGCCGATAATCGCGACCTGCGTGCGGATGACGGACACCGAGTGCTCCTCCCATTCGATCTGTACCTCGCTGCAAAATGTCTTTTGCGCCTCTCGCGGCAAATGGACGGAGCTGGCATTGATGTGGACTTTTCCGCCATCTCGATCCAAGTAGGCCCATGCGCATCATCCCGACCTATGATCTCTATGGCGAGAGCCGATCGGACCAATCCTCCGGTGCACCGGAGTTTCTGTTGCATTGCGAGGATATCTACGAGCGCTCGCGCATGCATGGCTGGGAGATCAAGCCGCACCGTCACCGCAGCTACTTTCAAATTCTGCACATTCGATCCGGTACTGCTGAACTCAGCGACGGACACTCGCATCACCGGCTGGCACTGCCATGCCTCGTCATGGTGCCGGTCGGCACTGTGCACGGCTTTCGCTTCTCGAACGACGTCGAAGGCTTCGTGCTCACCATCGCCGCATCACGGCTAGCGACATTGCTCGCCGTGGATCTCTTGCCGGCATTGAGCACCCCGTCCGTTCAGGTCGAGGCGCTGGATGACGGCTCGCCCGCGCATGCGGCCGTCCACGCCATGCTTTTGGAAATCCAGGCGGAATACGCGGCTCGGCGGCCGGGCTATGCTGCGCTCATCGAAAGTCTTCTCACCGCATCGCTGATCCGCACCATACGGCAGCGCACGATGGATACAGACGCCCCGGAACAGCGCGACAAGGATCGCTTGCGGCTGGATCGGCTGACGCAGCTGGTCGAGCGCCACTATCGCGAACATCGCCCGGTCGGCTTCTACGCCCGTGAGCTTGGCCTTTCGCCGACACATCTGAACCGTATTTTGAAAAGTGCCGAAAATCGCACTGTGCAGCGGCTGCTGGCAGACCGGCTGATCGACGACGCCAAGCGAAGCCTCATCTTTAGCGTTCAGCCGATCAAGACAATCGCTCTGGGGCTAGGCTTCACCGACACGGCCTATTTCACCCGCTTTTTCCAGCGCGAAACGGGACTTCAGCCAACCGCCTATCGGCTGAAGAACCAGGACCGGCAGCCTCAGTAGAGAAGTCGCACCAAAGCGAGCGTGATCCCTGGGAAGATCACGAGAATCGCCGTGCGGATGATGTCCGAGGCGACGAAGGGCATGACTGCGGCGTAGGTCGCCGAAATGCGTGTTTCCTTGGACATCGAGTTGATGACGAAGAGGTTCATTCCCACGGGAGGCGTGATCAGCCCCACCTCCACGACGATCAGGATGAGGATGCCGAACCACAGCGCGAATTCCTCAGCCGTGAGGCCGAAATCCAGCACCGAAACGATCGGGAAGAAGATCGGCACGGTCAAAAGTATCATGGAGAGCGAATCCATGAAGCAGCCCATAACGAGGTAAAGAACGAGGATGATCGTCAGCACCATCCAGGGACTGAACCCCTGTTCGGTCACGAAGGCGGCCATCGTCTGCGGCAGTTGCGAAAGCGCGAGGAAACTGTTGAAGACCGCGGCACCCAGCACGATGAAGAAGATCATGCCTGTGGCGCCGGCAGTCGAGACGATCGCCTCTTTCAGCGTCGTCCAGTTGAGACCGCGATTGACAAGGGCGATCACGCCGGTGCCGAACGCGCCCACGGCTGCGGCCTCCGTTGGTGTGAAGACGCCGGTATAGATGCCGCCGATCACCGCGATAAAGACGATGAGAACGGGCCAGATGCCGAGAAGCGCACGGAATCGCTCCGAATACGGTGCGCGCTCGCGTTTGCCCACCGCCTCGGGCTTCACCCGCGCATAGATGGCGATCACGATGATATAGCCGATCGCAGCGAGGATGCCGGGAATGAACGCAGCAGCAAAGAGCTTCGCAATGTTCTGCTCGGTCAGGATGGCATAGATCACCAGGATGACCGATGGCGGAATGAGAATGCCGAGCGTCCCGCCTGCGGCAAGCGTTGCGGTGGAGATACCGCCCGCATAGCCGTAGCGCTTGAGCTCCGGCAGCGCGACCTTGCCCATGGTGGCAGCAGTCGCCAGCGACGATCCACAGATGGCCCCGAAGCCGGCGCAGGCGCCGATGGCAGCCATAGCGACACCACCCTTGCGGTGGCCGAGCCACGTTTCCGCCGCCCGGAAGAGGGCCTGTGACATGCCGCCAAGCGCCGCGAACTGCCCCATGAGCAGAAACAGCGGAATGATCGACAGCGAGTAGGAGGAGAACGTGCCGTAGGTCAGGTTCTTCAGCTGCGCCATGATCATCAGGAACGAGCCGTTGATCGCAAAGCTGCCGCCGATCCCGACGAGCAGCATCGCGAGGCCGATCGGAATTCTGAGGAAGATCAGGACCAGCAGGACCGGGAACGACCAGAGGCCGATTTCGAAATTCGTCACGCGATCGGACCTTGAGACTGCGAAATAGCGGAAGGCGCATCATCAGGCCGCACAAGCGCCCTTATGCTGGCGATGAGGCAATAGGCGGCAACGATGACAAAGCCGATGGCGCCAACGAGCCCTAGCGCATAGGCCCACCATACGGGATAGCGCAGGATGAAGGATGTCTCGCCATAGGCGAGCTTGTCGAGCGTACCGAGCCAATGCTGATAGGTGAGGACACCGGCGACGAGCAGCATCAACGCATCGACCACGACGTCGATGACGCGATTGAGGACCGGAGGGAAACGCATCGTCAGAATTTCGACGGAGGCATGCTCGCGGTTGAGCTGACACCAGGCGAGGAAGCTGAACACCGCAAAGCCGGTGGCCGCTTCGACAAGCTCGAAGTCGCCCGGGACCGGCCGGAGACCAACGGAAACCAACGCCCGACCTGAAATCGAGACGATGGTCATCAAGGTTATGAAAATCAGGGCCAGTCCGCCGGCGATCGCAAGCGTCAGCGCCAGATATCGCACGGCTTTCTCAAGCGTCGCCATCCTGTGCAGATCCTCCTACCGTCACCATCCGCCCTGGTGTCTGCGGCCCTATCTATTGCGACGCAACGAGAAAGGGCAAGTCCGGCAATGTGCCAGACTTGCCCGTTTCGGATGGATTATTTCACCACGGAGGTCGAAAATTGGCTGCAGAGCCCGATCAGACGAAGAACTGACCGCCATTGGCGGAAATGGTGGAGCCGTTGAGGAAACCGGCCTCGTCCGATGCCAGGAAGACGACGCAGCGCGCGATCTCCTCAGGCTCGCCGAGCCGTCCGGCCGGGATCTGGGCGATGATCGATTCGCGCACCTTTTCCGGCACGGCCATGACCATTTCGGTGGCGATATAGCCGGGGCAGATGGCGTTGACGGTGATGCCGGCGCGCGCGCCCTCCTGCGCAAGGGCCTTGGTGAAGCCGAGATCGCCGGCCTTCGCTGCGGAATAATTCGCCTGGCCCATCTGGCCCTTCTGGCCGTTGATCGACGAGATGTTGATCACGCGGCCGAACTTGCGGTCGCGCATGCCCGTCCAAACTGGATGGGTCATGTTGAACAGGCCGGTCAGGTTGGTGTTGATCACCTCGTTCCACATGTCAGGCGTCATCTTGTGGAACATGGCATCACGGGTGATGCCGGCATTGTTGACGAGCACGTCGATTGGGCCCACTTCGGCCTCGACCTTGGCGATGCCTTCCTTGCACGCGTCGTAGCTCGATACGTCCCACTTGAAGACGGCGATGCCAGTCTCTTCCTTGAAGGCCGCAGCCTTCTCGTCATTGCCGGCATAGGTCGCGGCGACCGTATAGCCGGCATCCTTCAATGCCTTGGAAATCGCCGCGCCGATTCCGCGCGAACCACCCGTCACCAATGCTACTCGTGCCATTCTCTGCCATCCTCCCGATGCACTGAAGATTCATGGGAGCCGGGGGCTCTTTCGGCCCCCTCGCTCAAATCAAACTTGCGGTATCAAAGGCGCTCGAGGCACATGGCGACACCCATGCCGCCGCCGATGCAGAGCGTGGCGAGGCCCTTCTTGGCGTCGCGCCGTGCCATCTCGAACAGCAGCGTGTTGAGGATGCGTGCGCCCGATGCGCCGACCGGGTGACCGATGGCGATCGCACCGCCATTGACGTTGACGATCTCCGGGTTCCAGCCAAGATCCTTGTTGACCGCGCAGGCCTGGGCCGCGAACGCCTCGTTGGCTTCCACGAGATCGAGATCGTCGATCTTCCAGCCGGCACGCTCCAGTGCCTTGCGGGAAGCAGGGATCGGGCCGGTGCCCATGATCTGTGGATCGACGCCGGCTGTGGCCCAGGAAACGATCCGCGCCATCGGCGTGATGCCGCGCCGGGACGCCTCGGCTTCGCTCATCAACACCGCAGCGGCGGCGCCATCATTGATGCCGGACGCGTTGCCGGCCGTGACCGTGCCTTCCTTGTCGAAAGCCGGCTTCAATTTCTGCATTCCTTCCAGCGTGGCGCCGGCGCGGATATACTCGTCCTGATCAACGACGGTATCGCCCTTGCGGCCCTTGACGGTGAACGGCACGATCTCGTCCTTGAAGCGGCCGGCCTGCTGCGCAGCTTCCGCCTTGTTCTGCGACGCGACGGCAAAGGCATCCTGATCGTCACGCGAAAGCTGCCACTGCCGGGCGACGTTCTCGGCCGTATTGCCCATATGGTAGCCGTAGAAGGCATCCATCAGGCCGTCCTTGATCATGGTATCGACCATCTTGAAGTCGCCCATCTTCACGCCGCCACGCAAATGCGCGCAGTGCGGTGCCATCGACATGGATTCCTGCCCGCCGGCAACGATGATGTCGGCATCGCCGGTGGCGATCTGCTGCATGCCGATCGCAACCGCGCGCAAGCCGGAGCCGCACAGCTGGTTGAGGCCCCAGGCAGTCGCTTCCTGCGGAATGCCGGCGCCCATGGCGGCCTGGCGTGCCGGGTTCTGGCCCTGCCCCGCCGTCAAGATCTGGCCGAGGATGACCTCGTTCACTTCCTTCGGATCGACGCCCGCGCGCTCCAGTGCGCCCTTGATGGCAACCGCGCCCAGTTCATGGGCAGGCACCGAGGCGAATGAACCATTGAAAGAGCCGACTGCCGTTCGCGCGGCGCTGGCGATGACGATCGATTGTGCGGAAGCCATGATGATGAAAATCCCGTTTTGCGAGTGCTTTTCTTAACCGCACAGCCAACCTGGCTGCCGCAGCGTCCTTTGCCAGAGAAACTGACCGACCTCCCGCCTCAAGTCAAATGCGTCTTGGCCTCTCTCGGCCAGCATCGGAGAGCGAGACGCACACCGTGCTGCGGTGCAGCAGAAGAAGGTTCGCCGCATCGCACAAAGCATTTGTCAACGGCGCGGCATATCGCCTACAGTTTGCATCCAGCAGTATGGCTGCCGGTTCGATTTTGGTTGTAAGGGGAGAGCATGGCCAAAAAAGACGGTGACATCATCATCAAGAAATATGCGAACCGGCGTCTCTACAACACCGGCACAAGCACCTATGTCACGCTCGATGATCTCGCGGTCATGGTGAAGAATGGCGAGGATTTCATCGTCCAAGACGCCAAATCCGGCGACGACATCACCCATTCAGTCCTCACGCAAATCATCTTCGAGCAGGAATCAAAGACCGGGAACACCTTGCTTCCCGTTTCTTTCCTGCGCCAGCTCATCGGGTTTTACGGCGATCAGATGCAGATGGTCGTGCCGACCTATCTCGAGCAGACCATGCAGGCCTTCACGTCGCAGCAGGGCCAGATGCGCGAGCAGATGACGAAGGCGTTCGGCGACAATCCGATGGCGCGCAACATGCAGATCCCCATGCAGATGGCCGAGGAGCAGGTTCGCCGCAACACCGAGATCTTCCAGCAGGCGATGCGCATGTTCTCGCCCTTCAACGCCACGGCGAAGGAAGCGAGCGCGGAAGGCGAACGCAAGAAGACCGGCGACAATCGCGACCTCAACGAGCTCAAGGATCAGCTGCGCGCCCTTCAGGAGAAGCTCGACCGCATGGGCGAGTGAGCCGCTTTAGCGCTTCATGGAACAACTGTTTCGCCTGCGGGAGGCTTGGCATTCCCAAGTGCTATGGCATCCACTGAGGCGAACCCAATTGAAATGAAAGTGAACACTTACCGATGACCGACCTACCGCTGGCCAAGGCCAATCGCATCATCACCGGCGCGCTCGCACAGGCCAAGGAAATGGGTCTAAAACCGCTCGGCGTCGTGGTTCTGGATGCGGGCGGCCATGTGAAGGCGTTTCAGCGCCAGGACGGCGCGTCTATGCTGCGTTTCGAGATGGGTGCCGGCAAGGCCTATGGCGCGCTGTCGGTCGGCTCAGGCTCGCGCTGGCTGCATGACCAGGCCGCCACCCGGCCGCACTTCCTGACGGGCATGGTCGGTATTTCCAACGGCAAGATCCTGCCGGTGCCTGGTGGCGTGCTGATCAAAGACAAGAAAGGCACCATCCTCGGCGCAGTCGGCATTTCCGGCGATACCGCTGACAACGACGAGACGGTAGCCGTTGCCGGCATCGAGGCCGCTGGCCTCATCGCCCAGAAGGACTAGCGCGCCAAGATCGCCTCTTCGGCCGCTGGTCCGTCTAGCGGCCGAGACCGATCGACACGTCGCGTGATGCGCTGCGCAGCGCGACGGTGAAGCCGGCCGCCACGTCAACAAAGGCAATCGCGGTCAGGATGAAGAACACATCCGTCGCAGCGCTCTGAAACAGCAGAAATTCGATCAGGAAAACGAGGAAGACGACCAGCGACAAGAGGTGGTCGACGATCTGAAACGGCCCGGTGCGCGTTGCCTTGACGATTTCGGCAAACAGCATCACCAGCGCGATGACGATGATCAGATCGCCGAAGCTGAGCGTCCAGACCGCACCCGATACCATCTGCAGGCTCGTCACCTCGCTGGCCAGCCATTCCGGCCCTCCAAAGCCGACGATACCGAACATCGCGATGTTGTAGAGGACAAACGGAACGATCATCAGGGGGAATGCAGTCAGCACGGCGGTCTCCGTCCAAGTCTATCGGCAGGCGATCCTGCGCCTTGGCAGCGGATTCGTCACCTCATGATGAGCGCGATACACGTATACGCAACAGAAAAAGGCCGGCGCAAGCCAGCCTTTCGCAAAACCTGATCGAAACGGCGGTCCTTTGTGACCGCCGGACAAGCGCTTATGCGCTTTCCTTCGGCGTCAGGACCTGGCGACCGCGATACATGCCGGTCTTGAGGTCGACGTGGTGTGGGCGGCGCAGTTCGCCGGAATTCTTGTCCTCGACATAGGTCGGGGCCTTGATAGCATCTGCCGAACGACGCATGCCGCGCTTGGACGGCGTCGTTTTTCTTTTAGGTACAGCCATGGTTCACTCCATTCGCGGGCGACAAGAAACGCCTGATTGCTCGACTGATCGTCGAAGACAGACGTTGCCGAATTCGGAAATTTGGCGGGTTCATACAGTGTCGGCAGGCGTTTGACCAGCGGCCACGGCATTTTTTTGACGAAACGCCTCAGTGTTCTTCTTCTGCCACCACCCACGGCTCTTGGCGGCTCGCATCCGCCCACTCCTGGTAGGGAGGCAGCGCCTTCATCCGCTCCATGTAGGCCAGAATTTCGGCATCCTCGGTCAATGCATACACGTCGAAGCGGTTGACCACCGGCGCGAACATCGCGTCTGCCGCAGAAAATTCGCCGTAAAGAAACGGCCCCCCGGATTGCGCCAGCGCCGAAGTCCAAATCTCAGTGATACGCGCGACATCCGCTTGCGCCGCAGCGCTCACGGGAATGGCGCGCCGCGGACGCCGCATGTTCATCGGGCATTCGCTGCGCAGCGCCTGGAAACCCGCATGCATTTCCGAGGAAATTGCCCGTGCCCGGGCGCGAGCTGACATGTCCGCAGGCCAGAGCGCCGGGTGCGTTTCCGCCAGATATTCGAGGATCGCCAATGTTTCCCAGATGACGAGGTCGCCGTCACGCAACACAGGCACCTTCCCTGTCGGAGAGAACGCCAGAAACGCTGGGTTGGAGCCGCCGTCGCTGAATGGAACCAGTTCTTCGTCGAACTCGATCCCAGCCATGCGCATCGCAAGCCATGGGCGAAACGACCAGGATGAATAGGTCTTGTTGGCGATGAACAGGGTGAGGCGGGACATGGGAGCTCTCCGACGATTGGTGGCGAACCTATAGCGTTGAGGTTCGGTCGCACCAGTCAGATCGCGTCATCTATCCATAAAGACAGGTGATGTAGGCGCCGGATTGCCGGGCGCGCCCCTCGATGTTGCCGGCCAGCCGCCGCAATCCATCGCCCGGAGAACCGGCATTGCGCTGGTGGGGATTGGGCAGAGATACGGCCAAGAGCGCGGATTGGCTGGCGTTCAGATTGGCGGCCGACACGCCGAAATGGTGCTGTGCCGCCGCCTCGATGCCATAAACCCCCGGCGCCCATTCGGCGATGTTGAGATAGATTTCCATCATTCGCTGCTTCGGCCAAATGTAATCCGAAGCCATGGCGAGCGGCACTTCGAGCGCCTTGCGCACGAAGGAACGCCCCGGCCACAGGAAGAGGTTTTTCGCCGTCTGCATTGGGATCGTGCTCGCGCCGCGGGTCGATTCCCCTTCCAGCGCGCCGTCGATCACCGAGTTGAGCGCCTCCCAGTCGATGCCGTCATGGGCGCAGAACTGGCCGTCTTCCGACATCATCACCGATTGGACGAGCACCGGCGCCACATCTTCGAAAGGCACCCAAGTGCGCTCGACGCCCTGGCCCGTGACGAGGCCATAGGCCATCAGCGTCGACCAGGGTCGAACGATCTCGATGCGGTAAAGCAGGATCAGGAGATAGGGCAGGATGAGAAGGAAGACGCCAAGGAGGAACAGCCGCCCGATCCAGCGGCCAATGCCCGCCCGTTTGCGGCGGCCGCGTGGTTTCATTTCAAAATTCTCACCGAAATGCCGGTGTCGCTGCGACAAGGCCGCCTATCCTTCTGCCGTCTCGATTTCTCCATAGCTTCGCAGCCGGAGCATTGCCACTGCTTTCAGGAAATCGTTGCCGATGAGGCCCGGCCCATGCCAAGAGGGCGCCATGGATCTGCCCTTCGATTTCGAAAGCCAACTGGCCGCCCGCGCAACGCTCGTCGAGCGACGACTGGCCGATCGACTGGACGGCACACCGCGTCCGGGAGAGATCGTGCTGCCACCGCGCATCCTCTCGGCCATGCGCTATGCACTGCTCGGTGGTGGAAAGCGCATCCGGCCGTTCCTCCTCATGGAAGCAGCCGCTCTTTTCATGCCCGATGCCGACACCGAGGCGGCTGCGCTGGACGTGGCGGCGGCGCTCGAGTGCATCCACACCTATTCGCTCGTGCATGACGACTTGCCCGCCATGGACGACGATGCGCTGCGGCGCGGACGACCCACGCTTCATATCGCCTATGACGAAGCGACAGCGATTCTCGCCGGCGATGCACTGCTGACGCTGGCCTTCGACATGGTCACGGACCCCTCGACCAGCCTTGCGCCCGAACGCCGGGTGGCGCTTGTCAGCGCGCTTTCCCGAGCCGCCGGCTTCGGCGGCATGGTCGGCGGACAGATGATCGATCTCGCATCAGAGAACAGACACCTTTCGGAAGAAGAGATCGTCACGCTCCAGGCCATGAAGACCGGTGCGTTGCTGCGCTTCGCCTGCGAGGCCGGCGCCATCGTGTGCGGAGCCACGCCGGACGACCGCGAACGGCTGTCGCGGTTCGGGGAAGCGATCGGGCTTGCCTTCCAGCTCGCCGACGATCTTCTCGACCTGACGGCCGACGAAGCCGTCATGGGCAAGGCAACGGGCAAGGACGCCGATCGGGGCAAGGCGACGCTCGTCAGCCTGCATGGGGCAGAATGGGCACATACCCAGCTCCGGGGTCTTGTCGACGCGGCAGTGGAACTGCTGGAACCCTTCGGCGACCGCGCCGAGCCGCTGCGCCAGGCGGCCGGTTTCATCGCCAACCGCCGGAACTGAGACCGCCGCCTTCCGGCTTGCCAACGGTTAACGCACGCTTTCTTAACCCTGACCGACGATGTTTGCTGCGGGGCAACAACGGGCTGGGCACAAAGACATCAATGGCGAAGATCAGTTCGATCGGCATCTTCGGAAGCAACCGCTGGGCCTGGAGCCTGCGGTGCTGCTACGTCCTCTCACTGGTGCTGATCGGCGTCATCTGCTTCTATTTCTTTCTGCAGCAGCGCGAGCAGGTGATCGACATCAACCGCATCGGCGCGCTCGGCGAACAATTTGCCCAGCTCGATGTGGAGATGGCAGATCTTGCCACCTATTCTGAGACCGTCGCGCAGCGCTTTCCGTCCGAACGCCCCCGCCTGTCACCCGCGCTTCGGGCCATGACGCTTGCCGAGCGACGCGAACGACTGGCCGCACAGCCGGTCGATCCCGATGTCCAGCCGGTGAAGGCTGCGTTGCGCTTTCGGCTCGATAAGGCCGAGGCTGAAATGCGCGGCCTGGAAGCCTATTGGAGTGCTGCGCCAGCCACCCTGCAGACGCGGATCATCAACGCATCACCCTATATGTCGGCCCGCGACCCGTTTCAGCACTACCGGCTGATGCTGGATCGCGTGCGGGTGGAGAGCGCCCGTTCGAAATTCGACATGCACTGGACCGCGCGCGAAATTTTCTCGCTCTACGACAACAATGTCTCCGTCACCAATCTGAAGGCGCAGATCGAAGTCCGCTCCTATCTCGAGCGATTGTCGCGTCATCAGGGCAATACGCTGCAGCAATTCCTGTTGATCACCATCGCGGCGCTGCTGGCTCTGCTGTTCCTCGTCTTCATCCCGATGGATTTTGCCGTGCAGCGCATCGTCAAGCGGCTTTCGGCGAAGCAGAAGGAAACCGATCGCGCCATGGTCCAGGCGCTTGCCGCAGACCGCGCGAAGTCGGAGTTTCTCGCCAATATGAGCCACGAAATTCGCACGCCGATGAACGGCGTTCTCGGGATGGCGGAGCTTCTGGCTAAGACGGACCTCACGGCGAAGCAACGCACCTTCACCGATGTCATCGTCAAATCCGGCAACGCATTGCTGACGATCATCAACGACATTCTGGATTTCTCGAAAATCGACGCGAACCAGATCGAGCTCGACCCTGCGCCCTTCAGCCTGGCCGAAACGGTCGAAGACGTGGCGACGCTGGTTTCCGGCCGCGTTTCCGAAAAAGACCTCGAATTGATCGTGCGGGTGCAGCCCGATCTTCCGGCCATGCTTGTCGGCGATGTCGGCCGTCTGCGTCAGGTGCTGACCAACCTCGTCGGCAATGCTGTCAAGTTCACCGAAGCGGGCCATGTCCTCGTCGACGTCTCCGGCACGGTGGGTGAAGGCAATGTCAAAATCGCCTTCACGATCGAAGATACGGGCATCGGCATCCCAGCCGACAAGCTCGACACGATCTTCGACAAGTTCAGTCAAGTCGACGCATCCTCGACGCGCCGGCACGAAGGCACGGGCCTAGGCCTCGCGATCGCGCGCCGCCTTATCAACCTCATGGGCGGCGACATTGCGGTGGCGTCCACCTACGGCCGTGGATCGAGCTTCTCCTTTGCCATCGAGTTACCGATCCACGAAGCGGAGGGCGCCAAGCCGCAGCGCATCCTGCCCACGGACCTGAGCGGCGCGGGCGTTTTGATCATTGAGGACAACGCGATCAACCGGGACATCCTGATCGAGCAGTTCCAGAGCTGGCATTTCGACTGCGTGGCGGTCGAAAGCGGCCCGGCCGGTATCGCGTTCCTGCAGGAGGCCCGATCGCTCGGTGCCAAGGTCGACCTGATCGTGCTTGACTATCAGATGCCTGAGATGAATGGTGGCGATGTCGCCCGCCACCTGCGGGGCGACACGCATTTGGCCGATATTCCTATCCTCGTGCTCTCGTCTGTGGACCAGCACACGCAGATGCGTTTCGTGCGCGAACTCGGCATCGAGGCGCATCTGAACAAGCCGACCCGCTCCTCGCTGCTGCTCGAAACGGCGACCAGCGTCATCCAGGCCGCGCGCAGCGGCGTTGCCAGGCCAACGCCCGTGGTGTGCTTGAGACAGACACAAGTCGAGCCCAAGATACCGGCACCGAAACCCGTGCAACAAGCTTCGCAGTCCATGCCGGAGACGCGGCAGAAAGCCCCGCGTAACAACACGGACCAAATCGACATTCTCGTCGCCGAAGACAACGAGGTGAACCAGATCGTCTTCACGCAGGCGCTGCAGGAATTGCCCTACGCCTTCAAGATCGTGGGCAACGGCCGCCTGGCGCTGATGCAGTGGGAAGCGTTGCGTCCCTCGCTGATCCTGATGGATGTATCCATGCCGGAAATGAACGGCCACGAGGCGACCGCAGCGATCCGCCGACGCGAATTGCAGCTGGGCCTGTCGCGCACGCCGATCGTCGGCATCACGGCGCATGCGCTGAAAGGCGACCGGGAGAAGTGCCTGGAAGTTGGCATGGACGACTACATGTCGAAGCCGATTTCACCGGACATGCTGGCCGCCAAGGTCAATCACTGGCTCGCAGAGCTGAGCGAACTGCGGCGCGCCTGATCAGCCGCTCTCGACTAAGCCGAGATAACGTGCTCAGGCTGAACGACCGAAGCGCTGCTCGATATAATCTGCGACCAACGCCTGGAAATCCTGGGCAATGTTCGGACCGCGCAGCGTCTTGGCCTTCTTGCCGTCGATGAAGACCGGCGCAGCGGGGCTTTCGCCCGTTCCCGGCAAGGAGATGCCGATATCGGCGTGCTTGGACTCACCCGGGCCGTTGACGATGCACCCCATGACCGCGACTTGCAGGTTCTCGACCCCCGGATAACGGTCCCGCCAGACCGGCATGTTGCGTCTGAGATCGCCCTCGATCGTCTGGGCAAGCTCCTGGAACACGGTCGATGTCGTCCGCCCGCAGCCCGGGCATGCGGCGACTACAGGCAGGAACTGGCGGAAGCCCATGGTCTGCAGCAGTTCCTGCGCGACGATTACCTCGCGGGTGCGATCGCCATTCGGCTCCGGCGTCAGCGAAATGCGGATCGTGTCGCCCACACCCTGCTGAAGCACGATGCCCATGGCAGCCGACGAGGCGACGATACCCTTGGACCCCATGCCCGCTTCCGTCAGTCCGAGATGCAGCGCATGGTTCGTGCGCAGCGCAAGCTCGAGATTGACGGCGATCAGATCCTGCACCTGGCTGACCTTTGCCGACAGGATGATGCGGTTGCGCGGCAGGCCGATTTCCTCGGCGAGCTCCGCCGACAGAAGCGCCGACTGGATGATCGCCTCGCGCGTCACTTCGCGCGCCGTCATGGGCGAGCCCTTGGCCTGGTTCTCGTCCATCAGGCGCGTCAGCAGTTCCTGATCGAGCGAGCCCCAGTTCACACCGATGCGCACCGGCTTGTCGTAACGGATCGCCTGCTCGATGATCTGCGTGAATTGCCGGTCGCGCTTGTCCTTGAAACCGACATTGCCGGGATTGATGCGATACTTGGCGAGCGCCGCGGCGCAATCGGGATGATCGGCGAGAAGCGTGTGGCCGATATAATGGAAGTCGCCGACGAGCGGCACGTCGATGCCGAGGCGATCGAGACGCTCGCGAATGCGCGGCACGGCGGCAGCACTTTCCGGCCGGTCGACCGTGATTCGAACGATCTCCGATCCCGCGCGGTTCAGCGCGGCGACTTGGGCGACCGTTGCGTCGATATCGGCCGTATCGGTGTTCGTCATGGACTGGACAACCACCGGCGCGCCGCCACCGACGATGACGCCGCCGACATCCACCGCGATCGAAGCGCGCCGGGAGAGTGGGGCCGTCAGGTAGGATTGAGCCGAATTCGGGCTGCGATCGAGCATGGCGCGTCCTTCAAACGATGGACCGATAGGCGAGCCCACCGGCTGGCTTCAGGTGATATAGCACCGCTTCATTGTCAACGTCACTTCGCGCTGGAAAGCCGCACTTGCCTTGTGAACGTCACGACCCGACGTTACCTGTGACAAGGCTTCAAGCCGCGACGGAGAACTCCCATGGAATTGACGGTCAACGGCCAACGCCATTCGCTCGACATCGAAAGCGACATGCCGCTGCTCTGGGTGCTGCGCGATGAACTGGGCATGATGGGCCCGAAATTCGGCTGCGGCATCGGCGCCTGCGGCGCCTGTACGGTGCTGATCGATGGCGTGCCGGAACGGTCCTGCGCCCTGCCTGTGCAATATGTCGAAGGCGCAGTCACGACCATCGACGGGCTTTCGGGTGACGGCGTCCTGACGGCCGTGCAGGAAGCCTGGATCGCAGAGCAGGTCGCCCAATGCGGCTATTGCCAGGCCGGGCAGATCATGTCGGCCACAGCGCTGCTCGCGTCCAATCCCGCGCCGAGTGATGCGGACATCGACGAAGCGATGTCCGGCAACCTCTGCCGCTGCGGCACCTATCCGCGCATCCGGACCGCCATCAAGCGAGCGGCATCCACACAGTCGGCGCGGAGCTGAGCCCATGGCATCGGTCGGCAAAATTGCACGGCGCACTTTCCTCATCGGCACGGCCGCGATCGCCGGCGGGCTCGCGGTGGGCGCATACGCCTACCGGCGCCCGCCCGACAATCCGCTGGCGGCGCGCGCCGATGACGGAGAAGCCGTCTTCAATCCCTATCTGACCATCGCACCGGATGAGACGATCACCATCTTCGTGCCACGCGCGGAAATGGGCCAGGGCGTCAGCACCACACTTGCGGCGCTGGTGGCCGAAGAACTCGACGTCTCGCTGGAGAGTGTCGTGGTCGAGCATGGGCCGGCGTCCGAGGCCTATGCCAATATCGCGATGCTGGAAGACGGCCTGCCATTCCCGACCTATGACGAGTCGACGATCGCGACCATCGCCCGCTCCGGCGTCGGGATTGCCGGCAAGTTCCTGGCGCTCCACGTGACGGGCGGCTCGTCATCCACCGTCGATGCGTTCGAGAAGATGCGCCAAGGCGGTGCCACCGCGCGTGAGGCTTTGAAACAGGCTGCAGCGACCCGCTGGGGCGTCCAGCCGGCGGATCTCGAGACGAATGCCGGATCGGTGCGCAATCCCTCCACTGGCGAAACCTTGTCCTACGGCACACTCGCCGCTGAAGCGGCTGAGGCACCTGTCTCGCGCGACATCCCGCTGCGCGGGCCTGAGGACTGGAAATTGCTCGGCAAGTCGCAGCCGCGCACCGATATGCGCGCCAAGGTCATCGGCGCGCCGATTTTTGGCGTCGATGTCGCCCAGCCCGACATGCTTCACGCCACGGTGCGCATCAATCCTCATTTCGGCGGCGGCGTGCTCGCGCTCGACACCGAGGCTGCCCGGCAGATCCGCGGCGTCCATTCTATTATCGAGATCGATCACCGACTCGGACGCGGTTTCGCAGTGATTGCCGACAACACCTGGCGCGCCTTCATGGCGGCCGATGCCGTTGCGGTGGAATGGGAAAAGCCGAACTCGACCCTGGATGATGCGGCTGTCAGCGAACTTCTGGCGGCGGCCGTCGGCGCCGGATCACGCGATGTGATGCGCGACGATGGCGATACGGACATTGTGTTCGCCGACCATGCCCGCGACCGCATCGTCGAGGCGGAATACCATGTGCCCTATCTCGCCCATGCCGCTATGGAGCCCATGAATGCCACAGCGCGCTTTGCGGACGGCAAGCTCGACCTCTGGCTTCCGAACCAGGCGCCGAATCTCATTCAGGCCGTCGCAGCGGCGGCGCTGGACATCCCGACCGCCGACTGCACGGTCAACACGACCTCGCTCGGAGGGGGCTTCGGCCGCCGCGTCGAGCCGGATGTCGCCGTCTATGCGGCCCTGATTGCGCGCGAAACAGGCGGTCGGCCGGTCAAAGTGATCTGGACGCGCGAGGAAGACATCGCCCACGACTATTATCGCCCGGCCGCGACGGGACGGCTGCGCGCGGCACTCGGCGCCGATGGTCTGCCGGAGGCCCTGGACATCGTGGTGGCTGCCCCGCCGATCTTTTCGCCCATGGCATCACGCTTCTATCCGTCGATCAGCTTGCCGGGACCGGACAAGAGCATCGTCGACGGAGCCTTCAACCAGCCCTATGCCATCGCCAATTACCGCGTCGCCGGCGTCAAGGCCGATATCGGCGTGCCGGTGGGTATCTGGCGTTCGGTCGGCAATTCCATCAACGGCTTTTTCCATGAGTGCTTCATGGACGAACTGGCAGCCTCAAGCGGCATGGATCCGCTCGAATACCGCTTGAAGCTAATGGCGTCCTACCCGGTCGCGACCGCGCTTCTCGAGAAGGTCGCCGACATGTCCGATTGGCGATCGCAGCCGGCGGAAGGACGGGCGCGCGGCCTTGCCTTCACGCTGTCCTTCGGCACCTGGGTCGCCGAGGTGGTTGAAATCTCGCGCGATGATCGCGGCATCCGCGTGGAAAACGTCTGGTGCGCTGCAGATCCCGGCACGGTGCTGGATCCGGGGATCTTCGAAGCGCAGATGATGTCCGGCATCGTCTTCGGCCTCTCGGCCGCTCTCGGCCAGGAGATCACGCTCAGCGAAGGCCGCGTGCAGCAGAGCAACTTCCACGATTTCGATGCGCTGCGCATCGATCGCTGCCCGGCCATTCATGTCGAGATCCTGCAGAACGCCCCGCGCATGGGAGGCGCAGGCGAACCGAGCACACCACCCGTGGCCGCCGCACTGGGCAACGCCATCTTTGCGCTGACGGGTGAGCGCCTTCGACGCATGCCCTTCACACATGACGTGACATTCGTCTGAGAAGACAAGATGGCGCATTTCGGCGCATGCCGGCTCATACACGACATCAAGGGCTGACATCCCGGGGCGTTACACCTAGATATAGTTCAGGATGAAAAAGCTCAGAAACGTTATCGCCGGCTCCGCAGTAGCCATAGCCGTGGTCACCGGATCGGCAATCGCTCCCGGCCCGGCACTCGCCACTGAAGCGGCTTGGGTGCGCTTGTCCAACGGCGGCTACACGATCTTGCTCCAGCACGCGCAGACGCTTGGCGGAGACGCGTCCGAAGTCGATCCTCAGGATTGCGCGACGCAGGCAGTTTTGTCCGATAGGGGCCGCACCCAGGCACGGCGTCAAGGAACACGCTTTGCCGCACGCGCCGTGACGATCAACGGCATCTATAGCAGCGAGTACTGCCGCACCCAGGAGACCGCCGATCTCGCCTTCGGCTCATACAGCGTCGAGGTGCTCGAGGAACTGGATCCTCTGGGCCAGACCGAGATGAGCGAAGAAGAGCAGCTTGATGCCATCATCGCTCGCATCAACGGTTTCAGGGGCCCCGGCAACCAGCTTTTCATCACCCACAGCGGCGTTGTGCAGGCCCTGACGGGCACCACCCCGCGCGACGGCGAGGCAGTGATCGTCGGTCCGGTTCCCGAAGGGTCGGACAAGCCGGCCGTGGTAGGACGCATTCTTCTGAACTGACGCTTTCGGCCCTCAGATTTTGATCTTGCGCGCTTCCTGACGGTGAACCGGTGTCCACTTCACCTGGAGACGCTTTTAGAAGCCGAGACCGCCCAGGCAGACATATTTGCTCTCGAGATATTCCTCGATGCCCTGATGCCCGCCTTCCTTGCCGAGGCCTGACTGCTTGACCCCGCCGAAGGGTGCTTCCACGGCTGTGATGACCCCTTCATTCACGCCGACCAGGCCGTATTCCAGCCCTTCCATGACACGAAACGTGCGGCCGAGATCCTGCGTGTAGAAATAGGCGGCAAGGCCGAAGATCGTGTCGTTGGCCAAGGCGACCCCTTCTTCCTCCGTCTCGAACTTGTAGACGGGTGCGACGGGGCCGAAGATCTCTTCCTTGGTGAAGCGCATTTCCTTCGTCGCGCCTGAAATCACGGTCGGCTTGTAGAAATTGCCGCCGAGTTCATGGCGTTCGCCACCGGTCAGGATTTTGCCGCCCTTTTCCCTGGCGTCGGCAACGAACTTTTCGACCGTTTCAAGCTGGTCCTTGTCGATCAGCGGTCCTTGGGTGGTGCCGTCATCGAGACCGTTGCCTACCTTCAGCGCAGCCGCCTTCTCCGCCAGCTTCTCGACGAAGCGGTCATGGATGCCCGACTGGACGATGAAGCGATTAGTGCACACGCAGGTCTGGCCCGTGTTTCGGAACTTCGCTGCGATGGCCCCCTCAACGGCACGGTCGAGATCGGCATCGTCGAAGACGAGGAACGGCGCGTTGCCGCCAAGCTCCATCGACACCTTCTTCACCGTTTCCGCCGATTGCGCGAGCAGCTTGCGGCCGACTTCGGTCGAGCCGGTGAACGTGATCTTGCGCACCTTCTCGTTCGACGTCAGCTCGCCGCCGATGTCGCCCGAGCCGCCGGTGACCACGTTGATCACGCCTTTCGGGAAGCCGGCTTCTTCCGCAAGAACACCCCAGGCAATGCCCGAATAGGGCGTCGCGGTCGCCGGCTTAACGACGCTCGTGCAGCCCGTCGCCAGCGCCGGCCCGATCTTGCGGGCCAGCATCGAGGACGGGAAGTTCCACGGCGTGATGGCCGCAACGACGCCGACAGGCTGCTTGATGACCATCATGCGACGGTCCGCCCATGAAGATGGGATCGTGTCGCCATAGACCCGGCGCGCCTCTTCCGCGTACCAGAGGATGTAGCTGGCCGACATGCCGACCTCGCCCTTGGCCTCGGCCAGTGGCTTGCCCTGCTCCATGGTGAGCAGTTCGGCGAGCGCGTCCTGGTTGTCCATGATGGCATCGTGAAGCGCGCGCATCAGCTTGGCGCGTTCGGCAGCCGAGGTCTTGCGGTATTCGAGAAACGCCGTATGCGCAGCGTCGATGGCGCGGCGCGTTTCAGCCTTGCCCGATTTCGGCACCGAACCGATCCGCTGGCCTGTCGCCGGATTGACCACATCGATAGTTTCGCCGCTGTCGGCACCGACCCACGCGCCATCGATGAGATTGGCTTCTTTCAGATACTGGCTCGTGCGTGTCAGCATGACGCTCTCCCTGTCCGTTCTTAAGTGGATTTTCGGTGATGGCTGTTGTCCCTCAAACGGGGATAGCAGCAGGCACGTTCCGTCAAGCAAACGACTTTAGGCTCAGCGCGTCAATTCCCGCGTCGCGGCTTCAAGCCCGCCGAGCGTCAACGGAAACATTCGGTCGTTGACGATCTGCCGGATCAGCCCGATCGACTGGGTATAACCCCAATGCGCCTGCGGGGTGGGGTTTAACCATGCAGCCTTCGGGAAATGGGCAAGCACCCGCTCCAGCCAGACCTGCCCGGCTTCCTTGTTCCAGTGCTCGACCGACCCGCCCGGATAGACGATCTCGTAGGGGCTCATCGCCGCATCGCCGACGAAGATCACCCGATAGTCGGAACCATAGGTGCGGATCAGATCATAGGTGGGCAGCACGGCCTCGTGGCGCCGGCGGTTGTCCTTCCACACGCCCTCATAGAGGCAGTTGTGAAAATAGAAGTAATCCATATGGCGAAACTCGGCGCGCACCGCGGAAAAGAGCTCTTCCACGGTCTTGATGTGATCATCCATCGACCCGCCGACATCGAAGAACATCAAAAGCTTGATCGCATTGCGCCGTTCGGGCCGGGTGCGCACATCGAGATAGCCGTGTTCGGCGGTCGACTTGATGGTGCCACCGAGATCCAGCTCCTCGGCCGCGCCTGCCCGCACCCAGCGGCGCAGGCGCTTCAGCGCGATCTTGATGTTGCGCGTGCCGAGCTCCACCCGGTCGTCGAGATCGCGAAAATCGCGCTTGTCCCAAACCTTGACCGCGCGACGGTGCCGGCTGCCATCCTGCCCGATACGCACACCTTCGGGGTTGTAGCCATAGGCGCCAAAGGGTGAGGTGCCGGCCGTGCCGATCCATTTCGAGCCGCCCTGGTGACGGCCCTTCTGCTCTTCGAGCCGCTGCTTCAGCGTCTCCATCAGCTTTTCGAAACCGCCCAGCGCCTCGACGAGCTTCTTTTCGTCTTCGCTCAGATGTTTTTCGGCAAGCCGCCGCAGCCACTCCTCGGGCAAGGCAACGCTTGAAGGCCCCTCTTCGCCCGCAACTGCCTCGACCCCGCGAAACGCGTGGGCAAACACCCGGTCGAACCGATCGATGAACCGCTCGTCCTTCACCAGCGTCGCCCGGGCAAGGTAGTAGAAGCCCTCGACGTCATAGGTGACGAGCTCCGCCTCCAGCCCTTCGAGCAGCGCAAGATACTCGCGCAGCGAAACCGGCACACCCGCCGCTTTCAGTTCGAGGAAGAAGGGGAGGAACATGGCCGGGCGCTAACCCTGACGCCGCGCCATGAAGGCGAGGCGTTCGAAGAGGTGGACGTCCTGCTCGTTCTTGAGGAGCGCGCCGTGCAGGCGCGGAAGTGCGTTCTTGGCGTCGCCGCGCAAATCTTCCGGTGCCACGTCGTCGGCAACCAGCAGACGGATCCAATCGAGCGCTTCCGATGTGGACGGCTTCTTCTTCAGGCCTGGAACGTCGCGGATCTCGTAGAACTGCGTCAGCGCCGCGCGCACAAGATTTTGCTTGATTCCCGGATAATGGACCTCGACGATCCGATGCAGCGTCTCGATGTCGGGAAAGCGGATGAAGTGGAAGAAGCAACGGCGCAGGAAGGCGTCCGGCAATTCCTTCTCGTTGTTGGACGTGATGATGACGATCGGACGATGGCGCGCGCGGATCGTCTCTCCCGTTTCATAGACGTGGAACTCCATCCGGTCGAGTTCCTGAAGAAGGTCGTTGGGAAACTCGATGTCGGCCTTATCGATCTCGTCGATCAGAAGCACGACGCGCTTGTCGGCATCGAAGGCATCCCAGAGCTTGCCTCGGCGAATATAATTACCGATGTCGTTGAAGCGGTCGTCGCCGAGCTGGCTATCGCGCAGCCGCGATACGGCATCGTACTCGTAGAGACCCTGCTGGGCCTTTGTGGTCGACTTCACATGCCATTCGAGTAGATCGAGACCGAGTGCGGAGGCCAGTTGGCGAGCGAGTTCGGTTTTTCCGGTGCCCGGCTCGCCTTTTACCAGCAGCGGCTTCTGCAGAGCGATCGCCGCATTGATAGCGACCGTCAGATCCTTTTCCGCAATATAGGCGTCTGTGCCGTCAAACCGCATCGCAAGTCCACTCCATGGCTCGTTCAAGGGCCGGTAAGTGCCCCGGTGGCAGCCACGACGTCAAGCTTGCCGCCGCAATTGCGTCGGGAGACCTGCGGACGAAACGCCTTCCTTTAAGCCTGAAGCGCGGGCAACTGGTGGGACAAAGCCTGACGCAGCTTTTCGAGCGCACGGCTTTCGATCTGCCGCACGCGCTCCTTGGAAATGCCGAGTTCTGAGCCGAGCGACTCCAATGTCGCCCCCTCTTCCGCCAGCCGCCTCTCGCGGATGATGCGCAATTCGCGCGCGTTGAGCGTCGTCAGCGCACCTTTCAGCCAAGCTGAGCGTCGCTCGTCGTCGATCGACTGCAAGACCTGCTCGTCCGGCAGCGGCGCGTCGCAGCGCAGAAAATCCACACGATCGGCGCTGCCGGAATCGCCGTCGCCGACGGGTGCGTTGAGCGACGTATCGGAGCCCGAAAGGCGGGCATCCATGACCGCGACGTCTTTGACCTGAACGCCGAGTGCCGTCGCGATCTCCTGGTGTATCGCGCTCTCGGTCAACATTTCGCTGCCCTGGGACAGCCGCGCGCGTAGACGTCGAAGATTGAAGAAGAGTGCCTTCTGGGCAGAGCTGGTACCGCCGCGAACGATCGACCAGTTGCGGAGGATATAGTCCTGAATGGACGCACGGATCCACCAGGTTGCATAGGTCGAGAAGCGCACCTCACGGTCCGGTTCGAACCGTGCCGCAGCCTCCAGAAGGCCCACATGGCCTTCTTGGATCAGGTCGCCCATGGGCAAGCCGAAGTTGCGAAACTTGGAGGCCATCGAGATCACGAGCCGCATATGCGCGGTCGTAATGCGATGCAAAGCATCCTGGTCTTGCTTCTCTTTCCATCGAACGGCGAGCTGGTGCTCTTCGTCACGTTCGAGATAAGGCGCGGCCATAGCCGCCTTCACCATATGCCTGCGGGCTGCACTATCCATCAGCGGACCCTCTTTGTCGGCTTATCTGCAAACAATACGCAGAGCCAAAGGTTGCGGATCATTCAAATGTTTCGTGCGATTTGATCGAATGCGACAAAAAAAGCCCGGGCCGCAACCCGAGCTTTTTCTGAAATCTAACAAACGATGAAGCCGATCAGGCTGCTTCGTCCTGGGAAGCCTCGTCCGTAGCTTCGTCCTCGTCGACGGCCTTGCCGCGCTTTGGACCCTTGTTGAGGTTGACCTCGATCAAGCGCACGGCTTCGGTGTCGGACATCTTGTTGACGGCGCCGATCTCGCGGGCCATCCGGTCGAGTGCCGCCTCATAAAGCTGGCGCTCCGAATAAGACTGCTCGGGCTGGTTCTCGGCACGATAGAGATCGCGAACGACCTCAGCGATCGAGATCAGATCACCGGAGTTGATCTTCGCATCGTATTCCTGCGCACGGCGCGACCACATGGTGCGCTTGACGCGCGCACGGCCCTGCACGACCTTGAGAGCGCGCTCGACGAAATCTGTTTCCGACAGCTTGCGCATGCCGATGCTCATGGCCTTGGCGACCGGCACCTTCAGGCGCATCTTGTCCTTCTCGAAGTCGATGACGAAAAGCTCGAGCTTGTGACCGGCTACTTCCTGCTCTTCGATAGCGACGATCGTACCGACGCCATGAGCGGGATAGACGATGGCTTCGCCTGTCTTGAAGCCCTGACGCTGATTGGATTTCTTATTCTGCATTGTCATTCGTTCTCGAGACTCCCTGTTACGCGCCCCGGCCTGGCCGGGACAAGCATGAGGCCCGGTCGAGCCGGACAGTGAAATGGACGATCATGTCCATCCCGTTTCATTTCGTCGTGAGTACCTGCGAGACGCAGCCACGCCGCGAAACAAGGTTGGCACTGGCCAACTCGGGGTCGCCATCTTATACAGCTGAAAAGACAGGGAACGTTCTTTCGTGGTGTCGTTGCGGTCGACGCATTGCCGCCACATGACGACAATTGTGCTTATCTAACACAAAAATCACCCGAAATCAAATATTTGCTCGATCCGTCATGCACGACAGATCGCTCGGCGCGCCAACATCGAATCGCCGGCGCGGGCGAATCGCCATCCACAGCCAATATGCGCGGCAGATTGTCTCAGTCGCCCTCGCCAGGCGCTTCGGAGAAGTATTTCTCGAATTTGCCTTCCACGCCGTCGAACTCGGCAGCATCGGCGGGCGAGTCGCGCTTGACGGTGATGTTCGGCCATTTCTCAGCGAATTCGGTGTTCACCTGAAGCCACTTGTCGAGACCCGGCTCGGTGTCCGGCTTAATGGCATCAGCCGGGCATTCGGGCTCGCAGACGCCGCAATCGATGCACTCGTCCGGATGGATGACGAGCATGTTCTCGCCCTCGTAGAAACAGTCCACGGGGCAGACTTCCACGCAGTCCATATATTTGCATTTGATGCAGTTGTCGGTGACCAGATACGTCATGCGTGCTCCACGCCGTCCTTCGTGAGTGGTGGTGGGGTAGCGGCTTTGAAGCCCCATTGCAAGATGCCGCTTTGCCACGCGGCCACCATTGCAAGCGTGGCGTTACGACAGGTCCGAGATGAGCAAAATCATGCTCTTGGGCGCCGTCCATGCAAAAGCATATACCCGCTCCCAACCGGCGCCGTCGCCCGCATTACTGGGTGATGAGCTTGACCCGCATGCCTGACGCCACCTGACCGGTAGGTCCAAGCGCGTTGATCAGGCGGAACAGTTCCTCGCGGCGTTCGTCGCCTTCCATGC
Organism: Georhizobium profundi; assembly: GCF_003952725.1. Lineage (NCBI taxonomy): Bacteria > Pseudomonadati > Pseudomonadota > Alphaproteobacteria > Hyphomicrobiales > Rhizobiaceae > Georhizobium > Georhizobium profundi. The sequence continues at coordinate 965,661 of NZ_CP032509.1, read as the reverse complement.
GTGCGGAGAGCGACGCGACCGTATCGGAGGCGCCAGCTGTCACGACGCGCAGGCGGAGCGGCTGCAGGGCAACCGCCTCCCCTGCCGTCATGCGACGGAACGTCGTTTTCAGCACGTCTGCGGCACTGTCCAGCTCCCGGCTGCCACGGGGCGCCGCCGTCAGGAAACGATAGATCTGGTCGTCGACCTTGACGATCGTGACGTCGAACGACCAGCGATCCGCAGCTGCCCGCGCGCTGAGCGCTTCCAATCCGTTGATCGTGAGCGGCCTGAGCGATGCTTCGTCGAGGCCGGTGACCCAGCCGCTGCGCATGTATTCGGCAAGCGGCGTGCCCGGATCGTCGACACCGTCGAAGCGGATCGCGAGGTCGTTCGGCCCCGTCGCCAGCACTGCTTCAGCCGTGTTGTCGATTTCGAAGCCTTGTGGGACGTCGAAACGAATACGCAGGTTCGGATGCAGGAAGCTTCGCCCACGGACATAGCCTTCCTCCGGACTGTCGCCGAAGAGAAGACCGGAAATGCCATCAAGAAAAAGATCCCGGTCCGCCGTGCCAACGCCTTCTGGACCGAATGCGCGCGCGTGACGACGGGCGAGTTCGATGCGCTGGGGCGCCGTGGGGTGGCTCGCAAGGAAGTCCATCTGCGGGTCGTCGTTCGGTTCCGCCGAGCGAAAACGCGAATAGGACGCCATGGATTCCAGGAAACGTGCCGCCGCGTACGGATCGTAGCCGGCCTCACCGAGCATCCGGATACCAATCACGTCCGCCTGGAGTTCTTGGTTGCGGGAAAAGGCGGCCAATCGCAACTGGCCGCGCGCAAGCGCCTGGCGCCCGGCAATATCCCCCGACAACACTTCCGAGACCACGCGGCCTGCAATCGCCTCGGCCTCTTCGCGTTGCTGCCGCTCGATGCCGTGATTGGCCGTCACATGCGCCATCTCGTGCGACAGAACGGCAGCGACTTCGGCCGCATCATTGGCAAGAGCCAGAAGGCCGCGTGTGATGTACAGATAGCCGCCCGGAAGGGCGAAGGCGTTGATCGCCGGCGAGTTCAGTACCGTGATCCGATAGGTCTGGCTCGGATTTTCGGAGACTTCGGTCAGTTTCCCGACGATTCGTGCCAGCAGAAGTTCGGTGCGCTGGTCGCGATATTCGCCACCATAGCTCGCGACGATACGTGGATGCTCACGCGCACCTAGCTGCGCCCGTGGATCATTGCGCGCGAGGCGCTCCACGGTCTGCGGGTTCTGGGAAGGCGCAAGAACGACGGTATCCTGCTCGCTGATGACGCTTTGGCATCCCGACAGCACGACCAGTCCGACAAGCAGCATCGCCGCTGCAACGGCCTTGCCGCTCGCAGTCGTTACACCCCGCCGACGCGGTCCCCAGCCATGTGCAATCGATTGAAACAGGTTCGTCGCCCCGCAGGATGCCAGCCGATGACTGGAGCATTACAACAGCAAAAGGTCGGTTCAAAGGCCGATCTTGCCCACCTTGGCTCCATCGCAAGGACGCGGGTCGACCTGTGACATTTTTGTCCGGATCGGCGATCGCACCCCTTAATTTGTACCAAGATAGTCCCGCCATCCGGCGAGATCAGCGCGTCTGAACATCGATTCAGTCGGTTCGTTCGCTCGGATCGAGCCTTGTTCGACATAGAGAATGCGGTCGCAGATGGCGCGCGAATCTTCCGGTTGATGGGTGATGATCAGCGTCGTCAGCGCATTCTGGACGTGAAGATTCGCGATCAGCGCCCGCATGTCCTCGCGCAGACCGGGTCCGAGCGCGGCAAAAGGTTCGTCCAGCAACAGCACAGGCTTTGCTCGGACCAGTGCACGCGCCATCGCGACGCGCTGCCGCTCGCCACCCGAAAGAGACGCAGGCCGCCGCCGCTCGAACCCACCGAGGCCGACGCGCGCCAGCGCATCGGACACCTGCTCCTTGCCGGCAGTGGTTTTGGCCTCGCGTGCGCCCTGTCCGAGCGCGATGTTCGCGGCGACATCGAGATGTGCAAAGAGATTGTTGTCCTGAAACACCACGGAAATCGGCCGTTCGGCCGGCGCCAGCCGCGTGATGTCGATCGTCCCGATGCGGATTTCACCCCGCTGCGGCTGCTCGAACCCCGCCAGAAGCGCAAAGAGCGTGGACTTGCCCGATCCGGACGGACCCATGACGGCCGTGATGCTGCCCGCCGGGATCATCGCGTCGAAAGCCATCTCCGGCGCGCCCCGGTCGTAGCGGAAGCGGACATCGTCGAATTCGATCGCCGGTGACGTCATTCCGCTCATGCTCATCTTTCCCGCACACTGCCGCCGCCATAGCGGGTCCCGGCGATCATGAACAGCAGGCAAAGAAAACCGAGAATGAGCGCCAGCCCGGCCGCATCATCGGTGCGATAACTGCCCATCCGTTGCAGCAGCAGATAGGGCAGCGTAACCAGATCCTGGCTTCCGAAGAGCGCGATCGCGCCGAGATCGCCGAGCGACAGGGCCATGGAAAACGCAAACGCTGCGCCGATGGTCGGGGCCAGCGCCGGTAGGTCGACCCGCAACAGCCGGCGCATTCTCGAAAGCCCCAGCGAGAGACTGAGCCGCTCCGTCCGCACCATGTGGCCGGCATAGGCCGGCTCCAGGAGCCTGAGCGCGAAGGGCAGCGCCATCAATGCGTTGACGACCACCACGATGACCGGCGCCGCAGCGAGCGGATCGACATGATCCCGCAAGACGAGAAACCAGCCGGCGCCCAGCACGACCGGCGGCACTAAAAGGATCAGCGATCCCGCCCCGGCAAGCGACGTTCGGAGCCCGCGGGCCGCCAAGTGGTGGCGACGGGCGCCGCCGGCGGCGTGGCGCGCCCGGGCAATCATGCCGGCCATCACCACAGACAGACATGCGGCAGCGCCCGCTATGAGGAGACTCGTCACCAGCGCGCGCTGGACCAAGGCTTCACGCAGAAGCGCGATCAGATCGGCAGCAATCCCAGAAATAAGAGTTGCGGCGAGCGGTGCCACGACGAAGACGAGGCCAAGACCGATCACCAGCACGTCGAGAGCCAGCGCACGTGGTGATCTCGCATCGAACCTGCGCGGCAAGGCGCCATCGCCGCGCCCCTCCTCGGGCCGGGGCAGAAGCGCGAGCACGCCGAGAAGGGCACCGGTCAGCGCGATCTGGATCAGCGCCAGGGTAACCGCGCGCGGAGGATCGAAGTCGAACCGCAGCGCCTGGTAGATCGCGACCTCGATCGTCGTCGCTGCCGGTCCGCCACCCAGCAGAAGCACCAGCGTGAAGCTCGTGGCGCACAGCATGAAGACGAGGCCCGCGATGCCCGGGATGACCCGCGCCATGGCCGGCCACTCGATCAATCTGAACACCGTGCCCGCTGAAAGGCCCAATTGCGCGGCATTGCGCCAATATTCCGCCGACACGCGCTCCAGCGCTGCAAGCAGCAATCTCGTGACGAGCGGCATGTTGAAGAACACATGGGCGATCAGAATACCGGGGAGCCCGTAGACGGAAATCGGCTGCTCCGCTCCCAGCCAGCGATAGGCGTCATTGACGACCCCCTGGCGTCCCCAGATGGCGATGATGCCAAGGGCCGCGACGATGGCCGGCAGGCCGAGCGGCACGGCGAAGAGCCGCAGGATCCAGGCACGGCCGGTAAAATGCGGTCGCCGCGCCAGCGCCCGCGCCAATGGCAAGGCAAAAGCCAGCGAGAGAAGCGTCGAAAGTCCCGCCTGCCACAGCGTGAAGCGTACGACGCGCACCGTATAGGCATCGAATGCCGTCGACCGCGACGCATCGGTCCCTGCCGCCACCAGAAGTCCGGCGACGGCAAAGGCAACGATGCCGAGAATGATGGCAAGAGCCGCGATGCCGAAAGCGATATCCAGAGGATCGGCCCTGTAGGCACGCATCGCGGCTGCTCTTTGACTATTCGGCCATCACCGACAACCACTCATCGACCCAGGCGCGACGGTTGGCGGCAACCTCTTCCGGCGAGAAGAGCAGGCTTTCTTCCGGCTGAACCAGGCGCGAGAATGCTTCCGGCAGGTCTTCACTGGTGGGGCCCGCAGGCATCATCCAGTTGTAGGTCGGAATGGCATCCTGGAACCCTTCGCCGGTCATGAAGCTCATGAATTCGCGCGCAAGCTCGATATCGGGGGCAGAGGCGAGCACGCCGGCGACTTCGATCTGCAGATAATGCCCTTCGGAGAACGCAGCCGCCTGATAGCGGTCCGTATCCTCCGAAACCATGTGGTAGGCCGGCGACGTCGTATAGGAGAGCACCATCGGCGCTTCGCCATCGGTGAAGAGGCCATAAGATTCCGACCAACCCGGCGCCACCGTCAGAACGCGGTCCTTGAGCTCGGCCCAGGCTGCAGGCGCATCGTCGCCGTAAACCGACTTGATCCAGAGAAGAAGCCCGAGCCCCGGCGTCGATGTGCGCGGATCCTGGATGACGATCTTCTGGTTCGGATCGCCCTCGACCAGTTCCTTCAGGCTCGTCGGCGGCGTGTCGATCGCTTCGGTGTCGTAGACCACGGCGAAGTGGCCATAATCGTAGGGCACGAAGACGTCGTCCTCGAAGCCGCCGGGCACGTCGATCGCACTCGTGTCGATGTCATGGGGAGCGAAGAGGCCGGTTTCCTTGGCTTCCGCGACGAGATTGGTGTCGAGCCCGAGCACGACGCCCGCTTCCGCCCGGTCGCCCTCAAGCCGCAGCCGGTTCAAAAGCGCCACGCCGTCCGCTGCGCCGACCCAGATGAGATCGCAGTCGCATGTCGCCTCGAACGCTTCTTCGATCAGCGGGCCTGGGCCCCACTCCGCGACGAAGCTGTCGTAGGTGTAGACGGTGAGCAACCGCGTCGCCTCCTGCGCTCCGGCCGACACGGGCGCCAGGAAACTTGTAGCAAGCAAGATGGGAAAGAATGTCTTCAGCGTCATCAACGCCTCCTCCGTTTTTGCAATGTCAGGGGAATAGGCGTTTTGTGACGCGTCTAATCCCTCCGCCGGTATGAGCCGGATCAGGTTCTTCGGGTTGGCATGCGCCTCTCAGCCGTCCGTTTCCGGACAACACCCCGTTAGAGCAACTCCATGTGTAATCGCCGCCGGCAGCACTGGCAAGGCGCGTGAAAGCTGCTAGAGCAGCGGGCGATGCAGGCCACACCGACCCCGACCGACGCAAATGCCCATTTTGCCGTTCTCCTGAGCGGTGAGGTGACCGTGACGGAACGGCTGAAGTCTCAGATTCACGGTGCCCGCGTGATCGCAGCCGATAGCGGCATGCGCCATGCAGCGGCACTCGGCGTCACACCCGAACTTTGGGTCGGCGACTTCGATTCGGCCGATGCGGGCCTGATCGAGAGCTGGCCGGATGTCAGGCGGGAGCCCTACCCACCGGCAAAGAACGCGACCGATGGTGAGATCGCAATCGAGACGGCGATCGAGCGTGGCGCGCGCCGGATCCTGCTCGTCGGCGCGCTGGGCGGCGAACGATCCGACCACGCCTTCGCGCACATGGCGCTGGCGGTAAAACTCAAGGAACGCGGCATCGATGTCACGCTGACATCAGGCGAGGAGGAAGGGTATCCCCTTCCCGGCGCCCCGCTGACCTTCGACCTGCCGAAAGGCAGCCTCTTCTCGGTGCTGGCGTTTGCCGATATCGCACGCCTGACGATCGAGGGCGCGCGCTATCCGCTCCACGATTTCGACTGCACATTCGGCACGACACGCACCATATCCAACGTGGCGGAAGGGCCGGTGACGATCCGGCATACGGGCGGCCCGGCCCTGCTGCTTGCCCGCCCGAACGACTTTTCTGGAGCCTGACCCCTTGGCATCACCACCCATCCTGAAGCTCGACGACATCCACCTGACCTTTGGCGGGACGCCGCTGCTGAATGGCGCCGACCTGCAGGTCGAGCCCGGCGACCGCATCTGCCTCGTGGGCCGCAACGGATCGGGCAAGTCGACACTGATGAAGATCGCCGCCGGCCTCGCCGAGCCGCAATCGGGCGAGGTGTTTCGCCATCCTTCGACCACGATCCGCTATCTCTTCCAGGCTCCGGATTTCGGCGGCTTTGCGGATGTGCGGTCCTATGCCGAGGCAGGCCTTGCACCGGGCGACGATCCCCATCGCGTGACCTATTTGCTCGAGCATCTCGGCTTGACCGGCGAAGAAGAGCCGGCCCGCCTTTCAGGCGGCGAGGCCAGGCGCGCGGCGCTCGCCCGTGTACTGGCTCCCGCGCCCGATCTCCTGCTTCTGGATGAGCCGACCAACCATCTGGACCTGCCGACCATCGAGTGGCTGGAATCGGAGCTCTCCGGTTTCCGCGGCGCCATAATCACGATCTCGCACGACCGCCGGTTCCTGGAAAAGGTTTCGCGCGCCACCGTCTGGCTCGATCGCGGCACGACCCGCCGGCTCGACCGCGGCTTTGCCCATTTCGAGGACTGGCGCGACCAGGTGATGGAGGAGGAAGAGCGCAACCTCCACAAGCTCGGCCGCGCGATCGAGCGTGAAGAGCACTGGCTGCGCTACGGCGTGACGGCGAGGCGCAAGCGCAATGTGCGAAGGCTCGGCGAACTCCAGTCGATGCGCCAGGAATATCGCACGCATCGCGGGCCGACCGGCCGTGTCGAGGCCCAGGCAAGCGACGTCGCCCAATCGGGCAAGCTCGTCATCGAGGCCGAAGCCATCGGCAAGTCCTATGGCGAAACGCCAGCCGTCGCCAACTTTTCTCTGCGGGTCCATCGCGGTGATCGCATCGGTCTCGTCGGCCCGAACGGCGCGGGCAAGACCACGTTGCTCAACATGCTGACGGGACGGCTCGAACCCGACACGGGCTTCGTCCGCCTTGGCACCAATCTCGATATCGCGGTTCTCGACCAGCGCCGCGACGATCTCGACGAGAACGACACGCTTGCCCACTATTTGACCGACGGACGGGGCGACACGCTCCTCGTCAACGGCGTGCAGAAGCACGTGACCGGCTATATGAAGGACTTTTTGTTCCAGCCGGAACAGTCGCGCACCCCCATCCGCGAATTGTCAGGGGGCGAGCGCGCGCGCCTTATGCTGGCGCGCATCCTCTCGCGGCCGTCGAACCTGCTGGTCCTCGACGAGCCCACCAACGACCTGGATATGGAAACGCTCGATCTGCTGCAGGAGCTCGTCGCGGGCTATGAAGGCACCGTGATCCTCGTCAGCCACGATCGCGATTTTCTGGACCGCACCGTATCGTCTGTGATTGCGCCAGCCGATCTTTCCGCACCGGATGGCCGCTGGACGGTCTTTGCCGGCGGATTCTCCGACATGATGGCGCAGCGCAAATTGTCCGCAGACGCGGCCAAGAAGGCGACCGCCGAAAAGAAAGCAGCTACGGCAGGCAACCGGGACAAGGCGCAGCCCGCGGCGGCGTCCAGCCGGAAGCTCTCCTACAAGCAGAAGTTCGCACTCGAAACACTGCCGAAGGAAATCGAGACGAAACAGGCCGAGATCGCAGCGATCGAGGCGCGCATGGCAAAGCCCGATTACTTCACCAAGCAGGCCGAAGCCTTCGCCCGCGATGCCAAGGCGCTTGAAACACTGCGCGGCGATGTCGATCGCATGGAAGAGGAATGGCTGGAGCTCGAAGTTCTGCGCGAGGAAATCGAGGGCTAGGCCTCTCGTCTTGGGTCTGTGCTTAGCCTCGAATGCCAGAGAAGGATGAGCGGCACTGCGACGAGTTCGAGGCCGAGACCGACCAGATGACCGGCCGTTGGCGCGCCGACGAGGATGAGCGAATAAAGGCGCGCCAATCCGCCAACGAATGTAGCAGCGCCCAGCAACCTGATCCGCTCAGTCTTCGTCTCGATATGCGGAATACAGCTCCACCACGCCAGGCCCAGCACGAGAAAGACGCCGGACAGAAAGCGGACATGACTGTCGAGATCGTTCGACCAGGGCGGCGAAGTCGTCAGGAAGCCCGGTCCGGTGAGGACGCCTGCCAGACCAGCGCTGATCGGCACGAGCGCAAGGACCGCGATAATCAGCTGCAGAAGACGCCGTTGTGTCACCTCGTCTCCTGATGAGTGCTCAGTTGGATATCAGAACCGCTCGAAGTGCTTCCGCACGCGCTCGATGAAGCCATTGAGCTCGGGCGCTTCGTTGTTGTTCATGTCGTAGAGCGCAAGATAGTCCGGGGGACGCTTGCCACGGAAGGTGGCCCACGCCCAGCGGCGCGCCATCTTGCGCGGCGGATCCCCCATCAACATGGCACGCCAGCGGTCGCCGCCATAGGTCGCCACGAACACGACCTTCTGGATATGGGTGAGGTTCGGCACCAGCCGACCCCGATCGGCCCCAGCCGACATGGTGAAGGAGACGCCCGGTACGAAGATGCGGTCGAAATAGCCCTTGAGGATGGCCGGATACCCGAAATTCCACACGGGATGGACGAACACCATCGCGTCGGCAGCGTTGAGCCGCTCCACATAGGGCCGGATCGTGTCCGTCACGTTTCCCGGCACCTCATGGTAGTTCAGCCGCTCTTCGCGCGAGAGCGCAGCCTCGAAACCTTCGTCATAGAGGCTGAGCGGGTCCACATCGTGGCCGGCACCCCGCAATGTTTCACAAACGGTATTGAACAGCGTCCGGTTGAAGCTCGTCTCGACCGGATGGGCATGCACGACATGAACGCGCATCAGGCAGCGCCTCGCGCCTGTTCTGCCAATCCTGCGAAAAGCCACACGCGGCCGGAATCGAAATCGAAATCCGGGTCGTCCCAGGCGATCATCTTGCCGGGATTGAGAAGACCTTTCGGATCGGCCTCCTTCTTGAAGGCAAGTTGGGCGCGATCCGTTTGCTTCATTCCGCCTTCTTCCAGCGTGTAGCGATGCGGATTGAAGACGAGACAACCATTCTCCTCATGCAGGCGGATGATCTCCTCGAGCCGCTCTTCGCCGGTGTAGCGCACGATCGGCAGGCCGGAGAAGACAATGCGCCCGTCGAAGCGCGTCATCTCGATATGCATCGGCATCTCGTCGCCGAGCATCCGATGGATTTTCTCAAGATGCTCCAGCGTCGGATACTGCGTCTGGAGATAGGTGATCGTCGAATCGATCTTCAGGCCGCGCAACGTCGTGTGGTTCCAGGTGAACTCATAGATCGGCGGCAGCTTGCGCCCCGCCGCATCGAGATCGTTCACGTCACTGCGGTGCAGGATCTCGCCACCATGGTGAGAGGTAAAGAGGGTCAGCGCATCGACGGAATTCGGCGCGACCATGATCAAAACCACCGACTGGTCTTGTCTCAGAAAATCCCGGTAGCGGCCGAAATAGTCGTAGGGCACCGGCGCGGCGACCGGCGAGATTTCCTTGAGCAGGATGCCATCCTGACCGGCAAGCGCCTCGGCATAGCGGCAGGAATCGAGGAACTCGTCGAAGCCGACGACGACTTCCACCCAGTCATAGGCCGGCGCCAGCGGCATCTCCGCTTCCACGATGATGCCATTGGTGCCGTAGGCATGGGCAAGCTTCATGATGTCCGCGCCGGCGATGTCCAGCACGCGCGGAGTTTCCTCGCAGGTGACGATCTTCAGGCCAAGGATGTTTCCGAGATTGCGCAGGCCGCCCCAGCGCACCGATCCGATGCCGCCCGAGCCGCCCGCGATGAACCCGCCGATCGTCGCCATGCGATAGGTGGAGGGGTGGAACCGCAGCTCGGCCCCAACGGCAGCCTTCGTCTCCTCGTCCATCTTCACCATGATCGCACCGGCTTCGGCCCGCACGCGATCCGGCTTGATCTCCAGCACCTTGTCCATGTTCTTCAGATCAAGCATGGCCCCGCCCGCAAGCGGCATGGCCTGGCCGTAATTGCCGGTGCCGGCGCCCCGCGGCGTGATCGGAACATCGAACTTGTAAGCAGCGGCAAGGACCGTCACGACATCCTCGACACTGCGCGGCATGACGACGAGATCGGCCGTAACCTGGTCGAGCTGCGCCTTCAGGATTGGCGAATACCAATAGTGATCGCGGCTCTTCTGCTGCACGAGCTTCGGGTGATCTTCGATCGGGATATCGCCAAGCGCCGCACGAAAGCCGGTCAGGTCCATGATGTGTCTCCCATGAGATCGTCGAGGTCGCGGTAGTCGGGCAATTTTGCATCAATGATACGGCCGGCCCGCATGATCTTTCGATCGGACTGCGGGCGCGCCATCATCTCCGACCAGCTGCGCGCGGAAAGAAGAACGAGATCGGCCGGTGCGCCGACGACGACTTCGGCGCGCGTCGCCATGCCGGCGAAACGTGCAGGCCAGGCACCCATGCTCTGGGTCCAGGCCCAGGCTTCATCGGCCGGATGATCGAAATGGAGGATGCGCGCGCCCTCCCGCAGCACCTCGATGCCGTCGAGGTCGCCATAGGCATAGAACGGGTCGCGCGTGTTGTCGGACGCAATGGCGACAGGCACGCCGGCTTCCGCCAGCTCGCGCAACGGCGCGACACCGCGCCAGCGGGGCGTCTTGCGCCCGCCGCTCTCGCCGCGATCCTGGAGATACATGTTGCACATCGGCAGCGAGATGACAGCGACCCCGGCCTTTGCAACGCGCTCGACCGTTTTGTTGAACGTCGTCTCGTCCTGCACGGCGAGCGCGCAGCAGTGACCTGCGGCGACACGGCCCGTGTAGCCAAGTTCGATCACCGCATCGGCAAGCCAGTAGAGCGCGGACGCGTCCGGGCTTCCGGTCTCGTCGCAATGGATGTCGAGATCAAGCCCAGCCTCGCCGGCCGCTTCCACGACGTTGCGCATTGCCTGACGCGTCTCGGGATGATCGGCGATCGCGCCGCCCATGACGCCTTTGCCGGCTTTGGTGCGGCGGGCAACCTCCGTCACGATAGCCTTGTCGAGCAGATGGTCCGGCCCGAGCAGTGACACACCCTGCAGCTCGATGCGGTCGGCCCAGCGCTCGCGCACCTTCTCGAACACGTCCCAGGTGATGCCGTGCTGCGGCGGGGCGCTATCGAGATGGGTTCGGATCGCCGCGGTGCCATGCGCGTAAGCCGCAGCAAGCGAGAATTCCATGCGCCGCTCGACATCGGACGCAGACCAGTGCCGCTCGCGATCTTCGGCGACCGAAAGCAGCGCGTTCATCCATGTCCCATCGGGGTTTGGCTTGCGGGGCCAGATATGGCCCTTGTCGAGATGGGTGTGGATGTCGACGAAAGCAGGCAGCACGAGCCCGTCGCGCATGTCGTGGATTTCGGCGCCCGCTTCATTAAGCCCGTCGGCACCATCCTTTGGCGAGGGCTCGATGGCAGTGACAAGACCACCCGCGATGGTGATGTCGACGCGCGGCACTGCGCCGGATGTCGGTTTTCCGGCAAGCGCATCCGGCAGACGCGCGTTTCTCAGGACAAGACGGCTTGCCCCGGTTGCAGTCGTGGCGGTCATCAATTCTCCCGGCGGATTGCACTCTCGTGCCAACGCCGTAGCGAGAGCCAGGAGATGAAGGAGGTCAAGGCAAAAATCGCGACGCCCGTGGCCGTCAATAGGACAAGCGCAGCAAAGAGGCGCGGAATATTGAGGCGATACTGGCTTTCAAGCAGCCGGAAGGCGAGCCCGGAACCGGCACCGGCGGAGCCGGCTGCAAATTCGGCAACAACGGCGGCGATCAGCGCCAGCCCACCACCAATGCGCAGGCCCGCCATGAAATAGGGCAGAGATGCCGGGATCTTCAAATGGATCAATGTCTGCCAGCGGCTGGCGCCATAGAGCTCGAAGAGGTTGATCAGGTTGTGGTCGACGCTCTTCAGCCCCTGCACCATGTTCGACAGGATCGGGAAGAAGGCGACGAGGAAGGCACAGATGAGCAAAGCCGTCTGCGTGTCCGACGCATAGATCAAGAGCAGCGGCGCGATCGCGACGATCGGCGTAACCTGGAGAATGACCGCAAAGGGAAAGAGGGCGAGCTCGATCCAGCGCGACTGGACGAGAAGGATCGCAAGCCCCACCCCGCCGACGAGCGCCAGAAAAAGCGCCGTGAAGGTGATCTTGATGGTGACGAACAGAGCCGGAGCAAGCGTACCCCAGTCGTTCCACAAGGCCTGCGCCACAAGTACGGGGCTCGGCAGGATATAGTGCGGAACCTCGTTGATGGTGACGTAGAGATGCCAGGCAAGGATCGCGAGGCAGAACATGCCGAGCGGCACGACGATGCGCAGAACCTTGTCCGGAACACCCGAAGGGCGCACCGGAACGGGCGCCGTTGCAGCTTCGTCGGCAAGCGGCGCCGCCGCTGCGGGATTGCGCTCGACGGCATCAGCCATGGTGCACGCCTCCACCCTTCACGATCGCCGCCTGCAGCGCATCGGACACTTCCGCGCAAATGGCGCGATACGTTTCCGACGTTCGAAAATGGTCATCCCTCTGAAGCGGCGGATCGAGCGCGATATCGGCGAAGACCTGACCAGGCCTTGCCTTCATCACGACGATGCGGCTGGAAAGATAGGCGGACTCGAAAACCGAGTGCGTCACGAAGATGACGGTCAGACCCGACTGTGCCCAAAGCTTGAGCACGTCGTCGTTGAGTTTCTGCCGCGTGATCTCGTCGAGCGCCGCGAAGGGCTCGTCCATCAAGAGGAGCTTCGGCTTGGTGACCAGGGCGCGCGCGATCGAGACGCGCATCTTCATTCCGCCGGATAGCTCGCGCGGATAGGCATCGGCAAAATCCTGAAGGCCGACGAGCGCCAGCGTCTCCATGATCTGGTCCTTCACCGCATTCTTCGGCTTTCCGCGCAGCTTCAGCGGTAGATAGACATTGCCGAACACCGTCTGCCACGGCATCAGCGTCGGCTCCTGGAACACGAACCCGACATCGCCCTCGGGCAGGCCGCGGCTGTCGATCTGCGACGACGGCCAGTCGATCGTTCCGCTGCTCGGCGCCCCGAGGCCAGCGATGATGCGGAGCGCCGTCGACTTTCCGCAGCCCGAAGGGCCGAGCAGGCTGACGAACTCGCCGGGACGCACGGACATCGTCATGTTCGACAATGCCATCGTCCCGTTCGAAAACACCTTGGACACATTGGTGAGAGCGACCACCGGGCGCGCAGCCGCACGCCCGGTAGCAACCTGTTCCGAAGGTGTCTTCAACGCCAAACTCACGGCACCCGCCTCTTCGCTCACCCGCAGGCCTGGACCTACTGGTCCATCAGATCGACGCCGACGCCCTGGCAGACATATTCGGTCGTGTAGGCCTGGCTGATATCGATCCCGGCTTCGAACACGCCGGCCTCGACCATGTTGTCGTAGAAGTTCTGCCAGCGCGCGTCGGTCATGCAGCCGATGCCCTGTTCCTCGGCCTCACCGGAAACGACGATACCGTATTCCTTCATCTTCTCCAGCGAGTAGGCGAGCTGCTCATCCGTCATTTCAGGATTGTCCGCCTTGATGAGCTCGTTCGCGGCCGTGTTGTCGCCATACAGGTAGTTGGCCCAGCCGATCGCGGTCGCTTCGACGAAGCGCTTGGCGACATCCGGGTTCGCGTCGACGAAAGGCTTCATCGCCTCGATCGTCGTCGAATAGGGATCGAAGCCCTCGTCCGCGAGCAGATAGACGACCGGTTCGAAGCCAGCCTGACGCTCGATCTCGAACGGCTCCGATGTCAGATAGCCCTGCTGCACCGCTTTCGGGTCCGCGATGAAGGGGGCGGGGTTGAAGGTGTAGGGCGTGTACATTTCGTCCGAGAAGCCTTCGAAATTCGACTTCATCCATTCGAAATAGGTGGTGAACCCTTCCTGGCCCATGATCAGCTGGCTGGCGCCGGAAAGATCGGCGAAGGTGTCGAACCCCTGGTCGGGATGCGCGATCAGAACCTGCGGGTCCTTCTGGAAGATCGCCGCGAGCGTGATCGTCGGAATGCCTTCCTTGACCGCGTTGATCGCGGAGGTTGCCCCACCCATGTAGAAATCGATCTGACCACCCACGAGCAGCGCCCGGTTCGCGCCCTGCGGACCGCCCTGACGGATGGTGACGTTGAGGCCGTATTCCTCATAGGTGCCGTCGGCGACCGCCTGATAGAAGCCACCATGCTCGGCCTGCGCCAGCCAGTTGGTGCCATAGCTGACATCGATCAGCTCGGCGTCCTGCGCGGCGGCAGGCAGCGTCAGCATCGTCGATGCAACGAGCGCGGCGGCAAGAGAACCCTTCAACGAAAGCGACCTCACAAACATTGGCATCATGCGTCCCCTTTTTTGGCATGCCGCTTACGATGAGAGCACTCATGCTCGCCCGTCCGGCTTGACGCTGAGACTATCGAAACGCCAACAGGTGTTAAGCCCAAAGATTCATCAAACACCGGTTTGCCTGCACATTAATCAGTCGACATTCTTTTCCCGATTGCATGGTGACACGGCACGATTATTGTCCGCTGCATGAAGCGCCTCCACCCCACCGACATCCACCCACCGTTCTCCGCCTACAGCCACGGCGTCGTTGTGCCCGAGGGTCACCGCATCGTGTTCTGTTCCGGCCAATTAGGCATCGCGCCCGATGGAACGATCCCCAGCGATTGCGCCGACCAAACGCGGCTTTGCTTTTCGAACGCCGAGGCAATTCTCAGGGAAGACGGCCTGTCTTTGGCCGACGTCGTCAGGATCAACGCTTATGTCACCGATCGCAGCCACCTGCCGGACTATATGAGCGTTCGAAACACACTGTTTGCTGCGCCCTATCCCGCCTCGACTTTGATGATCGTCTCTGGTTTCGCCCGTGCGGAATTCGTCGTGGAGATCGAACTCGTGGCGGCCGGCAAAGCCTGAAGGAGACACAGCATGGCCCGCAAGATCTGGTGGACCGACTTTCTCGCCAGCGACTTCGACGATTGCGATCCGATAACGACGATCGCGCTTGTGCCGATTGCGGCCATCGAGCAGCATGGTCCGCACCTGCCGGTCGGCACCGACACGATCATCAACCAGGGCCTGCTCGACGAACTGATCGACGCGACACCGAAAACGCTCGATCTGCGTATTCTGCCGGTGCAGACCGTCGGCAAGTCGAACGAGCACCTTTTCGCCAAGGGTACCGTGACGAAGACGGCGAAGACCTTGATCGACGCTTGGACGGAGATCGGCGACAGCGTGGCACGCGCCGGCATCCGCAAGCTCGTTTTCGTCAATTCCCATGGCGGCAATGTCGACATCATGGGCATCGTCGCCCGCGAACTGCGCGTGCGCCACGGCATGTTCGTCGTGAAAACGGGCTGGATCTTCGGCTATCCGGACGGGCTGATCGACCACGACGAGCAGCGCCATGGGATTCATGGCGGCGACGTGGAGACATCGCTGGTGCTGCACTTCAAGCCGCACCTCGTCGACATGCAGCGGGCGGAGAATTTCACCTCGGTCGCCATTGCCGATGAGGCGCACTACAAGCATCTTCGCCCGACCGGCATGCCCTCCTACGCCTGGATCGCGACCGACGTGCAGCCATCCGGTGCGGTGGGCAATGCCGCTGCAGCGACGGCAGACAAGGGCAGGCAGATCGCTGCCCATCAGGTGCGGGGGATGTTGGACCTTCTCGAAGAGGTCCGGCGCCGGCCCCTGCCCACGGCCCCATCGGGCCATTGAGCAAGGCACGCTGCTGGATGAACGGCCTTCAGCCGCGGCGGCAGTAGCGATCGCGCATAGTCTTGGCAATCGAGATACCGTTCAAGGTCTGGCGATGGGTGGCAACGGCCAGGCGTCCGCGCACCGTGTCGGGCGCAAGTGCCAGATCCGCCATCGGCATCGTGTCGTTCCAGAAGCCACCGATGATGTGGTCCTGGATACCGGTCGCCGAATCCATCTGCTCCCATCGCTTGTCCTCATAGAACGCCTTGATGACGAAGTATTCCAGGAGCAGGCCAGGGCTGAACCGCTTGTAAGTCTCGTCATAGGCACATTTCGGCGTGAAATTCGTGGTGCCGCTGGCCATGTTGATGCTCACCGCAATGGGCTTGCCGTCGAGCAGCAGGCTGTCGATCACGCTCAGCCCGGCCGTGCCGCCATAGGCAAGCCGCGCGAATGCCGCATGGCGCGGATTGGCGAGAAACGACGTGCGGCGCGCACCCTTCCAGCCGGAATGCTCGATGCGCAGGAACTCTTCAAGCCGCCGGTCGACAGCCTCGGGGCAATCCACGCGTTCGAAGCTGACTGTCCCGATTTCCTTCAATCGGCGCAGATTGCGCTGCAGGTCCTTGGCGCGGCTGCGGCTGAGCACGGTATCTATATGGCTGTCGAAACCACCCTCCATGCGGGTCAGCTTCGGGCGATCGTAGCGATGGGTTTCCTCCACGATCAGGCCGGCGCGGCGCGCCTCCTGCATCAGGCTCGTAGCGAAGACCGAACTCATGTCGATGTGGCGAAGAATGAAAAGCGGTGCGATGCGCCCGGCCGCAAGCAGGTCCACGAACTGCGCGATCACGCGCGCCCCGTGGCGGCGGTGAATGAGTGGCGCTCCGCTCGCCTGATAGATATTCGCCGCACCGCGCGCCACGTTGAAGGGTGCGATGCCGAAATTCCGAAACGGAAAGAGCCCGACGATACCGGCGCCGGGCGATCGCATGACGAGCGCCCGCTTTCCCGCCTTCCGCTCCACGCGACCGAGACCCGCCAGCAGGTAGGACCGTGCGTAAAACGGGTTCTCCACGAGGCTCTCTTCGGACAGATGATCCCATTCCTGCGCATCGAGCTGGAGCAGCGCGCGCGCATCGCCGATCGACCAGTCGAACTCATGGGCGCGACGTTTGTTTGTGAGCGTTGCGCTGCCGCCGAGGACCTGCGTCTGGCTCATGACGGATTTCCTTTCAAGGCTGCAGTGCCAAAGCTGTCGGGGATACCGACCGGCAGAATGATGCCGAGCCGCCGGTAACCGAAATAGGCCATCAGGCCGCTGCGCATCGTGATCGACACCGCAGTGGCGATCGCCGCTCCGTAGAGACCGATCAGAGGTACGAGCGCAAAGCTCAGCGCGATGTTGAGGGCAAGCGCCATCATGAAACTGAGCGAGCAGGCGCGTTCTTCGCCAAGCATCGTCAGCACGTCCTCGCCGGGGCCGAGCAGGCAGCGGATGACGGTGCCGAGGCAAAGCAGTGGCACGACGAGCGCAGCGGCCTCGAAGCCCTCCCCGAAGAGGCCGAGAAGCGGCGCCGCGAGGATGCTCAACGCCATCGCGCCGATCGCCGTCAGCGTGCTGGAGATGACAGCGGCCTGGCGGACCATGGTCTGCAATCCAGCCCGGTCACCCCTTGCGGACAGGGCGGCGAAACGCTGTGCCGTCACCGCCGAGACCCCATAGGGAACGTAACCCAGCACCTGCGCCAGACGAGTGGCGGCGAAATAGAATGCGACGAGCTCCGGCGGCAGGAAGAGACCGAGGATCAGAACGTCTGCATTGAGGAACAGCACCTCCGCCGCATCGACGAGCGCGATCGGCAAGGCGGCGCGGAGCCATTTGCGCCGTTCGCCGAAGGCAGGCGAAGCACCTTGCAGCGCCTCTTTCAGATGTGAGCGGATCAGGACGTACTGGAGGAGGCAACTCGCCGCGAGACCGGCGATCGTCAGCGTCATCACCGTAAAGGCATCGGCACTTTCGCCCATGGCCAGAAGACCGACAAGACCGACGATCAAGCCCAGATGCCGCATCACATAAGCAGGCGCGATTCCGAGCGTCGGCTTGTCCATGCCGCGCGCGATCGCCTCGAGATAATCCTGCAGGGTCAGAAGCGGCGCCGCCATGAAGGCGATCATGCCGAGCGCCACCATGGCGCCATCGAAACCGAACGGGTTGAGCCAAAGCATGCCGATCGCGCCGAGCGCCAGGCTGCCTGCAAGGCAGGCGACCACGCCGAAGACTGCGCGCAGAAGCCCTGCAGCCGCATGCCGCTCGCCTGCCTCGAGATACTGCGAGAGGAAGCGGCAGATAAGCTGGTTGGTGCCGACCGTTGCCCCATGGCCCATCAGCAGCAACCAGACGAGCAGCAGGCTATACCGCCCGAAATCCTCCGGCCCGATCATGCGCGCCGCAAGGATCTGGGCGACGAGCGCAAGCCCTGCCCCGACCACGCGCACGCCGATGACCGTCAGCCCCTGTCGCCGACGGGCATCGAACAATCGCGCCAGAATATCGCTGCGTCTGGAAATGACCGTGCTCCTACTCGGCCGCCTGCAACATCGGTTCGGGCTGGCGGTCGAGCGGAACCAGAAAGCCCGGCTCGCGCGAATCCAGCTTGTAGCGCATCACGCGCTTGAAGCTCTGCCGCTTCTGCTGGCCCGCAAGACGCCATGCGACCGCAAGGCCGCATTTGGCATAGGCTGCAAGGCCGTCGGTTGAAGCCGAACGCGGCGTATAGCCGTGCTGGCGCAGCAGTCCATTGCCGTATTGCACGCCGAAATGGCGGCGGATTGCCGGTGTCCAATGTTCGGTCGTAAGCGAGATGTTGAGGCAATCGGCATTCTGCACGCGGTGCGGCCCGTTCAGCGGCCAGTGCAGCATGTCGCCAGGCTTGAGGTCGTAGATGCGCGCATGGGCATCGAACCAGGGCTGGTACGGCACCTCTTCCTCGGTGCGCCCGCGGATAATGTTTTCGAGATCCTTCGGCTTCAGGAAGGGTTCGCCGTTCGGATAGATGTAGATCCGCTTCTCGCCGCGGATCTGCCAGAGCGACTGTCCGGGGACGTCGGCGTGGTAGAAAACCTGCGCATTGGGCGACGAAATCAACAGGCCCATCGACTTGCGGATGACCTTCATCTCGGGCACCTGCGCCCCGATCTCGGCAAACATTTCGTCGAGCAGCGCGCCGAATTCCGGCACCACATTGTGGACCGAGGTGACGTTAATCCAGATGCGGCCCTGGCGCACGGCGTCGATCAGCTGCTTGCCGCTCAGATCGCCACGCTGACAGTATGACCAGGTCCGCACATCGTGACCACCGCGGCCCATGGTGTTGATCGCCATCTGGTGCGGTTCGATTGCATCCAGAACGCGTCCGAGCTGTTCGTCACCGAACAGCGGACGTTCATGCAGCCGGTGCCGCAGCTTCACGTCGTGATGTCCCCAAAGCGCACGCGCTTCTGGTCCGAAATTCGCGAAAAGATCCGTCATCTGCCATCTCCTCAGCACAAGACATCGATCGGTTACGACGCGCGGGTTCGCATCGATGGCCGCAGTGGATGCCGTCAATCATGCGGGACGCTACGGGTCAGCGATTACCAGACATTGAAACCGGGGCGTGTGGATAGCGCAGCACCGCCGCAATTCGTCCTGATGCTTAACCGCTGATTACGGCTGCGTGTGCTATTGTCGTCAATGGTCACAACATGAGCTTCGCGGAACTCGAAGCGGCCCTGATTGTTACGCGGCCACTGATGGGGACCCAAGCAATCGTGTCGACACGCAACGGCAGTACGAAAGATGACCAGCACGACGAAGAAAAGCGCGCACCTTTGCGCGCCAAGGTCGTTGGCATCGGGCGTGCTTTTGGCGGCGCGCTGATCTTCTCGCTGCCGATGCTGATGACGATGGAGCTCTGGTGGCTGGGCTTCATGCTCGACCGTTTCCGCCTCGCGATGCTTGTCGTCGTGACATTGCCACTGCTCGTCGGCCTCGCGCGGCGGATCGGCTTCGAAGATACCTGGGACTGGCAGGAGGACGTGCGCGATGCCTGCGTCGCCTTCGCCATCGGTCTTCTCACCGCCACGGTCGTGCTTTCCGTCTTCAAAGTGATCGGTCCTGGCATGTCGTTCGATGAGGTGATCGGTAAGATCGTGCTGCAGGCAATTCCTGCCAGTATCGGGGCACTGCTTGGTCGCAGCCAGCTCGGCAATGAGGGTGGCGAGTCGGACAAGGAGAACGCTGAAACTGCGTCCTCAACCACGCCCATGCGCGACTATGGCGGCGAGATGTTCCTCATGGCCGTCGGCGCCCTTTTCCTCAGTCTCAATGTGGCGCCGACCGACGAGATGCCGATGATCGCCCAGATGATGACGCCGACGCATGCCGTGCTGCTGCTGGCGCTTTCTCTTCTGGTCATGCACGGCTTCGTCTATGCCGTCGGCTTCAAGGGGAGTGCGCTGCCCACCAACGACGAGCCCTGGATCAGCGATTTCGTGCGCTTCACGCTCGTCGGCTACATGCTGGCCATTCTTATCAGCCTGTTCGTGCTGTGGAGCTTCGGCCGGCTGGACGGAGAGGCCATCCTTCCGACCGTCATGACGACGATCGTTCTTGCGTTTCCAGCGGCCCTTGGCGCTGCTGCTGCACGCCTCATCCTGTAAGGGTACTCATGCGCGAAAAGTTCGAGAGAGCAACCGGCGCCGAGAAACGGGCCGAGCAGGTCGAATGGGCCATCGGGATCGTGTCGGCGATTGTCATCATCGCAATCGTCGGATTTCTTGTCCACCGTGGGGCCACAGCCACCGGCGGAGCACCGAACCTCAGCGTGACGACCGAGCGGGCTGCCGATTTCGGTGAGACCGGCCAATTGCTCTTCAGCGTTCGCAACGATGGCACACGCGCCGCAGCCAATGTTATCGTCTCTGCTGCCTTCGATGACGGCTCAGGCGAGATGCAAAAGCGTTCGGTGCACCTCGACCATATCTCGGCCGGCTCGACCAAGACCGGCGGGCTTTTTCTGCCGCAGGACACGGTCGAATTCGAGGTGTTTGTGGAAGGTTACGCGGACCCGTGAGGCGTCAGCGCGCCTGCTGGCCAATATTGAGGTAGGCCGCATCGAAGTCACCGTGCTCCGCCAGCCGGTCCCAGTTGAGGATCGTGACCTCAGAGCCCTTCCACGACACGAGCTCGTGCTCACGCAGATCCCGAATGGTGCGATTCATGTGAACGGTCGAGAGCCCCAGCGCGTCGCTCAGTTCCACCTGGCTGATCGGGAAACTGAACCGGTTGCCATCCACCAGTTCCACCACCTGCAGCCGGAGGAAGATTTCGCAGAGCAGATGGGCGAGCTGCGCGCTGGCGGACAGACGTCCGGAGGTGACAAGCCAGCGCCGATGCACGGCGGCATCGATCAGCGTCGACAGCCACAACAGCCGGGAGAGATGCGGTTCGGTTTCCGTCAACTCGCGCAACATGCGGTGCGGCACGAGCGCAACCTGGCAATCGCTCAACGCTACCACACCATGATCCATTTCGTTCAGCAGCAGGCTGTGCAGATCGACGAAATCGCCGGATACGTGGATGGCGCTGATCTGTCGCTTCCCGTTTGCGAGAAGGTGATAGCGCGCAGAAAACCCTGAGAGGACGAGACAGCTTTCGGTGGGGATATCGCCCTCACGCACGATGTCGTGTTTGGCAGGAACCAGCTTCTGCCGAGCTCCCATCTGATCGATGATCGCGCACTCGGCATCGGTCAACCTGTCGCGAGCAGAGAGATTGAGCTTGAGGCAATGCGGCATGCATCTTCCATTCAACGAGTTGTACTGACAGTGGCGCCTTCATGGCCGTCATCAAGAGACCGAGCAAGCGGGATGATCTAATCCGGCTGCAGCAGTTTTGCGAAAGGAAGATGAAGCACCAAACGTCCCTGCGCGTCAAACACGTGCAGGACCCACTGCGAGCGATCCAACCCCTCGTCTATCCCCTCATGCATAATATCGAGGGCGCTGCGAATTGCTTCCTGCTGGAGGACAGTTTCGTTGGCCAGAAAAATCCCGTCGACCGTTTCGGTGCCGTGCTGTTTGGTGAACTTGAACTGATAAACCGGCAAGACTGGCTCCAAGCGTTGTTGCAGGGACTATCGTCTCTCCTCGCCGGACGATCCCTTCGAGACCAAAAGCCACGCGCACTCTCGATGTTCCATCTTGCTTAGGCGAAGCGGCGGCTCAGATGGGGTGACCCCGACAGGCCGAAGCGCCAAGGGAGGTCCGCATTCTTGGTGATGCCGATGCGCGGCCCCACGAGTATTGGTTGGGACATCATCGACGGGACGTGAATCTGCAAATCACATCCATCGAACGGTTGCCCATCATCGGCCCGATCGATGCCCAAGGCTTGCCCGAGCCGCCCTGGCCCGGCGCACAAATCCTCAAGCTTGTCGCGTCCTCGCCGCACTCGCATTGCGTCCACGCCAAGGCCCGGCTCGATCGCTCGAAACAGCACGGCCTGCCCCCTGGCGCAGACCACATTGAGGCACCAATGGATGCCGTATGACCGGTAGACATAGGCGTGTCCCGGTGGGCCGAACATCGCGCGGTTGCGCACCGTTTCACCGTTGGAACTGTGCGAAGCGGCATCATCGTGTCGATAGGCTTCGGTCTCGACGACAAGTCCACCGACCCCACGCACGAACAGCGTGGCACCGATGAGGGCCCGCGCAAGGGCAACGGCATCACCATCGAAGAACGACGGCTGCACCAGGGAACGGACGACCAGCTGATCGCTCGAGGTTTGCATTAAAGCAAGAAGCGACCCCTCACGCCGCTTCGCCGGAAGCCGCCCGCGCGGCCAGATCGATCTCTGCGATGATTGATCGGCACTGCTGGCGACACTGCTGGATCATGCTGGGATGGTCAGCCATTACGGCCAGCTGGAGATTGAGATAGGCATCGTTGAAGGTTCGTCGCATCCGACCGGCGGCCTCACTGTCGTCCAGCCGATCGGTCATCGCCTCGACCAGCGACCGTGTCTTCATGATGCGATCTTTGTCTGGAATGGCTGGATCGTCGATGATCGTGATCAATTCATGGGCGATGTCCATGGCGCTGTCCTTCCATTAGAACGGACCCGGACCATCATGTTTGCGTCCAGGCGTCGCAATAACAAAGGTTAATGGCTGCCAAATCCGCAGATTTGAGAGCAACCTAAGCTCGGCGCGCCTGAAAGGAACATATGTTAGTGCCGTCCTATGTGCTTGCACCTAGGGTCTTGGGCGCAACCGGAGGGAGCTTTGATGAATGACAACGACAGGATCGGCGCAGAAATTTCCCGAGTCATGAACGATGCCCGCAATGACAATGCACCCGTTCAGGTCAACGATCTCGTCGCTGCGCTGGCGCTCCGGTTCCAGCTCGATGCGCTTATCATCGAGCAGATGATCATCGACGAAGCGACGATCGGCGGAATTGCCTTGGAATTCGGAAACCGCCACAACTGAGCCGATAGCCGTCCGCTTGGAGGCTACCCTTCAGTGCGAGCCGCTTCTCACGATGAGCGCGTTGTGGACGGCAGTTAGGCCGGGCAAGCCCTCAGCGATTTCCCCCGCCCTCTCGACTTCGCTCGCGGTCGCCACTTCCCCGGACAATTGCGCCACACCGTCAACGACATGGATGGAAACGTTCGACCCGTCCATCGCAGCATCCTCACCGATCAGAGTGCTGAGGCTGCGCTCCAGCTCCGCATCCGAATACGGGGGAAGAGCCTCTGCCGGCTCGGTCGCTTCCTCACGCGGCGTATCCCCATGGGGATGGGGGCCGGATCGAAGGTTCGAAGGTGTCTTACGTGCCATGGACTGTACTCCGTCAATGGCACCCAACGCATGACACAGGATGAAGTTCATCGGCCTTCAAAATAGAGCGCCCTGTGCGTCAGCAAAGCCTAATCAACTGCGACAGTGCTTGGCCGGCCAGACAAGTTGGGTCAATAACACATGTTAATTCGCAGTAAAAAGAAAGATCTCCCTCAGCGTTATTCTTGTGGAACGACGATAATAACCACCCGTTGAGCGACCATGCTGGGGAGGCCACAAGCGTGGAGTGAAGGGACATGAACATGATTCCGACTATTTCGACCGGGGCGGCGACGAGTGCACCCATTCGCTTGCCGCGTGAAAAGGACACGGACCGCCAGATCGTCGCGATGATCGCGCCGCTGCGCGCTTTTGCGCGAACCTTCTGCCCAAACCCCAATGATGCCGATGACCTCGTGCAGGAAACACTCTTGAAAGGCATCGCGAACATCCATCAGTTCACACCCGGGACGAGCCTGAAGTCCTGGCTTTTCACCATCATGCGGAATACCTTCTACACGAAGGCACGTATTTATGCCCGCGAGAGCCCGGGAGTGGCCGACTGCGCGTCCTCCAAGCCGGTGATGAGCCCGACACAGGAATGGACCATGCGCGGCCATGAAATCACGCAGGCCATCCGCAAACTGCCTTACGAGCAGCGCGAAGTGCTTATTCTCATTTCGATGCTGGGCATCACCTATATCGACGCCGCTCAAATCTGCGGCTGCGCCATCGGCACCATCAAGAGCCGGCTCAACCGCGCACGGCTTCATCTCATCGAGCTTTCAGGCGAAGCATCCGCTCAGGCTATGGTGAACGCCGGAGATCGTGAACAGCTGCTGCCCGCCTGAGAATGCCCGAGTTCCCGTC
Organism: Georhizobium profundi; assembly: GCF_003952725.1. Lineage (NCBI taxonomy): Bacteria > Pseudomonadati > Pseudomonadota > Alphaproteobacteria > Hyphomicrobiales > Rhizobiaceae > Georhizobium > Georhizobium profundi. Next base: position 941,316 of record NZ_CP032509.1, on the reverse strand, counting down.
TCCGATGGCCCCGCATCCTGTCTGATCAAGATCAACGACAGCGTCGGCGTTTCCGTCAATTTTACCCTCTCGCTGACCGTGCGGCGACGGTATTCGCCTCCACAGCCGACAGAGGTGCAGAGACCAACGAATTAAAGTTTGATCGCAAAGTCGGGCTAATGGACCCGACCTTCGTCCGCAGAAAGCCCGAATAGTCGGTGCTACCATTATCAAGCTGCAGGTGATTTGCATTAGCAAACACGCGATTTCAGGCTTGCCCGTTTAGCCCCAATTCAAGCCGTCATCGCCCGTTCCGAGGCACGCTTATGGGCCAAGAAATCGTCATACACGTGATCCATCCCGATGACGGGGTGCGGCATTCACTCAGCTTCATGTTGGCTCTCGCTGGGTATGCGGTGCGGTTTCATGGAAATCTCGGCCAGTTCCTGGCTGTTCCAAGAAGTCTGTCACCGGGCTGTCTGGTCGTCGGACGAGACACGGGAACGCCTTCCGAGGCGCAGTGTCTGCACGAACTTCGAGCGGTTGGCACGCAGCTTCCGGTAATCTTCGTCGCTCAGCAAGGCGATGTTCAAACCGCCGTCGCGGCCATGAAAGCCGGCGCCGCTGATTTCCTGCAGATGCCGTTCGAACCGAACACACTTGTCGATGCGGTGCGCGCAGCGATTGCAAACAATGCGATCAATGACACCGAGGAGCTTGATGAGATCGCCGACGTCCGAGCGCGCCTCTCGCGACTCACGCCGCGTGAAGTCAACGTTTTGCGTGGTGTGGTCGATGGGCTTCCCAACAAGTCGATCGCCCATGAACTGCGGATCAGCCCCCGCACGGTCGAGGTTCATCGTGCCAACGTGATGGCCAAAATGAATGCGCGCAACGTGGCCGAACTCGTGCGTCTCGCCATGATCGTCGAGGGCGATTTCGCCATTGATCCGACGCGGCACCGTCAACAGCGCAGCGCGTCGCATACGTATTGATACCTAGTAAAAACGCCGATTACATCAATAATTTTCGATGTTATCATTCTTAATATCACGTAAATACAAAATTTTTTAATTACGTATGTAATATCTACTACAAATTAAGGGCGGATTGGACACGTAAATCCAATCCAATAGGTGAACACTACATCGCTTTGCTGATCGTAAAAGCTGACCGCGCAACAGCTCGGTCGATTGCTGGCGCATGCCTACGAGGCTGGGAACATGGCAGATAACGGCCAAAGCGAAGAGCGCAATGTCGTGCCAGCAGCGACGGTACCATCCGTCGGACCTGCCGAAACTACTCATAGAGCCGGCCATATATTTTTCGACGGCTCCGGTCGCCGGGCGCTCTTCGCCAACGCCGTCATGCTTGCTTTGGTCTTCACCCTGTGCACCGGCCTTGCCGTGGTCGCCTACGGCATCGTTAATGCTCCAACGCTCCGCGAACTGGTTGGATTTCATCCAGAGCTGAAGGCCCGCGAGACCGGCAGACTGGTGCATGACAAAAACGAGCCCGCGCTGGTTGCGACCCGGAACCGCCGGGTCGGCGAAGCCGGACGCCAGGCGCTTCGCCTCGCGTTTCTGGCAGAAGAGGATACCGGCGCTTTCGTCTCGTTGATGCGCAATGCCGACCGGCTCGACGGCATCATCCCGGAATGGCTGGGCCTGCGAACGGCTGGCGGCCGGCCGGAGATCGTCAGCTCTTTGACGGAGATTCCGACACTGCCGTGGATCAAGCAGAACGCGCCGCATCTCGCGCTCTATCCGCTGCTGAAAGCAGAAGCCTCAACCAGCGACATGCTCCGCTACCTCGCCTCTGCGCGCACACGTCAGGACTTGGTCGAGCGCATCGGTGCTCAACTGGACACGCTCGGCGCTGCCGGTATCGCGCTCGACTTTTCCGAAGCCCTGCCGGCCGGCCATCGCGACACGCGCTTATTCATCGCCACGCTGCGGCAAGCGCTGCAGCCCACCGGCCGAAAGGTTATCTTCATTGCCCCGGCGGGCGCATCGATGGCCGAAATCGCCAGCGTCTCGTCGGCGACCGACTATGTCTTGGTCCAGGCGCACGACAACACGGGTCAGCGCCATCGGTCCGGCCCCACGGCAAGCCAGGGATGGTTCGAAGATTACTTGGCGAAGGTAACGCGCGTGCTGCCGCGCGAGAAGTTGATCATGTCGATCGGCTCCTTCGCCTACGACTGGAAGGCCCACGGCACCAGCGAACTGGTGTCGGTACAAATGGCGTGGGATCGCATGGCGGCCAGCGGCGCGGCGCTACGCATGGATCCGGCTTCGCTGAACGCGACGTTTGATTATACGGATGCCCTTGGGAGAGCGCGCTCCGTCTGGATGCTGGATGCCGCTACCGTCTTCAATCAGGCAAGCGTCGCTCTTGCCAGCGCCCCCGCCGGAATCGCGATCTGGCGGCTCGGCATGGAAGATCCGGGCGTGTGGCGCTTCCTTGCCAAAGGCCTGATTCCAAACGCCGAAACGCGCGCCGCGTTGACCCCGACGGACGCGGGCTATGGCGCATTCGAGCAGGCCAAGGGCGTGCTTCTCTCGGCAGCGCCGGGAACGACCGGCACCCGCAGTCTCACCTTCAACGAAAGCCTCGGCCTGATTGTCGGCCAAACCATGCCCAATATCCCGCGCCAGACGGAATTCGCGGCCTGGTTCCCTGCAGATCCCAAAGCGATCGCCCTGACGTTCGATGATGGACCCGATGCGGTGTTCACGCCGCAGATTCTGGACATCCTGAAGAAACGCGGCGCCCGCGCCACCTTCTACATGATCGGCAGCAAGGTGATGAATGATCCCGCGATCGCGCGGCGCGCACTAGCCGAGGGCCACGATGTCGGCAACCACTCCTTCCTGCACCCCAATCTCTTCCAAAGCAGCGCCGAGCGCATCGCCGCCGAGTTAACCGCGACGCAGCGTGCGTTCGAATCCGAACTCGGCGTTCGATCGGTGCTTTTCCGCCCGCCTTATGCGATGACGGGTTACGATTACCTGGAAGGCGTTCCGGCTCTCTATAGTGAGGCAACACGGCTCGGATATCTCTTCGGCGGCCTCGACATTGATGCGTTCGACTACTTCGTCTGGACCGGCGATCAACTTGCACAGCGCGTGATCGACGACGTCAGCGACGGCAACGGCCAGGTCGTGCTGCTGCACGATTCCGGCGGCGATCGACGCGGAACCATCGAAGCGCTGCCCAAGATCATCGATACGCTGACGGCCGAGGGCTACAGATTCGTGTCCACCCACGAGCTCGTCGGCGTTGCGCAAGAAGCGCTGATCCAGCCCTATGTGCCTGAGACCTTCGCCAATCGTGCCGGCAGCCGTATCCGCGCAACCGCGATGGCAGTGGGTGCCCGGTTCGGCGGTGTCCTTGCATTGATTGCCATCACGGCTGCAGTCATCGGAACGGCCCGTCTCGCCTTCATCATTGCGGCCGCATTCCTCCAGCGCCGGCGCAGGCAATGCCAGATCATGCGGCCGCCCTTCGCCGGCAGCGTCGCGGTGCTCGTTCCCGCCTTCAACGAGGAAAAGGTCATTGCCAAGACGGTCGCAGGATTGCTGGCATCGACGCTTGGCGAGCGCCTGACCATCACCGTGATCGACGATGGCTCCAGCGACCGCACAAGCGACGTCGTGCGGGAGACCTTCGCCGGCAATTCCCGCGTGCGTGTCTTCCGCAAGGAGAATGGGGGCAAGGCGGCGGCCCTCAACTACGGCATCGCCATGTCCCGCGAAGACGTGCTTGTCGCCATCGATGGGGACACCGTGCTTCTGCCTGACGCTGTGGAGAAGCTGATCCGTCCATTCACCGATGGGCGGATCGGCGCGGTCGCGGGCAAGGTCGTGGTCGGCAACACGATCAATCTTCTCACGCGTTTCCAGGCACTCGAATATCTCATCGGCCAGGGACTGGAACGCTCCGCCTTCGAATATTTCGGTGCAATCGGCGTGGTGCCCGGCGCCATCGGGGCCTGGCGCCGCACGGCAATCGTGGAGGTGGGTGGCTACTCCACCGACACGCTCGCCGAGGATGGCGACCTGACCGTCGCTCTCCAGCGCAAGGGCTGGAAAATCGTCAATGCCCTCGATGCCGTGGCCCTAACCGAAGCGCCGGAGACCCTGCGCCCGTTCCTCAAGCAGCGGTTTCGCTGGCTCTTCGGAACGCTGCAGATCGCTTGGAAGCACAAGGGCGCCATGGCGGCGCGGCCAAGCGGCATATCGCTTGTCACACTGCCCAACATCATCCTGCAATTCCTGTTCACGCTGATGGCGCCGATCATGGATGCAGCGCTTCTCCTGCTGCTCGTCGCTACAGCCGCATCACTGATGCTGTCGGCGGAACCGATCGACGCGCCGACGCTTCAATTGCTTGCTGCCTTCTGGATCGGATTCCAGACGCTCGACCTGATCGCAGCCTCCATAGGGGTCCGTCTCGGCGGCGGGCGCGTCACGCTCGATACGGTGTTTCTGGTGCTGCTGCAGCGCATCACCTACCGCCAGCTTCTCTACGTCACCGCTATTCGGGCGCTGCTTGCAGCCTTCAAAGGCACCTTCGTCGGCTGGGGCAAGTTGGTGCGCACCGGTCGCGTCATGCAGCCCTTGACCTGAATGCTTCACGGCCACCGCGATACAAGGAATGAGACCTATGCATTCTCCGAAATCAAATCGCTTTTTTCAAAGGCCTTTGTCGCTCACACGGCTGCTCGCCGGGGCTGCCATGACATACCTGGCCCTTGCGCCAGCGCCTGCCATCTCGGCTGAAGACCTGGTGCTGCACTCCGCGATCGAGCAAGCCGCGCTTCCGCCATCGACCGTACAGGCCCGCACGGCTTTCGCGATCGGCGACACGCTGCGCATCACCTTTTTCGAGCGCTTCGGCGAGGATATGGCCGGCGTCGACGCCGGCGTTCTCTCTGCCCTCGTCGAACGCTCGGAACTCACCGGCGAATATGTCATCCAGCAGGATGGATTCATCTTCCTGCCGTTGATCGGACCCGTTCAGACCGCGATGCTGACGAGCCCGCAACTTGAAGACACGCTGAAGAAGCAGTTCAAGGAGCTCTTCAACGGCGAGGTCGCGGTCGCAATCCAGCTGACCGCGCGCGAGCCGGTCTATGTGGCGGGCGCGATCCCGCAGCCGGGTCATTTTCCCTACGTTCCTGGCATGACGGTGCTGCACGCGCTTGCTCTTGCCGGAGCGAGCGACCGCATCGATGGCGACCAGTGGCGCCAGCTCGATCTGATGCGCGAACGGGAACGCGTGCGCCAGGCCGAATCCCGGCTCAAGGGTGTCCTGGCCCGCGCATCCGTACTGACCGACGAAACACACCGCAGCAGTTCTCGGCTCGTCGAACAGTTGCGCAATGTCGCCGGTCCCCGCGCCGCGGAAGATCTGCGGGCGGAAGCTTCCGCATTGCGGGATCTGGAGCGAAACGGCGTCGAAGCCCGCCGTGCGGCACGCGCCACCATGCTGACGTCACTCTCCGCCGAACGTGCGCTCATCGAGCAGAGCATCGCGGATGCCGAAGAGACCATGATGGAAAAGATCCAGCGGGTCGATGTGCTGAACGAATTGCGGCGACGTGGAGCGACAACCGACCAGAATGTGCATGTGGCACGGAGCGAACTGTCCAATGCTCGCGCGGCCTGGAACGAACTGCGCGCAGCGATGACGCGGCTCGAGCGCAACATTACCGAAGTCCAGCTCCAGGAGCGTGATGACGAGATCGCACAACAGATCGCGGTCGAGCGCGAGTTGCAGACCTTGCGCGCAACCGTCGCCCAGGAAGAAGCTACACGGTCGAGCCTCGCTCAGGTGCTCGCGCGCGTGGCGACGCTCGATACAGCCGCCTTTGAAGAGGGTGACGGCCACATGCGCATGGAGATCGTACGGCGCACGCCGGATGGTCTGGAGCACCTGCCGGCGCACAGCTTCACCGAGATGCATCCGGGAGACTTGCTCAACATCATCAGCGCCAAGGACGAGCGCCAGACGGCAGGACTGTGACGATGGCGCGGCGGCGGCATCTCATCAGCGTTATGGCAGCGAGCATGCTGCTTGCTGCGGCTTCGGCTGTTACGACACGCGCGGAGGACTTCACCGTGGCCGGCTATCTGTCATGGTGGAGCGCCGCCGATCGGCCCGAACTGTTCGATGACCTCGCTGCCGACAAGCTGACGCACATCATCTACGCGTTTGGCGCGATCGACGAGGATGGAGAGGCGGCACTCGCCGATCCCTGCTCGGAGATCGATGCTTGTGAAGACGAGCCGCAACGGGTCGATGCATCAACGACCGGCATCCCGGTCTCAGGCACCTTTCAGCGCCTCCACGCTTTGAAACAGGCGCATCCGCACCTGAAGATCCTCGTGGCGTTTGGAGGCTGGACCGGATCGGCGCCCTTCAGCAGCCTGGCCTCCACGGCAGACGGCAGGGCGCGCTTTGCACAATCGATCCTCGACGTGTTCTTCCGTCCCTATCCCGGCCTCTTCGATGGTGTCGACATCGACTGGGAGTACCCCGTCGCCGGGGGTCTCGAGGAAGGAACGCCGGCCGATCGCGAAAACCTGTCCCTGCTGCTCGCTGACATTCGAGAAGCGCTGGATGGATTCAGCGATGGCGATGCGCTGGAACTCACCGTCGCCGTTGCGGCCTCCCCCGGCATGATCGCATTGACCTATCCGCAGGATCTCGCGGACCACGTCGACCGCATCAACGTCATGACCTACGACTATCACGCTGGCGCGACGGTCACCAATTTCAACGCGCCGCTTGCGCCGATCCCCGGCGATCCAAAGTCCGACGCGAACATCGCGGCCAGCATGGCAGCCTGGCAGGCAGCCGGGGTTGCCGCCTCCAAGCTTGCGGTTGGAATTCCGTTCTATGGGCGCGCATTCTCGCAGGTGTCGGGGTCAGGCGATGGCCTGCTCCGGCCCGGCGATCCTGCAGGCACCGACATCTGGAGCGGCGACGGCATTGCCTACAGAGACCTTGTCACCGCTCGACCGCTCCAACAGGGCTTCCAGGTGTTCTGGAACGAGCAGGCAGAGGTGCCTTACCTCTACAACGCCGTCGAGGGCGTTTGGATTTCCTACGACAACGCCCGTTCCGTCGCCGCGAAGACCGAGTTCGCCCGCCGTCAGGGTCATGCTGGTGTGATCCTGTGGGAGCTTGGGTCGGATGACGGCACGCTGCTCGATGCGGTTGGAGGAACGCTCAGCAAGACACATTGATTTCACAGGACGCGAGGACAGACCCGTGCAAATCCATCTCAGAGACATAAAAAGGACGCCTGGACCGCCAAATCCGGCTGGGCTCGATCACGACATGAGCCCGCCGCCCCGGTTGCAGCAGGTGCCGACGAGCCCCCTCTTGAGCGCATTTTCCGCGCATCGTTCGGAGACACTCTCAGCGGGTCGGGCACTATTCGTGGAGGGCGATTCCGGCAGCGATATCCATCTTCTGGAGAGCGGGCTGATCGCGCTCTCGCACATCCAGCCGAACGGCAAGCGCATGATTGCAAGCTTCGTCGTCGGCAACGGCGTTTTCAGCCTCTCCCATGATGGCATGCGGCTTCTGACCGCCGAGGCCCTGCAGGAATGCCGGTTGCGTCGGGTGCACCGCGTGGAGCTTTCGCATCTGCCAGCCGACCAGGCCGAAGCGGTGAAGGCTGCGCTCGATCGGGAACCCTGGGACATCCAGGCCGAGACCCTAATGCATCTCCACAAGGATGCAGATGAAGGCATCAGCTATTTCCTGGTGAGGCTGGCAGGAAGGCTTAACGGCCCGATCAGCCGCGGCAGCAGGGTGCGGCTCGACATGTCACGCGTCGACATCGCGGATCATCTCGGCCTGACGGTCGAAACAGTGTGCCGCGGATTAAAACGCTTGCGGTCCGACCGCGTCATCGACGCCGCCGGGCCGCACAACGTCATCATTCTGGAACCTGATCAGCTGAAGCGCCGCGCTGGTCTCGGTCCCGATTTTGATTAGACGGGATTTTACCGACTAGCCGCAGAGGCTCCCTAGCGCGCCAGAAAGGTCGGCAGTTCAGGCGCGTCGAGCATCATGCTTGTGACACCGCCAAACATGCGTTGGCGTAAACGCGAGTGCCCGTATGCGCCGAGAACCAGCATGTCGGCAGAGACGTCCCGGGCGTGTTGCATCAGGATGGCGCCCGCCATCTCGCCACCGCTTGGCAACCGCTCGACTGTGACCTTGGCGCCGTGACGCGCCAGATAGGCGGCGATATCTGCCCCAGGCTCCGGCCCATTCGCTCGATCGGAGGTTTTTGGATCGACCAGCACCACCCGAACGTCATCGGCGCCATCGATCATGTCCAAGGCCTCGCGCACGGCACGTGCGGATTCGAGCGTCGAATTCCAGCCAATGACGATGCGCTTCGGAGAAAGCGTCGCGGGCACGCCGGCCGGCATCAGGAGCAGGGGCCGCTGCGCGTGAAAGAGCACGCCGTTGGCAACACGATATTTGAGGTGGTGGGTTGCCAGAAGGTCCGGCCCCATGACCGCAACGTCGCAGTAGCGTGCGCGAAGCCCCACCACGTCGTCGGCGGCCGCCGTCTCCACATATTCCGAGCTGAGATCGGCAGAAACGCCGCGCACCGCCACGAGAGCCTCGATTTCCTCCGCGCGTTCGCCAAGCCGCTCCATATCCGCCTGGCGTTCCTCGAGCCACGCGTCAGAGATCACCGAGGCGTAGTCCCCGATCGGAGGCGGCGCGGCGATGCCCATCACCAGCAGGCTGAGATGCGCGTCGGCGCTCTCGCACAGGTCCATCGCAAGCTTGATGTCGCCGTCGCCCTGCTCATGGCCGACGATGTTCAGCACTGTCTTGAAGGTCATGGTCGCATCTCCTTGGTCACAGCCGCGTATCGTGCATAGACCGGCCGGGCCCGGGGCACCTTGCGCAAGATCAACTTCCGACAACTTTCAATCGCCGGCGATGGCATCTTCCTGTCGGTTGTGCAGTTGAACGAGGACGACCAGGCGCTCGATCGCTCGCTGCGCGTCGCGAGCCAGCGACGGATCGGGCGCGCGCTCACCCAGGTCGCGGGTCATCATCGACAGCAGACCTGCGATGCGCATGATCTCGCTATGCGCGTAACCGAGCGAGGTCAGCAGGGCAGCGTGATGCGGCGACGACAAGAGTGCCGGATATCGAACGCGATCGTCTTCACGTTCATGAACGAGGATGACGCTGTCGACGACCGCGCTTGCTTCTCCGATCAGCGCTGCCGCATCGCTGCCGCTTGCGGTTTCAAGCCGATCGGCCAGCGCCTGCAATGTGGCGAGTGCCTGGCTGATCGATGCATGCGCGTGGGCGACCGCGCTCACATCGTCGCTTTCCATGCGCAGGAGCCGTCCGGGTGCTCCAGACAGCGCCCGAAGCGCGTTCGCAATGACGACGACGTCGATTGCTTCCTGGATCAGCGCACCGGCCACGGGCGGCAGATGGCCGAGTGCGGCAAAGCCCATCGCGATGACGGAAAGACCGAGCCCGCCGATGACACTTTGCGAAGCAATCCGCCGGGTTCGCCGCGCGATCGCAATGGCCTCCGGCGCGCGGTTCAAATTCTCTACCAGAAGCACCACGTCGGCGGCCTCGGTCGAGGCATTTGCGCCGCGCGCACCCATGGCGATGCCGACATTGGCCGCCGCAAGCGCCGGAGCGTCGTTGATCCCATCGCCGATCATGGCAACCGAGCCTGTCGCCTGCCGCTGGCGAACCGCCTCGATCTTGTCGGCAGGTGTGCAATGTGCCTGGACGGCATCGAGCGGCAGGCCCGAGGCCAGCATCGCCGCCGTATCCGGATCGTCGCCGGTCAACATGGTCAGCGGACGAATGCCAAGCGCCCGGAGGCTCGAAAGCGCTCCAGGCGCTTCGGTGCGCAATTCATCTGCCAGCAGCAAACAGCCACTCAGCTTGCCATCGACAGCCACAAAGACCGTGAGCGCGGACCGCCACCGGGCACGGCGCAGCGCAACTTCGGCCCATTGCGGAAGGTCTTCGCCCGCATGCACCACGGAGAGGCTGCCTGCCTTGACGGCAACATCGCCCACCACGCCTTCGAGACCGGAGCCGCGATATTCTTTAACCTGACCGGGATGGACCAATGGCAATCCGCGCATGCGGGCCGTCTCCACGATCGTCGTTGCCAGACTGTGACGCGACGCCTGTTCGAGCGATGCAGCCAGCTGCAGAACGGCGTCAGGATCAACCCCCGGCGCCGTTTCGATAGCCACGATCCGCGCGCCGCCGAGCGTCAGCGTTCCGGTCTTGTCGAAGATCGCAGACTGCACGTCCGCCAGCGCTTCCACCACCGCGCCACCCTTGATGAGAATGCCGCGCCGCGCGGCCCGCGATATGCCGGCAACGAAGGCGACCGGCGCGGCGATAATCAGCGGGCAGGGCGTGGCGACGACGAGAACCGCCAATGCGCGGATGGGATCCGACGAGGCCGCCCAAGCTCCACCCGCCACGATCAGCGTGAATGGCAGGAAAAGCACGGCATATCGGTCCGCCATTCGAATGAACGGCGCCCGGGCTTCACCGGCCGCGCGCACCATCCGCACAATGCCGGCGTAGGTGCTTTCTTCTGAAATGGCCGTCGCGCGAAACCCGAAAGCTTCCCCGGCATTGACCGTGCCGCTTCTGACGGCCTGCCCTGACGTCTTGGCAACCGCATAGGGCTCGCCCGTCACCGCCGCCTCGTCGACCAGGGCTTCGCCCTCCACGATACCATCGACCGGTACGATCTCTCCCGCGCGCACCCTCAGGAGATCGCCGACTGCGACAGAGCCGACCGGCACTGTCTCGACCTGTCCATCCACGACCCGATGCGCAACCCGTGGCGCCCGATCCTCCAGGCGCTTGAGATCCCGCTCGGCCCGGCCCGTCGCATAGGCTTCCAGAAGCGTACCGCCCGTGTACATGATCGCGACGATCAGGCCCGCCAACGGCTCACCGAGAACGAGGGCTGCCCCCATGGCGATCAGCGCCACCCCGTCGACACCCACACGCCCTTCGAGGATCGAGCAAAGGATGACGAGGCCGAGCAGTGCGACCGCCGGGACTGTGCCAGCCATCCAGACTTGATGCGCAACGGTCTGTGCGTCGACGACCCAAAGTCCGAAGCCTGCTCCAAGCGACAACACGGCCAGCGCCGCGACGACGCGATGCACTTTCGGTGAGATGAGCTTGTCGATGAACTGCGGCGATCGAGAACGCACCGAATAGCCGTTCAATGGGCAAACAGGACCGGCAGATGTGCCGCCGCCAGCACCTCCCGCGTGCTGCCTCCGATGATCCATTCCACCAGCCGCGAATGGCCATACGCACCCATGACCAGCAGGTCGGCACCTTTTTCGCGGGCTTTGTCGAGCAGGACGAGGCCGGCATCCTGGCCCCGGGAATCGACAATCTCGACATCTGCGCGAATGTCATGATGCGCGAGATAGACGGCAATGTCGAAGCCCGGTTCTTCGCCATTCGCCCATTCGCGCGCAACGGGATCGATCATGCAGACAGTCACAGCCTCGGCACTCGCCAGCATGTCGAGCGATGCCGTCAGCGCCCGTGCAGCCGGGATCGAGCCATTCCAGCCGATGAGAACGCGTCTTGGTTTCAATGTCGCCGACGACGTTTCCGGCACCAGCAGAAAGGGCCGCCCGCTGCGGAAGATCAGCCCTTCCACAATCTCGCGGTGAAACCTGCTGGACGCCTTCGTCGGCGCTGCCGCGATGGTGATGTCTGCGTAGCGCGCGTAGAGGCCCGCCACATCGGCGATCGTGTTGCCCTCGATAATGAGATGCAGCACCTCGCCCTCCACGTCATGACGCTGCAACTGCGCCGAAACGCTGGCCACCCGATGTTCGAGCGCCGCCTTGACCTGCTTCTGGGCTTCTTTCCAGTGCTGCCACGTCTCCGCACGACGCGTCCCGATCGGCATCAAGGGTGCAGCTGCGACCACGACGCAGCGCACATGAAGACCGTCGTCCTGCCCCATGGCGATCGCGTTCTCCAGAAGCGCCGAAGGGCCATTTTCTTCGATGAAGCACAGGAGGACGCGGGATTTCATGAAAGTCGCCTGCTGGCTGACATGCAGTTTCAGCTGCACGCTAGCATTGCGCCGGACAGCGCCTCTTGATCACGATCAAGATTTGGCCTTTGCGCCGCCAGGCGACCGGCCGGCTTGCTCTTTATCAAGCTTGCGGGCGCGCATGCGCTAGTGTTTGACATCTGCTCCGCGGGGCGGCATCAGCGCTTCATACGGTCTCATCGCGTATGAAGCAGATGAAAGACCTGGACCAGAGGATGCCGATCATGCAGCGCGCAAAGCCCACACTTCTCATGATCCTCGATGGCTGGGGCGAGCGCGCCGAGACCACCGGCAACGCTGTCGCGCTGGCCAGCACGCCGAATTTCGACAAGCTGCGCGCCACGTGCCCCCATGCGACGCTGACGACGTTCGGTCCGGCCGTCGGTCTCCCCGAAGGCCAGATGGGCAATTCCGAGGTCGGCCACCTCAATATCGGCGCCGGCCGCATCGTGATGCAGACCCTGCCCCGCATCGACACCGCGATCGCTGATGGAGAGCTTAAGCGGGCCGTCGTGGCGAGCGGCATTCTTGAGAAGATTGAGGCAGCCGGCGGGCGATGCCACCTCGCCGGCCTCGTTTCCGATGGCGGCGTCCATGCGCATATGCACCATGCCGTGGCGCTCGCCCGTATCCTTACCGAGGCGGGCCTCGAGGTTCTCATCCACGCCTTCACCGATGGCCGCGACACGGCACCGGCTTCGGCACGCGAATTTCTCGCGACATTCGAGGCTGAACTTCCGGCCGGCGCCCGGGTCGTGACCGTCAGCGGCCGATACTACGCCATGGACCGCGACCGCCGTTGGGAGCGCGTCGGGAAGGCCTACGGCGCCATGGTCGACGCCGAAGGCGAACACGCGGTATCTGCCAGCGACGCCATCGAAACGGCCACGGCTCGCGGCCTGACGGACGAATTCATCCTGCCGACGGTGATCGGTGACTATGCCGGGATGCATGATGGCGACGGGCTGATCTTCTTTAACTTCCGCGCCGACCGCGCGCGCCAGATCCTGAGTGCACTGACCGACCCAGATTTCGATGGCTTCGAGCGCAAGCGCCCGATCGCGTTCTCGTCGACCATCGGCATGGTGTCCTATGGCAGCGAACTCGACCCGCTGGTTCACCCGCTTTTTGCGCCGCAGACGCTGGAAGACGGCTTGGCTGAAACGGTCTCCAAGGCGGGTCTGCAGCAGTTGCACATGGCAGAGACCGAGAAGTACCCGCATGTCACTTATTTCCTGAACGGTGGTCTCGAAACACCGTTTGAAGGCGAAGACCGGATCCTCGTCGCATCGCCGGCGGTCGCGACCTATGACAAGCAGCCCGAGATGTCGGCACATGAATTGACCGACCGGCTGGTGAGCGCGATCGACAGCAACCGCTTCGACGTCATCGTCATCAACTATGCCAACCCCGACATGGTCGGCCACACCGGCATCATCGACGCCGCCATAAAGGCCGTCGAGACAGTCGACCATGCGATCGGCCGTGTCTGCGCGGCTCTCGACCGGGTTGGTGGCCAGCTTTTGGTCATCGCCGATCACGGCAATTGCGAAGAGATGATCGACGCCGTCACCGGTCAACCGCACACGGCACACACGCTGAACCCAGTGCCGGTGATCGTGCGCATGCCCGGCAAGTGCAGCATCCGGGACGGCATTCTCGCCGATGTGGCACCGACACTCCTCGCCATGGCGGGCATTCCCCAGCCCGCTGCCATGACGGGCCAGTCGCTGATCACGCGGCAAGATTGAGCGAAAGCGTGCGTCCTCGCCAAAAGCCGGGGTTGGAGCCAGCGCCTTAGATCGCTATCCAGAGCGTCGAGGCCGGGTGTGGGAGCATCCGTCCGACTGGAGGAGCATGCATGGACTTTCATCTGCCGCGCGAGATCACCGATTACCGCGATCGCATCGCCCGCTTCATCGAAACCCACATTCTGCCACTCGAGGCCGACCGGGCTTCCTACGATGCGCATGAGAACATCCGCATCGATCTGGCAGATGAACTTCGCGCTCAGGCCCGCGCGGAGGGCCTCTGGTGCCTGCAGTTGAAGCAGGAGACCGGCGGCCGCGGTCTCGGCAAGGTCGGCATGGCGGTCTGCTACGAGGAGATGAACCGGTCGATCTTCGGGCCCGTCATCTTCAATTCGGCGGCCCCCGACGACGGCAACATGATGGTTCTCGAAGCCGTTGCGACGCCTGAGCAGAAGCAGCGCTGGCTTGCTCCGATCGTCGACGGAAAGGTGCGCTCCGCGTTTGCGATGACCGAGCCTGCGCCCGGAAGCGGTTCGGACCCTTCCATGATGCTGACACGCGCGGAGCGGAAGGGCGACCGTTACGTCATTTCAGGCCGCAAATGGTACATCACGGGCGCCGCAGAGGCGAGCCACTTCATCCTGATGGCGCGCACCTCCGACGACCCGCGCCGTGGCCTGACGGCGTTCATGTTCCACAAGGATCAACCGGGCTGGCGGATCGAGCGCCGCATCGACATCATGGGGCCGGAAGAACATGGCGGCCATTGCGAGTTGGTGTTCGACGGCCTGGAAGTACCGGTCGATGACGTGCTGATGGGCGAAGGGGACGGCCTGAAGGTCACCCAGATCCGGCTCGGACCCGCACGCCTCACCCATTGTATGCGCTGGCTCGGCCTTTCTAAGCGTTGCGTCGAGATCGCCCGCGCCTACGCCTCCGAACGCCACGCCTTCGGCGAGCTTTTGGCAAAGCGCGAAAGCGTGCAGATGATGCTGGGCGACCTCGCCATGCGCATCGAGATCGGCCGGCTTCTCGTGATGAAGGCCGCCTGGGAGCTCGACCAGGGGAGCTACGCCCGCAAGGAGGTTTCCATGGCGAAGGTGCACGTCGCCAATCTCCTGCATGACGCTGCCGATGTCGCGATCCAGATCAACGGCGCGCGTGGCTATTCCAAGGACACGGTTCTGGAATGGATCTACCGCTACGCCCGCCAGGCGCGGCTGGTCGATGGTGCCGACGAGGTCCACAAGATGGTGCTGAGCCGCTTCCTGGAGAAAGAGGAGCGGACCTTCTGGCAATGGCCGGACGAACAGTTGCGAAATTCGTAAGCTAAGGCGAACGCAAAGAGGAGAACCGCGTGGAGGAAACGCGTTACGACGGCCAGTTCGATTACATCATCGCCGGCGCCGGCTCGGCCGGCTGCGTGCTTGCGAACAGGCTTTCGGCCGATCCGCGCAACCGCGTCCTGCTGCTCGAAGGCGGCGGCCGCGACAACTGGATCTGGTTTCACATCCCCGTCGGTTACCTCTTCGCCATCGGCAATCCCCGCGCCGACTGGCTGTTCAAGACGGGGGCCGAGCCGGGGCTGAACGGACGCAGCCTCGCCTACCCGCGCGGCAAGGTGCTCGGCGGCTCGTCGGCCATCAACGCCATGATCTACATGCGCGGCCAGGCGCGCGACTACGATGGCTGGCGCCAGATGGGCCTCACCGGCTGGGGCTGGGACGACGTGCTGCCCTTCTTCTTGAAGCATGAAGACCACGAAGCGCCGCCGAACCGCTTTCATGCGCAGGGCGGCGAATGGCGCGTGGAAAAGCCCCGCATCAGCTGGCCGATCCTCGACCGCCTGCGGGACGCCGCAGAACAGGCGGGCATCGCCAAGATCGACGACTTCAATTCCGGCGACAATTCCGGCTCATCCTATTTTCAGGTGAATCAGAAGCGCGGACGCCGCTGGAGTGCTTCCCGCGGCTTTCTGCGCCCTGCACTCAAGCGGCAGAACCTGATCGTCGCAACCGGCGCGCTGGTGGAAAAGGTCGGCATCGAGAACGGCCGTGCGGCGACGATTTCCTATATACAGAACGGACGCCGGGTGACCGCCCGCGCGACCGGCGAAATCATTCTTTCCGCCGGTGCCGTGGCGTCGCCCGGCATCCTGGAACGATCGGGCGTCGGATCGGGTGCGGTTCTTCAAGTTCACGGAATCGCGCCAATCGTCGATCTGCCGGGCGTCGGCGCCAATCTGCAGGATCATCTGCAGATCCGCCCCGTCTACAAGGTCACCGGCATCCGCACCTTGAACGGCGACTATGCAAAGCTCTTCCGCCGCGCTCTGATGGGTGTGGACTACGCACTGCGCCGCCGCGGTCCGCTCACCATGGCGCCGTCGCAGATGGGCGCTTTCGTACGCTCGAGTCCCGAATACGAGACGGCCAATCTCGAATTCCATTTCCAGCCGCTGTCGCTGGATGTCTGGGGCGAAGGCCTGCATCCATTCGATGCGTTCACGGCAAGCGTCTGCAATCTGCGACCCTCGAGCCGCGGCTCCATTCATATCTCAGGCACGGAAGCTTCGGACGCGCCCGATATCCGTCCCAACTATCTCTCCACTGAGGAAGATCGCCGCGTTGCGGTGGACTCGCTCAAATGGGCGCGCCGCATCGTCGGCCAGTCGGCCATGGCGCCCTATAAGCCCGAAGAGCACAAGCCAGGTGCGCATATCGAATCCGAGGAAGACATGCTCGTGGCAGCGGGCGACCTCGGCACGACGATCTTCCACCCCGTCGGCACCGCCCGCATGGGCCTGGCGGACGATACGCAAGCCGTCGTCGACGAACGACTGCGGGTGCGCGGGATCGATCGCCTGCGCGTCATCGACGCCTCCATCATGCCGACGATCACCTCCGGCAACACCAACTCGCCGACGATCATGATCGCCGAAAAGGGCGCCGCCATGATCCTCGAGGATCGCCGCTGACGCGCGCAGTGAGAAGAAGTCTCACTGCATCAACTATCCGTTAGTGTGCTTGTCGCGTGCGCCGCGCTGTGCCAGCATCCCGGCCGGGAGGATAGGCCATGGTGTCGACGCTGTCGCACATCAAGGAGATTGAGCGCGTGGCTCTTGGCGGCCAGGCGAGCGGCCGCGATACGCCGGTCGTCCAGTCATGGCTGCGCTGCGTCCACGATTACCAGCTCGATCCCGCAAGCGCCCAGGAAGCCTACATCGTTCCCGAAACGACGCTGAAGGAACACCGCGAGCAGGCGGAAGAACTGATCCGCATCGGCCGCTCGGGACTCGAAACATTGTTCAACCAGATCGCGGAGCAGCACTATGTGCTTCTCCTGTCCGATGCGCGCGGCGTCACCGTCGATTTCATGGGCGACCCGACCTTCGACAATCAACTGCGCAAGGCCGGGCTTTATCTGGGTTCGGAATGGTCGGAAAGCCGGGCCGGCACCTGCGCGGTTGGGGCCTGCATCGTCTCCGGCGAACCGGTGATCATCCACCAGGACGACCATTTCGACACGAGCCACATCGGCCTCACCTGCACCGCAGCGCCGATCTTCGACACGCTGGGCGACCTGACGGCCGTGCTCGATATCTCGCAACTGCGCTCACCCACGGCAAAAGCGAGCCAGCAGCTTGCGCTGCATCTCGTTGCGGCCACGGCCCGGCGCATCGAGTTCGCCAACCTCATGGCCCGCACGCGCAACGACTGGGTTTTGCGCCTCTCCCGCTCGCCGGATTTCCTCGATGTCGATCCCGATGCGGCCATCGCGCTTGACGGCGCTGGCCGCGTGACGGGACTGACCCATGGCGGTTTCAACGCACTCGCGCGCACCATGAAGCTCACCGGCTTTTCGGCGAGCGACCTGATCGGCGAAAAGATCGACAGCTTCTTCGAGATGGAGATCGATGATCTGCCCCGCTTCATGCGCGGCAAGACGGGTGGCGAGCGCATGCTGCGCGCCCATGACGGTGCTGTGTTCTTCGCAAGCTCGCTTGCGCCCGTCGTCACCTCGCGCCAAGCGGGCGGGATACTCTCGAAAGCACAAGAACCGGTACCGCGCGCGTTGCGCGACCTCTCGTTGGGCGATCCCACCATGGAAGCGGTGCAGGCAAAGGCCGCCAAGCTTGCCGGTCGAGACATCGCCATCCTGATCCAGGGCGAGACCGGCACCGGCAAGGAATATCTCGCACGTGCACTCCATGACAGCCGCAGCGATGGCGGCCCGTTCGTTGCGGTAAACTGCGCGGCCATCCCCGAACACCTGATCGAATCCGAGCTCTTCGGCTATGCGCCGGGCGCATTCACCGGCGCTGCCCCGAAAGGCAAGACCGGCCTGATCGAAGCCGCAAGCGGCGGCACACTCTTCCTCGACGAGATCGGCGACATGCCGCTTGCGCTGCAGAGCCGGTTCCTGCGTGTGCTTTCGGAGGGCGAAGTGGTGCCAGTCGGCGCCCTCAAGCCACGCCCGGTGCGCTTCAAGCTCGTGTCCGCCTCCCACCAGCCGCTGCAGTCGTTGATCGATGCGGGCCGCTTCCGCGCCGACCTCTTCTACCGCATCAACGCGGCGACGCTGCGGCTGCCACCCTTGAAGGAGCGCCAGGATTTCGCGGCCCTCGTGGATCAGATTCTCGTGCGCATCGGCCGCGACAATGCCGAGACCTACCGTCTCCAGCCGGCGACCCTCGACGCCCTTCGCCGCCATGACTGGCCTGGAAACCTGCGCGAACTCACCAACACGCTGAAGGTCGCCGCCGCGCTTTCCGATGGCGGCTTGATCGGGCCGGACTGCCTTCCCGACGATCTGCAGCCGGATCGACTGCCACATTCAGCAGAGACATCCGACGCTGATGCACTGCGCGCCGCGCTGCAGGCCTGCGACAACAACATTTCCGCCCTCGCCCGCAAGCTCGGTGTCAACCGCTCCACGATCCACCGTCGTTTGAACCGCTGAGTGCAACAGCTGCAACACCTGTTGCAGCTTCCCTGTTGCATCGGCTCACGCGTGCGTGTCGCTGAAAGCAGCGAAGGCACCGTTTCGTGGGCGATCCAGCGATGTGTGCCTCTTGGCATGGTGCTTGCTCACCACCTCTTCGGGAGCAAATGAGGAGGAAAGACATGCAGGACAGCCTGAAAGACCGTTCCATCATCGTCACCGGATCCGGCCGCGGCATTGGCGAGGCCATGGTGCGTGGTCTGGCGGATGCCGGCGCTCGCGTGGTCGTAGCGGATATCCAGCACGATCTCGCCGGCAAGGTCGCGGACGGCATCAATGGCGCAGGCGGCAAGGCCGTTGCGCTTGAGGTCGATGTGACAAGCCGGGAGAGCGTGCGCGCGATGATTGCCGCAACGGTCGAAAAATACGGCCGGCTCGACGTCATGTTCAACAATGCCGGCATCGCGCAGGTGAAGCCGTTTCTCGATATCACCGAAGACGATTGGCACAAGGTCATGGACGTCAACGGCCTCGGTGTGCTGATCGGCATGCAGGAAGCCGTTCGCCAGATGAAGAGCCAAGGCGGCGGCGGCAAGATCGTCAACACCGCCTCCATTGCCGGCAAGCAGGGCTACGAGCCCCTCGCCCATTACTGCGCAAGCAAGTTTGCCGTTGTCGCCTTGACGCAGGCGGCCGCCCGCGCATTTGGCGGCGACGGAATCTGCGTCAATGCGATCTGTCCCGGCGTGGTCGCCACCGACATGTGGAAACTGATCGACAAGGGCTTCAAGGATGAAGGCCTGACCAGCAGGGATAACGAGGCATTCGAAAATTTTTCCTCCGGCATTCTGCTGGGCCGGCCGTCTCATTCCGACGATCTGGTCGGCGTCAGCCGTTTCCTCGCATCCTCTGCCTCCGATTACATGACCGGCCAGTCGCTCGTCGTGGACGGCGGCATGGTGCTGGTCTGAGCGTCCGGGAGAAGAACCATGCAAGCACTTCGTTTCCACGCCGCGAAGGATCTTCGGATCGAGGACGTTCCATTGCCGTCCGATCCGGCCCCTGATCAGGTGATCATCGAGAACAGGTTCTGCGGCATTTGCGGGACCGATCTGCATGAATATGCCTACGGCCCGATCTTCATTCCGAAGGAACCTCACCCCTTTACCAAGGCAAGTGGCCCGCAGGTGCTCGGGCACGAGTTCGGCGGCATCGTGAAGGCCGTCGGGTCCGATGTGCGCCATGTGAAGCCTGGCGACCGGGTGTCGGTCCAGCCGCTGATTATGCCCCGCGTCGGCGATTATTATGCCGAGCGTGGGCTGTTTCACCTGAGCAGCCAGCTCGCTTTGGCCGGCCTTTCCTGGAATTCGGGCGGAATGGCCGAGGCCGCACTGCTGTACGACTACAATGTCCAGCCCATCCCGGACGATCTGTCGGATGAGGAGGCAGCCCTGATCGAGCCGACCGCAGTGGCGGTCTATGCCTGCGACCGTGCCGGCGTCACCGCCGGGGCAAGCGTGCTCGTCACGGGCGCAGGACCCATCGGCATGCTGACCCTGATGGCTGCACGGGCCGCCGGTGCCACCCAGCTCTTCGTTTCCGACGTCAACGACACACGGCTGGACATGGCCCGCCAGACCATCCCGGACCTCATCACGATCAACCCGAAAGGACAGTCGGTCGGCGATGTCGTTCGCGCCCATACCGAAGGCGGCGTCGGCTGCGATGTCGCGATCGAATGCGTGGGCAACGAACACGCTCTGAAGGCCTGCGCAGATGCGGTCCGCAAACAGGGTGTGGTCGTTCAGACGGGGCTGCATCCCGGCGAGAACCCGCTCAACTGGTTCGACGTCACCTTCAAGGACATCGATATTCGAGGCTCCTGGGCATACCCGACGCATTGTTGGCCGCGCGTCGCCCGCCTGATTGCCAGCGGTCAGATACCGGCCAAGAAGATCGTCACCAAATTCATCAGCCTATCG
Organism: Georhizobium profundi; assembly: GCF_003952725.1. NCBI lineage: Bacteria > Pseudomonadati > Pseudomonadota > Alphaproteobacteria > Hyphomicrobiales > Rhizobiaceae > Georhizobium > Georhizobium profundi. The sequence goes on along the minus strand of NZ_CP032509.1, from coordinate 920,515 downwards.
GAGGCCGTTGCGGAAGGGTTCGATCAACTGCTCGACCCGGCCGGCCGGCACCTGAAGATCATGATCGACCTGTCACGCTAGGACGATCGATCCATCCGGGCGGCGGAGGAGCCGTCCGATACACTTGAGAGCAGAGGGAGAGAGAAATGCTCGACAAGACACCCAGCACGCGCATGCAGGCTTTTCTGGACAAGTTCGGCAGGGCGATCGAGGCCGGCCAGATCGACGAGGCGGTCGGCATGTTCGCCGACCAGTGCTACTGGCGCGATCTCGTGGCCTTCACCTGGAACATCAAGACCATGGAAGGTCGCGCCCAGGTCAAGGACATGCTGCAAGCGCGGCTTGCCGAGGTAAAGCCGACGAACTGGCAGATCGCCGAGGGCGAGGACGCCACCGACAGTGACGGCCTGATGGAAAGCTGGATTTCCTTCGAAACGGACGTCGCTCGCGGCTATGGCCTGATCCGGGTGAAGAACGGCCAGATATGGACGCTCTTGACGACGATGGTCGAGCTCAAGGGCCACGAGGAGAAATCCGGTTTCACCCGCCCGCTCGGCGCAAAGCACGGCCAGGATGTCGGCACCAAGAACTGGATCGAGGAACGCGAGGAAGAACTGCGCACGCTCGGCTACGAGAAGCAGCCCTATGTCGTCATCATCGGCGGCGGCCAGGGCGGTATTGCGCTCGGTGCTCGGCTGCGCCAATTGGGCGTTTCCACGATCATCATCGAGAAGAACGAACGTGCCGGGGACTCGTGGCGCAAGCGCTACAAGTCGCTCTGCCTGCACGATCCGGTCTGGTACGACCACCTGCCTTATCTCGACTTCCCGAAGAATTGGCCAGTCTTCTCGCCGAAGGACAAGATCGGCGACTGGCTGGAAATGTACACCAAGGTCATGGAGCTGAATTACTGGACCAGCACCACGGCCAAATCGGCGAAATACGACGAAACGACCAAGGAATGGACGGTCGTCGTCGAGCGCGACGGCAAGGAGATCACGCTGAAGCCGAAGCAGCTGGTCTTCGCGACCGGCATGTCGGGCAAGGCAAACATCCCGAACTTCAAGGGTCGGGATCGCTTCAAGGGCGAGCAGCACCATTCCTCGCAGCACCCGGGACCGGACAGCTACAAGGGCAAGAAGGTAGCCGTCATCGGCTCTAACAACTCGGCGCACGACATCTGCGCTGCGCTCTATGAAGCCGGCGTTGATGTCACGATGATCCAGCGTTCCACGACCCATATCGTGAAATCCGACAGCCTGATGGAAATCGGCCTTGGCGATCTTTATTCCGAGCGCGCGGTTCAAGGCGGCATGACGACGGCGAAGGCCGATCTCATCTTCGCCTCTCTGCCCTATGCCATCATGCACGAATTCCAGAAGCCGGTTTACGACAAGATCCGCGAGGTCGATGCGAAGTTCTACGAGGATCTGGAAAAGGCCGGCTTCCGACTCGATTTCGGCGCCGACGATTCAGGTCTCTTCATGAAGTATCTGCGCCGCGGCTCGGGCTACTACATCGACATCGGCGCCTCGCAGCTGATCATCGACGGCAAGATCAAGCTCGTCGCTGGCCAGGTAGAGGAGATCACCGAGACCGGTGTGAAGCTCGACAACGGCCAGGAGATACCGGCCGACGTGATCGTCTACGCCACCGGCTACGGCTCGATGAATGGCTGGGTCGCCGATCTCATCGACCAGGAGACCGCCGACAAGGTGGGCAAGTGCTGGGGCCTCGGCTCTGGAACGCCAAAGGACCCGGGCCCGTGGGAAGGCGAGCAGCGCAACATGTGGAAGCCGACGCAGCAGGAAGCGCTCTGGTTCCATGGCGGAAATCTGCACCAGTCGCGCCATTACTCGCAGTTCCTGTCGCTTCAGCTGAAGGCGCGGATGGAAGGCATTCCCACCCCGGTCTACGGACTGCAGGAAAGCCACCACAAGGGTTGAGCCGAGAGCCTTAAACGACAACGGGGGCCACTGGCCCCCGTTTTGTTTCATCGAGCACCGTTGGTCAGGCGATGCGGTTGCGCCTGCGCTTCACCGCGCTCCAGACCGGCAGGATCAGTGCGAAAGCAACGACGACCAGAAGCACCGCCGAGATCGGCCGTTCGACGAAAATCATCGGGCTGCCGAAGGAGAGCAGCAGCGACTGCCTGAGCGACGTTTCCAAAAGCGGAGCAAGCACCAGCGCAAGAACCAGCGGCGGCCGCGGAATGTCGAACTTCATCATCAGCCAGCCGAGCAGGCCGAAAAAGATGCACATCCACACCGTGCCGAAATCGAGCGTCGCGGCATAGGCACCGACGAGCGAGATCACGAGGATGCCCGGTGCGAGATAGACATAGGGGATGCGCAGCAGCGAAGCGAAAAGCGGTGCCATCGGCAGGTTCATGATCAGCAGCATGACGTTACCGATGAACATGCTGGCGATGAGCCCCCAGACGAGCGTTGCCTCCTGCGTCATCAACATAGGCCCCGGCCGCACGCCATGCAGGATCAGCGCGGCAAGAAGCACGGCCGTGCTCGCATTGCCCGGAATGGCAAGCGACAGCATCGGGATCATCGCGCCGTGCGAGGCGGAGTTGTTCGCAGCTTCTGCAGCTGCCACGCCATCGATCGCTCCCTTGCCGAACATCTCCGGATTGCGGCTGAAGCGGCGCTCGGTGAGATAGGCAAGCAGCGAGGCGATGGAGGCGCCGGCGCCCGGCATGATGCCGACGAAGAGGCCGATGAAGCCGCCGCGCACAATCGCCATCCGACTTTGCGTCCACTCCGCCGATGTCAGCCACATGTCCTTCAGCCGCGTACGGATCGGGTGCATGCCATGGGCGCGTTCCAACGAGGCGAGCACTTCGGCGATGCCGAAGACACCGATGGCGACGGGAATGAAGTCGATGCCCTCGTAAAGCGCCGGCTGCCCGAATGTAAGCCGCGGCGTACCGGCGAGCGGATCGGTCCCGACAAGTGCGATCATCAGACCGAGCACGCCGGCCATTAGCGAGCGGATGGGAGTGGCGCCAAGGCTTGCCGTCGCGATGATGCCGAGTGCGGCAAGCAGAAAGTATTCCGGTGCGTTGAACCGAAGCGCGAAGCCCGACAGCGCCGGGGTGATGAAGGCAACCGCCGCAACCGCGCCGATGCCAGCGATGAACGAGCCGATGGCCGCAACGCTGAGCGCAGCCCCGCCGCGCCCTTTGCGGGCCATCTGGTGGCCGTCGACCGCCGTCATGACGCCCGATGCTTCGCCGGGCACGTTGATCAGCACCGAGGTGAGCGTGCCCCCATACTGGCCGCCATACATGATGCCGGCGAGCATCATGATCGCCGTTGCGGGCTCCAGGCCGAAGGTCAGCGGCAAGAGAAGCGCCATGCCGGCGGCAGGCCCCACGCCCGGTAGCGCGCCGATGACTTGCCCGAGCAGGACACCCAGAAAGATGAAAGCGAGATTGCTCGGCTGGAACGCAACCGCAAATCCCTGAAGCAGAAGATCGATCATGGCTTGTCCCGCCAGATGGTCGCGTCAAAAGCCGAGCGGTGCCGGAAGCGGAACCGAAAGCCCGTAAGCGAAAATGAATTTCAGGCCGAAGACGACGATGGCCGTCGTGATGAGGCTCGGAACGAGGCGCTGGCCGAGAACGGCAAGCAGCATGAACAGCATGAAGATCCCGGCGACCGGAACCATGCCGATCACCGGCGCCGCAACGACAAAGATCGCCATGGCGGAGAGCGCCAGAACCGCGCGCCGCAACCCGACGCGATCAGGCAGATCGAGAACCCCACCGTCCCCGCCTCGCCAAAGCGAGATGAAGAGCAGGAGCCCGAGAAGACCGCCCGCCGCAGACAGCCAGATCGGCAGGAAGCGAGCGCCGGGCGTGACATTATCCCAGTACTTGAGACCCGCAGTTCCGGCGAAAATTGCGATCGACAAGGCAATCATCGCAATTGCCGGCACGTAGTCGAGCGCCGAAATCCTGTAGACAGGTGAGGCAGGCACCTCCGTTTCCGGAGATGCCGCCAGAGGGGCGAGTGGTTGGCTCATGATATGCCCTCACTGGGTCTGGGGCGCATCACTGCGCAGCCAAACCGACCTGGGTCAGAACAGTGCGGAAGGTTTCCTGCTCCCGTGCGAAATACTCACCGGCCTCGTCGAGACCGTAGAATTCGCCGAGCTGCATGTTGGCTTCGAGGCTTTCCTGCCAGCGTGCCGTCTGCGTTGCCTGCTCGAACTTGTCGGCCCACCATGCGGCAACGGCAGGATCGAGATCCGGCGGTCCGCCGACACCCCAGAACTGGGTATAGACGACATCGACGCCCTGCTCGGTCGCGGTCGGCACGTCGGCATAGCCTTCTTCCGTGCGGCGTTCCGCAGACAGGATCGCAAGCGCCTTCGCCTGGCCGGCATTGATCGCCTCGAGACCTTCCGCGAGCGTTGCGAAATGGCCTTCGACGTTGCCGCCGAGGAATGTCGCACGTGCAGCAGAGCCGCTTTCGTGAGGAATATAGGTGAGCGTGATCCCCGCCGCCTTTTCGATCAGACCCGTTGCGACATGGTCGTTGCCGCCCGAGGCGCCACCAGCGATGCGCACGCGACCCGGCTGTTCCGTAGCAGCCGCGACAAAATCCTGCAGCGAGTTGTAGGGGCTGTCAGGCGTGGTTAGCAGCACGAGTTCCGACTGCACGAAGCCGGCAATCGGCGTGATCTGATCGATGACGGAATCGGTGCCCTGGACGATCGGCGTGGTGAAGACCGGTGAAGCCAGCGTCAGCAGCGTCGTCTCGTTGCCCGGCAGACCGAGCACGTGGTTATATGCGTTCGAATGCCCGCCGCCCGAGCGGTTCTGGATGACGATCGGGTTCTCGACGATCCCTTCCTCGTTCATGATCTGGGCGATGGTGCGCATGATGATGTCGGGCGATCCGCCCGCACCGGCGCCGACGGTGAATTCGATCGGGCCTTCCGGCGCGCGGATCTCCTCTTGCGCAAAAGCGGCCGGGGTGCCGGCAAGCGTGGCGCACAGCGCCAGTGAAGCACTAAGTTTGAAAAAGCTCATTATTGGTCTCCTCCCAAGATAATGATTGATGTCTTCCGTCTGATCGGGCTCCGGCTGCTTTCGAATGGCCCTCCTTTCAGGTTTCGATGAGTGACGAATGAAACAATTCGGACGCCGAAACACGGCGCGGCGCGAGATATTGCTCGACCGAATAGCGGCACATGGCCTCGACTTCGCGTTCCGCTCCGCGATAGCCATAAGGATAGTAATCCCGGCCCATCGTCGCGCGCAGACGCTCCATCGATGCATTGAGCCATGGCAGGCTCAGACGATTGGCCGAGCCGAGCCAGATGTCTTCGAGACGGCGCAACGCTTCGTCTCGTGCCGTCGAGAATGCCTCGTAAAGCGCCATCGGCAGCTCCGGATGCTTTTCCGCAAGCGTGCGCCGCACCGCCACGACGTGCATGATTGGGAAGAACCCGGTTTCGGCGAAATAGTCCTGCTCGACCCGTTCGAAATCGGAGAAGATGCGCTCGATCCTTGGATCGCCCTCGGCGAAAGCCTTCGGGGATTGGGCGCAAGCAGCGCGTCGATTTGGCCGTCCAGCAGCAGCGACTGCAGCGTCTCGCCCTCGCTGATCGGCGTGATCTTGAGGTTCGGTGGCGGCGTCAGTTGCAGCCGCTCGTGCCGCACACCGGCATCGAGCGCGCCCGTGCGCCATTCGATATCGGTTGCCTCGACGCCGTATTGGTCCTTGAGGATGCCGCGCATCCAGAGCGCAGCGGTCATCTGGTATTCCGGAACACCGACGCGGCGACCCTTGAGGTCCGCCGGGGTCTCGACGCCGCTATCGGTGCGCCGGAAAAAGCCGTTATGGCGGAAAGCCCGCGATATAAACGCCGGGATGGCGACATATGCCCCCTCGCCCCGCGCCACCTGCAGAATTTGGCTCGACAGCGACAGTTCGGTCACGTCGAACCGTGCTTCCTGCACCGCAAGCGGAAACAATTTCGACGTCGGCAGCACATGCGGCTCGATCTCGAAGCCTTCTACCGGCACGCGGCCGTCCATCACCGGCATCACCCGGTCGTGGTCGAAACAGGCAACCGTGATCTTGGGAAGCGTGCTCATGATGCGCGGAACAATCGATCTTCGACCGAACGCAGATGCGTCCGCATGGCATTGTGGGCAGCGTCCGCATCGCGCGCCTCGATGGCGTCGGTAATCATGTCATGCTCGTTGAAGCTCGAATGGCTGCGCGGCGGCCGCGCGCCGGTGCGGGCGAGATTGCCCCAGGCGACCATGCGCCGAAGCGTGTTCAGCTGATCGAACAGCGCGAGAAGCACGACCGAACCGCTCGCCTCGGCGATCTGGCGGTGGAAATCGTTGTCGAGCGCCTCATATTCCCGCCAGGTGCCTGCAAGATGGCTGCGTTCCATGGTCAGCCTGAGCGTCGCAATCGCCGACGCCGGGGCGTGGATTGCGGCTTCGCGCGCAAGCGCCGGCTCAAGGCTGAGGCGCGCGCGCATGACATCGACCGGACTGATGGTGCGCGCCAGAGCCGTGAGATCATTTTGGTCGGATTGATCGGTCGGGCGGGCCATGAAGGTGCCTTTGCCCACATGGCGCCAGAGCACGCCCTCGTCGACAAGCGTCTCCATCGCCTTGCGCAGCTCGAAGCGCCGCAAGCCAAGCTCGGGCCCGAGCACCCGCTCCGGCGGAAGCTTCTGCCCCCGCTGAAACCCAGCGTTTTGAATATAGGCACGCAATTGCACCAGCGCGGCACTGTCCGAGACGACCGCACTGTGGCGATCGATCTCATCTTCACTGTCAGCGGTCGTCATGCCCGCATCCACATGCATCGCCGTCATCGGCATCGCGTCGCTCCACCCCACGATGAAACGCTATATTGATCCGGATTGATCAGCAACAGGAATCTTCACGACTCCTGATTGAGCGATTGCTTGTAAATGCGCGCTGATAAATCGGCGATCAGATGATGGCGCGGCGAACCTTGGACGACACCCATTCCGCGACGATCACCGTCAGAAGAATGACAGCGAAGATCACCGAGACCTGGGACCAGGCGAGCGTGTTGAGCGACCCCTGGAGTTGCAGCCCGATGCCGCTGGCACCCACCAGCCCGAGGATTGTGGATTCACGGATGTTGATGTCCCAGCGGAAAATCGTCATGCCGACGAATGCGGGAAGCACCTGCGGCACGATCGCATAATCGATCAGCTGCAGCTGGCCCGCTCCTGTCGCACGAACGGCCTCCACCTGCGTCTCGTCGATTTCCTCGATCGACTCGTAAAGCAGCTTGCCCACAAATCCGATGGATCGAAGCGCGATGGCGATGATTCCGGCGAGAATGCCCGGACCGATGATCGCGACGAGCAGCAACGCCCAGATCAACGAATTGATCGAGCGCGAAGCGACAATGATGAACAGCGCGACCGGCCGCAAGAAGAGCAGGCTCGGCGAGGTATTGCGCGCCGCCATGAACGCCAACGGCACGGCCATGGCCGTACCCAGCAGCGTGCCGAGCGTCGCCATGTTCAATGTGTCCCAAAGCGGCTGCCAAAGATTTCCGAGATAATCCCAGCGCGGCGGCCAGGAGCGCGAGAGAAGGTCGGCGCCTTGGCGCGGAGCATCCTCGACGAACGCCCAGATCGTCCGCTCGTTCATCACCTGCCAGGACAGGACGAAGACGACCGCGAGTGCGAACCAGCCGCCCCAGATCATCCATTCGCCCCGACGGGTGTGCTTCGACCAGGTGTTATCGGCGGCGTTCGATCCAATCGGCATCACTGCACCCTCTTGCGGATGTGGCTTGAGCCGTATTCGGCCAACATGACGAAGATGATGATCAGGATCAGGATCGCGCCCGCCGTATCGTAATCGTATCGCTCCATCGAGGTGTTGAGCGTGGCACCGATGCCGCCTGCACCGACGATGCCGATGACCGAACTTTCACGGAAATTGATGTCGACGCGGTAGAGCGAAAGCCCGATCAGTCGCGGCATGACCTGCGGCTGGATCGCGTAGTTGACGATCTGCCACCAACCGGCCCCGGTGGCGCGGATGGCTTCGGCTTGCGCCTCATCGACTTCCTCGATGTCGTCGGCAAGCAGCTTGGAGATGAATCCGATCGTCGCGAAGGAGAGCGTCAGAAAACCGGCGAATGGCCCGAACCCGAACATGGCCACGAACAGGATCGCGATGATGATTTCCTGAAACGCGCGAGAAATGGCGATGATGCTGCGGCATACGGCATGGACGGGCCAGGGCGCGATGTTGCGCGCCGCGCCGATGCCGATCGGGATGGAAATGAGGATGCCGACAACGCTTGCACACACCGTCATGGTGATGCTTTCCACCATGCCCTGGCGAATGTCGCGCCAGCGGCTCGTGAAGTCCGGTGTCAGAAAGCCTTCGATGAAGCGGCGGCCGCGGTCGAGGCCTTGGACGATGCGCGTCCAGTCAAGGTCGATCGACCAGAGCGCCAGCACGAGATAGGCGAAAAAGCCGCCATAGATGGCAATGCGCCAGAACCGGCTCTTGATGAAGACCGGCGGCCGGCGCCAGCGGCGGGAAGCGGCGGGTGCAACTGCGCTGACCACTAGACCAGCTCCGCCAGACGCTCGGCTTCAAACGCCTTCGTCTCGCTTTCGTCAGCCGCATCTTCCTCGCGCGTCTTGCGCATCGCATGCCAGTCTTCTTCGCCGTAAATCTCGGTCAGCGCCGTGTCCGTAAGATCCGTCGGCGGACCATCGAACACCACCGCGCCGGCGCGCAGGCCGATGATGCGATCGACGAACATCTGGGCCAGCACCACATCGTGAATGTTGATGATCGCCGGAAGGTCGCGCTCGCGGCAGACTTCGCAGATGAGACGCATGATCTGGCGCGATGTCTTCGGATCGAGCGATGCGGTCGGCTCGTCGACCAGCAGCAGTTCCGGGTCCTGCTCGAGCGCACGCGCAATGCCGACGCGCTGGCGCTGGCCGCCGGAAAGCGCATCCGCGCGCTTGTCCACGTGATCCTGAAGCCCGACACGATCCAGAAGCTGGAAGGCCTTGTCGACATCCGTCTGCGGAAAGCGCCGGAAGAAGGAGCGCCAGAAGGCGACATAGCCGAGCCTGCCCGACAGCACGTTCTCCATGACGGTCAGACGCTCGACCAGCGCATATTCCTGGAAGATCATGCCGATGCGCCTGCGCGCTTGGCGCAAATTGCCGCCGGACAGCTTCGTGAGATCGAGCCCGTTCAGACGAATGGCGCCGCCTGTCGGTTCCACCAGTCGGTTGATGCAGCGGATAAGTGATGACTTGCCCGCGCCCGAAGGCCCGATGAGGCCAACGACCTGCCCCTTGGCAACCGTGAAAGAAATGCCGCGCAACGCCATGTCGCCCGTTTTGTAGCGCTTCTCGAGACTGTCCACCTCAAGCATGCCTGACCTCTCGCCTCTGCCTCAATGCGAAGCGGGGACGCAGATACGAAGCTGCGCCCCCGCTTTGTGTTAGCCAGAGCTTACTGGCAGGAATAGGAGACGCCGGTCGCCTCGTCGATCTGGCGAATGACTTCCCAGTCTTCCTGGAAGCTGATTTCGATGAACTGCTCTTCGCCCGACGCGTTGAACTCTTCGGCAAGCGCGGAGCCTTCCCACTCGAACGAGAAGAACGCGTCGCGGATCTGCTGCTGGAGCTCGGGCGTCAGATTGTAGACCGTGCCGTAACCCGTCGTCGGGAAGGTTGCCGACTGGTAGATCGAGCGGATCTGATCGGGGGACACGACTTCGCGGTCGATCATGCGGGTCATGACCGAGTTTGCGATGGCGGCAGCCGGGTAGTCGCCGTTGGCAACGCCCAGGATCGACGTGTCGTGCGAACCCGAGAAGACCGGCGTGAAGTCTTCGTTCGCAACCATGTCGAATTCGCTCGAAAGAATGGCGGACGGCGCCTTGAAGCCGGAATTCGACGTCTCCTGCGTAAAGGCGATCTCGCTGCCGCGCAGATCCTCGATCTCCTGCGCTTCGCTGTCGGCCGGTACGATTATTTCCATCTCGTAGCCGAACGAGCCGTCATTGGAAGCCATCATGGCGAAGGGACGGAAGCCGGCGCAGGCAACGGCAATCGGATTGCCACCGGTGTTGAAGCCGGCAATGTGCAGGCGGCCCGCACGCATCGCTTCAAGCTGCGCGGCGTTCGACTGAACCGGGAAGAACTCGACGTTCTTGCCCGTGGCTTCCGCAAGATGGTCCATAAAGCCCTGCCACACATCGGCGTAGACGGCCGGATCCTCAACGGGCGTGTAGGTGAAGATCAGCGTGTCCGGGTCGACCAGATCGGCAGCGTCGGTCGGGATGTCGGCGATCAGATCGCCATCGGCATCGGTGAAACGAGAGTCGAGCGCGAACTGGGCTTGAGCGGGAAGGATGAAGGCAGCCGAAAGGGCGAGTGCTGCGGCGAACAGTTTCATGGGCTTTTCCTCTTCGTGGCGGGTCGTCGAATGGCGGTGCTGCAGGCTTATTGACCGTGCCCATTACAGGTCCGTGACATATCGATGATGATTCCGTGACAGACTTGTCGGTGCCCCCGGTAAGCCCCGAAGCTCCCGTTCCCGATTGCGCGCCGCCGCGCGCGTAGATACGTAGAAGACATGTGCAATTGGCAGAACACGCACCGATGACGACACCCACCATGCGACTGGATGACGCCGCCCGCGCCGGCTGGCTTTATTACGTCGCCGGCAACACGCAGGACGACATCGCGCGCAAGCTGGGTGTTTCGCGGCAATCGGCGCAGCGTCTGGTTTCGCTTGCCGTGAAAGAAGGTCTCGTCAAGGTCCGGATCGACCATCCGATCGCGAGTTGTCTCGAACTTGCACAGCGGCTGAAGCAGCGCTTCGACCTGAAGCTGGTCGAAGTCGTGCCGAGCGATCCGGGTTCCCAATCCACCACGGTCGGCGTTGCCGAAGCCGCAGCCGCTGAATTGGAGCGACGCCTGTCCGCGCCGGAACCCGTGACGATCGCCATCGGGACGGGCCGCACGCTGAAGGCCGCGATCGAAAAACTGCCGAGCATGGATTGCCCGCAGCACAAGGTCGTGTCGCTGACGGGCAACATTGCGCCGGACGGCTCCGCCGCATTCTACAACGTCGTCTTCACCATGGCCGACAAGGTGAAGTGCCGGTCGTTTCCCATGCCGCTCCCTGTCATCGCGTCCTCGATGCATGAGCGTGAATTGCTGCACCAGCAGCCGATGATCCAGGCAACCCTCAAACTGTCGGCAACGGCGGACATCACCTTCGTCGGCATCGGCGATCTCGGACCGGGTGCACCGCTCGTCATCGATGGCTTCATCAGCCCGGCCGAGCTCGAAGAATTGACCGCCGCAGGCGCCGTGGCCGAGATCGTCGGGTGGGCGATCGACCGCGAAGGGCACCAGATCGATGGCATCATCAACGACCGGGTCGCGAGTTCGCCCATCCCGTCGCGCGACACCTGCATCGTCGTCGGCATCGCCAAGGGACCGCTCAAGCTGCCCGGCATCGCCGCTGCTCTGAAAGGTCGGCTGATCAACGGCCTGATCACCGACGAAGACACGGCCACCGCCCTCCTCGCCTAAGCCATCGCCGCAATCGTCTCCTGCAGATGCTGCGCTGCAGCGACTAATCTGCGTTGACATCGCTCGCCAACATGTGAGTAATTGCTCACAGCATAGGCAATTGCTCAAGAAGCTCTTGCCGGCGACACTCATTTGGGAGGAACTCATGAGACACAGGTTTTCGCTTCTTGCCGCCTGCGCGGCCATGCTTGCCGGCACCAGCGTTGGCGCGTCCGCGCAGGAGACGCTGACGATTGCGACCGTGAACAACGGCGACATGATCCGCATGCAGGGTCTGACCGACGCCTTCACCGAACAGCACCCGGACATCCAGCTGAACTGGGTGACGCTGGAAGAAAACGTGCTGCGCCAGCGCGTCACGACCGATATCGCCACCAATGGCGGCCAGTTCGACATCATGACGATCGGCACCTACGAAGTGCCGATTTGGGCCGAAAACGACTGGCTGCTTCCGCTTGATAATCTCGGCGACGATTACGACGTCGACGATCTGATCCCCGCGATCCGCGAAGCGCTTTCCAAGGATGGCACGCTCTACGCAGCACCGTTCTACGCCGAAAGCGCAATGACGCTCTATCGCACCGACCTGTTCGAGGCAGCAGGCATCGAGATGCCCGAGGCTCCGACATGGGACTTCATCGCTGACGCCGCACGCCAGATTTCCGAAGCCAATGACGATGTCTACGGCATCTGCCTGCGTGGCAAGCCGGGCTGGGGCGAGAACATGGCCTTCCTGGGTTCCATGGCCCGCTCTTACGGCGCCAATTATTTCGATGCCAGCTGGCAGCCGCAGTTCGACAGCGAAGGCTGGACGACGGCCGTCACCCAGTATGTCGACATGATGACGAATTACGGGCCTCCCGGCGCAGCCTCCAACGGCTTCAACGAAAACCTGACGCTCTTCAACCAGGGCCGTTGCGCCATGTGGATGGATGCGACCGTTGCGGCCTCCTTCGTGACCAACCCTGACGAAAGCCAGGTCGCCGAGAATGTCGGCTTCGCGCCGTTCCCCTGCGGCGTCGAAAACTGCCCGAACCAGGGCGCCAACTGGCTCTGGGCTTGGTCGCTCGCGATCCCTGCCGGCTCGCAGAAGGCCGAGGCTGCCGAGACCTTCATTTCCTGGGCAACCTCCAAGGCCTATCTCGAACTGGTGGCCGAGAACGAAGGCTGGTCGAACGTTCCGCCCGGCACGCGCACCTCGCTCTATGAAAACGAGCAGTACACGTCCGAGGCGCCCTTCGCCGAGCAGACGCTTGCCGCGATCAACAATGCCGACCCGTCGATCACCGACGACAAGCCCTATGTCGGCCTGCAGTTCGCAGCCATTCCCGAGTTCCAGGGTCTCGGTACCGCGGTTGGCCAGCAGATGGCCGCAGCCGTCTCCGGCAGCATGACGGTCGAACAGGCGCTTCAGTCTGCCCAACAGGCAGCGGTGCGCGAAATGACACGGGCCGGCTACATTCAGTAAGCCCGCCCGATCCCGCCCGACCAGATCCTCCGTCGGGCGGGATCCATCTTCGTCGGCAGCCGCAACCTGCAGGCTTTCGACATATCGCGTCTCGCAACGGTGAACCGGTTTCCATATCACCTCGAAACGCTCAAGCTTCGCGCAGCAATCGATAGCGATCCGCCAAGGACGGCCTTGCCATGGCAACCCTGCAGACGAAATCCGCCGCACGCCTGATGATGGCACCCGCCGTCATCGCGTTGCTGATCTGGATGATCGTGCCGCTGTCGCTGACGCTCTATTTCTCGACGCTCAACTACAATCTGTTCAATCCCGCCGACACGCCCTTCATCGGCCTGACCAACTACCGCTTCTTCCTGTCCGATCCCGCCTTCTTCACCGCACTGCGCAACACGCTGACATTGGTGGTCGGCGTGCTCTTCATCACCGTCTGCGGTGGCATCCTTCTCGCGCTTCTGCTCGACCAGGTGTTCTACGGCGTCAACATCGTGCGCCTCTTGGTCATCGCGCCCTTCTTCGTCATGCCGACGGTGGCGGCACTCGTCTGGAAGAATATGATGATGAACCCGGTCTACGGGGTCATCGGTCAATTTCTCAACTGGATCGGTATCGGCGCGATCGACTGGTTCTCCAATGCACCTCTGACCGCCATCATCATCATCGTTGCCTGGCAATGGCTGCCCTTTGCGACACTCATCCTCTTGACCGCGCTGCAATCGCTTTCGGAAGAGCAGAATGGAGCGCACCCCATTTTGACCGGACAGTCGGCATAGCCGATAAGGCATAGGCATTCGCCTATGAGTACGACTATGTCCAAGAGTTCTGATGAGCCGTTTCAGCGGATCGAAGTGGTCACCTCCGTGCAGCGCCGCCGGCGCTGGTCAGTGGCCGAGAAGGTTCGGCTGGTGGAGGAAGCCATGCAGCCGGGAATGAGTGTTTCCTACGTGGCACGTCGTGCCGGCATTTCCCCCTCCCAGCTCTTCGCCTGGAAGCGTCGCATGCTCGAAGGTGGTCATGCCGCCGTTCACGCGGATGAGGACGTTGTCGGCGCTTCCCAGGTCCGCGAGTTGGAGAAGCGGGTGCGCGAACTTGAGCGCATGCTGGGCAAGAAAACCATGGAAGCCGAGATCCTCAAGGAAGCCCTTGAACTCGCTCGCCCAAAAAAACGGACGCCGCCGTTGCTGTCGTGGAGCGATCCAGAGGACGGTTCCCAATGAGTGCGATCGCCAGAACACTCGGCGTCTCCCGGTCCAATCTGATCGAACGCACCAACAAATCGTCCAAGCCACGCGGGTCTTATCGGAAGCCCGACGACATCGTTCTCCTGGCGGAGCTGCGGCCGATCATCGACCAGCGGCCAACCTATGGATATCGCCGGGTGACGGCATTGCTGAACCGGCAGAGGCGACGGGATGGCCTGCCCACGGTCAACGCCAAGCGCGTGCTCAGGGTCATGCAGCAAAACGGGCTGACGCTCCAAAAGCATACGGCTCTGCGGCCTACCCGCACCCACGACGGTGTCGTCGTTGCACTGCGCTCCAACATCCGCTGGTGCTCAGATCATCTGGAGATCCGTGCCCGCAATGGCGAGGTGGTCCGCATTGTGTTCGTCATCGATGCCTGCGACCGGGAGATCATCGCCTGGTCAGCCGTGGTCAATGCCGGCATCTCTGGTGAAATGGTCTGTGACTTGATGATCGCGGCGGTCGAACGCCGCTTCAAGACCCTTAAGGTCCCGCACCGACTGGAATGGCTTTCGGACAATGGCAGCGCCTATATTGCCAGGCAGACCGCGCAGGTCGCCGCTGCCCTCGGCATCAATCTGCTCTTCACACCGGTTCGAAGCCCGCAGAGTAACGGCATGTCCGAGGCCTTCGTCAAAACACTGAAAAGAGACTACGCCTCGACCGCCATCCTCCCAGACGCCGACACCATCCTGGCCTTGCTGCCCGACTGGATCGACGACTACTGTGAGGTCCACCCGCACTCTGGGCTCAGGTTCCGCTCACCACGCGAGTTCCTGCGTCTTAGTGCCTAAACCCAACCGCCGACTGTCCGGTGAAGCGGGGTCCACTCCACAGAAGGAAGCGGCCGAGATGGACGGCGCCGGTGCGTTGTCGATCTTCTGGTACATCACGCTGCCGCACATGGCGCGCGCCATCACTGTCGTCATCCTGATCCAGACGATCTTCCTGCTCTCCATCTTCGCCGAGATCTACGTGACGACATCGGGCGGACCGGGCCTGCAGACGACGAATATTCCGTATCTCGTCTACAGCCAGGCGCTTCTCCAGTTCGATGTGGGCGGCGCATCCGCCGGCGGCATCGTGGCGGTGGTCCTCGCCAACATCGTTGCCTTCTTCCTCGTCCGTATCATCGGCAAGAACCTCGACGCTTGAAGGGATTGAGATCATGGCCCGCGCAGTGTCCACCCGCCGCAAGATCACCTTCACCATCATCGGATGGACGGTCGGTCTGCTGATCTTCTTCCCGGTCCTCTGGACGATCCTCACCTCGTTCAAGACCGAGCTCGACGCGATCTCCATCCCGCCGAAATGGATCTTCTTCGACTGGACACTGGAGAACTACGCCACGGTCCAGGAGCGCTCGAACTACTTCCGCTTCATGAGGAACTCGGTCTATCTCGCGCTCGGCTCCACCGCGCTCGGTCTCATCTTCGCCATCCCGGCCGCCTGGGCCATGGCGTTCTCGCCGACACCGCGCACCAAGGACGTGCTCTTGTGGATGCTCTCCACCAAGATGCTGCCGGCTGTCGGCGTGCTGATTCCGATCTACCTCATCTTCCGCGACTGGGGCCTGCTCGACAGCCGCGTCGGCCTGATCATCGTTCTGTTCCTGATCAACCTGCCGATCATGGTCTGGATGCTCTACACCTACTTCAAGGAAATTCCCGGCGAGATCCTCGAAGCCGCGCGCATGGACGGAGCGTCGCTCTCGAAGGAGATCACCCATGTGCTGGCGCCGATGTCGGTGCCGGGCATTGCCTCCACCGTTCTCTTGAGCGTGATCCTCGCCTGGAACGAGGCGTTCTGGACGCTCAATCTGACGACGTCGAACGCCGCGCCGCTGACGACCTTCATCGCGTCCTATTCGAGCCCACAGGGCAATTTCTACGCGAAGCTGTCGGCGGCCTCGACGCTCGCCATCGCACCGATCCTCATTCTCGGCTGGTTCTCGCAAAAGCAGCTCGTCCGCGGCCTCACCTTCGGCGCCGTGAAGTAGGGAAGACAGACATGGGAAACATCACGCTCAACAAGGTCTCAAAATCCTTCGGCACGACCCATGTGATCAAGGACATCGATCTTGCAATCGACCACGGCGAGTTCGTCGTCTTTGTCGGCCCGTCCGGCTGCGGCAAGTCCACCCTGCTGCGGCTGATCGCCGGGCTGGAGGACGTCTCCAGCGGCAGGATCATGATCGACGGCACGGACGCGACGGGCCTCGCACCCGCCAAGCGGCGCCTGTCGATGGTGTTCCAGTCCTATGCGCTCTATCCGCATATGAGCGTGCGCCAGAACATCGCCTTTCCGCTGAAGATGGCCGGCAATGACAAGGCGGTGATCGACAAAAAGGTCGGCGATGCGGCGCGCATCCTGAACCTCACCGACTATCTCGACCGCAAGCCGCGCCAGCTCTCCGGTGGCCAGCGCCAGCGCGTCGCCATCGGCCGTGCGATCGTGCGCGAGCCGGAAGCCTTCCTCTTCGACGAGCCCCTGTCGAACCTCGATGCGGCGCTGCGCGTCAACATGCGGCTCGAAATCTCCGAGCTTCACCAGCAGCTCAAGACGACGATGATCTACGTCACCCACGACCAGGTGGAGGCGATGACCATGGCCGATAAGATCGTCGTGCTGCAGGCCGGGCGAATCGAGCAGGTCGGTTCGCCGCTCGATCTCTACAAGCACCCCGCAAACCGTTTCGTCGCGGGCTTCATCGGGTCGCCCAAGATGAACTTCGTCGAGGGCGCCGAAGCCAAGCGCCACGACGCGAGCGCCATCGGCGTGCGGCCGGAACATCTCGACATCTCGACGACGGAGGGGTTGTGGAAGGGCAAGGTCGGCGTTTCCGAGCATCTTGGCTCCGACACGTTCCTGCATGTCCACCGCGATGGTGCAGGACCCAATGACGAGACGATCACCGTGCGCACCGGCGGCGAAGTGATGCTCGCACACGGCGATACGGTCTACCTCACGCCGCAGGCCGATAAGATCCACAAATTCGATGCGCAGGGCCTGGCAATCAAATGAAGCGACTGGAAGGAAAATCCGCGCTGATCACTGGGTCGGCGCGCGGCATCGGCCGCACCTTTGCGGAAGCCTATGTCCGCGAGGGCGCAACGGTCGCGATCGCCGATATCGATGTCGAGCGCGCTGAGAAAACCGCGGCGGAAATCGGTGACGGAGCCTATGCCGTCGCTCTCGACGTGACCGATCAGGCATCGATCGACGCGGCGATCTCAGCCGTGGAAGCACGGTGCGGCGGCCTCGACATTCTCGTCAACAATGCAGCGATCTTCGATCTTGCGCCGATCGTCGATATCACGCGCGAAAGCTTCGACCGCGTCTTCCGCATCAACGTCTCCGGCACGCTCTTCATGATGCAGGCGGCCGCGCGCTCGATGATCGCTCAGGATCGTCCCGGTCGCATCATCAACATGGCAAGCCAGGCGGGCCGCCGCGGCGAAGCGCTCGTCGCCGTCTATTGCGCATCGAAGGCGGCGGTTATCAGCCTCACTCAATCCGCCGGGCTGAACCTGATCCGCCACCGCATCAACGTCAACGCGATCGCCCCAGGCGTCGTCGATGGCGAGCATTGGGACGGCGTCGATGCGCTCTTTGCGCAATACGAGAACCGGCCGCGTGGCGAGAAGAAGCGCCTTGTGGGCGCGGAAGTGCCTTT
This sequence comes from Georhizobium profundi, assembly GCF_003952725.1. Taxonomy (NCBI): domain Bacteria; kingdom Pseudomonadati; phylum Pseudomonadota; class Alphaproteobacteria; order Hyphomicrobiales; family Rhizobiaceae; genus Georhizobium; species Georhizobium profundi. Next base: position 902,508 of record NZ_CP032509.1, on the reverse strand, counting down.
CGGGCGCATGGGAACCGCCGAGGACCTCGTCGGCATGGCGATCTTCCTGGCCGGTCCCGAAAGCGAATACGTCGTTGCACAAACCTACAATGTCGATGGCGGCAATTGGATGAGCTGACGCGCCCTTGAAGGCTGCGTTTGAGGAATGAAAATGATGCTGACCAAACTATCGCTCGCCACGTTACCCGAACTCGAAGGCAAGGCCGCTCTTCCGGCCTATGACCGCGGCGCGCTGTCGCTTGGCATTCTCCATTTCGGCATCGGCAATTTCCACCGCGCCCACCAGGCGGTCTATCTTGACGAGCTCTTCAACCAGGGCCGTGATCTGGATTTCGCAATCGTCGGCGCAGGCATCCTTCCATCCGACAAGCCGCTGCGCGAAAAGCTCAGGCAACAGGACTACCTGACGACCGTAGTCGAACAGGAGGCCGATAAATCGACCGCGCGCGTAACCGGCGCCATGATCGACTACATCCAGCCGGGAGATACGGCAGCGATCATCGAAAAGCTTGCCGATCCGGCGATCCGCATCGTCTCGCTCACCATCACCGAGGGTGGTTATTATATCGATCCCGCCTCCGGCCGCTTCGATCCCGACCATCCCGACATGCGCCACGATGCTGCCAATCCGGCCGCACCCAAGACGGTGTTCGGGCTGATGCTCGCGGGCCTCGCCGTACGGCGAAAGGCCGGCACCCCGGCCTTCACCGTGATGTCCTGCGACAACATCCCCGGCAACGGCCATGTGACCGAAAACGCCGTCGCGGGTCTTGCCGACCAGTTCGACCCGAAACTCGCCCAGTGGGTGCGCGCCAACGTCGCCTTCCCGAACGGCATGGTCGACCGCATCACGCCGGCGACGGGAGACCGCGAGATCGGCATCCTGGCCGGTGAGTTCGGCATCGAAGACGCATGGCCGGTCTTCTGCGAAGATTTCAAGCAATGGGTGCTGGAAGACAAGTTCCCGGCCGGGCGTCCTGCACTCGAGGATGTCGGTGTCACCTTCGTCGAGGATGTCGCTCCCTACGAGTTGATGAAGATCCGCATCCTCAATGGCGGGCATGCAACCATCGCGTATCCTGCTGCTTTGTTGGACATCCATTTCGTCCATGAGGCGATGGAAGACCCGTTGGTGCGAGGCTTCCTTGAAAAGGTCGAGCGCGAAGAGATCATTCCCTGCGTCCCCCCGGTGCCAGATACGGACCTGCAGGACTATTTCGCGCTCATCGAGCGCCGCTTCGCCAACCCGAAGATCGGCGACACCGTGGCGCGGCTCTGCCTCGACGGCTCCAACCGCCAGCCGAAATTCATCCTGCCTTCGACCGCCGACCGGCTGCAAGCGGGCAAGTCCGTCGATGGCCTTGCGCTCGTTTCGGCGCTCTGGTGCCGTTACTGCGCCGGAATGTCCGACAGCGGCCGCGTCATCCCGCCCAACGATGCCAGCCACGAACGCTTGAAAGCTGCCGCACTCGATGCCCGCGACGATCCGTCAAAGTTTCTGGCGCTTTCGGACATCTTCGGCACGGTCGGCACGAACCCGGTCTTCGCCAAGGCATTCGCGGATCATTTGACGGCACTCTGGCGGGACGGCACGAAAGCGACGCTGCAGAAATTCCTGAGCGATGGATAGGGAGCGAGGCCTTGGCGATCGAGATCAGCGCCCGTTTGAACGACCAGCCGGATCTCGTGATCTTCGACTGCGATGGCGTCCTCGTCGACAGCGAGCCGATCTCGATTGCCGTGCTGATAGAGCTTGTCGCAGGCATCGGCTTCGAACTTCCCGAGCAGGCCGCCTATGAGCGCTTTCTCGGGAAAAGCATGGCCAGCATCTGCACCGCGCTCGGCGAGGATCCGGGTATCGCCGTGACTGAGGCACATCTCGAAGCCATGCGAAGCGCGCTCTACGCGCGCTTCCGCCGCGACCTTCGACCCATCGAGGGGATTGCCGAGACGATCGGCAAACTGGCGATGCCCTGCTGCGTCGCCTCGTCCAGCCAGCCGGAACGGATTGCCCTTTCGCTCGAGGTTACCGGCCTTCTCGATCAGCTCGCGCCTCACATCTTTAGCGCCACGATGGTCGAAAACGGCAAGCCTGCGCCCGATCTCTTCCTGCACGCTGCGGCTGCAATGGGTGTCGACCCCACAAATTGTCTTGTTGTCGAAGACAGCGCACCCGGCGTGGAAGCCGCCAAACGCGCGGGAATGCGAGTTTTCGCCTTCACGGGAGGCTCCCACGCGGCGCAATTCGACCTTCACGCCCGTGTCGCCGCCCTTGAGCCCGACTTGATATTCGATAACATGCGCCAACTCCCGGCGCTGCTGGGGACAAGAACCTGACGGGAAAGTTGTGTTGGTGAAGCGCGCATTCGTCGCTGCGGTCGATGTCGGGACCGGGAGTGCCCGCGCCGGCATTTTCGATGCGCATGGCGACATCCTCGCGCGCACCGAGCATCCGATCGTCATGCACCGTCCGCTGCCCGGCCATGCCGAGCATGATTCCGAAGACATCTGGAATGCCGTCTGCCGCGCCGTCCGCGATGCCGTGACCGAAGCCGGCATCGCCGCCGAGGACGTTGCCGGCATCGGCTTCGATGCGACCTGTTCCATCGTGCTGCGCGGCAGGAACGGCGAGCCGGTCACCGTCTCGACCACAGGGGACACGCGCTGGGACACGATCGCCTGGCTCGATCACCGCGCGATCGCCGAAGCCGATGAAGCGACAGCGACAGGCCACCGCGTGGTGGACTATGCGGGTGGCACCATTTCGCCCGAGATGGCGACCCCGAAACTCGCCTGGATCAAGCGCAACCTGCCGGAAAGCTGGCGTGCAAGCGCGCTTTTTTTGGACCTGGTGGATTTCCTCACATGGAAGGCCTCGGGCTCCACCGCGCGCTCCCAATGCACGCTAACCTGCAAGTGGACGTTTCTCGCTCACGACCCATCGCCATGGGCGCATGATTATCTCGCGGCGATCGGCATCGAGGACATGACAACGAGGGGTGGCCTGCCGGCGCAGGCTGCCCCTGTCGGCGCCAATCTCGGCCCGCTCACCGCCGAAGCCGCGCAAGATCTTGGACTGACGGTCGATTGCCAGGTCGGTGTCGGCCTGATCGATGCCCATGCCGGTGCGCTGAGCGCATTAGGCGGCTATTCCGGCGACGCTTCCGAGATGACGCGCCGCGTCGCGCTGATTGCCGGAACCTCGAGCTGCGTCACCGCCCTCACGCAAAGCCCACGTCCCATCCACGGCATCTGGGGCCCGTATCTCGGCGCTGCCCTTCCCGATTTCTGGCTCTCCGAGGGCGGCCAGTCAGTGAGTGGCGGCCTGCTCGATCACATCATCGAAACGCATGGGAGCGGTCTCAAGCCCGACAAGGCCGCCCACCAGCGCATTTGTGCCCGCATCGCCGAGCTGCTCGTCACTGAAGGATCAGATCTCGGCGGACGCATCCACCTTCTGCCAGATTTCCACGGCAACCGCTCGCCGCTCGGCGACCCGCACGCGCTCGGCGTCGTCAGCGGCCTGTCGATCGACACATCGTTCGACAGCCTTTGTCGGCTCTATTGGCGCACCGCCGTCTCCATAGCGCTCGGCATTCGCCAGATCGTCGAGGCGATGAACGAAAACGGGCTTTCGATTGACACGATGCACGTGGTCGGCGGGCACACGCGCAACCCGGTGCTGATGGCGCTTTATGCGGACGCGACCGGCTGCAACACCGTGACGCCTGCCGCAGAAGACGCGATGCTGCTCGGCACCGCCATGACCGCCGCCTCCGCCGCGGGGTGGCACGATACGCTTGCCGCCTGCTGTAGCGCCATGGTCAAACCCGGTACCGTCCGCCACCCCGATCCCGCCATGACAAGCCGCTTCGACCGCGACTACGCGATTTTCAAGCTGATGCAGGCGCAACGGGCAGAGATCGAGCGCCTGTCGACATAGGGCCTGCTCCCCGCGCCGATCGTCGCAGAACGGGAGAGGCAGCATGGCGTCTTTTGCCGGACGCTGCTAACGGGCACCGAACACGAGGAAAAGCTCGATCTGCCCTCGGACACCAATTTCGCGCAAAGGCGCATCAATGCCCGCTGAACAATTCGATACCGTGATCCTCGGCGCCGGCGCTGCCGGCATGATGTGCGCGATCCAAGCCGCTTCCAAAGGTGGCCGCGTTCTTGTCGTCGACCATGCGAAAGCCCCGGGCGAAAAGATCCGCATCTCGGGCGGTGGGCGCTGCAACTTCACCAACCTTCATGCAAGCGCCGCGAACTTCATCTCGCAGAACAAGCATTTCGCGAAGTCCGCGCTCAGCCGTTACACCCAGCATGATTTCATCGCGCTCGTCGAACGCCATGGCATCGCCTACCACGAGAAGACACTCGGGCAGCTCTTCTGTGACAATTCGGCGAAAGACATCATCGCGATGCTGCTGGCGGAAATGGACGCCGTTGGCTGCGAACTGCGCCTCACAACATCGATCGACAGCGTCGAGCGGCGCGCGACGGGGTTCGAAGTGCGGCTTGCCGGCTCGGACACGAGCACGGTGCACTGTCGCAATTTCGTCGTCGCCTGCGGCGGCAAGTCGATTCCGAAAATGGGCGCGACCGGCCGGGGCTATCAGATCGCCGAGCAGTTCGGATTGCCGATCGTGGAGACGCGGCCGGCTCTCGTTCCACTGACATTCGGCGAGGACGTGCTGGTCGATTTCCGCGAGATGGCCGGGCTTGCCGTGGATGCGCGCATTTCCTGCGGAAAGGCGCATTTCGACGAGGCGATGCTCTTCACCCACCGCGGCCTGTCCGGTCCGGCGGTTCTCCAGATTTCATCGTACTGGCGCGAGACCCAACCGATCGAGATCTCGCTTCTCCCGTCGGAAGATATCTTCGAATCTCTCCGAGCGGCAAAGAAGGCCAATGGAAAGAGATCGCTGGCCACGGCGCTCGGTGAGATTCTTCCGAAGCGCCTTGCGGCCTACGCATCGCGTTTCGCCGGATCGGACGGACCGCTTGCAGATATGAGCGACAAGGTGCTCGGCGCTGTCGCCGACAAGCTGAAGCACTGGGAAGTCTACCCAATCGGCTCGGAGGGATACCGAACCGCGGAAGTCACTCTGGGCGGGGTCGACACAGCCGTCCTGAACTCGAAGACCATGGAGGCCAAGGCCGTTGATGGCCTCTATTTCATCGGGGAAGTCGTCGACGTCACGGGTTGGCTTGGCGGCTATAATTTTCAGTGGGCGTGGTCGTCCGGCTGGGCGGCGGGAACGGCCATCGCCACTGCTTGAAACGGGCATCGTGCAGCAAATCATCTGCCGCGCGATTCGATTGTTGACAAACATACTCATATTTACGTAGTGCGGAGTCCTGACCAGTTGAGTGGGGGTTACCGTGGTACGTTTGTCGTCGATTGTTCACCTGAAGCGCGCGCTTCTCGCATCAGCCTTGATGTCCGTATCGGCTGGCGCTTTCGCGCAGGAAGCCACGGTGTTGGAAACGTTGACCGTGGAAGACGAAGCGGTCTCCGCAGACCAGGCCACGGGCGGGCCGAAGGGTGAAACGATCATCCGTCAGGTCAGCGTCGGCAAGAGCGACCGACCGATCGCCGAGACACCGCGCTCCGTCTCCGTCGTCAGTGAACAGCGTCTCTCCGACCAGGGCGTCGACGATGTCTCCGATGCCCTGCTCTACGTTCCCGGTGTCTATGCCGAAACCTTCGGTCCCGACACGCGCGTCGATTCCAAGACGATCCGTGGCATCTCCGCCCCGCAGTTTCTCGATGGCTTGCGCAACGATTTCTCGTTCTACAACAACAGCCGCATCGATCCCTACGCGCTCTCCGCCGTCGAGGTCATCAAAGGTCCTGTCGGCGCGCTCTACGGCAGCGGCGCCCTTGGCGGCATCGTCAACCTGACGAGCAAGCTGCCGCAGGAAGTGCCGGCGCGCGAAGTCTTCGTCGAAGTCGGGACGCACGACCGCGCACGCATCGGCGTCGACCTCACCGGCCCGGTCACGGCGGATGGAAACCTCCTCTACCGCTTTGTCGGTGCAGGTCAAAAGAGCGGCACACAGGTGGATTTCGTCGATGATGACGGGCTTTTCATCAATCCTTCGATCACCTGGCAGCCGACCGACGACACCAAGCTAACAGTGATCGGCCTCTACCAGAACGATGACGGCGGTCTCACATCGCGCTTCGTGCCGATCGAAGGGTCACTCCTGCCGACCGACAACGGCAATTTCGTCGACAAGGGCACCTTCCTCGGCGAGCCCGATTTTGACCGGTATGCTGCCGAGCGCGCCTCCATCACGGGTCTCTTCGAGCACCGTTTCAACGAGACCTTCAGCATGGATGTCGCGGCGCGCTATACCGACAGCAATGCCAAGTATGATCAGGTCTACCCGTTTCCCTGGAACGTGACTGGAGACACGGTGCCGCGGCTTCTCTATTCGGCCCGCAACGAGGCGCAGAGCTTCGTCTCCGACGCCAGGCTCAATGCCGATTTCGATACCGGCGCCATCAACCACGCCATCTCCTTCGGGCTCGACTATCAGAATTCCACCACGCGCTCCGATGGCTATTCGCAGGCCTTCAGCCCGATCGACATGATCAACCCGATCTATGGTACGCCGATCCCAAGCTTCACGCGGACACGCGGACCGGAACAGCAGACCGATCAAACGGGCATCTATGCCTTCGACAATCTGTCCTTTGACGACAGGCTGTTCGTGACGCTCGGCCTGCGCCACGATTGGTACAATGATGCCGCCGATGTCGAGACGCGTGCCTTCTCAGGCAATGCCGGTGTGCTCTATCGCTTCGACAACGGCATCGCGCCCTATGTCAGCTATGCGACCGCCTTCGAGCCACAGCCGGCGGACTCGCGCGGCTTCACCTATGATCCGGTCACCGGCCGCCAGATCGAAGCCGGCATTAAGTATCAGCCGGTCGGCACGCCTCATCTCTTCACCGCATCGGTCTTCGAGATCGACCAGACCGACCGCCGGCTGCCCAATCCCGTCGGCAGTCCGACGGGGCCGGAATTCGTTCAGAACGGCGAAACGACGATCCGCGGTTTCGAGCTGGAGGCGCAGACCCGCTACCGCGATATCGAACTTCTCGCGGGCTACAGCTATCTCGACACGGAAGACAAGGTAACCGGCTTCGAGCTCGCCTCCGTGCCGACGCATCAGGCATCCGCATGGGTCACCTATCGGCCCCAGGGCAACCAGCTCGAGGGCTGGTTCTTTGGCGGCGGACTGCGCTATGTCGGGTCGAGCCTCGACGGCGCCGACAATCTGAAAACACCGTCCTTCGTGCTCGCCGACGCGCTCGTCGGTTATGAGACCGAACGCTGGTCGGCACAGCTCAACGTGCAGAACATCACCGACGAGGATTATCTGACGACCTGCCTTGCCCGCGGCGACTGCTTCTATGGCCAGGGCCGCACGGTGAATTTCAAACTCGCAACGCGGTTCTGACGAGAAAAGGTCCGACGCCGTGAACGCCATGCTCCGACATCCTCGCACCTTGCAAATGGACGCTTCGCCGGAGGGCGCAGCAAGCATGGACGCGTTGTTCGAGCTTGCCCGGCGTCAGACCCCCCTGCTTGACGGCAGGATGGAGCCTTGGTCGGTTGGCTATCTCGATGGCAGCGACGCCGACGCCGGTGTGATCGCTGCTCTCGTTCGCGTCACCGCCGAGGCGCATCAGGCGGCCGGTCCTGCCTATTGGGCTGCCCGCGCCTGGTCTATGCTGATCTGGCAGCCATGCGTGCTCGCGATCCTCGCCGTTCATGATCTCGATCGCGCCTTGGCGGTCGACCGCATGCAGCAGCGTGTCGACGGCACGCTCGTCGCCGGCTACCGGTTTTGCGATACGGCGATCGGCACCACGGACGATCCTCTGACCGCGACCGCGCAGGCCTTGAGCGGGTTGACCGACACGCTCTTCTGGCGCCTGAGCGGCATCATCAAGATCAAGCGGATCTACGCCGAACGGCTGCTCGCGGACCGTCTGCTCGGCGTGATGCTTGCCCACCCATCGTTTGCGAGCGACGAGGACGCCGTTTCGCTGCTATCGGCCAAAAGGCGGTGGCTGGACGCGATGGGCCTGGAAGGCGCAAGCGATATCGCGCTCAAAACCTCCGAAGATGGCAGATTTCGACCGCAGCTCGTGCGCAAGGCCTGTTGCCTGCACTACCGGACGGAACCCGGAGCGCTCTGCGCCTCATGTCCGAAGCTGTCGGGCAGGAACATCTCCGACGACGCATAGCCGCGCCATGGATTGCCATGGCTCGGCAGATCGTCGCAGAATGCGATGAACCGCAGGGTCTCGGGGACGCCATGGATCTCATGAACCTTCTAAGATCCGCAGAGGCACTCCTCTACGAGATCGTATCCTGGCTCATCTTCTATCCGCTGACATTCTGGCGCTGCGTCAGGCACCCTGTCCGCATGATGATCTATGCGGAGCGGGAACTGACCGATCCGCCCGAAGAGCAGTTCGTCGACACGGTGTCTCCTCCGCTCTTCCTGTTCCTGACGCTTGTGATCGCCCATCTGTTCCAGATGAATATCGGCGTCGCACAGCCGGAACTGAGCGGTGTTCTGTCCGACGACCGCAATCTGCTCTTGTTCAGGGCGGTCATCTTCAGCCTGCTGCCCTTGCTGGTCGGTATCCAGCGCGTCCACCAGAAGAACCAGAAGCTGACCAGATCGACGTTGCGGCCGGCCTTTTATAGCCAATGCTATCTGGCGGCTCCGTTCACACTCAGCCTCGATATGGCACTGATGATCGGTCAGCTGGACCACGCGTGGTCCAGCATCACCGCATGGACGCTCTTCCTCTCAGGGCTGATCTGGTATCTCGGCGCACTGACTGAATGGTTTGTCGTGCACGGACCGATGCGGCGGCTGCGCGGATTTGCTCTGTCTCTGGGCACCGTGCTGGTCGGCGGCTTGATCGCTCTCGCGGTTCTCATTCCGGTGGCGCTGGTCACGGTTTCCACGCGGTGAGATAGAGAGCCACCAGCGCCTAGAAGAGCGCGTGTTCCGAAATCAGCACGCCGTCCGCATCCATGTAGACCCACTGGCCTGGGATGAAATCGGCTTGGCCGAACGTTACGCGCAGATCGCGATGTCCGGCAGCGGTCTTGGTGCTCTTGATCGGCGACCGGCCCCGCGAGAACACGAGAAAATCCATGCCGTCCAACGCCTCGCCGTCACGGATGGCGCCATTGACGATGATGCCCGCCCAGCCGCTGGCGCGACCGATTTCGGCGAGCACGTCACCGACAAGCGCCGTGCGCGTCGAACCGCCGCCATCGACAACGAGAATCCGACCCTCGCCCGGCTCTGACAGAGTCTGCTTCACCAGCGCGTTGTCCTCGAACACCTTCAGCGTCGAAATCGGACCGTAGGCTGAAGCGCGCCGACCGAACCGCTGCCATGTCGCATCGCAGAACCGGACCTTGTCTTCGTAATCGTCGACCAGGTCGGCCGTCTTGATGTCGCGCATATTAAAATCTCCTCAGGCTTTCGGCGCCGCAAGCACGCGCACGGGAGCACCCGCACGCCATGCGGCGATATCTTCGACGGCGTCGCGATAGAAGGCAGCGTAGGCGCCCTCCGTCACGTAGCCGAGATGGGGCGTCGTCACCGCGTTCGGCACATCGCGCAACGGATGATCTTCCGGCAGCGGCTCCTCGCTGTAGACATCGAGGCCGGCGCGGATGCGGCCTTCCGTCAGCGCCTCGATCAATGCTGCGTCATCCACAAGCCCGCCGCGCGAGGTGTTGATCAGCGCGGCGCCCGGCTTCATCAGCGCAAGGTCGGCGGCGCCGACGATGCCCTTCGAGCGTTCCGAAAGAATGAGATGCAGCGAGACGATATCGGCCTCGCGAAAAAGCGTCTCCTTGTCCACGCGGCGAGCGCCCAGGCTCTCCGCATGTTCGTCGGTCAGGTTCTGGCTCCAGGCAATCACCTTCATGCCAAAGGCCTTCGCGATCGGAACCATGCGGCTGCCGAGCTTGCCGAGCCCGACGAGACCGAGCGTCTTGTCGCCGATCGACATGCCGATCGTCTCCTGCCACCCACCATCACGAACACGCGCATGTTCCTGCGGTATCGAGCGCGCAACGGAAAGGATGAGCCCGAAGGCGAGTTCCGGCGTCGCCATCGGCGATTCACCCGGATGCGTGTGGCAGATCGTGATGCCGCGTGTCGTCGCCGCGTCCATGTCGATCGTGCGCGTGCGGCCACCGGTGACGACAATGAGCTTGAGTGCTGGCAGCCGCGCGATTAGCGAGGCAGGCATCGCCATCCGCTCGCGCATCAGCACCAGCACGTCGAACTGGGCCAATTCTGCCGCAGCCTCGTCTTCGCTCGACAGATTGCGATCGAAGACAGTGATCGAAGCATCGGTGCCGAGCGACGCCCAGTCGGCAAGCGACAGCGCGACATTCTGGTAGTCGTCGAGGATCGCAATTTTCATGCCGCACTCCGCAAGGCAAGGTCGTCGGCAACGAAGGCGATGCCGGCACGACTGGCTTCTTGTTCGAGCATCGTGATGTCCTCGACCGACATCGGCAGACCACTGCGCCGCCGCTCCGCTTCGCGCATCGATTCCGGCTCGCCAGGCATCAGGATCGGCTGATGCTCGTGCAGGCGAGGCTGGCCTTTGGCGCGGGAGACAAGCGCGCCCATGCGGGTGCGATAATCCCCCTCGCCGAGAAAGAGATCCGGCTTCAGCGCGACGAACATGTGGCCGACATCCTGCGGGCGATCGAAATCGGCATATTGGTTGCCGACCTCGCCACCAAAGGCCGAGCCGGACATGACGCCGGCGACCACTTCCATCATCAACGACAGCCCCGAACCCTTCGGCCCGCCGAGCGGCTGGATGATGCCCTCATAGGCTTTCTGCGCATCGGTCGTTTCATTGCCGTCGGCATCGAGCGCCCAGCCAGCCGGAATTGGTTCGCCCTTCTGCGCGGCGCGGCGGATCTTGCCACGCGCCACGACCGACGTCGCCATGTCGAGGATCACCGGCGGCGTGCCGTCGCCACCGGGGGCGCCGAACGCGAACGGGCTGGTGCCGAGAAACGGCTTCCTGCCGCCCCAGATCGGCATTGCCGGCGAGGCGTTGGTGAACACGAAAGAGACGTAGCCCGCCTTGGCCGCATCGATCATATAGGTCGCCGCCATGCCGAAATGGGTGCTGTTGTGCGCAGCCACCACGCCCACACCATAGGTTCCGGCCCGCGCGCAGGCCTCCGCCATTGCCTTCCTGGCGACGAGGAAACCCAGCCCGTTGTCGCCGTCGATCCTGGCGCAGGCGGCTGCAATCTCGTGAACGGCAAGCGTCGGTGCCGCGTTCACGAGCCCTTTGCGCAGACGCTCCAGATAGATCGGCATGCGGCTGACGCCGTGGGATCCGACACCGCGCAAATCCGCCAGAATGAGACAGTCCGCTACCGTGCGCGCATCGTTCGTCGACACACCCACTGAAGCGAAGATGCGGGCGACAAGTTCGGTCAGCCGGACGGGATCGACGTTCAAAGACACGTCTGAAGCGGGCATGCGGCATATCCTCCCCTGGCATCACGCAATGCGTCCTCGCTATCAGGGTTTGCCCGCTATGTATACAGCCGCATGCAATACTGGAGCTTACGATATCGCGGTCGGCCTGTAGGTCTGCGTGCACAGGTCCAGGAACGAGGCCATGGACCGCGAGACCGGTCCGGAACGTCGATGCGCCACAAGCAGCTGCCGCTTCGCCCAATCGTTTTCGAGAGGTGCTGCGACGAGATCGGTGGGTGTGAGGAGATGCAGGCTCGTTGCTCGCAGAAATCCAATGCCGAAGCCAGCTTCCACCATGCGGACGAGTGAAGGAAAACTTTCCACATTCACGCGTTCGCCAAGCGTACGGCCGGCACTGGCGGCTGCCTGGCTGAGCAGCCGGTCGAGCGCGCCGGAATGGTGGATGCCCACCACCTCATGGCCCGCGACTTCCTCGAAGGCGATCGGCTTCCCGGTCCGCAGCCGCTCGGCGATCGGGTGGTCCGGAGCGCTCAGCACATAGACCTGGTCGTCTTCGAAAACGCGCGTGTCGTAACGGCTGAAATCGTTGTTGTCGGCGACGATCGCCAGATCAGCCTGCCCATCGTCGATGGCAAGCAGAGCGCCGGCGGCATTCATCTCCTGGATGTCGAGCGCGATGGTCGGATAGCGCTGCGCGTAATCGGCCAAAAGCTCCGGCAGGCGCCCGGCCAGCGCGGAGCTCGTGCAGGCAAGCCGCAGATTGCCGCGGCGGCCCTCGGCGAAATCCGCCATTGCCGTATCGAGATCGGCGATTTCCCGCAATATCGTGCGAACGCCTTCGACATAGATGCGGCCGGCGGGCGTCAGTCGGACGCCTTGCGTGGATCTATCGAACAGCGACACGCCGAGCCGTGCCTCAAGATCGCTGATCCGCCGGCTCACGGCCGATGGCGCGATGTTCTGACGATCCGCTGCGCGGCCGATCGATCCGCTTTCGGCAAGCACGACCAGAAGCCGCGCCGTCACCGGGTCGAAGGTTTGCATGTCTATCCCGCCTTGCTGGGTCATCGATGGATCGGGCGCCGCTCATCATCGACCAGCAGACCACGACATGACCCGGAACATAGACGGTTTCGTGCCGACTGCCACAAAGGCAGGCGATCCTTATCGCTTGACCTTCGAAGGCACGGCGTTGGGCAGGCCCCGCCACATGTCGCGGCGCGCGCCAACCAGCCGGTTCGTCTCGTACCGCCGCACACCTTCGAAATGGTCGCTGAGCGCGTCTATCGCGCGGGTGAAAAAGGATGTGATCCGCATGGTCTACTCCATCGCAGGCAATTGTTGATGGAGGAAAGATACGCTCAAGTGTTGGCGATCGGCAGCGCTGGTTAGGCAGGGGGCCATCGCGGTTCGACATGACCGGCTAACTTTGCATTAACCTCTGGCAATACGGCGCTTCTCCAACCGACGCACCCACAGCGGGATGAGAACCGGCGCGGTGATCAGGATCAGCACGACACGCGCGAGATGATGAAGGCTCACAAAGGCCGGATCGGCATCAAGCGTTATGGCGATCAGGCTCATCTCGGGCAGGCCTCCCGGCACGAGCGATAGAAGCCCGATGGCGAAAGGGACGCCAAGCAGCTGCTCGAAGGCGAATGCGAAACCGCCGGCGAGCGCCATGGAAAAGACCGTGAGAAGCGCGCCCAAGAGCAGACCCGTCAGAAGCACCCGGCGCGCGATCCCGGCGAAATGCTGGCCGATGACCGAACCTATCACGATCTGTGCGGCAGCAAGCAAAGCGTCTGGAATGTGCGCGTCGGTGATGCCCGTGACATGAACGAGGGCGCTGAGAATGAGCGGCCCGGTCAGATTGCCGGCAGGCAGCCGGATCTTCTTGGCGATGAGGAAGCCGATCACCGCGCAGGCGGAAAGCAGCGCCACATCGAACAGACTGATGCTCGGAAACCATTGGATGGCACGACTGACACCATCCCCGGCACCGCTGCCGATCAGACCGAAGACCGCCAGCAAGGTCGGCGTCATCGCGATGAGAACCACGAGACGCGTCCCGTGAACCAGGCTGACGGAGCGGACGTCGGCTCCCATCACGGGACCGATGATGACCATTTCGCTCAAGCCCCCCGGCATACCCGCAAAGGCCGCCGTCGCCGGCGTCATGGCACCGAGGCGCCAGCAGACGGCGATGCTGACGAGCGCGACGATCACGACGTAGAGGAGCACGCCGAGAAGGCTCGGCCACCAGTCCGGGATGCGCGCCGCCACTTCCGGCGTGAACGCGCTGCCGACCATCAGGCCGATGACGGCGATCATCACCAAGCGCGGTTTGCGGAACGAGCGCATGTCGACCCCGGCGATCGACAGCGGGATGGTCGCAATCATCGCGCCGAGCAGCCAGCCGAGCGGAATGCCGAGCCGATAGCCGCAATATCCACCGATCGTGCCGACGGCCAACGTGCGAAGGCGGATCATGAAACCGCGCATGCCTTCCGGCCCCGGGCGGTTCTTCTTTGGTGCCAGCGGGCCGGGCGAAGGCAAGCTATCCGCCGGGGACGCACCCGCATCGTGCGTATTGCCTTTTTGGGTCATTGCCGATCGCATTCGAATTGTCGATTGATGGTAGATGGCGGGAATTCAGAATCTTTTGTACACAGCCGCATACGAAATGGCCAACCGCGATGCGGCATCGAAGCAACTTTTCAGTGCGGCCGGGAAAGCTTAAGGACGATGGCGCGATGACAGAGAACCGAACTGAAGATTTGAGCAAAACGCGCGGCCAGAACGCCTATCGAGCCATTCTGGCAGCGATCCGTGACGGGCATTACAAGCCCGGCGACCCATTGCGCGAAGAAGAAGTCGCGATGCGGATCGGCGTCAGCCGCACGCCGGTGCGCGAGGCGCTCGGCCGTCTCCAGGAAAAGGGCCTGCTGGAAGCAGCACCCGGTCGCGGCGTCGCCGTTGCGGTTCTCTCCATGCAGCAGATCTTCGAGCTCTATGCGATAAGGCAGGAGATGGAGGGCCTCGTTGCCCGCTTTGCCGCGCAGCATGCGACGGAAGCCGAGATCGCCAATCTGGAACGGCTGAACGAACAGTTTCTCAAGGCGGATGGCACGCCCAAGCTCGCCGCGCTGATCAACCGCCAGTTCCACGCTCGGCTCTACGATGCGGCGCGCAACCGTTATCTCCGCCAGGCGGTCGAGGATCTGCAGGAGACGATCGCACTTCTGCCGGAAACCACCTTCGTTCAGGAAGGCCGCACCGTGATCGCCCATGGCGAGCACAAGGAGCTGATCGATGCGATCCGCGCCCGCGACACGCTGAAAGCCGAGGCCGCCGGCATCAATCACATCCGCAAGGCGCTGGAGACGCGCCTTGCCATCACCGACCATGAAGAGGCCGTCGGCGTCTTCAGGCCGGCCAGGTAGCGGGGTCGCTGCCAACCGGCACGGGCGGGCGTCGGAATTCAGCCGAACGCCCGCCGATCTTCAAGGGCGGCCGCACGGCGCGCACGGTTCCGAACCTTGTCTCGTGCATCGCGATCAAATCTGCGATGTCGCTCGAACTCGGGTTCGATGGCGGCACGGAACTGTCGTCACCGAGCCGGTCGCGCCAATCCCACATCCACTGCGCCGTCGTCGCCAGCGAAAGGTCGACCGCAAAACTGCCCCCTTCCTCTGCGCGACGGATGAGCGCCGCCATTGCGCCGAAGGCAGCGAGATAGCCCGTCAGATAATCGAGCGGCTGGCAGGGCAGAAGGGTCGGTCGATCGGCCCCGGCCTCAAACGTCATGCCCATGGTGGCCTGGACAAGACTGTCATAGCCGCGCCGGAAGCTCCAAGGACCGGCATGCGAGAACGCCGAAAGTGACACATGCACGAGCTGAGGATTGCTCTGATGCAGCGTTGCCCGATCCAACCCGCGGCCACCAATCGCGCCCGGGCGATAGGCATCGAGCACCACGTCCGCGCTACCAGCAAGATGCGCCAGATCGGCGCGACCAGCCTCGCGAGCCAGATCGATCTCGCATGCATGCTTCCCGAAGCCGGTGTCGATCACGAGGGATTCGATCGACGGCAGACCCGGACCAGACACGAGAAGCACTGTGCCCCCGTGCTCTGCGAAGGTCCGCCCCGCCATCGGTCCGGCAATGACGCGCGACAGATCGATCATGCGCAGGCCCGAAAGCGGCTTCTGTGCTGCATCTATGCGACCGGCCGGCCATGCCGCCGGACCTGCCGGCGCCTGGCGTGTGACTTGCAACACCGGCAGCGCCCGAATGGCCGTTGCCTGCTCCGTCGCTTCCCACGCGCTGCGCTCACGAACCTTCGCCGCGCAGAGATTGCGGCTGATCGCTTCGGCCTCGAGTTCGGCGGCATCCCATTGCCGCACCGCTGAGCCTATGGCGTCCGAATCGTTTTCGGCACCGAGCAGGTCGAGCAGTCCTTGGCGCAGATGCGGGAAATTGCCGTGCAGGAACACCCACTCCCCATTCGCCGCCTCGTAGAGCCCGGTGAACGGATCGCGGAACTTGGCATTCTTTCCGCCAACCTCCAGATAGCTGGAACTCGCCATGGCAATTTCAGCGGAGCGCGTGTCGATCTCTACCGACAGCTTCTCGCCGGTACGCATTTCCTGGATGTGTGACGCCGCAAGACCGACGGCCGCGAGCGTCGCCGTCGCAATCGGCGCGATGGGCCATGCGGTCGCGAGCACCTTGTCGTGCTCCGTGATCGTCAGGCGATCGAGCGGTAGACCCTCAAGTCCAGCCAGGGCGAGCAGGTCTGTGAGGATTGCATGGGCGCCATCGATCACGCCGCTCATCGCACCGCTCCTTGCGGCACCGCAACCTCGCCCTGCATCAGGCGCCGCGCCGTGCGAAACACCGTGGCATTCTCGGCATGCCAACCATCGTCGCGTTTCAAGACGCGCGCTCCGACGCTGACCAGCCCGGACGGATTTCCGACGCGGATCTCGTCGCCCTGATGGTCGGGACGCAGCGCCTGCTCAGCGAGCGTGCCTTCGATGCGGGCGGCGACGCCAACGCACATCGCGCCGGTCAACGTGACCGCGCGGTGCGCCTGCTCCATCGAGATCATGCGCACGGCAATGTCGTGCGTGGTCTCGTCAAGCGTCTTGCCATCGAGCGTCCGAAACGGAGATGGCGTTCCGACCATCGCGATCTTCGGATTGGCAAGGCCGATCGATGCAGCATCCACGCCAAGCCCCATCAGCACCCCGCCCTCGCGCCGGATCGCGTCGAGCAGCGCCATGAGAGGTCGATTGGCTTCGATGGCATCGGGCAGTTCGCTGCCGGTCATTCCGCAATCGGCAGCACGAACGAAGACGACCGGATTGCTCGCATCCACCAGCGACACCGCATAGGAGCGACCGTCCACCACGACATGATCGACCACATTGCCGCTCGGCAACAGGCCCGAAGTGACCGTGCCGCCCGGGTCGAGGAAATCGAGAGCGATGCGCGCCCCCGTCCCGGCAACGCCTGCAATGGCGAAATCACCCTCGACGACGGCGCGGCCGTCCCGCACCGGAAAGCGGGCGTGGATGATCTTCTTGGTGTTGACCTGGTGGATGCGCACCAGCGCCTCGCCGTCGGCGGTCGAGACCAGCCCTTCATCGACTGCGAAAGGGCCGATCACGGAGGAGAGATTTCCGCAATTGGCGCCCCAGTCGACGACGGGACGATCGACTGCGATCTGCGCGAAGAGATAGTCGACATCGGCGTCGGGATGGGTCGGTGGCCCGATGATCGCGGCCTTGGAGAGTGAGGACACGCCGCCGCCCATGCCGTTGAGCTGGCGCTTGTAGGGATCGGGGCTGCCGAGCACGGCGAGCAGCATCTCCTCGAGCGCCGTACGATCCTGCGGAACGTCGGCTCGGTGGAAGAACACGCCCTTGCTGCTGCCTCCCCGGTAGAATGCGGCGCGAATGAATGTTTGAGACATGGATCCCCTCCCTAGTCATGGCCGTTACGAGGCCAGCAGATGCACTCCGCGAACGAAGTAAAAGAAGCCGATCGCGGTTACGATCCAGCGCGTCCAGGCCCGGAAATTGGCGTCGGTCAATCGCTGCAAAATGCCGTTGCCGGCTTTCGTGCCGAGAATGGCGATGGGCGCGGCGATGGCGATTGCGAGCCACTCCGACCCCGAAAGCACGAATGTGGTGCTGGCATAGAATGCCACCTTCAGGCCATGCGAGATCACCTGGATCGCCGATTTGGTCGCGATGATCACGCGCCGGTCCATCATCGTGCGAATGAAGAAGATGTCGATCGTCGGCCCGGAAACGCCGACGCCGATCGAAAGCCCGCCTGCAATCAGCCCGCAGGCAAGTGCATGATGCCGCTTGGAAGCGTCCAGCGCGAACCAGGAGTTCGGCACCCAGACGAGGATCGGCAGCAACCCGATGACGATCGAGACGATCGCCAGTTCCGGCGTGTAGCTGACAAGCAGGAACAGCGTCGCCGCAGTCAGAAGCCCGATGGAGACGGTGCCGACGATCCTCCAGTCGATCCAGCTGCGCGAAAACCAGGCGCGCGACCCGTTCGCCACGAGCTGGATGACGCCGTGAACCGCGATCGCCGTGCCGACAGGCAGAAGAAAGAACAGGATCCAGAGAAGGATCAGGCCCCCTGCCATGCCGAAGATGCCGGAAAGCAGCGCAGTGAGAAACACCGCGACCACCATTCCGACAGCGACGAACGCGCTCACGCCGGCGCGACCGTATTAGGCCGCCGCGACTGTCTGCGTCGCGAACTGCGCGGCCCCATAGCCTGCACGCCGCCCGAAAACGGCGCCGGACGTGAGGCCCGAGCCGCCCGGATAGCCTTCGTAGAAGACGCCGCCGACCATCTCACCGCAGGCATAGAGCCCCGGGATATCCCTGCCGTTTTCATGGACGACGCCCCCTTGGTCGCTCACCTTCAAGCCGCCATAGGTGAAGGTGATACCGCCGGTGACCGGATAGGCCTTGAACGGGCCCGTGTCGATCGTCTGCGCCCAGTTGGATTTCGGCAGCGACAGACCCTTGGTGTTCTTGCCGTCCTTGATGGTCGGATCGAAGGCAACGTCTGCGTTGACGGCAGCGTTGTAGTCGGCGAGCGTCTTGCGCACGGCATCCTTGTCGTCGATGCCGTCGAGCTTCTCGATCAGCGCATCCAGCGTGTCTGCCTCGACATAATGGGCGTCGGAGAACCGGTACTCCTCATAGAGCAGGTGATCGACCTTGCTGTCGAAGATTTGCCAGGCGAAATGGCCAGGCTGCTCCAGTACGGCGCGGCCGAACTGGGCGTAGGTGTAGTTGCGGAAATCCTTGCCCTCGTCGACGAAGCGGTCACCCTTCGCGTTCACCATCACGCCGAGGAAGTAGCAGATCTTGCGATAGTTCTTGCGCTGCTCGTGCGGGATATTGAGGTTGCCGTATTCCGGCATGTGCAAATCCATCGGCGTCGCGTGGCAACCGTCATAGAGACCATAGGCCTGTGCGCCGAGCTTGAACGCCATTTCCAGGCCGATGCCTTCATTGTGCGGCGTGCCGCGAACCTTGGCCTTGGCCCAATCCGCGCCGATGTATTTCTCACGCAGCTTGGCGTTGGATTCAAAACCGCCGCAGCCGAGCACCACGGCGCGCGCCTCGATATCGGCGGTCTCGCCGGAAGCGCTGCGGGTGTTCACGCCGCAAACGCGACCGTCCTTCACAATCAGATCGACCGCTGCGCAATCATAGCGGATTTCGCCGCCCATCGCCTTGAAGGCGCGCATTTCAGCCTCGACGAGACCGACGCCTTCATGCTCGGCGGCAAGCGTCAGCCCGCCCCAGAAGATGTACTTGCCGTCTTTCTCGAAAGTCTGGCGCGAATAGATCGGCTCGAACTTGACGTTGTTGTCGGCAAGCCAGCGCATCGTCTCATAGCTTTTGCCGATCAGGTCGCGCTGCTCGACCGAGAGCGGGCGGCCGCCATTGAAGCCGAGAAGATCCGCTCCGAATTTCTCCGCCGTGTACTGGCCGAATTCGGTGTTCGGGATGCGCGGATCGTCCGGGTTCTGCAGAAGAGGGATCAGATCGTCATTGCCGTTGTAGACGAAACGCATCGCGCCCGCGGTGTATTTGGAATTGCCACCGGCCAGATCCTCGGTCGCCTTTTCGATGATCAGGACGCGAGAGCCCTTTTCCTTGGCTGCAATGGCAGCGCAGAGCGCGGCGCTGCCTGAACCGATGACGACGACATCCCAGACTTCGGACATGATGTTCTCCTGGCTTCATTGGACCCGATGGTCGCTTTCAGCCTTTGTATACATTTGTATTCTGACTTTGCAACCGGACGAGTTCCGCCGTCCGGTGCACAGTTTGCGCCGGGTGATCAGATCGCGTCGACCACCAGCTGCGTGAAAGCCCGCGTTCCCAATGGGCCACCAAGATCGCCGGTGCAGCGCGAAGGATCGGACAGCACGTCGTCGATCACGGCTTCGATGCGATCAGCAGCTGCGACAAAACGCTCGCCGCCCTTCCGCTCGCCGTACCAGCGCAGCAGCATCGCGGCCGAGAGGATCATGGATGTGGGGTTGGCCTTGTCCTGCCCGGCGATGCTGGGGGCGGAACCGTGCTGCGCCTGCGCCGCGCACAGATCGTCATTGGAGTTGACCGAGCCG
Source organism: Georhizobium profundi (assembly GCF_003952725.1). Taxonomy (NCBI): domain Bacteria; kingdom Pseudomonadati; phylum Pseudomonadota; class Alphaproteobacteria; order Hyphomicrobiales; family Rhizobiaceae; genus Georhizobium; species Georhizobium profundi. The sequence continues at coordinate 882,283 of NZ_CP032509.1, read as the reverse complement.
GCGAGGCCGAGGCTGCCGGAAAGCTCGGATGCGAGATCCGACAGGATGTCGCTATAGAAATTGGTCGAGCAGATGACGTCATAGACCGACGCGTCGCGCACGAGCAGCGCCGCCATGGCGTCGATCAGCACTTCTTCCAGTTCGACTTCCGGAAACTCCTCGGCAACCTTGCGAACTTCCTTGAGGAAGAGCCCGTCGGTCAAGACGAAGGCATTTGCCTTGTGAACGGCCGTCACCTTCTTGCGCCGCTTCATGGCGAGTTCGAAGGATGCGCGCGCGATGCGCTCGATCGCCTTCGACGTGACCTTGCGCATGGAAATGGCCACGTCTTCTGTCGGCATGAACTCGCCGGTGCCGGCTACCATGTTTCGGTCCGGATACATCCCCTCGGTCGATTCCCGCATGATCACGAGATCCATGTCGGTGCCGCGGTGCTTCACACCGTGGCGTGTGCGTGCCGGACGAATGTTGGCAAAGAGATCGAGCTTGACTCGAAACGCTGCCGAGACGTTGACGCCACCCTTGTCGCGTGGCGGGTAATCCAGGTGCGAAATCGGGCCGAGCAGCACGCCGTCCATCGTCTGCGCCAGCGGCAGAATGTCGTCGGGCAATGTCGTGCCCTGCGTCTCGTACGTCGCGAAGCCCATTTCGCGATGGGTATAGTCGAGGTCGAGACCGAATTTGCGGTCGGCTGCATCGAGAACATCCGTGCTCGCGCGCACGATTTCCGGGCCGATGCCATCGCCCGGCAGAACGAGAATCTTCATGCTATCTCCTGGGGACGTGCCGGCCGAACGGAGGCTTTCCGCGACCTGGCACGGCACTGATCGTCGAATGGGAAAAGGCTGTCCGCTCGCCCGAAGCGAGCAGCCAGCCGTTGAGTGTCAGGCAGCGCCTTTGAGCTCTGCGTCGCTGCCGGCCTCGGCCTGCAGCACCGCCGCCTGGACGTAGACCTCTCCTGCCATCAGCTTGCGCGCGGTGCGCAAGAGGCCACCCTTGACGATGTCGATGCCGTTGTCCGTGTCGCGGGTTTCCAGCGTCACATCGAGAACGCCTGAGGGATGCTCGATGACGATGAGGCGGTCATGGCCTTCCGGACGCACGGCAAGACCGTCGGACACGGAACCTTCGAGAACCGCACAGGACGACACGCAGAGGCCGCCGGTCACGGCGAAGGCGGCGTGGGTGTTGTGCGGAACGAAATAGCGAGCTGCGATCGTGCCGCCATCCTTCGGCTTGGCCAGCATGGCCGCTTTCGGGACCACCTTGTCGGCGACATCGCCGAGCCCCATGCGGCGGCCGGCTTCGCGGCGCATGGCCTCCATGCGGGCAAAGAACTCCTTATCCGCATCGAGTTCCTTTTTCGTCTCGTAGCCCGTCTTGCCGAGATCGGCAGCGCGGAACAGCATCATCGGCACGGCAACGTCGATGAGCGTGACGGTGACGCCGTCGATCTCTTCCGTCAGCTTGCCGGTCGGCAGCAGCGCGCCGGTCTTGGAGCCCACGATGTCCATGAAATTGAGGCGGACGGGCGCGGATGTGCCGGGCGCTCCGCTGATCGCCGCGCTGCCATCATAGACCACTGCGCCATCGCCGGTCTGCACGATCGACTCGATGCGGCTTTGCGTATTCTCGTCGAAGATCACGACGCTGGTCGTTTCGCCGGCCACGGGTACCATGCCGCTCTCGATGGCGAAGGGCCCGACGCCCGACAGCATGTTGCCACAGGACGGGCTGGTGTCGACGATCGCCTTGTCGACGGAAACCTGGGCGAACAGATAGTCCACATCGACCCCTTCCCGCTTGGACGGGCCGACGATCGCGACCTTGCTGGTCAACGTGTCGGCACCGCCGATGCCGTCGATCTGACGAGCATCGGGAGACCCCATCGCCGCCAGAAGAACGCGATCACGCGTGGCGATGTCCGCAGGCAGATCGGACGCCTTGAAATACGGGCCTTTCGATGTGCCACCGCGCATCAGGATGCAGGGAATTGCGACTTGCTTCGTCATTGAGCTGGACCTTTTGGAGGATGCGGATGCTTCGCATGCGATTGTATACTGAAATTTGGGATATGGAAAACCGCCCCGGAAACGTTTCCGGAGCGGCTGTTCGTGTGCCTAGCGGAACGGCCAGACCAGGCTGTCGTAGAAATACTCCTGCAGCAGGCCGTAAGGCATTTGCATGTTCAGCGCCCAGGTCAGGACCATGATCATTGCAGCGGCTCCGGCCGTCAGCACGGCGGATGTCAGCCAGCTCGTTTTCGCCACGGCCCGGGTGAAGGTCATGAAGAATACGATCAGCGCCAGGAAGTAGCCAAGCAGACCGATCAGGCCGACGAAGCCGACCAGCCAGAATACGAACCGCCACGGTCCGCCGTCGGTCATGTTGGCGTCCATGTCGAAGTTCGCCGAACCGCCAGCGATGGCGCCACCGCCGCTGATCTTTTTTTGCGCACGCAGCTGCGGCAGGCCGACCACAAGGCAGGCGATCAGGCCGACGACTGCGACCGACATCGGGAACACCTTGTCGAGGAACGAGGCCAGTTCCCAGGAGTCGAAGAAGGCATAGACGAAGAGCCCGCCGACGATCACCGTGAAGACGATCTGCGGCATGAGGTTCTTGGCCTGGGCCTGCTCGGCATCGCCTTCGGAGCTTACACTCGCGGCGGCAACATCGCCGGGACGCTTGCGCGTGCCGAACCAGACGGAAAGCACGGTCAGCACGCCGATGGCCAGCGCCAGCGGCCGCAGCGGGAAACCGTAGCCGTAGAACTGCACCGCCTGGTAGAAATAGGTTTCCACCTGGGTGGCGAGCACGAAGCCGATGAGGAAGGCCGGGCGCGGCCAGCCGAAGCGCTTCAGGAAAATCCCGATGAGGCCGATCGCCAAAAGCGCCAGCATGTCATTGAAGGACCGCGTGGCCTGGAATGCACCGAAGGAAATGACGACGATCATGAAGGGCGCGAAAATCGTGTATTTGATCGTCGTCAGCTTAGCGACCCACGGTGACAGGATGATGCAAAGCGCCGTGCCCACAACGTTCGCGATCGCGAGCGTCCAGATGATCGTGTAGGTCAGATCCAGATCGCGCGCTGGGTCGGCCATGGCCGGTCCCGGCTGCAGACCGATCAGGATCATGGCGGCGAGGAAGATCGCCATCGAGCCGGAGCCCGGAATGCCGAAGAGCAGTGTCGGGATCAGGGCACCACCGGCACAGGCATTGTTGGCCGATTCCGGTGCGATCACGCCGCGAATGTCGCCCTGCCCGAATTCCGTCTTGCCCTTGGTCGTCTGCACGGCATGACCATAGGCCAGCCAGTCGACGACGCTGCCGCCGAGACCCGGGATCATCCCGATCAGCGCACCGAGGCCGGAACAGCGCAACGCAAGCCAGCGGCTGTTCCACGTATCGCGAACACCCTGGAACCAGCCCGAGCCGAGCTTTCCGGTCGACGAAATACTCTGGTTGGACCGCAGAAGGTCGACGATCTCGGGAAGGGCAAAGATGCCCAGGCCAACGATGACCAGTTCGAGGCCGCTGATCAGATAGAGCGAATCGAAGGACATGCGCTCGCCGCCAGCGGCAGGCGCCGTTCCGATCGTGCCGAGAATGAGGCCGAGCGCACAGGCAGCCAGGCCCTTGCCAAGATTCGATCCCGACAGGACCCCGACCATCGACAGGCCGAAGATCGCGAGCATGAAAAGCTCAGCCGAACTGAACGACAGGATCAGCGGTCGCGCAATCAGGACGACGCCGGTCAGCGCGATCGCGCCGAACATGCCGCCCACCATCGATGCCGAGAAGGCTGCAGACAGCGCGCGCGCCGCCTCGCCCTTCTTGGCGAGCGGGAAACCGTCGAGCACGGTGGCCTGAGATGCGGACGAGCCCGGAATACCCATCAGGATAGACGAGAACGTGTCCGATGTCGGCAAGATCGCCAACAGGCCGATCATCATCGCCACGGCCGAAGTCGGGTCCATGCCGTAGATGAAAGGAAGCAGCAGCGACATGCCGGCGATGCCGCCGAGCGCAGGCAGAATACCGACCACGAGCCCGAGCACGACCCCGATCGTCATGAACATGAGGTGCTGGACAGTCAGCAAGGTGGCGAAGGAACTGAGAAATGTCTCAAGCATGATAGGAGCGTCCCGCTGCTGGGGGAGATGCTGCGGATCGACGCGTTGCACGGCAACACGAAGCGACGAAGTCCGCAGAAGCCAGGATCAAGTCGTCCCGAACGATCGGGATCGAGTGTGAGCGGAGCGCGCGGCGACGAGCCTCGCGCGCTCCGCGTCAATTGCCGTTAAAGCTGGACCTGATATTCCGACATCAGGAACTCGCGAACCCATTCGCGTGCTTCCGGATCGATGGTGGTCGCGACTTCGTAGAGCGTCTGGACACCATCGCCGACAGCCTGTTCGTACTCGCCCAGGATCTCGCCCTTGGCAGCCTGCAGATCGGGATCGGCAGCCGCATCGGCGAACGCCTGGCGATAGGCGGCCACGATGTTCTCCGGGGTGCCTTCCGGCAGCATGGCAGGCTTCTGTGCTGCAAAGCCCGAGCCGAAAAACGCCATGTAGGCATCGAACTCGACGCTGTCCGGGATTGCGCCGGTCGCCATCTCGAGCGCTTCGACGAAGTGCGGCAGGTCCGGGAAAGTCGGATCGCGCTGGACGTTGCCTTCGGTATCCAGAACGCCCCACGAGAAGATCGGCACGGCGGTGCCGGCTTCCACCAGCGGCTCGACATTGGTGAGGTAAGCAGACGACGTCTGATAGTCGATCGTGGCTTCGCCGCGCTCGAAGGCAAGACGGCCATCGCCGCGGCCGGTCATGCCGAAGACGTGGCGGACATTGAGACCGAGCAGGCGGAACGCAAGCAACGGAACGAGATCGAGCGAGGTTGCACCCTGGCTGGCATAGACCAGTTCCTGGTCACCGATTTTCGACAGTTCGGATGCATCGGCAACGCCGAGGCTTGCCGGCAGATAGGCGACGCCGCCCGTCGGTGAGACGAGGACGGGGATCAGCTTGGCATAGTCGTAGCGCACGCGCGTGTCGCCGAGCAGGAACGGGAACTGCGTCGAACCGGACGTGCCGAGAAGTGACAGGCCGTCGGGACGGGCGCGCGCCACGAATTCGTTGGTGCCGGTGATCGAACCACCGCCCGGGACGTTGCGTACGATGACGTTCGGCTGACCCGGCAGATGCTTGGCAAGGTAAGGCGCCATGAACCGCGCCCAGACATCGGAGCCGCCGCCCTCAGAGAAAGGAATCCACCACTCGATGGTTTCACCAGCGAAGTCCACGGAATCCTGCGCGAAGGCCTTGGGCAGACCGAAACTTGCGGCTGCAACGGCGGCTGCGCTGGCAGCCAGGAACTTACGACGATCGATACGGGTCATGCTTTTCCTCCCAATCCCATGATCAAAGTCTTCATCGTATACAAAGGTACACATGAATTAGGCGTAGGGTGACCACGTCACGCCGCGCCTGTAAAGTCATTAAAGGCGCCTCATCCTCATCAGGTGCCCGTGATTTCGGCAGAAGGCCTCAAAATCCGGCGTTTAATGCCGTTTTCTCAATGAATAATGCATCATTTGCATCAAACGAGCCTTTGCCTGCATGTTTTGGATCGTTCACATTGATATGTCATATGCAAAGATTTGGAGCGTTGATCTGAAATGCACATCAATTGCGACACGCTCGACTTACGCTCCTTCATCGCCGTGATGGAGCTCGGCAATTTTCACAGAGCGGCTGAGGCGCTCAACGTCTCGCAACCGGCACTCTCCCGCCGCATCCAAAAACTGGAAGAGACGATCGGCGCGCAGTTGTTCGAACGAACGACCCGCAGCGTCGCGCCGACGGCCGTCGGGCGCGAGATGTTGCCGTTGGTGCGACGGCTTCTGGACGAGTTCGACCAGTCGCTGTTCTCGTTTCGCGATGTCGGCCTGCGGCGCGGCGGACTGGTGACGATCGCCTGCCTGCCGACGGCAGCGTTCTATTTCCTGCCTGCCGTCATTCGCCGCTTTGCAGCGGAATTCCCACAGATACGCTTTCGGATCATGGACCTGAGCGCCAATGACGGGCTGACGGCCGTGTCACGCGGAGAAGTCGAATTCGGGATCAACCTCATGGGCGCATCGAGCGCCGATCTCGAGTTCACGCCACTGGTCGAAGATCCGTTCGTCCTCGCCGCGCGACGCGACCACCCGTTGGCCGCACAGTCGGTCGTGCGCTGGTCGGACCTGCCACCGCACCGCTTGATCACGGTCAGTCGATCGAGTGGAAATCGCACGCTGCTCGATGCAGCCCTGGCCAAAGCCGATGTGCAGTTGTCCTTCACCTACGAAACGACGCATCTGTCGACGTCGCTCGGCCTCGTCGAGGCGGGTCTGGGGGTTTCCGTGCTGCCGAGCATGGCCACGCCGCAGGGCGATCATCCCATCATCACCGTCCGGCCACTGCACGAGCCCGAAGTGTCGCGAACGATCGGGATCGTGCGTCGGCGCGGCGCCTCTCTGGCACCCGCAGCCCAGCATTTTCTGGACATGCTGATGCTCCACTGGAAGCAGGGCTTGACCAAGAGCTGATCGATCGAGGCACGGCACGATCGACGGCAGTCGCGCCAGGCAGGGGGATGTCACCGCCCGAAGATCAAGAAGCCCTAAGCATCGCCTGCTCGCCGCGGCGTAGCGTAAGCACATCGACCCCGGTCTTCGTCACAGCAACCGTATGCTCGAACTGGGCGGAAAGCTTGCCGTCCGTCGTCACCACCGTCCACCCGTCATCGGCGGTGGCGACCTTGCGAGTGCCCTGATTGACCATCGGTTCGACGGTGAAGACCATGCCTTCACGCAGTTTCTCGCCCGATCCCGGCCGCCCGAAATTCAACACTTGTGGCTCCTCGTGCATGTCGCGGCCGATCCCGTGCCCGCAATATTCACGCACGATGACGTAGCCGTTCTTCTTGGCATGGCGTTCGATCGCGTGGCCGATGTCGCCGATATGCGCACCGGGCCGCACCTGCCGGATCCCTTGCCACATCGCCTCCTGCGCAACGCGCACGAGCTTGCGCGCAGCCGGCGGCGCGTTTCCGACTAGGTAGGTCTTGCTGGAATCGGCGATGTAGCCGTTCTTTTCCAGTGTGATGTCGAAATTGATGATATCGCCGTCCCGGATGATCTCGCCGGCATCCGGTATGCCGTGACAGACCACGTCGTTAATCGAGCAGTTCAAGGCATATTCGAAACCATACTGCCCTTTGCTGGCCGGTCGTGCCGCGAGATCGACACTGATGAAGCGGTCGACGAGATCGTTGATCTGCAACGTCGATTGGCCGACGAGCTCCTGCTCGTCCAGCATCTCGAAGACGGACGCGAGCAATCTGCCGGACACGCGCATCAGTGCCAGCTCATCGGGGGTCTTGACCATCCCTCAGGCAGCCTGCGCAGGCATGCGCACGCCCGCCGTCTCATATTGCTGCTTGACGATATCGTTGAAGGAAAGCCCCGGATGCGCTTCGGCAAGCATGCCGATCTTCATCCAGAATTCGGCCTGGGCATTGATGGAGCGGCATTGCACCGTGCTCGCCCGGCGAACATCCTCGTGCAACTCATCATCGATCTTCACGATACCCATGCGTCGTCTCCAAGTTTGCACAGCATACGAACCATATATGGAACGTATGCTGTGCAATCAACTGGAAAAGCCGACACAGTTGCGTGGTCTCTTGCGAGGCGCGTCACGCTTCAGCCGTCTGCCGAGACAGCAATCACCTCCAGGCGACGGTGCGCTGGCGCTGCTCGCCCAATTTCTCGATCCCGAGGCGCATGTCCTGGCCGGGTCGGAGGTAGATCGGCTCCGGCTTGACGCCCATTCCCACGCCGGGCGGCGTGCCGGTGGAGATGATGTCACCGGGCTGCAGGCTCATGAACTGGGAAATGTAGCTGACGACATGCGCCACGCCGTAGACCATCGTGCGCGTCGAGCCATCCTGGAACCGGCGACCATCCACGTCGAGCCACATGGAGAGGTTCTGCGGATCTTCGATCTCATCTGCGGTCACGAGCCATGGGCCGATCGGACCAAACGTGTCGGCCGATTTGCCCTTCGTCCACTGCCCGGAACGCTCGATTTGGAATTCCCGCTCGGACAAATCGTTGATGACGCAGTAACCGGCCACGTGATCGAGCGCGTCGGCCTCGTCGATGTAGCGCGCTTCGCGGCCGATGACGACGCCGAGCTCGACTTCCCAGTCGGTCTTGCGGGAATTGCGCGGAATGATGATGTCGTCGTTCGGCCCGCAGATTGCGCTGGTGGCCTTCATGAAGATGACCGGCTCCTTGGGCACGTCGAGACCGCTTTCGGCCGCATGGTCGGCATAGTTCAGGCCGACGCAGATGAACTTGCCGACATTGCCGACGCATGGCCCGATCCTGAGGTCCGAAGGCAGCTCCGGCAGTGACTGCGGGTCGATCTCTCGCAGACGCTGCAATTCGCCCGGCAGGAGCGTCGCGCCGGCGACGTCGTCGACGATACCAGTGAGATCACGGAGCTTGCCGTTGGCGTCCAGAAGAGCCGGCCGTTCGCGGCCCTTCTCGCCGACACGCAGAAGTTTCATGCTGTCTCATCCTCTCATGAAAGGTCATCGGACTGTTCAGCCGCCGTCTATGATGGGGAAGATGCCACGCGTAAAGGTCATGACGCCAAGATCGACGATCTCGTCACTCGGGAGGCCAGCCGACACGCGACAAAACCCTACTCCGACAGCCGATAGGCAACGACCTGATCCGACACTTCCGGCTTCAGGATGGAATTGCCGCCCACGGCGAACACGACGTAGTCGACGCCTTGATGGGTGAAGACAGCAGGTATGGACACCGCCGGAGCCTCGACGAGATCGGACCAGAGTTCGCGACCGGTCCGCGCATCGAGCGCGCGCACATGCGAGTCCACTGATGCCCCGATGAAGACCACACCGCCGGCCGTGATCACCGGTCCACCGAGCGTCGGCGACCCCCAGGACTCCAGGCCATAGAAACCCTCGAGCTGCGCACGCCCGAACGGCGTTTCATAAAGCAGATCGCCCGTGTTTAGATCGTAGGCGGAAAACGTGCCGAACGGAGGCGCCCAGCACGGCATGCCGGCCCAATTGCTCCAGTCGGTAAGGTAGATGCCGTAAGGCGAACCTTCCTGGGGCGAATAACCTTCCTCATTGCCGCCCTCCGCATTGTCGAGCTGTTCGTATTCGGCGCGGGGAATGAGCCGGATCAGCTGCACGATCCGTGATGCGTTGACGTAAAGGGTGGCATTGCGTGGATCGATCGCCACGCCACCCCAGTTCGTCGCTCCCGCAGTGCCGGGAAAGAACAGCGTTCCCTGTTCGGAAGGCGGCGTGAACATGCCCTCATAGAGGTAATTTTCGCGGTCGCGCGAGCATTGGCCGAAGCTGACGAGATCGGCGAGCCACCACACATCGGGAAGCTCCATCGGATTGCCGACGGGCCTCGGGGTCATCGCGAAGGGTTGTGTCGGGACAGTCACCTCGCCTTCGGCAGTGCTTTGCGGGGTGGGACGGTCCTCGATGTCGAACAGCGGCTCACCCGTGCGGCGGTCGAGCACGAACAGGAAGCCCTGCTTCGTTGCCTGCACCAGAGCGGGTATGGTCTGCCCGTCTCGTTCGATGTCGACGAGGCTCGGCGCAGACGGCGTATCATAGTCCCAGATGTCGTGGCGGACGTGCTGGAAGCTCCAGGCGATCTCGCCCGTCTCGATGTCGACGGCAGTAACCGACGTGGCCAGAGGGATGGGATCGGTGCGATCGCCACCCCAATAGTTGGGGCTTGGTGAGGAGACCGGCGCATAGACGAGGCCGAGCTCCGGGTCGGCGGTCATCGCCGTCCAGATATTCGCAGTGCCCGTTCGCGGGATCATCTCTTCCGGGATGAAGCTTGCTTCCCACAACAAGTCGCCGCTTCGGGCATCGATCGCGAGAAGATTGCCGGGAGGCGCGACGCTGTATTCCCAGTCCTTTCCGGCCCAGCCCAGCAGAAGCGTGTCGCCCACCACCAGCGGCGGCTGGAGAAGCGAGAACGGAAAGACATCGTTGACCGTGTTCCACTGGTTCACATTGAGCACGCCGCCCTCGGCGAACGCCTCGCACCGCGCACCGGTATCGGCATCGACCGCATGCAGTTCGGCATCCATTGTTCCGAGATAGACCCGCTTTTCGCAGGTGCCGGCCTGGCCGCTCTCCCAATAGGCGACGCCGCGGTTCTTGAGTGCCGGCTGCGTCAACGCCTCCAACGTGGACTCGCTGTCATAGGCCCAGCGCTCTTCGCCCGTCGCCGGGTCCAGCGCCACAATTCGATAGAAGGGTGTGCCGAGATAAAGCGTTTCGTTGGCGTAGACCGGCGTCGCCGACCACACCGTCTCGGGCAATTCGCCCGACCCGTCGGCCACGTCGCCGGTATGAAACTCCCAGGCGCGCTCGAGATTCTCGACCGTCTCAGGCGTCAGGCTCTGCACATTGGAAAACTTGGTGGAGCCGATGTCACCGTGAAACGACGTCCACTCCGATTGCTGCGCATGAGCCGTTACGCTCGCACCGATCAATGAGGAGACGATGAGCGCTGTGATACGGTTCGGTAGGATCATGCCATGCTCCGGCGTGGGTTGAAAAAGACACCCAGAACGAGTGCAAGGGCTGCCGCCGCCATGACACCTGCCAGCGCGAACTTCAGCAAGAAGTATCCTGCAATGGCACTCAGCACCGCCGCAGTGACCGACAAGACCAGTAGAAGCGTTCGCCAATGCGGGGAAAGGCTGGCGAAGGCAAGCAGGCCTGCACCCAAAGCGGTCGCTACGGTTCCGATCAGCGCCAGAAGCGCGCCGAGCGACCCATCGACGCCCGTGTTGCCGAGAGGCGCGAAGCAGGCAATGCCCGCAAGAACGATGCCCACGAGGGCGAGAAAGATTGTGGCAAAATATCGGCTGTGCATGACCCGCCAATCCAGCAGCGCCGAAGAAGTTCCAACCGCTGGTGAATAAACTCGGCATCTGGGATTAAAGCGTCGGCGGAGCACTCAGCCGACGGCGTTGATCCTGCTCATCACGAATACGCCAAGCTCTGGGCCATCCAGATATAGAGCGGGATGCCGAGCGTCACGTTGAAGGGAAAGGTTACGCCCAGCGACATGGCGAGCGATGTGCCCGCATTGGCTTCCGGCAAGGTCATGCGCAATGCGGCCGGCACGGCGATATAGGATGCGCTGGCTGCCAGGATCCCCATCGCGGCAGCATTTGCGGTTCCAAGTCCGGCCATCACACCGAGCGCAGTGCCGACGAAGCCGTGCAGCAGCGGCATGGCGACCGCAAGCAGGCCGAGCTTCAGCGTGAGAGAGCGTGTCTCGATCAACCGGCGCGCAGCGATGAGCCCCATGTCGAGAAGAAACAGGCACAGCACGCCGCGAAACCCAGCCTCGAAGACAGGCGCAATCTGCACATAGCCCTCGCCGCCGATGACGAGGCCGATGACGAAACTGCCGACCAAGAGCACGATCGAGCCATTGAAAAGAGCTTCGTGCATGAGCCGGCTTGCTGGAAGCGCGCTCTCGCCCGTCGTCGTCCGTCTTGCAAGAACCAGGGCGACGACAATCGCCGGCATTTCCATCAATGCCAGCACCGCGACCATGAAGCCGCTTGCCGGCAATCCAGCCAGTTTCAGCGCCTCGATGCCCGCGACATAGGTCACGACGCTGACCGAGCCATAATGCGCGGCAATCGAAGCGGCATCCACTCTCGACTGTCGCGCGAATGTGCGCGCGAGCCAGAACGCCGTCAGCGGCAGCACCAGCGAAAGCGCAAGGCCGATGAGCGCCGCCACGATAAGATCACCCGTCACGCCTTCGGCGGCGACGGCGACACCGCCTTTAAGGCCGATCGCGACCATCAGGTAAATCGCCATCAGCTTGCCGGCCGCCTCCGGCACCGTCAGGTCCGAACGCGCGATCGCGGCAAGGGCGCCAAGGCCGAAGAAGAGCACCATCGGCGAGAACAATGTCGCGATCATGTGTAAAATCCTGGAGGGATGCGTGTGGCAAACGCACTGATGACCGATCGCAATTTCAGGCGATGAACCGGCGAGTTGTGACCGCTACAAGCGACCGGTGGAGGCTTAAGGCTGAAGCGAGCGGCGGCGGACGACCTGAACGCGCGCCAAATCACCGTTCCGGTTCAGCCGCTCGATAAATTCGATCTGGTCGCGGAAGCGGACCCTGAGACGCTTCAGGGCGCTGAGCCGCAACCGGTCGGGGTTCGGGCTTGCGAGTTCCTGCTCGATACTGCGCTGGATTGTTGCGCGGCGGGTCTGCAGCGCTTTTAGGAACTGGTCCATGATCTCACCTGATCGTTGTTGCCGCCGATAGGTGCCGCAGCCTGATCGATAGTTCCAATTCATTGTTGAAATCGGCACGATAGCTTTTAACTAAGTCTTGATGCCCTTTCGCCCCTCTTTCCGTCAGCTCGAATACGTCGTCGCCGTGGACGATCTTCGCCACTTCGGCCGTGCCGCCAAACGCTGTCATGTCTCGCAGCCGACGCTGTCGGTTCAGGTGTCCCTTGTCGAGGAGGGGCTGGGCGTCACCCTGTTCGAGCGCACCTCGTCGCAGGTCGTGCCGACACCGGCCGGCGAGCGCCTGGCCAAGGGTGCGCGTCTGCTGCTCTCCTCCTTCGACGATCTGCTGCAGGATCTTTCGGCACAGGCGGCGTCGCTCGGCGGCATGATGCGCATCGGCACGCCGGCAAGTTTCGGCCCTTATTTCCTGCGTTGGCTCCTGCCTGGCCTGCACGAGCAATATCCCGATCTCCAGGTCTACATCCGCGAGGACAGCCCGGCCGCGTTGGAAGCGGCGGTTGCCGACGGCACGCTCGATTGCGGCATCGGCCCTTCTCCGGAACGCGCGGGGCTGTCGTTCCGCCCGATCGGCCGCGAGACCATCTTTCTCGGCGTGCCGGCCGAGCACGGCCTCTCTGCGCGGGGGACAGTGGAACTTAAGGAGATCGCAGGAGAAACGCTTCTCGCCCTCGGCCGCGGCCACCGCCTGCTGGAAAATGTGCGCCACCTCGCTGCTGCCTCGGGCGCACACATCAACGAGGATTTCGAAGGCTCCAGCCTCGATGCGATCCGACAGATGGTGTCGATCGGAATGGGGCTGTCACTCTTTCCGGAGCTCTACGCCAGATCGGAGTTCCGCGGCGAAGCCGACGTGAAGCTGCTGGGATTCGAGGACTGGGACGAACGCCGCGAGGTCAGCGTCTACTGGCGCGAAGGAAGCGGCAGGGAACGCCATTACCAAGCACTCGCCGACGCCGCCGATGTCATCGCCATCAAGCTTGGCATTGCGGGCGACCGCCGGGGCAACTCCGGCACGCCAAGTAAGAACCGCTCCTAAACGGCGGCTAGAACTCCGTCAGCTTCGGTCGCCGGCCGATCGTCACATGGTCGATGTCTTCGAGATAAAACCCTTTGATGAGCGACGGGATCATCATGAAGACGAGGCAGAAGATCGGAAGACCCACCACCGTGATGACCTGCTGAAGTGCCTCCAGACCCACCTCGCCGGCAAGAACGATCAGCATCGCTGCGACCAGGCCTTCGGACACACCCCAGAAAACGCGCTGGCGAACCGGACCGGGCTCTTCCGTGCCGGTGCACAGCATGTCGATGACAAGCGACGCTGAATCCGATGAGGTCGCGAAGAAGATCGCCACGATCACGATGGCGAAGCCCTGGACCAACTGCACCAGAGGCAGGTTTTCGAAGAATGCGAACATGGCGAGCGGCACGGACTCCGCGACCGCGCGGCTGAGCGCCCCGGCGCTTTCGCCCATCTGCTCGCGCACCACGCCGATGCCGTCGAACTGCATGGCCTGCCAGCCGAAGATCGCAAACCAGATCAGCGTGAAGAGCGACGGCGCCAGGAGCACGCCGAAAACGAATTCGCGGATGGTACGGCCCTTCGAGATGCGCGCCACGAAGATACCGATGAAAGGCGACCACGTGACGGTCCACGCCCAGTAGAAGACCGTCCAACCGCCTTGCCAGCCCCAGCCCTCACCGTTCGGATCGTTGTTGGCCAGCATGTCGTTCCAGAACGCCAGGCGCGGCAGGTTCGAGAAGTAGATCCCGAACGTCTCGACGATCCCGCGCAGGAGAAACAGGGTGGAGCCCGCAAACAGCACGAAGAACATCAAGATCACGGCCATGCCGATGTTCAGGTTGGACAGAAGCTTTACGCCCTTGTCGAGCCCGGCGACGATCGAGGCGACGGCCACTGCCGTCAGCACCGCAAGGATTGCAATCGTCAGCGGCACGCCGTCATTCACGCCGAACAGTGCCGACAGGCCCGCCGCGATCTGCGAGGAGCCGAGACCGAGCGACACAGCGACACCGAACAGCGTGCCAAGCACCGCTGCTATGTCGATCGTCTTGCCGATCGGACCATGGATGCGCTCGCGCAGCAGCGGATAGAACACCGAACTCACGCGCACCGGCAGATCGTAGCGGTGAATGAAATAGGCAAACGCCAGGCCCGGCAGCGTGAAGATCGTCCAGGTGTGCAGACCCAGATGATAGATCGAGATCGCGATCGCGTCGCGCGCCGCCTGCTGGGTGTAGGGCTCGACACCCGGTAGCGGCGGCTCAGAAAAATGGCTGATCGGCTCGGCCACACCCCAGAACATGAGAACCGTCCCTATCCCGCCCGCAAACAGCATCGTGAACCAGGACAGGTTGGAATATTCGGGCCGACTGTCGCGCTTGCCCAGGCGGATGTGCCCATGACGGCTCGCCGCCGCCCAAATGAGGAAGCCCAGCCAAACGTTCACGCCAAGGATGAAGAACCATCCCAGATTCGTGACGATCCACGCACGGCCACTTTCGAACGCGGTTCCGATCGGCCCCGGCGCGACGACGAGCAGGATGACGAAAATGAGGGTGAGTGCCGCGGACACGAGAAAGATCACGGGATCCGTACGCAACCCGAAGCGCTGCATAAGAGCTTCCACTAATATTCTCCCGTCGGTATCTGTCGATTGCCTCAAGCAATCGAAGCTTCACTGAATATCGAAATCCATTGTCAATATCGTTCAGTAGCCAAGTTGATCCGATACGGCCACCCCGCAGAACTGATGTTCCGTCATCTGCTGCCGGCCGAGGTCTGGCTCGACGTGCCGGGCGGAATACTAGCAGCGAGGATCATTCTTCAATCGCCCCCCCTCACTGCATCGACCGATTATGGGAGTGAGACGAAAGATGGATGTTGCCCGCACGTCTTATCCGGAATAGCCTAGAATCCGTATCGATTTGTGACATTAACCGTCAGAACCACGCTGGAGGAGGGCGCGGATGCTGATCTTGGTTGTGGACGATCATCCATTGGTGTGCGCAGCGTTGGAGATGACGCTCGTCAATGGTCTGTCGGATTGCGCGGTGAAGTCTGCTCAGTCCGTCGCAGAAGCTCTGTCCGTTATCGAAACACATGATCTCGACCTGGCCTTGCTCGACCTCAAGCTGCCGGATGCATCCGGCCTCGACGGGTTAGAGCGCCTGCGCAAGGCGGCCCCTCGCCTGCCGATCATCGTCATTTCCGCCCTGGATGATACAAGGCTGATGCCGATGGTTCGAAGCATGGGTGCGAGCGGCTTCATCAGCAAGACCGCCAAACCCCGCGACATTTTCGAAGCGATCCACGTCGTGCTCGACGGTGGCGCAGTTTTCCAGCAGAACACGAATGGCATGGACATGAGCTGTCCGGAGGCGAGGCGCGCGGAGGAGATTCACCTCGCCGCCGCCATGCACAGCCTTACGCCGCAACAGCGCGTGGTCCTGCGCATGCTGGGCGAAGGCTTGCTGAACAAGCAGATCGCCTATGAGCTGTCGATCAGCGAGTCGACTGTCAAAGGTCACGTGTCGGCGATACTGCGCAAGTTCGAGGTTCCATCGCGCATGCAGGCGGTGCTTCTGGCGCAGCGCACCATGTTCGATCAGGCGCTGGGTGCCTGATCGACCTCGATGTCGATTGCAAGATGGGTAAGATAGGCGCGCAGCTGGGCCGGTTTGACCGGCTTGGCGAAGTGCTCGATGCCATTTTGCCGGGCCCGCTGACGCACCGCCCAGGATGTTTCCGCCGTGACGAGGATCGCCGGCACCATGCTGCCGATCCGCTTGCGCAGCCTGACGATGGCTTCGATGCCGTCGATGTCGCCGTTCAGATGATAATCGGCGATGATCGCCGACGGCCTCGTCAGGGCGCCATCACACCGCGCTTCGATCTCGGCGTAGGATGATCCGGTCACGCTGGCGAACTGCCAGTGATCGAAAAGCGTCGTCATGGCGTGCGCAACCGTCTCGTCGTTTTCGAGCACGATCAGTGTGTTCTCGGAGGTTGGCGATACCGTCAATTGCGCTTTGTCATCCATGTTTCCCTCAAACGTCGTGCCGCCCGAATTGTCCTGGGTGCGCCACGCGTTGATGACGAGAGAAAACACCGATCCCCGCCCGACTTCCGACTTGAGCTCAATGCGCTGTCCGAGAAGATCGGCCGCGCGCTGGGCGATGGCAAGCCCGAGGCCAAGGCCTGTCACATCGGAGTTTGCAGCGGTCGCACGTTTGAACTCCTGGAAAATGAGCTGCCGGTCGACCGGCTGGATGCCGGGGCCGGTATCGTGGATCTCGATGCGCAGCGATGTACCCGCACGCTTTGTGCCAAGAAGGATGCGGCCGGAGGGCGTGTACTTGATCGCGTTGCTCAGAAAATTCTGAACGATCCTGCGCAACAGATTGGGGTCCGTTCGGATGATCGCCGTCGTCGGCACGATCCTGAGATTAAGGCCGCGCGCTCCGGCAAGCGCACTGAATTCGATGCGCAGCGTGTCGAACAGTTCACCGAGCTTCACGTCGGCAAGTTTGATCTCGTAGCAGCCGGAATCCATCTTCGACATGTCGAGAAGCGTTCCGAGAATGCGCTCGGTCGATTGCAGCGAATGATCGATGTTGTCGATCAGCTTCACCGCCTCCGGCTGCGTCCCAGCCGCGCTTTCGAGCGCAAAGAGATAAAGCCGGGCAGCGTTGAGCGGCTGCAGAAGATCGTGGCTGGCGGCGGCGAGAAACTGCGTCTTGCTCATGCTCGCCGCTTCGGCGGCGCGGCGCGTGCGAACGAGGTCGGCGGCGGTGGCTTCGTGCCGGCGCACCTCATCCTGCAGCGCCGCGTTGAGCGCCACGAGTTCACGCGTGCGTTCGCTGACGCGCTCCTCCAGTTCATCCTTGCTGCGCTCGAGCATGCGGGCAGCCTGGTACTGGGTCGTGACGTCAGTCAACGTCACCACGAATCCATCGTTCGGCATGGCGCGGAAATTGGCGGAAACGGTTCTCCCGCCCGGATAGAAGATCTCCAGCCGTAGTGGCGGCCGCTTGTTCACCTGGCCGATCCAGCGGAGAAACTCGCTTTCCCGCTCCTCGGCGATCCGCGCCCCCCGCGCTAAGAGAAGGCCGATGAGTTCCCGGACAGTCGTCCCCTCGTGCAGCTCGACATAGGGCAGGTTGGTGAGCATCGCCGCCTGCGAATTCCAGGCAACGAAACGACGCGCACCGTCGAAGACGACGACACCCTGCGCAATGCTGGCAAGCGTGGTGGCGAGCACCTCGGACTGCTCCGCCATACGGGTCAGCCGGCTCGTCTCCTCCAACCGCTTGAAGGGCGTGATGTCACTGACGATGGTGACCTTGCCGCCGTCCTCCGTCGCCCGCTCGCTGATCTGGATCCAGCGCCCGTCGCTCAGCAATTGCTGGAACTGGCAACGCGTCTCGCTGTGACTGCTTGACCGGCTCGCGATCCAGGCATCGGGGTCCGTCACCGCCTCGACGATCACGCCGATGCGCGCCGCGTGCCGGATGATCTCCTGGAAATGGGTGCCGGGTTTCAGGAGATGTTCGAGCTCTGGAAAGATCTCGCGGTACTTGCGGTTGCACAGGACGATGCGGTCGTCCCTGTCGTAGAGAATGAAGCCCTCGCCAATGGAATCGATGGCTTGCCGAAGCTGGCGCCGCGCGATCTTCGCCTCGCTCATCGCGCGGGCGAGACGCTGGATGCGCTTCTCCACATTGCCTTCCACCTCGATCAGCGGTTCGATCGTGCGAAAGACGCGGCCCGACAGATCGTTGTTGCGGTCCACCTGCCCAATCAGCGCGTCACGGATGATCCGGAGCTTCTCGTTTTCGCGCCGCAGCTGGCGCACTTCCTGCTCGAGTTGCTGGTCGAAGGATAGGTTCGGATCGACATGTTTCATTCGGCGGCCCCGATCGCCAGCCCGGTCAGTGTCTGGCTCAGATGCAGAAACTTGAACTGTTCGCCATAGGTGCTGAAGCCGATCATGTTGAAGCGTTTGAAGATGGGCAGCAGCTCATGCTTGATCCCCAGCCGCTCCGCTTCCAGCCGCCGCAGGATACAGTCGAAACACAAGACCAGCTCGATCGAGCCTAGCCGATCGGAAATCTGCTCCATATTGAGCAGCAGATTGTCGCGCATGTCGACGGGCGAGGCAGGCGTGAGCACGATGCCTTCATCGACCGCGCAGAAGAAATGCAGCGCACCCTGGTCGTCAGATTTTTGGATGGCGCGCACGTGATAGTCGCCGCCGATCCGCGCGAGCAGCGGATTTGCGGCAAAGACCGCAGGCGTCAGTGCCGAGACGTCCACGCCGATCAGCCTCGCATATTCTTCGGCAGCGGGCTCGGCATTGATGGTCTTGACGATGCGCCTTTCCGGATCAGCGCTGGTGATGACCAGCTTCTCTTCCATCGGCCGGAAATGCTCAAACTTGAAGACCTCGATCTGGCGGTTCGACGCGCCAATGACGACGAGCGCCGTATCCTCGAGAATTGCCCCGTTATAGAAGATCTGAGTCGTGTCGAAATGCAGGTTGTCGCCGGCCGATGCACCGAACACGGGCACCTCGTCGAGTGCCGCATAGGCACTCGCGGCGATCTCTTCCTCACGTCGCGACAACCCGTCGACCAGCAGCATCGCGAAGAGGTTCGAGCGATCCTGTTCCAGCTCGCGCAACAGCCGGAAGTAAGCCGTTTCGATCAGCTCGCCGCCGCGCGGAATGGAGAATTGCTTGAGGTTCTCCAGAAGGCAGATCTCGAAGGAAAATGCACTGCGGTCGAAGGCGAGCACGATCGCGCCGTCAGCCTCGTAACGCTGCTCCGTCAGGCTCCCGGCCGTCGTGCAGCCGATCAATGGCACGCCCGGAAATCTCGCGGACAATGAACGTACCACCGCATCGTAAGGCGCGGCGGACGAAACGAAGAGCGCAATCAGCGCTGGCTCGCAGCCAACGATGCCGGTGGCGAGCTCCTCCACGATGCCTTCCGGCATGCGTGATCCGGACCATGCACGGCGAATGGCTGGGCGCAGGGCGGCGCGGGGCCGGTCGCGAATACCCAGGTCAATCTGTTCCCAATCAGCCATTCTGGCGCCTGACGGTCGAGCCCGCCTGCTTCAGTAGAAGCAGCGGACCTCGGCTTCTATCTGCGACTGCCGCAAGGCATCGACCTTCGACTGGCTGGCCGGCGTCTCACGGAAAATCATCATCTTCTCGCCACCGCCCGGCACCTGCCGCATGCGCAGCACAGTTTCGGCAGCGCTATAGTCCTCATAGGTGAGCAGCGACGAAACCACATCGATGCTGCACGAACATTGCCGGAGCGCCTTGGCCGTCTGCCCATTTGCCGCCATGCAACCGAGCACGTAGTCGGCGACCACCTCGGTAGGATAGCCGTTGGCAGCATCAGCCTGGGGAACTGTGCCCGCAGCGCTGATGGCGAAGAGCGCCAGCATGAGGTGCCATCGCCGGATCATTGGACGAGCTCCCTGAATCGATAGGTCTCGCGCAGACGCACACCGCTGCCGTCCATCGCCGGCACTTCGCTTGAGAGTTCATAGACGCTGCCGGGCAGATCCGGCGACAGGCTGATCTGATAGAGCTTCTTGGCAAAGTCTGGCATGCGGCCAGCCGCGTCCGCATCATCATATGGCATGAGGCTGACTGTCTCGACGGCGATCTCTTCGTCGGCGACCTCGGCCGTTCCCTCCTCCGCTTGCGCCGGTTGTGCGAGCATGTCGCGCAGACGGCTGCGGAAGAATTGCGGCGAGCCGCCCGTGTTGCGGCTCATGAAATCGGCGTCCCGCTGAAAGAAGACCAGCAGCAGCGGGTTGATGGTCTCCGCCGTCGTCGAAACCGAAAGCGTTCGCGTCTTGGGGAAGACGGCGATGTCGAAATCGAAACCACCCTCGGCATCCGATTCCTCAAACTTCAGGCGCACCTCGTCCTTGAAGGGTTCTTCGAGAATATCGCCCTCGAGCGTGTAGTCATAGACGAGTTCGCCGGAGCCTTTCAGTTCAGCGAGGTGGTTGGCGCCGTAGACGCGCTCGCCAGCTGACCCTTCGACCAGTTCCGCTCGCGATCCGTCCAGAGCAAGCGACGGCGCAACGAAGACCGTCGCGGCAAGGCTCAACGAGAGACAGCCGACCGGTAACAACGCAAGCCTGCCTGAGACGGCTCTTCTAAGGATCAAGGCACAGTGTGCAAAAAGGCTCATTCTTTCACCATGTGCGAATAGATCGCCTGTCCGAGCGCGAAGGCGCGCTGCTCCAGCAAAACGGGTTGCTCGCAAAGATAGATCAGCGCGCGCCGGCGCTCGTCGAAGACCCGGATCTCCCAGTCGAGCGCGGTCGGCGCACTGTCCGCACTGGCCGTGGCGGGCGCGTTTTCGGCAGCGGCGATGCGGCTCGATCGAATATGTTCCGCGCGCTCCCGCTGACTGCGCGCATAACGGCCGATCCCGGCGATGATCGATGCACGGTCGCGATTGATCAGTTCGAGCGTCCGCCCGAAAAGGGCCGTGAGCTGTTCGTTGCGTTCGCTCTCCGGCAGCGCCTGCGCATAGTCGGCAACCAGCGTGCGCGCCTCCTCGATCGGCAGCCGGCGCACCGAAAGCTGTTCAGCCATGGCGCGCACATCCTCGTTGCGTGCCCAGGCAGCCGGTTCCGGCTCCGGCCCCGCCCATACCTGAGCCGTGGATATGCGCGGCACGAGACGTTGGATGCACGGCCAATCCGGATTTGAGCCATCGGCAGCCTGGGCCGCACTCGGAGCAGCCACCGCGATTGCCAGTCCAAGAGCAGCCAGAAGCAGCCTTGAGCGGCGGCCAGCACCCCCGCCTCGCCTCGGGATTTTGATGGTCGACGTCATGGGCACCTCCCGTGCTCAGGACCAAAAGATCGACATGGCCTCACGGCTTGATGGCGATTCCCCAGGGAAAGCTCCCAACGGGGATGGACACCATCGCAGTGTCGGTCGCCGTGTCGATCAATGTGACATCATTGCTGACGCCGTTTGAAGTATACAGCGTTGTCTCGTCCGGCGTGAGTTCCAATTGCCAGACCCGCTGGCCGACGAGAATATAGTCAAGCACCTCATGCGTCTGCGCATCGATCACCGCAACGCGGTTGGATGGACCGAGCGCCACATAAGCCTTGCTGCGATCCTCGAGAATCTTCACGCCGACCGGCTGCAACGCCTCGGGCTCGACACCGGCGACCTCGAACGAGATCTCGCGCATCACTTCCATCCCGACCGGATCGATGACGCTGACCGTGCCGCCGATCTCGGCCGTGACCCAGACCTCCGAACCGTCGGACGTGAATTCGGCAATACGCGGCCTCTGGCCGACAAGCACGTTGCCGACGATTTCGTAGCTGTCGGTATCGATGAAGTGGGCCATGTTCGTCGTTTCCGACGTGTTGACCACGATCTTCCCGTCCGGGCTGACGCCCATGCCTTCCGGCTCCACGCCGACCGGAATTTCGGCGATCATCTCGCGCGTTTCGAGATCGATCACGGTGACAAGGTTGTCGTCTTCATTGGCGACATAGAGCCGATCGCCCTGTGGTGCGATAACGAGAAGTTCGGGATCGGGGCCGGAAGGCAAGGTATCGACGAGTTCCAGCGTCTCGGTGTCCATCACCTGGATCGTGTTGTCGTCGCTGGCGCAGATATAGAGAAACCGGTTGTCGTGGCCGAGCGCGATCCCGCGTGGACGATTGCCGACTGCGATTTCGTTGATCACTTCCTGCGTTTCACCATCGATCACGGAGATCGTGTTGCCCTGCTCGTTCGACACGAACACCGTCAATGCGTGGGCCGGCCAGATGCCTGCAACCAGCCCCACACCCGCCGCGAGCACCGCGACCTTGCCACCATTCTTCATTGCCCAATTCCTCCCGTTGAAATGCTTCGACGTCTTTTTTTCTATTGCAGTCGGCATTCGCTTTCTGGTTCGTCGTAGCCGAGGCTATCCAACGGTGTGCGTTCATGCAGGAAACCCGGTTGGGGTGACGCAGACACAAGCACGCGCTTGTTGGCGATCAGCACGGGCTGGCGCATCTGTTGATCCCAGCTTCGATAGCTGAGCCCGACGCCTTTGAAGCCGCCGATCTCAAAATCCGGGCTGCGCAGAAACGCGCGGATCTCCGCCGCATCCGCGCTGTTGAGGCGCGTCACCGCTTCCCCGATGGAGCGAACGCCGAGCCAAGCGCCATAGTCGCGCTCTTCCATCCACCGGTCCGCCACCTGTTCGAAGCGGCGTTGGATCTGCGTCGATCCCCACTGCTCCAGAACGCGGTGCCACGACATGGCGACCAGGCCATGCGTGCCAGCGACCGGACGGGCTGCATAGGTGTTGTAGGGCAGGTATTCGCCGAAAACTTCGTTCTCGTCCGCGACGATCAACACGTCGTATTCGCCGCCCTCCTGCGTCGCCAAAGGCATCTGATCCTGGATTTGGATATGGCCGCTATCGGTGCGCCGCGAGATTGCCGAATAGGCATAATCGCTCTCGGCCACGACTTGCGCACCGAATTTTTCGGCCGAACGGCGAATTGCCTCGGCGAACGCGACATCGTTCTCCTGCGTCCCCGACACGAGATAGAGCCGCGGCCATCGCTTCCAGACGAGAAACTGGACCAGGGCGTCGGTCCGCATGGAGCGGCTCGGCGCCGTGTGAAACACATTGTCGAAACAGACATTGATGCGCAGATCGTCATCACCGACGCGGCCGTTGAAAATAAGCGCCTCGCTGGCTTCCGGATGTTCGGCGATCGCCTGCAGATCGTCACGCGGCAAATCCGAGATGAAGAGCGTTTGGCCGCTTTGCCGCTCTTCCTCGAATACGACGGCAATGTCTTCGTCAGCGGTCAGAACCCGCTCGACCAGCGAATAGGTGTGTCCGAGAAACCCGCCGGTCGTCTTGTTGTCGTCGAGCGCGAGCCGCGCGCCCCACACGCCTGGATCTTCCACGATGGGATCGACGAAGGACAATGGCAGACGTTCTTCCTGATCCCGCGAAAGGAACACGATCTCCACGTCTACGGCCCTGGCTGCCGTCGTGGCGGCAAGTATAGCCAGCACAACGGTTGTGCAAAGTCGTATCAAAAGTCCTCCCGCCCGGCCCCCGCCGGCTTCTGTCGCTCCAATGGTCGGCGCTGATACGCCTGATCTCCCGATGGCAATGTGACAAAGGGGTCGACCGGTCGATATAGTGCTAAGGTACTACGCCAGTCTCTCATCGGCGTTGATACGACCGACCTCAGTAGATCGGCTTATCCACTGCTTCGAAGTACTTAAGGACTATTTAGCCCCCTGGCGCCCCTGCCTACAATCCACTGGTCGCAAGCTGCCATCTTGCGTCGAGACGAGAAGAGGGGATTAGCATGAAGACGCGTGCGGCAGTCGCTTGGGCAGCGAACCAGCCTCTATCCATAGAGACGGTGGACCTGGCTGGTCCGTCAGCCGGTGAGGTCCTGGTCGAGATCATGGCGACCGGCATCTGCCACACCGACGCCTACACGCTGTCGGGTCTCGATTCGGAGGGCAAGTTTCCGGCAATCCTCGGTCACGAGGGCGCGGGCATCGTTCGCGAAGTCGGCGCCGGGGTGACATCCGTCAAGGTGGGCGACCACGTCATCCCGCTCTACACGCCGGAATGCCGCAACTGCAAAACCTGCCTCTCGCAACGATCCAACCTCTGCACCGCGATCCGCTCGACCCAGGGCCAGGGCGTGATGCCGGATGGGACGAGCCGCTTCGCATGCGAGAGCGGTCCGGTCTTCCACTACATGGGCTGCTCGACCTTCTCCAACTTCACCGTTCTGCCGGAGATCGCGGTGGCAAAAGTGCGCGCCGACGCGCCCTTCGAGAAGATCTGCTACATCGGCTGCGGGGTCACCACGGGTATCGGCGCAGTCATCTACACCGCCAAGGTCTGGCCGGGCGCCAATGTCGTCGTCTTCGGCCTCGGCGGCATCGGCCTCAACGTCATCCAGGGCGCCCGCATGGTGGGCGCCGACAAGATCATCGGCGTCGATCTCAATCCCGCAAAGGTCGAGATGGCGCGCAAGTTCGGCATGACAGACTTCGTCAATCCCAATGATGTCGGCCAGGACAAGGTCGTGCAGGCGATCGTCGATCTGACGGATGGCGGCGCCGACTTCTCGTTCGACGCCACAGGCAACGTCAACGTCATGCGCCAGGCGCTGGAATGCTGCCATCGCGGGTGGGGACAATCGATCATCATCGGTGTGGCGGAAGCAGGCAAGGAGATCGCGACGCGACCGTTCCAGCTTGTCACCGGGCGGGTCTGGAAAGGCACCGCATTCGGCGGCGCGCGAGGCCGGACCGACGTACCGAAGATCGTCGATTGGTACATGGAAGGCAAGATCAACATCGATGATCTGATCACCCACACGATGCCGCTCGAGGAGATCAACACGGCATTCGATCTGATGCACGAGGGCAAGTCGATCAGAAGCGTTGTGGTCTTCTGACGGTCGAACCGACAGGGTCCGGACGAGGAAGTCTGCGATGGACGTCGATCAACGCCAAAGCCAGCCAGTCGCCATCGCTGGCGACGTTCGCCGCAGGCCTTTCCAGGAGATCTCCCGTGCGTCGTCCTTCGGCGGGCAACAACTGACGCTGATCCACGACAGCGCTGCCACGGGCACCCCCATGCGCGTCAGCGTGTACCAGCCGCCCGCCGCCGAGCGGGGAGCCGTCCCGGTCGTCTATTTTCTTTCCGGCCTCACCTGCACCGAAGAGAACTTCACGGTGAAGGCAGGCGCACAGCGCATGGCATCGGAACTGGGACTGATGATCGTCGCGCCCGACACGAGCCCGCGCGGCGATCGCGTCCCGAACAGCGACGACGATGCACTCGGGCAAGGCGCCGGCTTCTACGTCGATTCCACCGAAGCCCCCTGGTCCGATCATTTCCAGATGTTCAGCTATGTCTCTGACGAGCTTCCGCGGTTGATCGAATGCACATTTCCGGTCATCCGAGGAAAATGCGGGATACTGGGCCATTCCATGGGCGGCCACGGCGCCCTGACGATCGCTATGCGCCATCCCGAGCGCTACGGCTCGGTTTCAGCCTTCTCACCGATCGTCGCGCCGAGCGCGGTGCCATGGGGGCGGAAGGCGTTCGCCGCCTATCTCGGCCCCGACGAAGCTGCATGGCGCGAATACGACGCCACGTTGCTGCTGCGCGATCGCGGTTTTCCCACGCAGATCCTCATCGATCAGGGCACTGATGATCCCTTCCTGCAGACGCAGCTTCAAACCGAACGCTTCATCGACGCTTTGAAGGCCCGGGGACAATCGGCGAAAGTGCGGATGCAGGCGGGCTACGACCATTCCTATTTCTTCGTCGCAACGTTTATCGACGATCATCTGCGCCACCACGCGCATATCCTGCATCAGGGCTCGGGCGGGTAGATTTGCGGTACCTCAACCTCCCCTGCCCGCCGTCGGTCCGCCCCGGGCTGGCGTGTAACCGACCAAAGCCGCGATGCCGAACACCAGGAATGTCGCAACGACGATGCCGAGCGCCATCAGGTTCGGCTCGCGGTAGATCGTGAACCGGATGAGTTCCACCACATAGGTGAACGGATTGAGCAGACAGAGCTCGTAGATCGTGACGCTGCCTTCGCGCATGCGCCAGAGCGGATAAAGCGCCGACGACATGAAGAACATCGGGAAGATGAGGAAATTCATGACGCCCGCGAAATTCTCCAGCTGCTTGATCCATGACGACAGGAACATGCCGAGCGCACTCAGCGTCATGCCCGTCAGGATCAACACGGGAAACATCATGATCAGCCCGGCCACCGGCAACCGCGTGCCGAGCAGCATGGCGATGATGACGAACGCATACACCTGGATGATCGAGACGAACGTCCCCGACAGCATGCGCGCCAGAAGCAGATAGCTGCGCGGCAACGGCGTCGACATGAGCACCCGCATGGAGCCCATCTCGCGGTCGTAGACCATGGACAGGGAATTCTGCATGCCGGCAAAGAGCTGGATCATGCCGATCAGCCCCGGCACGACATAGACGTCATAGGTGATGTAGGTCTTGTAGGGCGGGATGATGGAAAGGCCGAGCGCCGCCCGAAAGCCGGCGGCGAAGACGATGAGCCAGATCAGCGGGCGCACGAGCGCGGAAAAGAAACGGCCCTTTTGCTGCACGAAGCGCAGCATTTCGCGCCAGAGAATGGCGAGAAAGGCACGTGTCGCATGTCCGCTCTTCATGCGGCGCTGACCGCATCATGTGCCGTCATCCGCGTGAAGGCCTCATCGAGATTGGCCGCACCGGCCGATGCGACGATGGCGTCCACCTGTCCGGCAGCGACGATCCGGCCCTTGTCGAGCACAATGACGTCGTCCTCGTCTCCCACCTCGTCGACCAGATGCGTCGCCAGCAGCACCGTCATCCCCTTGTCGCGCGCGAGCGCATGCACATGCTCGATGAGCCAACGCCGCGTTGCGATATCGAGCCCCGTACTGGGTTCGTCGAGCAGCAGCAGGGCGGGATGATCGAGAAGCGCGCGGGCAACCTCCACGCGTCGCCTTTGCCCGCCGCTCAGCTTGCGCACCTTAGTCTTGTTCAGCCCCTCAAGTCCGATCGCAGCCAGAAGCATGTCGATGCGATCCTTCGCCTCAAGCCGCGTCAAGCCGCGCAGCGCCGCGAAGTAGCGAAGGTTCTGGTCGATCGTGAGATCGAGCTCCAGCGTCTGCGCCTGAAAGACGATGCCGAGCGACGACAGCGCCGCCGACCGGTCACGCCGCAGCGGATGCCCCGCGATCACCACCTCGCCTTCGCGACAGTCGAAGAGCCCGGTGATGAGGGAGAACAGCGTCGTCTTGCCGGCACCGTTCGGACCGAGAAGCGCCGTCACCTTGCCAGGCGCGAGATCGAAGCTGATGTCATTCAGCGCCGGTTTCTTGCCGTAGCTGTAGGAGATGTTGCGAACCGAAAGTGCCGTCGGCGGCTGCGCCGTTTCAGTCATGCCTGCAGACCGCCCTTCCTATTGCTGTTCTTCGAAGAGCTGGTTGCGGATGAGGTAGCGCACGCCATGGATCCAGCTTTCATCGGTGTTGCCGCGGATGCTGGCATTGTACTTGCGCAGGAGGTTGCCTGTCTCGGCATCATACACCGACATGCTAAGGCTGAGGATGAGCGTCGAGATTTTCTGCACGAACCCTGTCACCACCCGGTCGGCGCCCAATTCGCGCGCCAGCCGGCTTTCGCAGCCATTGCAGGTGCGCAGCTTCGGCATGGTGGCCAACCGCTCCTGCATCGCATCCGTGTCGACCAGCTCATATCCACCCTGGTCGCGATAGGCATCGCGCAGCAGGTCGGTGATCATCTCCAGTCGTGCCGCTTCGGCCGGGTCGGCCCCACGCACTTCGCCTTCCAGGCTCGTGTCGTAGAGCTCGAAGGTGAAGATCGCGAGCTTCTCGCCCTCTGCGGCCAGACCCGGATTAATCGAGCCTAGCAGAAGCAGCCACACCAGCATGAAGCACACGGGGATCGACGTCACGAGGCGGATCCCATGCGCAACGGCCAGCGCTGCTCGAAGACGTTTCCTTTGGTATCGGTGGCACGAGCCGTCAGCTCACCTTCACCTTTCGGCATCACGAAGAAGTTGAAGCTCGGGTTCTCACTGATCGAGATGTCGCCCTCGAATGTCAGTATTTCCTGACCATCGATCGACACTGCCAGGTCGTTGACATAGTGGGACGGGATCCAGAGCTGCGTCACCTGATCGGTCTGGAGACCGCTGAAATTGGGATGGCTAATCATCAGCTGAACTTCTGCGGGCTGGTCGACCTCCCACTCGCCAATCTGCCGCATGCGCATGTCGCCCAGCCGCGCCATCGCCTGGGCGTTGTTCTTCGTTGCCGGCGCAGCGCAACCGCCGGATGCTTTGACGAAGGTCTCCGCCATGTAGAGCTGTCCGTCATCCATCTCGGCGATCGCCCGGATGTTGGAATAGGCATTGACGCGAACGCGCGTGGCGATGTCTGCGATGCCGTTGGCGCGCGAGAAATGAAATGTGCCTGCAACCGGCGCCGGGTTTTCGTCGATCACGATCGTCAACGACTTGATGTAGCGCTCGTCATCCGGGCCGATCATCGATTTGATGCTGATCGGCACGAGCGCCGCGTCCTGGGCGCGATCGGGGGCTTCGATCTCGAGCAATCCGCTGCCGTCATGAATGGTGCGGTCGTCGCCGTAAAGCTCGGACCGGATCTCGGTCCACGCTTTGCTGTCCTGAGCCAGCGCCGGGTCCCCGGCCGGCATCACCAGGATGACGAGCAGGAGCAACCAAGCCGAGATCGCGAAGCGACGGGATGTTGAAGGTTTCATCATTCCCACTCCAGTTCCGCATAGGCTGCGATGATGTTGCGCCCGTGGCCCTCGTCCCGCAATAGCCAATTCGGCCCAGCGAGATCAGCGAGTTGCGCCACCGCCTCGGTCATGTCCAGTCCGTCCGCGATCGCCGCGCGCACGCCGTCGCGCAGCGAAACGAGATATTCCTTCTGCTGCTCGATCGCCTCGCGGCCGGATCCAAGCGCCCCATGACCCGGCATCACTTGGGACACATCGCCCGACATCAACTCATCCAGATGGTCGATCCAGCCATTGAGGCTGCCGTCGACGATCGGTATCCGATCCACGAAAAGCAGGTCGCCTGCCCATAACAGTCCGGTCCGGGTGTCGAAGACGGTCAGATCGTTGTCGGTATGCGCGGCCGGCCACGCCTTGAGCAGGAGCTTGCGTCCACCGAGATCGATTTCCGCAGCGTCGTCGACGAGAAAATTCGGTTGAACGACCTTTGTGTCGCCCCCATTCAGCGAAAGCGTCTTGATCTGCTCCAGATAAAAATCGCCGCGCTCGGAGAGCGCGCCGGGAAGCCGATGATGACCGACGAAGACGGGTGCGGCGTCTTCGAAGGCGCCGTGTCCGAAACAATGATCGAGATGAACATGCGTCGCGATCACGTGGCTCACGGGCTTATCCGTCACGTGGCGTACCGCAGCCATCAGTAACACGCCTTGCGCGTATGTCGTGCCGGTGTCGACGACCGCAACGCTCTCATCGCCGATGATGAAGCCGATATTCGCGATCGCCCCATGATTACCCGCGGTTATCACTTCCTGGAGGCCGTAGCGCACATGGATCCCGTCCTCGATTTCCTGAAACGGAAGATCGGATTGGCGGGCAAGCGCAGCGCCGTTCAACGGACAGCATGAAGAAAGGAAGGCAAGCATTGCCGATCGGCAAACGAACTGCCGGCGCGTGGACCCACCGTCGCGCACCGCCTGCCCGATCATGCCGTCGAAACTGCTGATCCGTGTCCGGCGATGGGGATGCGCTTTCATCAGTGGATCGTTGCAGCTGAGAGGTCCGGTCGCCATGGACGCACGCTCTCCAGCGCACCGTCGTCTTCAATCCAACCCGTCACCCCATCGGGAAACCAGGCGACGTCGGTGAACCCATATTCCACCGCGCGCTTGGCGGCATTCCACGACATCCAGCAATTGCGCTCGCAAAAGAACACGAGGCCCTTCTCAGCGGCCGGTCCCGCCAGCTCGTCGAGCTTGGCGTGAAACGCCGCGTCCTCGCCGGGTTGCAGCTTCCCGTAGCCCATATTCGCAAGCCAATGGGCACCCGGAATCGTGTCCCGCTCGGGCTCGCGCCACACGGTGTCATCCGGCCGATCGTCAGGCAGCGGTGGTGCCGGCATCACGTCGATCAGCACGACATCGTCCGACCCAACCAGCGCATGCATGGCGGCGACGAAGATGGTCCGGGCGCCTGCGACGCCATCGGGAACCGGGGCACGATAATTGTCCATACGGTACGGTTCGGCCTCGGCAGCCGTCTGGCCATAGGCGTCTTGATCGCCCTCGCTTCCGATCTCGGAGCGTTGCTGAGTGCCAGCCTGTGGCTCGCTGCCCCCTGCATCATCGGGCTCTTGTGCCGGTTCTGCAGCGGCGGGCAGCGTCATGGGCAGGATCAGCTTGCCGGCATTGTCGAGAAGGGGCACGCCATAGGACTGCAGGATCGCGTCGATGTCGGCCTTGTGCTCCATCAGGATAGCGTTGAGCTGATCCTTCCAGTCGTTCTCGCCGTGCCGGATTCCCATCGAGATCCGGTAGTCGACGCGCTCCGTGCCGCGTGCTGCCTGAAGTGGCTCCATCACGAGGTTCGGATCAATCTGCTGGATCCAGTATCCGGCAAGCGGCCCCCACACGAGCGCCGCATCGGTATCGCCATCCGCCACATCCTGCACCATGTCTCGGGCCGGCTTGTCGATCCGCGTATCAACGATCAGCGGGTAGTGCTTGGACTGGTCGAGATGGCCGTAACGCGCCACAGTGGTCGCGCCCGGAGTTCCCGGCTGAATGCCCATCCTGAGATTGTCGAAGGCCGGATCATCCAGATCGCCCGAAGGCAGCACCAGATCCGCCCTGTGCACGATCATGTAGGCGGCGCGGTAATAAGGATTGGTGTTCTGCATGAGTTCATTGGTCGTCGCGACGCCGATGACGACATCGCAGCGCGATGCCCCGAGCGTCATGCGCACGAAGCCAACCGTTTGCGGAAACCAGGTGTATTCGATCGGCACGCCGAGTTCGTCTGCGATCAACTCGGCGATCTTGTTCTCGAACCCCTCACCCTTGTCGTTCGAATAAGGGAGATTGCCTGGGTCGGCGCACACTCTCAGCCGGGTCCGGTCGACGATCTCACCCAGCGGCGAGCGGCCGAAGCTCCCCTGCTGGGCGCCGATCGACCCCATCCCGCCCGGCGTCGTGCCCGCCGGGGTTTGAGCCTCGGCTCCAATCTGCCCGAGACCCATCGCTGCGATCACGAAAGAAAGCGCAAGAATGAACCTGGTTGGATGGAGCCGGCCGGTCATTGGTTCGCCTGCCATTCCTGGAAGACCGGATCGTTTTCCGGATCGATGCGATCGGGACGACCGCGGCCGATAGCGTCGTCGGCACGTGCCTTCAGGTAGGCGTAGATGTGGTCTATGTAGAGCATGACGTCGACATTGTCACCGAAGGCAGGCATGACCGAGTTGCCGCTGGCGCCACTCGAAGTGCGGCCATTGGCGACGGTCGCGGCAAAGTCAGCATAGGACATGTCCTTCAGCGAATTGACCAATGCCGGGGCGAATGTGCTGCCCATGCCGTCCGGACCGTGGCAGGTGTGGCAGGTGTTGTGATACCGGCGAAAGCCATTATAGGTGCCGTAATCCACCTTCCCATCCTCGACGATGTAAGGCTTGTCTTCCCAATCGACCGCCTCATCCTGGGCTTGAGCGGGGGAAAGGGATGCGGCTGTAAAGAGCAGCATCGCGCCGCAAAAGCCGGTGGCGGCCGACATCAGATGATTCATCAGGATCTCCTCGGGATGGTCTTTGAGCTTCCTTCGGATCGCGCAGGCGATCATGAGGAAGTCTTTCAACTGGATTCGCGGCCCGGTTGAACGACCGGGCCGCGCGATGTTCAGGAACGATGCAGGACGCTTGCTGCCATCATTCGCTCGGGAGGCTGAACACCGTCAGCTGGCCGCCCAGCTGGGTATAATCGGACAGCGACTGATACGCGCCCACAGCACCCAGACCGTCGGTACCTTCCGTCAGACCTGCGGCAAGACCAATGCCCGCCCAGCCGCCGATGCCCGAGAGCACGGCCACATACTGCTTGCCGTCATGCTCATAGGTGTTGACGTTGCCGATGATCCCGGATGGCGTCTTGAAGCGGTAGAGCTCCTCACCCGTCTCCATGTCGACGGCTTTCAGGTACCCTTCGAGCGTGCCGTAGAACACTATGTCGCCAGCCGTCGCCAAGGCGCCCGACCAGACCGAGAACGGTTCTTCCACCGACCAGACGATTTCGCCGGCAGCCGCGTCCCAGGCAATGAAGTTGCCCATGCCACCATGGCTGTCAGGGGCCGGATACATCGACAGGGTTGCGCCCACGTAAGGCTGACCTGCTGTGTAGGAAACCTGGAAAGGCTCGTAATCCATGCAGACGTGGTTCGTCGGGATGTAGAAGAGACCGGTTTCCGGCGAGTAGGCCGAAGGCTGCTGGTCCTTTGTGCCGAGTGCGGCTGGGCAGATGCCTTCCGAGTTCACGTCGACACCGTTCTGGGCAGTGGAGTATTCGGCAACGACCTGCGGCCGACCGTACTGCTCGTCGTCCTCATTCATGACGACTTCCGTCGCCCAGTTGACTGCGGGATCGTATTTCGCAGCCACAAGCAGCTCGCCCGTCTCGCGATCGAGCGTGTAGGCAAAACCGTTGCGGTCAGGGTGGAACAGAACCTTCCGTTGCTCACCGTCGATTTCCATATCGACGAGGATGTTTTCGTTGACGCCGTCATAGTCCCACTCGTCGTGGGGTGTCATCTGGTAGACCCACTTCGCAACGCCGGTATCGAGGTCACGCGCGAAGATCGTCATCGACCAGCGATTGTCGCCGGGACGCTGCGCCGGGTTCCACGTTCCCGGGTTGCCCGAACCATAATAGACGAGGTTCAGTTCCGGGTCGTAGGACACCCAGCCCCAGACGGTGCCACCGCCGAGCTGCCACTGGTCGCCTTCCCAGGTGTCGACGCTCGAGTTTTCGCCGACCGGTTCGCCGAGATGGGTGGTGTTCTCCGGATCGAGAAGGATCTGGTCGTCCGGCCCGACGGAATAGGCACGCCATTCCTGTTCGCCCGTCTCCAGATTATAGGCTGTCATGTGGCCCTGGACACCGAACTCGCCGCCGGAATTGCCGACAAGCACTTTGTCGCCGGCAATCAGCGGCGACATCGTGCCGGTCTCGCCCTTGGAAGGATCGCCATTCTGCGTCTTCCAAAGCTCCTCGCCCGTCTTGGCATCGAGCGCGACCACGTTCGTGTCGGCCTGGTGAAGAATGATCTTGCCGTCGCCATAGGCCACGCCACGGTTGACCGTATCGCAGCACATGACGGGGATGACGTTCGGGTCCTGCTCGGGCTCGTAGCGCCAGATGATCCGGCCATTGTCGTTGAGATCGAGCGCAAAGACCTTGTTGGGGAATGGCGTGTGGACATACATCACGCCGTCGATGACGAGCGGGCCACCTTCATGGCCGCGCAGGACGCCGGTGGAGAAAGACCACGCGACTTGAAGATCGCCGACGTTATCCTTGTTGATCTCCTCCAATTCGCTGTATCGCGTGGCGGAGTAATTGCCGAGCTGCATCACCCAGTTCTTGGCATTCTGCTGCATCTCGA
Source organism: Georhizobium profundi (assembly GCF_003952725.1). Lineage (NCBI taxonomy): Bacteria > Pseudomonadati > Pseudomonadota > Alphaproteobacteria > Hyphomicrobiales > Rhizobiaceae > Georhizobium > Georhizobium profundi. Next base: position 848,539 of record NZ_CP032509.1, on the reverse strand, counting down.
CAAGTTCGTCGTTCGCAGAGGCAAGCGATGTCGTAGCGGCCAGAGCCAGCACCGAACATGCCGCCATCAATCCGATTTTTTTCATATCCTCCATCCCCATCTGATCGTCCTCCCGTCACGCCTCGCGACCGGCCTTGTTGCTGCCGACACGGACACTGACGCCCAGGCTAGGCTCGGCGCAGTCTGGAAATTTTGGATGGCGCCCCCGGCTGTGTCGATAGAACGTTAGTACTGCGAAGTACTGACGCATCAGATCGGACGTTTTTGTGCAATGCATTATTAGGGATTTGCACTGCAACCACGAGGCGGGCCGCAGCAGACGAGCTGGTTCAACGAACGTTGCTTGGCAGGCCGTAAGTACTATTGTTGCGCCTGAGGCGGAATGGAAAAATTCGGCCCAATCTAATCGCATTCACGGTTCATTTCTTGCTGCCGCGCAATGGCGCGAACGCAGCAATGATTTGCTGAATTTTTTTGACAGTAGCCGGCATCGAAATACCGCCTGCGGCCTCGCTTCATTGAGGCCGTGCGGCTGGATTCACCATAAATCTGGAGGAGACGGACAGATGGCCATACTTGCGCGAGGCGGGTGCCGTTGCGACAGCAACCCGGTGCGGTTCGAATACAACAAGGAGCCGGCAGAGGTGCATTTCTGCCTCTGTACCGATTGCACCGATACGTGCGGCGGTGCCCTCGCCCTGATCGCCGTGGTCGAGCGCAGCGCCTTCACGATCACAGCCGGCGAGGAAAAAATCCGCAATATCGATACGAAGCCCACGTGCCACCGCCGCTACTGTGCCGATTGCGGCTGCCACATGTTTCTCTATGTCGACGCTTTCCCGGACCATCTGTTGATCCATGTACCGACGATAGATCGGGACACGGACATCGGTGGCGAGCCCGATCGCTGGGTTTTCGTCAACTCCAAGCATCCCATGGTGACGATTCCCGACGACGGCCTTCCGCGCCATCCCGGCTGGGCCGCGAGCGGTGACCCCGTTCAAGCGGCATGAGGCAGAACGCGCATCAAAGCGGCTGAATGGTGCATCCTGGGTTTTCGGACCCGCTCCTGTTTCTGGCCCAAGAGCGAGACTATAACCCAGCCCCCTCAAGGGAAGATTGTTGCTCGGCGCTCTCTGGGCAGCTTGCGACATGGTCTACGCCACCGCACGATTCCTCCGCGTCCAGTTGCAGAGGATTGTCGCGTGTAGACGCTTCTTCAACGAAAAAGAGCGCAGGCCATGCAGCCTGCGCTCTATCATTTGGCCGGAGAACCTGCTTCTGAAAGCGCCTCAGGCCGGGTCGGTTTCCTAGAACAGGACGGGTTCGTCACCGTCCGCCGGTGCATAGCGGTTGATTTCCATTCCGCAGCTGACTTCGATGAATTTCGGTGCACGCCAGGTCATGTTTCCTCCAATTCAGTGAACGTGGACTGCCACGTTGGCAGAAGCCATTCCAACATTACGGCAAGTACATTGCAATGGTGCCTGCCTCGCCGGCCATAGTACCTTCGTACTTGATCGGATCATTGCAGCAACGCTAATGCTGCAATGCAATATAATCTCGCTTTGCGATGCTGGATACTAAAGGACCTGTTTGCCTTTTCCCTCCTGGTTGCTACGCAAGGCATGATGCTGGCTTGTGCTGCATCGCGGAGGAGGATTTGGAAGACAACAACGCCATTCGTGCACTCGTTTTGGGAGCGGCAGCTGGCGGCGGCCTGCCGCAGTGGAACTGTGGCTGCGCGAACTGCCGGCTGGCACGCAACCCGAATGGCGGGCTCCGCCCGCAGACGCAGTCCTCGCTCGCCGTCACTGCCAACGGGCATGACTGGGCGCTTCTCAACGCCTCTCCGGATATCAGGTCGCAGATCGAAGCCAATCCGGTCTTGCATCCGCGCGCCTTGAGGGACACGCCGATAGCCAGCGTGCTCGTGACGAATGGCGATATCGATCATATCGCCGGTCTGTTGATCCTGCGGGAGAAACAGCCCTTCCGCTTGTTCACCACGCCGGCCATCGGAGACATCCTGGCGGCGAACCCCGTGTTCGAGGTGCTCGACTCGAACTGCGTCGAGCGTATCACGGTCGCCTTGGATCAGCCTTTCACGCTGGTCAACGGCATCGAAGCCACCCTCTTCGCTGTGCCGGGCAAGCTGCCGCTTTTCATGGAAGGCGAGAACCCGGAAACGGCTCTGGAAGGTGAGCAGACGGTCGGGGTCGAGCTGAAGGGCTCAGGCAAGCGGATCTACTACATTCCCGGCTGCGGCCGCCTGACCGACCGGCTGACCGATCGCATCAGAGGCGCCGATCTCCTCTTCTTCGACGGCACGGTCTTTCACGACGACGAGATGGCTCGCGCCGGCACCGGGCTCAAAACGGGCCGCCGTATGGGGCATATGCCGATGTCCGGCGAAGGAGGCAGCATCGATGCCTTGAAGGGTCTGGCCATCGGGCGCACCATCTATGTGCATATCAACAATACCAATCCGGTGTGGCAGCAGGGACCCGAGCGACGCGCAGCCGAACAGGCGGGCTATGAAATCGGATATGACGGGATGGAGGTTCATCTGACATGACGGCGCAGCCGCGAGAAACTTTCGAAGCGCGTCTCCGGGCAATTGGCGAGACCCGTTACCACGACAAGCATCCCTTCCATAGCATGCTGCATGGCGGCCAGTGCACGATGACCCAGGTGCGCGCCTGGGTGGTCAACCGCTATTATTACCAAAGCCGCATCCCCATGAAGGACGCTGCCTTTCTCTCGCGCTGCACGGATCCAGACCTGCGCCGCGCTTGGCGCTCCCGCATCGAAGATCACGATGGCGGCGTTGCCGAAGGCGGTGGCATTCGACGCTGGCTGAAACTGGCCGAAGCCGTCGGTCTCGATCCGGTCTATGTGGCTTCGACCGAAGGCGTTTTGCCCGCCACGCGTTTTGCCGTCGACGCATATGTGGCGTTCGTTCGGGAGAAGCCGATGCTGGAAGCCGTCGCCGCATCGCTGACAGAACTGTTCGCACCGAAGATCCACAGCCAGCGGATCGCCGGTCTGCTCGAACACTATGCCTTCGCCGACGATGCGGCGCTCTCGTACTTCCGAACACGTTTGAACGAAGCACCCAAGGATGTTGCCTTCGGCCTCGCTTACGTTCTCGATCATGCCGATACGCTGGAAAAACAGGATGCAGCTGCTGCGGCCCTGACCTTCAAGACCGACGTGCTCTGGTCGCAGCTTGACGCATTGCATTCCGCCTATGTCACGCCGGCACGCATTCCACCCGGTGGATGGGATGGAGAAACGGGCGTACGGGAAAGCGCTCAGTACCAAGGAGCCGCCCAATGAACGGCGAGACATCTGCCGCACGGATCGACGGGGCGACGATCGCAAAGCTTGCGCGCGGCGTGCGGCTGCGCGACGATGCGGTGCGCGGCCAGCAGGTGCTGCTCGCGCCCGAACGCGCCATGGCTCTGGACGATATCGCAGTGAGAATTGTCCACGCCCTCGATGGTGTCCGATCGATCGATGCGATCACCGATGCATTCGCGGCAGAATTCGGCGCGCCGCGCGACCAGATTGCTGGAGACGTGATTGCGTTCGTGCAGGAGCTCTCCGATCGACGCATGCTGGAGATTCTCTCATGACAGCCATCCAGTCTCTGGAACGGACAGCCGCAGCGCCGTTGGAAGCGCCCCGCATTCCGCCGCCTATGGCGCTTCTGGCCGAACTGACGCATCGCTGTCCGCTGGCCTGCCCCTATTGTTCCAACCCGCTCCAATTGACGGGCCTGCGCGAGGAACTGACGACAGAGGAATGGATTCGGGTGTTCGCGGAAGCGGCCGCACTCGGCATCCTGCACCTGCATCTCTCAGGCGGCGAGCCCGCTTCGCGGCGCGATCTCGTGGACCTGACCAAAGCGGCGGCCGATCTCGGCCTCTATACCAATCTCATCACCTCCGGCGTCGGCCTCACGGAAGGGCGGGTGCAGCAACTGTCCGATGCGGGGCTCGACCATGTCCAGCTCTCGCTGCAGGGGGCCAACGCGGCAATGGCCGATCATGTCGGCGGCTACCGGGGAGGGTATGAGCGCAAGATGGCCGTCGCCGAGTGGGTCCGGCAGGCTGGTATTCCGCTCACCGTCAACGCAGTCTGCCACAAGCAGAACATGGACCAGCTCGACGAGATGCTCGATCTCGCCGTTCGTCTGGGCGCACGACGCATCGAAATTGCGACGGTGCAGTTTCACGGCTGGGCCGAACGCAACCGGGAAGCTCTGATGCCGACGCAGGAGCAGGTGGTGCGCACCAATGCGACCGTTGCCGCCGCGCGCGAGCGTTTGAAGGGCGTTCTCGTCATCGACTACGTCCCGGCCGATCACCACTCGACATACCCGAAGGCCTGTATGGGTGGCTGGGGCCGCATCGGCCTCAATGTCGAACCCTCCGGCAAGGTGCTCCCCTGCCATGCCGCCTCGACGATCCCGTCGCTGCGCTTCGATAACGTCCGCGAGCGACCCTTGGCCGATATCTGGTATCGCGGAGACGCCTTCAACGCATTTCGCGGCGACGCTTGGATGCAGGAGCCTTGCCGGTCCTGCGAACGAAAACACATCGATTTCGGCGGCTGCCGCTGCCAGGCGATGGCGCTCGCCGGCGATCCGGCGGCAACCGACCCGGTCTGCATCCGCTCGCCCCTGCGCCCGATGCTGGAAGCAGCCGCCGCCAGCGACGGCGCTGCTACGCCCGGTGCATTCGTCTACCGCACGATGAAACCGCAGTGATCGGGAACGACGTCTGCGACAGTCGCCCGAAACACCACCTCGTTCATCGATGGTCTCAGCCTCAGATCACTGTGACGGCGTCACACGCCGAACGTCGATCGTGGTGCCCTGCTGGCAGATCGACATCTCCGCGATGACACCATCGACCGTGACGCGATCGCCCGGGTAGAAGCCGCGAATGTCACCGGCAAGCGAATAGGTTCGACCATCGTCCCCGCGCATCGTGGGGCATTCCACACCCTGTCGCGTGAGCGTGCCGGAAACGGAAAAGAGCGGCCGCTCGGGTCGGCTCGGGCGGCCGATCACCTGATAGGCGTCAGCCACTGCGCGCGCCCGGCTGTTTCGGCTCTGGAGACCGAAAAAAATCTGTTGTCCGGGGCGGGCCCAATTCGGCAAGCCGACGGCAATGTTGACGCCGCCGCGTCGATCGGCACGAGCATTTCCGATCACCTGAAGGCGATAGGGGCTATCGCCGGCCATGATCTGGACCCGGCTCCCGGGCTCGAAGCCCGACCCACGCAACGCGACATCGTCATCGATCCGGCCTCTGGACTGATCCAACGTCAGCGAAAGCTGCGCCACAGGCGCATCCGCCGGCAAATAGATCGTCTGCCCGACCCGAAGGAAACGAGGATCAACGCCCCGGTTCAGGAACTGGAGCTCGGATAGCGGAATGCCGGCGCTGCGAGCGATCGAGGACATCGTGTCTCCCGGCCGCACGCTGTAACGCACGACCTCCCGCTCGATGAAGCGCCCCTGTGCAAGAGCCGGAGGAGCCAAAACCGCTTGGCTGACGGGAGAAAAGCAGAAGAGAGAAGCTGCGATCAGAATTGAAAGACGACGCATCGTGACACCCATGAATTGACCGTCACAACGCGTACACAGGTCAGCCTGAACGCGGCGTGAACTTTTTGGAAAGCGGCGCTTCATGACCCTGCGGCGTCAGCTTCGGCCATGATCCGAGAGTCACTGACCTGCCTTCATCGCGGTCAGGGCCCAGGTGCACGCCGAGCGCCGCTGCAGCGGGGGCGACGATTCCCGGCAGCGGTGATGCTATTAGTATTTGGTGTTTGTGATTTGGTGGCGGGGGCTCGCAGCCGCCTTTCTCGAACAAATGTGAGTATATTAGAAATTGAAGCTGGATGACCTCAATGGGTTGATGGACTGCTTCTACCGTTCACCAACCAAGCTGTTCAGGATGCCATCGGCATTGATGATCGACTGAGCGATCTCGATGGTCGAGGTTCGCTTTGACATCGCTTGGTTTCGAATGATCTTGTAGGCTTCCTTCTCGTTGACGCCGTGGTGCCGCATCAGGATGAACTTGGCGTCCGCGATCTTCTGGACGTTCTCGATCTTCGCCTTGAGCTTGAGGATCTCGCCGTCATAGCTCTTGTTCACATGCCAGACACGGCGCGCCATCAGGATGTTGCTCATAACACCGAAGGGCCGCAGCGGCTTTGCAATCACCGTATGCACGCTGAGATCAATAAGACCTTGCAGCACAGATGGGTTTTCATAGCCGATGATACCGATCAGCGTGGGGCGATTGATCGTTTCGCGGCCGAGAAGCGCGACGGTTTTCTCGGCAACGGCCTCAGTTATCTCCAGAAAGATGACGTCAGTGCCCTCGGGCACCTCGTTCGGCATCGGCCAGAGGTTGGCGACATTGCATCCGATGCGGCTGATTTGCTTGAGAAGCTCCTCTATCTCCCCGTCTCGCGGATGAATGACCAGGACATTCAAGCCACGCACTTCGTTGATGAGGTCAGTCATTGCCCAATCGCCCCCACCTCAGACAAACCTAACGCTGTAAAGAGCGCTTTGGGCGATGCAAACGCAAGCTCCAGTCGTCCAATCCGGGGTTAACCAGGTAAGGATCCGGCTTGATCGAGCGCTTCACCTCCTGTTCGACGACATATTCGCCGCGTTCGTCGACTTTTCCGATCCGCGACTGAAGATATGTGTGCGAATTGTCGGGATCGATCTTCACCTGCCCTTGAGGCGCGTCGAACACGGAACCCAAGAGCGCTTCGCGAAGCGCATCGGTGTCGACCGATCGGGTCTTGGCGAGCGCGCGTGCAAAAAGGTGAACTTGGAAATAGGTCGCCTCGCAGCAGCTGGTCACATGCGTGATCGATCCGAACATCTCTTTGTATCGCGTCAAAAAGGCCGTGTTGGCCTCGCTTTCGATATTGCGAAAATAGGGAGCAGCCGTGATGTGCCCGACGGCCGCGTCGACACCCATTTCCGCAATCTCCGCTTCGTTCGTCGTAAGGCTTCCGATCGGGATCCGGCTGGAATCGCAGCCCGCCTGGTGGAAGGCGCGATAGAAGTTCACCGTCCCCTGCCCGACGACGGTCGAGAAGATTACGTCAGGTTCGGCAGCTTTGATCTCGGCAATGATCTCGGCAAAGTCGTCCTCTGAAGCATCGAGCGATACGTACCGTTCGCCGATGACATCTCCACCGCCCTGGCGAACGACGTTGCGCATGACGCGATTGGACTCGCGCGGATAGATGTAGTCCGACCCGACGAAGAAGAACCGATCTCCGTAATTTTCCATCAGGTATCTCGCGAGAGGCACACTGTTCTGATTAGGCGTTGCTCCGCCATAAATCACGTTCGGTGAGTACTCGAACCCCTCGTACAGCGTCGGATAAAAGAAGAGGGCATTGCGCCGCTCGATAACTGGGAGAACTTCCTTGCGAGCAGACGACATGTAGCAGCCAAAAATCACGTTGGCCTTGTCTTCGACGATCAGGCGCTCGGCAAGCCGGCCATATTCCGACACGACCGATTTGGGATCGTAGACGACGGGCTCGATCATCCGGCCATCGACGCCTCCGGCTGCGTTGATCTCACTGATCGCCAGCAAAGCACCATTTCTCTGCGACTGTTCGATGACCGACGTTACGCCCGTGTAGGAAAAGAGAACTCCAACTTTCCAAGGCTTCCCCGTGCCGGCTTCGGCCATCTGCTATCATCCTGCCTGATTGTCGATCTCGAAATCGATACGCTGGTCTTCGATCAGTCTTGCGCGTAACTGGGTCAAGAACTGATCTAGCTCTGAAGACACATAACGATCGAGCAGATATTTTGCCAACGCAACCTCAACGTGCTTTCGAAGTGCTCGGCGCAGCCCACGAGCCCCGAAACGCTGATCGTATCCGGCTTTGGCAAGAAATGTGCTCACGTCGTCATCCAGCACGACGCGACATCGATGTTTGGCAATGCGTCGATTGAGCTTGGACAGTTCGACCTCGACCAGTTGATCCATGTGCTGCGGTGTGATCGGGTTGAACACCTCGATGTGGTCGATACGATTGACGAATTCGGGAGGAAACCGCTTCAACAGGGCCTTGTGAGCAAGCTTCAACCTGGGCTCACTGCGCGCGCCTGAAGCCGCCGACAGCCGAGCGCGTAATTTGGCCAGCGAGTTGCCATCGAGCGCTTGAATTTCTCGCGTAGCGAGGTTGCTCGTCATGAAGACGAGAGCGTTTCGGAAGGAGTAGGTGCGTTCACCGGAAGCCACCGTGAGCATGCCGTTGTCGAACACATTGAGCAAAGCAAGAACGACCTCGTCCGATGCCTTTTCCAACTCGTCGAAGAGCACGATCCCAGGTCGACCATGACTGCCTTCGATCTTCTCCTGATCAAGGATCGTCGTGCCTTCCTTCGACCCCACATATCCCGGGGGTGCACCCGTCAGCGCGGCCGCATAATGTTCCTGTGAAAGCGTGTTCATGTCGATCCGACAAACGGCGTCGGCATCGCCGTGAATTGCGCGCGCGACAGAGCGGACTAGCTCCGTCTTGCCGACGCCGGTCGGTCCCAGAAACAATGTTGTCGTGAGTGGGCGGCGCGGGTCACCGATATCGGCACATACGATCCTCAGGCTGTCGAGAACGTGTGCGATTGCCTCGTCCTGGCCGACGATCGTTTCCCGCAGGTGACGCTCCACCAATTCCAGATCAAACTGGAACCGTGTCATCAATCCCTTATGGGCTCGTTTGGCTGGCCGCGTACCTTCAGCCAATGCATTCTCCGCAGCCAGCGCCTCGTCATTCTTGCGGCGCCGGTCGGTGTCATCCAGCATATCATTCAGAAAGGGCAATCGCTCCTCCGCTCAAGAGCAGGGAAGGCCGGCGCGCAATGCACCGCCCTTCCCTCGCCAGGGACTATTCCGCAGCTTCTTTCTCGGATGCACCCGTCGGCAGATTGCCGACTGGACATTGAGCAACGCCCACCGTCGAGCGAGTCAGCTTCTGCACCTGTTCCCGGGTCTTCTCCGCGTCGTTCACCCAGTTGCGATAGAACTCGAAGGGGCAGTCGGCCACACCCAGGTCTCCATCGCCGGATGCATGGACGCCCGTATAGCCGCGATGCAGGAGCTTGAAGAGATGGTTCTGCGACTGGTCGTTGGCGCGCGCATCGCGGATTTCCGGGATAGAGAGCTGCGCATACTGAATGCCCATTTCCTCCTCCCCGCATTCGCCGAGCGAGCGGCCATCGAAGCCGATGATCGCAGAGTGGCCAAAATAGCTGTAGACGCCGTCGAAGCCCGTCGCGTTCGCTACGGCTACGTAAGAGTTGTTGGCCCAGGCCATCGCCTTGGCCATGAGGACCTGCTGGTCCTTCGCCGGATACATATAGCCCTGGCAACGCACGATGAGTTCGGCGCCCTTCATGGCACAGTCACGCCAGATTTCCGGATAGTTGCCGTCATCGCAGATGATCAGGCTGATTTTCATGCCCTTCGGACCTTCGCTGACGTAGGTCTCGCCGCCAGGGCACCATCCTTCAATCGGGCACCAGGGGATGATCTTCCGATACTTCTGGACGATCTCACCCTTGTTGTTCATCAGGATCAGCGTGTTGTAGGGGTTCTTCTTGGGGTGTTGCTCGTGACGCTCACCCGTGATCGAGAAGACGCCCCAGGTGTTGGCCTTGCGGCAGGCGCGCGCGAAAATCTCGGTCTCGTCGCCCGGTATCTGGGCGGCGGTTTCGAACATCTCGTCGCCATCGTACATGATGCCCATGGTGGAATATTCCGGGAAGATCACGAGATCCATGCCCGGCAGCCCCTGCTTCATACCGACGATCATGTCGGCAATCTTCTGAGCATTCTCCAGGACCTCGGCCTTGCTGTGAAGGCGCGGCATCTTGTAGTTCACCACGGCAACGCCGACGGTGTCCTTGCTGCTCGAAATATCTCCGTGTCGCATGTCTGCTCCTCTCGCTTTCTCTCAGTTTGGCCCGTTTCGTCGCATGAGCCGGGCAGTTGAAATCCGCCTGATCCGTTCAATCAGAACGTCAGGTATTGGTCGGCCACCTCGTCGGTGAGGTCACTCGCTTGCCCGGCAAGCGCGATGCGCCCCTTGTCCATGAGGATGAACTGGTCGGATGCGCGTCTCGCGAACGGGATGTTCTGCTCCACGATCACGATCGTCAGGCCCATCTCCCGGTTCAGCCGGAGGATCACATCCTCGATCTGCTGGACGATGTTGGGCTGAATGCCTTCCGTCGGCTCATCCAGGATCAGCATCTTGGGTTCCATGGCGAGCGCTCGTGCGATGGCCAGTTGCTGCTGCTGGCCTCCCGAAAGATCGCCGCCGCGCCGGTCGATGAATTCCCGCAGTATCGGGAAAAGCTCGAAGATGTAGTCCGGGATTGTGCGCTTGCCGTCTCGCCGGGCGAACGTGCCCATGACGATGTTTTCGCGCACGGTGAAGCGCGGGATGACTTCACGCCCCTGCGGAATGTAACCAATACCGAGAAGAGCACGGTCACTCGTTCGCGTGCTGCCGATGTCGGCGCCGTTGAAGGTCAGACGGCCTTCGGTGCGATCGGTCAGTCCCATCAGCGTTCGAAGAAGCGTGGTCTTTCCGACGCCATTGCGTCCAAGGATCGTGAACAGTTTGCCGGAGGCGAGTTCGAAATTCAGGTCCTGAAGGATCGGGCTTTTTCCATAGTAGGAAAACAGGTTCTGCGCTGCGAGCATGGCGGCTTTCCTCAATGTCCGAGATATGCGATCTTGACCGCGGCGTTGGTTTCAATCTCGGCGATAGATCCTTCGGCGAGCACACTGCCCTGGTTCAACACCGTCACGCGCTCGGCCACCTTGCGGACGAACTGCATGTCATGCTCGACGACGATGATGGTGTGCTCACCCTTGAGCGCGTTGAATATCTCGGCAGTCTTCTGCGTCTCTTGGATCGTCATGCCGGCCGTCGGCTCGTCCATCAGCAACAGCTTGCTGTTTTGAGCGAGCAGCATCGCGATTTCGAGCCACTGGGTCTGGCCGTGCGAAAGGTTGGCCGCCTTCTCCTTGCGCAATTCGAACAGGCCGACACGCTGAAGAATGCCCTTGATGGGGCCGTTCATGTCAGAGGCGAAAATGCGGAGCGTCGCCATCAGGCCGGAGCGCTGCGAACGGGCAACCTCCATGTTCTCGCCGACCGTCAACTCCTTGAAGACGGACGGCACCTGGAACTTCCGCCCGACGCCGCAGCGGGCGCGCTTGTATTCCGGCAGGAATGTTATGTCTTCGCCTTCGAAGGCGATACGACCACCGGTCGGCATAGTCTTGCCGCAGATCAGATCGAGCGTCGTGGATTTGCCAGCGCCGTTTGGTCCGAGCAGGCAAAGGAGCTCGCCGCGTGCGACTGAAAAGCTCAAATTGTTGACGGCTTTGAACCCACCGAAATCGACTTGCAGTCCCGTGATTTCCAGCTGACTCGCCATGTCAGTGCCCCCCGCTCTGAGACACGGGATTGGTGACGATGGACTTGTTGGCCCCGGACACTGGCTGACCGGAACGTCGCTTCAGCAGCTTAGCGCCGCTTTTCACAAGCCCGTGCAGCCCACGCGGCATCACCAGAACAACGACGATGAAGAGGAGGCCGAGCAGCAGGAACCATCCCTCGACGAAGACGTCGGACAGACGACCTTCGAGCATGTTCACGAGGATGCCGCCTATCGCCGCGGCGAGCACGGATTCCCGACCGCCCACCGCACACCAGATGACGATGGCGAGACTGAACGACACGCTCATATAGGTGGGCGAGGCAAACTCCAGGACGAGCACATAGAGCATGCCCGCCCAGCCCGCGATCGCGGCGGAGAGGCAGAACACAAGGGTCTCGTAACGGGCGACGTCGTAGCCAAAGAAGCGAACGCGCTGCGCATCTTCGCGAATGGCGCGCAGGATCAAACCGGCCTTGCTCTTGACCAGCATCAACCCCAGCAGCATTGCGGTGATGAGGCAGCCGGCGATCATATAATAGAAGGAGAGACTATAGGGGTCGGCGACCCATCCCAGCACTTCAAGCTGGGCAAGTCCGGTGAGCCCATTCTGCCCGCCCGTGTAGCCCTGCTCCTCGATGAACACGAGTTGGATGGCAACCAGAAATGCAAGCGTGATGATCGCGACGAACACGCCGGTGATGCGACCTCGGAACATGAAGGCCGCCATCAGCCCGGCGAGTGCCGCCGGGATCAGCAGGCCGGCGACCAAGGTAAATGGCAGCGAATGGAACGGAACCCAGAACCACGGCAGGCTCTCGACATTCGTCCAGCTCATGAAGTCCGGCATGCCACCCGGAAGGCTTTCGCTGGCCTTCAGCTTGAGGTGCATCGCCATGATGTACGCCCCAAGCCCGAACGTCGCTGCCTGGCCGAGATTGAGGATGCCGGCCGTGCCCCAGGAAAGAGCGAGAGCCATGGCCACCATGCCCAACGTTAGGTAGCGGGCGAACGTGTTCAGCTCGTATCCATCGAAATTCAGCATCGCCGGGATGCCGATCAGAATGACCGCACCGAATGCCGCGTAAGCGAGGATGTCGTATCGAAAACTCGGGATCATGTCGTCTTCGCCTCAACGCCTGATTGTTTCGGGGAAAAGGCCCTGCGGCCGGAAGCGGATCAGGAGGATGATGCCGACCAGCACCGCTATGCGGCCCATTGTGTCGTTCATCAGCATCGAAAAGAGCGCGGTCGATTCACCGACGATTCCCGACGCTACGGCCGTGCCGATGAGGCTACCGACGCCGCCGATGATCACGACAAGAAACGCATCCACCACCAGATACGTGCCCATCGTTGGGGTGACGCTGACGAGCGGCGTAATGAGCGCCCCTGCAATGCCGGCAAGCCCGGCACCATAGGCAAAGGTCAGCGAATAGACCCGCTCGGCTCTGATGCCATAGCACTCCGAGATTTCGCGGTTTTGGATGACGGCACGCAGCTTCATCCCAAACTCGGTGCGCGTCAGCAGAAGCCATGTTGCAATGAGGATCGCTGTCGCAAAGACGATGACGAAGATGCGATAATTCGACATCACCACATTGCCGATGACGAGGTTGCCATCCAGCAGGGCTGGCCGTTGCACGAACAGCGAGTCCGGGCCGACACCCAGCCTGATGAGCTGCTGCAGGACGATCCCGACACCCCATGTCGCGAGGATCGTATCGAGTGGTCGGCGGTAGAGCCGTTTAACGATGCCCCTCTCGATCAGCCAGCCAACCAGGCCGACGCCTAGGAACACGAAGGGGATCGACACCAGGATATTGAGGCCGAAGAAGACCTGCATTGCCCATGCCGCATAGGCCCCCAGCATGACGAACTCGCCATGCGCCAGGTTGATCACGCCCATCGATCCGTAGATGATGGCGAGACCAACAGCCACCATCAGAAGAATAGAAGCCATGCTCAGGCCGGCGAAAGCCTGATTGAAGAATACGTCCATGTTGGCTGCCTTAGCGTTGCACGCATGATCGGCGACGAGGGTCGATCAGTACGCCACGTGGTCGACATGCTCCGGAGGGACGAATGCTGAAGGTTCGCCCCGCCGGAACAGGCGCGCGTTAGCTCCTCACCAGGCCTTCGCCGGTGCAGGTTTCGCCGTCATAGGCCCAGTATGGTTCTGGAGCGATCCGCTCTTCCGACTGGACAAGCACCTCTGCCTGTCCGTCCGACTTCCATTGAGCGATCTTGGGCCACAGGTGCGTATGGAGGTTTGCATCGATCACCACTTCGCCTTGCGGCGCCATGGTCGTCAGTCCGACGGCCGCATCACGGATGGCAGCTGGAGTGATGTTTTCGGGATCGAGTTTTTCGACCGCCGCCTTGAACTGGTAAACTTGGAAGTAAGCGGCTTCGCTGACGAAATGGGTGACCTGGTCGGCGCCGTATTTCGACAGATAGGCTTCCACGAACTTTTCATTTTCAGGCGACGAGTGGCCCATGAAATAAGGCGCTGACGAGAAGTGGCCGGCGGCGGCCTCCCCGCCCATGGCCTTCACCTCGACTTCAGAGCGCGTCAGGCTTGCAACCGGCAGCTCTGCAGGATCGAAGCCGGCCGCATGAAATTGCCGCTGGAACGCGACGTCGGAGTCGCCGACAAGCGTGCAGAAGATGACGTCCGGTTGTTCGGAACGAATGCGGTTGATGACGGACGAGAAGTCCGAGTGGCCCATCGGCACATACTCTTCGTGCACCGCCTCGCCACCGATTTCCTGCAGGATGATCTTGCAGACGTTGTTCTCTTCGCGCGGATAGACGTAGTTGTTGCCGATCAGATAGAAGCGGCCACCAAACTTTTCAGCCAGCCAGGGCACGAAATTCTGCTGCTGCTGATTCGGGACTGCGCCGCCATACATGACGTTGCGCGAGCACTCGCGGCCTTCGTAGAGCGTCGGGTACCAATAGAGATTGTTGCGCTGCTCGACGACCGGAAGAACCGCCTGGCGACTGGCCGATGTGTAGGAGCCGAAGACGCTGACGCATTCGTCGCGGATGACAAGGCGACGTGCGCGATCCGCATAAGTAGCGGGATCTGAAGCTGGGTCTTCAATAATCGGGCGAAGCTGTTTACCGTGAACGCCGCCGGCAGCGTTGATTTCTTCAATCGCAAGAAGTGCAGCATCGTGCAGCGTTTTTTCGACTACAGCGACCGCGCCGGTCAGTGAAAAGAGAAGACCAACCGGTATATCTTCGGCCGCATATGCCTTTCGCGGGCCTTTGAGGATGGAGGGTGCTGATAGAGCAACTAGTCCCAGCCCACCGGTAATAGTAAGGTTCTTAACAAACGCACGCCGTTTCATTCCGTAACCCTCCGCGGTTTACAGTTGTCATTTCGCGATCTTGCTGTTCCGGCGTCGGGTCAATTCAGAACAAAAAAAGCCCCTCAGAAGACGTCTCTGTTGACGTCGCTCTGAGGGGCTTTGTTGCCCGTTATTGCCCGAACGCTCATTTTTGAGTGTCAAGCACTTACATCATCGAACCATACCGTTCGACGGATGACAAGAACTTTCTTCGAGAACTGCATCCCAGCGACGTCGTTCTCGCGCCTCATCCGAACTGAAGATCGTTCTGGCTGTGGCGGGCGCAAGCGGGGGATAGGGAGCAAAGTGCCCATTCATGGGCACGGGGCCGCCCTTCTTCAGTAATCCTCGAGTGTGTTGCCGGTGGTGGCAGTTTTATCCTCGTCAACAAACACCAGTATGGCTGCGCCAATGTGCGCAACCGCGGCCACCTGTGACAACCGCCTGACCATGCGTCGCGACAACCTCGAAGACGCAGTGCTCGATGGCCTGCGCGACAGTCTTCTTCATCCCGACCTCGTCGCAGAATTCGTCGGTGAGTATCAGCGCGAGTGGAACCGGCTCCGGGGCGAAGAGAATGCCATCCGTCAACGCCACGACGCCGAGCTTCAGAAGGTCGACCGCCAGATTGCCAACATCGTCACGGCCGTGAAGAACGGCCTGTTCTCAGAAGCTATGGGAGAAGAGCTGCGGTCACTGGAAGACCGCAAGCGCCGGCTGAAGCAGGCACAGCCGCAAGTTCCTGAGCCGCCGCGCCTTCATCCCGGCTTGGCAGAACTCTACCGACGCAAGGTCGCGGATTTGCGGGCTGCACTGAATGAAGACGCCCTGAAGGTGGAAGCGGCGGAGCGTCTTCGCTCTCTACTGTCTGCAATCCGCATGATCCCTGAGAACGGCCAACTGCAGATTGAGCTGGTTGGCGAGCTGGCAGCGATCCTGGCGCTGGGGGAGGCTGGAATGCAAAAAGGCCCCAGTCTTGCGACTGAGGCCTTGTCGATAACGCTGGTTGCGGGGGTAGGATTTGAACCTACGACCTTCAGGTTATGAGCCTGACGAGCTACCGGGCTGCTCCACCCCGCGTTATTTTTGAGCTTTCCGGTCATGGCCGGTTTTTTTTTGCCGTACCTCGAAGGCGGATGCCTTGTTCGGGTCGGCGGGGGCTGCTCCACCCCGGGTTATTTTTGCGTTTACCGGGGTGTTTCCCGGGTTTAGGAAGCAAAAAAGGCCGCGTGTTGCGGCCTTTGTTCTCGGCTTTTGCCGATATTGGTGATGAGAAGCAGCTTTTGCGATTTGCAGACCTGGCGGCGACCTACTCTCCCGCGTCTTAAGACGAAGTACCATCGGCGCTGGGGCGTTTCACGGCCGGGTTCGGAATGGGACCGGGTGCAGCCACCCCGCCAGAACCACCAGGTCGGCAAAGCGCAAAAGCGTTGTTCAGAGAAGCTGGTGAGCCAAGGCTCTTCTTAAATTTCAAACACGTCTTTGAGCAACCGTATGGCACCAGACGGAAGCGTCAAGCTTCCGCAAGGCCAAGCGGCCGTCGCGCCTTGTGGCGCGCCCTGTCCGGAGCGTAGCGTTCGAAGAACGCGACAGCGTGAGGACAGACAATTTCATGTGCAGCGTTGCTGCACATGATGATCATTGATCAATGAGAACGATCAAGCCAATCGAGCTATTAGTAAGGCTAAGCTTCACGCATTGCTGCGCGTCCACACGCCTCCTATCAACGTGGTCGTCTTCCACGGCTCTGATAGGGAACACTCGTTTCGAGGTGGGTTTCCCGCTTAGATGCCTTCAGCGGTTATCCCTTCCGTATATAGCTACCCTGCTATGCCGCTGGCGCGACAACAGGTCCACCAGAGATACGTCCATCCCGGTCCTCTCGTACTAGGGACAGATCCTCTCAATATTCCTACACCCACGGCAGATAGGGACCGAACTGTCTCACGACGTTCTGAACCCAGCTCACGTACCGCTTTAATTGGCGAACAGCCAAACCCTTGGGACCTGCTCCAGCCCCAGGATGCGATGAGCCGACATCGAGGTGCCAAACAACCCCGTCGATATGGACTCTTGGGGGTCATCAGCCTGTTATCCCCGGCGTACCTTTTATCCGTTGAGCGATGGCCCTTCCACGCGGGACCACCGGATCACTATGACCGACTTTCGTCTCTGCTCGACTTGTCAGTCTCGCAGTCAGGCGGGCTTATGCCATTGCACTCGACGAACGATTTCCGACCGTTCTGAGCCCACCATCGCGCGCCTCCGTTACTCTTTAGGAGGCGACCGCCCCAGTCAAACTACCCACCATACACTGTCCCGGACCCGGATGACGGGCCGCGGTTAGACATCCATGACGATAAGGGTGGTATTTCAAGGATGGCTCCACGCGAGCTGGCGCCCACGCTTCAAAGCCTACCACCTATCCTACACATGCCGACACGAATGCCAGTGTAAAGCTATAGTAAAGGTGCACGGGGTCTTTCCGTCTGACCGCAGGAACCCCGCATCTTCACGGGGAATTCAATTTCACTGAGTCTGCGTTGGAGACAGCGGGGAAGTCGTTACGCCATTCGTGCAGGTCGGAACTTACCCGACAAGGAATTTCGCTACCTTAGGACCGTTATAGTTACGGCCGCCGTTTACTGGGGCTTCGATTCAGAGCTTGCACCCCTCCTCTTAACCTTCCAGCACCGGGCAGGCGTCAGACCCTATACGTCGTCTTGCGACTTCGCAGAGCCCTGTGTTTTTGATAAACAGTCGCTACCCCCTGGTCTGTGCCACCCCATCATACTTGCGTACAAAAGGGTCACGCTTCTTCCGAAGTTACGCGTGCAATTTGCCGAGTTCCTTCAACGCAGTTCTCTCAAGCGCCTTGGTATACTCTACCTGACCACCTGTGTCGGTTTCGGGTACGGTCTATAATGATGGAGCTATTTCCTGGAACCGCTAAGCAGCCCATCCAATCCAATAAGGATGAACAACAGTCGCAATCCGTCACTACCATCAGGCCCACGAATATTAACGTGGTTCCCATCGACTACGCATTTCTGCCTCGCCTTAGGGGCCGGCTAACCCTGCTCAGATTAACTTTAAGCAGGAACCCTTGGTCTTTCGGCGAGAGGGTCTCTCACCCTCTTTATCGTTACTCATGTCAGCATTCTCACTTCCGATACCTCCAGAAGCCCTCACGGGTCTTCCTTCATCAGCTTACGGAACGCTCCGCTACCACGTGTGCAAGCACACATCCTCAGCTTCGGTGTACGGCTTGAGCCCCGGTACATTTTCGGCGCAAGACCCCTTATTTAGACCAGTGAGCTGTTACGCTTTCTTTAAATGATGGCTGCTTCTAAGCCAACATCCTGGTTGTTTTGGGAGTCTCACATCCTTTCCCACTTAGCCGTAACTTGGGGACCTTAGCTGGAGGTCAGGGTTGTTGCCCTCTTCACGACGGACGTTAGCACCCGCCGTGTGTCTGCCGACCAGTACGCCTCGGTATTCGGAGTTTGGTTAGGATCAGTAAGACGGTGAGTCCCCATAGCCCATCCAGTGCTCTACCCCCGAGGGTATTCAATCGACGCTCTACCTAAATAGATTTCGCGGAGAACCAGCTATCTCCGAGTTTGATTGGCCTTTCACCCCTATCCACAAGTCAT